>DASZRJ010000019.1:0-55201 GCA_035550015.1 Occallatibacter sp. | reverse complement strand
CCCAGCGCGGCATCGGGCAATCGACGGCCATCGGCATTGGCGGCGACCCGATTATCGGCACCACGCACATCGACGCGCTGAAGCTGCTGAACGACGACCCGGACACCGAGGCCATCATCATGATTGGCGAAATCGGCGGCTCGGCTGAGATTGAAGCAGCGGCGTGGGTGAAGGCCAACGTGAAGAAGCCGGTCGTCGGCTTCATCGCCGGGCAAACGGCGCCTCCGGGACGCCGCATGGGCCACGCCGGCGCGATTATCTCGGGCGGCGAGGGTACGGCTGCCAGCAAGATGCAGGCCATGCGCGAGGCCGGCATTCACGTCGTCGTTTCTCCCGCGGAGATGGGCGAGACGCTGGCGAAGGTGATTGGGAAGTAAGCTCCTAGCCACTAGCTTCTAGCTGCTAGCAAATGCGAAGGCCCGCCGAGAGGCGGGCCTTTGTATTTGTTGGAGGCTGGTAGCTGTCTTACCAAACCCTGCACTGTTCCGCCGCCACCATCTTCGCGGACTTCTTGCAGCTGAAGCTCTTCGCAAACTCCGGCAGGTCGCTCAGAATCGTATTCGCGCGATACTCCTCCGGTGCGTGCGAGTCGGTTTGCGCCTGTGTGCGCAACTGCTCGGGGCGCGTCTGCGTGCACCACTGCTGCGCGTAGGCAATCCAGAAGCGCTGATCGGGCGTGTAGCCGTCCATCGTCGCGTGCATGTCCACGTGTTTTGCTTGCACTTCCTGCTGCCACGCCAGCCATGAGATCCAGAGTCCGCCTAGATCAGCAAGATTCTCGCCGAGCGTCAACTTGCCGTTCAAATGCACTCCGGGCACGGGTTCGATTGCGTTGTACTGGTCCACCATGCACTGTGCCTTCTCATTGAACTTCTTTCCGTCCGATGGAGTCCACCAGTCCTTCAGATTGCCGTCTTTATCGAACTGCCGTCCCTCATCGTCGAAGCCGTGTGTCAGCTCATGTCCAATGGTCGATCCCATGTCGCCATAGTTGGCCGCATCATCTTCTTTGTCGCTGAAGAACGGCGGCTGAAAGTAGCCGGCGGGGAAGTTCACGTTGTTCTGCTGTGGATCGTAGTATGCATTCACCGTAGGCGGAGACATGAACCATTCGCCCCTGTCCACCGGCTTGCCAATCTTTGCCAGATCGCGTGCATGATTGAACTCCCGCACGCGCAGCTCGTTACCCAGCGCATCACCGCGCTCAATCTTCAACTTGGAATAGTCACGCCATTTGTCCGGATAGCCAACCTTGTTCATCACGCCGTGCAACTTGTCTTTGGCACGAGCTTTCGTCTCCGGGCTCATCCAGTCCAGATTGTCGATGTCCTTGTCCATCGCCTCTTCAATTGCGGTCACCATGCTTACTGCATGCTTCTTGGCATCGGGTGAAAAATACTTTGCAACATAGACTTGTCCTAGTGCTTCCCCCATCTCATGGTCTACACGGCTGGTGCAGCGCTTCCAGCGGTCCTGCTCTTTTTGTGCGCCGTTCAAAATGTGTGCGTAGAAGTTCCACTGCTCGTGATCCAGCGCCTGCGGCGTGCTCGTTCCAGCCAGTGAGTGCACCAGCCACCAGCGCAAGTACGTCTTGATCTGGTCCAGCGGTGTATCGGCCAACAGCACATTGAATTCCGCGAAAAACTTCGGCTGCTCGTCGTTCATCTTTCCCGCGTCCGGCGCACCTGTCGCGGCTGAATACTTTGCAATCGAAAAATTCGTCATCTCCTTGCTGAATGCAGCCACGTCCGTTGGGTGATCTAGATTCTTTGGCTCACGCCGCTCCACACGTGTCAGTGAGGCCTTCGCGAGTTGCGTCTCAATTGCCATCACTGTATCGGCATCCTTGTTTGCCTGCTCTGCTGGTTCACCAATAAGCTGCAGCATCTTGCTCACATGCTCCACGTACTGCCGGCGCTGCTCCACAGACTTCGGATCCGTTCGCGTGTAGTAGTCCCGGTCGCGCAAGCCCAGTCCGCCTGCGCTATACGAAAGGATGACCACCTTCGCATTGGAATAGTCCTGCTCCGAGCTCATGCGGAAGAATGCACCTACTCCGATCGCATGCAGATGTCCCAGCAACGCCGGCAGTTCTGCCTTCGATTGCAGCGCGTCGATGCGATCGAGCTCCGGCCTGAGTGGTGCAATGCCTGCCTTGTTGATGGCGTCGGTGTCCATGCATGTCGCGTACTCATCGCCGATCTTCTGTTCGTTCGGCGTGCGCGCGGTGGAGGGCGCAGATGACTGCTCAAGCAATGCGCGCAGATGCATCCGATTCAATTCATATAGCTCGGTGAATCTGCCATAAGAAATCTGGTCGGCGGGTAGCGGATTCTCTTTGAACCAGTTGCCGCAACTGTACTGGTAGAAGTTGTCGCACGGGTCAACGGACTTATCGATCAATGTTGGATCGAATACGCGCAGGACATGTTTGGGCGCGGCAGATTGTTGGGCATGAGCGGGTAACAAAGGCAAAGCGGCAAAGACCGCCAGGGCAAGGCAGTAAAAGGAGTGTGAGCGACGCATGCCGTCACTTTACCAGAATGCCAAATGCTTTCCATCCACACACCTTTACAATGGGGAGTGGGGCAAAAGCCCCAACAGGAGCAACTTAAGTGACGCAGCGTACGTTCAGCATCATCAAGCCAGACGCGGTTCGTAAGGGCTACACCGGAGCCATTCTGGCTGAAATTGATAAAGCAGGATTCAAGATTCTTTCCCTCAAGAAGGCATCTATCTCCAAGCCTCAGGCACAGGGCTTTTATCATGTGCACGCCCAGAGGCCATTCTTTAGCGATCTATGTGACTTCATGTCCTCTGGCCCGCTGGTGCTGATGGTCCTTGAAAAAGAGAACGCCATCGCAGATCTGCGCAAGTTGATGGGCGCCACCAATCCAGCCAATGCTGAAGAGGGAACCATCCGCAAGAAGTTCGCCGGTTCCATCCAGGAAAATGCCATCCACGGTTCGGATGCTGAAGATACCGCGGCCTTCGAAATCGGCTATTGGTTCGCTGGTTACGAACTGGTCTAGTTCAGTTCAACAACGAGTCCAGACGCGTGCGCAGCTCATCTACTTCCTGCCGCAAGGCAGTCACAGTGGCCTCGAGCTGCGCTATCCGTTCTTCTTGAGCCGAATTCACATTCCCCGCGTCGGGCGTCACCGCAACCACCGTGGCCTGTGCTTCCGCCGGCCCCGACAACAAATGCGCATAGCGCGATTCCTTTGTTCCCGGCTGGCGCGGCAAAATCGCTGCCAGCGCAGGTTCGCGCTCCATCAGCTTTTGCAGCCCACTTAGCACGTCGCCAATCTCTCCAAACGCATACATGCGCTCACACCGCCCGCGCAACTCACCTGGAGTCTGCGGGCCGCGCAACAGCAGTACGCACAACAGGGCCGTTTCAGCACGGTTCAAATTGAAGGCTTCGCCCAGCCGATGCTCAAACTTTGCCACGCGGCCGTCCGCTCCGCGTGCCGCTCCAGCCAATCCGTCTTCTTCCAGTCCATGTAGAGCTTGCCGTACGGCTTCTTCGTCCAGATCCATCACAGGCTCGCGATTTGAACGCTGATTGCACGCGTTCATCAGCGCATTCAATGAGAGCGGGTAATAATCCGGCGTAGTCACTTCCTTTTCCAGCAGTGACCCAAGCACGCGCGCCTCTTCGGCGCTCAATCTATAAGTCAATTCCATTGACATAACTCTATCTTCCCATTGCAAATTAACTTACCCATCGGCCAGCGGCATTCTTTTCAGGCCTTTCCCACGGCGCGGCCCGTTCTGCGATACTAACCGAGTTATGCCGATTGACGATCTGCAGTCCGCCGCGCAAAAGATACATGGATTTCTCGCCTCCCTCAACAAGCTCGGTGGCATGCGCCTGAAGTACCGCATCACCGCCGGCGATGGAGCACGCGACCCTGAGGGCCTTGAAGCACGTGAGATCTATGTTGAGCTCGGTGGTCCCGATGCACCCATGCTCACAGCACACAATGGCGAATTGCTGCGTGCTCTTGAGACCGTCGCCGCGCAGATGCTGCGGCTTGACTCCCGCGAGCACGACCTCATCAGTTTTGACTCAGGCAACTTCAAGGCTCTCCGCGCACAGGAACTCCGCATGGCCGCGGAAACCGCAGCGGAAAAGGTGATACGCACGGGCGTACCTTATGCGTTTCCTCCCATGAACAGCCGCGAACGCCGCCTCCTGCACATGTCCTTCAAGGATATCGAAGGTGTTGAGACGTCGAGCCAGGGTGAAGGCCCCGGGCGCTTTCTTGCGGTCTTCCCTGAAGGCAAAACCAATCTCCCCGTTGCAGCTCCCGTCCGTCCACGCGGATTCGGTGGCGGTGGCGGTGGTGGCCGAGATCGTCGCCGCCGTTAGTTGGTGAAATGGGTATGCCACAATACCCTGCATGAAGTTCCCATCGTTGCTGCTCTTCCTCGCGCTTGCTGCGCATCTGTGTGCTGCACAAAAGCGTCTCGTGCTTATTGATCAGGATGGCTCTGGTCCCGGCGGATCGAATCAGATGGCCATGCTCGTTCTGCTTCAATCGCCGGAAGTGCAGGTGCTCGGTATCACCATGGTCACGGGCAATGCCTGGCGCGACGATGAAACCGCTCACACCCTGCGCATGCTTGAGCTTACCGGCCACAGCGATATTCCTGTAGCCATGGGCGCGGTCTTCCCGCTCATCCGCACACAGCGCGAAACAGAACTCGAAGAGCCGCTCGTCGGCAGGCAGGTCTGGTACGGCGCCTGGGGACACATGACCGGCATGGGCACCCTTTCGAAGGAACACAGTCCTTTTGAAGTTCCTCTCCTGCCTGAAGGCACGCCAAAGCTAAAACCCATTGGTGAAGACGCCGCGCACTTCCTAATTCGCCAGGTGCGTGCGCATCCGCATCAGGTCACCATCTTTGCTGGTGGACCGCTTACCAACATCGCGCTCGCCATCTCCATTGATCCCGACTTCGCTGCGCTCACCAGAGGAATTGTGTTGATGGGAGGAAGTCTCAATCCGCAAACCGAAGATCCGGAGTTCGCCACCAATCCCCGGCACGAATTCAATTTCTGGTTTGACCCCGAAGCCGCGCACATTGTGCTGCGTGCAGCATGGCCCCGCATTGATGTAACCACTGCCGATGTTTCCATCAAGGCACTCTTCACCAAGGCGATGCTCGACGAAATTGCAAAGTCGCATTCGCTCACAGCGCGCTACATCGCGGCATGGAGTCAGGATCGCTACTACATGTGGGATGAGATTGCCGCCTGTTTCTTGCTCGACCCTTCCATCATCACGCGCGAAAAGCAGTTCTACATGGACGTAAACATCAACCACGGCCCCAACTACGGCGACACACTCACCTGGACCGAGACGCTCAAGCCCGAAACAGGCGTGCGTCTCGTGCATGCACAGATCGATCTCGACCTGCCAAAGTTCCAGAAAGAGTTTGTCGACTTGATGCGCCGTTAGCGCGCAGAATGGCGTCTGAAGTCAGCTCTGTTTGCAGGAGCACACAATGGATCAATCGGTCTCACTATCGCACAGCAAACTTGTCGGTTTCATCCCATCGATCGATCTTGCGCGATCAAGAATTTTTTTCGAACAGACACTTGGCCTGCGAATCATTGAAGAAAGCCCATTTGCGCTCGTCTTCGACGCTGCGGGAACCATGCTGAGAGTCACGCTCGTGCAGGAGCTTAAGCCACAGCCCTTCACGGTCCTTGGCTGGCAAGTGGATTCAATTGAGGATGCGGTGCGAACCTTGAGTGATCGCGGAGTGGAATTCCTGCGCTATCCGGGCATGAATGCTGCAAACCCAATGGGCATTTGGACTGCTCCCAGCGGCGCGCAAGTCGCTTGGTTCAAAGATCCTGACAGTAACGTTCTGAGCTTGAGCCAGTTCTAGGAGCTTTAAGGAACCAAATGAAAGGCCCTTGTCGCATAAACGATAAGGGCCTTTCATTCTCAGGTTTTAAGGGGAGGACCATAAGCATCAGCCCCACCGCAGATGGTTATCCGTTCAACAGATCCTGCAGCTTGTTCACCATGCGGTGCAGGTCTTTGTCCGTCCGGCGCTGCTCGTCAATCTTCGCAATGGAGTGCATCACCGTGGTGTGATGCTTATTGCCAAACTGGCGTCCAATCTCCGGCAGGCTCGCCTCGGTCATCTGCTTGGCCAGGTACATGGCAATCTGGCGTGGCACCACAACATTGCGCGAGTTGTTCTTCTGCTTCAGGTCGCTCACCTTCATGCCGAACTGTTCGGCCACAGCGCGCTGAATCGACTCAATCGTGATTTTGCGCACCTGCATGTCGATGAACTGCTTGAGGCACTGCTGCGTTGCGGCCAGCGTGATCTCCATGTGGTTCAACTGGCACCACGCAATCAGCCGCACCAGTGCGCCTTCCAGCTCGCGCACGTTCGTCCGAACATTCGAGGCGATGAACAATGCCACGTCAGTCGGTAGGACTACGTGCTCGCTCTCGGCCTTCTTCTGCAGAATGGCGACCTTCGTCTCAAGATCCGGTGGCTGAATATCTGCAATCAGGCCCCACTCAAAGCGTGAGCGCAGACGGTCTTCAATTTCCGTCAGCTCCTTCGGTGGGCGATCCGAGGCAATCACGATCTGTTTCATGCTCTCGTGGAGCGCATTGAAGGTGTGGAAGAACTCTTCCTGCGTGCGCTCTTTCTGCGCAATGAACTGAATATCGTCGATCAGCAGCACGTCCACCGAACGGAAACGGTCGCGGAAGCTAGTCATCCGGTCGTTTCGGATCGATGTGATCATCTCGTTCGTGAACTTCTCGGCGGAAACATACGAGATGCTCGATGAAGGGTTGCGCCGCTTCACTTCATGGCCGATGGCGTGCATCAGGTGCGTCTTACCCATTCCCACGCCACCGTACAGGAACAGCGGATTGTAGGCACGCGATGGCCTCTCGGCCACAGCCAATGCAGCCGCACGCGCAAACTGGTTGCCGTTACCGATCACAAAATTGTCGAAGGTATAGCGTGAGTTGAGCTGTGCGGCGGTCGACCAGTCAAATCGCCCTTGCTCGGGCATGCGATAGCCCTGCGCTTGTGAAGGAGCTGTGGGTGCATGTGCCGGAATGGGACCAAAGCCGCCATCTTTCCGCTGTGGAGGAATCGAAGGATCCTCGCTTGCTGTCACAAACACGACGTCATCGAACTCGAGTGAGTTGAGATCGATAGCCTCTTGGATGAGATCCCCGTATTTGTCGCCGATGTGTTGAAACTCCGCCGATGGCACGCGAACATACAGCGTGCGTCCTGCGGCGTGGCTGAAGCGCGTGGGCTTCAGCCAGGTATCGAACGACTGTCGGATGACCTTCTTCTCCAAAGCAGAGAGAATTTGCATCCAGGGGTTAAGTGCCGAAGCTGGCGAGATAGCAAAAGCCATTGAAACGATCCTTTTTTGAGCAGCGCCTCTCTTGGCGGAACGTGCTCATCCGGGCATTTTCAGACAATAATCGCCTCGGCGGATGAGTGCAAATCTCACCGTCAAAACACCGAAACGTAGTCTGCTTGATTGCTCTTGACATGATCGATGCGAACATCGATCACGGGATGAATTCTGTTCCGTGGGACGCTTGGAATCTTTCTGGAACGGTCCCGATGGTAGCACATTTGACGTTTGTTGCAATGCCTCTTTCACAATAGTTCGGACATTCTTTTTCTGGTTGCACCATGCGTGGTGAAAGCGCTGAAAAAAGTTACTGCAGTCATCTATCATGAAGAAAATTTGCACTGCTTCGCGCGGCAAAAATTGAGACTCATTCAAGTCGAAAATGGGAGCTACCGCATCACGCTTGAATCGGGAGAGAAAATAGAGAAAGTTGAGATAAACAGCCGGCGGTAACCAGCCTTGTAGACGGTCATGCTGGATTCTATTCGCAACCTGCGATAGACTAATATCTTGCCGGCCCAAGTGCTTGCGCGCAGGGTCAACCCTATCTCATTTCCGATCGCACTGGGCTCAGCCGACGCAGAGCCGCGCGGCAGGTGGAGCTTCGGTAGACATGCAGGATGTGATCGGATTCGGCACAGATTTCAAGTGAAGCAGAGGAGTGCACTTTTATGCCTAAGCGCACATTTCAACCCAATCGCCGCAGCCGCGTGAAGAAGCACGGCTTTCGTTCGCGGATGAAAACCAAGTCTGGTGCTGCGGTTCTCAGCCGCCGCCGTGCAGCGGGCCGCAAACGTGTTGCAGTCAGCGCTGGTTATCGCGACTAGTTTTTCTTCTCCGTCCTCTTCATGGCCGGAGCAGTGGACTGATTCCGTGATTTCCGGCCATATGCCCTCGGGCTTTCTGATGCAGACCTCTTCCCAAGATGAACCCCTCGCGCCCGCATCACAGGCGACTCGCAGGCGGGCGTCTCTGGCGGGTCTGCGTCTGCAGAAGCATGCAGACTATCAGCGGGCCTATGCCGCCAGTCGTAAACGCCAATCAGCATCCATGAGTTGGTTTCTCGCGCCGCAGAATGCGCCTCTGCCGTTTCCGCGAGTCGGCCTTACCGTGGGCAAGGTCATTGGCAAAGCCCACGAGCGCAACCGCATCAAACGCCGCATCCGTGAAGTCTTGCGCCGCCACGCTGAAGAAATTCCGGCAGGGTGCGATTTGATTCTCCATCCGCGCCGTTCGGTCCTTACGCTGGAATTTACGAAACTTGAAGCTGAGCTGCTGCGTATCCTTCAGCAGGCCCGGAGTGAGGCAGTGCGTTTGCACAGCGTACCGGGGGCAAAGCCATGACTCGAATTCTGTTGGCACTGCTCGGTTTCTACAAACATTTCATCTCGCCGGCCCTGCACACCATTTCGCCCGGAGGCTGTAAGTTTCAGCCCACTTGCTCTGAGTACGCACAAATTGCTATTGCAACGCACGGCCCCATGCGCGGTGTCGCGCTGTCTATGTGGCGTCTTTTGCGCTGTCACCCATTCACGCGTGGTGGCTTTGATCCCGTTCCGGCACCCCGGTCTGTGAGACCGCTTCGCCACGAACCGTTACCATAGAAAGAGCAGCCCTGACAGGTGCAGCTCCAAAACAACAGGAAGTTTCCCTTTGCCCGAAATTCGCAATCCAAATCTTGATTCTCGGGGACCCAGTGGCGGTGGCGGCGGCGAGATGCGCGGCCTCATGTCTTTTCTCTTTTTGGCAATTGCCGCCGTCCTGGCCTTCCAGCTTTTCAATAAGCCTCAGCCCCCTGCTCCGCAGCAAACCACACCTCCGCAGCAGCAGTCGCAGCAGGCACAAACTTCCTCCGCGCCCGCACAGCCACTTTCTGGGAATGCGGCTGAATCCGCTCAGCAAGGCAAGGCTGCTGTAACCACGCCTGCCGCTACACCCATGGTTGCCGCTTCATCCGAGTCCGACTACACGGTTGAGAACGAGCTCTACAAAATTGTCTTTAGCAATCGCGGCGGAGTGGTCAAGCACTGGATTCTTAAGGGAGCACAGTACACTGACGTTCCTGGGGGCAAGCAGCTCGACCTGGTGGACGCACAGACCACTGGATTCGGCTATCCGCTATCGCTCTACACCTACGACGCAAGCCTCGACGATCAGCTGAATAAAGCTGCACTCTATCAGGTTACTGTCACTGGCAGCGGCGCGCAGAACCATACGCTTTTGGTGCCCGGATCTATCAGCTTCCACTACGAGGCGCATGGCTTGAATGTCGTCAAGACATTTCATTTTGATGCCAGTTATGTGGTGACTGCGGATGTTTCTGTGCGCCGCAATGGATCGCCGGTCCGAGCGCTCATCGCCTGGCCCAGCGGGCTCGGCGACCAGCGCGACTCGCGGCAGTATGAAGCAGGCAAGATCATCTGGTCGATTGACGGGAAAGACGACAACATCAAAGCAAAGAAGGTGAGCAACGGAGCTACAACCGAAGCGGCTTACCAGTATGCCGCGGTTTCCGATCTTTACTTTGCCGCAGCCTTTCTTCCCGATGTTCCAAGTCGCGCCACGATGGTCACGCTGCATCACGGAGTTCAGGCGCTCACAGATGCGAACAACCCGAGTAGTGAGAAGCGTGCTTCGGATGTGCTTGGAATTGCAGTCGGTGATACCAGCGGTGCTACACGCCTCCGCATCTTCGCCGGGCCCAAGCAGAGCGATGTGCTGAAAAGTATTCACGCCATCGGCCCGGATGGGAAACCTGATGGCCCTACTCTGGAGCCACTCATCCAGTTTGGAGTTCTCACAATCCTCGCCAAGCCGCTTTATCTGGTGCTGCGCTGGGTGCGCAATTTGCTCGGTGCCGGCATTGATAGCTGGGGCTGGGCAATTGTACTTGTCACTTTTGTCTTCAACCTCATCATGCTGCCTACGCGCGTCATGATGATGAAGTCATCGCTGCGCATGATGCGTCTGCAGCCGAAAACCGACGCCATCAAGCGCAAATATGCTCATCTCAAGATCAACGATCCTAAGCGGCAAGAGATGAATGCTGAGATGATGAAGCTTTACAAGGAAGAGGGCGTCAACATGTATGGCAGTTGCCTGCCCATGCTGATTCAGATGCCGCTCTTCTTTGCATACTTTGAAATGCTCGAAAACGCGGTGGAACTGCGCCATGCCCACTGGCTTTGGCTCACGGATCTTTCGACGTCCGATCCATTGCACATTTTGCCCATTCTCATCATCATCACCATGTTCCTCACCACATTCATCACGCCTTCGCCGGGCATGGATCCAAACCAGCGGCGCATGATGGCATTCGGTATGCCCATCTTTTTTGGGTTCATTCTTTTCCAATATGCGTCGGGTTTGGCGCTTTACTGGGGAACGGGCAACATCATCAACCTTGCCATCCAGATCGGCATCAACCAGTCGAGCATCGGTAAGGAAATGCATGAAATTGCCGCGCGTCGCGCATCGAAGAACAAGCCCAGCGGTCCCAAAGGCAAGAAGTAGCTTGAGTGCGGCTCTACTCCAGGGCCGCGCGTAGAGCATCCTGCAGCCGCGCATGCCTGAATCTAAATCCCGCCGCAAGCAATTTTGACGGCACAGCCTTCTGACTGGCCAGCAGCGCCTCATCGGCCATCGTGCCAAATGCAAACCGCAGTGCAAACGCGGGTACTGGAAGCAGTGCGGGCCGGTGCAGTTTCTTCGCCAGGAGCCGAGTGAACTCCGCGTTGGTTACTGGATAAGGCGCGGTCACGTTTACAGCTCCACTCACTTCAATCGAGTTGATCAGAAACTGCAGTGCATCCACTGCATCTTCCAGGCTGATCCAGCTCATCCACTGTTGTCCTGATCCAAGGCGTCCGCCCAATCCAAACCGAAAAGCAGGTAGCATTTTTCTCAGAGCTCCAGCTTTTTTCGAGAGCACGACGCCTAATCGCGCATGCACCACTCGGATCCCAGCCTTCGCAGCAGGTAAAGCTGCCTCTTCCCAGGCCTCACAGAGGTCCGCAAGAAAGCCTTTGCCGACCGGGGAATTCTCATCCAATTGCTCGTCTCCGCGATTTCCGTATATCCCCACCGCCGATGCCACTACCAGGGTCGCAGGAGGTGATTTGAGTCCAGCCAAAATATGTGCAAGAGCTGCCGTTGTCGCTACGCGGCTTTCCACCAGTTCTTGCCGGTAGCCTGCACTCCAGCGTTTTCCGGCAATACTGGCTCCGGAGAGATGGACTGCAGCCTTGCTTCCTTCGAGGCTGCTGACCTTCTGCAATGCCGGAATCGTATGCGGATTCCACTGGACTTGTCCGGCGCGTGCATCAACATCGCGTACGAGTTGCAACGTCTTGTAGCCGCTATGCGCAAGGTTCTCCCTAAATGCGGAGCCAAGAAGGCCCGACGCGCCGCTCAGAACAACTGTGCCTGTAGTGTCAATCCCATGCATCTAAATCAGAATGGAGGATATGTTCACGGCAGGGAACCATAATTTGCCGCACTTGGATGAATTCGGTAATATAGGAATAAATTTTGATGCGGACAACAAATTCCGCCTTCAAAATTCCGGGAGGGGGCCCGATGAGTGAGCCAATTTCCGTCCACAACGAGGAAACGCAGAAATCGCAGGTTGATGGGGAAACGACTGAGCGATTCATCGCAGAAAAGCGCATCGGCGAGCGCATAAAGAAGCTCCGCCTCAAGAAATCAATGGGCTTGGTTGAGCTGGGTAAGCATACAGGTCTGTCAGCCAGCTTTCTCTCGCAGCTTGAAACCGGACGTGTCGTGCCCACACTGCGCAATCTGGCGCGTATTGCCATGGTCTTTTCAAAAGACCTCTCCTATTTCTTTGAGGCCGAACCGCAGTCGATGTTCCGCGTGCATCGCCGCCGTGAGCGTGTGCGTCTGCCGCAGACCGGTGTAGATGAGCCCACGTATTTCTTCGAGAGTCTGGGCTACATGGTTCCCGACCGGCACATGGACCCATACTTTGCGCAGTTCATTCCCTTGGAGAAGCAAAGGGAGCCGCGTGCGCACGTACATGCCGGCTTTGAATTCCTCTATGTACTCGATGGCGAACTCGATCTGCGGCACGGTGAAAATCACTGCACGCTCGGGCCCGGCGACTCAGTCTACTTCGACGCCAGCACACCGCATTCCTATCTGTGTGCGGGCAAGCGGCCCGCCGATGTGTTGATCGTGACGATGCACCAGCCGATGCCGCAGCCTGTGACGACAATGCGTCCCGGTATACCGCGCGCGCTTCCTGGAGCAGCCGCGCATGTTGCGGGCCGCTAGTGAACCTCATCGCCGAGGTGGCATCTTTTTGTGCAAACGCGGCACGCGGAGTTTGTGCAGCTGTTAGTTCTGCACTGCCTCAAAGAAGGCATCTACTTCCTGCCAATCGTTCACACGTGTAAATCCGTCAACCGTCAGATTGTGGGGAGCGGAAAACAGTAGCCCGGTTCCACCGAACAGCCGCAGATTGCGTGGCAAATCGTCGATCAGATAATCCGCAAGCAGAATGCTTTTGTTTCCGCAGAACACATAATGTGTGGGTGGAAGGAAAGGGAAGTGCCGTTGCAGCCAACGGTATTTCGGTCCTAGTGAATTTGGAACCGTCATCGCCTGCGTAGCCACAAACACTTCAAAGCGCGTGGAAAGCTTCTTCAGAACTTCTTGCGCGCCCGGCATTAAGGGCAGGTCCTCAAAAAAATCCTCTGCGTCCAGAAAAGCGCGCAGCTGCAACTGGCGGTCATGTGGAGTAACTTCCCACAGACCCTTCCCAGCCAGATCGTCTGTCGTTACCTGCTCATCGAACTCCATGTTGTAGCGGCGTAAGTGCTCGGCTAAGGTATCCGCCATCACTTCGTCCATATCCACGCAGATACGCTTCACAAGTGCGCTCCAGCCTGAGTCTGTCGTCGCATGGCACGGCCGTCACTGGTGGCTTTCTCGGCCTGAGGAGCTTTCGGTGTTGGAGCCATACGGTCATCCCAGTAGATCAACCTTCCGCAACTGTCGCAGGTCAACAACTCTCCTTCGCGGAGCTGATTCCACATCTGGGGTCGTAGTCCCATCCGGCATCCGGTGCATTGCTGGTTTTCTGCGCGCGCAATGCCTGTTCCTCGATTTGCGGCGATACGATCGAACCGCATCAGCCAGTCGGAATCGATCAGCTTACGCAGCTCTTCGCGCTCCGTGCCGAATTGCGCCAGCGATTCCGTCAACTCTTGCCGGCGTGCCTCCACATTGGTGCGCGTCGTTTCCAGATCTTCAGCGCGGCTCTCCACCAGCGCCCGTGCTGCTGCCAATGCGGATTCCTGTGCCTCGGTACGTTCCAGGCTTGCGTATTCCTCGTTTTCCAGGCGCGCAATCTCCTGTTCGGCGAATGTGAGCTCGTGCTCAATGGCTTCCGCCTGTGCCGCTGTGGTCACAGAATCCTGTTGTGCGCGAATATGAGCGGCCTTTTTGCGGTGTATCTCTGCCTCGCGTTCCATCTTCTCGCGCAGCCGTTCCTCCCGTTCCAACTCTCCGGAGGCGGTGGCCGCCGCCTGTTGTGCCTGCGCCAGCAGGACTTCGGCTTGCGCCACTTCTGCCGGCAACGCACGGATAGTCTGAGACACACGTGCCCGTTCCAGCTCAACTTCCTGCAGCTTTGCGAGATTCTCAATCAATGTATTCATCGGTGTTTGAAAGTCTACGGCATCCACCGGCACCTGCAAAAATCGTAGGAAATAGATTCACCGGATTCTGCATCCAAATGATTGAGGCTCAGCATGACGCAAACGGTTCCATCCTTCTGGCGGCGTCACCGGGTGTTCAAGTGGACACTCATTGCTGCTTCGTCTCTCTTTGTCGTTCTGTTCATTATGTTTGCCGTGGTTGCCCGGCGCGCAGAGCCATTTCTGCGCGAGCGTGTCATCTCCGGTCTTGCCGAGCGTTTTCACGCACGCGTAGAGCTCGACAATTTCAAGGTTGTGTTAGGAAATAGCCTTCATGGAGAGTGGGGCCTGTGGGCTGAAGGCAAAGGCCTTCGCATCTGGCCTCCGCAAAAAGCAGTCAACAGTCCAGGTTTGCTTATCAGCTCGAATGAACCGCTGATCCGTCTGCGCAGTTTCCGTTTTCACATTCCCTTGCGTCTGCATATCGCCTGGCCACTGCATATCAGTTCCGTCCGCCTTGCGGGCTTAAGCGTGCATATCCCTCCAAGAGCACACGCAACTGAAATTCCAAAAAAGCAATTATCCAGACCAACACTGCTGGCGGCAGCCTCTATCTTTGGTCGTGTACAGATTGATCGAGTTCTCTGTACCGATACTGATCTTGTCATTGAACCAGGCAAGCCTGGCAAGGTTCCGCTCAGGTTTGCCATTGCGCATCTCACACTCGATTCCATTGCTTCTGATGGCTCCATGCACTTTCAGGCGGAGCTTACAAATCCGCGGCCCCCTGGTGTGATTCAGTCTTCCGGCATCTTCGGCCCTTGGGTGGTCGATGATCCCGGTGCATCTTCAGTGGCCGGAACTTATTCTTTCCACAATGCAGACCTCTCCGTCTTTCATGGCATCGCGGGCATTCTCAGTTCTACTGGTAGCTATCGCGGCATTTTGCGTGAACTGGTTGTAGATGGTGAAGCGAACGTACCCGATTTTCGCCTCACGCGTGCGAACAATCCCATGCAATTGCACACGCTTTATCACGCGATTGTCGATGGAACCAATGGAGACACCAGGCTGGAGCCTGTGAATGCGACACTGGGCCATTCCTCCTTCGTTGCGCGAGGCACAATTATCGGCGTTCACACCAGTGAATCGACGGATCATATTCCGGGTCATGACATTGCTCTCACCGTCGGTGGTGCCAACACCCATGTTGAAGACTTTTTGCGGCTCGCCACAAATGGATCCAAGCCCCTGCTTACCGGCGACCTCGCATTCAATGCCTCCTTGCACATTCCACCCGGTGACAGCGATGTGCAGAAGCGTCTTGAGCTTCAGGGGCACTTCAATCTCGACCATGTTGAGTTCACAAACGACAAGATGCAAGGGCGGGTACGTGAGCTGAGCCTCCGCGCCCAGGGACATCCTGGCCAGGCAAAATCTGAAAAGAATGATCCCGCGCCGAACAACCCGGTGCAATCATCCATGAATGGTAATTTCACCATGCAGCAGGGCATCATCACCCTGCCCAATCTTGTCTATGCTGTTCCCGGCGCTGACATACATTTGCACGGTACGTATGCCATCGACAGCGGTGCAATTGACTTCAATGGCAAGGCACGCATGAAGGCCACCGTCTCGCAGATGGTTGGCGGATGGAAGGGCTTGCTGCTCAAGGCTGCTGATCCCTTCTTCAAAAAGGATGGCGCTGGCGCGGAATTTCCGATCCATGTAGGGGGCACGCGCGACAATCCTGACTTCGGTCTCGATTTGAATGGGATGAAGTCAACTTCTCCACAGAGTCCGGGCGGTTCCTCGCAAACGCATCCACAATCACCCTTACAGCATTAGACTCATGCCAAAGAGCATCGGTCTGTCTACGATGTGTTAGCTTGCTACCGTTGTTTCGTAGCATGAATGTGGTGCTGTATATCGTCAGCTTGGAGCTCCGATGCACTCTTCTATTCCATCTCTTTGTAAATCCCTTCGCACATCGACAGCCGCATGTTTACTCGTATTCGCTGCGGCGCTCGCACTTGCACAGCATGCGGATTCAAAAGTGCATGACGAGTGGTGGAAGCATGCCGTCATCTACGAAATCTATCCGCGCAGTTTCCAGGACTCAAACGGCGATGGCATTGGCGATCTCAACGGAATTACTTCGCGCCTCGATTACCTAAAAAATCTCGGCATCGGCGCCATCTGGATCACACCAATCTATCCGTCGCCCAATGTTGACTTCGGTTACGACATCTCCGACTACACCGCAATCGATCCCATGTTCGGCACCATGGCCGACTTCGATCATTTGGTTGCGGAAGCCCATAAGCGCGGCATTCGCGTTCTCATGGATTACGTCATCAACCACACCTCTGACCAGCATCCATGGTTCATCGAATCGCGCTCCTCGCGCATCAATCCTAAGCGTGCCTGGTACATCTGGCGTGATGGTAAGGGTGAGACAGCTACGTCAAAGGGCCAGCCGCCCAACAACTGGCAATCCTGGTTTGGCGGTTCTGCCTGGCAATGGGACCCTAAGACCCGCCAGTATTACTACCACTATTTCTACGTACAGCAGCCCGATCTCAACTGGCGCAATCCTGCCGTACGCAAAGCCATGTATGGCGTGCTTGATTTTTGGATGAAACATGGAGTCGCTGGCTTTCGCATCGACGCGGTCTCGCGTCTTTTTGAGGATCCGCAGATGCGCGACGATCCTTATCTGCCCGGTCACAATGCATACGGTGATCGCAATATCCAGCACAAGTACACCGACGATCAGCCTGGAGTGCATGAAGTATTGAAAGAAGTCCGCAAGGTGGTCGACAAATATCCAGGCGATCCAGTGCTTGTCACCGAAGCAGATGAGCCCAATATCGCCGCACTCACCAAAATGTACGGGAACGGCGACGAAGTGCAGTTGCCGATGGACTTCCAGATTGCAGATGTGAACGAGCTTTCTGCGCCGCGCTTTCGCAAGCTTTTCAATGAAATAGAGAACAATACAGCCCACGGTCAGCCTGAGTTCTTCTTCTCCAATCACGACCAGCCGCGCCAGTGGGACCGTTACGGCGACGGAAAGCACAACGACCAGATTGCCAAGCTCATGGCTGTGCTCGAACTTGCCACCCGCGGCACGCCACAGATGTACTACGGCGAAGAAATCGGCATGCGCACCACACCGCCTGCGCGCAGGGAGGATGTGCGCGATCCCATCGGCATCAAGGGCTGGCCTGAGGAGAAGGGTCGCGATGGCGAGCGCACGCCTATGCAGTGGGATTCCTCGAAAGAGGCCGGCTTCACCACATCCAGCAAATCATGGCTTCCCATTCCGCCCTCTTCAAAGACCCGCAACGTTGCCGTCGAAAGTAAAGATCCGGATTCCATTCTCAATACCTACAAGACATTGCTCGCACTTCGCCGGGACGACCAGGCCCTGCGCAATGGCACGCAGGAGAGTGTCAACAACGATGATCCCGATGTCTTCTCCTTTCTTCGCCAGACACCGAACCACACCGTTCTCGTTGCGCTCAACATGAGCAGTCAGACGCGAACGCTTTCGTACGACCTTAAAGCGCATCAAGTCGCGGGTTCACACCTCAGGATTCTTTACAGCTCGCAGTCGCCGCAGACGAACCCTATTCCTCTCAATCATGTCGTGCTCCAGCCCTTCGCCGCTCTGGTTGCCTCCGTCGACTAGCGATTGCATGGACCGGTGTTTTCTTGCGCGGCTCGCAGGCGCTAAAGTGAAAGGTTGGCCTGATTTCGCCATTCATACTTGCGCAGCAGCGCCTTCGTTGAAGGAGATCCATGAGAATTCCTCGTTCTCTCGCCGCCATCGTTGCGGCTCTTGTGTTTTCCGCCGCACCTCTAATTGCACAGAACCACGCCACAGCCCAGCACTTATCTGCAAACTCTGCCACCTCTGAGCAGAACTGGTGGAAGAATGCGGTCTTCTACGAAATCTATCCACGCAGCTTTCAGGACTCGAACGGCGACGGCATCGGCGATCTGAACGGCATCACCTCCCGCCTCGATTACCTCAAGAGCCTCGGCATCGATGCCATCTGGCTCACACCTATTTATCCCTCGCCGCAGGTTGACTTTGGCTATGACATCTCCGACTACGAGGCCATCGATCCTCAATACGGCACCATGGCTGACTTCGACCACCTCATTGCCGAGGCCAACAAGCGTCACATTCGCGTGCTCATGGACATGGTGATGAACCACACTTCCGATCGGCATAAGTGGTTCGTCGAATCGCGTTCTTCGCGTAACAATCCTTATCGTGACTGGTACATGTGGCACGACGGCAAAGGCGAGACCGCAACCTCGAAAGGCGAACCGCCTAACAACTGGCAATCGCTCTTTGGCCACTCCGCTTGGCAGTGGGACCCCAGGACGCGCCAATACTACTACCATCGCTTTTACATCCAGCAGCCTGATCTGAACTGGAATAACCCGAAGGTTCGCCAGGCATTCAAGGACATTCTCGCCTTCTGGCTCAAGCGCGGCGTAGGCGGCTTCCGCTTTGACGCGATTACGGCTCTCTTTGAAGATCCGAATCTCAAAGACGATGGCATCGTGAAAGACAAGAATGGTAAGCCCATTGTCAACGCATTCGGCGATCCCCAGTTGGACAGCAAATACACGGACAATCTGCCTCAGGTGCACAACGTAATGGCGGAAATGCGAGCGTATACAGACACGTTCGATTCCGATAAATTTCCCGGTGCACGCGTCCTCATCGGTGAAACTTATCTGCCCAGCGTCGCTGAGCTTCGTAAGCAATATGGCAGTTCAGGTAACCCTGAGTTCCAGCTTCCTATGGACATGCAGCTCGGCATCATCAACAAACTTGATGTCGGCAAATTCCGCACGCTCCTGGAAAACGTGGAAACAAAAATCGGAGACAATACGCCGCTCGTCGTCTTCGACAATCACGACAACCCACGCATGGATGTGCGTTATGGCGATGGCATACACAACAAAGCCATCGAACGCGTGATTGCCACTGTTCTCTTCGCCAGTCGCGGAGCCTCACTCTTCTACTACGGCGATGAGATCGGTATGAAAACCACTCCACCCACGCGCAAAGAAGATGTGAAAGATCCTGTGGGCATCACGGGATGGCCCAAAGAGAAGGGCCGCGATGGCGAACGCACACCGATGCAATGGAGCAATGTGCCAAATGCAGGCTTCAGCAATCCAGGCGTAAAAACCTGGCTGCCCATTCCGCCGACTTACACCAAGGTCAACGTAGCTGCGGAGGAGCACGAACCCAATTCCATGCTTGACTGGTACAAGTCTTTGATCAGGCTAAAGAAGTCCGTGCCCTCTCTGGCAACAGGGCAGGAAACCATGCTGGCAAGGTCGAGCAACGCTGTCCTTAGTTGGGAACGTAAAACCCCGGGCGAACCGGCCGTCGTGGTTGCTGTGAACTTTACGGCCGCACCGCAGTCGGTAGATCTATCCGCAGCCGGAGGCAAGGCTGAAACCCTGCTCAAATCTCCTGAAGGCGCCGATCCGGCCATACTGCAGCACGTTGAATTGCAGCCCTTTGGAGTCTACATAGGGCAGGTCAAGCCCTAGCCCGCCATTGCTCTACAGCTCTTCTTCATCTGGGGCCGAAGGTGCATCGGCAATCGGTGTTTCTTCGGCCTCCTGCAGGCGGGCGAGCGTTTTTCTGTAATACCAGGCGGCTGCCAATCCACCTGCAAGGGCGGAAATGGCGGCTACTACGCCAACTTTCATCCAGCTTTCAGATTTGGGTTGATGCTCTTCAGGAGGTGGAACTTGGGTGGAATCCACAGGTTCTGCCATAGCTGATTCTTCGCATTTTCCGGCAACGCACCGTCGCTCCCACGCGGAACTGCCTCAATTCTCAGATGATATGCGTAATTTGCTATGGAGAGTGCAGAAAATCATTAAGTATCACAATGTGAAATAATTTCAATTTTTGTATTTGCAAACTTCTCCACATATAGTATCGTGTAGATATTCCGGTAAGGGAGGTGAGTCCTAAGGACTCTTCCGAACCCCGGAAGTAGTTTGCGTCACTGGC
Source organism: Occallatibacter sp. (assembly GCA_035550015.1). Lineage (GTDB taxonomy): Bacteria > Acidobacteriota > Terriglobia > Terriglobales > Acidobacteriaceae > Telmatobacter. The sequence goes on along the minus strand of DASZRJ010000019.1, from coordinate 35,046 downwards.
CTCCCGGCACGGATCGAACGACATCCGTGCCGTCTTTTTTGCCCCAAATTCAAATCCTCTCGCAAATTGCGCAAACGATTCGGCTGTTTGTTGCTGCAGCATGCTGGAACTACAATGGTCCGCGTATGAGCCGTTCAATTGTGGAGAGTCGTTCAATGAAGTTTCTGCTGAAGCAACGCTGGGCCATGGGCCTTCTCGTCGTCATTTGCACTGCCGCCAGCTACGCTCAGTGGAACAACCCCGCGAGCGACATTCCGGCATATCATCCATCTGCTCCGCTAAGGCTAAGCGCGCTTCCGCGCATTCTCTCCGGCCGCCAGCTCACGGGTGATAACTTCCGCTACCCTTGGCAGGTCCACGTCTATCAGAAGGCTGCGCGCATTGGAAACGTGCTCTACCAGTTGCCATGCTATTGCCGCTGTGACCGCGCTCTGGGCCACACCAGCCTCCGGAGCTGCTTTGAAGGGTTGCACGGCGCCGAATGTGGTACTTGCGCGAAAGAAGGCCTCTTCGCCTACCAGCAGACAAAGCTTGGCAAAACGCCGGCCCAAATTCGTGCCGCCATCGAGCGTGGCGAATTCGAACGCATTGACCTGGAAAAGCAATAGCTGGAATCGCAGCTTTGCCTTACTGGCCGCTCATCGAGCGGCCAAATGCATTTCAGCGTAAAATAACCAGATGCAGCAAGGCCTCTTCGGCTCGGCTCGCACCCGCAATACGCTCTCCGGCATCACACAGAGAGCAGCCCCCGGAGTCTTTCTTCCGGGGTTCCCATGGACAGGTGTTCGTGGGGCAGTCAGTGGGGGCGTCACGGTTTCGACGGGATCGCTTGCAGCAAGGAGGCATGCCGGGGTGTGGGCACCCGTAATCGCTCGCAAAAACAAAGTTGCCAACGACAATCTGGCACTTGCTGCTTAATTAAATAAGCAGCCGTCCTTCGCGGCTTTGCCTGCGGGCAGCGAATCGGACGTCATTCAGTAGGCTGGCAGTTGCAGCTCGGTCCGTGTTGCAACTGTAAGATCATCGGACTAGCTCCATGTGCATCTTGTCCGTTCTGAGTGCATGGAGCGAAACCTTCGGAACTGGACTGAGCATGGAGTTTCCTGGCTGACTTCGATTTCGGACGCGGGTTCGACTCCCGCCGCCTCCACCAATATTCGCCCAAGGCGGATACTGTCGCAACCAAGCTAAAAATTCCCGTACGGGAATTTATTATAGATACCTACTCCCAAGGCAACAGCAATATTCCCGTCCGGTAATATTTGAGTTGATATCACCTAAAGATCTCTATAATATTCCCGTACGGGAATATTATATGCGCTATACGCCGCAACAGATTGGAATCTTGATCCGGCAGACCCGCAAGAGCTTGGGCGTCACGCAGAGAGAGCTCGCCCTAACTTCAGGAACGGGTTTGCGCTTTGTCATTGATCTCGAAAAAGGGAAGGAAACCTGCGAGATCGGAAAAGCTCTCACGGTCCTTCAGACGCTGGGGATCAAGCTGACATTGACCCTGCCTGCAGCGCTCAAAGAGGAGTAGGTAATGGCGAAGACGCTTGATGTCTATCTATTCAGAAATCTCGTCGGCCATCTCGTCCAGGATGATGGCGGGCAGATGATCTTCGATTACACCGAGAGCTGGACCAAAATACCGAACGCGTGTCCCCTTTCCCACTCCCTGCCACTGCGGCCAGAGCAGTTCACTCGTAAGGAATGCCGTGGCTTTTTCGCGGGTATTTTGCCCGAGGAGAATAAGCGCGAAGTCATCGCCCGCAACTTAGGCATCAGCGCCCGCAACGACTACGCGATGCTGGAGCGGATCGGTGGGGAATGCGCGGGCGCCGTCACGTTTCTTCCCGCAGGCGATCCGCTTCCAGAACACAACTACAATTACCACTCGCTCACCAATGAGGAACTGGTTGCCATCCTGCAGGAGTTGCCGAAGCGCCCGCTTCTTGCAGGAGAAAAGGGCGTACGTCTCTCGCTGGCGGGAGCGCAGGACAAAATCGCCGTCCGGGTGGATGGCGATCAAGTGAGCCTTCCTCTGGATGGAGCACCCAGCACTCATATCCTGAAGCCTGCAATCGAACGCTTCGAAGGTGTGGTCTTCAATGAAGCGCTCTCGATGAAACTCGCCGCAGCAGTTGGTTTGCCGACAGCGCCGGTCGAATTTCGAACGGTGGAAGGCATGACGTTTCTACTTGTCGAGCGCTATGACCGGGTTCATCGACAAAGGTCGGATGAAGAGTTTCCGATCGAACGGGTTCATCAGGAGGATTTCTGCCAGGCACTGGGCATTGTTCCCGAAACGAAGTACCAGAAAGAGGGGGGCGTGTCGCTCAAGGAGTGTTTCAGCCTGCTTCGGGAGGTCTCAAGCGCTCCCGTCATCGATCTTGCCCGTTTGCTCGATGCCGTGATTTTCAATTATCTGGTGGGGAACAACGATGCCCACGGCAAGAATTTCTCACTTCTCTATCCAGGCGCTGGAACAGCAAGCCTCCAAGTGCGGCTTGCGCCGCTCTATGACATTGTGAGCACGGTTTACTATCCGGAACTCAGCCCAGAAATGGCCATGAAGATAGGCGGTGAATACTTGCCGGAGAGGGTCACTTCAGGAAACTTCGAGAAACTTGCCGAAGAAGCCGGTCTGGCAAAACCTTTGGTAAGACGTCGGGTTCCGGAATTGGCAGACGCAATCCTTGCGGCCCTTCCCACACTCGATGCTACAAATCCCGTGGCTGAGGGCGTGGCGTCATTGATCAAAAAACGGTCGGAAAAAGCACAGATCGCTTTCCGCACCTGATTTTGGTTTGTTGCTCTGGTAATCGAAGTGTGAGGTGAATACAGATGAAGCCGTCCTTGACCACTACCGTTCCCCTTGATCCTCTCAATTAAGATTCCTGATACATCACAAAGATGATGGCCTACAAACCATTTACCGACAAGAAAGAGCAGGACGACGGGATTGCAGAATAGCTGGACCGCACAGGAAATACCCGATCATGATCGCAAACCGCTAGCCCTTCAAAAACACTATTCAATTGAAGGTCACGTCTTCGAAACGTTTGATTACAGCCTCAGGCTGTGAATGATCGGCGCCTGAAGAAAGGCTTATCTTGTCTCCATCAACTCAAACCGCAAGACACCAAAGCACATCTTGGGTGCCCATCTGCAGGCAAACGGTCGCATTCGGTTGAGCTGACTGGACGGCGCCTTTCGCACGCTCGCACTCAATATTCAATTCCGCGAGGGGATCGCGAGTAGGACCTATATATCGAAAAGCCTCGCTTGCCGCTCGTGCTTGTCTCTGGGCTTCATCCAGTCGTGAACGATCTCTTCCATGCTCCTGCCAGTGCTGACGCTGTTCGGCAGTTCCTCCAAAATGGATATGCCGGCGCGGTCTTCGGCAAACGCATCGTCGAGCTTACATAGCGTCCAGACAGGCCGTGAAGTATTCCGCACGGTGTTTATCCTGGTGAGTATCCAGTCGCCCTTCAGCTTTTCCCCGTACAACGTAAATTGCAGAATGCCCTTGCGCAGACTGTCTTCAACATCGCTGTATTCCGGATGGGGCGCCCACGTGCCACGATCCCAAAGCATAATGGGGCCAGTCGCATGCACGCCCTCAAACAGAAGGTACGCTAGGTCGTGATCGTCCATCTCGATCGCTTCACGAAGTTCTCCTGCGCGGCAACTGGGTCCTGCCGGAAGAGCCCAGCTTAACAACACACCATTCCACTCGAGCCTGAGGTCGTAATGATGCCGTGTCGCATGATGTAGCTTTATTGCGTAAGGGCGTTCGTAGAAGGCGCGGCGGCGAACCTCCGCTTCCATCTCGCAGACCCTCCTTTTCGTTATCCCGTTCCGGCAGATACTTCAGAATAGTGAAAATCTCGGAATTGGCTCCCGCCGTCTCCACCAACCTTCGCTATAGGTGAAGGCGGACCTTTCATCCCAGCGGTATCAGCTTCTCAATCCCTCTTGACCGCAGATACTCAGCATCTTCTGTTCTGCTCTTCAGCACAATCGCCGGCGTCACTCCCTGCTCGATCAAATCCATAAACGGCTTCGCAAAAGTCCAGTCTGGCGGCCACGATTTTTTCGACAACCCCTCATCCGGAATTACCAGCGCACTTGTCCTCACCGCCGCTGCCGGAGGATTTTGTCTCATCTCCTTCGCCAGCTCCGCGAACTTCTTTCCAATCACCTTAGGCTGATTCTTCAGATCGAGTAACCCCATGATGTACTCGCCGCCATCAAAGCTCTTGATTCTCGGGTCGATGTCGTGTGAGCACCACCACGTGAGACCCCATGCCTTGCCCGTTGTAGCAATATTTCGCATAGTCTTTTCCATGAACTGTGGCTCATAGTCTGACGGCATTCCACCTGCCAATCCAATCTCTTCCACCCATATCTTTCTCAGTGGGTCAGTTTGGTATGCCACTCCCAACTCAATCATGTAATCGGCAATATGCACGGCTGCAGGTTCGGAGTATTTGTAGTGGTCGAGTACTCCTGTGAAGTAGATATACGAGTGCATCACTGTCGCTGACCCTGCTGTCGCCAGCATCGGCCGCGTAAATCCAAAATCCGTAAACCAGTGTGTGTGGTCTGTTCCATTCACGTGAAATTTGCCCGGTGCAATCTCCTCGCAGTACGCCAGCATCTCCCGCGCCCACGCATCGGCCTGCGTCGGCGTCACCGGATTATTCATCGCCTGCAACACACCCAGCTCATTCCCAATGTCGAAGCCCATAAAACGTCTGTGGCTCCCTGCAGTCTCTGCAATTCGCCTGAATAACAGCTTCTCTGCGTCGATCACCGCGCGCGACGTGAAGATATTCCAGTCGTCGCCATGTTGCTTGCGTGCCAGCGGCATCACCCACGACGGGAGAAATGACAGCCCGCTCATCCAGCCGTTCAACACGGTCACTTCCACGTCGAGTCCCGACCTGTCTGCAGCCTCCAGCAGCGAGTGCAGATTCGCAAGCGCCTGTTCATTCACGCTGCTGATCCCCGGTTGAAACATGGGCCACAGGCACTGAATGCGGATATGATCCATGCCCAGTGATGCCACACCCTCAAGGTCGTCTTGTACGGCTTGCTGGTCCCAGTCGAGCCAGCAGAACCACCAGCGCTTGCGTGGCGTGTAGTTCACACCGAAGCGCATCGGCGCGGGGCGGACTGCCGGTTCTGCCGCGGAGTGTATGATTCCAGCCTGTCCGGCGAGCACCGCCGCCGCGCCGCCTAATCCAGTCTTCAAAACGCTGCGCCGTGAAATCATCTTGCTCCTCCGTGTGCCAGCCTTGTGCCGCACTCGACATTGAACCATGCGGAGACGGTCCCGGAACACACTCATGCGTTTGGGCGTCAGCACTCTGGATACTTTGTACAGGGAAAGTCTGATTCAGGCGGCGGGAAGGCGTGGCGGAGGTTCGATATCGAAGGAAGAGAATTGCCGGTTCTGGCTATTGATTTCGTTGCGCAATTCCTGCCAGAGCTCGTTGGGGATCTTCAGAAATATCTCGACGATCGCCGGATCGAATTGTGTTCCGGCACAGCGAAAAATTTCATCGCGCGCTACGTCGTAGCTCTGCGCCTTGCGGTAAGGCCGGTCGCTGGTGATTGCATCTAACGCATCGGCGATTGCAAAGATGCGCGCACCAATGGGTATGTTGGTTCCACGGAGACCTTTCGGATAGCCGGTTCCGTCAAAATGCTCCTGGTGCGAGTAGACAATCTCCGCTGCTTCGGCAAGGAAGGGAATCTTGCGCAGCATCTGGTAGCCACGTGAGCAGTGTTCGCGCATCACTTGCTCTTCTTCGCTGCTCAGCTTGCCCGGCTTCCGAAGAATCTCGTCCGGGATGGCCATCTTGCCGATGTCGTGCAGAAATGCGCCGCGTGCGATCACCTTGATTTCTGCTGGCGAAATTCCCATCGCGCGCGCCAGAGCGATCGTATAAGCCGTCACTCGCTTTGAGTGGCCTTCCGTCTCGGAGTCCTTCAAGTCAAGCGCGTCGCCCAGCGCTTCGAGTGTGACATCGTACGAGTGCTCCAGGTCTTCCATTGCCTGGCGAAGCATCTCTGTCCGTGCGCGCACCACTTGCTCAAGGTTCTGCTGATAGCTCTTGCTCTCTTGCAGGGCGTGCCGGTGTTCGAGTGCACGCTGCACAGTTGCCACCAGGTGGTCCCGCTCAAATGGCTTCAGCAGATAGTCATAAGCGCCGCGCCGCATCGAATCGATCGCCACGCTGATATCATGAATGGCCGTCACCATAACCACAGGCAACTGAGGATGCTGCGTGTGGATGCGTTCCAGCAGCGCAATGCCGCTGCCCTCCTGCATCACAATGTCGGTTAGAACCAGATCGTAGGTGTGCCGGTCCAGCTGTTCAGTCGCTTCGATACCGCTGCCTGCCAGCTGCACTTCATAGCCTTGGTGCTCCAGTGCGGCGCCAATCATTGAGCGAACATGCGCTTCATCGTCCACCACAAGAATGTGCGCTGTGCGGCGGGTTCGTGCGCCAGTCTTCGCCGGCGTCCCCAGGAGTCCAGGGAGCGCGAGATTCTTCCCGCTAATATCCGCCACTTTCGATGCCAACCTAAACCTCACTTTGGCTTCCGCGGCCTGCATTCCGCGGAAAGGCATCCATGATATTCGGAGTCTTCTTCCTCAAGTCACACGTGCGGCAGATGGCCCGTTGCTTGAAGGTAAGCAGACTGTCTTGGTGGCACTGGTTTTGATCGCTGTGCCTTCAGTTTGAAGACCAAACGATCATCCCAGCTTTCCAACCGGGGCTACACCCCTCAAACAGGGGTTGTACCACGAACTTACGCCCACCGGACGCCCTGTGCAAGACCGTAACCGGCCCGAATCAAAGTATTAAAGGCAGTCTATGTCAGTTTGATAAATATCAATACGGTGTAATGCCACAAAGGTGGAGAGTGTCTGTCCGGTCGGGCTAGTCGGCAACTGCTTAGTTTGAGACATCTTTTGAGCGCTTCCCTGCAACCCAGCCTGGTTTGTCGACCTGCCTGGCGCGCCCAACGGCCAGTGCTCCAGCCTCTACATCTTTGGTAATGCAGGATCCGGCGCCGATGTAGGCGTCATCTCCGATGGTGACGGGCGCCACGAGTGTCGAGTCGCTTCCCACAAAGGCGCGGTTGCCAATACGTGTTGTATGTTTGCGCACGCCGTCGTAATTGCAGGTAATCACGCCGGCGCCAATATTCGAGCCTTCGCCCACCTCGGCATCGCCCAGATAAGTCAGGTGACTGGCCTTGGAGCCTTTGCCGACTTTGGCTTTCTTGGTCTCCACGAAGTTGCCAATGTGCACATCGGGCCCCAGTTCGCTGCCGGGCCGCAAATGCGCGAACGGTCCAATGCGAGCTCCGTTGGCGATCGTACTGTCCCCCAGAACGCAACTCTGCCGCACCAGCACATCGTCGCCAAGGGTGCAATTCTCAATCACCGTGTAGGAGCGGATACGGCTTCCGGTTCCGATCTTCGTCGTACCCAGCAATTGCACAAATGGTTCGATCACTGTGTCGGCAGCAACTTCCACATCTGCGTCGATCACGCAGGTCTCCGGCCTGAAGATGGTCACGCCTTGCGCCATCAGCTTTTCCGCGGTCACTCTGCGTAAATGCGCATCCAGTTCCGCCATTTCCTTCAACGTGTTGGCACCCAGTAACTCTGAAGCATCCGGCGCAATAAACGCGGCCACGCGTTCTCCTGCGCGATAAAGCACTGAAGCCATATCGGTCAGGTAAAACTCGCCGTGTGGATTGTTCGTGTTCAGTTTGCTCAGATACTTCAACAGCGGTTCGGTCCGGAATACATACAGCCCCATATTCACTTCGGGGATGCTCTCCTGCTCCGGCGTCAGCATCTTTTGCTCCACAATGCCCGTCACTTCCGCCGATTCCGGGGTCTTGCGAAGAATGCGTCCGTAGCCGGTCGCATGCTCCGGCTCCGCGCTCACCAATGTCATCGCTGCCATGTGCTCTTGATGAAACTGCCAAACGTCCTTCAGAGTTCCTGGCCTGACTAATGGGGCATCGCCCGAGAGCACCATTACATTTTCAAATCCCGCAACAGCTTCGCGGGCGCATTGCACGGCGTGCCCAGTGCCGCGCTGTTCCGTCTGCTCCACAAAATGAACGCCGCTTGTTGTGAATGCGGCGCGTACTCGCTCAGCCTGATGACCGACGACGACAAAGATGCTGGTTGGTGCAACCAGCTTGCTTGCTGCGGCAATTACATGTCCCAGCAGTGGCTTGCCGCCAATTTCGTGCAGCACCTTCGCGCGAGCGGATTTCAAGCGCGTGCCCTTGCCCGCCGCCATAATAACGACGGCCAGCCGCGTGCTTGGAGCCGGGCTGGCCATCGGGGATATGTTCGTACTCATTACTTCTTAGCCTCTTCGTGCTTCGGCATTGGAATAGTGATGTCAATCGGATGCACGGCGCCCATGTCCAGAGCGTCGAGTCCGGGCTTGATCTCCTGCTCATTACCCACCACCAGCACCGCCAGTTTGTCCGGATGAACGTATTTCTTGGCCGCGTTGTTCAGATCGGCCACAGTCACCTTCTCTAGGGCGGTCTTGTACTTCTCCAGGTAATCGGCCGGATAGCCATAGAACTCCAGCCGCACGCGTTCAGCCAGCACTTTGTCTTTCGTGTCATAGCGGAACAGGAACGAGTTCAGGATATTGTCCTTCGCACGCTTCAGCTCCGTTTCTGTGAACGGCGTGGTCGTCAGACCATGAAGCACATCCATCGCTTGCTTCGTGGCGTCCACAGTGGAGGCGCTCTTGGTCATCACCACAACGCGGAACGTGCCCGGATGATCCCATGAGAACCCATAGCCGCCGCCCACCGCATACGCCAATCCAAGCTGCGTGCGAATCCGCTGGAACAGCCGGCTTGCAAAGCCTCCACCCAGCACGTCGTTCATCACAGAGAGCGTCGGGACGTCCGGATTATGCCGGTCCGTGCCCAGCCCCACAATTTGGATATTCGACTGGTTTACATCGTCCTTGTTGATGAAGTAGACGCCCGGCTTGGGATCGCTGAAGCTGTCATGACGAGCCGGTAGCGGCTTTGTCACCGGCAGCTTCTCAAACACTCCGCGCAGCTTGGCCTCCATTGCTGCCGGATCGAAGTCGCCGCTCACGCTCACAATCAGCCGGCCGCCAATAGTGCGGTCATGCCACTCCTGCAGATCCGCAAGCTTCACGGCCGCAATCGTTGCCAGTTCTGGCTGGCGTGTGTAAGGACTATCGGTTCCATATACCAGTTTCACCGCTTCGCGTCCGGCAATTTCGCCTTCATCGTCGTTGCGGCGCACAATCCCGGTTGCCTCCTGCTGCTTCGCAAGCGTCAGTTTGCCTTCGTCGAACTTCGGATGAAACAGCAAATCCATCGCCAGGCTGAACACTTGGTCTGAGTCCTTGGTGAGTGAATCCCAGGAAAGCGCTGTCGAGTCCACATCGCCGCCAGTCTCGATATGCGCGGCCTTCTCCGCCAGCATGTCATCCATTGCGTCGCCGCTCATCGTGGCCGAGCCGCTGGTGCGCCATGCCATGCCGTACAGATCCACCAGGCCGGCCTTCGCCGGGTCCTCATCCCGCGATCCGCCCGGAATCAGCACTGATCCCGAAACGAACGGCAGCTCATGGTCCACCTGGAGAAACAGCACAATGCCGTTCTTCAGCTCAATTCGTTGTGGCTGCTGCGGATGAAATGCATGCAGTGGCGGAATGGGAATCTTATCCCACGGCTTGGCCTGCTGTGCCGTTATGCTTGACGGCAACAACAGCGCACATGCCACGGTTACAATCGCGGCCTTTGCCATCACGCGAACCTGACTCCGGAACCCTGTTCTCTGAACTCTGTTCTTCATTCCGCGCCTCCGTCATTCTTCTGGCTGGCTGCCTGATGTGCAGTCGCTGCAGGCGCAGCAAAATCGATCTCCGCCGATGTCCGGTTTGAGGGTACGAAAATTTCGTTGGCCACGCGCCGTATATCCGCTTTGGTCACCTTGTCGATCCGGTTCAACTGAAGGAAGAGTTCGCGCCAGTCGCCGTAGCGCGTCTGGTACTCGGCCAGTGCATTGGAAAGCCCTTGGTTGTCGGCCAGCCCGCGCAGCAGGTCCGCCCGCGCGCGCGTCTTGAACATGGCCAGCTCTTCGTCCGTCACGTCCGTCGTCTTCAGCTTGTCGATCTCTTTGTGGATGGCTGTGCGCATTTCCTCCGGCGTATGCCCAGGCAGCGGAACCGCGTAAAACGCGAACAGATTCGGATATTTGTCGCCGGGGAAGGGGCTGAAACCCTGCGCCACTGCCGCAATCTTTTGGTCGCGCACCAGGCTGCGATAGAGCCGCGAAACGCGCCCGTTCGACATGATGTCCTGGATTGCGTCGAACACCGCGTCATCCTTATCGCGATAGCTCGGTCTGTGATAGCCCTCGATATAGAACGGCTGTGTCGCCTCGCGAATAATGACCTTCTTCTCGGCAAACTGCTTCGGCTCCACCGTAGTCATGTCTTCTGGCTTCGGGCCGCCTGGCACCTTGCTGAAATACTGCTCCAGCATCGGCATCACCTGCGCCGCCTTCACGTCGCCCACAACTGTCACCACAATGTTCGATCCCACGTAGTACTTCTTGTGGAAGGCCATGGCCTCGGTCGCCGTGATCTGGCTTAACTCACTCGGCCAGCCTACGCCGCTGCGTCCATAGTTGTGCGCCACAAACGCAGTCGCCAGAAATTGCTCCACCAGGCGCCCAATGGGATTGGAATCCGTGCGCATGCGGCGCTCTTCCATCACCACATCGCGCTCTTTGTAGAACTCGCGCGGCACCGTGTCATGTAACCGGCTGCTTTCGAGATAGGCCCACAACTGCAGCCGGTTCTCCGGCATCGACCAGAAAAACATCGTCTCGTCCAGGCCCGTGCTGGCATTCAATCCTGTAGCGCCATTGCGCTCGGCAATATCCGTGAACTGGTTCGGGACCACGTATTTCTGCGCCTCGGCCTGCGCCGCCAGGAAGACCTTGTGCAGCTCTTCCAGCTTCTTCGGGTCGCGGCCCACTGGCTTCAGGTACTCGGCCTCGTACGCATTGTTCGCCGCCTCAACCTTGGCTAGCGCCACTTTCTCCGCTGCGTAGTCTTTCGTGCCAATCTGTGAGGTGCCCTTGAACGCCAGGTGTTCAAACATGTGCGCCAGGCCGCTCTCGCCCGATGGGTCGTTCACATCGCCGGCATCCACAAAAGTTGTGTAGCTGAAGACTGGCGCCTCAGGCCGCTCGCACACAATCAGGGTCAGCCCATTGGGCAACACCTTGGTGGTGATCTTCTTCTCAAACTTCTGCAACATTGCTTCCGCTGAGGTCGCACTGCTGTCTGCCGGCTGGGTCTCTTGCGCGGTCGCAGCTTGCAGCGCCGTCACGCCCATCGCCAGCACCAGAGCAAACCTCACCGCTCGGCTGCTAACCCTGTTCATGCCCATCGATGCTCCTTATACGGGCGTTGGACTCCCCTGCCCGCTTACTACCAAGCTATTGCCGTCAGCCGGAGGCGTCAAACCTTCCGGCTAGGTCTGTACCTCCATAGAAGTCATCGAAGCATCTTCTGCTTGGGTAAAGTGTTAGGACTGCGGAGAGGGTGCTTCCATGCGAATTAGTCGGAAAGAAACCGGAATGATTGGCTCATGGGCCGTGGAGAACAGACGGATAACCGCAGATGCCAAATGTGCCCAAATTTTAGATAGAGCCGGAATCGGCCCTAAATTCGGCTAAATCGGCGTAACGTGCGGCCCGCCCGCAGCGCCTTTGGCCACATAAAACGCGCAAATCCGTACCCCCCGCCGCCGGATCAATCCGGTAATTTACAGCGATCACCGGTTGCGTGTTCATTTCTGTCACATAAAGCAGGGGAATTCCGCGCCAAACTACCGGGTATATCTGGCGTTTTCAGGCCCATCTCTCTTAGCCGCAGTCTTTGGTCCCCGGTCCTTGGCCTTTATACTTGAACCTGCATCTCGTACGGTTTCCGGCCTGCCGGATGTCGCACTTCCGGAGGGTTTTTCATTGGCTTTGGACAGTAATCTCACCACTTCGCAGCGTCCCCGCATCCGTTCCACCACCGTCATCTGTGTGCGCCGCAACGGCCATGTTGTCATGGCCTCTGACGGTCAGGTCACGCTCGGCGATCACGTCCTCAAGCATTCCGCCCGCAAGATCCGCCGGCTTTATCAGGACAAGATCCTTGCCGGATTCGCCGGTTCCACTGCAGACGCCTTCTCGCTCTTTGCGCGCTTTGAAACCAAGCTTGAGCAGTACGCAGGCAATCTCAACCGCTCGGCCGTCGAACTGGCCAAGGACTGGCGGACGGACAAAATGCTGCGCAATCTTGAGGCTCTGCTTGTCGTCGCTGACCTCAACCAGACATTCCTTATCTCGGGTTCGGGCGACGTCATCGATCCGGATGAGGAACTGGCCGCTATCGGCTCCGGCGGCAGCTATGCAACCGCCGCCGCACGCGCTTTAATGGAGAACACCAATTTGGGCGCCCGCGAAATTGCCGAAAAAGCCATGAAAATTGCCGGTGACATTTGCATCTATACCAACAATCACATCACCATTGAGGAGCTCAATGGTTGAAGGCCGCGTTGGCCGGGCAGGAGCTCAATGGCTGGCTACTCTGGAACACCGCTGTTGCAGAAGCTCGGTATCAAGGAAGGTCATCGGGTAGCTCTGCGCAACGCTCCGGATGCATTGCCGCAGGAGCTGAAGGACATCACGCAATCGCGCTCGAAAAAGGATCTCGATATCGTGCTTCTCTTCGCTCCAACCTATGCAGCCTTCAGTTCCGGTTTTGCGGCCACCGCTCAATCGGTTCACGCCGATGGCGTAATCTGGGTTGCCTGGCTCAAGAAAAGTTCAGGCATCAAGACTGACCTGACTGAGGATATGATTCGTAATTTCGCACTCAAAACGCCTTTCGTCGATGTTAAAGTTTGCGCCATCGATGAAACCTGGTCCGGTCTCAAGCTGGTTGTGCGGAAAGAGTTGCGTGCTGGTTTCACCAAAGGAATGAAATAGGAACTGAGTACTGGAATCGTCTATGGCCATTTATCTGCCCGCATCTGCCGAAGAACAAGACCTCGCACTCGACGAGCTAACCCCGCGTGAAATCGTCGCCGAGCTCGACAAGCACGTTGTCGGTCAAAAGGCCGCCAAGCGTGCCGTCGCCATCGCCCTGCGCAACCGCCAGCGCCGCCAGAAGCTCCCGCCCGATCTCGCCGATGAGATCATGCCCAAGAACATCATCATGATCGGGCCCACCGGCGTCGGTAAGACTGAAATCGCGCGCCGCCTTGCCAAGCTCGCCAACTCTCCCTTCCTCAAGGTTGAGGCCTCCAAATTCACTGAAGTTGGCTACGTCGGCCGCGACGTCGAGTCCATGATCCGCGACCTCATCGAAATCGCCATAGATATGGTGCGGGAAGAGCGCCTGGAAGAGGTGGAAGACCGCGCCGAAATGAACGCGGAAGAACGCCTCCTCGACCTCCTCCTCCCACCACCCCCCATGCCCCCGCAAGGGCACCAGGAGGGCCAGCTTACGCTACCCGAGAGCGACTCGCACCAACGCTCACGCGAAAAGCTCCGCCAGCAGTTCCGCGAGGGCAAGCTCGACGACCGCATGGTCGAGCTCGACGTGCGCGAGCGCAACATGCCGCAGCTCGGCATCATCTCCAACCAGAACCTTGAGGACATGGAGATGAACCTCAAGGACATGTTGCCCAACATCTTTGGCGGCGGCACCAAGAAGCGCAAAATGAAGGTCACCGACGCCTTCGATTATCTGGTCCAGGAGGAGGAGAGCCGCCTCATCGACATGGATCAGGTCAATCGCTCTGCCCTTGAACGCGTTGAAACCAGCGGCATCATCTTCCTCGACGAAATTGACAAGATTGCCGGCCGCGAAGGCGGCCACGGCCCCGACGTCTCACGTGAAGGTGTCCAGCGCGACATCCTTCCCATCGTCGAAGGCACCACCGTCAATACACGCTACGGCATGATGCGTACCGACCACATCCTCTTCATCGCCGCCGGCGCATTCCACGTATCCAAGCCCAGTGACCTCATCCCTGAGCTCCAGGGACGCTTTCCCATCCGTGTCGAGCTCAAATCGCTCACCGTCGACGATTTCCTGCGCATTCTCACGGAGCCCAAGTCCTCACTCTCGCGCCAATATACCGCGCTGCTTGAGACTGAAGGCGTCCGTCTCGAGTTCACACCCGAGGCTCTGCGTGAAATGGCTGAGTTTGCCTTCAAGGTCAACGAGAATACGGAAAACATCGGCGCGCGCCGCCTGCACACCATCATGGAGCGCGTTCTGGAAGACGTCAGCTTCCTTGCGCCAGACGTTGCTCGCCGCCCCGACAGTGAAGAGTCCGCCCTCGCCCTCGCCGCGGCCGTCAACAGTGAAGCCACCACACCGCTGCCCTTCGAGGAGCGCATGACTGCCTCTGGTCCCGAGAAGGTCTTTACTATTACCGCCGACTACGTAAAAGACATGGTCGCCAACGTTGTAAAAGATCAGGACCTCAGCCGCTACATTTTGTAACACGAAGCTGTTTGCGGAGGTTTTATCTCTCTTTACTGTTCAGCTAGGATTGTGAGCACGTAAGGGGCCGCATGGGCATTCTCGTCGTCCTTATCTTCTACGCAATCGCGTTTTGTATTATCGCCACTATTGGTGCTCTGGTAATGGGTGGGATCGCCCATTTCATTACACGCCGGTCGACTTCCGGCCACAAACGTGCAATTGTAGTTTCCGCATTTTTCCCGTTTGCCTGTGTAGCCTTTGCAGGTGTCTGGTTTGTTGGTTACGCCATCATTAATTACACGGTGTTTCAACGCGACCCAGCACTCGGCGATACCTGGCAAACACCGCTGCCCAGCGGCTACGAGCTCATGATGATCGATGTCACGGATGAGGGCACTGTTTACAACCCAAAGACGCAGCCTGTCAGTGATGGAGTGGTTGGACAGGCAGATACTGAATTCGGTGTGCGCAAGCTTCAAGTATCCAGTTCGCATATTTTTGGTGTGCGTGACAGCAAGTATTTTGACCACATTGGGCAGGACTCAACTAACGTCGACACCTACTTTGATCTCGATACGACGAACGGCTCGATCACTGAGTTCAAGTCGATTGGCGAGTTGCGTCAACATGCTGCCAACGAAGGGGTCCAGATCAACCTGCGCAGTTTCTACGATGTTTATAGTGAGTACCGCTTAACTTGGTTCGATTATTTCGCGCTGGCTGTATTGTTTTTGATTCCAGTAACGGGCTTTCTGTTTCTTGTTCGCTGGGTTTGGCGCATTCGGAAACAGGGCCTCCCGGATACATTTGAATCATCTTAGGTCTGAATCCCAACCCTCTCCAGCTTCCTCAAGTTCCCCAGCATCGTCCCCAGCGCTGTCTTCCCAATCTCCTGCTCAAACTGTCTCTGCAGCTTGTCGAACGCCGTAATCACGCGCATCGCTGCCCGCCGCCCCTGCGGCTTCAGCACCAGCAGGAATGCCCGCGCATCTTCCGGGTCCATCTGCCGCCGCACCAACCCCTTCGCTTCCAGTGACGAAACGCAATGGCTGATATTACTCCTCGTCGTCGCAAACGTCTCCGCCAGTTGCGAAGGCTTCACCAGCCGCGGCGCTTCAAACACCAGAGCCGCCAGCACCAGCCCTTCCATGAAACCGAGTTCCTCTCCTGCCAGCGCCTCCGCCGCAACCGCCTCAAACCGGCGTGCCGCGCGATGCACCGCAAACATCGGGCTTTGTTCAAGAAATGTGTCAATGCGCATACATCTCACCTGATACACAGCATCCCAATAATTAATTGAATGAATCAACTATTGAAATGAATACTAAACCATCCTTGTGTAATTCAGTCCTGGCCCTCACGATAGCTAAGTGAATTCCCGCTGCCCGCTTTTCGCTATCCTTTTCCTGGCCTCCTCCACATTCGCCGCCGCGCAAACCAAACCGCCAACGCACAAGCCTGTTCAGCCCTCTGAAACGCTCGTTGTCCTCGGCACGGCCACGCCCGTCCCGCTTGCAGACACGTCTCGCGCCATCGAAATCCTCCCCGTCGCGCTCAAGAGCCTTACCTACCAGACTCCCATCGACGCACTCCGCACCGACTCCTCCGTCTTCCTCGAACAGCGCGGAGCCGGCGGCGCGCAGTCCGACATTGTTCTCCGCGGCGGCGGCTTCAGTCAGACCCTCGTTCTTCTCAACGGCTTCCGCGTGAATGACAGTCAGTCCGGCCATCACAATCTCGATCTGCCTCTTCCGCTCGATGCCGTCGACTCCATCCAGGTCCTTCACGGCGCCGGTTCCACGTTGCACGGTGTCGATGCGCTCGCCGGCGTCGTCGATTTCCTCACTGCTGCGCCATCGACAAACTCGCTTCGTCTTCGCGCTGCTGCAGGCAACTTCGGCATCAATGAACAGTCTGCGCGCGCTTCGCTCGTGCGCACCCGCTTCAGCACACGTCTCACTGCCGACCGCAACTTCTCCACTGGCTTCATTGCCGATCGCGACTACCGCAATGAGTCCGCTGCCAGCGAGTCCTGGCTCACATCTTCGCCCGGTCTCACCGACATCTTCCTCGCCGCCAGTGACCGTGCCTTCGGTGCCGACCAGTTCTACGGCCCCTATCCCTCATGGGAGCGCACTAAGGGCTGGTTTGCCTCCGCGCGTCAGGAACTCGGCGCACACACTTCCGCCGCCTTTGCCTTCCGCCGCCATACTGACGAGTTCGTCCTCATCCGATCGAATCCCTCCATCTACGAGAACAACCACGTCACCACCTCATGGCAGGCCATGCTCCACCGCACGCAACAGTTCTCATCCGCCGCAGTCCTCGCTGGTCTTGATGCCGACGGCGATGCGATCCGCAGCAACAACCTCGGCCAACATGCGCGCAATCGCGGTGCAGGCTATCTCGATCTCGACCTGCGCCCCACGAAGCGTCGCTGGACACTCTCCGCCGGTATGCGCACAGAGATCTTCTCCGGCGGCGCACATGTTGTGTGGTCACCGCATCTGGCCGGTTCCGTGCGTCTCGGCCATCAAGTCAAACTGCGTGCAGACGCGGGTTATGGCTATCGCATTCCCAGTTACACGGACCTCTACTACTCCGACCCCACCACCAACGGAAATCCCAATCTCAAGTCCGAGTCCTCCTGGTCCGGCGAAGGGGGCATCGACTGGGCGCCCGCGCAAAAACTCTCCTTCTCCGCCACTGGCTTTTATGCGCGCCAGCATGACGCAATCGACTACGTCCGCGCCAGCGCCGCCGACAAATGGCAGGCGACCAACTTAAGCGGCCTGCGCTTCGGAGGCGTTGAAACCGCGCTCACCTGGCTGCCCGCGCGCAACCAGCATGTCCGCATCGCATGGACCGCTTTACACGGCGCGCAATCCGCTCTCCATGGCCTCGGGTCTGAATACGTCTTCAACTACCCGGTCCAGAACATCCACGCCGAGTGGACTGCTGCACTGCCGCACTCCATCGTGCTCTCAAACGCTGTCCAGCTCGCTCAACGTTACCAGCAATCCGTCTACCCAGTCTGGAGTCTTGCTCTGTTGCGCTCCACGGGCCGCATTCAGCCCTTCGTGCGCTTCGCCAATCTCTCCAACACCGGATACGCCGAAATCAACAGCGTCCCCATGCCCGGCCGCAGTGTTACTGCTGGCCTTCAAATGACATTCAGTAAGTAACATCCGTGCCAATTTTCCTGCTAACTCGACTTGACGCAGTGAACGGGCCAACGGATGATTGCTGGCATGCAAACATTAGATTTGTCTGGTGATCGCCAAAAAAGCGACGGCTATTTAAAGAGTCTCTTCTGGCCCACAGTAGAAAATGCATGGGATGTTGACTATCTCGGCCAACAGGGATTCTGGCTGTGCTTCATCATTGCAGTACTCAGCTTCGCATTTCTGGCATTTACAGCCTATGAGTCGCCCAATCCGATTGGCAGAATCACTGTTCTCGTTCTTGCCGGCATCATCTCTTTTGTTTACCTCGTTGGTGGAATGGGCGTTCGCCAGTCAAGTTGGCTCGCTGCTGCTTTTATCTTCACGCTCTATGTGGTCAATGCGCTCGGTTCCGGTCGTCCACCGGGCATACTCACCGTTATTATTGCCGCAGTTCTTCTCTCCAATGTGCGCGCCACTTTTCTTGCATCGCGTTGGAAACCTGCTACGGAAGACGAAGACCGCCCCATGCGCTTCAATGAAACCTTCCGTGACAAACTCGTCGATCAGCTCCCACCAAAACTTTGGCCCATCTTGCGTATCCCATTCTTCATTGCCTCTGGTCTGCTTCTGCTCTTTCTTCTTTATGTCTCAGTAGTCATGTTTTTGACTCCCCATCGAGCGAAGTTCAATGAGAATGCAGTTCCATCAGTCACCATTCACGCGGATCCAGATAGCCAGTAGCTTTCCTCGCCCACCTCTGCTACCTTCATCTCGTACCTCGGCAGCCCGCGCTGCACCATCCAATCAGCGGGCTCTACCCTCACGCTCCGGCTCGCGAGTGCGTGCGGATGGAGGCGTATCGCAGCGCCTGGGAGTCGTGTGTCCTCACTTCTTCCGCGCCTTCACTCCTAACCGCACAAAGGAGCAATCATGGGGCATCCCACACATCACCACCACATCAACTACATCGAGTTTTCCGCCACCGATATGGAAGCGGC
The DNA here is from genome assembly GCA_035550015.1 of Occallatibacter sp. Lineage (GTDB taxonomy): Bacteria > Acidobacteriota > Terriglobia > Terriglobales > Acidobacteriaceae > Telmatobacter. The sequence continues at coordinate 16,263 of DASZRJ010000019.1, read as the reverse complement.
CAAGAAGTTCTACTCCACCGTCTTCGGCTGGAGCTTCGTCAACTACGGTCCCGATTACGCCAGCTTCACTGCGGCCTCCGCAGGCATCGACGGCGGCTTCTATCGCACCGATCCGCACGATGCTCCGCCCAAAACTGCGCCGCTCATTGTCCTCTACTCGGCAGATCTTGCCGCAACAGAAAAGGCAATCGTTGCCGCTGGCGGCAGCATCGTCGTACCCACATTCGAGTTTCCCGGTGGCCGCCGCTTCCACTTCAGCGACGGTTGCGGCAATGTTCTCGCTGTCTGGTCTGAATAGATCGCGCTGCAATCCCGCATACTTCGGCCCACCAACTGAAACAGCCAGCGGCACTCACCGCTGGCTGTCTTCTGATCCCCGATCCCTGAGCTCTTCCTCACTGTACCGGTGGCGGCAGCATAGGCCTGCGCGGTGTCAGTTGTTCACGCACCAGCGAGAGTCCCAGAATGCACCGTTCAAACCAGTCCGAAAGCCGCGCAAACAGAGGAGCTTCCTGCTCATACTCAAACAGATTGAACTGGCTCACAATGTAGTAGCTCTCCTTGCCCGTATGGATCAGCTCATTCATGCTCGGCCTTTCATGCCGACGCCCGCTCTTTGACTCCACCGCATGCGGATACATCCCTGCGACAAACAGCGCGTAGTCGCCAATATGCTTGCGCATCGCGCGCTCCGCATCGAACGACGGCGCCGCTCCGTGTACCGGATCGGCCGCATGCAGCATCGTCTCCAACTGTTCGATTGTGCGCCCTTCCGCATCGCGCATCATGTAGAGCTTGTCGGCTTCAGAAAACTCGCACAACAGGCGTGCCACGTAGTTCGTCACATCGGGGTCGCGCAAACCGAGCGTGCCTTCGTAGCTGTTGCGCACTGCCTGTTGAAAGAACGCTTCCAGTGGATGTGTCTGGCTCTGCATGCAGTCCTCCCCCTGTGCGCAGTGAGTGCGCACAAACGCGCATTTCCAGCTATGCGGCAAGCGGCTGTCATTCATGCATGCAGCTGCGGAACGTCAGTCACGCACCGAATTTACATGGTGTTGACACAGAGAGTAGCCCAAATGTCGCGAATTGCAACCCATACGCTGCAACTTCATTAGCAGTGCCGGTCTGTAAGTGCAAATCGAGTGTGTACGTGGCAAAAAAGTAGGCGGCCACATGGGCCGCCTCTCAGCTCAAATCGTAATTTCCGTTTTAGACAGTTGCTGGTTGCCGTTGCTCCAGCTCGGCAAGCCTGTTGGCCAGCAGCTTTTCAAGATTTTCCAGCGCAGACGAGAAGCCTTCAATACCTTCCTTCAGCTTGTCGTGCGCCATACGGTCTTCCGCGTGCATCTTGTCGAAGGTAGCCTTGTCGATCGTAACTTTTTCAATTGGCATCGACTTCGCCTTCTCCGCATCCAGCTTCAGCGGCAGCTCGTCTTCCGTGCTTTCCAGCTCGCCCAGCAGCTTCGGAGAAATCGTCAACAGATCGCAGCCGGCCAGCTCGCGAATCTCACCGATATTGCGGAAGCTCGCACCCATCACCTGTGTCTTGTAGCCGAACTTCTTGTAGTAATTGAAAATCTTCGTCACCGACTGCACGCCGGGATCGTCCGCGCCCTGGTAGTCCCTGCCCGTGTCCTTCTTGTACCAGTCAAGAATGCGGCCCACGAAGGGCGAAATCAGTGTCACTCCCGCTTCCGCACAGGCAATTGCCTGATGCACACCAAACAGCAGCGTCAGGTTGCAGTGAATGTTTTCCTTTTCCAGAATTTCTGCGGCGCGAATGCCTTCCCACGTCGACGCAATCTTGATCAGCACATGCGCGCGGCCAATGCCCGCCGCGTCATACTGCGCGATGATGCTGCGTGCCATCTCGATTGTCTTTTCCGTGTCATAGCTCAACCGCGCATCCACCTCGGTGCTTACGCGTCCAGGCACAATCGCCAGAATCTTCTTGCCGAACGCGACGGCCAGCCGCTGGAAGGCAAGATTTGCCACAGCTTTTTCGTCCGCACCTTCGCCGAGCTCGTTGCGCGCATCCTTCAATACGCCGTCCACAATGGACTGATACTGCGGCATCTGCGCGGCCGCCGTAATCAGCGACGGATTCGTCGTTGCATCCGTCGGCTTGAACTTTTCCATTGCTTCAATGTCGCCTGTGTCCGCCACCACCGTGGTGTACTTTCGCAACTGTTCCAGCAGATTTTGCGGCATAGTGCCTCCTTGGGGATCGGCGTCCATTCATGGAACGCGTTCGCTACCAGTCTATCCTTCTTTTTGGATTCACCTGCACTCGACAGGTTGCATCGGCAGCCCTTCTTCGATGAAATTTCTTCTTCTCTTTATGTGCGGGTTCCCAAAAAATCGAATAACTGCAATCGCCTGTTCCACATCCTCTTACATATGCGGTAGAGAGCTAATGGTTGGTCTTTCCTGTCACCTCATTGCTGCTATCCACAGGCTTTGACTCTGGCGATCCCTGCTGGCGAAGAAAAATGCTGAAGACTACATACAGGGCAATGGCCGCAAACTCCGCCTCCCAGGTCTGCATATTGCTGAACCAGAATGCCGAGCTGAGCCCATACGCCATCGTTGAAATCGCCGGTTTCCCAGTCATTTCCAGCCGCGCGTTGTAGTCCATCCCGCCAAATACAAGGTGCGCCGCAAACGTCGCGGCAAAAAGCGTCGCAAACGCAATAGTGAGAGAGTTGCGATAGATCCACGGCCGTCTCGTTCTGTCCTTCATCCCTCGCTTATGTTGAAGATTCCGTGTTGTGAGCGAGTGTGCCGCACCTTTCTCCCGCAGCCTGGTGCCAAAAAAGATCAGGCAGCCAAGCTGTAATAGCGCCGCCTGCCAGTTGGCGAAGATGCCGTCCAGAAAATTGCCCGTGCGCAGGTAAGCGGCAAAGCTGATCGTGCGAATGCCGTGTGAGGCCAGTTCCGAGTTGTAGCTCGTGTGCCCCGCGATGCTTTGTCCCGCCAGGCATATCAGAAAGAGCGAGGTAAACGAGACAGAGAGACCGTGCTCTCTGAACCAGCGTAGCGGCGCGGCAACGTTTCTCTTTTGCCGGCGGCTTCCGGGAGCTGCGGTTCTTGTACTCATCGCTGACCGTTTAGATGACCGGTCGGCTCAAATGGCAGGATGAGCAGTCGCTTCAGGCCGTCTCTGCTGCAAATGGGTTGCTCAACACGCCAAGTCCCTCAATCGAAACATCTACACGGTCCCCCGCCTTCAGCGGTCCCACGCCTGCCGGCGTTCCCGTCAGAACCAGATCACCCGGCTCCAGCGTAATCGCTGCCGTGATGTACCGCAGCAGCTCTCCAATAGAGAAGATAAAGTCCTTCGTCGATCCATGCTGCTTCAGCTCGCCGTTCACCCGAGTCTCCACCACCATGCCGGCGTCCGGGTCGATTGCGTCGCTCACCACCGGCCCCACCGGGCAAAACGTGTCAAAGCCCTTGCCGCGTGTCCACTGTCCATCCTTCTTCTGGATATCGCGCGCCGTTACGTCATTTGCAATCGTGTAGCCGCGCACATAACCGTGCCAGTCCTCATCGGCGCCAAGCCTGTGGATACGCTTGCCCACCACCAGCGCCAGCTCGCCCTCAAAGTCCACACGCTCTGACAATGCCGGCATCCGCACCACGCCGCCCGGCGCCAGCAGCGACGAAACCGGTTTGAAGAACAGCAGAGGCTCGGCCGGAACCTCGTTCCCCAACTCCTTCGCGTGGTCGCGATAGTTCCGTCCCACGCAAATAATCTTCGTCGGCGTCACCGGCGGCAGCAGCTTCGCTGCGGAAAGCGCAATCGGCTCAAAATCGAAGCTCCACGATGCCGCATTCAAGTGCGCGAGTTTGTAGACAAGGTCTTCCTCCGGCCCCGGCATCAGATCCACAATCCATGGCTCGCCGCCTCGTTCTTCCACCACGCCGTACAGCGCCCGCCCCTCAAACTCAAACCTGCAATAGGTCATTCCATCGCCCCTCTGCGCTAACCCCGCTAACAACGCTAACCCCGCTACTCCACTGGAACCGTCTCTTCAGCCACTGCCGAGCGCGCGCTCTCATGTCCATTCTGGTCCACCGCGCTCACTGTGTATTGATAGGTATGTCCCGCCTGTACTTGTGCATCGTGAAACGCCGGTGCCGCCACCGGCTGCGCTGGTGAAATCCTTGTCCACGCCGCATCGCCTTCCCGCCGGTAGACCACATATCCCGCAAGATCGCTCTCGCTGTTCGGCTGCCAGTTCAGGTCAATGGACAACTCGCCATTCTCCGCCTTCGATGCCACAGCCTCCAGCCCGTTCGGTGTCTCCGGCGGGAAAATATCCTTCACCTCAACGCGTAGCGGTAGTGAAAGCTCTCCATCCAGTTCCAGCGTCTTTCCGTCCACGTTCACCATCGCCACACGCTGTGCGCGATACGCATATGTCTCGCCGATTTCCGCGGTCTTGTCCAGTGCTCCGCCCGCGCGTGATCCATTCTCGACAAGCAGCCTCACCTCTGCTGGCTGCACGTCCGGTGCAAGCGGACCCGATTCTTTCTTTACCGGAGCAGTCAACCGGGTGCGCACCAGCCGTACCGCAACATCCTCGTCGTTTGCCGTCCAGTGCAACGCCACCGCGTGCCTGCGCAATTCGCCGCTCAAATCCGTTATCGGTCCAGGCGCGGCCCCGGCCAGCACGAGCGCCGCATTCGACTCACCGGCCGACCGCCCGCGCGCATTGCGAAGTTCCACAAAATACCGCACCACGCGCGGTGAACCCGCCGTCAGCTCAGCCGGCAGAGTCTCCTTCCAACTCGCCTCAATCGCTGGCTGCATTGTTTCGGGCGTACCTGCATCCTCGCATGGTGCATCACCCACCCTCCGGCATACCACCACCTCAACCGGATCCTTCAGCAGCAGCTTGTCCGTATTGCGCTGCGGCATCGTCCAGGTCAGCGTCACCGTATTGCCTGCGCGCGCCACGCTTAAATCCTTCACTGGCTCCGGAAGATTCAATGACGGGGCCTGCGGCGCTCCCGGCGTACCGCACCCGCTCGTGCCGGTAACGATCGCCGCACTCATCAGTGCGGCCACTGCCCATCCTGCTCGTCGCATCCTTCCCATCGAATCCCAGTCTACTGGAGCAGCACGCGTAATCCTCAAAACCGGCTATCCTGTTCCCACAGCCGTCTTCTCCACTCATCATGGCCAGCCCAAACCAACTCACTGCCGGCGCCGGGCCGCACGGCCGCTCCTTCCGCATCCGCATGCTGTTGGCTTTCTTCTGTATTTATTTTCTTTGGGGAACAACATTTCTTGCCATTCGCATCGCGGTTGCTGAGTTGCCCGCGCTCTTTGCGGCGGGTGCGCGCTTTTTTACCGCGGGTATCGTTCTGTTCAGCTTCATGCGTCTGCGCGGGCAGCCCAGTCCCACGCGGCTTCAGTGGCGCAACCTCACCATCATGGCCCTGCTTATCTTTGTCGCCGAGTACGGCCCGCTCTTCTGGGCGGAAAAATACGTCCCCTCAGGAATCGTCTCCGTTCTCGCCGCCACCATCCCCATTGTCACCATCGTCATCGAGATGCTTATCCTCCGTCAGCAGCCATTCCGCTGGGGTGTCTTTGCCTCTTCGCTCGTTGGCTTCGCCGGAGTCGCCGTATTGCTCATGCACGGAGCCAGCGTGACATTCGGCCTTGTACCTTGCCTCGCTGTTCTTGCCGGCGTTGTCAGTTGGTCGCTCGGCACAGTCCTCAGCCGCTCTTACAATCTACCCGCCTCCCGCCCTCTCACCTCAGGAGCTACCATGATGATCGGCGGAGCCATCCTCTTGCTTCTCTCTGCGCTCTTTGGAGAAATGCATCCTTTTCCGCACATCTCTCTGCGAGCCGGCCTCGCGCTGCTCTATCTCATCGTCTTCGGTTCACTCGTTGCATTCACTGCGTTCATCTGGCTGCTCGCGCACATGCCTGCCTCGCGCGTCTCCAGCTACGCCTATGTCAATCCCATTGTTGCTGTCGCACTCGGCCACTTCGCCGCAGCCGAACCCGTCACACCGCGTACACTCGCCGGTTCCATCCTCGTCATCTTCAGCGTCTTCCTCATCCTCCGCCCGCAAAAGAAAACAGCGTAGATTTCTCTACGCCGTTTCTACACGGCTGACTTTTCTTCTTTACCGTTTTGTTGCGACGAATGCCCTCATGCGAGCGTCCCGCGAGCGTCTGCCGCATGCAATGCCTACTCCACGCGCAGTGCCTGCATCGGGTTCAGCTTTGATGCCCGCGTTGCCGGCAGCCACACCGCCAGCAGGGCCACAAGTGTCAGCACCACCGGCACCACGATGAATACCGTCGGGTCATACGGCTTCACGCCGAAAAGAAATGCCGCCAGCAATCGTGTCAGCCCGAACGACGCGCCAATCCCCAGCACCACGCCAATCAGCGCCAGCCGCATACCGTGCCACACCACCAGCTTGCGGATCACGTCGCGGTCCGCGCCCAGAGCCATACGGATGCCCATCTCCTGCGTTCGCTGTTGCACCGAATACGCCATCAAGCCGTAAATGCCGATCGACGCCAGAATCAGCGCCACTGCGCCAAACGTTCCCAGCAGAATCATGCTGAACGTTTCACGCGCCGTAGACCGCGCCACAACTTCGTCCATCAGCCGCACGCGCGCCACCGGGAATCCACCGCTCGCCTGCCGCAGTTGCTCGGTAATCTGCGTTGTCAGCAATCGTGGATCGCCATGCGCGCGCACCAGCCATGCAATTGGCCCAATGCCGGCATTCAGCTTCATCACGCCGTCCGGCACCTGCGCCATCGGGATAATCATCAGTGGCCGCGGATCGCGATTCAGCCCGCCATCGTGAATATCCCCTACTATGCCCACAATCTGCCGCGCCGGCTCCTCGAACTCCGGTCCCACGCCCTTGCCGATAATGATCTGTTGCCCGATCGGGTCGCCCTTCGGCCAGTACTGCTTGGCGAATGCCTGGTTGATCAGCGCCACGCCCGGCGCGCCCGTCGTGTCTTTGTCCGTAAACGCCCGTCCGCGCACAATCGGAATCTTGAACGTCTCAAAGTAGCCCGGTGTCACATAGGACCAGCCTGCGCCACCGGTATAGGGACCTTTGCCCGTTGGCCGTCCCACAATGTTGAATGGCAGTCCAAACCCTCCCTGCAGCGGAAGGCAGCATGCGCTTGCCGCGTTTTCCACGCCCGGAATTGCCAGCAGCCGCTCGCGTCCGTCGCGCACCAGTTGCGCCACAGCCGCTGTGTGTTGATAGCGGTCGCCCGTCAGAGCCATATCCATCGTCAGCACATGATGCGGATCGAACCCCGGATTCACGCCGCGCAGCGCGATATACGTGCGAATCAGCAGCGCCGCGCCCACCAGCAATACCAGCGCCAGTCCCACTTCGCTGATCACCAGAATCGACCGCGTCTTGCCCTGCTTGAAACTCACGCCCGCGCGACTGCTGCTGTCCTTCAGTGAAGAGTTCAAATCCGTCTTTGACGCGCTCAGGGCAGGGAACAGCCCGAACAGGATTCCCGTTACAAGCGCCACCAGCAGCGTAAACAGCAGCACGCGCCAGTCCAGCCCCACCGCCGATCCGTTTTCACCAATGCGCGGCAGCCCCGCCGGGCTCACCGCAAGCAGTGCGCGTACACCCAGAAAACCCAGCAACAGCCCCAGCACACTGCCTGTCAGCGCAAGCATCACGCTTTCGGTCAGCAATTGCCGCACAATCCGCGTGCGGCTCGCGCCCAGCGCCGAGCGAATCGCAAACTCCCGTTTGCGTCCCGTTGCGCGCACCAGCAGCAGATTCGCCACGTTCGCGCACGCAATCAGCAGCACCAGTCCCACCGCGCCCAGCAGCACCATCAGCGACGACTTCACGCCGCTCACAATCGAGTCGCGCAACGGCTCCACCGCAAAGCCGCCGTCGTTGTCCGCGGCCTCCGGAAACTTCCGCTTGAACTCCGCCCATGCCAGCTTCATCTGCGCATTGGCCTGTGCCAGCGTCACGCCTGGCTTCAGCAATCCAACCGCCTGGAAGAAATGTCCCTGATTCGTGCTGTTCGGCTCAAACTGAAACGGAACCCAGATGTCTGCTTCCGGATCGGTGTGAAAGTCCCGCCCCATCACGCCCACAACCGTGTAAGGATCGTTCCCCAGCGGCAGCGTTTTGCCCACAATCTTCGGGTCGCCGCCGAACCGCCGTTGCCACAGTCCGTAGCTGATCACCACCACATTGCCGCCGTGCGGAGTATCCTCCTGCGGCGTAAACGTGCGGCCCAGAATCACCGGTGCGCCCAGCGCGCGGAAGTAGCCCTCCGTCACGTGAATTCCGTGCACCAGTTCCGGATGATCGCCCGTGATATTGAAGCCCGGCCCTGCAAAATCGTGTGCCGCCACTTCCTGAAAAACCTTCGTCTGCTCCTGCCATACCTGGAACTTCGGAATCGACGCAATCGGCGCATTCCCCTGCGGAGACGTCAGCTCGAACTGCACCAGCCGGTCCGCGGTCGGATACCCCAGCGGCTTCAGCAGCACCGCATTCACCACGGAAAAGATTGCCGTATTTGCGCCGATGCCCAGCGCCAGCGCGCTCACCGCGGCAATCGTGAAAGCCGGGCTCTTCACAAACAAATACAGCGCATGCTTCGTGTCATTCCACAATTCGCCCACGTGCACACTCCTCCTGCTCCATGTAGGGAAGTAAAAAAAGAAGACGGCGAACGGAACGGGTTCTTCCGCCGTCAATGACACAACGGCTGAACCTCTCCCTTGGTTAACACGCAAACCGCGTTAGCCCATACTTTGATTGGACACACAACCAGCGTTCTTTGTTCCCAATAGACGTGCCAATGTTACAGCCGGTAGCATATCCTCGGCAAATCTTTTCAAGCTGACCACTGATCACTGAACACTGACCACTATCCGTTACGGTATCCTTACTTCCGCATTCCAATAAGGACTTTCCCACGTGCTCATCTTCGCTGCCATCCTCGCCATCTTTGTCTACGGCATGACCGCCGCTCTCCTCGGCACCATCCTGCCCGACCTCTCCGAGCGCTTCCACCTCACCCCGCGCCAGAACGGCGCCATCGCCGCCGCCCAGGCCATCGGACTCATGATCGCCTCGCTCGGCGTCGGCCCCCTGCTTGACTCGCAGGGAGACAAGATCGGCCTCATCCTCGGACTCATCGCCATCGCCGTCGCCCTCTTCGCCCTGCCCCGCGCCACCGGCTTTGGCTCCATCGTCCTCGAGCTCTTCCTCCTCGGCATCGGCGGCGGCATCGTCGTCACCGGAGCCAACGCCCTCGCCGGCGCTGCCGCGTCCGGCCACCGCGCCATCGCCCTCAACCTCGTCAACCTCTTCTTCGGACTCGGCGGCTTCGCCACCCCCTTCATCTCCGCCCACGTCTTCAAGCAAAAGTGGACCAGCGTCTCCTACACCGTCGCCGCCTTCGCCCTCGTCACCCTCGCCGTCCACGCCGTCACCCCCATGCCCGGCCCCGCCGCCGGCTCCGGATTCGTCCTCGCCCAGGCCTCCGCCATCTTCGCCCAGCCCCTCCTGCTCCTCCTCGGACTCTTCCTCTTCCTTTACGTCGCCTGCGAGGTCGGCATCTGGAACTGGCTCACCCGCCACCTCATCGCCCAGGGACTCCCCGAGTCCAAAGCCCTCAACATCCTCTCCTTCGGCTTCGCCCTCGGACTCCTCCTCGGCCGCGTCGCCGTCTCCCCCATCCTTATTCACGTATCTCCTGTGCAGGTCACCCTCTGGGCCGCCGTCGCCATCGCCCTCACCACATTCCTCATGCTCCGGGCTACCAAACCCGTCACCGCCGCCATCCTCGTCTTCCTCGCCGGAGTCGCCATGGCCCCCGTCTTTCCCACCACCCTCGCCATCGTCGGCTCCAGCTTCCCCCACTTCACCGCAACGGCAACAGGATTCGCCATCACCTGCGGCTGGGCAGGCCTCGCCCTCTCCTCGCCCATCATCGGCGGCATCGCCGGACCCGACCCCAAACGCCTCAAAAAAGCTCTCCTCATCCTCCCCGCCTTCGCCCTCGTCATGGTCGCCGTCAATCTGGCGATACAGGGTGCCGCCAAGTAGGACCTGGCGGAGTTTTTGAGATGTAGGATGTCGTTATCGGAGCTCAAATTAGTCCGAGTAACGGAATACCTAGCTAGGTGTCATAGATATTGCACACTGTAATCTGCGTTTTTTAGGTGGACCGGGAGACTTAAGAACCTTCCAGGGGAGTATGAGTGGACCCCGTGCCGGAGGCAGGTGAACCTCGGAGAGGGCGATTGCCCCACCCTACTAAGTAGATAGTTAAACCTAAGTAAACCTTCTCATTACAAATTTAATGTGAACATCCATAGTATAAATGGCCCCGAAGCCTCTCCAGACTCCCCGGTACCATTGCAATACTTGCCCTAATAGGCCATATTCGACATCAAGGTTGGAGGCCAAGAAAACATGAGTAGAGAAAAGGCTTCAGTTGCAGCGCAAGTTGCAACCGAGTTTCTGGTCAATGAGAAAAAGTGGTCAAAGGTCCTAATGTCGGCAGGCTGGACCGCGATTCCTAGCGTCATTATCGAAAGGCAGAAGGCTCTTGGGCTTGATGCATTGGATTTCAACATCATCATGCATCTTGCAAGTTATTGGTGGACTCATGACAACAAGCCCCATCCGTCCAAGAGGACGATTGCAGAGGCCGTTGGCGTACTGCCGAGAACGGTGCAACGCCGAATAGCGGATCTCGAACGTACCGGCTTGATCAAAAGAGAAGAAAGACGGGTGAGGGGTAAGGGAAGCCTTTCTAATCGCTACCACTTTGACGGTTTGATAAAGGCGGCACAGCCATTCGCGAAAGAAAAATTAGAAGAAATTGAAGAGCGCCGCGAAACAAAGAAAAGTACTGTCGCACGCAAGGGGCGAGCAAAGCTCCGTCTCGTCAAATCAGACGGAAGCGAGGAATAATTTCGACGCGGCGTAGCTCAGACGGAAAGAGCGCTTTCGCTTTCTACATGCAGAATCATCCGACAATGACACTGTATGGGCAAAGAGGTCGCGGGTTCAAGTCCTGCCGTCGCGTCCAACTATTTACCGACGATGAAATCGGGGCTGCCTGTCCCCAATCTTGGTGTGCTTTATAACAAGTTGGGGTTCTCACGCTCAATCTCAGGGCACAAATCTGAGAGGCAAATGTCCCCTCGAAATGGGCTATTTAAAAAGTTCTCCTGTCTTGGCCTTTGAAAGGTCCGATGGTAATTGCGAATTGGGGTCTTGCGCTTTGGAGCTGGCAGGTTCCGAAGAGCTCACGCTGATACTTGTACTCGATAGCTCTTCGGATTTATGAGGCCTTTGATATCCGTGGGGATAGCGCAGGCGGGCTAGGTGGCTCCCGGTTCGTTTGCTAATGTTTACGAAGAACGGTCCAGGGTTCGCATCCAGTATTTCTTTCATTCGCTCGTGGCCGACAATAATCGCGGCCGCCCATTCTTGAGGAAAGCTCTCAGAATCCATGAGCAGAAACACCTTTGCCTTAGCGTCGATTACTGCTTGCCGATTTTCGGGTACGGTCTCAAGGCGTTTATCCCCGGACACGATTACCCAATTTTTTTCGCCACAGAGCCTGATCCATTCCGGGTCGCGAACGAACTGATCCTTGCCATGAGGATAGATTTCCTTGATTGGATTTACAGAAAATCCTAGTTCGCGCAAGAGTGCGACGATCCGACCACCATGCGTGCGGTCAAGAAATATCCCTCGATCGATACTAAGCGGCCTTCTGCCCAACGTATTCCAGCGCTCTATAGATTTTTGCTACCGGAAGATCAAAGTCAACTGCAATTGATTCCGGTTCTTCGCCTGCATTGTAGCGGTCGTTGATCAACCAAACGGGGACGCCATGGCCCTCGATGGCCGGTTGACTCGAGGAGATTCCGTACGTAATCGAAATTACTTTGTCATCTGGTTGTCCTTCGATAAGCGGAAAGACCTTGTTAACCAATTCATCCGGGTCTGCAACTACATGCTGCAGAAAGAGGTCCATGATTTCCTTGAAATTCGTTTGGTCAGGCGTTGATAAATTCTCGTCCTCTTCCACGCTTTGAACAAATAGATCCCTGCCATTAGTCATGAAGTCTCTTGAAATAAGAGGATGTCCGGAAGGATATCGGCTTTGGATAGTCTCGACAGCTCTTCTTACTGCGGGGAAGCCGATTTTGTGCTTGTATCGAGTGGCACCCAATACGTGGAGCTCGGCCAAGTTAAAAAATGAAAGTAGTCTATTTTCAGGATCAGCGACCTGAATTACGGGCTCAAATCGTCTTTCTCCTCCAATTACTGGGTAGGTTCTGCCCCATAGCCAGTTTGAAAGAGTCTGAGGATTTATACCCAAATATGTGGCGGCATCTGAGGGTGTGTAAAGTGCCAACTCACGTGGGTCTATATTAGGGCGAAACACACCTTTGTAGACTTGAGCCATGGCACCCTGCTCCAAAAAGCGCGAAGTGAAGTCGGCTGAGCTTCGTTGCAGCGATTGTAGCGGAACTAGCTTCCGCTTAGGTAGCTCAGTAAGGGGTTTGCTCGCAGTCAGTGCTATACACCGCCAATACCGTTTCAGCGGACACAAGATTGGAGAGCGCTACGCGCCCACCCCACCATCTTCCTCATCCACCCACTCCGCGCCCCGCACGCCTCACAATGCCAGGCCGCCTTGCGCGTCATGTAAAAACGGAAATCACACATCGCCTGCGAGCGTCCGCTGCATACAACGCACCCCGTAGGGGGGCTACGAAAATAGCCCAGGATGAAGCGTAAGCGGAATCCTGGGAACCCAGCCCCACCAACCCCGCCGTCCCGTAGGGCCGGCGCGAAAGTTCCAACGCTCAGAGCTACACTCAAACCAACCTCTCATGGACCCGCAAACCGCAAAACAGTTGAAAGACGAGACAAGACTCCTCCTCGATGACGACGGCACCGAATGGAAAGCCATCGAGGCGTTATGGCGACCTTACGTTGACCAGGGCGATGCAGACGCGCAGTTCCATCTTGCAGACTTCTACCTCGACTACCTCTGGGACGAGGGACCTCTGAAAGAAATGGAGATGAAGGAGCTTCTGCGTAGAGCGGCCGACCAAGGCCATGCAGATGCCGCCTATCGGCTGTGCCAGCAATACCCCGAAGGCGCAGAGCGCGACGCGCTACTGCTCAGAGCAGGTGAGTTAGGATGTCTGGAAGCACAGCGCGATCTGGGTGCCGTCTTCGCAACCGGCGACTGGACCGGTCCGCACGACAGCTCTCGCGCTGCCGAATGGTACAGACGTGCAGCCGAACGCGGTCACCGTGATGCGCAATACAACCTGGGCCTTATGTATCTTGACGGTGAAGGCGTCTCCGCAGACCCCTACGAAGGGTTGCGTTGGCTGCGGCTTTCAGCTGATCAAGGAGAAGAGAGCGCCATTCGGCTTCTCGCAGTCGCATTCCGCAATGGCAAATGGGGTATTCCAGTCGATGCCTCTGAAGCGCAACTCTGGCACGAAAGATATAAACTCACGGAACTTTATTGGAAGCGCAAACGAAAATGGGGCGAAGAAAGAGCTTAGATGATCAGCCCCACCAACCCCGCCGTCCCGTAGGGCCGGCGCGAGGGCGGAAACCACAAATCTACTGGCGCACAAGCGCCGTCTGCTCCATGCAATGGTCTCCTGCGAGCGACTAGCGAGCGGCTGCCCCACGCAGTGGTGCGGGCGTCTGCCGCACCGCAGGTGCCCTGTGTGAACGATATAGGTAGGCCCAGTTTCGTACCCTTAAAATCGTCTAAATTCGGGCTAATTTCAGCTATCTGTAAAGAGCCCCGCAACAGCTTTGGCAAGAAAAGACTTCTTTTTCCGCCGTTAGACTGCCGGATAAATCTGGCAATCTTGCACCTCAGCCACTTGCATTGCAAAATCGGCGCGCATTTCCGCGCCAGAATCGTACCCAATCGCCGGGTCTATCCAGCTACCTGAGTCCGCATGCAATGCCCGCACCGCAGGCGCTTTACAGTTTCCGCAGCCGTGCGCAGGCATCGTCCAGGTCGTGGTCCTTCTTCGCAAAGCAGAACCGCAGCAGATTCTCGCCGCGCCCCGGCCGGAAAAATGCCGAGCCCGCAACTGATGCAACTCCCGTCTTTGCCAGCAGTTTCCGCGCCTTCTCCGCTGCCGTCTTGCCCTCCAGATGCTCGGCCTTGGCCAGCACGTAATACGCACCCGGAGGAACGCTCGGCTCCATCCCCGCATCGCGCAGCGCTGCCACGATTCTCTCTCTCTTCGACTGGTGGTCGGCCGCTAACTGTGTGTAAAAGCTGGCAGGTAGCTCTTCCAGGCCCGCCGCTGCCCCATGCTGAAACGGAGCCGGCGCGCACACATACGTCAGGTCGTGGAAGTACGCCATCGCTCCCATCCACTTCCGGTCCGCGGTCACATAGCCCAGCCGCCAGCCCGTCACGCTGAACGTCTTTGAAAAGCCGGACATCACAATCGTCCGCTCGCGCATGCCCTCCAGCGTCGCCGGCGCAATGTGCTTCGTTCCGTCGTACACAAAGTACTCGTAGATCTCGTCCGTAAACAGAAACAGGTCGTGCTCTTTGCAGACAGCCGCAAGTTGTTCTGTTTCTTCGCGCGTAAACACTTTGCCGCTCGGATTCGCAGGCGTATTCAGCACAATCGCCCGTGTCTTGGGCGTAATCGCTGCTCGCAGCTCATCCAGATCGAGCGAATAATCGGGCTCGGCCAGCGCTACCAGCACCGGCTTCATCCGCAACGACTTCAATGTAGCCACGTGATAACCGTAAAACGGCTCAAACAAAAGCACTTCGTCGCCGGGATTGAGCAGCGCCATCGCCGCCGCATGCAGCCCCGCCGTGGCCCCGCTGGCCACCAGCACCTCGTCCTCCGCGTCGTAGCTCAGGCCGTAGTCGCGCTGCTGCTTGGCCGCAATCGCCTTGCGCAGGCGCTCAATGCCGTCCATGCGCGTGTAAATGTTGTACCCGGCATCCATCGCCTCGTGCGCCGCGGCCATCACCGGATCGGGCACCGGTGTATCGCACACGCCCTGCGCCAGATTGATGCCGCCTATGCGCTCACATTCGGCCGACATGGCGCGAATCTCCGACTGCATCTTTCCCGGCGCCAGTTCGCTCAGCCCCAGCTTTGTCTGCGCCAATATCTCGCTCAACGCTCCAGACCTCCGATATATCTAGCCATCTTACAGTTTCCTCAACTTTGCGCCGAGTACACAATGCTGTACCGGGATCATTCATTCGATCGACAGCAGGAGCCCCATTCTTCGTTTGCCTTCCGCAGCCCAAACTCGCTTATACTGGCGCAGCTTTCTGCACAACAAAAAAAAGGAAAAGGTGCACGAATGAAGTCCGCATCACCCTCATCTGCCGGCCTCGCCGCGGTGGAAGCCTACCTGGCCAGGGTTCCTGAACCGGCGCGGACTACGCTCGGCAAGGTGCGTGCCGCCATTCGCGCTGCCGTGCCCAAAGAGACAGTCGAGCGGCTCAGCTATAGCATGCCCGCGTTCGACTACAAGGGCGCCCTCGTCGCTTATGCCGCCTTCAAGAGCCACTGCAGCTTGTTTCCCATGTCGTCCTCGCTGCTCGATGAGTTGAAAGACGATGTCGCCCCTTACCGTACCGCGAAGGGCACCCTTCAGTTCGCACTCGACAAGCCGCTGCCTGCCACACTGGTGCGCAAAATAGTGAAGGCGCGCGTTGCCGCCAATGAAGCAAAGAAGAAAAAGTAGAGTGAAAATCGCTGGCGATTACCGCAGCTTTGCGAACGCCTGCTCCACCTTGCCCGGAATCGACAGGAATTCATCCCCAAGGTTGTAATGAATCTCCAGTACAAGAGCGGGGTCTTTCGGCAACCGATGCAGCGCCAGCATTGTCGATTGCCAGTCGATGTTCCCATCCCCGGGCCACAAGTGCTCGTCGCGAAACCCTTTGTTGTCATGTACGTGGATTGATTCCACCTGCGGACCGACAGCCTGGATCGCAGCGGCGATGCCTGTCGTCATATGCGCATGGCCCAGGTCGAGACAGATGCCCACCTGCGGCAGATGGCCCAATTCGATAATCAGGGCCAGGTGTTCCGGAGTTGTCGCTTCACTGGTCAGGTTTTCAACCAGCAGGCGTACGCCGAGCGGGCTTGCAAACGCACCCAGATGCTCCAGCGCCGTAATTGCAAATTCGACGGTGCGCTGCGACCA
>DASZRJ010000018.1:0-130435 GCA_035550015.1 Occallatibacter sp. | reverse complement strand
TTCAGGATTCGCCCAATTCTGGTTTGCATTTCCATTCAAGTGAAAACTGCTTGAAAGCTCCTTAAAGTGATGCCTTCGATCAGTGTTGATGATGAGCGTGGATTTGTCGAGTACCTAACTAACCGAAGATGGTGTGTGATCGGCATTACATCCATATTTAGACAAGACTTCAAATTTATGTCTGGACGCACTGAATGTGGTTCCCCGTTCGAAGCTTCGGGTACGTAACTGAGTTAGATTGCAGTCTTTCTTGATCGAGAATTGTATTAAACAGTCGCATCGCACCAAACCGTCAGGCGAGAATGTAGCTCGGAATTAGAGTGCTAGCTGTTGATATGCGGCGATCTGCGCCAGAGTTTCTTTCTTCAAGTCCGCACCTCGTTCCCAGCTGCGATACCACCTCAGAGTCCACTCGAGTGCCGTTTCAATTCGCAGATGCGGCGTCCATCCCAGCGTTGCACGCGCTTTGCTCGCGTCCAGTCTAAGGGTGTGCGCTTCATGCGGGCTCTGCGCCTGATAGGATTTCCAATCTGCGCCGTCGCCCCACAGGCCGGCTAGGGTATTTGCAACCTGCTCCACGGGCCACGCGTCCTCCTCGTTTGGGCCAAAGTTGAATGCAGTTGCGAATTGAGACTCCTGTGTGAGGAGCTTTTCGGCCAGAAGAATATAGCCATGCAAAGGGTCAAGCACATGCTGCCAGGGACGAATCGCGCCAGGCCGTCTGATCAGTACCGTCTGCCGGGCTTGGAATCCCCGAATCAAATCCGGAACGAGCCGGTCTTCCGACCAATCGCCGCCGCCAATCACGTTGCCGGCACGCGCGGTGGCCAAGGCGACGCCGTGTTCATGAAGGCGATCAGCCGGAAAGAAAGAACTTCGATATGCTGCGCTCACGATCTCGGCACAGGCTTTGCTAGAGGAGTAAGGATCGTAGCCACCCAGCGGATCGGTTTCGCGAAAGGGAGCAGCATGCTCCTGGTTGTCGTAGCATTTATCGGAGCTAACGCAGACCACGGCCCGCACGGATGGAACGTTGCGAATCGCCTCCAGTATGTTTGCTGTACCCACGACATTCGTCGAATACGTGTCCAAAGGGTGAACATAAGAACGTCTGAGTAGCGGTTGAGCCGCCAGATGGAAGACAACCTCGGGAGCAAACTCCTTCAATGATGCTTCGAGTTTCGGGTAGTCACGTATGTCGCCGCGAATGTCCTCCAGCGTGGTGGACACCGACGCCAGTGTAAATAGATTGGGGCTCGTTGCGGGATCGAGAGCATACCCCCTGATCTTTGCTCCGCGCATGGAAAGCCATAGGGCAAGCCAGCCGCCTTTGAATCCCGTGTGGCCGGTAATGAAAATCCGCCGATTCTGCCACGGATTCACCACGTCTTCCACGGAGCCCTCCCACTAGCCCAAAGTTCTTCAAGTCGATATTTTTCTCGCAGTGTATCCATAGCCAACCAGAAGCCGCGATGAATGAATGCACGTACCTGGTCCTTTGAGGTAAGGCTTTCCATGGCTTCCCGCTCAAACATGGAACTTTCATCAGGAACTTCGTCGATAACCTTCGGGGACAACACAAAGAATCCACCATTGATCCATCCGCCCTCGCCTTCAGGTTTCTCTCGGAATGCACTGATTGCGGTCCCGTCGATGCTCAAACCTCCAAAGCGGGCCATTGGTTGCACAGCAGTCACGGTGACCGCCTTGCCGTGACTACGGTGAAAGGCGATCGATGCCGTAATATCGAGGTCGCTCACGCCATCGCCATACGTCAGGCAGAAGGCATCTTCATCCTTCAGATAGGGAGCCACACGTTGCAGTCTTCCTCCGGTACCCGCGCTTTCACCTGTGTCAACAAGGGTGACGCGCCATGGTTCCGCGACACTCTGATGCACCTCCATGCGATTCTCCTGCATGTTGAAGGTAACGTCAGACATGTGCAGAAAATAGTTGGCGAAGTACTCCTTGATTATGTAGCCCTTGTAACCGCAGCAAATGATGAAGTCGTTGATGCCGTGTTGGGAATAGATTTTGAGGATATGCCACAGGATCGGCCGCCCCCCGATTTCAACCATTGGTTTGGGGCGTAGTGTTGTTTCTTCGCTCAACCGCGTCCCGAGTCCGCCGGCAAGAATAACAGCTTTCATTTCAGTCCTTTACTGTTCCGATAATGAAGCATTTTCGGTATAACCAGTCGTCAACTTGGTACCCACGTCACTTTGCTATGACTAATACAGTACATGCACAAGTCACGATTTTGTATGCTTGTCGTGTGGACGATCGATGACCGAAGAAACATCACGGCTGCGCCAGAAGATTCTTGAACTCTCAACGCAGTATTTCGCCGAGTCCTTTCCGGCAAAAGAGTTCATTCCTGGCGAGTCATCGATTCCAGTTTCCGGCAAAGTGATCGACGGCGATGACTTGCGCAGCGTCATGGATTCGGTGCTCGACTCATGGTTCACAACAGGTCGCTTCGCACAGGAGTTTGAGCGTAAGCTGGCTCAATTTGTCGGTGTCCGCTGCGCCACGCTGGTTAACTCCGGATCTTCCGCCAATCTCCTTGCCGTCAGCGCCCTTACTTCGCCAACACTAGGTGACCGGCGTCTGAGGCCGGGCGATGAAGTGATCACCGTTGCTGCGGGCTTTCCGACAACCGTTGGGCCGATCATTCAGAATGGCCTTGTCCCTGTCTTTGTGGACATTACACTGCCAACCTATGAGGTCGATGTGACCCAGCTTGAAGCTGCGCGCAGTGAAAAAACCAGAGCAGTGATGATCGCGCACACGTTGGGCAATGTCTTCGACCTCGATGCAGTGTGCGCCTTTGTAAAGAAACACAATCTGTGGCTAATTGAAGATTGCTGTGATGCGCTGGGCTCTACATGGAAAGGGCGCAATGTAGGTACTTTCGGAGATATCGCGACACTGAGTTTCTATCCCGCGCACCATATCACCACGGGTGAGGGTGGCGCGGTGCTCACAGATAGGCCCAATCTCAAGGTGCTTATAGAATCGTTTCGTGACTGGGGACGCGATTGCTGGTGCGAACCCGGCAAAGACAATACCTGCGGCAAGCGCTTCGATTGGCAACTCGGCAGCTTGCCTTGCGGGTACGACCACAAATACACGTATTCCCATATCGGATATAACCTGAAAGCCACCGACATGCAGGCCGCTCTCGGTGCCTCTCAGATCAAGAAATTGCCGAGCTTTATTGAACGCCGGAAGAAGAATTTCCAATATCTGCGGGAATTACTTGTGCCGCTTGAGAGCACACTTCTGCTTCCCCAGGCGACATCAGGTTCCGATCCTTCATGGTTCGGCTTTCCCATTGGAGTGCGGGAGAGCGCACCCTTTACGCGGAGCGAACTGACCGGTTTCCTGGAGTTCAAAAAGATCGGAACCCGCCTGCTTTTCGGCGGAAATTTGCTGCGGCAGCCAGCGTTTGAAAACTGCACGCATCGCGTGATTGGAAATCTGATGAACACGGATTACGCGATGAACAATGTATTTTGGATCGGCGTATATCCGGGACTGACAACAGAAATGCTGGACTTTGCGGCGAGGCAGATTCACAACTTCGTGGCTGCGCAGAACGCGAATCAGCTCAAACTTATTTCTGCCAATTCTGATGGCAAATAGGCTCTTTGGAGATTATGGAAATGAAGGATATTAATCAGCGTCCGCTCTTCATCTATGAGATGGCGAACAACCATATGGGGGATGTGGATCATGGCATCAGAATTGTAAAAGAGTTAAAGGCGGCCTCTGAAGGATTCCCGTTCGCATTCTGTGTCAAGCTGCAATACCGTGACATCGCAAGCTGTATTCACCCTGCATATAAGAACCGGTTTGACCTGAAGTATGTAAAACGTTTTTCAGAGACGCATCTCAGTTGGGAGCAATACAGAAGCCTGAAAGACGCCATTGTCGAAGCAGGATTTCTTTCAATGTGCACCCCCTGGGACGAGGTTTCGGTTGATAAGATTGCCGAGCACGGATTCGATTTCATGAAGATTCCGAGTTGCTACCTGAGCGACTGGCCCTTGCTTGAGCGAATTGCGAATTACGATCTTCCCATTGTTGCATCCACTGCTGGTGAGCCAATGGAAGAGATCGATCGTGTGGTCAGCTTCCTTCGGCATCGTGATAAGGCCCTGACGTTGATGCATTGCGTCGGCGAATATCCTGCGCCAGATGATCACCTTCACCTTGGACAGATTGCTCTCTTAAAACAGCGCTATCCGGATCTGCCAATTGGCTATTCGACACATGAAAGACCAGATAACTTTGAAGCAGTGAAGATTGCATTGGCAATGGGCGCTGTGATGTTTGAAAAGCACGTTGGCGTTCCGACGGAGAAATATGCGTTGAATGCTTATAGTGCGACTCCGGAACAAGTGCGGCAATGGCTCAAGTCCGCGCTGGACGCAAAGACAATGATCGGTGACGCTGATGTGCGTTATCCTGCCCCTCCGGGAGAGAGTGCGGCGTTACGTGACCTCGCTCGCGGAGCGTTTGTGAGAGAGCCCGTTGCTGCCGGCGAACCCATCCACCCCGCGAACGTGTATTTTGCAATGCCGAATGTAAGCGGTCAACTCGTCGCGCAGGATTTTTCAAAGTATAGCGAGTTCATAGCTTCTCAGGATATTCCGGCAGACGGTGCGATTATGCAGGATGGAGTGAAATCGCATAATACACGCGAACTCGTGCTCAAGATTGTTTCTGACGTAAAGGCTCTGATTCGGAAAAGCAAGGTTCAAGTCCCCGGACAATGTGATCTTGAGATTTCGCATCATTATGGACTTGAAAACTTCAGGCAATCAGGCATCACTGCAATTACCGTTGTGAACCGGGAATATTGCAAGCGTCTGATGGCGGTACTGCCAGGGCAGAAACATCCGGAGCAGTGGCATAATCAAAAAGATGAGACCTATCATATTCTCTATGGTGATGTCACAGTAGAACTGGATGGTAAACAATCGACTTACAAGTCGAATGACGTAATTACGATTCCACATGGGATCAGGCATTCTTTCTGGACCAG
The DNA here is from genome assembly GCA_035550015.1 of Occallatibacter sp. Lineage (GTDB taxonomy): Bacteria > Acidobacteriota > Terriglobia > Terriglobales > Acidobacteriaceae > Telmatobacter. Next base: position 125,382 of record DASZRJ010000018.1, on the reverse strand, counting down.
ACACGGTGCAATTATCGAAGAGGTATCCTCGAACTACTCTTCAAATGATTCGTTCTATACCGACGAAAGAATCATGGCCAATACAAATCGAAAAACGTTTGTTACCTACTGGATCAGGTGATGCAGACAGTTATTTGGGATGTGGACGATGTTCTCAATGACCTGATGCAACAGTGGTTCACGCTTTGCTGGCTTCCGAAGCATCCCGATTGCCAGATCACCTATTCTGAGATAGTTGAAAATCCACCGCATCGAGTACTCGGAATTGCGCGCGAGCAGTATCTTCACTCGCTCGATCAATTCAGGGCGACAGACTACGCATCGAATATGTGCCCCAACAGTGAAGTGCTTGCATGGTTTCAGGAGTGCGGTAGTCGTTTTCGTCATGTAGTGCTCACAGCACGGCCTTTGGAATCAACGCCTGATGTCGCCCGTTGGGTGATGCAGCATTTTGGGGCATGGGTCAGATGTTTTGGAGTCGTGCCATCAAGAGTGAGCCACAATATGCCAGTCTACGATTGGACCAAAGGTGAATATCTAAAGTGGTTGAGGTGTGGGGACATCATGGTGGATGACTCACCAGAAAATATCGCGCAGGCGCAATTGCTTGGTATGAAGGCGCTGCTCTATCCGCAGCCATGGAATAGCAGCATATTTACGGCCAATTCATTGTTAAAGCGGCTTTCCGATCTAGCGGAGGAATCTTGATTAAGCTTTCTGACTATGTCATCCGCTTTCTGTGTGACGCGGGAATCAAACGAATATTCATGCTGACCGGCGGCGGGTGCATGCATTTGGTCGACTCGGTTGGACGCCAGAAAGAGCTTGAGTATATCTGCTGCCTGCATGAGCAGGCAGCGGCGTTTGCCGCACAGGCCCACGCCGAGTACGCGAATAGTCCGAGTGCAGTTCTTGTGACAACCGGTCCCGGCGGGACGAATGCAATTACCGGGCTTGCCGCAGCGTGGCTTGACTCGACTCCATGTATATTTCTTTCGGGTCAGGTGAAGAGAGCAGACATGCTAACAGGCCGCGGCGTGCGCTCTATGGGGCCGCAGGAACTGGATATTATTTCCATCGTCACACCCATTACCAAATATGCGAAGACACTCGTGAACCCCAATGAAGTCAGGCTGGAATTGGAAAAGGCGCTGTATCTCGCAACCACAGGGCGGCGTGGCCCGGTGTGGCTTGATTTTCCGCTCGACGTGCAGGCACAGATGATCGATGAGGCGAGCTTGCACGGCTACACCCCACCAACTGAAAAAGAACCTGCTCAGGAGATTCGAGAAAAAGTCAATGCAGCGATTACGTTATTGAAGAGTGCTCAGCGGCCTGTGCTGTTCATTGGCAACGGGGCGCGCATGGCCCATCGAGCGGGGCTTGTGGAACGGATTGTCAACCTGCTGCGCGTTCCAACTCTTCTGACATGGAAGGCAATGGACATGCTGCACGAGAACCATCCTCACTTCGCTGGAAGACCTGGTTCGATTGCCTCCAGGGCCGCAAACTTTACTCAGCAGAATGCGGATTGGATTCTTGTACTTGGCGCCCGCTTGGATATGCCCCAAATTGCCTTCAGTCGCCATGACTTTGCTCGTGCGGCAAAGAAAATTGTTGTAGATATAGATCCCAACGAACTTGCAAAGTTCGACATGCAGATCGATGTGCCCGTTAATGCGGATGTGCAGGTCTTCATCGAAGAGCTTGCCGCGCAGCTCGCAACGACGGTACAACCCGACAGGTCCGCATGGAATTTGAAGACGGCGGAATGGAGAGAGAAGTATCCGGTCATTCTTCCGGAATACACGCGTCGTGACAGCGAGGTCGTAAATCTTTACAACTTGATCCATGTTCTCTCCGAGTTGTGCGCGGCAGAAGATGTTCTGGCTCCGGGCAGTTCGGGAGCTTGCAGCGATATCTTCCTGCAATGCTTCAGACTGAAATCCGGACAGCGCGTAGTGAATTCACCTTCACTCGGCGCGATGGGAACCGGGCTGCCGGGGGCCATTGGAACCTGCCTGGCCAGCGGCCGCCGTCGCACAATTTGCGTGAATGGGGATGGAGGTTTCCAGCTCAACATTCAGGATCTTGAGACGGTGCGGCGCCTGAATCTCCCGATCAAGTACTTTGTACTGTGTAATGGAACGTACGCATCGATTATCGCGTCACAGCGCGCTCACTTTGGAGGGAGGCTCGTAGGAAGCGATCCTTCAAGCCAGTTAACTCTCCCCGACATTCGAAGGGTGGCGAATGCATACGGAATTGCCAGCGCAGAGATCAAAGATCATTCCAATATTGAAGCTGAAGTTCAGAAGGTGCTCGATCACGATGGGCCGATCGTATGCGCGGTGAATGTATCATCCAGCCAGGTAACAGCGCCGAGGGCCACTTCCACTATTCGACCCGATGGCAGCATTGTCACTTTACCGATGGAAGATATGGCGCCTATGCTTCCACGCGAAATTTTACGTTCCGAGATGATCATCCCGCTCCTTGAGGATTCACGCGAGGATTAAATTAAGGAAAGGATTGCATCAAGAATGTCTAACATCGTGAAGTTGCGGTTCGATCATCTATCAGTAGTAAAACGGCCAGAATGGGATCTTGGCCGTCAAAGACATCTTACTTAGAATTGAACCTTGCCTTTTCGGAGAGTTAGCCGTGCCTGTAAACCGTCTTGCCGATGAAGACTTAAGGCTGGTTTTAGATCAAACCGGTCTGCTATTTGAGAAGGTGCGCGGGCAGCATCTCTTTGTGACCGGCGGAACAGGCTTTTTCGGTTGCTGGATAGTGGAGAGCTTCTGTTACGCGAATCGTGTCTTGGGTCTGGACGCGAAGATGACGATCCTCACGCGAAATCCCACGGCGTTTATGCAAAAGTGCCCGCACCTTGTGTCGGATCCGGCCGTGACCCTCTGCACCGGAGATGTTCGCAATTTCGCGTTTCCTGATGGAGAGTTCCAATACGTCATCCATGCCGCAACTGAGACTCGCGCTAAGCAAGCTAATGAAGCGCCACTTGAGATGCTGTCTACCATAATTGCTGGTACAGAACGCACGCTCGAGTTTGCCGCGACACATGGAGCCAGAGCATTTCTTCTTATGAGTTCAGGCGCTGTCTACGGCAGGCAACCCAGCAATCTTACACATGTGTCGGAGGATTATTGTGGGCGTCCGGATTCCATGGATCCGGCCAATGTTTATGCGGAAGGCAAGCGGATTTCTGAGCTGCTTTGCGCGATCTATCAAAAGAAGACGGGACTGGAATGCAAGATTGCGCGCTGCTGGGCATTTTGCGGGCCACATCTACCTCTCGATGAGCATTTCGCAATAGGAAATTTCATAGGCGATGCGCTTGCCGGCCGTCCCATTCAAATTCAAGGTGACGGTACGCCAAGGCGGTCCTACTTATATGCCGCCGATCTTATCGTCTGGTTATGGACCATTCTGTTTCAAGCACCGTCACTTGTACCAATCAACGTTGGCTCCGCGCACGATGTCAGCATTCTAGAGCTGGCGCAGACAATCGCTACAACATTGAATCTGCAGACGGAGATTCGCGTTGCGTGTGAGGCTGCAGTCGGTATGCCGGTGGCCCGCTATGTCCCTTCCGTCGATCGCGCTCGCGAGTTGCTCGGGCTCACGCAAATAATCGAGCTCAAAGAGGCCATCCGGCGTACATGGAAGTGGTACAAGGCGTAAAGGAGCTTACCCAACTCACCCGATAGGCATCTTTTGGTTTGCTTTCGGGTTTTCTTCCGATAACTTCTGCCGGAACGAAATGTTTTTGTGTCCCACAAAGCTGAACACTACGGTCACAAGCGTCATGATGGCTGCAGCTATGTATGAGGCTTGTTCGGGCCGGCCTAAGAGGTGGCGTAAAACGGGAACCAGAATGGGAAGGCCGGCTAAGCTGATGAGCATGCTGCTTCCGTAGACACCGAGGCAGCGAAGCCATTCAATCAAGTAGTTGCCGCGGGTGCGGAAGACGAACCATTTGTATCCAAGGTAAGAGACTGTGATCGCGAGCAGATTCGCTAGAACTGCCGCATACATATAGCTGTAAGAACCGTATCCCGTGAATACCCAATTGAGGAGCGCGAAAAGTCCGTAGCCAAATACAGTATTGAATCCGCCAACGAAAAGGTAGCGAAGAAACTGTCGGGACGTATTGGATGATTTTTCATTCACGTAAAACAAGGGAGGTCAGAAATTGATACGTTCTTTCTCGGTAACGAGAGGGCGTTTCAGGACAAGCGTGTGAATAGAGCCGACGTACTCACCAATGATTCCCAGTGCAATCAATTGAACCGATCCGAGAAAGAACAATCCAAGGACCAACGGAGCAACGCCCACGTTAAAGCTGTTCCAGAATGTAAGTTTGTAGGCCAGATAGAAGACTCCGAGGGTAAAACTGATAAATGCCGAAATGAATCCGCAGAAGATAACCAAGCGCAGTGGCACCTTGGACAGGTTGGTAATCCCAAGCATAGCCAGATCATAAAGCGAATAGAAGTTGTTGGCAGTTACGCCGCGCTCCCGGCGCTTTTGATTGTAAAAAACCTTGGCGCAGGGTAGTCCGAGTTCGGCGATCATTCCGCGAAGAAAGGGATAGGGATCGCGGAAATCGGAACGGATCTTCTCAATAACGGAACGATCATAGAGTCCAAAACCCGTGAAATGCTCAAGGACTTGGACATTCGTAAGCCGCCCGACCAGGCGATAGTAAGCGGTCCGCAAGTGATACATGAGGCTACTTTCGTCGCTGGAGTTCTTGATCGCAGCAACGATCGGAAAGCCCTTCTCCCATTCGTGAATCATCTGGACAAACAACTCGGGTGGATCCTGCAGGTCGGCGCACAGGCTCCCAACCGCATCCCCCTGAGCTTGTAAAAGAGCATGCATTCCCGAGCGATCGGCGCCAACGTTACGTGCATTCACAATGACTTTGACGCTAGGATCTTCGGCGGCCATCTGACGCAGAACGTCAACAGTGCCATCTTTTGAAGAGTTGTCAATGAATAGATGGTCGATTCGATAATTTGGCAGCCCCGCCGCCATCTCGCGCACACGCTGGTGAACCTCGCGCACATTGAGCTCCTCGTTATAACAGGGAGTCACGATCGTGATAAGCTTTTCACTCATTGCGCACCTTCCGGAGCACATGAGAGCCACTCGGGCAAGGGAACACCGGAATCCTGCTCATTTCGACCAAAGTTTAGCATGGGCAAAGCCTAGGCGGACTTCACCGCATATACGTTGATAACACATGAAAAACTCTTGAGGAACGGAATCGATACTTCCGTGCCGGGTACCACCGGGAGAGTTGAATAAAGTTGATTCTGGCGCTGGTCATTCGCGACAGTCCAGCACGCGAAATTCCTTGTCTGATACAACGGCTGGAAGTGTCCATACCCAACCGTTCATATTGTTCCACGCGGGATCGTAAACTTTTGCGACAAGATACTGGATGCCATAGAGATGGCACATAGCGCGGGCCTGCTCGGCCGAAGCGCTTTTGAAGATAGGATCGATGGCGGCGTTCATCGCAGGGCAGCCACTGGGATCGCCACCCAACTCGGAGCCGCACCACAGTTCATCGGTAGATATGACCACTTGGCGGTTAACGTTCAGTGTATTCGTTATCCCCGCAAAGGGATTTGGCTGGGCCGGGTTGAACTGCACGATCGCATCCATCGGAATAGCAGCGTCCATTTGGGCATACCCGATATACGAAAGGTATGCATTATGAGAAACCTCACCCGTATCTTGGTTGTTGCGCCCGCGTACTTGTGCTTCTGTAAGTGGAATAAAGGTTCGTAGTACAAGCAATTGGAGCACAGTGCTGACCACGCCAAAGAAAAGTGCGAGAGAGCTTGCCGACCGCAACCACTCGGGGGTGTTGTAACGAGGCTCTGCAAGATCAGGTGCTACGTTCGTCTTACTCTTTGTCTTGCCCCAGGCGATGAGGAGTTCCGAAGAAAGAAGCAGTAAAGAGAACTGAAGGAGAAGAGGAGCTCTAAACCCGAAGTCGTCAAAGCGTAGTACCGAGGAGCGCATCAGTGAGATAAGTGGGATGATGGCTACTGCGATAAATAGAAGTGATTTGTGTGCGTGCGCCAGTGGTTTCCGTCCAGTATAGGCGGGTATCAGATAGCAGAGGAATGCCAGAAAAAAGAAGCCCAATTCGAGGACGTAGCTGGGGACCAGCAGAATGAGCTTGGCAATGTTTCTAGACGCAATAGGATGACTTACAGCAAGGTGCTGGAGCAAAGATGATGAGAGTAGGCTTTCGGAAGGAATCATCTCGCGAATTGCAAATGCAAATGGCGTACCGCCTTGCATTCCGGATGACGTGTGTGCCAACTGCCAGAGGTACGGAATGAGCAGAATAAAGGCTCCTGTGCCGCTGGCAATGAGGAGCAGCGCGCGGCGTGGCGTACGCTCGATCACGATCTGCCAAAACCCCCAGGCCAGCATGACAAGAAAGAATGCGAATGTGACATAAATCGAGGTGCCGAACGCACTCGCCAACGCCATAGCAGCTAAGATCACGCTGATCGTCTGCTGTTGTCTGCTGTTTTCTTCGGCCTTCCAGGTTAAAAGAAATGCAAACATGCAAAGCACCAGACCAGCAACATGATGCGGTGACAAGAGAAGAGTATCGAACCAGCTAATAATTGGATCCATTGACCATTGCTCAAAGTCAATGGCCATAGGGCGATGAAGAATAAGGATGTTCCAGAGGTTACCGAAAACATCCAGTCCGGTAACCGCGAGCAGGGAAACACAGAGCACAAACTGCCGGCGCAATTGCGAGCCAACCAGAAGGAAATGCTTGAGGTACAAGCCAATGAGAGTTGCCAGTGCAAATCCTGACCAGACACAACTACCGATTAGAACGGCGCGCACTGGGAGATGCGCCATCTTCGCCACCGCGGCGCAAATCACATACCAGAAGTAGTAGTTGCGCATCGGTGAGGCGTGCTTGTACCAATAGAGCGGATTAGTGGGAGGGATACCTGTATGGAGTATGCTCTCAGTCCATGCCACCCGGGGAGCATGGTCGAAGATAGCCACGTTCAAGAAGAGTCGGTGCCCACTCTGGAAATCGACTAGAGAGAGAATTACCACTGCAATCCACAGAAAAGCTAAAATCAGCGCTTTGCCGCCCAGCGGCCGCCAGCCGATGTTCCATCTACGGCCGGAGCGTCGAAGTTGGAGCCACTCCTGCCCGAGGACCGCTAGCCAAAGCACAGTACTTGCCACCAGGAGTAAGGAGACGGTGGCAAGGGAAAGGAATTTGCCAATCAGAACCGAAGAAATGGTGGTGATGGCAAGCGATAGCGGCACGCTCCAGAAAAGTCTCTCCGCCAATGATCGCTGTCGAAAACCGTAAAAGTCAGTGAACCAGGCTGCCATATATCCGGTGCAGACGGTTGCGGGCAGGAAGGCCGGAATTGCCAACAGGCTGCTTTCAATTTGCTCTGCTGTGATGGAAGTTACGTTAAGAATCCTGACCCCTCATAGCCCGATGTGTCGGCAATTACTCCGCTCAGCATAGGGTACACGCTCCTCGCTCTGCAAGAACTCTCCGAGGGGCATCTAACCCAAAGAATCAACATTGTCTATTGAGCTACCGTTGGGTCCTCGCGCCATTTGCGGAGCTACTTCGTTTCTTCGAGTCGAACTCTAAACCTGTATGAAGAATATATGTCTGCAAATTTTTACTTATAAAATATGGGCTTAAAATGAGTAAATTTGCCTTTGAATCGGATTCCTTGTAGCTCTTTTGGCCACAGAATCCACGCATATCACGGCAGGGATTGCCGGGTATACCCGGCAGAAGCGATGCACTGCCATTCTCACCTTCAAAAAGGCCACAAAGATAAATCGCTTTCAGACATAAATTGCCGGATAAATACAGCATTCACATATTCAGTTCTTTGGTGCCGAGGAGCTTGAGTGCTATGGCCTTGCAGCTCACAATGTTTTGACGCTCTAATATGCGAGCTTTTCGTTACAAAGATGGAGCATATCGGGGCGTGATCACGCTCGATTTTCCATCAGGGAAAAGAGTGATAACGATAAGGCGTCCATATTCACTGCTACCCATAGGACGGATGTCTTTCCCGGTGAGGGCGCGCACGATTTTAGGAACAGTGGCACGGTGTCCGACGACGAGGACCGATTCGTTGGGACGCAGGACCGCGCGCACTTTGTCGATGAGTTCATTGAAATTGTGCTGAGGCACGCTCACAGGCGCGATCTTCGCGATGTGCGCGAGTGGAGCTGCAGTCTGTTGTGTTCGGAGCAGCTCAGTGGTAAAGATGTGGCGGATGTTTGCATCCGATAACAGTTGCGCCAACGCCTGGGCCTGAGCTTTTCCTTTCGGTGTAAGGGAGGGATCGGGTTCGGTACCGAACCGATCCGCATGACGGGTTACGAAAATAGTTGATTGTGCGTGCGCGATTGGAAGGCCGATGAAGGGAACGAATAGAAGGAGCAGAGCAAGAGCTTTTCTCATAGACACCGCATCATCATGCCGCAATGAGTTAAAGATCTCGTGAAAATAAAAAGCTGTGCGGCACTATGAGATCGAATTCACACGCTCATAGGTCAGAATCAGAAACATGGATCGCAGGGATTTGTTGAGAGCTGGCTTTTTCACTGCTGGAGCTTACTTGATCGATACTCCACGTTTATGGGCAATACCACACTTCACTACAGACCCATTTCAGCTTGGCGTTGCTTCGGGAGATCCATGGCCTGACAGTATCGTTCTCTGGACGCGGCTTGCGCCGGATCCAGTCCACGGCGGCGGAATGCCAAAGGAAGACGTGCAGGTTCAATGGCGTGTGGCCAGTGACGAGCACATGTCCAACATTGTGCGCCAGGGAACCGTCGCGGCAAATCCTGAGTGGGCGCACAGTGTGCACGTAGAGGTGCATGGCCTTGAGCCGGATCGCTGGTACTGGTATCAGTTCGATGTGGGAACTGGAACGAAACGTGTGGCCAGCCCGATTGGGCGCACAAAGACAGCGCCTGCAGCTTCAAGCCATCCCGAGCGCTTTCCGTTTGCATTTGTATCGTGCCAGAAGTACGAGTCGGGTTTCTATACCGCGATTGATCGCCTGTGCGAAGAAGATATTTCACTGTTGATTCATCTGGGCGATTACATCTACGAGAAGGGGCCGAAGAAAGGTGTACGGCCTATGCCGATTCCTACTTCGATCACACTCGAGGGCTACAGGAATCGCTACGGGTATTACAAAATGGACCCGTCACTGAAGCGGCTGCATGCCCAGTTTCCTCTTGCAGCCGTGTCGGACGATCACGAGGTCTCCAATAACTATGCCGGGTTTATTCCGGAGAAGGCGTCGCAGGTTCCTGGCTTCAAAGAAAGACGAGCAGCGGCATACCGCGCCTATTACGAGCACATGCCATTTCGGCTTGCGGTGCAGCCACACGATGCATACATGACGATGTATCGCACGCTCAGGATTGGCAGGCTGGCCGACATACATTTGTTAGACACTCGTCAGTATCGAACCGATCAGCCGTGCGGCGACGGCGTTAAGCCATCCTGTCCGGCGCGCGAAGGCCCATCGACGATGATGGGCGATGTGCAGGAAGCGTGGCTGAACCGGCAGCTTGTGAAAGGGAAGGCTGCCGGGGCGCGCTGGAATGTACTGGCGCAGCAGATTATCTTTTCTCAAATCGATGTAAGCCGCACTGCAGTGGACGAATACATGATGGACAAGTGGGATGGATATCCGCAGGCACGCAAACGCCTGATCCAGAGCATCGTGGATAAACGGCTGGAGAATGTGGTGGTTCTCAGCGGTGACAACCATAACAACTGGGTGCTTGACGTGCAGCGCAACCCGGGCAAGGAACGCTCCGCAGTGGTTGCATCGGAATTTTCAGGCACTTCGCTGACTTCAGGCGGAGACGGGGCCGATGTCGCTCCGGAGTTCGCGCCGATTCTGGCCAAAAATCCCCAGGTGAAGTTTCACAATTCGCAGCGCGGGTATGTGCGGTGTGTCATTACGCCGAAGGAATGGACGAGCGATTATCGCATTGTGCCGTACGTGAGCAGGCCAGGCGCCCCCATTCAGACGCGCGCAAGTTTTGTTGTTGAGGATGGCCGCGCGGGAGCGCAAAGGACTTAGATGACGAAAAGTTCAGGGAAAAATCATCTGTAATTCATTTTAAGATTCACGCAACATCATCGACATTGCTTGTTCACAATTCTTGATTAGGGTGCCCTCAGCGGCAACGCAGGTTTGCGTGCCGACTTTGAGGGGGTACCTGTTTGAAATACATACTTGTTCTGCTCGCATTGCTGTTCCCCATGCTCGCGTCAGCACAGGCAACAGAAGGCAGTGTTTTAGGAGTGGTTGTCGATCCTTCCGGACGTGCGCTGGTCGGTGCACATGTCGTAGTTACCAACACGCAAACCAATTTTCCAAGAAAAACCGTTACCAACAGTTCAGGTGAATACGTAATCGCGAATCTTCCGGTTGGCGTTTACAGCATCTCCGCTGAGATGAATGGATTCAAAACCGACATCGAAGGGCCGATTGAATTGACCGTAAAGGCCCGCGTCCGTGTGGACTTTAAGATGCAGACCGGCGTTGTGAACCAATCCGTGGAAGTAACCAGTGACGCGCCATTGCTGAATACCGATACCACAGAAGTGAGCACCGTTATTACGCGTAAGGAACTGGACGCGCTACCTTCGCTCGACCGGAACTTTCTCAGTCTGCAGGTACTTACTCCAGGAACCTATCGCCGCTGGCCGAATGCGGGCGGCGACCGAATCGGCGACTTCTCCGGCGGTGAATCGATGCAGTCCGATGGAATCAATGCCGGCCAGAATAACTTTATCCTTGACGGCATCTCCAACAATGTCGCTCTCACAGGCGGCATGAATTCGGTGCCTCCAATGGATGCAATTCAGGAGTTCGCCATTCAGACAAATGGCTACTCTGCCGAGTTCGGGCGCGCGGGCGGCGGTATCGTGAATGTTGCGCTGCGCAGTGGAACCAATCATTTCCATGGCTACGCGTATGACTACATTCAGAATGATGTATTCAACGCACGCCCGTATGATTTTTCCGGAACCAGTCCAGACAAGCCGGCCTTGCGGCGCAACTTGTATGGCGTGGGCGGCGGCGGTCCCATCGTGCGCAACCGGGCATTTTTCTTCTTTGCCTTTGAGGGACTGCGACAGCCACAGAGCGTGATCGATTACGAAACCACACCTACAAAGCTCGAGCGTGAGGGCGACTTCAGCCAGAGCGGATGGACCGTATACGATCCGGAAACAACAGACAGCAACGGCAACCGTACGGCGTTTCCGGGAAATATCATTCCCCAGGATCGCATCGATCCCCTCATGGCGCGGCTTGCCAGTATCTTCCCGCTTCCGAATTACACCGACCCCAATCCAGCCGTGCTCGACAATTTTCTTGCTACTGAACAAAACAACGACACGCGCGATACCTACAACATCAAGACAGACTTCAACCTCACACAAAACGACACGCTCACTCTGCGTTTTTCCAAGCAGCACTCGGAGAAGGACAGGAGCGGTTGGATTCCCGGAAACTGGATTGGCGGAAAAGGCTTGCTGGATGGATACAATGCCGGTCTCAATGAGACACACATCTTCTCGCCGAACCTTCTGAATGAAGTCCGCATTGGCTGGAACTACATCCACGACGGCAATACTCCACTCAATGACACCGCGATCGAAGAACTGGGTGAAGTTCCCGGCGGTTTCGTACAGAACGGTTTTCCGACAGTCTCCTTCCGCAATATCGGATCGACCAAGGCGGTTCGTCCACTAACCACTCTTCCTAACCCATACGTGTTGTGGCAAAACTCATTGCAGTTCATGGACAATCTGACCTGGCACACAGGGCATCACACCATCAAAATTGGAGCCGATACGACTCGCCAGCACAACAGCGTCGGCGGTGGTGCTCCTCCGGGAGGTCTCAAGTTTTCCATTGATGGTTATGCGACAGTTGCCTCGGTCACTTCAAAGAGGCCCAGCAATCTTACAGGTACAGCCGAAGGCCTGCTTGGCTACGTGAGTACCTTGACCACCTACAACTATGGTGACAAGACAAGGCTCTACCAGAATGCATGGTCAGCCTTTGTTCAGGACGAATGGCGTATTACGCGAAAGCTGAATATCAGCCTTGGACTGCGTTATGAATATTCACCAAACTGGCTGAATATGGGCGATCTAACCACGAACTTTGATTTGGACACGGGCAGGATTCTGGTTCCGGATACGACAAAGGCTTACGTGGAAAATGTTGTTGGACTGCCTGGTGCTGTTTTGCCTGCCAACTACCAGTATGTTTCTCCGTCGCAGGTGTATCCGCATAACGACCATGTCGATTTTGCTCCTCGCGTCGGACTGGCGTATTCCATTGCTCCCAATCTGGTTTTTCGGGCCGACTATGGACGTTTCTTTGCGCCATCTGTCTTGCTCGGCATGAATAACATGACGGGAGCACCATTCAGCTATCAGTTACAGGTAATCGGCGATACGGCGAATCCTGTGAAGATAACCGGTGGTTTCCCAACCGGCGGCGCTTACGATGAACTGGGCTCAACGGATATCGCCCCTGTCTACTATCAAAACCATTACGACACGCCCATCGTGGACAAGTTCGGAGCCAATATTCAGGTGCTGCCGTTCAAGCGTACGGTACTTGAAATTGGGTACGAGGGAAACCATGCCCATGGCCTTGATGAAGGGTATCAGTTGAACTTTCCCACGCCAGGGCCTGGAGACATCAACGCCCGTCGTCCTTATCCCAACTTGGCCGAAGGTACCGGAACGGTCTATGCGGGTCAGTCTTACTTTAACGCTTTTGAAGTAACTGTTCACCAGCGGGCCATTCATGGGCTTTCTGTGCAAAGCAGTCTGACCGTCGAGCATAGCTACGGCCAGAACGGCATTACGAACCCTTACAACTACAGCTACTCGTACGGGCGGTTGGCTTCTGACTATGGCCAGCAGTGGGTAACGGCTGTGATCTATGATTTGCCACGGGCACAGACGCTTCCAACGGCAGCACGAGTCGTTATCGGAGGATGGCAGGCATCCGGTATTGTGCAGTTGCGTGGCGGTTTGCCGTTCTCTGTGGCATCGTCACAGATTATGAACGACGATCTAAACGCGAGCCGTGCAAATGTTACCTATGACAACGGCGACCCCAACGATCCGAAAGGGGGGCGTTCAATCGACAACTGGTTCAATGCCGATGCTTTCAGCACTCCGCCGGACTACACGTACGGCAATTCCGGAATCAACATTCTGCGTGGTCCCGGGTTCTCGCAGGTCGATTTCGCCCTGCAGAAGACATTTTCCATTCTGGAGCGGTACAACCTGACCGTGCGGACAGAGGCAGAGAATTTGCTGAACCACGCCAATTTCGGCAACCCATCGTCAACACTTGGCGCTTCAAACTTTAATACAATCCGCAGTTTGGATGGCGACCCAAGACTCATGCAGATGGTTTTCCGCTTTACTTTCTAGTGAAGTACGCTTGGCAAAGGGGAGCAGGGAAGACTTTAATCTGCTCCTCTGAGCTTTGATGTGTATTTCATATCCGATGTTAAGTCTAGATAAGTTGTCGATGCTTGTTTGAATAACTGAACTTGTGGTGAAAAGAATAGGTTCGAACTATAGTTTGCTGGTGCCCGGAGGAGGGCTTTAACCCCATGAGGGAGAACCTCTGCGAATTTCAAGTCTGTATCGTAAGGTCAAAATTTCAGTAGGGGACAAAACTGACCTGCGAACGGCATCACTTTTATTAGCCCAACGACGGTAACGGGCCGGGCTCAATTGGTACCATGTGAGCGAAAAACGACCAGGAAATAATCAGATCAAGGGCTATTTCTCAGACATTGTGTTTCGAATTGAATGCCGTTTCAGCAAACAATGTGCACGGGGCACTGTCGAGGCCATCGAAGAACCACGGGATAAGAAAGGCTCGTTCCAAAAAAGGCAATTGCCTGGGTAGAAGCGCATCTTCAACCAGCAAAATAGAGCGTTCAGAGTATCCCTTACAACCGAGGAACACACGGTGTGCTTCGCATCCTTCATCCATATGCGCCATTGCAGCGATCGAAACAAAGTCAACCGCGAGTGCTTTCAGGTTTTTGAAGCGCTCCATCAGGTAGAGGGCCGCCGCCTTTGAAAACCCTGGAGACTCTTCAACATATTTCGTTGCGTTCATCCGAAACCTACTGAAGCCCGTGCGCAGCAATAGCAATTCACAGTTATCTGGCAGAGCCGCGCAGCCCGTCAGATCCTCCGGCACAATCAAGTGCTTTTCGCGTACATCAATATCGATAACTGCGACATGCTGGAAGACCAGTTCTGAAAGATCGTATTCCGCAATCCGCCGTCCCTCAGGGTTGAAGTGGCGCGGGCCATCCACATGCGTGCCTGCATGATTGCTGCTGGTGAAGTAAAAGGAATTGCAGGGGTCTCCCTTGCAGATGTCATAGATTTGATCGAGGCTCGGGCCGGGCATTGCACTGTAAAACGGTGTGGATTCGGATAGATTGTGCGAGAGCTTGATGAACATGTGGTGATCCTCAATAGGTGGCAACGATGGTGTAAGGCCGTGAATCTGTGTTGGGTATTCTGATCCATTCCTGCTTCGGATCAAAGTCTGTCCACGGCTGTCCGTTGACCATTACCCCGCGGAGGCTTTTCTCTTCTGGATGGCGGAGACGGAACAGAACGGTTACACCTGTCTGGCGTGCTTCCAGTTGAAAACTTGCTCGAATTGTGCCGGATGCCGCATGACTTTCGACCTTCATCGAAAGATTGCCAAACCAGGTAGGCGCACGCTTTACCTGAATCGTCTTGCCGTCGTTGAGCCAGGCGCGCGGCGCGGCCTGGCACAGCAGCAGTGTGTGCGTATCTCTCTCGCGCACCAGCATGTTGCGGTACAGCTCAAACCATGCACCATCCGTGCTTGGTGGCCCAAAATACTGCCCCCACCGCCAGCGATGCTCGACCGGCTCATACACCCCCTGACTGAAGCCGCCGGCCATCAAACTATAGAAGGTGCGAATAGCAGCCTTGGGATCGTCGCGTAGCAGATATGCCGTTGCCTGCTGATCGTACACAGGCTCATTCGCCAATCCCCAGCCGTGCAAATAGAGATTGTCCTCATGATCGTTCAAGAGCGAGTCGGCGAGCGCGCCGTCAGGGGGCAGCGCTTGCAGACGCAGCAGGTGCGTGGCGCCCACATCCACATCGGACGGATACCACAGGCTGTAATTCCGCCCCGCCTCCGAAATCTCCGACGGCAGATAGGGAATCCATGTATGGTCGCGTAACTCCACCAGCGGAGAACGCACGCTTGCGATTTGCATCGCGCGCTTAATCGCCTCGCGATAGTCGTGTGCAACGCGCAGGCATTCGGCGGCACGCGGATTTCCAGCACGCTCCAGCGCCTCGCCCATCCGTTCGACACCGGCATACAGCCATGCCTGATTGAACGCCCAGTAGCCCGGCCCAGTCAGATCGTTCAACGGACCGCGCACCATGCCTTGTGTTGGACCGGACGAAGATGCGGCACGCTTGATCTCCGCCAGCGACCAATCCAGAGCCGCGAGAGTCTGCGGCAACTCCTTCTCGAATTTCTCCCGGTCGCCTGAGAGCAAATAGTTCTGTGCAACTGCATACAGCATGCCTGGGGTGTAAGCAAGCCAATGCGCAAAGCCGTCCACATGGCCGTTCGGCTCTTGATTGTTCTTGTAAATTGCTTCTATTTCGCGCAGAGCAACGTCGTTGTACCCACGCAGACCATAGAGCATGTAATCTACGTAGACAGCCTGGTTGATGGGCCACGGCGTACCTGTTTGCCCGTAGGCGAAGTCAGAATACGGCAAATCCATGTGGCCGTCGGGATAAAAGCGCGGCAGCATCAGTGCATGCCACAGGCTCGCGCGAAACAGATCGTTCACGGCCTTCTCTGGCACATCGAACTGCGCACCTCGGCTGATATAGCTCGACCAGAAATTCAGCACCCGCGTGCGCGCATCGTCGTAGCTGGTAGCCAGAAGCGCCGGAATATCCGCGGGATCGAGAGCCGGAGACGGCATTGTCACGTACAGGTTTTTCTCGCCATGTGCCGGCAGAGTCACAGAAGCGGTGATCGTCAACCCCTTCATCTTCTGGCCCTGCTCCTGCATGCCGGCCCATGCGACCTTCGCATCGCCTGCATCCACGTCCAAAAGAACGCCATGATCGGCGGCGCCGCGAAACAGAATTTGCCCGCTCCTGTGTTCAGCCACAACGGGCGTTTCTTTCTCGCCCGAAATCTTGCGCTCGTGCACCATCGTGACGGGAATGGTTCTCGTGGTTCCAGTCAGGTCTGTCATGCGCACGCGCTGCATCAGCAGCATCTTCAGATCGCCGACTCGCTGCTGTGGCACTCTATTAAGCGGCCAGGCAAACTGCTCGATCTCGTAGCGCACCCCATCGCGCACCAGAGTCGTTGTCATTACGGGCAGCCCGTCGTACAGCGTCTGGCTCTTCCAGTAAGGAATGATGCCCTCGGCGAGATGGGCGAACTCAAACCAGAACCGAAACTGATCCGGATTGCCTTCGTCGCTCCACACACCCGCGCCACGATCGATTCCGAACTTTGCAATCGATCCATCCCAGCCCAGGCCGACGATGTGGCCAGGTCCCTCCTGCACCGGATGCGTGTACGCCGGGTCGCCCATGTTCTGCCATTTCTTTGCGAATTCGGCGTAGCTGGCCTCCGGGCCGCGGTGCACTTGCTCGAGGATGCGGTCGCCCCGGTACGGCGCAATCTGGCGCTGATAGTCCGCGAATGAAATCGGCCTGTCCCCGGTGGACAGAAACAGATGAAGCGAAGGAACCCAGAATGCCTTGCAGCGAAGCAGTTGATCGATGGTGAGCGTGAAGCCTTTTGTTCCTTCGCGATTCAGCAGAATGGTGATCTTGCGCGCGTCTTGCTGCCAGGCTGGGTCCTGTGTCAGCCGCCGCACCGTATCGGCGTCGCTGTGCGCAATCAAATCGCCCCAGATCACATGCAGATCCTGGATCGTTCTGACCGGTTGATCGGGATACGCAATCTGAAACGAGTGCGTCGCGATATGACCGGCTCCGGCATCTCCCGTCCACGGTTCCTGTGTAGCGAGGTCTACTCCGCCCGCCGGCGCAATACGAACATGGAAAGGACTGGCATACTCCGCGCCATATCCCAGGGAAAGATGAATCGTCAGACTCCTTGTTGTCTCCGCAGAAACAGATGTGAGACTGAACGCAGTGAACAACAGATATAGAAACCACAAAAGCGCCCTCCGGCGCGAGGACAAAGCACCAGCTTCGGATGGCAGACCATAGTCGATTGCCCGCCCAAGGTTCCTCATTGGTCCTGTAGCCTTCAATTTTCCATCTCTCCTACTCCATCGATTCATTTCCTATCCATGCTCTCCCGTTTCGCTACTGCGTTTGAATGGATACATATCAGCGCGAGGCCTTCTTATCCAATATTCAGGACATAAAGCGAGCCCGGCTGGCTGATTCTGGCACGTTACCCGGGGCGAAAACTGACATCATGGTGGAGTCAGTTGTGTAAGGAGGCATGATGCTTCGGATCGCATCGTCCAAATTGGAGGTTGAGATTCTTCCCGAGGTTGGCGGAAAAATCGGACAAATTCGCGATCATGAGGTGAAGCGCGCGCTTCTGATTTCACCGCGGAAGCCCTATTGCACAATCCCACTCGAGGGCGACTGGCTTCAGCACGACACCAGCGGAATGGACGATTGCTTTCCCAACGTCGCCGCCTGTATCTACCCCGATGCGCCGTGGAACGGAACGCCGCTTCCCGATCTTGGAGAATGGACACACGGCGAATGGCAGATCGCCGCGCACTCCGGGCACGCAGCCACGCTCACGCGCACGGGAATCGCCATCCCTTATGTAGCCTCGAAAACTGTGCGCTTGGCCGATGAGCGTACTCTGGAGCTGGTTTATTGCGTCGAGAACCAGAGCCGGTCTCCGTTCCGCTATCTCTGGTCGGCCCATCCACTGATTGAAGTACCGGATGCCTTTGAACTGTTTCTCCCTTCCGGGCCGATTGCGCTCACGACCTTCCCGCCCGATGAAAAAAGCACAACCTGGCCGCATTGGAAATCCATCGATCTTTCACGCGAATGGATCCCGCATGGAACCACCTTGAAAATCTTCCTCACCGGATTTAGTGAAGGATGGTGCGCGCTCAGGCTACCCACGCATACCCTGCATTTCAGCTTCGACGCGCGAGAGCTTCCCGCGCTGGGCATCTGGTTCAACAATTTTGGATTTCCGCGAAACCCGGCGCAGCCGTTCCGCTGCATCGCTATTGAACCGTGCACCACGGCAAGCGATCTGCTCGGCCAGCCGGAGCCGGTTACATATCCCTCCATCGCTCCCGGAGCAAGCGCCCGCTGGAGCCTGCGCCTGCAGGTCAAGCCGAACTCGTCATCCGAGACTTAGCAAAACCAGCGCAAGAACTCCCACCAGAATTCCAGCAATGCCGTATTTACCGATACGCTCACGAAACAGGAACACTCCGGCAGCCGCCACAAGGAAAAGATTGCCTCCGGTTGTAACCGGAAAGACAATATAGCCGGGTACGCCTTTTTCGAGCGCCATCAGGCTGAAGAGCTGCCCGCCAAAGCTGCCCGCGCCGATGCCGAATGCCATGACCACTTCGCGCGGTTGCAGACGTACTCGCTCGATGAGAAAGGCCGCAAGACAGAATACAAACCCGCCGGCATACCACCAGAGCAGGTATTGGAAGTGGTATGTCTCCGACAGTCCCTTCTCGGCCATGATCTTGAGCCCGAAGGGGCCCAGCCCATTGGCCACGAAAGCAATGAGCATGAGGCGCATCCAGGTCGAATTCCTGCTCATGCGGAGTCTCCCGGTACCTGTGCGGTTTGCGTTGCACGTGCTTCATCCATCTGCTTGTCCTTCCACAACAGCAGAACGGCGACCACAGCCAATATCAGCACGGCAATCTTTCTGGGACTGACCTGCTCATGGTAAATGGCAATCGAACCAACGGCGGGAATCGCCGCCGACAGGTTGATGATGAGCCAGCTTGTCGAGATTTTCCCGTAGCGAATGCCGGACATGAAGACGATGCCGCCGATGGCGCCTGCAGCACCAAAGGGCAGTGCAATCGCATATACCACCGCCGGTACGTGGAAGTCTCCGTGACGAGACACAAGAACAAACAGCGCCCCAAACAACAGCGACCATGCATAGGCCATTGTGTATATGGCGCTTGGCCTGCAGTTGCGCGTGTCGGCAAATTTCGCTGTAATCCCGATCAGGCCGAACGACGTCAAGGACAGGATCATGTAGAGATATCCCAGAGGCATCGTTTCTCCTGATGGCGGGGCCCTCGCACCGAAAAGGCTGTACGCAATGCGCAGTGCGCGGCCGGTTCTTTTGAATCTAGCATTCGCATCCGCAGTGCACTGAGGCACACCACTCACTACAACGGAAAATTGTCCAGTCCACAGGACGGATGATGCTCCAACAGCAAAGGGGAAATCGCCTGCCCGCTACCATAGAAGGTTATCCAGTGCCGCCACGCAGCGCGCACATCAGGAGAATCGAATGACTCTGCCGATCGTTTACGATCTTTCTCAAATTGATTTCGACAAGCCGGGAAAGCACCACTATCGCCTCGCCTTCCCGTTGGATTCGAGCTGGGGCAATTCGCTTGTACCCATCACGATCATCAACGGCTACCGCAAGCCTGCGCCCGGCGTCGAGCCTCCCGGCCTTGCCGCATTCGGAGGCACACATGGCAACGAGTGGGAGGGCCAGGTTGCAGTCAAGCATCTCTGCCAGCAACTCGAGCCGGAAGACATCTGCGGACGCATCATCCTGATGCCGCAATTGAGTGAAAGCGCGTGCACGGCCAACCAGAGGATTTCGCCACTGGACAACGTCAACATGAATCGCGCCTTCCCCGGCAATCCACGCGGAAGCATCTCCTATCGCATCGCGGACTTCGTCAAGCGCCAGGTCTTTCCTCAAGTACGCATTGTCGTTGACCTGCATGCCGGCGGCCGTGAGGGGGGCTTTGCACTTTGCACCTCGTTCCACCCCGTGCCGGACCCGGCGCAGTTTCACGAAATCGCCGCTGCGGCAGCATTGTTCGATCCTCCCTTCATGCTCGTCTATTCCAGCCAGATGGCCTCCGGCCTTTTGACCGATGAGGCAGAAGCAGACGGCAAAATTGCTCTCGGTGGAGAATTTGGGCATGGCGAAGGCGTCAACCGCATCGGCGTACGGCATGCCTTTGAAGGCATTCGCAACGTTCTCAAGCACTATGGAATGCTCGAAGGTGAAGTCGTCAAAATCGATTCTCAGCGTCCCACGGCGCCTCGCCTTGTGGATGCACGCAATCTAGAGGATTATTTTTCATGCCCGAAGGCAGGTATATGGGAACCTCTGGTCGATCTAGGTGATGACGTACGCGAGGGACAGATCGTCGGCCTCCTGCATGACTTCTCGGATCACACCGCACCTGCGCTGGAGCTGCTCGCCAGGCGCAATGGTGTTCTAATCATGATGCGCGCCATTGCGACCTGCCAGCAGGGAGAAACGCTATTTGTGATTGCACGCGACGCATAGTGCATGCACCTTCAGGAAAATAAAAGGGCCGCAGGAGCGGCCCTTTTCAGTGCTTCCGTGTTACATCCTTCCTTAGAAGATGAACTTGAGACCGAGTTGAATCTCCCTCGGCGCTCCGGCAGAGAATATCTGTCCTGTTGTCGACTGCCCAATCGAAGTATTGGGATTGCCGAAGTTCACAAAGTTTGGAGCGTTGAAGATTTCCCAGCGGAACTGGAAGTACTTATTTTCAGTTATAAAGAAGTTTTTCAACAGCCCCATATCCAAACCCTTGGTTGCTGGGCCATTGATCACGCCCATACCCGAATCGCCATAGGTGTAGAGGTCCGGAGCGCTCAAGGCATCTGGGTTGAACCATCCATTTGGACCCGGGTCAGAGACAGAAAGACTTCCGACAAGGTTGGGACGCGTATCATAGCCGTTGCCGAGCGTAGCACCAGGCACGTCGAACGTTAGGGGAGAACCGGACGTATACGAGTAGATCCCACTTAGCTCCCATCCTCCAATTGCCAAATCCGCGAAACGATTGATATCGGACAGGAATGTTCTGCCACGTCCGATCGGCAACTCGTACACGGAATTCACGGTCAAGATATGCGTGAAGTCATTTGGTGAGCGGCCACGGTTATAGCCCTCTGGAGTGTAGGGCTGTACATTGCAGTAAATGCACGAAGCAAGGTTATCGAGCATGAGCTTGCTGTAGGCATATGCCGCAGTAAAAGTAAAACCCTGGGTAAACCGCCGTTCCCACTTCGCGTGCAGGCCGTTGTACCAGGAACTGCCCATGTTCTGGTACAGCACGACACTACTCAGATCTGGGTATGGCCTTGCCGCCTGTAGATCGCTGTATTCGCCCGCCGGGACATCGTCATAGGATTGCCCCGAAATTCCGTCTGAAACATGGTTGCCTACATAGGAAAGTGTGAGCGTCGATTGCAGCGGAAATGCATGCTGAATAGAGACGTTCCACTCGTGTGTCTTCTGTGCTTTCACGTTCCAGGCAGGAGCCGCTACACCGGGCGTACTGAAACTTGTCGGGTCGGCTGAGAACGCAGTTTGCCAATTTTGCTTTGAGGATGCACTCCAACTTGGGGTTTCATAACCCCAGTAAGGAGGTCCAACAATCGACGATGCTGCGATGTTGCCCTGGAAACTGCTTGTGAAGATGCCATACGAGCCACGCACCACGAAATCTGACCGGCCACCTGGACGCCACGTGACTCCAATGCGTGGAGAAAGAAAACCATTGGGCTGGAATAAGCCTGCGGGGATCCCCACAGTATTCGAAGGAACCCATAGTCCGGCTGTGGCCACTGCCAGATACTGCGCCTCAGGCTGAGCGGACAAATCCACCTGCCCGTTCTCATCCACGCCTGCAATCACTTTGCCCAGTGTTGGATCAAATGTTGCCGCATTGCCGGCGACCGAGCGCTTTGCAAACCAGCGGTCATAACGCAGGCCCAGATCCAGTGTGAGTGAGGGCGTGACCTTATAGGTGTCCTGCACAAACCATGCCGAGTATGGCGCGCTCTGCACGCCAAAGGGAGCCAGAGGATAATTGCGGCCGCCAGATGAAGTGAGGCCAAGCAGATAGTCCGCAAGACCGTTGCCTGTGTATTGGCCGTTGAACGTAAAGCTTCCGCGTGCAGCGAATGACGCATGAGAACCATACACGGCGCGATTGTCGTACTCCCAACCAACATCGATCAGATGTTTACCGCGCACAAGATTGAGGCTAGTCTTGCCATTCCAGCTATGCGACCAAAGCCGTCCATTAACGCCCCAGAGTTCTCCAAAGCCTGTGTATCCGCTGATGTTTACTGTGGGCAGGCCGATTGCGCTTTCACGCCCCAGTGTGGGAAATCCCTGAATGCCCGCTTCGTCTGTTAAATTCTCGGTGCCCACACCCGGACTGACAAAAGTGTTGTTGGACTTTTGATAACCAACAGAGATGGAGAAGAGAGTGTGAGGCGTGATGGTGTAGAAGTAGTTGATGCCGAAGCTGTTCTGCACGGTTTTGTTTGTCTCGTAGACCGAAGGGCTGTATCCATAGAACAACTGCGGACTGTCAAATCGTACCCAGCGTCCGTAAATGCGCTGCTTGTCCGTAATGTTGTCATCGAGCCGTACCGTTGCCGATCCTGAGTCAGTCTTGGTTGGAGCGTTGTAATGGAAACGTCCGTCTGAAGAATTCGGTTGTAACAGGTATGGCATCAGATATGTCGATGCGGAGTTGAAGCGCGACGGATCAATTTGATTGCCCGGAAACTGCTGACCGGTATCCGGATCGATGATGGGTGTAGATACGCTGGAGAAGTCTCCATTCAACATCTCGGAAGATGGCACCGTACTATTGAAAATCGCATCCTGGCGAATACGCATCCCCTCGTAGCTGGCAAAAAAGAATGTCTTATCGCGAATGATGCGGCCGCCACCCGCAGCGCCAAACTGATTCTGAATTAATTTCGGGGTGCTGGTCGAAAAGTAGTTGCGCGCCGCAAAGTCATTGTTACGTGCAAATTCCCACAAAGAACCGTGGTATTCATTTGTGCCTGACTTAGTCACCATCACAATTTGCATGGGGTCACGACCATATTCGGCGCTGAAATTCGATTCCTTGACATTGAACTCTGCAATCGTATCTACACTGGGGATTGCAGTTGCGCCTTCATCCATGCTTCCATTCGCATTGAAGCCGTCCAGGGTGAACTGCGTCTGGCCGCTCTGCACGCCAACACCCTGCACGGTCGACCCGCGCTCTGCGCCGAACTGCCCGCCGGCCTGCCCGGTGTATTGCATACCAGGTGCCAGGCTGACAAGTTGTACCGTGTTCCGTCCATCCAGGGGAAGATCAGCGATCTGCTTTTGCTGAACCACCGTTTCCACCGATGCCTGCTCGGTCTGAAGCTGTTCGCCTTCCGATGTTACTGTGACCTGTTCGGTGTGCGCGCCAATGGTAAGTGCGGGAGCAATTCTGCTGCGCTCTCCAATCTGCAGCACAATACGGTTCAGCGTCCAGGTCTTGAAGCCTTGCACCGTAACGTTTACGGTATAAGGGCCAATAGGCAGAGCAAGAATTTCAAAATTGCCTGCCGCATCGGAAGTCGCCGATTTCGTGTAGCCAGTATCCAGATTGCGTACTGTTACGGCTGCGCCTGGAATTACTGCACCACTCTGATCCTTCACTGTGCCGAGCACTGCTGCTTCGTTTGCAATCTGAGCCCGCAAACAAGCGCATGCCGTCAGCAGAAGAAGGGCAATTGATATGATGGTTCGCTTCATAGACCTCTCCTTATCCAAAACTGTCTTGCAGTAATCCAGCGAGACAATGTGCTGCAACGTGTGAAGCAATTCTGCAATGAATGAGGGCTTCTCTTAACCCCATCGCAAGGTGTTTTGCCTGAATCCGTCCGGCCTGTCGAACGGAAGCCGCCAATTTTGATGGAACAGCGTTTCACGAAGACCTCATGCCCAACACCAACGCGTAGAAACACGAACCTCCGCCGATGTTCGGATCACGCTGTACATGGAAATCCCTATCTATTGCGTAGACTCTTCCAAAGGATATGCAGACTCAAACCGCCGGCAATTTTGTTCGATTAGCTGGACAGCTCTGAGTTTCTTCTGTGGTTCTTTATCTTGTGTTGACGTTATAGTGTGCTATGAGCACTTGGACGGAACCGAGAACCCAGTCTGTGCCGGCGCTGGAACGTGGGCTCCTCATCTTGGAGCAGTTAGCGAAATCCCGGCGCGGCGTAACACTTTCGCATCTTGTACAAAAGCTGCAATTGCCGCGCAGCACAGCGCATGCACTCTTGCTCACCTTTCAACGCTGCGACTATGTAAAGCGCGACGAAGAGACGGGCCGCTATCACTTAGGATTTAGATTGCATTCGCTTGCCAATATGGCGCTCAATGGAGCAGGCCTGCGTGGCAGTTCCGCTCCTATCCTTTATCAACTCATGCAAGATACCGGCCTGACTGTACACCTCGCAGTGCTCGAGGACGGCGAAGCGATCCTAATCGATCGCATTGAGCCTCCAGGAGCTCCGAAGCTTGCTACGTGGGTTGGCAAGAGGATGGGCCTGCATTGCACCGCGCTTGGCAAAGCGCTCATCGCTGGTCTTCCATCCTCCGAAATAGATCTCCTCGTCAATCGGCAGGGATTGATGCGGTACAACGAGAACACCATCTCTACGCTGAAAAAGCTCCGCGTCGCATGCGACCGAATTCAGCAGCTCGGATATGCGGTGGACGATGAGGAGGAGGAAATCGGTGTTCGATGCATTGGTGCGCCGATCTACAACAGCAGTGGCCGCGTGATGGCTGCTATCAGTATCTCGGGAACAACTGCGCAGTTGGACGACATTACGGCAAGAGCCTCACGGGTGACTAAAGCCGCCTCCGCCCTTGCCCATCACTTAGACTCGAGTTTCAATGATCGGCGATCGCTCAAGGCCGGGTAGACACTCCGGTGCCGATCTACTCCCCCTCGCACAGTTCTTTCCCGCAGTTCGGCGATGGCATGGTTTACCCATGAATCTTTCGAATCGTCCTCGGTATCGGACACTCTGCACAAAGACACGGTTGTCTTCACACTTCTATTCATGGTTTCCCGATAAGCTTTGCAAATGAACAACCAGTCGGCACGCATTGAGAGAACCCCCGCAACTCCGTCAGACCTGGAGCTATTCCAATACATAGAAGAGAACCTCTATACAGCTGTCATCTCAGATTCGCTTGACGAACTTGGATATCGAGATCAGGCTTTACGCGAATTTATCCGTCCACTCTCTGAGAACGACCGGTTTGCGGGATGGGCAAGGACTTTCTCATGCGTTGATATGTATCACATACCCGAAAATCCCTATGAAATGGAGATCGAGGCGCTCGACTCCGTTCTGTTGGGCGAGGTTGTGGTGGCATCGACCGGCGGCTCCCTGCAGAATGCGCCATGGGGCGAGCTGCTTTCCACTGCAGCGCGTGCGCGCGGTGCACGCGGTGCGGTTGTCGACGGTTTGGTGCGCGATGTGCGCAAGATTCAGAGCCTTGGCTTTCCCGTATTTGCGCGCGGGATTAAGCCTGTCGACTCCAAGGGGCGTGGTGCAATCATTGACTACAATGTGCCTGTTGATTGCGCCGGTGTCCTCGTGCAGCCGGGCGATTTGATCGTTGCCGATTACGACGGCGTCATCGCAATTCCATTTGCGGGTCTGCCGGCAGTGATTGAAAAAGCGACAGATAAAGTGAAGAAAGAGAATGGAAGCCGTGCAGAACTGCTGAAGGGTGCTTACCTGCGCGATGTTTACGCAAAGTATGGAGTGCTGTAAATCAAACGAGTAGTCTTTTGACGCCTATTTGGATTCGGGCTGAGAAGGGTAGCCCGGTCAAGCAGCTATGTTCTTTGCCACGGTAATACCACTATTTCTCTAAATCTCGTCCAGACATAAAATGATCCCCAAAAATGGCGCGGACTTGTTTCCAGGATTCCGCGCCCATTCGGAGACCATAACTCGCCTAATCCTGATGCGCCTTCTCCAGCATCCAGGTTTGAATTCCATATGGACCCAACTGCACAGTAACCGCGCCCTTTGCGCCATCGAGTGTCCTATCGTCGATAGGTCGCAGCCGCGCATTTTCGTCTCCCGATGGTGATTCGGCATCCAGCATGCGTCTCTTCGCCACCCAGGCGCCCTTCAGTCCAGAGGGCTGCAGTTTGACCGTAACCGGCTTGTCCGAAAAGTTCCAGAACAGAAGGTTGTAGATTCCGTACGATTCGTCCCATGTGAGAAATGCGTGCACGGAATCGTCATTCGACTCAACCTCAAGCTTGTCACCTGTCTCCCGCGCCATGAGCGCGAAGGAGAAGTACGCCGGCCGCATCACGTTCTGGTAGTCGAACAACCCGTCGTATTGCGGCATGCGGTTCCACCAGTTCGCCATGAAAGACGCTCCCTTGAACGAGAAGAACTTTGCGAACAGGTCGCGGTCCACGTGGTAGTCGCGGATGTGGTAGTAGCACGAGTAGGTGACTCCTGCCCGCTTCATCCGCCACGCCGTCTCCAACACAAATGCCGGCTGGATGCGCGTGTCCTTCGGAGGAACCGTGAGAGCCATATTCCACTCATCGAGAATCAACTCGGGATGCAGCGAGGGATGCTTTGCCAGCAACGCCTTTACACCTTCGGTCGACGCCTCAAAGGCCTTCGGATTGCTGTTGTAGCCGTGCCACGAAACAAAGCTGAGCGGAACCTTGTTCTTGTCACAGTACTCTAACAGCGCGGGCAAGATCGGCGAGGTCCACCCGGCCAGCGCAGGGCCGCCCACATGCGCCGTCGGGTCGGCCCTCAGAATAGCTTCGGCGGTGTGTTGATAAAAACGCGGATAGTTGTCCGGTGTGAAGCGCGAAGGCGATCCGCCAATCTCACCGATGTCCGGCTCGTTTGCCACTTCCCAATAGAGGCCGCTCAAGCCACGTTCCTTGTAATGCTCCACCATATGCACCATCAACTCTTTCCATGGTGCGTAATCCGGGGGCTCTACCACGTCCTGATCGACCACGGGAAAGATTGCCTTCGGCTTAACCGTGATGGTCATGATCGGCCGGGCGCCCGCCTGTACAATCTCATCCACCGATTTATCCAACTGCGCAAAGTGGTACTCGCCCTTTTCCGGAAGCACGTCGAAGTACTCCTGCACAAAGAGCCGGATCAATCGCGGATGCAGAGCGCGAATCTCCGCAATCCGGTTGTCCCACATCGGATCGGGCGACAATCCTCCCTGTCCCAGCGAGATATGGTCCATCTCTGCGGGGCCCAGGTCTCTTCCAAATTCAAGGTTGAGCGTCGCTGTTCGCGTCTGCGCACTGGCAGCGGCTGCAAACCACGCCCCGAGAACGAGTGCAAATATTCGAGTCCTCTTCATGCTCCGTTACCTCCCACCTTTCCACTGCTTTCTCAATCTCAGCTCTGCAGACAACGCTCCGCCGCTCACTTCCGCACGAACGCTCGAGCGCGAAGAGCAAACTGCTGTTTTTCTGTCTTTACCTATTCGCGCTTCCGGGCTGCGCTTGACGTCCAACCGCCATCCACCGGCAGCGTAATGCCAGTTACATAAGAAGATTCATCCGAAGCCAGAAACAGCGCCGCCCATGCGACCTCTTTCGGAGTTCCCACGCGCCCCAGCGTAGTTTGATCGCACTGCCAGCGTCCATGCGGACTATCTGGCGCTGCTGAAATCCGCGTCTGAATCGCGCCGGGACACAACGCATTGGCGCGAATATTGCTCGGGCCGTAGTCATAGGAAAGACTCATCGTATAGCCCAACAGGGCAGCTTTCGTCGCCGTATACGCAGCCGACGTCATCATCCCCTGCATCGCCTGAATCGAGGCCACGTTGATAATCGATCCCTTCTGCCGGGCGATCATGTACGGCAGCACCGCCTTCGTGAAGGCATGCGTGCCCAGCAGTGCCACGTCAATGCATCTCCGCCATTCGTCATCAGTGGCATCGAGCGCGCCGTGAAACTCCGGCGAAAGATAGGCCGCGTTGTTGCACAGCACATCGATGCCCCCGTTGCGCTTCGCAACCTGTCCCACCGCACGCTTCACGTCGCCCGCATTGGCCACGTCTGTGCGGCAAAACTCGGCACTGCCTCCCTGCGTACGTAACGCAGCAGCTAGTGCGTTCCCGCTCTCCTCCTCAAGGTCCGCGATCAGGACATGCGCACCTTCCGCCGCAAAGACCTCGCAGATCGCGCGTCCGATTCCGTTGGCGCCGCCCGTCACAATGGCAACCTTATCCTTTAGCCTGTCCACGTCTCACTCCACCCGGTATTTGTCGATGGTTGCTTCGTTGACCGTCACGCCCAGACCCGGCCCTTGTGGAACCCGAAGATAGCCGTCTTCAAGCTGAATCGGACTCTCGCAAAGCTCGCGGCTCAGCGGCCCCTTGGTTACGTTGAATTCCTGGAATGCAGCCCTCTTCATAAAAGCATTCAGGTGCAACGATGCGGCTGTCAGCAGATCCGATATCCACGCATGGGGAATGCAGAGCCGGTTGTACAACTCGGCCATATGCACAACTTTGCGGCCCGTGGTGAATCCGCCGCAACGAGAGAGATCGGGCTGAATCACGTCCACCTTGCCGGTCTCGATCAGCGTGCGAAATCCCCACTCGGTTGCCTCCTGCTCACCGCACGCAATCGGCGTCTCCACAGCATCGGCTAGCTGCGCGTATCCCTGGTAGTCCTCCGGCGAGAGCGGTTCCTCAATGAGAAACGGCCGAAACGGCTCCAGGCTCTTCACCATCCGAATCGCTTCCTTGGCGGTGCGCTGCACATACCAGCCGGTATCCACCAGCAAATCTGCTTTGGGGCCCAGTGCGTCCCGCGCCGCGGCAACCAGTTCAACATCGCGCTCGGCATCCTGTCCGAAGACACCCCACCCAAACTTGACCGCCGTGAAGCTCTGCTCCAGATACCGGCCCGCAGCCTCGCGCATTCCCTCCGGCGTCGGACGAAACAGCGTGCTTGCATACGCCCGCACGCGATCGCGGTATCCGCCGCCGAGCAATTTGTAGATCGGCTGCCCCACGCTCTTGCCGACAATATCCCACAGCGCAATATCGATGCCCGAGATGACCTGCATCGCGGCGCCGCGCCGGCCGTAGTACACAGACGCCATGTACATCGTGTGCCACAGACGTTCGACCTCGAAGGGGTCTTCGCCCAGCAATACCGAGCGCAGCCCCTGAAATCCGGTAACCGATCCCTCCGAGGGCGCATCGACAATCGCCTTGGCCACGTGCGGCTGCGTCTCCAGATCGGCATATCCAGTGATGCCCGCGTCCGTCTCCACCTTCACCAGCCCCAGGTACTTGATGCCGCTGGCCTCATCGTCGGCCTCGGCCACCCCGTAAGCATCGGGCGACTCGAGAATGATCACGCGGACGTCCGTGATCTTCATGCATCCTCCAGGCCCAGCAGCTTGAGCGTGGGACTATAGATGATTCCTTCGATCTCTTCGCTCGTCATACGGGGCAGGTTCGTCCCTTCCGCAAAGTGATTGATGTTCCGCAGGCCTTCCATCTGCGCCTCGGGAGTAGTAAACGGGTAATCCGAGCCAAAGAGAATCTTGTCCAGAACGCCGTATTCCTTGGCCATGATCAGCGCGTTGTAGAACTGCCAGTGCCGGTAGTGCAGCGCCGAAACGTCAGAAAACAAATTCGGGTGCTTGCGGATGGTGACAAGCGTCTCGGCAATCCACGGGTGACCGAGATGCGCAATGATCATCTTCAGATCGGGAAAGCGAATGGCTATCTCGTCGAGCAGAATAGGGAGGGCAAATTTCAGTGGACCAGTGCGGACAAACGTCGTCCCCTGATGAATCAAAATCGGCAGTCCATGCGCCTGGCAAAACCCGTAGACCTTCAGCATGCCGGGGTCGAAGGGATCGATGTTCTGGTAGATCGGCCCTAGCTTTACGCCGCGCAGGCCCAGGCTCACAATCTCCTCGAGCGTCTCCTCCACCGGATCGCCGCTCGGGTCGACCGCACCAAAGCCGATCACCTTTCCGCGATCGCTCCTGGCATAGTCGGCGACATATTCATTGGGCACGCGCAGGCCCGAGTGAAACGCACGCAGGCCAAAGACGATCACCTTGTCGACCCCTTCCATTGCCTTGCGGTGCCGCTCCGGCGGAACATGCAGATCGAGCGGGAAGCCGCGCGAACGGGAGTTGGCTTCGTTCACGAACTCATCGGAAAGATGTCCGGGATACGCCCAGATATGAGAATGGCAGTCCACCAGCAAGGCCTTCAATTCCTCCAGTCCACCGAGTTGCCCCTACTCTATCAGTTGGCAACCGGCGGAATCGTGTGGCACGGGCGCGTTGGGATCTGCATGTCCGGCTAATTGGACATACAAGTTCGCTGGGTTGATATTGAGCGTGTGCGCGATAATCCCTAGTACACGATAGCCCTTATCGATATGTTTGTATGTTTGGAAAACTTGTCGATCTGTTGCATGCAGAAGAGAATATGGAACTCTCTGAACGAATATAGATAAATTGGACACAAACCACTGCTTTTGAACCACGGACATTCGTGTAACCATTGAAATCGCGGTTGGAGAAATATTGATGTAAATTGGAAGATTTTCGTGAAGCGATCTCCCGTACATGAGTGAACTGGAATCAATGGTCTCAATCCAGCAGATGGTGGAACGGCTTGACTGCGCAATGCATCGCCGAAATTCAAAGCATGTGCTGCAATTTGAAAAACAGGTGATAACTGAAGATCAGCCAACCTTTCGATGGAGGCGCTTGCAAACCCTGGACCGGTAGGCTCTCAGGCATTCCCTGGAGGTCTATCAAAACAATGCCACATATAGCTCTGCCGGAAAGCCAGCCCGGTATTCGCGGTGCGCTGGTCTTTCGACCCGAAACCGCACGTCCGCTGAATGATCTTGCCGAAGTTCTGTTGCACGCACCCAACAGTTTGTTGCCGGGTGAACGCGAATTAATCGCAACCTACGTGTCCTATCTGAATGATTGCCACTTCTGTCAATCAATTCATGGTGCGGTAGCAGCGGCACATCTGGATGGCGATGAGGATCTCGTTCGCCAGGTTAAGGCTGATTTTCAATATGCCGACATATCGGCAAAGCTGAAGGTGCTGCTTGTCATCGCAAGCAAAGTGCAGCGCGGAGGCAAACACGTTACAGCAGAAGATGTAGCAAATGCCCGCAGCCAGGGTGCAACGGATATCGAAATCCATGACACCGTTCTGATCGCAGCAGCCTTCTGCATGTACAACCGCTATGTAGACGGATTAGCAACCGTACAACCGCGCGATGAAGCCATGTACCGGGAGCGCGGCAAGATGGTGGCACGTGACGGCTATGTGAGTGTAAGCAAAACCTACCTTCCGGCAGAGCCGGTAGAACGCTGAGGAATACCATGGCACATATTGCTCTTCCTGAAGATTTGCCGGGCATCAGCGGTGCGTTTGCTTTTCGTCCGGAGACGGCCAAACCCATGCGCGAACTGGCGCATATCTTGCTGCATGAGCCAAACAGCCTCACGCCCGGCGAGCGCGAACTCATCGCTACGTACGTTTCGTCGCAAAATGAATGCTATTTTTGCCAGGCAAGCCATGGCGCCTCCGCCGCATGCCAAATGGGCGGTGAAGATGTGGTCAGACGCGTGAAAACAGACTTCGAGAGCGCACCTATTTCATCGAAGCTCAAAGCACTGTTAGCAATCGCAGGCAAGGTTCAACGTGACGGAAAGCTTGTGACGGAGGAAGACGTAGAGCGGGCACGGCGCGAAGGCGCGTCCGACCTGGAGATTCACGATACGGTGCTCATCGCCGCGGCGTTCTGCATGTACAACCGTTACGTGGATGGCCTTGATACATGGCAGCCGCATGAGGCTGATATGTATGCACAAATGGGTCAGCACCTGGCTGAGCATGGCTATCTGAGATCCTCGCGCGGATAGTGCAAATCGATTGTTGTTTTGAGCCGGATGCAAATGCATAGACGGCATGAGAACGTGTGCTCATAAAAAGAGACCTTCGCGCGCATAGTTTTGTGAAGAACTCCATCGAACGATTGAAAGAGTCCCCAATCTACTGATGCAGGACAACACACTGAAATAAAACTATTGTTCCTTGGTGCAGCCCGCTACATCGTTTCTTCCCCTGAAGATGCGCGGGTTTCTGCAACTGGCCTTCCCCGCCAGGATCCACAAATCCACGGAGCCTTGACGATGCGTCTGAACTTTGGAGCGCATGCCATGGTTATCCACGTCCATGGCTGCTATGCGAACCGGTCGCATCATTTTCTTTGTATTTGCAAGTCTTCTGGGAGACCCGATAACAACATGAAAATTGCTCGAATTGCGCTTGCGCTTTTACTACTTGGCTGCCTTAGCCTGTCTGCTCAGCAGATCACAGGAAACATTCGCGGAACAGTGAAAGATCCAAGTGGCGCTGTCATCCAAGGCGCCATGGTTACAGCACAGCAGTCGGAAACAGGCCTATCACGCAAGACGACAACCGATCGCAATGGCAACTATGTTCTATTGGAACTTCCTGTTGGACACTACACTCTGCGAGTCGCAGCGAAGGGCTTTCAGGAATACCTGCAGGATGGCATTACGCTCAACGTGAACGAGACTGCGTCGGTTTCGCCAAATCTCGCAATCGGATCGGAAAAGGAGCAAGTGCAGGTCAGCGCCGATGCCGAGCTGATTGAGCCAACCGTCACCAGTATGGGAAAGGTGGTACAACAGCGCGAGTTGGAAGATCTGCCGCTGAACGGACGTAATTTCTCGCAACTTGGCTTGCTACAGCCGGGCGTCGTTCCCTTGACACCTGGGATAGCCGAAGCGGGCGGATCGCTGCGTAACGGACAAGCGTATGCCGTCAACGGACAGCGGCCTGAATCCAACAATTTTCTTATTGACGGCGCGAACAACTTCAATGGCATCGACGGTGGATTTGTCCTCAAGCCGCCGGTGGATGCCATTCGAGAATTTCGCATTATCACACATAGCGCAAACGCCGAGTTCGGTGGCGCACTGGGATCGACAACGAACATTATTACGCGCTCGGGCACGAATCAGGTCCACGGGACCTTGTGGGAGTTCCTTCGCAACGACGTATTGGACGCCAACAACTACTTTGCGCAAACGAAGGAGCCTCTGAAGCAAAACCAGTTTGGCGCTACGGCCGGCGGGCCGATTAAGAGGAATAAGACATTTATCTTCGGCTTCTACGAAGGTTTTCGCAATCGCCAGGGAGAGACAGCGCTGACAACCGTACCGTCGGTGAAGCAGCGCTCCGGCGACTTCTCCGAACTTTGTCCTGAGGGTTTTAGCGGCGGTTTTTGTAACAATCCTTCACACCAGCTATTCAACGTCTTTGCTAATGCGCCATATCCGAATAACCAGGTGCCAGAGGCCCAGTTCAACTCGATCTCAGAAAATCTGCTGAGCTTCTTTCCGCTTCCCAATGCCGGTACAAATCTATTCTCCGCGACACAAACCCTGAGGAACGATACCGATCAATTCGGCGTCAAGGTCGACCATTACCTCGCCCCGCACGACACCCTGGGTTTCCGTTATATGTTCAACCAACTCTCTCAATTCGATCCGCTATCGCCGGGAGGTGCTAGCGTGCCAGGATTCCCGGTTGGCGAGGACCAGCGTGCGCAGAACTTTGTCGCGCAAGAGACACACACCTTTTCGCCAACCCTAATTGCTATCGGACGATTCTCGTTCTTGCGCAACAAGTTTCTCTTCGGCGAGCACGAGAATCATCAGCCACCCTCAAGCCTTGGATTCCAATACTCGCCTAGTCTCGATATAGCATCGGGTCCGCCATTTGTTCAGGTGAATGGGTATTCCACAGTTGGTGATCCGATTACCGGCCCGCGCAATACCTACGAAGACGTCTTTGATTATTCCGGCTCTCTCACTTGGGTGCATGGCAAACACGAGCTGAAATTTGGCGCCGGATACCAGCATCAGCAGATCAACGTGCTGCAAGGGATCGCGACTAACGGCTTCTTCGTGTTCGTGCCGTTCCCAGTTACGGACGCATTCGCCAGCTTCCTTGTTGGGCAGCCGATCGTCTTCCTGCAGGGCATCGGCGATTTTTCGCGCGGCATTCGCGGCAACAGTGCGAACTGGTATGTGCAGGACACGTATAAGGTCACGCCACGATTCACCATCAATGCCGGCATCCGTTACGACCTGCCCGAACCGTACACCGAAATCCATAACCGGCAATCGTTGTTTGAGCCGGGAAAACAATCAGAGGTTCTGCCCAATGCGCCGGTGGGACTGGTCTACCCTGGTGACCCTGGCGTTCCCAAAGGGTTGATTCCTACCGATAAGAAGGCATTTGCTCCCCGCATTGGAATCGCATGGGACCCGAATGGTCATGGCAATGTACTGATCACTTCGGCATATGGCATCTTCTACGAGCCGTACTACACCGGACAGGGTGGTCCATTGCAGTCGCCAATTAGTGCACCTCCCTACCTGGGAACACCGCAGGTAAGCCTGCCAAACTTCGCGGACCCATTCAACGGCAATCCACCAGTTGCAGGGACATTCTCCACGCCGCTCACAAACCTGACTCTGTCGCCTACGTTGACACTCCCGTATACGCAAGATTGGGACCTGAATGTGCAGCGCTCGTTCGGGGCCAACTTACTGTTCGAGATCGGATACGTCGGTACCAAGGGCACGCGCCTGCCACGTTTCATTGAAGCCAATCCGGCAGTCTTCGTCCCGGGCTACTCTGACGGTCAGCCCATATCAAATTCCAGTAATGCCGATCAGAGACGCCTTTACTCCGGCTGTACGCTCGCAGATTCGCCGAGCACGTGCCAATTTTCGTCGACTGGCGAAATTGCGAGCGTCGCCGGCTCGTCGTACAACGCTCTAGAGGCTTCACTGCGTAAGCGGTTCAGCCACGGGCTGTCGTTCCTTGCGTCCTATACATGGTCAAAGGCAATTGACGACGTTTCGTCCTTCAACATCACAGGCTCGGCAGCGAAGCCTGTTGCGGGCGAAAACGATCTAGCGCAAAATCCGTTTGACCTTGGGGCGGAGCGCGGGCTCTCGCTTTTCGACGCGCGCAACCGATTCGTTGGCAGCTACGAATGGGCCCTTCCATTCTGGAATCAGCCGCGGAACTGGTACCAGTGGGCACTCGGCGGATGGCAGTTGGGCGGCATTGCCACGCTCATGAGTGGCACGCCATTTACCGTCTTCGACTCGAACGATGTTGCGGCACAAGGCAGTGCGCCGGAAATTACCGGCTTCTCCGCGCAGCGTCCTAACCTAATCGGCAATCCGAATGTCGGACCACGCTCAGTGGGTTCGTGGCTGAATGCTGACGCTTACCAGCAACTCGATCCAGTCGCAGATGCTGGCCAGTTCGGCTCGGAAGGCCGTAACGTGAATTCCGGCCCCGCGTATGCCAACTGGGATTTCGCCGCGCTCAAGAATTTCAAGGTTACGGAGTCAAAGCAGATTCAGTTCCGCGCGGAACTGTTTGATTTTCTGAACCGCACAAACTTCCGTCTACCCGATAGTGACATCAGTTCGCCCACGTTCAACCATATCCTTGCGGCGCAAGCTCCGCGTCAGGTGCAGTTTGCGTTGAAGTTTATGTATTAGCGGATGGAAACGAATCGAGGCGGAAATGTGGACGGAACTCAAAGCAGTAACGAAGCGAAAGATGACATAGCATGACTGATCGGTTGTTGTCCGAAGATGCACAGGTGAAGATGCTTGCAGAGCGTCGTTCCGCTCCGTCTTCAACGAATCTGTCTTTGGTGGATGAACGTACAACCAACGGAGAGGTCCGTGCACTGTTCACACAATACCGAGAACGTTTTGCACGAACAGATCTTCCCGGCATTGTGCTGTGCTTTGCCACAAACCCAGCGCTGCTCAAAGGCATGTTGGAGATTGCTGAGAACTTCCTATTCAGTGAAAGTCTGTTGAGCCGAAGACACAAGGAGATGCTCGCCACCTATATCTCGCAACAGAACACATGTCCCTACTGTACTGACAGTCATGCTGCTTTGTTCGGCTTGCAGGGCGGATCATCCGAAATGATGTGCGCTTTGCAGAATGGTCATCTCAATGCTCAGCTGTTCACAAGCGCGGAGCTGGCTCTGCTGAAATTCGCAGGAAAGCTGAATACAAATTCGTCTACCGTTGTTCGCGATGATGTGGAATTGGTGATGCGCGCAGGCTGGACTGAGGCACAAGTTGCCGAAGCCGTGCATATCGCGGCGCTTTTTGCGGCCTTCAACCGGATCGCCAACGGCTTTGGACTACCTTCTCCGTATCCTAACGGTTTGTGAGACGAGTTATGACCGAACCCCCTAATCCTCGGCGGCCAAAACGCGGCACATGGGCTCCACAGCAAGAGACTGTGGCGCTCTTGCGCGTCTCCGGTAACCCCATCAACGGAGTCGGAGAAACCACGCCGCGCCGTCCCTCTCCGTTTTTCTGGCATCCGCCGGACCAGCACCCGTGGGGCGATCTGCAGCTTTTGGCGCGCAAGAACTCGCGCAATTGTCCCGGATCGACAGAAGCATTTCAAGGGGCCTACACATATCCCGACTTGCTCCCTGTTGCGGAGACATGCAATAAATCGTCGCCTCAGGAGTTTGCTGACGCGGCCAGAAGCTTCGCGCTCTCTCATGAGGCAGACGACATGGGAATCGCTATGATGGATCCGCTGTATGTCTTCGAGGGATATTCCATCAGCCATCCCTGGGTCATCATCCTCGCTTTGGCCCATAACTACGAGCGCCTCCGCGAAGTTCCTTCCGATGAGACTAACGGTATCGGTGTCTGCGATGTAGGGGATCAATACGCCAGGGGAACTCGGTCTTCGTACGCACTGGCCAACTGGATTCGTTCGCAGGGTTACTCTGCAGATCCCTACCCCGGTCCGATGGCCGGCGCTCTTCTCCTGATTCCACCTGCAATCGCCTCTGGACTCGGTGAACTTGGGAAGCACGGATCGCTCATTAGTCCACGCTTCGGTGCCGGCGTTCGTCTTGCCGGTGTAACCACGAACATGCCTCTCGTTTCCACTTCGCCTGTGCGGTTCGGAGCGGATGAATTTTGTGCGACCTGCCAGATCTGCACCCAAGCGTGCCCGCCTGGCGCAATTGTGCCAAACAAACAAATGGTACGTGGCATCGAGAGATGGTATGTCAATTTTGACCGGTGCATACCCTATTTTGCTGAAGCTGCATCCTGCGGTATCTGCATTGCCGAGTGCCCCTGGACAAGACCTTCGGTGCGGCCAAAACTGCTCACCACGATGGCTCAAAGAATCGGCAAAGAATGAATTCGAATCCTTATCGTGTAGACCAGGAGAGCTCGATTCGATATCCCGGATGGGGTGTACTCGCCGCCGCGTTTACCGGCGTCATGGTGAGCTTTGCTCCAATCGTGCCTTATACGTTCAGTTTGTTTCTTGACCCTCTGCATGCCGCCTTCGGTTGGAAGCGGGAGGCGATGGGCGGAGCGTTTGCGCTGGCCGCCATTACAGTCGCGCTTGTCTCGCCCCTTATAGGCTTATTGCTTGATCGCTTTCCTCCACGCCGGATCATCTTGCCTGGAATTGTCGTGTTTGCCGTCGGACTGGCATCGCTGAGCAGGCTGACGTCGCATATTGTTCAGTTCTACCTCACCTTCTTTGTGATTGGACTGGTGGCTAATGCGACCGCTCAATTCGCGTACACACGCACAGTTCTTACCTGGTTCACAAGCTACCGAGGCTTTGCTCTTGCTCTGCTGCTTACCGGAAGCGGCATTGGCTCCATCCTGATTCCACCGCTCACTGAGTGGATGATCCGGCATCACGGATGGCGCAATGCTTTTCTGCTTTTGGGTTGCATTGCGATACTGGGTTTTCCACTCACCGCCGCTCTGGTCCGTAACCGCCCTGAGGCCGCAATCGCACACTCCGAACGGCGCGTCGAAACTGGCATGACGGTCGCAGCCGCATTGCGCACCACAGCCTTTTGGATCCTGGCCGTTATCACCATCCTCTCCGCGTTCAGTGAAAATGGCTTGGTAACTAATCTTGCGTCCATCCTTACGCAGCATGGCCTACTCACCGCGACGGCGGCTCTCGCTTTGTCGGTTCGCGGGGGAGCAGGTATCATCGGACGGCTCGGCATTGGCTTCGCAATCGATCGAGTTTCGCCAGAGAAGATCCAAAGCTTTGTTCTGGCATTGGCGGCCGCAGGGACGCTCATCCTTGCCTTTGCCGGTAGCGCATGGACAGCTTTATTGGGTGCGGCGATACTCGGCGTGGGGCTGGGTAGCGAAGCCGATGTGGGGCCATACCTGCTCGCTCGCTATTTCGGTCGTCGGCATTTCTCAGTGCTTTATGGTTTTACCTGGACCGCCTATGCCATCGGCGGCGCTACAGGACCTCTCTGGATTGGGCACCTGTATGACGGCGCCGGTGCTTATCTGCCTCGATTCATCGTCTATCTTGCAATGGTGGCATTTGGAGCAGTCGTTCTCAGCTTCTTCCTCCGAAACGGTCACGAGCGCATCGTGTCCAAGAGGGAAGTGGCTGCGAACGCCGAGGTCCCACTCGAAGGCTAGCAACAGGAAACGATCAGGCCGGTCTTTAGATTTTTCTGCCTAGGAAATCTAAGAGCCTACCCGTCGGTTGAGACAGGTTTGCCCCACCTCTCCGGGAAGTCAGGTGTGATTTGATCTTCAATTGACACGATCACCTTCCACGGTCTTACGGTTTACAAATTCCAGCCCGTTTTAGTTGGTTTAAAGTATTGATTTTAAATATGATGAATCGATATCTTTAGAGTTCCCGATAGGGGATCGGTACCCCCCTCGCCTTTAGGCGACGGATGGTACTAGGCTTGTGGGATGGAAGACTACAAGCGTGGTAGCCACACTGTGTGGGACTGCAAATACCACTTGGTGTGGACGACGAAGTACCGGTACGAAGTTCTTGCAGGTGACGTGGGCCAGCGATGCCGGGAGTTGCTTCGGGAGATAGCGCGCAGCCAAGAGATGGTGATCTACGCTGGGTCGATCAATCGCGGCCATGTACACATGCTGGTGGGGATACCGCCGTATATCTCAGTATCGCGCGCGGTGCAGTATATGAAGGGGAAGAGTTCCCATAAGTTGCTAGGTGAATTTGCCGGATTGCGGAAGCGGTATTGGGGGCAGCATCTCTGGGCGCGGGGCTATTGGGTGGCTACGAGCG
The DNA here is from genome assembly GCA_035550015.1 of Occallatibacter sp. Taxonomy (GTDB): domain Bacteria; phylum Acidobacteriota; class Terriglobia; order Terriglobales; family Acidobacteriaceae; genus Telmatobacter. Next base: position 85,858 of record DASZRJ010000018.1, on the reverse strand, counting down.
GGAATGTAACAGACGAAGTCTGGAAACGGTATATCGAAGAACAAAAGCCTCCGGAGCCAGACGATGATTTCAACGTGGTGTAATCGGCCGCATGGCCGATCGATCCGGCTTCCAGCCGTAATCCGAAGCCACCGGCTGTTAGCCGGTGGTCAGTTCACACAGCATCCCAACTTCCAGTGCACATACAAACACTTCGGCAAACTATCAGTACGACACGCTGAATCGGTTGATAACGGCGCAATCCACAGCATATGGGGATTCCTATACGATGATCCCTTCGGCAACCTTTACACCATCACGCCTCTCAGCCCTATGGGGCAAACCTTGCAAACTCCACCGCCAGGCACATCCAACCGTCTTGCGATATCGGGCGTAACGTACGACAATGCTGGAGATGTGACGACGGACAACATGGGCACCCAGTACAGCTACGACGCGGAAGGCCGCATCGCCACGGCCGGTAGCTGGACCTATGGCTATGATGGCGACGGGAACCGTGTACTGCGCAGCGACGGCGGCTCCGGCGGCGCCACCTATTGGTATAACGCCGGCGGCACTCTGAGCGACGAGCAGTCTGTCGAACTTGCTCCCGGTCATCCATGGGCGGCGCGGTTGCACTGCTACTTCTACTTCAACGGCGGCGTGGCGCTGCAGATTGGGTTCTCGCCCTGCTGCTGGCCCAGCTACTACCTCATTCAGGACCTTCTTGGCTCGACGAGGGGGAGCGTCGGTGCCAACAGTGCGGTAGTCGACAGCGACTACTACCCGTTTGGTGAATACGTTACTCAACCCAGCGACACCACTCTCGAACAGCGGTTTACCGGCAAAGAACGTGACGCAGAATCCGGAAACGACTACTTCGGGGCCAGATACTATGCCAGCTCAATGGGCAGGTTTTTAAGCCCTGATTGGAGCGAGAGCCCAGTCCCCATACCCAGCGCCTCCCTCTCAGATCCGCAGTCGCTGAACTTATACAGCTACACACGCAACAATCCCTTGACTAGAAAAGATGACGATGGCCACTGTGACGACGATGGCGGGAAGCACGGCTCTGTTTGGTGCTTCTTCCACGCTATTGGTTTCGTGGAATCGGACACAGAGAGGTCAGCTCGAATCGAGAATGAAAGGAATGCATTACTTGGTGGTACGCATCCCGATGGAACGCCACTCACTCCTGCCGAGAGGAAGGCACTTCATGGCGCACCACAAGATCAGATTGATAAGTTATACGGCGACGTCATCTACCAACAGGGACTGCGAAAACTAGATTCCCAGTCGCGACAGGCTTGGATGTTTCCTTGGACTGTTGCGGAGATTAATAGCAACTGGCACGAAGGGAGCTTTGATTCTTCTGAGGAATCCCTAAATTACCACTTTGACACGCACGGAGAGGAAGTCGGTGCGGAATCCGAATCGGAATACCTCCGCAAAGCAGAAGCATTCAAATCCAATCTGAAGGGCGCACAGAAATCTCCTGTCGAAGGGGCGACTGAGGGCGTCACACGCTACACAAAAAACGGGAAGTACATTGATCTTGCATCAGATGGGCGGATTGTCTCATTCGGTAAGCAGTAGCGACGGCGCATGCACCGCACTACAAGTACCCTTCATGTAGCAGCTGAGGTGAAGCTAATATGCTTGATTTCCAAATTAGAACGTGGGACCAACGGAATGGCGGATTATTCATGGGTCTGTGTCCCGGGAAGTTCAGCGGGAAACAATCACGTGATCAGGCGATATTCATCGCAGAGAATTCCTTCGGATGTATAGAGCCGACGATCAAAGAGTGCTCGGTTCAATTCTCTCGGAAATATAGTCACTGGGGTGTTACAGAAGTGCTGCGGGACGAATGGTCTGAGATCATTCCGAAGCTTAAAATTCTGAAAGAGGAGGCTATGCGAGCTTCGAGTCCCGAAGAGCTGCTCAAGGTTCTTTCGCCATCAGAGGTCTTTGAATCCGAGTTTAACTTGCATTTTGTAATGAATCGGAATGGACTTTGCGCTCTAATCGATCAGTTGCTGCCTTGGGTGGAGAAGACGCTGCATGAGGATGATTCTGTTTCGATCTTAGGCGTTTAGTAATTGTCCAGTCTCCCGCTTATCGGGGCTGGAGATGCTGTTACGATGTAAGCCCAGATTCAATATCACCGCCGGATATGCTTACGACGCAACCTGCAGTTTGTGTCTTCAACGAAACGTCTCACCACTGGTCTATTTTTACCGGCGAAGAACGGGACTCCGAATCCGGTAACGACTACTTTGGGGCCAGGTACTATGCGTCTTCGATGGGGTGTTGGCTCAGTCCCGATCCGCTGCTGAACAGCGGACGCCCCGACAATCCGCAGACGTGGAATCGGTATATGTATGGTCTGAACAATCCATTGGGGAATACTGATCCATCAGGTCTCTACAACCTGCCAACTCTATGCCGCCACGAGAATGGATGTTCCGCTAACGCTGCGAAATTAAAACAGGACGTGAGTAGCATAACCAGTGCTGTCAATGCAATGAAAGATGGTCCGGAAAAAACACGGTTGCAAGCTGCTTTGAAGGCACTGGGGACCGAAAATGACGGAAACAACGTCGACGTAAATTTCGCGCCCTTGAAAGGAAATGTAGCAGCACATACAGATGCAAATGCGGACCCCAGCAGCGGGGAGCTAGCGGGTTTCACCATTACGTTTGATCCAAGCAAAAAGAGCGGCAGTGCTGGCTTTGCTATTAATGCCGCGCATGAAGCGACACACATCACGAACATGGAAGATCCCAGATACAACAGCCTGGGAGATTTTTCAGACGAGTACCGAGCGTATCAAAGCTCTGCGTGGGCGGCCGCCGCCCTTTGGCACTACAACGGCGCACAGGGAACAGGTACTTTCACGCTCAGGGGCAAGGATGGTAGCTCCATGATATGGAACAGTAGTTGGGGTGCTGTAGATGACAAAGTTCTAACGCAATACATCACGCACAACTACCAATACTCAAATGGCCAGCCTTATAAAGAAACTACACCACACGATCCATGGGCGGTGCAAAAATGAGAAATCCTAAGCTCTTTACCTTGGGCACGATACTTGGTCTCGTGTTTTGCTGTAGCGCAAGAGGCCAAGACAGAGTTCGTGAGGTTGATCTTTGTGATTTGGCCGCACATCCGATGAACTTTAATGGTCTAATGATTCGTGTGCACGGTAATCTCGAATCAACAATCGAGACATATGTGATTGCTAAGAAAGACTGTGCAGCAATTCCGCTTGAGTATCCGGCCTCGGTGACTCCCAAGCCAAGTTTCAGACTCCAAAAGAATGCTGCTCTGAAGAAACTGGAAAAAATGCAACGGGCGAACAATATGCAGATGCAGTGCCTTGGGCCTTGCCCCAAAGGCCCATATTACGATCCGATAACGGCTACTGTAATCGGAAGGGTCGATGCTTTGCCGGAGTCCTCGGTACAAGGATTGCCACTTCAGCGGCGAGGATTCGGCGACAAACGTGCAAGTCCGGTGCGAATCGTCGTTCAGTCGTATGCCGAAGTGGAGGGCCATAAAAGACTCAATTCCCAAAAGCCTGCATTGCAGCCGGGAGCGACGGCGCCTGGAAAAGAGATGGAGAGCGATACTGGCTTAACCTAAAAATCCGCCAAAAGCGGACTAATTTCACCTTGATGCAACAGCTCGGCGACGCTTTCGGTTACAAAATCCATGTCTTTTCCCGCTGGGATCGCCGGATAAATCCAACAAAAACAAACCACCGCTCCCTCATCCTCAAAACTGCAACATATATGTGTTCGGATTGAGCCGCAAAGCGATGAATAAACCTGCCGCTTTGTAACTGGCTGGTGCCGGAGGGGAAGTAGCCCCCACGGCCCGCGGATTGTAAGTCATTTTGTCTGGTTGTATCTGATTGCTATTGCACTATTTACAGATTTAAACAGTGAAAATGTGAAAGCTAGTGTGTAAGTGTTCGGGTTTTGCTGGGTATTTTCGGCTCCGTAGGGATATGGAGGAGCAAGTCATACCGCCTGCTCATCGCGATAGAGCAACGATGAACAGGGAACAGCTTCTAGTGGTTTTCCGTCCGTACCTACCAGAGGTGTTCGTGCATGCCCGTACGCGGTTCTGGCCGATTGTTAATCCCTCGTCAATAGAACGTTGCTATAGTCCTCTTTGAATCAAGCTGAATATGAACATTTTGCTCATTGAAGATGACAAGCGCATTGCAGCACTTGTTGAACGAGGGCTCAATGAGGACGGCCATCGCGTGTCTATTTCTCATAATGGCGCCCAAGGCGCGGAGCTTCTGCTCAAGCAGGAATTCGATTTGGCTTTGCTGGACATCCTATTGCCCGGGATGAATGGTCTCAATGTCCTGGAAAAGGTTCGTGCGAGCCGATGCAAGACGCCGATTTTGATGTTGACCGCCGTTGATGCGGTGCCGAAAGTTCTCGAAGCATTTGATCTGGGTGCAGATGACTACCTGGTCAAGCCCTTCCTGTTGGAAATACTCCTGGCGAGGGTGAAGGCGATCAGCCGCCGATCCCAGCAAAGCATCCCGCCGGTCATACGTGCCGGGGCTATTACGCTTGATCGCCATCGCCGCGTAGCCACCAAGGACCGAACCGAGATCGCATTGACCCGCAAGCAAACAGAGCTGCTTGAAGTGCTGATGTCTCGCAACGGATTGGTAACTTCACGCGAAGAACTGATTGAGGTCGGCTGGGGACTGGGTGCCGACATCAAGGAAAACACGCTCGATGTCTATATTCACAACCTGCGAAATAAGTTGAACGACGACTCCGAACATCAACCACTGATACGGACAATACACGGTACGGGATACATATTCGTTTCCGAATAGCGAAGATATGCTCTCGATTCGCGCAAAATTGACGTTGTGGTACCTTCTGGTCACGTTTGCCGGAGCTGTTCTTTTTGGCGTCACATCATACGGCGTCCTCTTCTATGCACTGATATCTGAGAAGAAGACACATTTGCTGGGGCGCGAGAACCGGTTAATGCACCTTTTGGAAATAAACAGTCAACAGCATGTAAGAGTTCCGCTTTACAACCAATTGAGGTCCTACGCGTTGGCCACTCACGAGGGACAGCTATTTCAGATTCGCGAGCCTGATGGGACCTTACTCTATCCGGCAACTTCGACTAATGAGGATTGGGCACTCCGCGACAGGATGAATTGCCAGCGGCGTAGCTTCATACGATTCAGTATCGCCACTATACCTACCTTAGTGATGTGTCATACCGTCGTTGTCGATGGTACGTATGTAAACCTCTATATCGGAGGCTCGCTGGAACAGGAATACGACATTCTCCGTATTTATAGGAACGCCCTGATGTTCCTGCTTCCTGGACTCCTGCTCCTTTCCTCCTATTGTGGCTTTTTGCTGAGCAGGCGCGCAATGAGCCCAGTGGACCGAATGACGAAGGCCGCACTTGGCATTGGGATTGGTAATCTGGCCGAAAGGCTTCCCGTCCCTTCCACCAAAGATGAAGTGCAACAGTTGGCCGAAGCATGGAACCAGCTCCTGGCTCGCCTCGAGTCTGCAGTAAGAAGGCTGAGCCAATTCTCTGCGGACATTTCGCACGACCTCCGAACGTCAATCACTGTCATGTTGGCCACAGCTCAACTTGCTCTCTCACAAAGCCGTTCAGAAGTCGAGTACCGCGAAGACCTGAACCGCATTGCATCAGAATGCCGCTCGGCCACAACGCTTCTGGACGCACTTTTGTCGATCGTTCGAAGCAACAATTTTGTCCATGAAATGTCTCTGCAGCGCTTGGATCTCGCTGAATTGGGGCTACAGGGATGCCGACGCGTCGAAGACCTGGCTGAGGCCAAGAACATACTTCTCGATTGGGAGTTGCCTCCTCATCAGGTAATGATCGAGGGAGATGAAGTGCTGATCCACAGGTTGCTAGGGATTCTGCTGGAGAATGCCATTAAGTACACTCCCGAACATGGGGAAGTTCATCTAAGAGTGGATATAGTTGAGAACGAGGCTCAACTCATCGTGTGCGACACGGGCATTGGCATTTCACCAGATGCTAAAGCGCAGATCTTTGAACGCTTCTATCAGGCAGACATGAGAGAGCGCACGACGCCTGTGGGGAGTGGTCTTGGTTTGTCCATTGCCAGATGGATAGTGGATGCTCATCGTGCCAGAATCTCCGTCAAGAGCGAACACTCAAGCGGAACATCTTTCATAATTCATTTTTCACTGGTGACGGATGCGCAATCTGTCAGCCAGTACGAGCAGGTCGGTATCCCTCAATAGGTCCTTCTCAGGGAAGTGGATCAGGCTCATGAATGAGGCGCTCCTGATCGATGTGCCCAGTACTGTCGAAATGCAGGAGAATTACCCAATCGAAAACTTGAGCTGGCCATTTACCTTCAGGGAGCAGTTTTGCGGGGTCTCCATTGAATGCTTTGAGTAGATCGGGAATGTGCTTGTGCCGCCAGGCGATGAGTATATGATTCCCGCGGCGGGTTGCGCTGAGCGCATGAACAAGTGCTTCGGGATCATTCGTTGAAAAGTGTGTATTGAGTGGCAGACCTGTTGAGTGGCTTAGAGGTTCGAGCGTCATACGGGGGCGAGCGCTACCTGGCGAATCCGCTCCCGCATAGAGCGCGTCGATCTTCAGTGCAGTTCCATTCTCACGAAAAGGATTGAAATAGGTTGCATATTTCTTGGCGCGTGCAATCCCCAGGGGAGACAGAAGAGGACCTGTGGCAGGCTTCTCAGCGTGTCTAATAATGAGTACTGTCGCATTCGCCAGGCCAGAACTCGGTTCTTGTGAAGAAACAACAGATGTTCCGCAAAGCACCGATACTATCGCAAGGCAGATCGACAGCAAGGGAAGACGCATATAGATCCTTTAAATGGACTTCGAATCCAGAATTGCATAGAGATGAATGACCAGCAAGTAAATGCATCGTCATATTGCTGATTCTTGCGTTTCTTGCTTCGAGAATGTTTCATGACGGTAAATTCCTGAAACAAATCTGAACGATTTCTGATTATGCACGTGTGAAAACAGAAATTGATTGGTAGCCAAATCGACCTCTCGGCGAGACCACCTGGAACACCCCTACAACGAGTGCCACAGCAAACTGCACAAAATAGCGGAGTTTTTTGAACGACTTCCCGGTCGTTCCTCCGAATGCCAGAATCCGCGCACAATTCCGTTCGCGCAGCGATTGCGAAGCCAGCGAATGTAACAGGCTCTTCACAATCTGTGCCTATTGTTTATGCAGTTAACACAAAGCGAGCTGTCCTCTCAGCCGTGAATAACCTCAAGTGGCAACGAGGTCTTTGCCAGGTTTTGAATATGGGTCTCGGTTTTCGCCACTCGTAAACGACAACGCCAATAAACGAATGTCAGAGTCCATCGACAGATGAACGACTAGGGAGCTCCTCGCTTGTTACGAAGGCGTTCGTCTTCAACCCTCAGGAGATCGAGTGAAATGAAGAAATTTCTATTTCAGTGGCGCATCATCGCTTTGGCTATGTGCCTAGTTGTTGCAAGTGCATATTCGACTGCAACGTACGCTCAACAGCTATCATCAGGTAGCATTCAGGGTGTAGTGAAAGACCAGCAAGGGAATGCTCTGTCTCACGCTCAAATCGCGGTTCTCAATCTTGCCCAGTCGAAGTGGACAGCCATAACAGACGTAAGTGGCAACTTCTCCATCAAAGGTCTACCTCCAGGGACATACTCGCTCCAGGTTTCATCGACTGGCTTCGCAACCTATCAAGAGCCGGGGATCACCATTGCAAATGACAAGCCCGTCCAGGTCTCAATCAGCCTTTCGCTCGCCTCTGTATCGGAAGAAGTGAAGGTAGAAGCCGAGGCAGACTCGTCTCTTGCCTCACAGCTTTCCCCTGTTAAGTCCCTGCTTGATGCTGCTTCGGCTCGCACTGAAATTACCAGCCAGTACATCAGCAACTTCACTTCATCTGTGACAGACTTTGCCGATATCACTCAGGCGGCTCCGGGAACCGTTAGCTGGAGTACGAACGGAGTGGGCCTCGGCCAAGCAAAGATCTATTTTCGAGGATTTAAAGACGCAGATTACACAATGACCTGGGATGGCATTCCGTTCCAGGATTCGAACGATCCAACCCATCACTCGTGGGCATATGTGCCAGCGCCTGCTATTGGCTATGTTGACTTCGATCGCAGTCCGGGCACCGCTTCGGATATTGGTCCTTCGAATTACGGTGGATCGATTCACATGTTTTCGCCGAAGCTGCCGGACGGGTCGTCAATGAGAATTTCCGAGACGCGCGGTTCGTTCAACACGAATCAGGTTCTCGGAGAGTTTTACTCGGGACTCTTCGGGGGTGCCAACCCCAAGGCAAACTTCTGGTTTGAAGGGCACCATATGACTTCCGATGGATACCAAACATATAACTACCAGGTTCGCTCTGCGGGAACCGCCAAGTTCACCTATAAGTTTTCTGACAAGACGTATCTCTCGCTTATTGGTACGGTGGTGCTTGTCGACAGCAATACTCCCGACAGTGATCCCACACGTGCGCAGATTGCCCAGTATGGCGACAACTTCCTGCTGCAAAATAACGAGTTCAACGCAGATGGATCCTACAACGCACTTTATTACCGGTACTACTTCTATCACATTCCAACGAACTTCGAGATCATCGACTTTACGAAGGACTTCGGGCATGGGTGGCGCATCGAATCGAAGCCTTACACCTATTCGTATTCAAATCACCAACACTTGCAAAAGGACCAGAGCAGCTCGACCGCTACCGTAAGTTCCAAGAGCGCCATCAACAAGATGAATCAGTACAATCGCGGCGGACAAATTACTACCGCCAGTTGGGCGTCGAGGTATGGCGTTTTTCGAGCAGGCGCTTGGTATGAGTACACCACGACCAATCGCTATCAGATCAAGAGCGATCCGCGTACGTGGGTCGATATACCGACCATTTCCGGTATCAACTTTCACGAGAACTTTGTCACGAAATCAGTACAACCGTTCGCCGAGTACCAGCTCGTAGCCATCCCCAAGTGGACAATTACAGCGGGCTTGAAAGACGCCTACTACAACATGTGGTTAAAGCAGTACGCGGATAACGGGAAGAAGATCGGACCCCTCACCTGCAGCACCTCCGACACGCCACAAAGTTGCCCCGCATCCACAACACATGATGCCGGATACAACAGCTGGCTCCCGTCGTTCGAAGCCAACTATCGCATTCGCGACAATTGGTCGGTATACGGACAATATGGCCGTGGCAGCATCATCCCCTATAGCAGTGTGTTTGACGTAACAGGTGCGCAGGTAGAGGTGACACCGCCTCCCACAGTAGCCACCACCTACCAGGGCGGAACGGTAATCAAACTGAATCGTGTGAGCATGGATGCAGATGCCTACCACATTCACTTTGTGAACCAATATTCCAGTTACACCGACAAGCAGAGCGACTTCACCTACTACTACGCGACACCAGACTCGAACACGAACGGTTTCGAGGCTGAAGGCAACATTGCGTTCGGTGGGGGCGTTGCGTTGTTCTTGAACGGTACGGTGGGTGCGGCAAAATACGAAGCGGCTGATGCTCAACCGGCAACGTCCACTTCACCTGCGACGGATGCCAGCCCATCTGCATGGGTAGCAAATGCTCCTCACGACACGGAAAGTGTGGGCTTAACGTACCAGAAGAAGAACGGACTAGATTTAGGTTTTTTCAACAAACGAGTCGGCTCGCGTTGGGATGATGATGGTTCCTACCACCAAAACGTCGCATATAGCCCGTTCTGGATGAGTAATCTGTTCTTTAACTACACAGTGAGAAATGGATCGCGTTTCTCGAATTCGAAGATCAAATTCAGCGTGAATAACCTGTTCGATAATCACGACGTCGTGGGTATATCACCAAACAACGATGTAACTGGATCGCTTGTACCATACACACCGGATCCACAGGACCAGCTTTTGCTTTTGCCGGCACGAAGTTTCATGATCTCCTTCCAACTGGGCTTCTCACCAAGGGAACGTTAACGCTGAGAAACTGTCGGCCACGGGCTTCGCAGTACTGCGAAGCCCTTCTCTTTTTAGGTTGAACGCAACATTTGCCTGCATTCGAAGCATGAAAAATTGGGCAATCAAATGGCTTCTCTTATTGGCTCGACATCCATCTAAAGACGAATTTTGAAACCGTTGTCTGCCTGATTCAAGTCATTGAACACCTCGGCGACAAGTCCGTGCAGCGTGATGTCGCTTTGCAAGGCAAGCATTGTGAGCTGGACGGGCACTTCCTTTGGGGAACAATGATCGGAGTGGTGCCCGGAGGGGGAGTCGCCCCCCACGGCCTTGCGGTCTACGAATTTTAAGTTCCCTATACCTGTTAGTATCTATTTGAAAAATAATTACTTATGAATCCAGATTGTGAAAATGTGTAAGTAAGCGTGAAAGTCTTCGGGTTTTCTAGCCCACTCTTTTGCGTCAAGACCCCACAGCAGTGCCTTTGTTCTCGGTATGGCTTTCAAACTATCAGAGCGATGTGGCCTTTTGAGGATAATCGGCTTCGGTGGGCGCATTGGAGACATTGCGTCTATAGGTCGTCGCGTAGATGTGGAAGGCAACACCGCTTTATGCAAGCCAACAATCTGTCTAACCTTCCGAATGCCTTTGCTCAGAACCGGTTTAGGAGTCCACGACGCATCGCCAAAAACACTGCGTTTGCTCTGTCCGTGGCTTGCAGTTTTGCCACAATCTCCTTCACATGTCCTTTCACGGTGTTCTCCGAGATTCCCAATCGAGCAGCGATCATCTTGTTTGAATTGCCTGCCGCAATGCTGCGCAAAACGTCCAGTTCACGTGACGAGAGATCTTCTGCGTCGAGTCTCTCTGCGACCATTGTTGCGATCTCATACGGGATATACTTGCGCCCGGAACTCACCGTTCGTATAGCCTCCACGAGTTGCTTCCGGATCATAGTCTTCAGCAGATAGCCCATCGCGCCGGCCTTCAGCGCGCGCGCTGCCTGAGCATCTCCCCCATAGGTTGTCAACACGATGCACTTTGCCCGTGGGTCAATGCGGCGAATGGCCTCGAGAGCCTGCAGACCGTTGACCTCGGGCATCTGCAAATCCATCAGAGTGACGTCGGGCATGTACTGTTTGAAGGCATCAATCGCCTCGCTGCCATTCGCCGAGCAGGCGACAATCTCAATCCCGGTCTCCCCAGCCAAGGCGAAGGATATCCCGTCGCGAATCAATGGATGATCGTCGGCACACAGAACGCGAATAGGCTTGTCTTGTTTCATGCAGTCTCTTCCGCATAGCTAAATACAGCAACTGAAAACGCGTCACAGTCCCTCACCGCGCTCATTTCCTGCTTCCCGGCATGAGCCACATCAACTGCTGCATTCGCCCATGAGCATATGCAATACGAGCACTCAGCAAGATTTCTACCACGGTTCCATGTGGCTCGTTGTTTCGCAGGACCAGCCGGGCGCGTATGTTCTGGGCTCGCTCTCGCAGACCGACCAAACCCCAACGCCCTTCCGCAGCACCGGTCTTTAGTACGCCTGATGGAAGTCCAACGCCATCGTCCTGGCAAAGAATAGTGAACAATGTTGGCGCAAAATCCAAGACCACCGCAATCCGATTCGCTTGGGAGTGACGGAACGCATTTGTCACAGCCTCACGTACCATCGAGACCACCTCTTCCTGCACGGTGGGCTTGAGTGTGCGCTCTTGACCCTGTATCTGAATCTCGCACAGGATATCCTTCTGGAGGCGGAGATCAGCAACGGTTCGATGCAACTGCTCCGACAAACTGGATGAAGCGCCTGCACTAGAGCGTAACTGTAGAAGACTACGCCGGCTATCAATCAGAATTTCGTCAGCACGATCTATAGTGTCTTCAAGTGAGAGCCGAGCTGGACTGGGGTCGGGAAGAAGTTTGGCTGTTCCGTGCAAACGCAGCACAATCCCATGAAATCCCTGAAGGAGCGTGTCGTGCAAATCTCTGGCAATGCGGTCCCGTTCCAGCAGCCTCTCGTGCATTCTGCCTTCGACCAGGCTGGTAGAGACGCGAAGCCGCACGATGAAGAGTGCATAGATCAGCAGGAGACCGGCCAGCACCACACAGGCTAGAAACCAGTCTGTTTGATAAAACGTTGGCGGGATCGTGAAGCTCAGCGTATCGCCCTGAAGATTCCATATGCCGTCGTTGTTCGCAGCAATCGCCTGAAATGAATATGTTCCTGGCTTCAGGTTCATATAGACCGCCTGTCTACGCGAGCCAATGTCATGCCACTGCTGATCGAAACCGGTGAGTCGATATCGAAAACGAATCTTCTCCGGAGCAACAAAGCTCAAGGCCGCGAGATCGATTTCGATATCGCGCGTCAGTCGAGGGAGCTGTACATCTTCCGCGAGAGCATGTCCGTGGAAGTCTGCGCGAATGGCTTGAATATGCACAGGAGGAGGCATTGCATTGATGTGCATATGAGACGGATCGACCATCATCAGAGCCTGCTGATTATTGAACCACAATCGCCCATCCGCGGATCGCGCCGCGCCTTCAAACGGCGGACGAGACACCTTGAATCCATCGGACGAATCGAAGAGACGCAGGGAAAGTTGTGCGTTGCTGTCATCTCTCCACTGTCGAAGCTCTGCTGCACTGAGTTTTACGAGGCCACACGCCATGTAGAGCCAGAGATTGCCAGTTGTGTCAAAAAGAAAATTGTTGACGTATGAACACGGCAGGCCATTCTTTACGCCGAGTATATGGACCGCGCCGCCAGCCACCGAGGCAAGACCAAAATTTCCCGCAGCCAACACTTCACCGCGAGACGTGACGGCAAGCTGCGCGATTCTGGTGCCCGGCCGAGATGTGATCGAGTAGCTGGTGGTCTTACCTTCGGAAAGATGCTGAATCGCGCCAGTATTGGTGCCGATCCATATCCCGTCGCGCGGATCCGCAGCGATCTTGCTGGCGTCGAGCGCGGGGAGGACTGCTGACGCCCTGAGGGCGTGCGCATCGATTGTGAGCAGAGTTCGAGAAGGGCTGGTGGTGATGGCAAATAAACTGCCCGCCGCGTCTTCTGTCATGGAAACGATGAAGCCCGCAGGGCGCCCGTCCATCAGTTTGACCGGCAGAAATCTTCCGTTGTCAAAAAGGTTAAGCGTATTATCGAGGCCGACCCAGACGTGGCCCTCACGGTCGCCAAAGATAGTGGTAACTTGTTTGCCCTCGATGCTACGGGCTTGCGAGATGAACCGATTGCTGCCGTTGGCGAGAGTGTAGAGGACGCCATCGCCTCCAATCCACATCCGTCCGTCCGGAAGGGTGACGAGGTTGTCGAATTCGCGGGCTTTTGGATAGGCAGTTCTTGAGAAGCTGCGCACCGCAAGATCGCGTAATTGATCAACACCCTCGCCTGTACAGATCCAGATTGAACCTTCGCGATCCTCAAATACCGCGCGGGTAAAATCTGAGGAGAGTCCATCGAGGTGGCCGAAATGGTCAACCCTGCCCCGGTACAAGCGATAAATGCCTTCGTCTATGGTGCTGATCCATAGAGCGTGATGCTGATCGACAAAGAGAGAAAGAACGCTATGTCGGCTTCCATCGAACCCGGGAGCGGTTACGGTCGAAAATCGTCCGTTGCGAAAGCGCTGCAGTCCCAGGCCCGGACCTTGCTTGCTGATACCGACAAACAAGGAACCGTCTGTATCCACCGCGATGTCTGCAACGCCTCCCTGGTTCGAGTTGTTTCTGAGTTGCTTCGGGGAGTAAATTCTCGTAGCGCCTTTTCGCCAGCTGAGAATCGAATCGCCTCTCGCTATCCAGAAAGTTCCGGACGCATCGCGGAGGATCTTGAAACTCGGGGCCGGCGGAGGAAGGCCATCTTTCTTTCCAAAACAGGTCAGCTTCTCACTGGCCACCTTGCAGAAAATATCCTCTTCACTGTTCGTGAAGGAAACAGGAGCAAACCAGACTGCGCCGTTCTCGTCCTGCACAATGGAGTACACAAGCAGACCTGCGCGATCCTTATAACGGGTCAGCCGATGACGGCCCCAGTGACTCAATCCATGGTCGCTGCCAATCCACAGACTTCCATCCCGATCGACGAGCAGCGAAAGCACACTGCCGAACGATGGAGAATCTCCCGGTGGATTCCATTGCGTGAACCGGACGCCATCAAAGCGAAATAGTCCGTTGGCGGTGCCGATCCAGAGATAGCCATCCCGATCTTGGGCGATGGCGTCTGCACGGCTGCCGAGATAACCGTCATCGATCTTCCAGGAACGATGCCCGAATTGATAGATATTCCATTCCGGATCGAGTGCGAAGGCGTGCAGGCAGAGCAGTGCAGACGCAAGGAGACATGACCACGCGATGTTCAGCGCACGGGCAATCTTCGGCCGCCGGAGAAGTGCAGGTTGCGGCATAGGTAGGCCTGCTCGGAATCAGGTTGCGCACAGCTTACCACACAGGCTCCAATGCCAGGCACGGTCCAGAAGGGTGGTTTCGCGCCCACCCAAACAGGTCTTATAGGCATTTTGAGACTCCGCTATTTGTATAGCTAATCGATTGCTCTTCCGGGCACGCTCCAGGCAGTCCTCCCCGTTTACGCCTGAAGCTAGCTCGAAAGGTCCGCTCACCACGCAACAAGTGTGCGTCTGTTCGTTCGAGAGTGAACGGCCACTCGACATTGCAGACTGCCTGTAAGAAAGGACAACGCCAATGAACTGGTTCAAAGGCATAGCCATCCTCACACTAGGAGGGACCTCCGTCATGACCCAACTCACAGCAGCACAAACGCCCAATGCGGCGACCGACCCGCGCATTTATCCCCAGGTGCGTACGTTTCTCGCCGAGCTCAACAAGGATAGTAGCCCGTTCTGGGAACTGCCACAGCCGAAACCGCAGGATATCCTCACCGCATTGCAAAACAAGACACCGGTCGATATGTCCGGAGTCACCACTGTGGACAAAACAATCACCGAGGATGGCCGCACGGTGAAGATCTATATTATGACGCCCGAGCATGCTGCAGCCAACCCAGGCGTGCTCTTGTTCATCCATGGCGGGGTCTGGATTGTCGGCAACTTCCAGAACCATCAACGCCTGTTGCGCGACCTTGTGGTGGGCTCGGGCCAAGTTGGCGTCTTCGTCGAGTACACCCCTCTTCCCGCGGCAAGATATCCCACCCAACTCGAGGAGAGCTACGCCGCATTGAAGTGGGTGGCGGAACATGCACGAGAGTTTGGTGCAGATGGCACGCGCATCGCCATCGCTGGCAATTCGGTTGGCGGAAACATGACTGCGGCGTTGACGCTAATGGCCAAGGACCGGGGCGGGCCGAAGATCGCCTACCAGTTACTTCTGATTCCGGCAACGGATGCCAGTGTAGATAGCGAGTCCTACCACGAATATGGCACAGGGCGATTTCTCGCGCGGGCATTCATGAAATATGGCTGGGACCTCTATGCGCCCGATGAGAAGCTTCGCAACAATCCCTATGTATCTCCTCTTCGCGCCGCTCAAGAAGAGCTAAAGGGTTTGCCCCCTACCCTTGTCATCACGGCCGAAAACGATCCTCTCCGTGATGAAGGCGAAGCCTATGCTCGCAAGCTGATGGACGCCGGTGTTCCTGTCGCTGCAACTCGCTATGACGGCATGATTCATGACTTCGTGCTGCTCAATGCGATTCGCAACACGCCTCCTGTAGAGGCGGCGTTGCGGCAAGCATGTGATGGAATTCGTGAGGCCTTGAAACCGTAATCTCTTTCGCGGCGGCTGTCTGTCTCCGAAGCCGCCGCCCCTTTCATGCCTCTCCGGATATTCGAATTGAAGCATCACCGGGCGTTTGCTCAAGCACGTTCTCACGAGTTATGCAGGGTATTGCCTTCCCTATGTTCCTGCTCAATGAATTCTTCTCGAAAGGGGCCTTGTCATGTCTCGATCGGAGAGTCTTCCGGACGATCAAACCGCGGAGCCTTTTGTCCCATGCAGTCAAACCTTTGCTAGTGCGGCCGAAAGAGAGAGATTGGAGCCTTTGTGGTTGCGACTCAGGAACTTTATGGTGCTGAGGCCGCCCAGCTGGCATCGGAATTCTGGATCGACGAACTGAACAAACTCGATTGGCTCAATCAAGACAGGTCCGCTTTGCGTCAGATCACAATCGCTGCCGCGTCCCGTCTGGCGGCCAATATAATTGGCGATTCTCCGAATTCCTTAAGGTGCGTTGTATACAGGGAGAACGTCCAGGTTGACGAGTTCCATTCATATTCGACTAATGGACAATGGGCCAGACGTACCGGACAAGATCCTCCGGATATGCAAACAATAACTCTCAGGAACAGACGGAAATCGGAGCATCGGTATCAGTTTCACAATCGCCCGACGTGTTGCACCTGAACACGGAGGCTCCCTGGAGTCCGAAGAATCGACGTTGGGAATAACGTTCTTCGTGCTTCACCTTCAGACGGATCAGCTTCGGCCTATGGCACGGCTGCGCAAACCAGATTTAGTACACGAACGCCGCGAAAGAGAGGAACCTTGAACCCGTCGCATCCTGTCAAACCCCGTCGCACAACAATGAAGGACACGCTCCTGGTCAACGGCAAAGCGCTCGGCTCGATTTGCTCCGAGTTGAAGCGCCTGCTCGCGGACGTTTTCGCAATCTATATCAAGACGAAGAACTTTCACTGGCACATGAGCGGCCCAGCATTCCGTGAATACCATCTTCTGCTGGACGAGCATGCTTCCCAGGTGTTCGCGATGACCGACGTGCTTGCCGAACGCACCCGCAAGCTGAATGGACGTACGCTGCATTCAATCGGAGACATTGCGCGACATCAAAGGGTTAAGGATAACAACGAGGAACTCGTTTCTCCGGACGCGATGTTCGAGGAACTTCTCGCCGACAACAAAACGCTAGCTGAGCATCTGCGCACTACGCATGTGATTTGCGACCAGTTCGGCGATATAGCCACAGCCAGCCTAATTGAAAACTGGATCGATGAAACCGAGCGGCGCATATGGTTTCTAGCAGAAATCACAGGCGCTCAGCGATGCCGTTAATGCAGGTTCGGGAACTGCAGAACTGGCGCAACACTCTCAAACGCCACCGAAACAGGAAGGGTGAAATGAAATGAACACTTTCACAACGAAAGACGGACCACCATCTTCTACAAAGACTGGGGAAATGGGCCGGTCGTCATGTGTTCGCATGGCTGGCCCCTGAGCGCCGATGCCTGGGACGCGCCGATGCTATTCCTGGGGCCAGAGTCATCGCACATGATCGCCGTGGCCACGGTTGCTCAGGTCAACCCTGGAACGGAAACAATATGAACCAGTATGCTGATGACCTTGCCGAGTTGATGGTCCATCTGGATGTTAAAAACGCCACGATGGTCGGGCACTCGACAGGCGGCGGAGAAGTCGTCCGCTATATCGCGCGGCACGGACTTTGCACCACACACGCGGATCTCGTCAATGAAGAACTGCTTGCGTTCCTCAAAAAGTAACCAGCCTCGCATAACACTCAAGGTTGCCGTAAAAGGTCTTGTCGTAGAGGTGTCGATTCTTTACTTGGCGATAACAGGTTAATGCACTCATTGACAGCTTGCAGCCTGATTGTCACAAGCCCGGACGCTTCGCGACGCAGAGCGTGCCAGCCAATTAAACGGTGAATTTCCATTTCCTTTCTGGTGCCCGGAGGGGGACTTGAACCCCCACGGCCTTGCGGCCTGCGGATTTTAAGTCCGCTGCGTCTGCCAATTTCGCCATCCGGGCGGAAGGGAATGCAGGCTTTCTTTCATGTTACTTGAAGGAGGCAGGCGGCGCAGGGAGATGGGGGAGGCGGCGCCTGGCGCATAAGGCTACTGTGGAGGGCGGAAAAGAATCTTTTCGCCATCAAGTTTGTACTCGGCGGAGCAGGTGTCGCCGCCACAGATCATGGTTTCACCGGCGCAGAGTTGCAAACGGGTGATAAGGCCCATGGTTCCACAGCGGGGGCAGGACATGACAGCAACATAGGGGTTGTTCTGCTGGCCAAACTTTGTCTGGTTTTCAAGAACGAAGATCGTTCCGGGGTCCATCTTGTCGGGAATCCACTCTTCAAGAAACTGCAACTCTGGTGACATCTGACCCTCCATCTATTTGCGATCCGTTCACAGCTTTGTTGCCGTTTGATTGAATCGTTACGTGCATAGAGCAGATGTTGCGAAAAGCAAATCCTCAGCGGCTTCCATTTGAGAGTCAGTGTGAAGTCCACGCTTGCAACGGTCAATCGGAATCCGTAGAGCCTGGTGCCGAACCAGTAACGTGTGACGTACCTGGTTCGGCTACCTTTATTTCAATGAAGAGCGGTCGCCACTGGCAACATTCTGTTGGTTGGCCGCGTTGGCAAGTCCCTTGTAAATTTCTATGTTGCGCAGAATGCCTTCCACGTACTCGCGGGTCTGGGTGAAGGGAATCGATTCGACAAACTCGTCCATGCCCTGATAGGTGCCCGCATCTCGCCAGTCTGAAACGCGGTTGCCACCGGCGTTGTAGGCAGCGAGCGCGTATTCGGTGACGCCGCCGAACTGATCGATCATCTGACGCAGGTAGCGCGTGCCCAGCTTGATATTGATCTGTGGGTCAAGTAACTGGAACGTGCGGAAGTTGCGCATGCCTTCTTTGCGCGCCATTTCGCGGCCCACAGAGGGCAGCAGTTGCATCAGGCCATAGGCATTGGCATAGGAGATCACGGTTGGGTTGAACTCCGACTCCTGCCTGATGAGCGAGGCCACCAGATACGGGTCCAGGTTGTTCTTCGCCGATTCCGCCTTAATGGTGGACCAGTAGGGCTCGGGGAAAAGCATACGCCAGTAGACGTAAGGGATGGACTTGAATGGCGTGCTCGCCGCAGAGGGCAGAGCGCGCTTCAAAGAGCGCAGTGCGCGGAAGGTTTCGCCATACGAGGCATAAATTTGCGCTTCGGCGAGTGCGCTCCAGTTTTTCGAGTCTGGGTCGGCGGAGATTTCGTCGTCGATGTAGCTGTTCAGGCCTGCATTGGCCAGTAACTTGGCCTTGGCCAGGTGCTCGCTGTCCTCAGGGAAGCTATCGTCGAGCTCAGGCGGATCGGCGGGCTGAAACTGATCGAGGATGGGCGTATCAGCCGGTTGTGTATTGCCAAGTGCGGCCAGGCGTTCGCGCGAAAGTTGCGCGTAATAGTAGTGCTGGTAAGTACGCACAATGGCGCGGTAGTTGGAGACGGCGTGCGCAGGGTTGTGGCCCCGCGTTTCATACAGACGGCCGCGCCAGTAGAGAGCTGAGACTGTTTCGTTGGCACTCGGATAGCGGTTAATCTGAGCGTCGAAGATGCGCGAGGCATCGGCATAGTTGCCCAGGCGGTAATTGAGCCATCCGGTACGCCAGTTGGCAGTGGCCGCATACTTGTTATCGGGCAGGTGATCGGCGAGATAGCCGTAGTACTCGATCGCCTTTGGATAGTCGCGGCGTAGCAAATACATATTGCCACTGGAAAAGAGCGCTTCTGCCAGCCATGGGCTCTTAGGGAAGCGGCTCTCCATCTGATTGACGATGGATTGCTGTGTGTTCGTGTCAGCGCGGTCGCGTGCCAGCTCCATTAAGAGATACATGCGATGCGCACCGTTTTCATCCTGCGTATCGGGCAGCGCTTCAGCGTCGTCCACGCTGAGTTTATGAAGCTTACGGTCGCAATCGGCGGCGGAGACGAGGAAGGTGTTGCGCGCGTCCGTGTCTATACCGGGCTTTACGGCCAAGGCATGATACTCAGAGCTGGCTTCGCGATAGCGGTGGGCCCGGTAATAGGCGTCGGCCAGACTGCGCATTTCGGCAAGGGTAAGTGTATCGTCGGCGCCGAGTGCCTTCAGGCGGTCGCTTGCCTCCGAGGCTTCGGAGCTGAGCGGATGGCCGAGAAGCAGACGCTTGTAGAGGGTGATTGCAACCGCATTCTGATTAAGCTGCTCGGCCACCTGCGCGCGGGCGAGTTCAAATCCCGGTCGGCGAGCTGCAGATGTGGCTGCCGCCGCATTCAAAACGCGCTGTGCGCCGGCGGCATCCTTCATGCCGATGTAGGCGCTGGCTTCAAGCCCGGGAATCTGGTCGTTAAAGATGCTGCCGGGGAAGCGCTTTTCAAAGCCATGCACTAGCTTGGCTGCTTCCGCATTGTCACCTGCGGCAAGTTCAGCCTTGGTCTCGAAGTACTCGGCGTAATCGTCAAGCGCATTGCCGGCGCGCCGCGCATGCTGCAGATTGACGATGGCGTCGGAGTACTTTTTGTCGAGCAGGTAGGCATAGCCGAGCGCGAGATACGCAGTTGCCGCTCCGTCGCCGGTGTGCTTGCGTGCGTAGGCTTCCACTCCGTTGTAAGCCTCAGTGGTGCGCATGGCAATGAGCTGTTGCGCCATGGGTCGCAATTCAGACGATGCCACAAATGCGCGGCGGATACGGCGGGCCTTGGCAGAGGGCCGGCGCTTTTTGCGATGGCTGGAAGTCTGTCTGTGGCGCGTGCTTTTCTTCGCAGTGGTCTTCTTGGTTGTTGTCTTATGCGTGGTGCTCTTCTTTTTCGTGGTCTTTTGCGTGGCGGAGGAGGCAGCCTTGGGTGCCGGCCCGGCAACATCACCTAGAGCAAGCGCATTCATGGGCGACGCAGCAAGCCAGAGCGAAAGCACACCTGCCAGCCAGCGGGCCGGGGCAGGTCGGGAGGAGTGAAAAACAACCTTCATAGAAACACTCTATGCCTCTTTTGGTTGGACGCAAGAGACTCAAAGGGGTGCGGTTATATTCCTTGCAAAGGCAGGGTACAAAGGGCACCCCGGACCGGTTTGGTTCGGATTTGCTCTATCCGTTACACTGGGTTTAGACCAATCCCGGGTTTCTTAAACTCCTTAACCGGCGATTTTTCGCAACCAACTGCTATGGCTACCATCCAAACAATTGCGGGCGAGAACGAACAGCACCCCGACATAGCATTAGTCGAGAAGGTGCGAGCGGGTGATATCTCTGCCTACGATGAGCTGGTGCGCAAGTACGAGCGGCAGGTTTTTCGTATTGCGCAGCACATCACGCAGAACCGCGAAGACGCCGAAGATGTCATGCAGGACGCGTTCCTGAAGGCGTACGAGAAGCTGGATCAATTTCAAGGGAACTCGAAGTTTTACACATGGCTGGTACGAATCGCAGTGAACGAAAGCCTGATGCGACTGCGCAAGCGGCGCACCGGCAAGATGGTCTCGATCGACGAGGATGTGGAGACCGACGAGGGCAGCGTTCCGCGCGATCTGGCCGACTGGGCTCCGGACCCGGAACAGAACTACACGCAGTCGGAGCTGAACACAATTCTGCGCAAGACAATTCAGGGTCTTCCGCCGGGTTTCCGCGTGGTCTTCGAACTGCGCGACGTGCAGGGGCTTTCGACCGAGGAGACAGCGGAGGCACTAGGACTGAGCGTGCCTGCCGTCAAATCGCGCCTGTTGCGCGCCCGCTTGCAGCTCCGCGAGCGGCTGAGCCGTTACTTCAAAAGGAAAAAGGGTGGTGAGAAGTGACCTGCTCTGAGTTTCTAGCACTTCTGGACGATTTGATTGACAACGAGGTCACCTTGGCGACCCGCACCGAGCTCGAAGAACACCTGCACGGTTGCGACCACTGCGAAGTAACCCTGAACACTACCCGTAAAACCATCGAGATTTATCGCTCCCACGAGATTTATGACCTACCCTCGGACCTGCGTGAGCGGTTGCACTCGGCGATTATGGCGCGGTGTAAAAAAGGCTGCTGAGCAGGATACCTACTTTGCTCTGTCCAGGTGGGGCAGATGTGGGCAGCAATTCGGGGTCTGTACACTTAGCTCGTTGCCAAAGCAAAAATTGCCTGATTAAATCTCTCCTCCTACCGCAACTTCCCTCGGCATTTACCGTCTGCATCCACAGTACGCTTGCGCCTGCGCACGTTTCCGGGCATCCCATTCGCTCAGGAGAGCTTCCCCATGCGGCTCCTCCAAGGACCAGTCGCCTTCCTCCTATGTGGGCTGTTGATGCTGCCCGTCCCCATGCTTACAGCTCAGTCCGATAGCCATCTGGTGGTACCTTCCAGGGCAAAACACGTTCGTGAAGCCTATACATCGCATGAAATGCAGGGAGATGCGCGGATTCTCCACGCACTGAATCGCTTCACCTTCGGCCCGCGGCCCGGCGATCTCGGAGCCGTGCGTGCGATGGGCCTGGAGAAATGGTTCGATCAGCAGCTCAACCCCAAGTCAATGAACGAAACGGAACTGGATGCCCAATTGGCAAAGTTCCCGGCGATGCAATGGTCCACGCAGGAGCTGATGTACCGACTACCGTCGAACGGTATGATTCGCCGTGCTCTGGCAGGGAGGCTGGATGTGCCGCAGAGTGGCATTGTGCAGGCTGTCTATCGGAACCAGATGGATCGCTTGAAGGCTAAGCTGCAAGCTAAACAGGGCAAAAAAGATATAGCGGCTCCAATGACGAGCGTACAGAGTGCCTCGATGGCCGTGGTTGGTGATTCTGAAGCGGTGAACAGCGCCGATGCAGGAGCGATGGCGCAATCAGCGACAGCACAGGACGAATCCGATAAAGCTATGAATGCGGCTGCGACCACTCCGGCAATCCCTGACGATGAAATTCGTACGGTGCTTGCACTGGAGCCGGGCGCACGTGTGAATCGGCTGGCAGCGATGCCGCAGCCTGAACTCGACGCATTTGTGAAGGCATTGCGGCCCATCCAGAAGTTTGTATTGATGAATGGTATGACACCCGAGGAGCGCGAGATGGTGGCCGCGCTTGAAGGCCCCGAGCGTCTCGTCGCCGCAGAGGTTATCGCCGAGCGGCTTACACGCGATATTTACTCAAATGCGCAGCTTCAAGAAGTGATGACCGACTTTTGGCTCAACCACTTCAACATTTATCTGCGTAAGAACCAGAATATGCCGTATGCGCTGGCGGGCTATGCGCGCGATACGATTCGCCCGCATGCACTGGGGCGGTTCGAAGATCTGTTGGAAGCGACGGCGCACTCGCCGGCCATGCTGATGTATCTGGACAACGTGAGCAGCGTTGGGCCGGATTCCATTGCGGTTGGGCGCATCAAGCGTATTGCGGCGCGGCGTCCAAATCTGGCCAAGAAGCTGCCTGAGGGCTTGAACGAGAACTACGCGCGCGAGCTGATGGAACTGCACACAGTGGGTGTGAACGGCGGTTACACACAAGCCGATGTTACGCAGGTAGCGCGCATTCTGACCGGCTGGACGGTTGAGAAGCCGGAGCAGGGAGGCGGCTTCACTTTCAATCCGAATCGCCATGAGCCGGGCGCCAAGACGGTGATGGGCGTGAAGTACAAGGAGAATGGCGAGCGCGAGGGCGAAGAACTGCTGCACGCGTTGGCATCGAGCCCGGCGACGGCACATTTCATCTCGCGAGAGCTGGCGATACGCTTTGTGAGCGATGACCCGCCGCCGAAGCTAGTCGATCGCATGGCGAAGACATATCTGGCGAGCGATGGCGATATAAAGGCGGTGCTCAAAACGCTTTTCCACTCGCCCGAATTCTGGTCTCCGGAGATGTTTCGCGCCAAGGTGAAGACGCCGCTTGAATATGTAGTGTCTGCCGTGCGTACGAGTGATGCCGATATTGAATCGTTGTCGCCGTTGGCCAACGCGCTGCACAAGATGGGTATGCCTCTATATGGTTGCGTTCCGCCAACCGGCTACAAGTGGGACGCTGCGACGTGGGTAAATTCGGGTGCTCTGGTAGATCGCATGAATTTCGCACTGGCGCTGTCAGCGAACCGGCTACCCGGCATTCGAGTGGACTGGAGCGCCGAAGGTGCTACGCAGGCGATTCAGGCAGCAGGCGAGACAACGCCGGAGACGGAAGAGGCACGTCTCGAATCCGCATTAATTCCCGGCGGCGTGAGCGAGACAACACGCAACGCGGTACTTGAGCAGTTCCGTCAGCAATACACGCAGAGCGATGTTGCACAGGCACGACAGATTGCGATGACCCGGCGTCCGCGCTGGCGGAATGTGACGATGAGCCAGACAGAGCGACAGGATCGCCTGCTGGCAGGCTTGTTACTTGGTTCGCCGGAATTTCAACGACGATAGGCTGGATGCAGGATTGCGGGCTGGAGTGTGTGCGGTCCGCGTACAGGCAGAGTTCAAGCAGAGCAGGAGGTAGTCGATGCAACTCACTCGTCGCTTTTTCTTTCGCAATGGAGCCATGGCGCTGGCCGGCACCACGGCGATTCCCGGATTCCTTGTGCGCTCTGTTCTTGCGCAGACGGCCGTTCAGCCGAACAAGCGCCTCGTCGTCATCTTTCAGCGTGGCGCTGCAGATGGGTTGAATATTGTTGTTCCGTACAAGGAAAAGAACTACTACTCCATGCGGCCGAGCATTGCCATTCCGCAGAATCAGGTGCTGGATCTCGACGGCTTCTTTGGGTTGCATCCGTCGCTTGCCAGCTTCAAGCCGTTGTATGAGCAGGGGCATCTGGCCATTGTGCATGCGGCGGGCTCGCCGGATATGTCGCGCTCGCATTTTGATGCGCAGGATTATATGGAGTCGGGCACGCCTGGTGTGAAGAGTACTCAGGATGGCTGGCTGAATCGCGCGTTGCAGGTTGAGGACTTACGCAGACACATTGATCATTCGCCGTTTCGCGCTGTGGCGCTTGGGCCGGATGTGCCGCGCACACTTGCAGGCAAAGTACAGGCCATTGCGCTGAACAATGTGAACAATTTTTCTGTCGGTGGACGTGGCCCCGCGCCGTCGCCTGCTGCGAGCGCTTTTCAGGCGATGTATGGCGATAGCGGCGACCGCATCTTTCATGCGGCTGGCGAGGAAACATTCGATGCGGTGAAGATGCTGCGCGCCGCCAATCCCGGCCAGTACACTCCGCGGACGGGCGCGAATTATCCCAGGTCGGAATTCGGCAACAGCATGAGGCAGATTGCACAACTGCTCAAGGCGAATCTCGGCGTGGAAGCCGCATTCACCGATGTGAGCGGCTGGGATACGCACCAGAATCAGGGAGCCGTGCAGGGACAGCTTTCCAACCGGCTGCGCGATTTCTCTGACAGCATTACGGCTTTCTGGGCCGATATGGGAGACGACGCGGAGAACATCACACTGGTGACGATGAGTGAGTTTGGCCGCACAGCGCGCGAGAATGGCACTGGCGGAACCGACCATGGCCATGCGAACGCCATGTTTGTACTGGGCGGCACGGTGAAAGGCGGCAGGGTGTACGGAAAGTGGCCGGGGCTAGAAAATGAACAGTTAAACCAGAATCGCGATCTGGCACTGACCACCGACTTTCGCACGGTGCTGGGTGAGGTGGTAAGCAGAACCATTGGCGCCGAGAAGATGGACCTGGTTTTTCCCGGCGCGCATATTGGGCAGCGCAACTTTCTCGACCTCGCTTGAGCAGGCTCTGTCCTATTCAGCGCGCAGTGCGTCGGTTGGATTCACCGTTGCGGCTTTGCTCGCGGGCACAAAGCTGGCCGTAATTGATGCGATCCCCAAGATGACCACAACCGATGCAAGCGTAGGAACATCCCAGGCTTCAACGCCGAAGAGCAGATTGCGAATAAGAGTGGATGCGCCGATGGCGCAGACGAGACCTGCCAGTAGGCCGACCGCTGTGAGACGTGCTGCCTGCCTCATCACCAATCCATAGACAGCGCCGCGTTGCGCACCCAATGCCATGCGCACGCCGATTTCGCGCGTGCGTTGCGAGACCGAGTAGGCAATCACGCCGTAGAGCCCCACAACGCCGAGCACAAGTGCAACCAGGGCGAATCCGCCTACGAGCCAAGTGGAGAAGCGGTGTAGCAGTGCGGATTGCGTCGACTCGATCATATCGTTCATGGTGATTTCGCCGTAGAGGCCGATATTGGGGTCTATGGAATGAATCATGCTCACCATCGACGGAAGAATGGACCTCTCATTTTGCCCGGTGCGCACAAGAATAGTGAAACCCGAGTCAAGCTGCTGATAGATGTTGAAATATTCGCCAGGCAGCATTTCGTCGTCAAGTGCGCCCTCACGAACATCTGCAACGACGCCAACAATTTCGCGCATCGAGGACTTGTCGAGACTACCGTTGCCAATCTGTTTGCCAACAGGGTCTTCACCCGGGAAGTACTTCTTTGCCAGCGATTCATTAATAAGAATGACGAGCGGTTTGGATTTGTCCTCATCTTCACGAAACATGCGGCCGCGAATGAGCCGCGCTTTAAGCGTGGCCATGTAGCCAGGTGTTACATCGCGTTCCACCACTTCATTGTGCTCGCCATGGAAGGGCCTGCCGGGGATGCGAATCCAGTCCGTATTGCAGAAGCAGCCAACAGGTGTGGTATCTGTAAAGGCCACCGACTGCACACCCGGCATTGCTTCGAGCTTTTGCTGCATGGTGCGGTAAAGGGCGAGCCGCTCTGCATCCTGTGTGTATGCATTGCGCGGGAGTTGCACGTTGACCATAGCCAGATGCGAGGGATCAAAACCCATATCGACGTGCAACAGTTTGTAAAAGCTTTTGCCCAGCAAGCCCGCGCCTACCAGCAGAACGACAGCTATAGCGAGTTCCACCACAACAAGATTCGAGCCAATTCTGTGCCACAGTCTGCTGGCAGAGCCACGTCCGCCCTCTGCCAGCCCATCGTGGATGTGCTGTAAGTTGAGCCGTAAAGTCGGTGTGAGCGCCAGAAGCAACGTCATGAGTGCAGCCACGCCAGTAGCAAACAAGAGTGTGTGCACATTCAACCCGATAAGTTTGATGAACGGCAGACGATCGGCCATCTGCTCGGGCACCAGATGAGAGAGCAGATGCATGAGACCGAGGGCCACAGCGAGTCCAAGCGTAGTTCCGGCAGCCGCCAGAAGCAGACCCTCAGTGATGAACTGCCGCAACAGACGTGCAGGTGTGGCGCCGAGTGCTCCACGGACAGCAATTTCGCGGCGGCGACTTTCTGAGCGCACCAGCAACAGACTCGACACATTCACGCAGGCAATGACGAGCACGAGCAGTGCACCGCCGAGCAATGTGAGCAGAATGGGGCGCACGTCTCCTACGATCAATTTTGAAAGCGGTTGTACAAAGGCCCCTTGGCCATGGTTCGAACCGGGATATTCGCGCTCAAGCTGCGCAGCAATTGCCGCAAGGTCTTGGAGTGCCGCGGCTGGCGTGACTCCATCGCGCAGGCGGCCTACCGCGAAGAGGTTGTGGCAACTGCGACGCTGTTCGCATTCCGTGGGGTCTGTGATAGGCACCCACACCTCCGCCGGACCGCGCGGTGCGAAAGTAAATTGACGGGGCAAAACGCCGACGACAGTGAAATTTTCGCTGTCGAGTTGAACACTCTGGCCGACAATATCGGGACGCGCGCCGAACCGTTGCAGCCACGCTCCATAGGCAAGCAGTACGACCTTGCCCGCGCCGGACCTGTCTTCACCCGCGCGAAAGGTGCGGCCAAGGAACGGTTTTATACCGAGCGTGTCAAAGAATCCGGCGGTCACACGTCCTGCCGGTACGGGCTCAACACCGCCCGGCGTATGCAGCAGAAAGCCGCCCCCCGTGTAAGCGTCAAAGCCACTGAATGAGCGATTCAGCCTCTTCCAGTCTCTGAAGTCCTCAAGGGAGAGGTTGGAGCGCGGATGTACATCGGATTTTTCGCCAACATCCATCAGGCGATCCGGATGTGCATAGGGAAGCGGTTGCAAAAGCGCCGCATCGACAAATCCGAAGATTGCTACGCTGGCCCCCATGCCAAGCGCAAGAATCAATGTTGCGAGCAGCGCAAAGCCCGGCTGACGACGAAGCTGCCTCAGCGCGAAGCGCATATCCCGCGCAATCGATTCCATACGAAAACCAACTGCATTGTGGCTTTGTTCCTTGAGCAGCGTTGCGTTACCGAACTGGCGCGCGGCCGTGCGATACGCAGCTTCCGGTGTCATGCCGTCATCGCGGAGCGCATTCTCCGCTTGCTCACGATGAAAGGCCATCTCTTCGTCCAGTTCTTCGCGGTAACGCGTGCGTCCGAAGAGAGCTGTGAGCCGATGCCAAAATCCGCGCAGTTCACTCATTTATGCCTCCTGGTCGCGTAACACGCGTGTGATAGCGGCAATCATTTCTTCGAATTGCGATAGCTCGATGCCGAGTTGTTTACGGCCCGCGGCAGTAAGCGTGTAGTAGCGCGCGCGGCGATTGGTTTCTGTCATCTTCCACTCGGCCTTCACCCAGCCCTGGGCCAACAGACGCTGCAGCGCCGGATAGAGCGAGCCTTCCTCCACGGTCAGTACATCGTCAGACATGCGCCTGATGGATAGGGCAATGCCATAGCCGTGCAGTGGTGCACGGTTGAGTGTTTTGAGGATCAGCATGTCGAGCGTACCGGGAAGCAGATCGGATTTTCTGGGCATGTTGAATATATAGTTTATCTATGGGTAGATAGTCAAGGGAATGAAATGGGCCGGAGATTATCTCCGGCCCATTTCATCTGATTAGATATTGTTTTAGTGCTTGGTGAACATTGTCTCCACATCCTTCCGCAGAGCCAGGCGGCTGGACATGCGCGTGTAGAACATGTGTCCGCCGGGATACTCGTGGACTGAGACACGTGTTGGGTCGCCCATCACCGGCATCTGGTCCGTGATGAGGATGGATGCCATGAATGGGCAGGAGAGATCGTTCCATCCGTGCGCGATGAGAATGCGCAGCTTGGGGTCGGCGGCAACGGCCTGGCGCAGTTGCGTTACCGAGCCTGCGCGCTCCTCTCGTCCGCGCTCCCACAAACGGCCCACTTCATAGGAGAGTGCGTTGTAGCGTGCATCCACCTTCCAGCCCACGATGCGCGTGTCAAAGTCAACCATCGCCGTGGTGAGGGGGGCGACAATACTGGCCAACAGTGGATCGTTGGCGCGTTGTTCGGGAGCGAACGGGAATGGATCGAACATGGTTACGTTAGAGTCATAAACCGAGCCCAGTTTGCCCTGTTCCCTATATACCTCACGCAGATAGGCCTCGGTGTCGAGCCGGCCGCCGGAAAACTTGACGAACTGCGGATCTAGCCCTGTCATTTCGGTAACCTTCTGAATCATCGCCGCCGTTGCGGCCGGATCGGAACGGCCTTTGAGCAGCGCTTCTGCATAGTCGCCGCGTGTGTAGGCAATTACATCGGCCATTGCCTCTGGAGTGAGCTTGTGTTCGCGTTCCAGATGTGCGGCGGTGATGGCCGGCAGTGTGAGCATCCAGGGAAGCGGAGAGAGGTCTTCATTGTCTTCCGCGGCGGGACTCAGATATGGCGAGACCAGCACTTCGCCGTTCATGGCCACGCCAAGCTGCGATTGCAGGAAGTAGGTCATGCGCGGGACACGGAAGCCGCCGTAGCTTTCGCCCACTATATATTTGCGCGATTGCAGGCGGTCATTCTTAACTAGCCAGTCGTAGATGATGCGTGAAAGATATTCGACGTCCTGCTCGGGCCCGTAGAAGAGCTTCTTGGACTTGTCTTCGTCCACCAGAGAGCGGCTGAAGCCCGTCCCCACAGGATCGATGAACACCAGATCGGTAAAGTCCAGCCATGTGCCTGGATTGTCGATCAGTTTAGGATCGTCGGATGGACTATCGCCCTCGTTGCCGAACTGCACATGTTTGGGGCCAATGGCGCCGAAGTTCAGGTAAACGCTGGCCGCGCCGGGGCCGCCGTTCACGGCGAAAGTGACGGGCCGGTTGGCGCCTTCCACCGTGTAGGCAGTGGTGACCACATCGGCCACGTGCTTGTGGTCCTTGTCATAGACAGGCAATGCACCCACCGTAACGGTGTACTTTAGCGTCTTGCCGTCAAGCTGAATTGACTGTTCCGTATGCGCCGCCGGCGGCAGGGATTCAGGTTGTTCCTGTTCACTCTTCGCCGCAGCCGCTTTGTTATGTGGGCCTTTGTCGGGCGCGGTTTTGTCCGCTTGGGCGGAAGAGGAGGCAACGAACGTGGCAAGGCACAGGACAACACAGGCAGGCACGCAACGCCGCCGCAGCGCGATCCAAAGATTCTGGTGTCTCATGCCAATACGATACAGGGCAAAGGTGCTGGTGGCATCGGGGACGTGGCATCCTTTATGCTCAACAATGGCATGCGAGTGACTCACGCCTTTCTTTCAGTTACCCTGGCTCTTGCCTTTACGGGCACGGGCCTTGCGCAGGACCCCACTTCCAAACCTGCCGACGATCTGCCCGATGCGCCACAGGCGACACCTGCCGCACTCATTCATCCCAATGGTCCGTTTGTCGTGATGGATACGTCCATGGGGCGCATAACCTGTCAGTTCTTTCAAAAGCAGGCTCCGAACGCCGTTGCCAACTTCATTGGCCTGGCAGAGGGCACGAAAGACTGGACCGACCCGGCGACGCACAAGGTGGAGCATCACAAGCCGCTTTACGACGGCACGACATTTCATCGTGTGATTCCAGAATTCATGATCCAGGGCGGCGACCCGACGGGCACCGGCATGGGCGATCCCGGCTACACATTTGCCGATGAGTTAAACCCCGATTTGAATTTCGATGTGCCGGGACGGCTGGCAATGGCTAACTCCGGACCGGACACGAACGGTAGTCAATTTTTCATTACGGAGCTCGCGTATCCAACTCTCGATCAGCACTACACCATTTTCGGTCAGTGCGATCCATCGAGTGTGGAAGTGGTGAAGACCATCGCTCGCGTACAGCGCGACGAGAACGACAAACCCATTGAGCCTGTGATTTTGAAGAAAGTCACGATTGTGCCTGAGGGGCAACCGTTGCCTCCGCTGCCTGCGCCGCCAGTACCCGCCGCGCCTGCAGCAGCACCCCAACATTAATCCGCACGCAAGGAGTTTTTCATGGCACTCACCGCTGGTACCTACGCTGTCTTCAACACAACGGAAGGCAAGATTGTTGTCCGCCTCTTTGAGGCCGACGCACCCATTACCGTCAAGAATTTCATTGAACTCGCCGAGGGTGGCAAAGAGTGGGTTCATCCTGGCACAAGGGCCAAGTCGACCGACAAATTGTATGACGGAACTATTTTCCATCGTGTGATCCCCGACTTCATGATCCAGGGTGGCGATCCGACGGGCACGGGCATGGGCGGACCGGGCTATCGCTTTCAGGATGAGACGAAGGGGTCGCCGCATCGCTTCGACAAGCCGGGCAAACTGGCGATGGCGAACTCGGGGCCAAACACAAATGGTTGTCAGTTTTTCATCACGGTTGCTCCCACCCCGTGGCTCACGGGTAATCACACAATCTTCGGTGAAGTGGTGGAAGGACAGGACATTGCAGTGAAAATTTCAACGGTTCCACGCAACGGCCAGGACAAACCGCACAAGCCGGTCGTACTGGAGTCGTTGGCCATTGAGCGCGTCAACTAAAAAATGCATTCATCAGGCACGGGTAACAGCCGGTAATACACCGGCGCCCGTGCCTGATTTATTTTGGTAGGGCTGCACAAAATCGCGGACATACGAATATTCAGGAGAAACAAAGATGAATCACACTTGCCGGCTTGCTGTTGGTTTTCTTGCTGCGTTGTTGGGTTCAGTCGCCCTATTCGCCCAGAACGCAGTGGATATAAAGCCATCTCCGCAGCAGGTTGCCTGGCAGGATCTTGAGTTTGGTGTCATCATTCATTTCTCCACCAATACGTTTCTCGATCAGGAGTGGGGTGACGGCACCGCCGATCCGAAGGTTTTCAATCCGACCGGTTTCAATCCTGACCAGTGGATGAAGGCGATTCGCGATGCGGGAGCGAAATACGTGGTGCTGGTGGCCAAGCACCATGATGGTTTCTGCCTTTGGCCGACTGACCAAACCAACTACAGCGTGAAGTCGAGCCCCTGGATGGATGGCAAGGGCGATGTGGTGGGTGCGGTGGCAAAGGCGGCGCGCAAATATGGTTTGAAGTTTGGCGTGTATCTTTCGCCGTGGGATCGTCACGAACCGAAGTACAAGAACAACGCTGCTTACGACGACTACTATCAAGCTGAGTTATCGGAGCTGGCCTCGAACTATGGCGATCTGGTTGAGTTTTGGCTGGACGGTGCAGGCAGCGGCGGACACATTTACAATTTCCCGCGCATTATTGAAACGCTGCGCATGTATCAGCCAAACACTATCGTCTTTGCCGATGCGGCACTGTTTGAGTATGGCGATGCGCGCTGGGTAGGCAATGAGGCAGGCCGTGTGTCGTATGAAAACTGGAACGTGCTCGACCGTCACGGCTACCTGCGCTGGCGACCGGTGGAAGCGGACACGCCGTTGCATGATAAGCACTGGTTCTTCCATCCCAATGACGAGGATACGTTAAAGAGTCTGAGCGAACTGCTGACCACCTACGACGACACAGTCGGCCGTGGAGCACAGTTAATGCTGGGACTCGCGCCGGATCGTCGCGGTCTTTTGCCAGATGCGGATGTCGCGCGGCTCGAAGAGTTCGGCAAGGCATTGCACGAGCGCTACGGCAAGAGCTCCGATCTCGCCATCCATCATGAAGCTGTGGGCGCGAATGAAGAAGCCGCGCTCGACGGCGATGAAGACACATTCTGGTCTGCACCTGCAGGTTCGCATCACTCAGCTTTGGTGGTGAGTTTTGCGAAGCCTGTAACATTTGACCGCGCGCTCACGATGGAGTGGCTCAATGACGGTCAGCGCGTGGAGAAGTATTCCATCGATGTCTGGACCGGAACGAAGTGGAAGGCTGTGGCTGCAGCGCAGGCTATCGGTCACAAGAAGATCGATATCTTCGCACCGGTCACCGCGAGCCGTGTCCGGCTCAATATTCTGTCGAGCACAGACGCGGCGGAGATTCGCGAATTTCAGTTGTTTAATGTGAAGGATAAGGCTGTACGGTAATTGAATGCTCCATGCGGTTTGGCGGCACTTGCTAAAGTTTTCCATAAAGCAGGAAGGTGCGCACACGTGTGGAGACAGCTGCCGCATCGCAGTTCATGATGAGGTGCGCGCATGAGCCCTGCGAGACATATGTGGGGGCGTTGATGGCCCTGGCCCAGTCGAGCGCAGGTTGCGGATTCACCAGGTGGTCATTGCCGCTCACGATGATCAGGAACTTCGGCTTCACCGAGCGCGCCACGTCTTCCAGCGAGCGACTGCCAATAACATCCTGCGTCATGATGGCATGCAGTTGCCACATGCGATCATTGGCATCGATCTTGAGCGGCGCTTCAGTCTGCGTGAAGAATTTCTCGCGTTCGCTGAGTGGCGTCTGAGCATTGCGATAGGCCGGTGTGGTGATAACGAGATTGCCGAAGAGGTTTGCGAGCTTCAATGGCGGTTCAGTCACATAGTGGCCGTTATCGTAGGCAGGATCGGCCAGAATAGTCTCCACCATGATGCGCTTTACCTGCAGGTCGTAGGTGGTAAGGCGCGGAGTGCCGAGAATCGGAATTGCCAGATCGAAGAATTCCGGATATGCCACAGACCACGCAAACGTCTGTTCGCCTCCCATGGATAGGCCTATCACCGCATGCAGATGATGCAGGCCCAGAATTTCGGTCATTACCCGATACTCGGCGCTCACGTCGTCGCGAATGGTGAAGGCTGGAAAGTTTGTACCATGCTGCGTTTTGCTGTTCGAAGGCGAACTTGAGACACCGTTGCCGAATGGATCAATCGAAATGCCAAAGAAGCGGCTTGTATCGACAAGTTGCTGCTGCGATTTCTTGTCCGAGAAAAGGCCATTCAGATCGCCAGAGGTTCCATAGAGCCACGCGGGCATCAGCACGGCATTGCTCTTGTCAGCATTGAGCTGCCCGTAAGTCTGGTAGCCAATGGTGCAATCCTCGATGACCTTACCACTTTCCAGTTTGCATGTGCCGAGATGCGCAAATTGCAGCTTGCCATCCTGCGCGTGTACATGACGTATCATTATGCCGGGCACGAGCAGTGCAAAGACGCAATACCAAGCTGCAACCAAAGAAGAAGAGAGGGGAAAACGAGTTCGGCTCATGCTGCCTCCGATGTACGCATGCGAAAAATCTGGAGACTTACTTGCCCAATGTCTTCAGTGCCAGCGCAAGACTGCGCACTGTCTCCACGTTGGTGCGATAGCGGTCGAACTCACGGCCCGGCACATCGCTGAAACGCACGCTCCGTTTACGGTACTGCATCGGGCCCGGAATCCAGTTGCCTGCGCTGCCATGAAATTCATGCGCGCCCGTAGCCTGTGCAAGCGCCACAATGTTCTCCGGCCGCACGCCGCTGCCCGGCATAATGCTGATCCGGTCACCCGCGAGCTTCACCAGCTTCGTCAGCATCCTCATCCCCGCAGTTACGTTCGGCGCACCGCCCGAGGTAAGGATGCGCATCGCACCCGCATCGATAATGGCCTCCAGAGACGCAGGCAAATTGCGCGTGACATCGATTGCGCGATGAAAGGTGACAGGCAGCGGAGCAGCGAGTTCCACGAGTTGACGAGTGCGCTTCACATCGACAGTTCCGTTTGGCTTCAGAATTCCAAAAACAACGCCATTCGCTCCCGCTTCGCGTGCCTGTTGAATCTCTTCCTTCATCTGCTCGAATTCAAGAGTTGAGTAGCAGAAATCGCCACCTCGCGGGCGAATCATAACGCTGATATCAATGCGGAGCTTTTTGCGGACGAGGGTAAGCAGGCCGGTGGAGGGCGTGATACCGCCCTCTGAGAGTGCGCTGCACAATTCAATGCGCTGTGCTCCGCCGCGCTGCGCAGCCAAGGCCGATTCAATGGAATCGACACAAATTTCGAGTACAGGATTTTTCAGAGTCAAAATTATTCCGAGGGTAGGGAAGAGTCCCACCCATGATGATTCGTGCTTATATTTATCGGTGTCAAGCAGTATGAATATTCTTCGCCGAGTTCATTTAGAGCACGAACAGGAAATTCACTCGCGACAAGCGGTACCGCTTTTTAGCAATTCCAGCAAAAGGAGCTACGCCATCGCGCAGCAGGATGAGTCGACGGCGTACTTGTTGTGCAGCTCGGCCAGGATGAGTTGTGTGGCCTCAACCGCTGCCTGGGCGATGGTGTCTGAAAGATCCAACGAGATGGATTGATTCGGATCGATCGTGATGGCGTAAAGCGTAACATCGCGATTGCCGCCGCGCAGGTAGAACGAATCCAGAAGATCCTTGATGCCGATATCGTGCGCTGTCAGTGTCGGCGGATAGTCGCTTGAAAAGCGCGGAGTTGTGCGCGAAACAGTGCCGATGGGCCGCTCATCCGCAGTCGCATCTACTAGGATGATGCTATCGGCAGCCTCAAGCGGCTCAAGCAGAATGAATCCGCCGGTTCCACCGTCGAGCACTTCCACTCCTTCAGGTAGCTGCTCGGTCTCAAGCGCGCGCGCCACATGCACGCCGACTCCTTCATCGCCAAGGATGACATTGCCAAGACCGAGCACGAGTGTCTTCTTATTCGTCATCGGGCTCCTTCTCCCGCGCAAATTTCCATCCGCCCACGATAGACGAGATAGTGCCGCGCCCTTCAATGTAGTCGTGATAGAAGGCGAGATAGACGTGAACGATGGTGAAGCAAACAAAGAACCACATGAATAGGTGGTGCCAGAAGCGCACGGCAAATTCACCTCCCATGATCGGCACAATCCAGACAAACATATGCGGCAGCCATGAGTCGCTCATGCTCGAGTACAGAGCGAATCCTGTAATTGCCTGTACTACAAACGCCAGGAATGTAAAGAAGTAGATGAACGCCGCCAGAGCGTTGTGTCCGGTTGAGATTGGGCCATGTAGTTTGGTCTGTAGCACGTCGGTTTTAATGACGTCGGCAATTTCTTTGCGCTGCGAGCGTTTGAGCGGGAAGAAATTGTCCCACTTGGCGTATTTGTTCCCGACAAATCCCCAGTAAATGCGCGCCAGGAAGTTGAAGGTATACACAAACGCGGCGACGAAGTGAATGAACCGCACCCATCCGAACCAATATTGCTGGTAGGCTTCCGCCGCATAGAAGGCGCGGATAGGCGCGCCGATCAGGTAGCCGGTAATGCACAGTGCGACGAGAGCTAAGGCGTTGATCCAGTGGTAGAGGCGGACCGGCAGTTCCCACACATACACGCGGCGGTACTCAACCGGTTGGCCGTGTTCGTCGAAGTGCGAGATGACTGGATTTGTTGCACGTGTACTCATGGCAATCACTCGAATGAGACTTGATGAAGATGTTTGCCCTGCGGGTCGTACAAATGCACGGCACAGGCAAGGCACGGGTCGAAGGAGTGGACAGTGCGTAGAATCTCAACCGGCTGCTCAAGATTGGCTACCGG
Source organism: Occallatibacter sp. (assembly GCA_035550015.1). Classification (GTDB taxonomy): domain Bacteria; phylum Acidobacteriota; class Terriglobia; order Terriglobales; family Acidobacteriaceae; genus Telmatobacter. The sequence goes on along the minus strand of DASZRJ010000018.1, from coordinate 49,492 downwards.
CGTTCCAATCAGCGAGGACTCGAAGGAAGAACGCTGTTGTTTGGCATCGCGTGGGGAACCATTCCACGTGGTGGGCACAACAAGCTGGTAATTGGCGATTGCTCCATCGTGAATCTTGATCCAGTGTGCGAGCGAACCGCGCGGAGCCTCCACAAGACCTACGCCTTCGGCATCTTTCGGCCAGGTCTTCGGTTCCCATTTTTCTCTGTTGAAGGTGGAGACTTCACGTGTCTTCACACGATCCATCAACTGTCCAAAGAACTCCTTCAGCCAGATCATCGCCAGAGCTGCATCCAATCCGCGAGCGGCGGTGCGTCCCAGTGTACTGAAGAGAGCGTCCACGGGTACCTGGAGCTTGCCGAGCGTCTCGTTGACCAACTCTTTCACATCGTTGTGGCCAGCGGCATAGGAGACGAGCAGCCGCGCAAGAGGACCGGTCTCCATCGGGTGTTCTTTCCAGCGAGGTGTCTTCAGGAAGGAATACTTCTCGAAGCCCTCAAGTGATTCAAAGGGCGGTTTGGGGCCGGTGTACTTGATCTGGGTTTCTCCCGCCCAGGGATGCATGCCGGTGTTCTCGCCACCATCGTAGGTATACCAGGAGTGCGCGATGTACTCTTTGATCTCCTGTTCGTCGCGCGGATTTACCGGGTGGACGGTGCTGAGGTCTCGATTAAGGACGGCGCCACGGGCGTACTTGAACGACTCTGGATGCCAGTATCCCTTGGTGGGGAACTCCCCATAGCAGAGATAGTTCGTCAATCCGCCGCCATACTTGGCCCAGTCTTTGTAGAACGATGCTACTGCCAGAAGATCCGGAATGTAGACTTCGTTCACGAAGACATTTGCCTGGTCAATAAGCCGTGCTACAAGATTGAGCCGCTCAGAGTTGATGGCAGCCACTTCATCCACGTCAATAGAGCAGGGAACACCGCCCACCAGATAGTTGGGATGTGGATTCTTGCCGCCAAATACCGCGTGAATTTTGACCACTTCTTTCTGCCATTCGAGTGCATCCATGTAGTGCGCGGCACCGATGAGGTTGACTTCGGGCGGCAGCTTGTAGGCTGGGTGCCCCCAATAAGCGTTGGCAAAAATGCCCAGACCGCTATTGGCAAATGCCTTGATCTTGTTCTGAACTTCAGTAAAGTACGCTGGCGTATTCTTATCCCACTTGGAGAAGGAACCGGCCAACTCAGCGGCTTTCTTCGGATCGGCCTTCAACGCATTCACAAGGTCCACCCAGTCCAGTGCATGCAGATGGTAGAAGTGGATCACGTGATCCTGCACATACTGGGTCGTGAGCATGATGTTGCGAATCAGCTCGGCAGTTGGCGGTACGGCCACGCCCAGGGCATCTTCAACCGAGCGTACGCTGGCCAGTGCATGGACGGTTGTGCACACGCCGCATACACGTTCTGTGATGGCCCACGCATCGCGTGGGTCGCGGCCAATGAGGATTTTTTCGAGTCCACGCACCATCGTGCCGGAGCTGAAGGCATCGGTAATCATGCCGTTCTCCACAACCGCCTCAATACGGAGGTGGCCTTCGATGCGGGTTACAGGATCGACTACTATGCGTGCCATGATTCTTAGGACTCCTTCTGCTCTTCAGCGTGCACTTCCGCAATTACCTTGTGCTTGCGCACATTGGTTACAACCGCGTGTGCCGTAACACCGGCAAGAGTGGTCAAACCGACAATGGTTCCAACCGTATCCGCGGTGCTTTCAATTCCAAATCCAGGGAACGAGGGCAGGTGCTGGTAGAAGGGGCCGTTATCCCAGAAGCCTTCCTCGCTGCAGCCAATGCAGCCATGGCCTGACTGAATGGGATAGCTTGTTCCTTCATTCCAGCGCACCACTGAGCAGGCGTTGTACGTCACCGGTCCGCGGCAGCCCATCTTGTACAGGCAGTAGCCTCTGCGCGCATTCTCGTCATCCCACGATTCGACAAACAGGCCAGCATCGTAATTTGGCCGGCGGTAGCAGGTGTCGTGTACTCGGCGGCCGTAGAATTCCTTCGGCCTGCCCAGGCTATCGAGTGCGGGCACCTGGCCCAGCACCAGCAGATGTGTCACCACGCTCATCATCACGTCGGCAATGGGTGGGCATCCCGGAACATTGATCACGGGCTTGCCTACCAGCTTGTTGATGGGCGTTGCGCCGGTGGGATTCGGTTTCGCGGCCTGTACGCAGCCGTTGGATGCGCAACTGCCCCACGCTACGACAGCCGCTGCATCCGCAGTCACTGTCTGCAGAATAGATTCAGCGGTCTTGCCGCCGATCATGCAATAGACGCCGCCGTCTTTGGTCGGCACAGCGCCTTCCACCAGAACGATATATTTGCCTTTGTTCTTCGCAATGGTATCGCTCAGGCATTTCTCTGCCTGGAAGCCTGAGGCCGCCATAAGTGTCTCTGTGTAATTGAGCGAGAGCACGTCTAGCAGAGCATCGAGCACGATCGGATGCGATGCGCGAATGAACGATTCGCTGCAGCAGGTACATTCCTGGAAATGCATCCAGACTACGGCGGGCTTTTCCTTTTTCTCGAATGCCTGAACCACCTGCGCGACGCCGGTTTTTCCAAGACCAGCCGCCGCGGCGGCGGCTGTGCACAGCTGCAGGAACTGCCTGCGGCTGTAGCCCTTCTGTTCCATCGATTGCCAAATCGATTGACCCATGCCAACCTCACATGCCTGCCGTTTCGCTCGGGTAAGCAATCCAGCCCGAAATTCCTTACAGCAGACGAGGGGAACCTTACTCAGGACTAATCACGGCAGGCTGTGAGCGCAGTCACAAGGTCTTGGTTATGCGGATAAGTTCTTTGAATGGGATTGTTGGGTGTTTCAGAGAATGGTACCGCGTGTGCGTTAAGTCACTTACTGTGCAGATCAAGTGCGCTTGTCAGGCTTTTCACTTTGTCTACATTGTGGCTCTTGCACCAGGATTCAAGGCCCTGGGCAATGGTCTCCACTGCGCGCGGGTCCGCATAGCTGGCCGTGCCCACCTGCACTGCCGTGGCGCCGGCCAGCATGAATTCCACAGCATCTTCGGGCGTGACAATTCCTCCCATCCCAATCACTGGAATGGAGACTGCCTTCGCTGTTTCGTAAACCATGCGTACGGCGATGGGTTTGATGGCCGGGCCAGAGAGCCCGCCCGTTACATTGCTCAGTCGCGGCCTCCGTGTCTCCACATCGATAGACATGGCGAGAAAGGTATTCACAAGGCTGACGGCATCAGCGCCGCCGGCCGCTGCAATCTGTGCCATGTATGCAACGGAAGTGACATTGGGCGACAACTTAACGATGATGGGCCGCTTGGTTACGTGACGTACACGGCCAACCAGGTACTCGAGCGAGCCTGGATCTGCACCGAAGGCCATGCCGCCTGCATGCACATTGGGGCAAGAGACGTTCAGCTCATACGCCGCAATGCCCGGCGCATCGTTCAAGCGCTCTACCACGGACACATATTCCCCCGCCGTGTAACCGAAGACATTTACGATGCATTTGCAGTTGGGATAGCGGCTCAGCGGTGGAAGCTTGGTCTCAATGAACTTTTCGACGCCCACATTCTGCAGGCCAACCGCGTTCATCATGCCTGCAGCAGTCTGCAAAATGCGCGTGGGCGGGTGCCCGACAATGGGTTCGAGGGAAATGCCCTTGGTGACGAATGCGCCAATCTGCTCCAATGCAACGATCTCTTCAAACTCGATGCCGTATCCGAAAGTGCCACTGGCGGCAATGACCGGGTTGGTCAGTTCCATACCGGCCAGCTGCACTTTCATTTCGGGTTTCACAGGCGATTCGTTCCTTGTGCGTAAATCGTTTCTACTCAGCTGGTGGGCTCTCGGGTTTCAAGGCTTCCTTGAGCACATGTCCCACCGCCGCTGAGGGCCGGTTGACGCCGGCCAGAGAGGCGAATGTGACTGCCAGATCCACCGGCTCCACTCTTTCATGATACTCGCCGGACTTGAACGGCTCGCCATAGAAAGCCAGTGGTACATGGCGATCGTAATTCCACGGGCTGAAGTGCGTGGTGCCGCCCCAACTGCGCACATCCTCCATTTGATAACCACCGAGTACCAGCATCACGTACCAATTGCCGTGGTAGGTATAGCTGTGAGCCAGTTCACGGCCCCACTCGGAGGGAGGAAGTTGGTTGTTAGCCAGTTGCAGGTGCGTATAGACGTGCACCACCTGCGGCGAAGGTGGAAGACGTTTTTCAGAAGGCTCAATCGGCGCGGGATTGGCAAAAGTGAGCCTGGGCAGTGGGTTGGAATCCTGTTTTGCGACTGCGGCAGGCAGCAGTTCTGCTACGGCCTTCTCTGCCATCATTTCATCCACATGAACCTTCTCAAATGCTCGCTTGTCGAGTACCAGATACGGCATTTCCGGCTTCGGCATCAGATACTCCACATACTGGCCGGGGGAGAAGCGTGCGTTCAATGCAGTTTCCAGGTCCTCGTAGAGCGTTTCAAGATTTACCTGCGCTGCATCGATGCCAAGTTTCGCGGCCTCAGAGCTCACAGGAGCAATGCCGTGATCGGCGGTCAAGGCAAGCCATACATTCTTGAGTCCAATGTTCTGGTCAAGCCAGGTGAAGAATCCGTTGAGATCCTTGTCGAGACTCAGGATCATCGCGTGCTCCTGGTCGGAGTCGGGCCCGAACTGATGGCCTTCAATATCGTTGGCTGAAAGCGAAACAATAAGCAGGTCGGTCACACCGTGCTGGCCCAGTTGTTCGCCCTGGATAAGCGCCTTGGCGAAGTCGAGCTCATAGCTGTTGGCGGCCGGAGTCATGCCAACTAGGTCGTAAAACAGGTCGCTTCCTGTGGCGTTTGCCTCTTTCTTGGCCTGCTCGATGCGGTCGCTTTTGTTGAAAGCCGTTGCCCATGCAGGCAGATGATCCATGTAGTAGGTGGACGTGACGAACTGGCCGCTGATGGGATCGATCCAGAACGCGCCGTTGGCCGACTGGCCTACGGGCAGGATGGCTGCGCGGTCTTTGAGCGAAACGCCGTAGACGCGCGAGCGGCCCTCGGTAGCAAGGCGCAGCTCATCGCCAAATGTGCTGGCATGTAGATTGAGCGGAGATGCGCCGATGCCCCACTTCGGTGCAAAGGCTGGTGCTCCAGGCTGGTTTGAGGGCAGAGACGATACCGGAAGGCCAACCAGCTTGTAGCGCTCATCCTGCACTGAGCTGACTTTCACATCGTCCGAACGCGAGGCATCCCACCACTCGTTTGCGTCGATGCCATGTCCATCGGTGTAAGCCCCTGTGCCAATGGTGGCGTGTCCCGGAGCCGTCTTTGTGTTGGCATAGTCGAAGTAGCAGTCTGTGAACCATGCGCCGTGGTTCAGAAATAGATTGAAGCCATTACCCTTGAACTCGGCGCGATCACGATTCAGATAGTCGCCGCGAAACTGGTCAATGATGACGACGACAATCAGTTTAGGTTTGCCGACATAGGCCTGCGCCTGCATGAAGGGGATGTTGGCAAAGAAGGCGGCAACAAGAAGAAGCAGGAAAAGGAAGGAATTCCGCACCGAAGATCGCATGCGCCGATTTTAAATTCCGATTGTTTCAGTTGTGCAACAGTCTGGAGAGTGGTCCGCTCAGAATGAGAGATCTGATTTTGCGCAAAGTAAAGAGGCGGCCACAGGGGCCGCCTCTTATTTAACTTACAGCGGAGCTACACGGTTACCGGCTCGCTTGCTGTTACATTGACCGGCGTGAGCCAGCCAAAGCGGTCGGGCTTCAGGCCGTTGGCGATACCGAAGAACTCGTCGGCCAGCTTGCGGGTAATCTCGCCCGGCTTGCCGTCGCCAATCTGAATGCGGTCAATGGAACGTATGGGCGCAACTTCGGCCGCGGTACCGGTGAAGAAGACCTCATCGGCAATGTAAAGCAGCTCACGCGGAATGGGCTGCTCGGTTATGGTCATGCCAAGGTGGCGCGCCAGTGTAATCACCGAGTCGCGCGTAATGCCCGAGAGCGCCGAGTTGGCCAGAGGTGGTGTATAGATGACGCCGTTGCGGATCACGAAGATGTTCTCGCCTGAACCCTCGCTCACCAGGCCATTCACATCCAGCCCTATGCCTTCCGCATAGCCATTCACATCCGCTTCCATGCGAATGAGCTGCGAGTTCATGTAATTGGCACCTGCTTTTGCAAGCGCAGGCATAGTGTTGGGTGCAAGGCGGTTCCAGCTCGAGATGCAGACATCCGCGCCGTCACTGCCGGTCACGTACTTACCCCACGGGAAGTTCGCCACATACACCTCTACCGGCGACCCCTTCGGACTGACACCAATTTCGCCGTAGCCGCGGATGGCGATGGGCCGGATGTAGCAGGGAGCCACGCCATTCGCCTCAATTACGTCCACAACTGCGGCGCACAGCTCGTCGAGCGAGAAGGGCAGGTCCATGCGGTAGATCTTGGCCGAATCGATAAGTCGCTGCATATGCTCGGGAAGTCGAAATACGGCCGATCCCTGTGGCTGCGCGTAGCAGCGGATGCCTTCGAACACGCTGGAGCCGTAGTGCACCACGTGGCTCATCACGTGAATAGTGGCCTTTTCCCATGGAATCAGGGTGCCGTTGTGCCAGATTTTCGATGTGGCTTGGATAGGCATATGCTTGTGTTTCGCTCCTTCTTTACTGCCGTTACTGCATGCCTCAGACTACCGCGATTTGGGCTTTTGTGTCACTTGTTACAGAACTGTTCGCAACGCCGGGTTCCCGCGATGGTAATGGGGATTTCACATGTATTTAGCTTATTTCCCGGTTGCCGGCAGGGCCACTTAGACACCACGAAGAGCATGGGAAGGCCTGACCGGTTTATTCTGATTTGAGTGTCTTGGACACTTGGCCTTCGCCGAGCCCGCAGGGTGTATCGGTAGGGGCACAAAAATCGATTCACCTAATCACCCATGGAAGAAACGTTTCGTAAACAGGTTGAGTTGTTTGACACCAGTCTGCGCGATGGATTGCAGCAGCCCAATATCGATATCTCGGTTCCCAATGCTGTCACGCTGCTGCAGCGTATGGGCGGTTTCGGTGTCCGTTACGCGGAAATCGGCTTTGCCGGCGCCAATCAATTCGTCGGCAAGCTGACCAAAGCTCTCGAGACGGTGGATACCGGCGCGATGCGCCTGGCTTTGTTTGGCCGCACACGTGGCCGTGGCATGCGCGTGGAAGACTGGCCCGACGTGCAGTTCATCCTCGAGCACAAGGTCCGGATACCGTCTGCGGTAGTCGTGGTTAAATCGCGCCTGCTCGATGTAAAGATGTCTCTCGAGACCACGCCGGAAGAAAACCTGCTCATGGCGCGAGAGACGATTGCCTGCCTGCAGGATCACGGGCTCGAAGTCATCGTGGACCTTGAACATGCGATGGATGCCAACTGCGGCCGCCGTGAAAACGGTGTGCCGTGCGACGAAGATTTCGCCACGCAGAGCCTGGACTATTTCGATCAGCTTGTCGCGCAGTGCGTAGAACAGGGTGCCAGCCGCATTGTGGTGTGCGATACGACGGGTGGTGCGAATCCTGAAGAAGTGGCCGCGGTCATTACCAGGCTGCGCGCCCAGTTCCCAGCGGGATATTTTGGATTTCATGGACACAAGGATCGCGGTCTTGGCGTAGCCAACACGCGCGCGGCCATTCTTGCCGGAGCAGTGCAGGTACAGGGAACATTGCTGGGTACGGGCGAGCGTTGCGGCAATGTGAATCTCACCACGGTTGCGGGCAGCATGCAGTTGCGCGGTGAAGCCGAGTTTGTTCCTGACGAATCGCTCAAGGGGCTCACCGCACTTGCGCATTCTGCCTATGCCGCTTTCGGTCTCGAAGTTCCGCACGGAGTACCCATCGTTGGTACCGGAGCATTCGGCACCTGGGCTGGTATGCATGGCAGCAGTGAGCGCAAAAATCCAGGCGCATATCTCTGGTGCGATCCTGCGGCGGTTGGCGCCAATCCCGTCATTGGCGTGAATGCCCAATCCGGTCGTGCCAATATCGTGCTGTTGTCGGAGATGCTCGGCGCAGCTCTGAACTCGGCCCAGGCTCAGCAGTTGATGGACACGAACCAATCCATGATTGAGGGCGGCGGCTTTACGGCCAGCGAAATTTCTTTCCGGCTAGCCTGCATGCGTGTGCTGGGGACACTGAAGAATCACTTCAGCATCCGCGGTTGGCGCGTTATTGATGAATCCGACGAGACGCATAACCGCTACGTGCAAGCATCCATGCTGTTGATTATCGGTGACGACCATCTTGTGACCACGCGCGCGGAAGGCGCGGGTCCGGTGGATGCTCTCACCAAGGCGATGCGTAAGGAACTGGAGAAGTGGCATCCGGCAATCGCGCAGATGTTCCTTGGCCGATTCAGCGTCACGGCGATTGATGTCGCCGCGCATGACACCGCAGCGTATGTCCGAGTTACCGTGAGCTTCCACGCCGAAGGTCACGAGCCGTGGACGACTGCGGGCGTGAGCAGCGATTTGAATCAGGCTGCACTGATGGCCATCGTCGATGGTTTCGATTACTGGCTGATGAAGTCTGCATAAGAACCGGAGCTGCATCGCGCGGAGGGAAGCGGCGCATGCTACCTTGCAATCGTGACTGCAAACCGCAAAGATAAATCAAAAGCAGTGAATCGCCGCAGACTGCCAGGGCTTTCACGCGAGACAGGTTTCACCGAGCACCCGTTCGACAAGGAATTCGGAGTGCATACCAGCGGACTCATTGCTGGCCGCCACCTGAAGAGCGGCCACAAGCATGACCGCCACGCCACCGCCTACTTCGGCGTAGCGCCGTCCGTATTTCATGCGCTTATCCAACGATGGCAACGTACCGGACCCATTGCGCCAATTGGGGAGTTCACTTTTATCGACATAGGAGCAGGTATGGGGCGCGCCATGCTGCTGGCCTCGGAATTGCCGTTCCGTTCTGTGCTAGGTATTGAGCTCAACCCGGTGCTGCTCCGTACTGCTCGCAAAAACCTTGCGCACTGGCGCAAGTCTGGCCGCGCGGTTGCACCCATGCGCCTGCGCTCCGGCGACGCCGCTGCATTTCGATTTCCGGATGGACCGTGTCTCGCATTCCTCTTCAACCCGTTTGGCGCGCCTGTGATGAAAAGCTTCGTGCGTAACATTGCGGCCACATTCGCCAATCGCCCTGGCCAGCTTGATCTGCTTTACGTAAATTATGAACAAGAGCACACCATTGCCGTTCAGCGCGGGATGCAACGGTTGTTTCTCGGCTCCGTGAAGCGCTCGCGTTCGGATACCCGCGCTGACCAACTCATCATGACCAATCAGCCGGATGGCGAATACACCTCCGGCGATTATGAAGACTGCTCTATCTGGAGATGGTTGGGGACCCGCGCATAACCTGGAAACGGGATTGTGAATATTGTTCGCCAGCCTATTGACGAAGTGCCGCCGGACCGTCAAATCTGTTCGCTGGGCTTGTTCGACCGTGACCCCTTGGCAAGCGGCATCATCGAAATTGCAGCGGAAACGGGAACTGTAAGTTGGAGTATGGACGGTGACGGAACCGCATTTGATTCTTGGCCTTGGTGAGTTGCTGTGGGATGCATTGCCATTGGGCGAGCAACTGGGTGGCGCGCCGGCAAATTTTGCCGTGATGGCTGCGCGTCTTGGCAATCACGCGGCCATCCTGAGCCGTATTGGGCGCGACGACCGTGGTCGCAAGGCGATCGACATGCTCGATCCATTTCCGGTGGACACAAGCTTTCTGCAGGTGGACCCGAAGCATGAGACCGGACTCGTTTCCGTGGAATTGCACAACGGCCAGCCAGAGTACGTGATCCATCAACCAGCGGCATGGGATTTTCTCGAACTGACGGATGACTGGGTGAGGCTCGCTGAGAGAGCCGATGCGCTCTGCTTCGGCACGCTGGCGCAGCGCGGACTCGATTCGCGGCAAACCATTCAGACCCTGGCCGCACAGGCGCCGTCTAGTTGTGTGCGCATCTTCGATGTCAATTTACGCGCGCCGTTTTATTCCGGTGAGGTGATTCAGGAGTCGCTTGAACTTGCAACCGTGGTTAAGCTGAACGATGCGGAGGTCCCGCAGGTTCTCTCTCTGCTCGGTCTGCCCGTCGATGAAGATGCGGGTGCAAGCCATCTCCGCCTGAGTGCGCAGCGTCTGCTTGTAGAGTTTCCTACATTGCAAATGGTGGCAGTCACACGCGGTGCGCACGGAAGCCTGCTCGTCACACGCCAGGAATGGCACGAGCACTCCGGCATTGCGGCGCATGTTGCGGACACCATCGGTGCGGGCGACGCCTTCACAGCTGCCATTGCGCACTACATGCTGCGTGGTGCCGGGCTTGAGACCCTTAACGAGGCAGGGAACCGCTGGGGTTCCTGGGTTGCTTCACAATCCGGAGCGATGCCACCGCTCTCAGACGCGACACGCAACGCTATCGCCGCCGTTATTGAAGTGTGACCGGCGCGTCCCTTTTGCATCGACAAATGCGTGGGGACGTTTTACTTTCGCATCAGGACGATGATTCTGTATAACTTATTCTCTTTGCCGCGCATCCTGTTAGTGGTGGTGATCCTGTGATTGTGAATCTGGCGCGGCGCGCACACGACCATAACTGGGAACTTGATCCAATTACGCGTTCGCTTTTGGACACGGATTTTTACAAACTGCTCATGCTGCAGTTCATCTGGAAACACTTTCCGCGTACGCGTGCCACGTTTACGGTTTCGAATCGCACGGCCTCCGTTCCTCTGGGTGCAATTGTCGATCTGCATCAATTGCGCGAACAGTTGCTGGCCACGCAGCAACTCAAGTTTCACAAGTCTGAGCTCATCTGGCTGGCGGGTAACACGTTTTACGGCAAGCGTGGGATTTTCGAACCTGCCTTCATGGAATGGCTCGAGAACGAATTCAAATTGTCTGACTTTGAACTCGCTGTCGAAGATGGACAGATCGCACTGCGTTTTGAGGGCTTGTGGACCGAGACTACGCTCTGGGAGATTTATGCGCTCTCTGTCATCGACGAACTGAAGACGCGCGCAAGCCTGAAGGCGCTTACGGAGCTTGAACTCGACATCCTGTATGCGCGTGCCAAAACCCGTCTTTGGGAAAAGATGGAGCGTCTGCGTGGCGTGCCTGGTCTGAGCTTGAGCGATTTCGGCACGCGCCGCCGCCACAGTTTTCTGTGGCAGGAATACGTGGTGATGGCCATGAGCGATGTGCTCGGGGAAAATTTTACCGGCAGCTCGAACACGTATCTGGCTTACAAGCACGATCTTGAAGCCATCGGAACTAATGCGCATGAGTTACCCATGGCTCTTGCCGCCATGGCGGAGACAGACGAGGAATTGAAGTCCGCACAATACCGGCTGCTGGAGCTGTGGCAGCAGACGTATCAGGGTGAACTGCTCATCCTGCTCCCGGACACCTTTGGTACCACGCAGTTTCTTCGTAACGCTCCGGACTGGGTGGCCAACTGGACCGGGCAGCGCATTGACAGTAAGGATCCGTATATTGCTGGCGACGAATACATCGCCTGGCTCGAAAGCCGCGGCAAGGAGCCTCGCAAGAAGCGGCTTATTGCGTCCGATGCCTTGGACATCGATAGCATTCTCGGCCTTCACGCTTATTTTGGCGGTACCGTGCGGGAGGGGACTTCTCCTGCTGATTTTCGCAGTGCACACGATTTTTTAGATAGCAACAAATGGATACCGGAGCGCCGTATCCGATTCAGCGCCGGCTGGGGAACCTACCTTACTAACGACTTTCGTAACTGCAATCCGCGCGGAGATGAGAGCTTTCACCCGGTAAGTCTGGTATGCAAATTGAGTGAGGTTAATGGACGTCCGGCTGTGAAGCTTTCCGACAACTTCAGCAAAGCGTTGGGGCCTGCCGGGGAGATTGAACGATACCGGAAGCTTTTCGGCCTCGAAGGTGTAATGAACGTACCTGTAGAGATCTGAGCCGGTGAGTTGAGTCGCATACGCGAAGGGCGGCGCAGCAGGCCGTCGCAGTGCAGAGATTTGTAAACAGGAATTCATGCCGCAATCGTGTATCGAAAGATACAGTGATTGGATGTACGGATCAGGACGAGAACGCAGGGGAAAGCGCAATCGCACTCCGTCGACAAGTCGCACTGGCTCCATGGACTGTGGCGGATATTCCACCACAAGTAGGCAAGCTTGCTGTCATTACTGGAGGCTGTTCTGGCCTTGGTCTCGAAACAGCATTATCTCTGGCGCGCACCGGCGCGGACGTCCTGCTTGCTGATGTGGATGCCGATGTTGGCCGCGACGCTACCAGGCTCATTCGCTCCCTTGCGCCAGCCGGTGTGGTGCGCTTTGAGATATTGGACCTTGCCAGCCTGACCTCTATTTCCGACTTTGCCAACAATCTGCAGAAGTCGAATCGTCCTGTCGACCTGCTCATCAACAATGCTGGAGTGATGGCTCCCCGGCTCCGCCAGACAACAGCGGACGGCTTCGAACTCCAGTTTGGCGTGAACTTTCTTGGACACTTCGCGTTGACGGCGCGGCTGATGCCTTTGCTGCGCATGAGCAGGATGCCGCGCGTGGTGCAGGTAAGCAGTCTCTTCGTCCGCAACGGTTTAATTGATTTCGATGACTTGCAGCGCATCCGTACCTACAAGCCATGGCATTCCTATGCTCAGGCTTCCTCTGCGCTGATCCTGTTTTCGCTCGAATTGCAGCGCAGAAGTGACATATATAGCTGGCACATACAAAGTAATGCGGTGCATCCGGGATATGCCCGCACCAACATCGTCCTGAACGGTCCTGGTAAGTGGAGCGCGGCCAATCTGTTTCATCAAACTGTGGGTCGTCTTTTCAGCCAGACGGCGGCGCATGGGGCATTGCCGATTTTGTTTGCGGCAACCTCACCCAAGGCTAATCTTGGAGCCTATTACGGCCCGCGCGGTCCGTTTGAACTTTTCGGAATGCCAGGCGAGGCTGAGCTCTCACCTGCGATTTCCGATCCGGAGGTTGCCGGTAGGCTCTGGGAAATTGCTACAGATCTGACGGGTGTTTCCTGGCCGGCGGACTGACGCGCAAGGGCGTCCGCGGTAGTGCGCTACAGACAAATCAGCGCCTACTTCTTGCCGGAACTCGCCACACTTGTTGTGGAAGGAGTTGTTGACCGGAGATAGGCGATAACCTGGCCAATCTCATCGTCGCTAAGCGAGTCGGCGAACGGCGGCATCTTTTCGCCTCCATTCAGAATCTGATCCCGCATCTTTTCAGGCGGCCACTTCTTGTTGCTGGCGATGCCAACAAGCGACGGGCCTTTCTTGGTGCCGGTCAGATCCGCGCCATGGCAATGTGCACATCCCGTGTCATGAAAGAGCACCGCGCCAGCGGCTGCATCTTTGTTCGCTGACGTAGATTGCGCCGGCAGAGCAGCTGTAGCTGACAGAAGGAATGCGCAGCAGAACAGAAAAGAGAGGGAAGTACACCGCATTGCGTGGACTATTTTCTCATGTGCGGTGGAAAGCGTTCTGCAACTTTGGATGGAGTCCCGCTGTGACAGAGTATTGAACGCGTCTTCGCGCGTTCAAGGGGCTGCATCGTAAGCTGGCCGAGTATGGCAATCGCAGAGAGTGGACATGCCGCGGTGTTGCGCGCCGAACTGGCTGCGCGCAATCGCGCCTGGGCGCACGGGCGATTGCACGTGGAGAGCTATGGTTTCGATCCGGTGGTGGTGTTTGCACCCGAAGATGGGCGTCATGGAAACTTCTTCGATGCCGCATTTACAGAAATATCAGCCCGGCCGGAATGGCTGAAGCGCCTGAACAAGGTGCATGCGCAGGGGCGCTCACTGCCGAATCCCGAAGGAGGGCGTAAATGGCGCGAACTCGATTCATCTGTGAGTTCAGATGCACTGCTTATGAACATCTTTTGCACGCCGAAAGTTAACGCATCGGCTGCGGTACGTTCGATGCTAGGAGTGGAGGGCGGCTCGCTACCTGAGTTTGGCTGGAAGGCGAAAGTACCGCTTACGAACGGACGGTTCGACCGGACAGAAGTGGATATGCGCTGGGGCGGCCTGCTGGTGGAGGCCAAACTGACGGAGACGGACTTCCAGACGCGGTCGGCGGCGATTGTCGAGGGTTACCGGGACTTCGCAGAGGTCTTCGATGCAGAATTGCTGCCGCGCATCGAGCTGCGGACGACGCGGCGGCGGACCGCGGTGGAGTTTGCCGAGGATTTCACGCAGGAGTGGGAAGAGGCGGGTGACGAGGATGTGGCGCGCGCGTTCCAAGCGTCCTTGGTTGCCAATGCACGCGCAGCGGAGGCGTTTGAGCCGGGCTTTGCCGGGTATCAGCTCATCCGCAATGTTCTCGCGGCCCACGCAACAGGCGCTCGATTCTGCGTGATGCTCGATGAGCGCAGGCCGGACCTGCGCGAGCAGTGGTTCCGTGTGATGGCGGCGGTCAAGAGCTCAGTTCTGAGGACAAGGCTGACTGTACTGACCTGGCAGGAGCTTGTACCGCTGCTGCCTGAGCCGTTAGGGGAGTTTCTGGATCGCAAATACGGCATCGCCGCGCCGGGTTGTACAGCCACCCCTATTCCTGAAGAGCCGTAAGCACTGAGAATCAAGCGGGATATGCGCCGGTAATGTAGCCTTCCAGAGATTGAATGGCGTGTTCCTGGCCGGAGATGACCCATTTGACCAGGTCGCCGATGGAGATGACCCCCCTGATCTGGTCGTTTTCGAGCACAGGGAGGTGGCGGAAGTCACGCTGCGTCATCATGGCAAGGCATTCGTCGACGGTGTGGCAGGGCGAGACGGAGATGACCGGGCTGGTCATCAGCTCGCTAACCTTTGTCTGTTGTGAGTGATGGCCGGAGAGAATGCCCTTGCGGGCGTAGTCGCGTTCAGAGAGGATGCCGACGAGTTTGCCTCCGGAGAGGACGAGCAGCGCGCCCACATCGTGTTTCGACATCAGTTCGAGAGCTTCATAAACGGTCTGGTCAGGAGATACGGAAAGAATGCGGGAATTATCTTTGCTTCTGAGGACTTGCACTATCGTGTCGTTGATCTTCATCGCGAGTCTCCCTGCGGTGTGGTTGAGGGAATGAAGTGTAGCGCAGGAAATACAGGACAGGGAATAGGGAAGAAGGAGAAGGGGGCAGAGCAAGGAACGAACGGCAGAAAGAGGCGGGTTTATCCGGTGGTTTTGCGCATTTTCCGCCGGTGATCCGCAGCGGATTACGCGGGCCAAGTGGCGATGGAATGAAACGGGCAGGTTTGGCTGGCGGTTTGTGTCCGGTTATTGAAGCAATTTGTGGCCAAAGGTGTTTTGCGGCGGTTGCAGACAAACGAAATTTGCCCGAATTTGCCCGTTTTTAGCCATAGTGAGACACGCAGCCCTTCCGCTGCTCGAATACCGGGGAATCCGGGAGACTGCGGCCTTGCGCATGGGATAGATTCTCAGTGGTGGCCGCAGGCCCATCTCGATCAAGGAGCAACCCATGTTCACACTTGACGGTATGCGTAAACTGCACGGCTGGACGCATGCCAGCCTCGACCTGGTGCTCGATCACCTGGACACGCTTCCGGCGGAGGACTTCGGCAAGGCTGTGCCGGGGTTTGGGTTCCCTACGCTGCGCGAGCAGGTGATTCACATTTGCAACTGCGAGGGCTTTTGGGTTCACCTGCTGGAAGGGAAGCCGTACGTGGCCCACAAGGCGGCCGAGTGCGCCACGGTTGCCGATGCCCGGCTCGTGCAGCAGGCGGTGATCTGGCGAACGCGCGCGTATCTGGCGCGGCTGACCAAGGAGCAGCTGAACAGCAACCAGGAACTGCGCTTCCCCGAGGGGGACACGGCGGTGCGCACGCCCGCGCTCATCCTCCATCACATGCTGACGCATGCCTTCCACCACAAGGGGCAGATTGTGGCCATGTGCAGACTTCTGGGGCATCCAGCACCGGATACAGATTTGAATCAGTTTGAATGAGGTAGTTACTGATCGGCCAAATTCGACGGGACGGGTTGTGACGAGTTGAGCGTCGATCTATCCCACATCTCCAAAAGCGGGAGATGTGGGGCACCCTGAGTCAGGTGTAGAACAAACATCCCGAGATGTGAGCCACCCGCCACCCATGTCTGGAAGGGGGGCATTCACTCCTCAATCAAACAGCTGGGGAATCATTGGGCTACTGAAAGGGCGCACCCGAGAGTGCGCCCTTTGTGTATGCCGTGCAGTCATCTTCAGAAGTTGATGGTCTTCGACAACGGCAGATCACGGGAGGAGCTGCCGACGTGGAGAATGTAGCTGCCGGGGACGAGTTTCCAGGAGTCCGAGGCTTCGTCGAAGATGCTCAGGCGGTCCTGCGTAATGGGCACGGTGATCTGCCTGGATTCGCCGGGAGCGAGTTCGAGCTTCGACCAGCCGACGAGGCGGTTGGGCGGTTCTTCCGCGGCGGCGGGCAGCGATGCGTACACCTGTGCGGTTTCAATGCCGGCGCGTGAGCCTGTGTTTTTGACGGTGAAGGTGACGGTGGTGGTTTCACCGGGTGTGACGGTGAGGCCGGAGAAGGCGAAGGTGGTGTAAGAGAGGCCGAAGCCGAAGGGGAAGAGCACGGGCTTCTTCTCGGCGTCGTACCACTTGTAGCCGACCTTGAGGCCTTCATCGTAGTGCACGTCAAAGTCGGGGCTCTGCACCATCATCATGGAGATGGGCATGGGGAATCCGGCGAGCGTGGGAATGGGGTGCTCAGCGTCTGCCTTGGGCGGATCGACGTGGACGGGATGCGGGAGGTCCGCTTCACTCACGGGGAAGGTGATGGGCAAGCGGCCGGAGGGGTTCACCTCACCGAAGAGAACGTTGGCGATGGCCTGTCCACCGCGGATGCCAGGGAACCAGGCCTCAACGACACTGCCGACCTTGCCGATCCAGGGCATGAGGACCGCGCCGCCGCTTTCAATGACGACAATGGTGTGCGGATTGGCCGCGGCAACGGCTTCAATGAGCGCGTCCTGATTGCCGGGCAGGGCGAGGGTTTTGAGGTCCATGCCTTCCGACTCATGCTGCACGGCGAAGACGATGGCGACCTGTGCGGATTTGGCGAGCGCAGCGGCCGCGGCGGGATCGGAGCCGGGGTCGTATTTCACTTCGGCGTGCGGAGCCAGGCGGCGGATGCTGTCAAGCGGCGCGGAGCGGTGATAGACCTCGGTGGCGATCCAGGAAGTGAGCGGATTGCTGGCAATCTGCGGAGGCGGCGGAACGGCGTTGCCACCGGCGGGCGAAACCTGCGAAGAGCCGCCGCCGGAGAGCACGCCTGCATCGGCGTGTCCGCCAATGACAGCGATGGACTGGATGGAGGAGGCATTAAGCGGGAGCTGGCTGTGCGCGTTTTTGAGCAGCACCGCACCACGCTCTTCGATTTTCTGAGCGATTTTGAAGCCTTCCATCACGTTGGGCGATTCGGGTGTGGGCGGATCGTCGACGATGCCCGCATCGAACATGGTGCGCAGAACGCGGTGCACCATGTCATTGAGGCGGGACTCGGGAACCTCGCCGCTTTCGACGGCCTTCCTGAGCGGTTCGCCGAAGGATTCGCTACCGGGCATTTCAACGTCGAGGCCGGCGAGGGCCGCGGGCACGGTGCTTTCGGTCGCGCCCCAGTCTGAGACGACAAAGCCTTTGAAGCCGAAGTCGCCTTTGAGCACATCGGTGAGGAGGTATTTGTTCTCGCAGGCGTAGGTGCCATTAACGCGGTTGTAGGAGCACATGACGGCACCTGCGCCGGAGTCGTGGAGCGCGATCTGGAAGGCGAGCAAATCGCTCTCGCGCATGGCGCGCTTGCCGATGATGGAGTTGACGGTGGTGCGGCCTTCATCCTGATCGTTGACGGCGAAGTGCTTCACGTCAGTGATGAGGTGGAGAGCTTTTTCGGCCTTGAGCTCCTGGCCTGCGAGCGTGCCGGCAAGAAGCGGGTCTTCGCCTTTGTATTCGAAGGTGCGTCCGTCGCGCGGTTCGCGAATCATGTTGATGCCGGAGCCGAGCGACATGTTGAAACCGAGCGCGCGCATTTCGTGGCCGAGGTGGGTGCCGATTTCGTAAGAGAGCTTAGGATCCCATGCGGCGGCCATGGCTTCCGCGGATGGCAGCGCGGTGGCATAACGGCCATGCACGCCCGCTCCGGATACTCCTTCGACGGAGTCGGTCATCTGGAGGTCAGGGATACCGAGACGGGGAACGCCGGAAATGAAGCCGAGCACAGAGACGGCGCGCGTGCCGGGGCCGGACTCTACCGGAGCAAACATGGCGTTCCAGCCGAGTCCGTGGAGCATCTGGATTTTTTCGTCGAGGGTCATCTCCTTGATGACGAGATCGGCGCGCTGGTCGGGCGAGAGGGATTTGTCGGACCAGGGATAGTGCTTCGGCGGAGTGAGTCCAGGAATCTGCGCGGAGGATGTGAGTGTTGTGGAGAGAATTGCGAACAGAACGACAAGAAGGGGAGCGCGCATCCGTATCATGCAGTCACCTCAAACGTTTTAGTTGCAGGGAAGGTTTACTGCGCGAGGGATTATATTGTCAACGAGCGGGCAAAGAGATTACCGAGCAGCCGGCACGCTTCACGCTGTTCATGCGCACGTTTGTGCCGTGGCAACTCTGGCGATTCCTGTGCATCAACCTGAAGATGATGCTCCTGATCGGGCGGGAGAAGCACCAGCACAAGTAGTGGACGCAATTGGCGGAAGAACTGCATGGCGTGAAGATGAAATCGTTACGCTGTGGTGGCTTAGTATCGCCGCGAGGGAAAGGGCGAGAAGAGACGAAGAAAGGCCATGCGGAATGCGCATGGCCTTTTCAGCAGGGACGTGTTGCGTGCGCGGTATCAACCGGCGCCAGGGATGTAGTGGTACTCGATCTTGGCAGGCCGCTTGATCGGGTCGCCAGTTATATCGTGCGTATGCCAGACAACGGATTCGGCGGCGACCTCAGGATGCCTGGACAGGAACTCAAGCGCGTAAACCGAGGCCGTGGGATCGTTTTTCTGGTCGGCGAACTTCTCGGACTCGATGCGCGACTGTTCCTTGTCGCCGAGGCGGCGGTAGATGATGGCGAGCTGATAGTGCGCGCCGAGATCGTCGGGATCAACCTCCTGAATTTTCAGGTAGGCGTCACGCGCGGCGGCATATTCGTGCTTTTGATAGTAGGCGAAGCCGAGTTCGCGCCAGCCGCCTTTGAAGCGCGGAAATTGTTCAACACAAGATTTGAGGTCGACGATGGCTGCGTCAACCTGGTCGGCATTGCGCTCGACGAGGGCGCGGTAGTAGAGCGCGCGCGCGTCGTTGGGAAGCAGTTCGAGAGCTTTGGCGAGATGGGCCTTGGCGTCGTCGTAGCGTTCCCAGACAATTTCAACGACGGCCATGTCGGTGTAGGCGTCGGCGTAGTAGGGGCGAAGGTCTGCGACGTGCTGGAAGGCGGCAACAGAGGCTTTATATTGCTGCGCGTCAAGCAGGCCTATACCGTAGTTGACCCAGCGCATCCAGGTGGGATTGTCCTGCGGGCCGGGCGTGGTTGGTTTGTTGATGCCGGCATAGAGCGTGCGCGTTTGCGAGGCGAACTCGAGGACCGGCTGGGGATAGTGCTTCTTGTCCATGATGAAGTCAATGAAGCGCTGGTTGAAGCGACGGTACTTGACGGTGGCGGAGATGGTAACGCCTTTGGCGGAGATGGTCCTGGGCAGGCGGAAGCGATAACGGACGAGCTGCGAGCGGCCTGACTGCAGGGCATTATTGTAGGCAAGGACGTGCGTGTCCCAGACCTGATGCAGGCCGTTGAGTGTGCCCTTGTCATTGATAAGGCGGTTGGTGAAGGAGTGGGCCGAGGGGTCGAGATGCCCGTCGGGCTTGATGAAGCCGCTCTCCTCGAGGATTTTGCCGGTCGCGGCGTCTTTGAGCTGGAAGTCCACCCATGCCTGGTAGAAGTCGCGCTGCTCAGGGATGAGCGAATGGCCAACACCCTTGTTCTGGATGACGACATCGGCGATGAGGGTTTCACCGGCAGTGAGCGAAAAGGGCTCGTTGCCGAGCGCGGAAATGGTGTCCTTCGCAGACGGGTCCTTCGCGGACGGCGAACGTTTCGAGGTTTCAGTGGCCGGGGTAGAGTCGTCGCGTTCGAGGGCGAAGATGTCGACGTTGAGGACGCCTTTGCCATCGGGACCGTTCTTGAAGAAGTCCTTCAGCTTGGCCATCTGGTCGGGGTAGTGGTAGTAAGCCGGAATGAGCGAATTGCCGGCCGCCCAGCGATGGCTGATGAGTTTGCCGTCCTTGGCGCCGGAGTCGCGCGCTCCATCAGGCAGCGGCTCGGCCTTCATGTGGCAGCTCTGGCAGGTGAGGGCCTCGGGCTTGCGGTAGAAGGGCAGCGGCGATTGCTTGACGAAGCTGGTGCCCTGCCACTCGTCATAGAGCGGGATGGCGCGCAGCCATTTGTAGTTGTTGAGCTCGCGGGGGAGGGCAGCTTTGTGACAGGCGGCGCAGAATTCGGCGGTCTTGTAGAGCGGGCGCATGACAGCCGCCTTGTGGCGGTCGAGGTGCGCGAGGATTTCAGCGTCGGAGACAGGGCGCTTGACGGGGTCGCCGTTTTCGTCAACCAGCACGGCCGGATAACCCATGACCCAACTGCCGGTGCCGATGGTGGTGGTTTTGACAATGGAGTGGCAGGTGGAGCAGGTAACGCCTTCATCTTCAAAGGGGCGCTTGACGGGCATGCCTTGGGAGAGGTCGCCGGAGAGAAGGGCGACAGGATTGTGGCAGCCCTCGCAATGGCGGGAGTACTGCACGCCCTTTGTATCGATGAGCATGTTGACGTTTTTGACGTACCAGGGCGTGCGGAAGCTGTTGCCATGGGCCGATTCGCGCCACTGGTGATAGGCCTCCTGGTGGCAATGGCCGCAGTACTTGGCTGTGGGGAAGTCTTTGGGACTCATGAACTGGCCGTTGTAGCTGGTGGCATTGGAGGGGAGGAATGGCCTGTCTTTACCGAAGGCGTAGTTGTAACGCGCGGCGACGGAATTATGGAACTGTGTGGTGGGTCCGGTGACGGGGACCTGCAGCGAGTAGCCGTAGACGGGCATGAGGTTCTGCGATGTGGAGACGTCAGCGGAGGCGGTACCTGAATTGGAAGTGGCTGTTGCGCCGGCCGGTGGTGTGGCGGTGCTGGCAGTGTCTGACTTGCCGGGCGGCTGAATCGCGGCGCGCACAACCCAGTCGAAACCGAGCGGCAGAGCAAGAAGCAGAGCAAGCAGCAGGAAACGGCGCGGAAATGCCTTAAACATTCTGTGGTGATCTCCGGGAAGTCGACCGATACAAAAACCGGGCTCCAAAGAAGGACTATCTTCTATGGCCCGGCCGGGCTTGCAACACAATAGCAGCCCGCAGGGTAGAGGTGTCCTCCACCAAAGGTTGGAGGCACCTGCGGTACGGCAGCCGCTCGGCACTGCGTGCGGCAGACGTTCGCTTTTCGCTCGCACCATTGCATGGGGCAGACGCTCAGCATTGCTGAGGTGAACACGGCGGTACGCGAGGGAGCATTGCTGTGACGCGTTTCACAGCCAATGGTTCACAAGGTGGGATAAACAGCATCAAAATGGGCCTGAACGGCGGCTAAAGCGCGCGTGCGCTTGGCCAAAGCGGGCCTGAAACTGGTAGGGTTGTTGGGTAGGTTTTTATCAGAGCAATGGGCTCGAATTCATATCTTTCATTGGCAGTTTTGTTTGTAGTCGCACTGGGCTTTGGGCTTACACCGCTGGGGTTAGCCTGGCTCTGGGCGCGGGTATTCTCGCCCCAAAAACGGAACGCTCTGAAGAACGCAATTTACGAATGCGGTCTTGAGTCCAAGGGCGATGCCTGGGTGCAATTCCGATCGGCGTACTACCTGTACGCGATCATCTTTCTGATTTTTGACGTGGAAGCGGTCTTTTTGTTGCCGTTTGCGGTGGCGTTTACGGGCCTGAGCGCGGCAGCAAGCGTTTCCATGCTGATTTTTGTGCTGCTTTTGGTGGAGGGCCTAGCGTGGGCGTGGGCCAAGGGCGTGCTGACGTGGGCCTGAGAACAGTGATCAGTGAACAGTGGTCAGTGATCAGAATTTGTGGGGGAGCGGCAGTAGGGCAGATTGAAGATGGAGAAGCGGCAACCAGCAAAATCGTTCCGTGAGCTCACCGTGTGGAAGAGAGCAATTGAGCTGGCGGTTTCGATTTATCGATTGACGCAGAGTTTTCCGAAAGAAGAGTTGTATGGGATGACAAGCCAGTTGCGCAGGTCCGCCGTTTCAGTTCCAAGCAATATTGCAGAGGGGCAGGGGCGGTTGACGTCTGGAGAATTCAGGCAATTCCTGGGGATCGCACGAGGCTCGAATTTTGAATTGCAGACGCAGTTGGAGATCGCGCGTGAACTTCAATTTGGAAGCAGAGATGAACTGGATAGGTCTGAAGCGCTTTCGCATGAAGTAGGAAAGATGATTTTCGCGATACTGGACAAAGTTGAGAGTCGAAGCAAAGTGAACTGATTTGAGGTAACTGATCACTGAACACTGTTCACTGATCACTGGAGCGTAGCGACACGATGGCTGTGGACGAACAACTGAAAATCGAGATGGGCAAGCAGGGTGTGTTTGTCACGACACTGCAGGAGCTCTACAACTGGGGCCGCCGCAGCTCGATCTGGCCGATGAACTTCGGCCTGGCCTGTTGCGCCATCGAGATGATTGCAACGACGATGGCGCGCTACGACCTGGCGCGGTTCGGCGCCGAGGTGTTTCGTCCGTCTCCACGGCAGGCCGACATGATGATCATCTCCGGAACAGTGACGAAGAAGATGGCTCCGCAGGTGGTGCGGCTCTACAACCAGATGGGTGAGCCGAAGTATGTGATCGCGATGGGCGCCTGCGCCATTTCAGGCGGGCCGTTCAAGCAGGGATATAACGTGCTGAAGGGAATCGACCGGTATATTCCGGTGGATGTGCATATTCCTGGCTGTCCGCCGCGCCCTGAAGCGTTGCTGGAGGCCTTTATCACGCTGCAGAAGAAGATTGACGCCCAGCATCTGACGGGCGAGGGGCGTCCACGATTTCTGGATGCGGAGGCTCCCGGCGAGTTTCCAGTGCCGGAGCCGGGCGAGCACGATCTGGAGCCGCCCGCCAACAAGAACGTTTGGACAGTGCCGACGATTATTCGGTGAAACAAGTGGTCAGTGGTCAGTGATCGGGAGTTGCAATTGAAGACGGTCGAAGAAATCAAGGCTGCGATTGAGGCGGCGGTACCGGGAGCCGAGGTGGAGATTGTGCCCAACCCCGGTCCGAGCGGCCAGCACTCACTGCTGCTTGGCCATGCGCACGCCGTGGCGGTTGCCGAGTTTCTGCGCGATGACGCGGAACTGGCGCTGGATCTTCTGTCGAATGTGACCGGAGTGGACTGGCCAGACAAAGAGATCACGGAAAAAGTGAAAGTAACACGTGAGGTCGAGAAGCCGGTGGAAGGCGGAGAGCCTGGACAGACTGAAAAGGTGACCGAGACCGTGGAGGAGACGCGCAAACGCGTCGAACCAGGATATCTGGAGACGGTTTATCACCTCTATTCGGTAGCTCGGAAGCACGGGCCTGTGGTGTTGCGGATGCGGACGGGCAACCGGACGGACGATGTGAGCATGCCATCGTTTATGCCGGTGTGGCGCTCGGCGGATTTCCAGGAACGCGAAGTCTTCGATCTATATGGAGTGGTTTTCACTGGGCATCCGGACCTGCGACGGCTTCTGATGTGGGAAGGGTTCAAGGATCATCCCATGCGCAAGGATTATGTGGAGCCGGACGACTTTGAGTACGAGCCGACGCCGCACGATCACGTGCTGGAGCGGGCGAAAGAGCACCAGAGCAGGGAACAGGCCGCAGCGGGAGGTGACGCATGAGCTCGACTGCTACAGGAAATCCTGTGACTGCTCCCCGCACGGGAAGCGCGTGGCCGGAAGGTCGCTCGCTGGTCGATCCCGAGACCGGAGGAGAACTGCTTGAAGTTTCGATGGGGCCGCATCATCCATCGACGCACGGCGTTTTCCGCATGGATGTGGTGCTGGACGGCGAGCAGATCAAGCGGTTGAAGCCGGTGTTTGGATACCTGCACCGCAATCACGAGAAGCTGGGCGAGGAGCACAGCTATCTGGCATCGATGCCGTACACGGACCGGCTGGACTATATCTGCTCACTGACAAACAACTGGGCTTACGCGGTGGCGGTGGAGAAGCTGGCGGGACAGGAAGTTCCGGAGCGAGCCGAATATCTGCGCGTGATTGTGGGCGAGCTGACGCGTGTGCAGAATCACGCATTGTCCGTGGGCTTTCTGATTCAGGACATGGGCGCCAGCGGCACGCCGCTGATGTATGGCTTCCGCGAGCGCGAGAAGATTCTGGATTTGTTCGAGTCGCTGACCGGATCGCGCATGATGTGCAACTACATGCGGTTTGGCGGCTGCCGTGTGGATGCCTCGCCGGAATGGCTGGACCAGGCGCGCAAAGTGGTGGCGGGATTGCCGGGGTTTGCCGATGAATTCGAGCAGCTGCTGGTGTCGAACGAAATTTTGATGGCGCGCACGCAGGGCGTTGGCGTGCTGAAGCCGGATCTTGCCCTGAGCGCTGGCGTAACAGGGCCGGTTTTGCGGGCCTCCGGCGTGAATTACGACATTCGCAAGGTGGATCACTACAGCATTTACGACCGGTTCGACTTCAAGGTGCCGCTGGGCGACCACGGAGATGTCTACGACCGCTTCATGATCCGGTTGCTGGAGCTGCGGCAGTCGATTCGCATTCTTGAGCAGGCGCTGAAGGACATACCAGGCGGCCCGGTGATGGACCCGAAGGCGAAGATTCGCAACTTCAGGCCCAAGGCGGGCGAGGCTTACGGACGCATCGAAGCGCCGAAGGGCGAACTTGGTTTTTATCTGATCAGCGACGGTGGACCGAATCCGTATAGGTATCGCGTGCGTCCGCCGAGTTTGATCAACCTGACGATTCTGGAAGACATGTGCCTGGGGCACAACGTGGCCGATGTGGTGCTGATTCTGGGATCGGTGGATATTGTGCTGGGCGAAGTGGACAGGTGAGAACAGTGATCAGTGGTCAGTGATCAGTGGTCAGTGGTCAGTGGTCAGTGATCAGATTTCGTGCTTGAGCAGGAGTTGAGGAAGGGCGAAGAGAATGGAAGGAAAGCAGCCGGCGCAATCTTTCCGAGAGTTGATTGTATGGAAGAAAGCAATTGAGCTGGCTGTTTTGATTTACAAGGCGACGGAAGATTTTCCTCGCGAAGAAGCCTACGGGTTAACCAGTCAGATGCGCAGAACCGCGGTTTCCGTACCAAGTAATATCGCGGAGGGGCAGGGAAGATTGACGACGGGTGAGTTCAAGCAGTTTTTGGGATTGCAAGAGGTTCGAATTTTGAATTGCAGACACAGTTGGAAATTGCTCGCCAGCTGGGATTGGGCAAAAGTGAGCAGTTAGACAAAGCGGAAGCGCTGTCGCACGAAGTCGGCAAAATGATTTTCGCGATATTGAACAAAATTCAGTGATAGCTGGGTGCAAGACCGATCACTGACAACTGAGCACTGAACACTGTTCCGGAGGAACGCAATTGTTAGGTGAAGGCATACTGAAGGGGCTGGCCGAGACGGCAAAGAACTTTGCCGGCAGCTATGTCTCAAAAGAACGTCTGACGACCGTACAGTATCCGGAGGAGCGGGTTGCTCCATTCGAGGCGGCGCGCGTTTTTCCGTTCCTTGTTTATGACGGAGAGGACTGGGAAGCCGGGCTGCGCTGTGTGGCCTGCCAGATCTGCGAGAAAGAGTGTCCTCCGAAGTGTATTTATATCGAGAAGTCGAAAGAGAAGAAGCCGGACTATGTAGGCAAGCTGCAGATTTATCCGGCCCGGTTCGATATCGACGTATCGGTGTGCATGAGCTGCCAGATTTGCGTTGAGGTCTGCCCGTTCGAAGCGATCAAGATGAATACAGAGTTTGAACTGGCCACAGACGACCGCTTCGGCGGTTTGCTGCTGGACCGCCAGAAGCTGGCGCACTCAAACGAGTACTACCACTCAATACACCCAACCGAAGCCTCGGAAGTGGATGCGCGCCTGGCGGAAGAAAAAGCCAAGGCGGAAGCAAAGGCGAAGGCCGCAGCTGAGGCAGCCGCCGCAAAAGCCGCTGCAGCTAAAGCTGCCGCGGAAGCCAAACCGGCCACTCCGGCGGCGGAGGCAAAACCGGCCGCACCTGCTTCCACGACAGAATCGAAGTCCCCGTCCCCGGCGGCAAAGCCAACGGAGGGCGAAAAGTAAGCCATGGTCGAGAAAGCCGATCAGATCTTTGTCACGCTCCTGCACTGGCTGGTGGGATTTTTGCCCACTGGCTGGCAGCATCTGGCCAGCGTGGTGGTGTGTGTGGTGGTGATCATCGCGGTGTATCCGACTCTGTTCGCGCTTGCGGTGCTGCTTGAACGCAAGGGGTTGGGACGCATGCAGAACCGTTACGGCCCGAACCGCGTGGGGCCGTTCGGCATCCTGCAGCCGGTGGCGGACGGTATCAAGTCGCTGACCAAGGAAGACGTTGTGCCGTTCCGCGCGGATGCGCTGGTGCACTTTATGGCGCCACTGGTACTGGTGGTTGCGGTCTTCATGGGATTCGCGGTGCTGCCCATGGGAAGAAACATGGAGCTGGTGGATATGGACGCCAGTCTTCTGTTCTTCTTCGCGATGGGTGCCTCGACCGAACTGTCGGTGTTTATGGCGGGCTGGTCAAGCCGCAACAAGTATTCTCTGCTGGGCGCGATGCGCGCGATTGCGCAGATGATCAGCTACGAGGTGATTCTGCTGCTCTCGAGCGTGGCCGTGGTGATGATTACCGGCTCGCTCTCGCTGGTGAAGATTGTGGAGGCGCAGAATCACTACACATGGGGCCTGCCGCACTGGTTTGTGCTGACGCCGTGGGGCCTGATGGGCTTTGTGCTCTTCGTGATCGCCTCGACCGCGGAGACGAACCGCTCGCCGTTCGATTTGCCGGAAGGCGAGTCGGAGATTATCGCCGGCTACTTCACCGAGTATTCGGGCTTCAAGTTCGCGTTGTTCTTCCTGGGTGAGTATGTGGGCATGTTCGGCATTGCAGGTTTCGGCACCACGCTGTTTCTGGGCGGATGGTCGGCGCCGCTGTCGGTGCTGACCTGGGTGCCGTCGTGGATCTGGTTCTTCGGCAAGGTTCTGCTGTGGATATGCTTCTTTATCTGGCTGCGCGGAACGCTGCCGCGCTTACGCCAGGACCAGCTGATGAATTTTGCGTGGAAGTTCGCACTGCCGCTCACACTGCTGAATCTGATTGTGGCCGCACTGTGGCACTTCATGGGTGCTGGTGTAGTGACCTGGCTGGTGTGCTTTGCGATTCTGGCTATTGCATATGTGTTGATGGCACGCACAGGTTTGAAGCGCGGAAAAATTGGACCAAGGAGCTACCGCTATGCAGAGTAAGTACGCGGTGGTCCGCGAGATTGAATTGGCCGTGATTGCTTGCGCCGGAGAAGGGAGGCGATGCGCATGAGCATTGTCTTCTGGATCTTTGCGGTAATTACATTGGGCGGTGCACTGGCGGCGATGCTTCTGCGCAGCCTCGTCCACTCGGCGCTGGCCGTGACGCTGTCGTTCGCCGGACTTGCCCTGATGTTTCTGGAACTGGGAGCGCAGTTTGCCGGCTTTACGCAGTTTCTTGTGTACATCGGCGCGGTGGCGATTCTGGTGGTGTTCGCGATTCTGCTGACGCGGAGTTCCGAGGAAACGGGAAGCGGCGTTTTCAGCCCGACATGGCTGCGCGGTCTGGTGATTGCGGCGGCAGTGTTTGCGGTGCTGGGCTGGTCGATCTTAAATTCGGCCGCGGCGTTGCCGGGAACGACTGCGGAGCCGGTGGCAAGTGTGCAGCAGATAGGCCAAGCACTGATGGGTCCGTATGTGCTGCCGCTGGAGATTGTGGCTGTGTTGCTGACGTCTGCGTTGATTGGAGCCGTGATTGTGGCGATGCACGAGAAAGAGGGTGCCGAGTGACGCCGTTGACGGGATATTTGCTGTTGGCCGCACTGCTCTTTGCCATTGGGCTTGCCGGAGCGCTGACGCGCCGCAACGCCATCCTGGTTTTGATTGGGATTGAGCTGATGCTGAATGCAGCCAATCTGAATTTGATTGCGTTTTGGCGCTACGGGCCGCACCCGGAAGCGCTGACCGGATTTATGTTTGCAATTTTCTCCATTGCGGTGGCCGCTGCGGAGGCTGCTGTGGGACTTGGCCTTGTGATTCAGATTTATCGTCATGCGAAGACAACCGATCTGGACCTGATGAACAGGATGAAGGGATGAGGCGGACATGCAGGTAACGTTGATGACCTCATCACATCTTGGTCCGGGACCGCTTGTGCCATGGTTGTGGCTGATCCCCGCGCTGCCAATGATCGCGGCCGGTTTTGGCGCTCTGCTGA
The DNA here is from genome assembly GCA_035550015.1 of Occallatibacter sp. Lineage (GTDB taxonomy): Bacteria > Acidobacteriota > Terriglobia > Terriglobales > Acidobacteriaceae > Telmatobacter. Next base: position 20,960 of record DASZRJ010000018.1, on the reverse strand, counting down.
AACAGCGGCAGCGCAAAGCCGCGGCACTGCTGGCGATTGGCTCGATGACGGCCTCGCTGTTTATTGCGCTCGTTGCGTTTGTGTACGAGGTGAAGGGCTGGGCAAGCCACTTTCCGACGCGCGAGGTATACAACTTCACCTGGTTCCAGTTCGGCTCAAGCGGTGTGGACCTGGGATGGGTGCTCGATCCGCTGTCGGCCGCGATGGCGCTGATGGTGACATTCGTCGGCCTGCTGATCTTTATCTACTCGGTTGGCTACATGGCCGAGGACGAGAACTTCACGCGCTTCTTCTGCTTCCTCTCGCTGTTCGGCGGCGCGATGCTGGGCGTGGTGATCTCGAACAGCATTCTGCTGCTGTTTATGTGCTGGGAGATTGTGGGCCTTACGTCGTATCTGCTGATCGGCTTCTGGTATCACAAGCCATCGGCGGCAGCGGCGGCGAAGAAAGCGTTTTTAACCACACGCGTGGGCGATATTTTCTTCCTGCTGGGAATCGTGTGGCTGTTCTCGCAGACCGGTACGCTGCTGTTCTATAACGGCGGAGCGGGTTCCATAGAAGCGCCGGCTCTGGCTGCGCTGCTGCAACAGCCGGCCGCCTGGGGATTGACGGCGGCGGGCGCGATTGGATTGCTGATCTTTGCGGGCGCGGTAGGCAAAAGCGGACAGCTTCCACTGCATGTGTGGCTGCCGGATGCGATGGAAGGTCCGACGCCGGTTTCCGCGCTGATTCACGCGGCGACGATGGTGGCCGCGGGCGTGTACCTGGTTGCGCGTGTGTATCCGCTGATGGCCGCTGGCGCGGGCGCGAACGGTTCGACCGTTGCGCTGACGGTGGTGACATGGATTGGCGCAGCGACTGCACTGTTTGCCGCGTTGATTGCCGTGGCGCAGAACGACATCAAGCGCATTCTGGCTTACTCGACAGTTTCGCAGCTTGGCTACATGATGGCCGGTCTGGGGATCGGCGGCGTGGTGGTGGGCATGTTCCACCTGATTACGCATGCGTTCTTCAAATCGCTCCTGTTTATGGGCGCGGGCTCGGTGATTCACGGGTGCCATGAAGAGCAGGACGTGCGCAAGATGGGCGGGCTGCGGCATGAGATGCCGAAGACGTTTCTGCCGTACGCAGCGGGCATGCTGGCACTGAGCGGATTTCCGCTGTTCTTCTCGGGCTTCTGGTCAAAGGACGCGATTCTGGAATCGGCGAACCACTGGGATCCATCGCGCGTGCCGTACTTCATGATGGTGGCGGCGGCGGTGCTGACAGCGTTTTATATGATGCGGCAGGTTAGCTACGTGTTCTTCGGCAAGTGGCGAGGGCATGGGCATGCGCATGAGAGCCCGCGCGTGATGACGGGGCCGCTGGCGATTCTGGGTTTCTTTGCCGTGACTCTTGGGTTTATCGGCACGCCGGCATGGCCGTGGTTCCGGGCGTTCCTTGAGAACTCGCCTTTGCATCTGGAGATGCACGCATTCGCTGAATCTGGCTTCTGGATACTGCTGGCAACGTCGACGGTGGTTGTGGGGCTTGGTCTCGGGCTCGGCTGGTGGCTGTATGGCAACAAGTCGCCCGAGCCGGAAGAGCAGGACGCGCTGGAAAAGGCGATGCCATGGGCGTGGGTTGTGCTGCGCGACAAGTTTTATATCGACGAACTGTACGGTATGACGTTCATCGCGTTCTACAAGTGGTGGGCGCGTGTGGCCGACTGGTTTGACCGCCGTGTATGGGGCGGGGCAGTGGCGCTGGTGCAGTGGGTTTTTGGACTGCTCGCGCAGTTCAACCGGTTCTTGGACGCGGAGATTGTGAACGGAGCATTTGATAAGAGCTGCGATGAGATTGCATCGGGCGGCGGGATCGTCGCGCGGATTCAATCGGGCCGGGTGCAGGCATATTTGCGCTACCTGGCATTGGGAGTGGTCGTGCTGGCCGCAATTCTGATTTGGAGCAGCCAGCGATGACGAGCACCATGGGATTTCCAATTCTCTCTGTAATTACGGCGCTGCCAATTGTGGGCGCGGCGATTGCGCTGTTCTCGGGTAAGTCGGCGCGCGTGGTCGCGGTGGTGACGTCGCTCCTTGCACTGCTGCTGTCTCTGGTGGTGTGGATGCACCTGCCTGCGGACGGTTCAATTGGCTTGATCGAACGCGCGCAGTGGGCACCGTCGCTGGGTATCGAGTATCACCTTGGTGTGGACGGGCTTGGCGCGCTGATGCTGGTGCTTGCAGCGATTGTGACGCTGATGAGCACGGACGCAGCGCATCGCGTGCACCTGAAGCCGAACCTTTACTTTTGCTTTGTACTGCTGCTGGAAGCGGGACTCTTCGGATCATTCACAGCGTTGAATTTCTTCCATTGGTTCCTGTTCTGGGAGCTGAGCCTGATTCCGGCGTTCTTCCTGATCAAGCTGTGGGGCGGGCCGAATCGCGGACGCGCGGCGACGCAGTTCTTCGTCTACACGATGGCTGGTTCAGTGGCGCTGCTAATCAGTTTCCTGGCGGTGTTTCTGGCGACGGGCACGATGGACTTTGTGGACCTGACGCAGATGGCTTCGACCGGAACGCTGGGGCAAATGGTGACGGCGCATCTGGGCGCGGTAATGCCGTGGCTTGCTATCGGTGTGCTGGCGGGCTTCGCGGTGAAGGTGCCGATGATGCCGTTCCACACATGGCTGCCCGCGGCGTACAGCGAAGCGCCTTCGCCAGTGACGATGCTGCTGACAGGTGCCATGTCGAAGATGGGCGTCTACGGTCTGCTGCGTATCGCGTTGCCGCTCTTCGGACATGAGATTGCCGGCATGCGTACGTGGCTGCTGACGCTGGCCGCAGTGACAGTGGTGATGGGTGCGTGGGCTGCTGCAGCGCAGAAGGATTTGAAGCGCATCTTCGCGTACAGCTCGGTAAATCACCTGGGCTACTGCCTGCTGGGCATCTTCGCGCTGGCGATTCCGGCGGCGGGTTCGGCGATGCAGGCACACCAGGCTGCGGCGCTGAACGGCGTGATTTTGCAGATGTTCAACCACGGCATTACAGCGGGCGCGTTGTTCTGGTTTGTTGCCATGCTGCAGGAACGCAGCGACGGGCTGCGGGGCCTGGACGATTTTGGTGGATTGCGCAAGCCTGCGCCGGTGTTTGCCGGACTGATGGGCATTGCGTTGTTCTCGTCACTGGGCTTGCCGGGACTGAACGGCTTTGTCGGTGAGTTCCTGATCTTCCGCGGAGTTTTCCCGCTGGCATGGGTGGCGGCGACGATCAGCGTGCTTGGCCTGCTGATTACCGCGGCGGTGATTCTCACCGTTATCCAGCGCGTGTTTGCCGGACCGGTAAGTGAGCAGTGGAAGGAATTCCCGGATATGCACGGCGGCGAGCGCTTTGCGATGGCGCCGGTTATTGGATTGATGATGCTGATTGGATTGCTGCCACAACTGATTGTGAACAGCGTGAACCCCACGGTTATGAACCTGCTGTCGCACTGGAGATTTTAGATGCTTACGTGGACGATCTATCTCTCCTTTGCCGGTGCGCTGATTGAGGCGCTGCTGCCGAAACGCAACCCAACGGTTGCGCGTTGGTTTGCGCTTGCCGTTGCGGTTGCCACGCTGGTGTTGGCCATTGCGGGCTTCTGTACCGATGCGCGTCACGGGCTGGTGACGCTGACCGATGTGCCGTGGATTCCGTCAATGGGCATCCGCTATACGCTGGCCGCGGATGGTATCAGCCTGGTGCTGGTGCTGCTCACGGGGCTGGCAGCGGTTGCCGGCGTGCTGTTCAGCTGGAATATCGAGCTGCGCACGAATGAGTTCTTCGCGTTTTATCTCGCACTGATTGGCGGCGTATTCGGCGTCTTTCTGAGCTACGACCTGTTCCTGCTGTTCGTTTTCTACGAAATCGCGATTGTGCCGAAGTACTTCCTGATTGCCATCTGGGGGTCGACGCGGCGCGAGTACGGCGCAATGAAGCTGGCGCTGTATTCGTTTGTCGGCTCGGCCATGGTGCTGATCGGATTGCTCGTGGCGTACTCGACAGCGGGAAGCCAATCGACGGGTATTACGGCGCTGGCGCATGCGAATCTGCCAGTACACACGCAAATGTGGCTCTTCCCGCTGGTGTTTGTGGGCTTCGGAATTCTGGCCGGCATGTGGCCGTTCCACACCTGGGCGCCGACAGGTCACGTGGCCGCGCCGACGGCTGCATCGATGTTGCTGGCCGGCGTGGTGATGAAGCTGGGTGCGTATGGCTGCCTGCGCGTTGCAATGGGACTCTTCCCGCACGGCATGGATCCGTGGGGTTTCTCGTTCATTGGCATTGGGTCGTGGCGCGACGTGTTTGCAGTGCTGGCGATTATTGGCATTGTGTATGGCGCACTGGTGGCACTGGTGCAGAGCGATTTCAAATTTGTCATCGGCTACTCGAGCGTGAGCCACATGGGCTTTGTGCTGCTGGGTTTGATGACGCTGAAGCAGATTGGCCTGACCGGTGCGGTGATGCAGATGTTCTCGCACGGCATTATCGCGGGCCTCTTGTTCGCGATCGTTGGCCGCATCGTCTACGAGCGCACGCACACGCGCAAGCTTGACGAACTGGAAGGCATGCACTTGTCGAAGCGGCTGCCATTTGCCGCATGGGCGTTTGTGATTGCGGGCATGGCTTCGATGGGGCTGCCGGGCTTCTCGGGATTTGTGGCAGAGCTCGAAGTGCTGGCTGGATCGTGGAAGGCAAGCGGCTGGTGGACGGCAACCGCGGGCGTGGGCATCGTGGTGGGCGTTGCGTATACGTGGCGTGCACTACAGAAGGCGTTCTTCAGCGACAAGCATGCCGAGCCGCATATTCATGAGCACGGCCATGAGCTTGCCGCAATGACCTGGCCCGAGGTGACGGGCGTGACGATGCTGGCGGCGGTGAGCTTGTTTGTAGGTCTTTATCCGAAGATTCTGCTCGATGTGATTGAGCCCGCGGTGCGGACATTGCTGGCAGGAGGTGCGCGATGAATTACGCGGACCTCTTTCATGTAACGCTGCCGGAAACGGCGCTGGAACTGGCGGCGCTGCTGGTGCTGATCGTCGATCTCGCATTTTTGCGCAAGGCTTCGGCCAGGACACGCGCGGCTTCGGCTGCGATTCTCGGTATTGCCGGATGCGTGGCGTCGATGCTGGCCATTGGCGCGCAAACAGGTGCGGGACTCTACGCGAGCGATGCGCTTGTGCTGGTGAATGGCGGCGCGACCGCTGTGGCGCAGATGGGCATTCTGGCGCTGACGGTAGTGACACTGTTGCTGCTTTCCGATGCCGGATTCACGCGGCATGTGGGCGAGTTCGTCGCCGTGATTCTGATGTCTGCATCGGGCGGATTGATTATCTCCGCTGCGCAGGATCTGCTGGTCATCTTCATCGGTTTGGAATTACTGTCTATCGGGCTGTACATTCTGACAGCGTTCGCCAAGAAGTCGGGGAAGAGCGCCGAGTCGGCGCTGAAGTATTACCTGTTCGGCGGCATGAGCGCCGCGTTCCTGCTGTTTGGGTTCAGTTATCTGTATGGATTGAGTGGATCGACCTATCTGCCACGGGTGATTCTCGGTACCTACATGGCGTCTGCGCATGGCGCGACACCAATGCTTTACATGGCATTGGTGATGGTGGCTGCAGGACTCGGTTTCAAGGTCGCGGCATTCCCGTTCCATCTGTGGGCTCCTGATGCGTATGAAGGCGCGCCTGCTCCGGCAGCGGCATTTATTGCCTCGGTCTCGAAGGTGGCAAGCTTTGCATTGCTGATTTCGATCAGCTACGTGACGCTGCATTTCATCGAGAGCTTCCATGTCAGCCAATCATATGTGACGTTCACGGTTTATAAAGCAGGAGACCCGCAGCCGCAGATGGCCCGTGGCTTTATTACCGCGTGGCCAGCATTGCTGATGGCGATTTCGTTTGCCTCCATGATCGCGGGTAATCTGGCGGCTCTGGCGCAGACGAGCGTGCGCCGGCTGCTTGCCTACTCGGCAATTGCGCATGCCGGTTATGTGCTGCTGGGGTTGGCGTTTTTCTCGTGGTGGCCGCGGAGTTCGCAGGCGATTCTTTACTACGTACTGACGTATGGATTAACGACAATCGGCGCATTCGGTGTGGTGGCTGTGGTGGAGAAGGCGACCGGCTCGGACAAGCTGGATGCATTCCTCGGGCTCAGCAAAAAGAATCCGTTGATTGCCGCAGTGCTGCTGGTCCTGTTCCTGTCACTGGCGGGCATTCCACCGCTGGTGGGTTTCTGGGCCAAGTTCAATCTCTTTGCCGCCGTACTGAGCGCAGGCGGCACGAGTGGAACCGCGCTCTTTTTGGTAGCTCTGGCCGTTGCGATGAGCGCGGTAAGTCTCTACTACTATCTGCAGGTATTGAAGCGCGCCTACGTGATGCCTGCTGCGGATGAAACGCCGATCCAGGCCGGTGCGCTGACTACGACGGTGCTGGTGCTGATTGCGGCTGCAGTGGTAGTGCTTGGTGTGTTCCCGCAGATACTGGATGCGTGGATTGCCGGGTTTTACAGGTAAAGCTTGATTGAGTGAAATGAAAAGCCCCGCATAGCGCGGGGCTTTTTATGCGATTTATGCGCGGCTCAGATGCGCCAGTTATCGGCGCGCCAGTTTTTAATGCGTTCCTTAATCTGCTTGCGATTGAGGTTATGCTCGAGCGCCTGTTTGGCCAGTTCGACAACCTCGTCATCGGAGGCGAAGCGCAGGCCGATGAGCTGGTCCTCCGTGAGCTTGTAGATTTGCGCGTGCCACTCGGAGGGGGCGAGCGCCTGCAGGCGCAGCCGCTCTTCGAGGCGGATGATACGGTCCTGCACCTTCAGCGGATACGTACGCAGAATAAAGATCGGCACAATCGCAATGAGGGAGAGGAACAGATACCATGCCGGCGCGATTTCGCGATGGCGGTAGAAGTGAGCGCTCGCGAAGATCAGATTGGCCAGATAGACGAGGAATGTGAGGCCGTGAAAGTAAGGGTCGAAACGTGCGTGATTTTTGAGGCTTTGCGATTCAGTACTCATAGTTGAGCTCGGACGCATTCAAGTCTAACCCAACCGGAAGATTCAACGTCTCTGGGGTAGTGGTTGCCGGTGCAATTCCGGGCGAGGTAAAGGTGGTCACGTCAACCTTTGCGGTAAGCGGTGTGTGTTCAATGGGACCCTCAATTGGGGCATGCGGTACTGTGAGATTCGCCAGGTTCTCCGGCTCTAGCAGCTGAGGATGCTTGGGAATAAAGTGATACCGTCCGCGGACAAGGTAATCAACGACGAGCGCACCGGCGATGTAAGGATTCACGACGGCGATGGGCACGGCATAGGCGGTTGTCACAAGAGACTCGGCAATGTCCTTATTGCGGCCGCTCTGGCGGCGATAGCCGGGTACCTGCGGAATTACAAAGATGGTCAATTGCACATCGGGATGCTTGCGGCCGTATTTCACGAGCTTATGGGCAACCTGCTTCGGCGTGGTCATACCCGCATCCGGGAAAAAGCTGCGGTGAAATTTGCCGGGGAAGTATTTACCCAACTGTACGCGGGCAAAGTCTGCACAGTTGTTAAAGAGGAGCTGGAAGTGCGACTCGTTGGGGCCAGAGTTAAGTCGCTCCATCATGGCGTAGTCCTGCTCGGGTGTTGTGTTGAAGCGGAAGACGAAGATGCGGCGTTCGTAGGCTACGCCAATCAGCTCGCTCCAGCCGCCGTGGAGCAGACCGCCGCGCGGTACCTCTCCCAGGCTCATGAGGTACTTTTCGTGATAGTGATCGCGTAGCCTGTTAACGAGCTCCTTGTCCACGCGCTCAGGCACGTCTGAAGTATTTTCAACCGAGTAAAGATAGGGAACCAGAGGGATGGCGATCCAGTCGTATCCCGCGATGCCTTGATAGCGGGCGATAACGGAGCCAAGTTCGCCGGGACGGCATGGGCGCAGATGCGTAGGTGTCTCCGCGCAGATGCGCTGGAAGTACAGAGCGGTATGGCCGGTGGGATTCAGTGCGCCGAAGAAGCCGTAAGGCTCTTCCATCAGGAGCGCCGCCTGGCCATATGTTCGTCTCGCTGTGAGGCCAAAAAATGCAAAAAACGCGAGAACCAATGCGATGTTGCGTTGTGCGCGCAGCGAAGGCATGTGTCCTCCAAAGGAATCGGGTTTTGCTCTCCCTTGTTTCCAGTATGAGGTATTGCGAAACGGAATCAATGGGGAAGAGGCGAGTGAATTTACTCCAGAAAATTCAACAGTCAGTGAGAGTCAAACCTGACTCGGGAGCTACAACGGCAATAGCCTTTGCCGGAGAAAGTCCATACACATGTTGGATGCATCAACCAGCCTCGGTGCCAGTTGCCTTGTGTGTTTGGACCCGAAGTTATTGAAAATGTTGCTTGGTAACCTGAGGAAAACATGGGCGAAGAAGCGGTGAAAGACGGAACTGCGCTGTGTCTGATAGGTTTCTCTTTTCCGGGAGGGGCGTCTGGAATGTACGCCGGAAAGAGATATTGTGCCTGAAAGGATGCTGTGGAAATGCGTACGATGAAGGATCTCCGCCTGTTAATGATGTTGATTCCTGCAACACTTCTGGCCCTTTTGCAGGCAGAGAGCATGGCGCAGGTGAAGTTGCCAAAGGTGTTGTCGAGTCACATGGTGGTGCAGCGCAATCTGCCGGTGCATGTATGGGGTATGGCGTCGCCAGGCGAGAGCGTGGCGGTTGTGTTTCGCGATGAGCAGCGCACGGTGCAGGCAGATGCTCTGGGCAAATGGAGTGTGTATCTGAAGCCGGGCACGGCTGGCGGGCCCTTCACCATGACGGTGAAGGGGGCTACGCCTGCGGAGACACAGACGCTGGACGATGTGCTGGTGGGCGATGTGTGGCTGGCGTCCGGCCAGTCGAACATGGAGTTCCAGATGAGCCGTGCGGCAACCGCGGCGGAGGACTTGCCGAAGGCAGGGATTCCGGAGATTCGCCTGCTAATTGTGGACAAGGTTGCGGCGGACTATGCGGAGCCGGATATTCAGTCGGATGGGTGGAAGGCATCCACGCCTGAGAGCGCGAAGGATTTTTCTGCGGTGGCGTGGTACTTTGCGCGCGAAATCCATGAGCGTGAGCATGTACCGGTGGGTGTGATTGATTCGACGTGGGGCGGGACAGTTGCTGAAGCATGGACGCGGTTTACGGCGCTGGCCGAAGATGCATCACTGGCGCCGGTGCTTGCGAACTGGGGCAGGATGACCGACGACGAGGCCGACGCCCAGTTGCGCGATGTGGATGAGCAACGGCAGCGTGATGAAGCAAAGGCGCAGGGCAGGCCAGCGCCGCAGTTTCCCTGGCATCCGCAGATGCGGAGCTGGGGGCCGGGCATGCTGTGGAACGGCATGATTGCGCCGCTGACGCCGTTTCCGATTCGTGGAGTGATCTGGTACCAGGGAGAGAGCAACAGCAAGCTGACGCGGTTTGCCTATTACGACCGCACGATGCGCACGTTGATTGAGGACTGGCGGAGGCAGTGGGGCGTCGGCGCATTTCCGTTTCTTTACGTGCAGATTTCGAATTTCAAATCGACGCCGCTGGAGGACTGGGCCAGCTTACGTGAGCAGCAGGTACGTACGCTGGGGCTGCGCAACACGGGAATGGCGGTAACGATCGATATTGGCAACCCGGACGATGTGCATCCGACGGACAAAGTGGATGTGGGACACAGGCTGGCGCTGTGGGCGCGCGACCTGAGTTATGGCGAGCAGGTGGAGGATTCGGGGCCACTGTTCCGCCAGGCGATACCAGAAGGCAATGCCATGCGCGTGTGGTTCGACCACGCAGAAACGCTCGAATTCAAGAGAGGTAGCGCAACGGGATTCGAAGTGGCGGGTACGGATGGGAAGTTTGTGCCGGCCACGGCGAAGATCGAAGGCGACACATTGCTGGTGTCGAGCCCGGAGGTGGCGCATCCGACGGATGTTCGCTATGGCTGGGCGAACAGTCCGGAGTGCCACCTGTTCAACGGAGAGGGATTGCCGGCGTCGCCGTTTACGTCAGTGCGTTAGGCGACTGCTTCGAGTCGTCGCGCTCGGGGACGATGATGCTGGTTTCCTGCACTTCAATAAGGCCGCTGCCGGTGCATTTCTGAATCTCGGGGAGAACTGCGTCGACTTTCTCGCGGGTGTCGATGAACGTGATGACGACGGGAAGGAAGTCGGAGATGCCAAGCAGGTGTGCGGCATGCATGCGATGCGCATGGCCGAAGCCCGCGACGCCCTTGTACACGGTTGCTCCGGCAATGCCGGACTTGAAGAGAAAATCCAGAATGCTGGAGTAGATGGGTACGCCATGATGCGTGGCACCCTCACTGAGATAGACATGAACTTTGAATGCTTTGCCTGACGTAAGCATGGAGTCTCCTGATTCGCATTGCTTTTCCGCAGTTGCGGTGAACGAAGGATTGTGTGCCCTTTGCGCGCACAGTGGCGTGGTTTGTCGCTAAACCAGTTCGCCCAGCGCAACACCAACCCACACAGCGGCAAGACCGAGAATGAGACTGCCGACCGCGTAAAGGCCCGCAAGTGCGAAAGCGCCAGAGCGCATGGTCTCGAAGGTTTCCCACTCGTAGGTGGAGAAGGTGGAATACGCACCGACGAAGCCGACAGGGATCATGTAGCGCCATGCGGGATTGATATCGACTCGCTTGCCCAGGTATGTGAGCGAGAAGCCGATGATGATGCAGGCCGTTATATTGATGAGGAAGGTGCCGTACGGGAAGCGAGTGCCCATGCGGCTGCCAACGGCTGCGCCCACCCAGTAGCGCGCGATGGCTCCCAGAGCACCGCCCAGTGCGATAAAGAGATACTTTTGCAAGAGATTCTCCTTGCGGGCATCATGCGGAATGACGAGGATACAAACCGAGCGACCGTGCGATGCACGCGAAGTTGAATTTGTGCAGGGATCGCGCCTGGACGTGACTCCGCGACAGGATTGCCTGCCAGGAGTCATTAGCTGCCAAGCTCTTGGAGCAGGGAAGCAGTTAAAGGGGAACTCCATCCCCGGCTACCTCCATTAGATCGTGGTTGGAAGGGGTAAGTCAATCCGGTTGTATCGTGCGTAAGAGTTGACTGTAAAGCGAGTGAATGAAACTGTGAAGGTGGAAGCACTGTTTCGATTCCACTCCACGGCAGGATGGCAGGAAGATGCAACGTTGGATGAGTTGGTTGACGCGCATCAAGAGCGATGTTGTGTACTCGGCAAGGCAGTTCAGGCGTGCACCGGGATATGCCGCTTTCACGATTCTTGTGCTCGCACTCGGCATTGGCACCGTGACGGCGATGTTCACGGTGGTCTATGCCGTGTTGCTGAAGCCACTACCGTTCAACGCGTCCGGGCGCCTCTTTCAGCTGGACTCCCTCTCGGCAAACGACGATGTGGGAATGAGCTTTCCGTTTGAAGAGATACGCGCGTGGCAACAGGCAACAAAAGGTACCGCACAGATTGCATTCAGCGGCGGCGGATTGAATATCGCCGATGGGCCCTCGGGCGCAGAACTGATCACTGAAGTGGAGGTAAGCAACAACCTGTTCGACTTGCTGGGGGCGCGGCCCATGATGGGCAGGCTGTTCATAGACGGCGCGCACGGGGCGGGCGATGCAAACGGGGTGGTACTGAGCTATTCGCTTTGGCAGAAGGAGTTCGGCGGAGACCCGCAGGTGATTGGGAAACTCATTCACATTGGCGGAGTGGCGCGCACGGTGACGGGAGTGATGCAGCAGCAGTTTCTTTACCCGGTATGGGATGATCGGCCGGAGGCGTGGGTTCCAGTCGACCCCAGCGAACTGACTGCGTCTTCGAGTGACACATACTCCTATCTCGTGCCTCTCGTGCGTGTAAACAAAGGGATCCCGGCGAAAGACGTGGAAGCGCAACTGAAGCGTGTGCATGCGCGGTATGTAAAACCGGGCGATGAGGCCATTCGTCTGCAGGGGGTGCGCGATTTGCTGGTGGCCGATGTGCGGCCCGCATTGCGCGCGCTGATTGCGGCAGTCATTCTTGTGTGGATGATTGCATGCAGCAATGTGGCGGGGTTGATGCTTGCCCGGGTGGCCGCACGGCGCACTGAGATTGCCGTACGCGCGGCACTCGGAGCAGGGTGGCAGCGCATTGCGCAACAATTTCTCGTAGAGAGCCTGATGTTGAGTGGCGCGGGTGCGGCAGTGGGACTCGGCATTGCTGTGTTGCTGCTTCGTGTCTTTCAGCAAGTTATGCGAAAGAATCTGCCGCTTGCAGGCACGATTCATTGGAACGGCGCGGTGTGGGCAGGTCTCGTGGTTCTTGCGGTGCTCACAGGACTGATTTTTGGTGCGGCGCCAGCGATGGTGGCCGCGCGCGCCGGAATTCAAAATGGATTAAAGAACAGCGGCAGAGCGCAAGCCGGCAGCCGCAGTCAGAATCGGCTGCGTGCCCTGCTGCTTGTGGGACAGGTGGCTTTGTCGATTGCATTGCTCACGGGCGCAGGCCTGATGTTGCGCACCATGTATGCGCTGCGTCACGCTCCGCTGGGTTTCAGAACCGATCATCTGGTGCTGACGAGTCTCACCGTGCCGAACGATCTCTATGGCAAGCGCAACGTGGGAACGGTAGTTTGGAATCCGCTGCTCGAGAAGATTCGGCAAACGCCCGGAGTACGTTCGGCCGCGCTGTCTACGGTGCTTCCTATTCAACATCCCGTCGAGTTGATCACACTTATATATGCGACGCAGTGGATGCATGGCGATGCCAGTGCGACTGTGCGCGCTGCCACGCCAGAGCTGATGGACGCCCTGGGCGTGCGCATGCGGCGTGGACGCTTCTTTACCGCGGAAGACACCGTCTCGAGTCTGCCTGTGATGGTGGTGAACCAGACTTTTGTGAATCGCTACCTTGGCGGTGGCGATGCAGTGGGCAAGGTCGTTCGCTATGGACGCGACGCGCACTCCGCGACTGTTGTGGGCGTGATGGAAGACGTGCATCAGGATGGAGTGGCGGAGAAGAGCAAGCCGGAATTTTATCTGTGCATGAGCCAGATAGGACCGGATAATTCTGTCTACCGGGCGCTGCTGGGGCGTGTGATGCAGGTGGCGGTGCGCACGGAGATTGCGCCTGCGGCGTTGATTCCCACATTACGGCAGGCAATTCATGATGCCAATCCACACCTCGCGATTGGCGAGTGTACTTCAATGGCGGAAGCGGTGGAGGATTCAGTCAGCGCGCAGAAGATGGCGGCGCTTGTGATTGGCGTATTCGGCGGGCTCGTGCTTTTGATTACCGCGGTGGGACTGTATGGATTGCTCAATTTTCTTGTAGCGCAGAGAACACCGGAGATTGGAATCCGCATGGCGCTGGGCGCGAATCGCGTGCGCGTGATTGAGATGGTGATGGGACAGCTGCTGATATGGCTGGCAGCGGGTACATTGCTTGGTGTCGGACTCGCGCTTGCAAGCGGGCGGCTGCTTGAGGCGTATCTGTTTGGCGTTCGTGCAACGGATCCATGGAGCATGGCATTGGCGCCGCTGACGCTGCTGTTCTGCGGCGTGCTCGCGGCGCTTGTGCCTGTAAAGCGCGCTGTCTCCATCAATCCCGTGGATGCATTGCGTGCAGAATAGCTCTTCAATTGAGTTGGCGAGAATACGCGTCGTTCAATGCCCGGCGGGCTCGTGGCTGAGGCGTGTCATGACCACCGCATCGCGCTTGGCCTGACGGGTGAGCGAATCGAGATAGCCCTTCTCGCCGGGAGCATGTGCGCCTTCACCCAGCAGACCCACGCCGACAAGACCGGGTATGTACGGCGCGACGAAGGAGATGTCGCCCGCGCCGCGCGTCATGGGGCCAGCCTCCACCACGGGACCGAGGCCGAGAGCAACGCTGACGTCGTTCCACTGGTGCAACAATGCAACGCCGGCCGGTGTGCGCGCCATGGCCGGGTATGATTCGTCGAAGGAAATTGCCGCGTCTGTTTTGGGCAGGTGTTCGGCAACGATGGCACGCATCTTGTCTTCAGTGCGTTTGGTTTGCTCATCGTCGAGCGTGCGAATATCACCGGACGCGATGGCGATGGGAGCCACGATGTTGTCCTTGCCCGTGGCGGTGCCGCCGGTCTTTTCGGCGTTCATTGCAGCGGATGCGCCGCCAAGGATGATGCCGACGTTGTAGGTGAGGCCTTCTTCGGGCAGTTCGCGGCGGAAGGTGTCGATGATGCGGGCGAGCTCGTAAATGGCGCCATAACCAAGGTGGTCGCCGAAGATTTGCGAAGAGTGGCCGCTGATACCGGTGGTCTTGATATGCCATGTGATGGAGCTACGGCGCGCGATGCTGATAGCGTCCTGTCCGTCGATGCGGCCGCCGGGTTCAAACTCGAGTGCAACGTCGCTCACTTTGCCGGCGTCGATCAGGTCTTTGCGCGCGAGAGTGAAGGGAGGGCCGACGCGTTCTTCGTCGCCGCTGAGGACAATGCGAATCTCGGTCTGGTCGAGCGCGCCGGCACTTTTCATCGCGCGCAATGCGGCGAGCATCACGACGAGCCCGCCCTTCATGTCGGAGATGCCGGGGCCGGTGGCGACTTTGCCGTCGGTGCCGGGAACGACTTCGTATTTCTGGAACGGGCTGGATGGCTCGAAGACAGTATCCATGTGGCCGATGAGCAGAAGCTTCTTGCCGCAGTGACCTGTACCGTTGGGGCAGGGGTGAATGGCGACGAGATCGCCCGCGCGGCCGGTCTGCGCCTGCATGGGATGCCACTCGACCTTGAAGCCGAGCGACTCGAACTGCGGCGCGAGCACGTCTTTCACAGCAATGACGCCGGGGAAGTTCATGGTGCCGCTGTTGATATCGATGATTTTTTTGAGCAGCGCGAGGTCGTCCTGCTCATGCGCATCAATGGATGCAGCCATGGCTTTCTCTTGCGCGGTGAGCGACTGCGCGGCGAGGTTCGGTGACGGCGCGAGAAAGAGAGCTGCAGCGAGTGCACACGCGGAGGCGCACAGGGAACGGCGAATCATGAGCGGCATAGTGCGGATTTTAGCATTGGGTAGAGATTGCAAATTCCGCATCGTGCTTTTGCAGGGAATTCAAAATAAAATAACTGCAGCCCGGCTCGAGGAGCATTGAAACGTTTGGTCGCATTTCGCATGGTAGGCGAGAGAGCGATTTCTGCGCGAGTTAGGAATCAGATGTAACCACAAGATAAGTCTATAGTCATCTTGGAAAGAACACGAAAGATGGATAGATGTTTGCGTTGATTTCCAGTAACGTTTGAGGAATCAACACTGGCCTTATAGAATTCAGTTTCCCAAATTGGTTCCATAGTAAAGATAATAAGTAACTTTGCCAAGTCCAGGAAAGCATCTACGTTCTTTTACAAAGATTTATTGTTTACCGCGCGCCGCATCCGTGTTAGGCTCCGAACGAATCACTAAAATACATCTGAGCAAGCTCAGGTGAAACCCACGTAAGTTGAATCGGGGCGACTCGCTTGATTAGCGAGACGCTGATCGTGTGTCTGTTTCTTTTGCCGCTCACCGGAGAATTATCGTGACCAAGATGCCAAGTGTTTCTCGTGTGTTTGCCTGCCTGAAGTTTTCGATCAAAACCGCTCGTTTTGAGCGAGTTTTTCAATTTTCATTTCTATGCATGATGGCGATTACGGTCGTTGGGCATGCAAAGTTATCTATAGCGCAAACCCAATTTACCGGGACGATGCGGCCGATTGCATCGGGTTTCTTTGAGCCGTTCAGCATTGCCACAGACCAGTTTGGAAACCTTTTTGTTGCAGATGCAGATACGCATAACATCTCAGAAATTGTTGCAGTAGATGGAGTGATCCCTTCAAGCCCAATGGTCAGAGTTTTGTATAGAGCTCCCCAGAACCCTTGGAGTATTGCGGTCGATAAGTCAGGAAATGTCTACTTCGGCGTCCTCGGTTCTGGGAGTGGATCTCAAAACTACACAGTTACAAAAATTGTTGCGGTCAACGGGGCAATACCGACTTCGCCATCTACGGTGAACATTGATGTTTCGATCGAATCTCCATTTGGGCTGGCAACCGACGGTCTTGGGAATCTCTTCGTGGCCGGTGGAACCACAATTTACGAGCTAATAGCGCAGAACGGAAGTGTCCAGGCTAATCCGATGGAGCTAACGATAGGGAGCAATTTTTCGGGAGCGAGAGGAGTCGCTGTTGACTCCGATGGCAATCTTTACGTCGCTGATAGTGGAAACCATGCGGTGAAAGAAGTGGTCGCAGTAAATGGAAGCATCCCGGTCAATCCGACAATCGTGAATCTCGCGAGCAACTATTGCAGTCCATCAGGCGTTGCCCTCAATTCATCGGGCGACCTTTACTTCTCGGACTATTGCAATAATGCCATCTATAAAATTCGAAGGCAAAACGGAATATTTCCTGCGAATTCTATTGCAGAGTTAGTGATGTCGGGTAACGGGTTGGCCGGTGTGGAAGATGTTGCAGTCAGTGGACAAGGAAACATCTATGCAGGCGTTACGACTGGATATGACTCCATACCGCAAATTTTTCCAAGCAATATAGATCAGGTGCCAGTGGGTACTCTGTCTGCTCCGGTTCCACTCCAGTTCAGATTCTCCCAGAGCTCGACCATCGGGACAATCTCTGTGCTCTCACAAGGGGCAGCTGCGGGTGAATTCAGCGATTCACATCAAGGTACTTGCACTGCGAATACAGCTTACGACGCGGGTGCTTACGCGACATGTACGGTCGACGTGGAATTCCGCCCAATTACGGCAGGGACACACTCTGGTGCCGTCGTACTTAGGGATACCAGCGGAAATGTAATTGGGACAGGCTTTGTTGAGGGAACGGGTGTGGCTCCTCAATTATCGTTTCCGAACGGTACCGAGACGTCGCTCGTTTCAGGTTTGGGAGTACCGTCTGGCGTGGCAGTCGATTCGTCGGGAAATCTCTACGTTTCGGATACTGGAAATAACCAGGTGCGTAAAGGAGAGCCATCGGCGGAGGGATATTCATGGAGCGTCCTGTCAACGAGCCCACTCAATTCTCCACATGGATTGGCGGTTGATGGTGCAGGAGACTTGTTTATTGTTGACACAGGGAATAATCGAGTCTTGAAGGAATCGCCGAATGGGAACGGCTATACGGAAACCGTTGCTGTCGGTCCCAATTCAAGTTATCCGCCAAACGTGCCCGTTGCGGTTGCAGTTGACGGAAACGGAGTGCTGGCTGTCACGAGTTCAAGCCAAATCGTCAATTATGGCGGTTCGATTCTCATTACGAATCTTGCAAACGGCGCGGGTGTAGCGATTGATGCACACGGGATTGTTTACCTGGCAAACAGCGTTAGTGGCGGTTCGATTCTGAAATACTCAACGGCCTCAGTTCATACGACAGGATTGCCCACACTGATTGGGCAGATTCCGATCTCTGGAGGTACTCCTCATGCTGTTGCCGTTGACAGTATGGGCAACGTGTACATCACAGCCGTTATGGACAATGGAACGAGCCAGGTGATTAAAGCAGTGCCGAATGGCGACTCCTACACCGAATCGATTGTCGCGACGAACGGGTTGAATCAGCCGTTCGCATTAGCGACGGACACGAGCGGAAATATTTATATTGCAGATACAGGCAATTCACAGTTGGTAAAGATTGATGTCGCCGATGCTCCGGCTGTCGCATTTACTTCAACTCCGTTTGGCACGGTGAGTGCCGACAGTCCGAAGACTGTGACCGTCGCTAACTCCGGAAATGCGCCGCTTACGTTCCCAATTCCAGCGACGGGATACAATCCTGTGATTTCAACTGGTTTTACTTTGGATGACTCGGTTCCCAATGCTTGCCAGATCATTGGTAGTGGATTTGATACGCCCGGAACATTGGCGCCGGGAGCATCCTGCGATTTATCGATTAGCTTTGATCCACCGGGCGGCGGAAACTGGGGTGGTTCGCTTGACCTGACTGACAATACGTTGAATGCATACGCACCGACGTATGCGACACAGTCGATTGCGCTGAGCGGTTATGGGTCGCGCATCGCTCCTCAAGTCACCTGGACGACCCCGGCTCCGATCACCTACGGAACGCCTCTCAGTTTGGCGCAATTAGACGCGACGGCGAATGTCGATGGCACATTTATCTACAATCCCGGAGCAGGAGCAATCCTGACGGCGGGCACGCATACGATCACGGTTCTCTTCAGACCGACTGACGGAGCGGATTACACAAACGTGTATGTATCCGTGCAGATCGTCGTTAACCCTTCGACATCGTTGATCACTTGGCCTGCGCCTGATGCGATTACGTACGGTACGCCGCTTAGCCCCACGCAGTTGAATGCGACGGCGAATATGGCAGGGGCGTTCAGCTATTCTCCTGCGGCAGGAACAGTGCTGAGTATTGGAACGCACACGTTGACTGCAACGTTTACGCCAGCGGATGCGACGGACTATACGACGGCAACAGCGAGCGTTCCGATCACAGTCAACTCGGCATTTACACTCTCTGCCTCACCCTCTAGCCTGACTCTGGCGTCGCGCAGCAGTACGAGCAGCGCCATTACCATCAGTCACGATGCGACGTTTGCAGGGCAGGCGAGCTTGTCGATCTCTGGAGTGCCGAGCGGTGTATCGGTATCGTTCTCTGCAAATCCGGCGACGAGCGCGAGCGTGCTGACTCTATCCGCAGGGAGAAGGGTCAGCTCTGGAACATATACCCTCATCGTTACCGGAACATATGGAAGCTACTCCACAAGCACACCGATTGCGTTGACCATTGGGGGAAGTACAAGTGGTGGCGGAGGTGGGGGTAAGGGCGGCGGTGGAAAAACCCACGTTCGATAAAAAACAAATTGCGCGCGGCCTAAAGAATCGTTGGCTGCGCGCATTTGCTTAGTTGTGTTTGCCTTTCCATTCTTCGTAGGGGCCCTGGAAGTCTTCTATGCCGGCGTCGTGAAAATGCCACAAACGTGTGGCGACTTCGTCGATTAAATCGTGGTCATGTGTCACCAAAAGCACGGTTCCCTCGTAGCGTTGCAGAGCAATATTGAGCGCGTTGATAGACTCAAGGTCAAGGTGGTTGGTCGGCTCATCGAAGATGAGGATGTTGGGCTTGGTGAGGATGATCTTGCAGAAGGCAAGACGTGCCTGCTCGCCGCCGGAGAGAGCCTTCGTTGGCTTGGCGCCCTCTTCGCCTGAGAAGAGCATCTGGCCCAGAATCCCTCTGATATCTTCCATATGCGCATCGGGCTTCCAGCGGTGGAGCCATTCGGCTACGGTGAGTCCGTGCTCGATGGTTGAACCCACATCCTGCGGAAAGTAGCCAATTTGCGCTTCATGTCCCCAGAAAACAGCGCCATTATTCAGCTCAAATTCCGGGTCAGACAGGCCTGGATAGTTGTTCAGAATGCTTTTGAGCAGAGTGGTTTTGCCTGCGCCGTTGCGGCCCATGAGGCAGACTTTCTCTCCGCGGAGGACGTTGGCGCTGAAATCGTCGATAACCTTGCGATCGTCGTAGATCTTGGTCAGGTTCTTGATCTCGAGTATGTGTTTGCCGCTGGGACGAACCTGGTCGAATTTGATGAAGGGGCGCTGAATGTTGGAGCGGGCCAGATCGTTGGTCTGCAGGCGCTCGACTTCTTTGCGGCGGCTGGTGACCTGCGTGGAACGCGTGCCAGCTGCGAATCGGGCAATGAATTCATTGAGTTGCGCGATCTTCTTTTCGCGTTGCGCATTTTCGGCTTCGAGGCGCGAGCGCACCTGCGTTTTGGCCATCACCATGTCGTCATAGCCGCCGGTATAGGTGATGATCGTCTCGTAATCGATGTCGGCAGTGTGGGTGGTGACGGAGTTGAGGAAGTGGCGGTCGTGCGAGATGGTGATGAGCGTGCCGTCGTACTTGAGCAGGAAGTCCTGCAGCCAGTGAATCGAATCGAGATCGAGGTAGTTGGTCGGTTCGTCGAGCAGCAAGGCTTCCGGCTTGCCGAAGAGCGCCTGCGCAAGGAGGACACGGACCTTCTGGCCGCCCTGTAGCTCACCCATCTTGCGCTCATGCAGGTCTTCGCGTATGTCGAGTCCATCGAGGAGGATAGCTGCGTCGGCTTCGGCGGTATAGCCGTCCTCGTCGCCGATGACGCCTTCGAGCTCGCCAAGACGCATGCCGTCGTCGTCGGTCATTTCGGTCTTCTCATAGATGCGGTCGCGCTCTTCAAGGGCGGCCCAGAGGGGCGCGTTGCCCATGATGACGGTGTCGATGACGCGGTAGTTGTCGAAGGCAAACTGGTCCTGGCGGAGCACGCCGAGCTTGCGAGGGCGGACGACGGTGCCTTTCTGCGGCTCAAGCTCGCCGGTGAGGATCTTCATAAAAGTGGACTTACCGGCGCCATTGGGTCCGGTGAGGCCGTAGCGGCGGCCGTCGGTGAAGGCTGTGCTCACTTCTTCAAAGAGGACCTTGGAGCCATACCGCATGGAGACGTTGCTTACGCTGATCATTCTGAACGAGTTCCTGTTGTGTGGGCCGTGAGCGCGCAGAGGCGCAACAGCCGGCAAAATTGGGGTTTTATCTTAAGGCCGGCCCCATGCGCGGTGTCGCACGGCCGGAAAAGGATTGCTTCTCTCTTAGTTTCTCATATGGGCAGGGGGATTGGGTGAGTGGCCAGTGATCAGTGTTCAGTGACCGAAAAACGTGGAATTTGTGGCCGAAGAAAGGGGGATTGGAGAGAGAAGGCTGACTGTTTGAGAGGGTGAAGTGGTGAAGAGTGGAAATAGCCGGACAGATGTGGCAATTAGCAGGCGGGAAAAGCAAGCATTTTATGGCCGAAGGTGTCTGCAGGGAGTTGCACACAAGCAGTAAATAAGCCGAATTTGCCCGAATTTAAGATTGTGAAAATGGGCAAACCTATATCGTTGGAGCAGAAAATGGGATGGTCGCGGAATATCGTCGAAATCAACAAGAAGCAACTGC
>DASZRJ010000017.1:0-6394 GCA_035550015.1 Occallatibacter sp. | reverse complement strand
CCGAGTCTCCGACTCGGTCACCACAGATTCCCGGTCCGGTTCTTTTGATGGGAGCTCCTGGCGTTGGGAAAGGAACCCAAGCCAAGGAGCTTGTAAAGCTGTGGGGAGTGCCTCAAATCTCCACCGGCGATTTATTGCGGGCCAATGTGGCCCAAGGTACGACTCTAGGCAAGGCGGCCAAAGAGATCATGCAGCGGGGGCAGCTTGTGCCCGATTCGCTGGTGAATGAGATGGTGGCCTTGCGGTTGCAACAGCCTGACACGAAGCGCGGTTATATTCTGGATGGTTTCCCGCGGACTTTGCCGCAGGCAACCTGGCTGGATGGCCGTCTGGCGGGGTCTGCTGAGACTCTGCCGCTGGTTGCTGTTAGCCTGCAAGTGGACTATAATCAATTACTGCGCCGAATTACGGGGCGCAGGAACTGCCCAGTCTGCCAGACCATCTATAACATCTATTCGAACCCGCCGAAGCGGGACGGTTTTTGCGATGTAGAAGGTGCTGCTCTGGTCCAGCGAGCCGACGATACCGAGAAGGTTTTTGCCGAGCGCATGCGTGCGTATAACGCACAAACTGCGCCAGTTGTAGAGCATTATCGAGATCTTGGCCGGTTCGTGGAAGTCAGTGCGGATGGGTCAATTGCCGCGATTGCGGCTGGCATTGTCGCCGCCGTCGAACGGCTGCGTAGCTGAACGGGGAAGCAAGGCGCCCCGGAGGACGCAGACAGCCGTAGACGGTGGCTTGTGCATGTTTAAGAGCATGCGCGGAATTTTGGAAGCAGCGGTCTGAAGGGCCGGCGAGGTCGAAAGGGTTTTGGCAGTCGTCATCAAGTCGTCGCAGGAGATTGAGAAGATGCGCCGTGCGGGCCAGGTGACCCGTGAGGTGCTGGAGCTCGTGCGTGACCATGTGAAGCCCGGTGCGACAACGCTTGACCTGGAGCGGGTGGCGGAGGCCAGGCTGAAGGAGCTGGGCGTCAAGGCCGCGTTCAAGGGGTATCACGGGTATCCCTGTGCTTTGTGCACCTCGGTGAATAGCGAAGTAGTGCACGGCATTCCGTCGAAGAAGCGGGTGCTGAAGGATGGCGACATTGTGTCGGTTGACTTCGGCGTGGTGATCGATGGCTACTACGGCGACTCGGCAATCACGGTGCCGGTGGGCGAGAAGATTGCACCCGATACGGCGCGATTGCTGAAGGTAACTGAGGACTCGCTGCACAAGGCGATTGCCGTTGTGAAACCGGGCGCGACGCTGGGCGACATTGGCGCGGCGGTGCAGGCAATAGTTGAAGCAGAAGGGTTTTCAGTTGTCCGCGATTTTGTAGGCCACGGCATTGGCGCGAATATGCACGAAGATCCGCAAGTGCCGAACTTTGGAGAAGCCGGGCGCGGCATGAAACTGCGGGCCGGCATGGTGATTGCCATTGAGCCAATGGTGAATGTGGGCAAGCCAGACGTGAAGGTACTTAAGGATGGCTGGACGGCAGTGACCAACGATGGAAGCATGAGTGCTCATTTTGAGCACACGGTGGCGGTAACGGACACCGGAGCGAGAATTCTGACCGAGTAGAACTACGCGGTCCAAAATGCAAAGGCGCACGAGCGCCGCAGGCGGGAGACAGTTTGTCGAAGGAAGATGCGATTGAGGTAATGGCAACGGTGGTGGAAACACTGCCCAATGCCATGTTCAAAGTAAAGCTCGAGAATGACCATGAGGTTCTGACGCATGTCTCGGGCAGGATGCGTAAGAATTTTATCCGCATTCTTCCGGGTGATCGCGTGGCGGTCGAGCTTAGTCCGTACGATCTGAATCGCGGACGCATCGTTTACCGCTACAAATAAGTTCTTAACCAGCCGCTGTCTCCTATCGGGGAGCTGGAGCGGAAGAAGGGCAGTTGAGCAATGAAAGTTCGTGCATCAGTAAAGAAGATTTGCGTGAAGTGCAAGGTCATCCACCGCAACGGCGTGGTGCGTGTGATCTGCGAGAACGCAAAGCACAAGCAGCGCCAGGGATAAACAGAAACTGGCAAGGAGCGGAGAACTCCAGCAAGAATGGGGCGAGTTAGCTTGAGTCAAGGCTTGCGATGAACCCCGGAGGAACCGCAACAACCCGTGCGAACCGGTGCTAGGCCGGAGGCACATAACAGGAAGTAAAAAAGGAATCTCAATGGCACGTATTGCTGGCGTCGATCTGCCCCGCAACAAGCAGGCACGCATCGCGCTCACCTACATTTTCGGGATCGGCAATCCCCGTGCGCTCAAGATTCTGGACAAGGCGAACGTTGATGCGTTCAAGAAAGTTCAGGACCTGGGCGAGGACGAGGTCAACCGCATCCGTCAGGTGATTGAGGACGAAGGTGGAGTGGAAGGCGATCTGCGTAAAGACGTCCAACTGCACATCAAGCGCCTCATCGAAATTCAGAGCTTCCGTGGCAGCCGGCATCGCCGGTCACTGCCCGTACGCGGACAGCGCACACACACCAATGCCCGCACCCGCAAGGGGCCTCGTAGAGGCACAGTTGCAGGCAAGAAGAAAGCGACGGCGAAGACCTAATGGCAAAGCAGACACAGAAGGCCGCCGGCGGCAAGGCGGGGAAGAACAAAAAATTCAAGAAGCGCGAACGCAAGAATGTTCCGTATGGCATTGTGCACATTCAGGCTTCGTTCAACAACACCATCGTGACGATCACCGACCAGGTGGGCAACACGCTCAGCTGGAAGAGTGCGGGTTCGCTCGGCTTCCGCGGTTCGCGCAAGGGCACGCCGTTCGCGGCGCAACAGGCTGCGTCGAATGCTGTGGGCATGGCACGCGACCACGGTTTGCGCGCAGTCGATGTGCGCGTCGCCGGACCGGGATCGGGCCGCGAGTCGGCTATTCGCGCGTTGGCTGCCGCTGGGATCGAAGTCAAGTCCATCCGCGACGTGACGCCGGTTCCCCACAACGGCTGCCGTCCGCCGAAGCGCCGCCGCGTATAAGCCGCTTGCGGTCGAGTGCCGCAGGCAGAAAACTAAATTGGGCCGGGATTGAAGCGCAACGCGTGTAAACCGGCCGTCATCCGAAGTCAGGAGAAGAAATGGCACGTTATACCGGAGCAGTATGCCGCCTTTGCCGTCGCGAAGGCACAAAACTTTTCTTGAAGGGCACAAAGTGCACTTCAGACCGTTGCCCGCTTGAGAAGCGCAACTTCCCCCCCGGACAGCATGGCAAGGACCGCAAGGCCAAGATTGTTGGCTATGGCCTGCAGCTGCATGAAAAGCAGAAGGCCAAGCGTATGTACTTCACGCTGGAAGGCCAGTTCCGCGCTTACTACGAAAAGGCAAGCCGCCAGACCGGTGTTACCGGCGAACTGCTGATCCAGCAGCTTGAGCGCCGCCTCGACAACATCGCCTATCGCCTTGGCTTCGCCATCTCGCGTCGTCAGGCTCGCCAGATTGTGCGCCACGGCCACGTCACGGTGAATGGCCGCAAGGTGAACATCCCTTCGTACCAGGTCAACGTGGGCGATGAGATTGCCTTGGTCGATGCCGCGAAAAAGTTTGATGTTGTGGAGCACGCGACGCAGTTTGCCTCGGCAAACCCGGCACCGGCATGGCTCGAAATCAATTACGAAAACCGCTCGGGACGCGTGACTGCGCTGCCCAAGCGCCAGGACGTGAACCTGCCCATCAACGAGCAGCTGATCGTCGAACTGTACTCGAAGTAAGACAGTGTTCAGATGTCAGTGATCAGTGGTCGCAGTCTGACCCGCTGATCACTGAGCACTGGCCACTGAACACTAACAATCAAAGGAGAACTTGCGCGGCCGCCGCAGAATGCTTCGCGACGTACTCGCCGCGCGGGAAACGAGAGACATATGCTTTGGAGAGGATTTCAAAAACCCAAGCGTCTGGCGGTTGACGCCGAGACACTCACAGACACCTACGGCAAGTTCAGCGCTCAGCCCTTTGAGCGCGGCTTCGGCACCACCATCGGCAACGCCCTGCGCCGCACCCTGCTCAGCTCCATTGAGGGCGCTGCAGTCACCGCGGTTCGCATTGAAGGCGTGCTGCACGAGTTCCAGTCGATTCCAGGCGTTGTGGAAGACGCAACCGACATCATCCTGAATCTCAAGCAGATTCCGTTCAAGCTCGCTGGCGATGGCCCGAAGGCGCTTTATCTGCGCGCCGACCAGCCTGGTGTTGTGACCAGCGGCATGATTGAAGCTGACGGCGATGTGGAGATTCTGGACAAGAACATTTACATTGCGACTGTCTCGGAAGGCGGACGCCTCGAGATGGAGATGCGCCTGAAGCGCGGCCGTGGTTATGTTTCGGCTGACAAGAACTTCGACGGCGATCTTGGCCTGGGCTTTATCCCGGTCGACTCCGTACATTCGCCTGTGCGCCGCGTGAACTACGTTGTGGACGCGGCACGTTTGGGACAGATTACCGACTACGACAAGCTGACGCTCGAAGTGTGGACCAACGGCGCCGTGCTGCCGGCCGATGCGGTGGGTTTGGCCGCAAAGCTGCTCAAGGACCACATGAACATCTTCATCAACTTTGAGGAGGAGATTGAAACCGAATCCCGTGGTGAAGAAGGCCGCGTGCTTCTGCGCAATGACAATCTCAATCGCTCCGTTGAAGAGCTTGAGCTTTCGGTCCGCAGCTACAACTGTCTGAAGAACGCCAACATTCAGACCATTGGCGAACTGGTACAGAAGACCGAAGCCGAGATGCTGAAGACCAAGAACTTTGGCCGCAAGAGCCTGAACGAGATCAAGGAAATCCTCGCGCAGATGGGCCTCTCGCTCGGCATGAAGATCGACGAGCAGGGCAATGCGGTTCCCGGACCGACGAGCATTTCGCCCGCAGCGGCGCTGGCAGCCAGCTACAGCCGCTTTGACGATGAAGACGAGCCGCTGGATTCGGTAGATCTCCAGCTGCCTACTGAGACGGAGAACTTCTAAGTCTCGCAGCAAGAAGTTGGGTGTCCCGGGCCCGTGTGAACGCGGCCCGGGAATGCACCAAAAATTCGAAAGAGAGTATCACCCATGCGCCATCGCAATGCAGGATTCAAACTCGGACGCAACACCAGCCATCGCCGCGCACTGCTGCGTAACCTGGTCACGTCCGTTATTGTGGAAGACCGCGTGATGACCACCGTGGCCAAGGCCAAGGCGGTGCGTCCTCATATTGAAAAAATGATTACCCTGGGCAAGAAAGGTGACGTGCACTCCCGCCGTCAGGCGCTCAGCTTCCTTCAGACCGATGAAGCAGTAGCGCGTTTGTTCGACACTGTGGCTCCCCGCTATGGCGATCGCAACGGCGGTTATCTGCGTATCGTCCGCACCGGATTCCAGAAGGGCGACGGCGCGGAGAAGGCGTTCATTGAGCTGCTGGATGCTGAAGCACAGCTCGACGAGAAGCGCCAGAAGCGTGCCGAGGTCAAGGCAGAGAAGCGCAAGAAGCTGGAAGCCGAACTTGAAGCCCAGAAGAAAGAAGCCGAGGCTGAAGGTGGCGAAGAGGCCGCATAGTGCTTCCTCGGAATCTAGATAGTCTTCAATTCACCAGACGGCGTCCCTCACCGGGCGCCGTTTCCTTTGTTTGCTACTCATCAAGGAAAAAGCGAATTGCCGAATGCAGGGCTGTTTAGAATCACCTCATGCCTCAATCGAAGTCTGACAGCGTTGACAAAGGATTCTGGAAAAATCCGATTCGATGTCCCGCAGCAAGCCTTCATCTCTACTTTTTATTTCTGTCCATTCCACTCGTCATCTTTCTTTCCGTGTGGACTCCTCCATTTCTAAGTCCGGATGAACCAGGGCATTTTGCGCGGGCTTATCAGATAGCGGGCGGGAAAATTCTTGGCAGTGATGGAGGCTACATCGATGAAGGGATCCTTCGATTGTGGAACTATATATCAGAGGGTCATTTTCCACCTCAAGTACACTATTCACCCGAATACCGCGCGGGAGCAGAAGAAATTCCATGGACCGGAAATCGTGTCTTCTATGAGTTTCCGAATATTGCCCAGTATTCTCCGACTGGTTATTTGCCGCAAGCGCTTGGAATAATGCTTGGCAAATCGGTGGGCGCCGGAGTGGCGCGCACGCTGATTCTGGCTCGTCTCTTCAATGGAATGATGGCAATCCTTGTCTGCACATTTGCACTGTTCTGGTGCCGAGCAGGTAAGGTCTTCATGTTCAGTGTGCTGCTTCTTCCAATGACACTTTGTTTGTTTGCTTCGGCCAGTCAGGATGCCTCCCTGATTGCTTTCACCTCGCTGGCATTCTCTCTAATTTCGCGCCAACTTACCGAGGGCTCTGCCTTATCACGTGGCAAGATCATCGTTCTCCTAGTGTTATTTCTTGTAATTTCGCTCGGGAGGCCGCCGTATGCAGCTCTGACGTTAGTGCTTT
>DASZRJ010000016.1:0-12571 GCA_035550015.1 Occallatibacter sp. | reverse complement strand
GAGTCGGAGACTCGGTCACCACAGCAGTTGCAGAAGAGAACATTACCAGGTTTTCCTTCCGCGAATGCGGCCTGATCGCGGGGAAAAGCCGTCGTAGTGGCGCATGATCAGTTGCGACTCGACTTGGTTAATGGTGTCCATGGCAACGCCCACCACAATCAGCAAGGACGTGCCGCCGAAATAGAAAGCGACCCCCAAACCATGCGTGGTCCACGTGGGCAGGGACTCAAAGAAGTGCCCAACGAGCCACAGCTTGTCCAGACGAATACCTGAAATCAGGAATGTCGGAATAAGCGAAATCACAATTAGATACAGCGCACCCACGAGCGTAATGCGGGTAAGAATGTCATTGATAAAGTCTGAGGTCCGCTTGCCTGGGCGAATTCCGGGAATGAACGAGCCTGACTTGCGGAAGTTATCGGCAATATCGTCCGGCTTCATCACGATGGACACGTAGAAGTACGCGAAGAAAACGATGCCCACCATGTAAAGGAATTCGTACCACGGGTATCCGGGCCGGATGGCCTCAAGGAGAGGCTGAAAGAATTTGCTGTTCTGTATGGACTCCATCTGGCCCATCATCAAGGGAACAGACAGCAGCGATTGCGCAAAGATGACCGGCATCACGCCGCCCGAATTCACCTTCAGCGGCAGATGGCTCGAGGCTCCTCCCATCATGCGGCGGCCCACAATGCGCCGCGCGCTCTGAATGGGAATGCGGCGTTCGCTACGCTCCACCCACACAATAAAGGCAACTACCGCGATCATGCCGATCAGCAGAAGAATAATGACAAAGATTGTCATCGATCCCCATGCATCGGTCTGGATCTTTTGAATCAGTTCGCCCACGCCGTGCGGCAGGCCCGCGACAATACCTGCAAAGATCAGCAAGCTCATGCCATTGCCAATGCCGCGATCGGTAATCTGCTCGCCCAGCCACATGATGAAAGCCGTGCCCGCAGTCAGAGTGATTACCGTCAGCACGTCAAATCCGATACCCGGATGCAGTACGAGGCCCGGTGTGCGGGTGAGAATGGCCGCGATGCCGATCGACTGCAGCAAACCAAGAATGACAGTCAGGTAGCGGGTCCACTGTGTAATCTTCCGCCGGCCCAGCTCGCCTTCCTTCTGGATACGCGCCAGCGGCTCATATACCACGGTGAGCAACTGGAAAATGATCGACGCCGTGATATACGGCATGATGCCCAGTGCAAAGATAGTCATGCGGCGCAGGTTGCCACCGCCAAACAAATCCATCAGACCCAGGGCTGAGCCCGCCTGTCCGGCAAAGAGCAACTCAAGCTGCTTGAAGTTAACGCCCGGCGTGGGAATAAACGCGCCAAGACGATAGACCGCAAGGATGCCGAGCGTAAACAGCACGCGCTTGCGCAGGTCAGGAATGCGGAAAATGTTCAGAAACTTCTCAACCATCGTTGCTCGTCCCAATCAGGCGTCGCCGCCGGTGGAAACTACCCCCAATTTCCATTGTAGGCTCCGGACGGTGACGGATCAGCGACTCGAAGGGCTTCGGTACGCTATTTTCCCCGTCCAGTGCAGGCTATGCGGTGACCACCGGCACAGCCGCCTAATTACGCCTTAGCGGCCGCAGCATCTCCGGCCACAACAGCCTTGCCACCGGCCTTCTCGATCTTCTCGGCCGCCGACTTGGAAAACTTGTGCGCGTGAATGGTCACGGCCTTGGCCAGTTCGCCCGATCCAAGAATCTTGATCAGAGCCTTGGACGAGGAAGCCAGTCCGAGCTTCTTGTAATCTTCAAGCGCGATTTCCTTCACGTCCAGCTCGGCAATGCGATCCAGATTGATGACCGTGTACTCGGTACGGAAAATGTTGGTGAATCCGCGCTTGGGCAGGCGGCGATGCAGCGGCATCTGGCCGCCCTCAAAACCGCGCATCATGCTGGAGCCCGAGCGGGAACGCTGGCCCTTGTGGCCGCGAGTCGATGTCTTGCCCATGCCGGAGCCCATACCGCGTCCGACACGCTTGCGCCCGGTGTTTGCCTTCTTCGGGGCGCGCAGATTGGAGAGATTCTTTGCCATGGTTTCCTCGCTAATAGCGCCGGCGGTCAATGCCGCACGACTCGCGTTATTCGAGCTGCCAGCCGTTCGCTGTCAGCTAGTCTTCCAGAATTCGAACCAGGTGCGGAACGGTCTTCACCATGCCCCTGATTGATTCATTATCCACGCGCTCCACAATCTGGTTCAGGCGCGTAAAGCCCAGTCCCTTCACCACCAGCTTATGCTTCACCGGCGTGGCAATTGCGGAACGGTAGTACTGAATACGGATCTTCTTCGTCTTCGCCTGCGCCGTCATTAGAGCTCCTCCACCTGCTTGCCGCGTGTCGAGGCAACTTCCGCCTTGTCGCGCAGTTGGATCAGCGCATCGAACGTAGCTTTGATCACGTTATGGGGGTTCGCTGTGCCCAGGCTCTTGGTCAGCACGTTCTGCACGCCTGCCGAGGTCATCACCGCACGCACCGCGCCGCCGGCAATCACGCCCGTGCCTTCCGGCGCTGGCTTCAGTAGCACCTGGCCTGAACCAAAACGGCCCAGCACCTGATGCGGAATCGTGGTCTCGGTCAGGTTCACGCGCACCAGATTCTTCTTTGCCGACTCAATTCCCTTGCGGATCGCCTGAGGCACTTCCTTGGCCTTGCCCGAGCCGTAGCCCACCACGCCCGAAGCCGCATCGCCCACCACAACCAGCGCGGCGAACGACATGTTCTTGCCGCCCTTGACCACCTTCGTCACACGATTGATGGCCACCACCTGGTCCTTCAGGTTGTACTGGTTGGCATCGAGTTTCTTCTTGATTGTCGTCATGCTCTTATATGTCCTTCCGGGCCAACGCCCGCCAGTGACCACCGATCACTGTCCACTGATCACTGTTGACTCAGAACTCCAGACCCGCTTCGCGCGCCGCATCTGCCAGAGCCTTGATACGCCCGTGATACAGATAGCCGCCGCGGTCGAAAACCACCTTGGTCACGCCCTTTTCCTTGGCCAGTCCGGCAATTGTCTTGCCTATTTCTTTGGCCGCAGCAATGTTGCCACCGGTCTTCAGCTTGATTGTTGAAGCCGACGCCACCGTTACGCCCTGCACATCGTCGATCACCTGTGCATAGATGTGGTTCAGCGAACGGTACACATTCAGGCGAGGGCGCTCGGTTGTGCCTGAAAGCTTCTGGCGGATGCGCTTGTGAATGCGCTTGCGAATTTCGTTTCTCTTGGTCTGCGTAATCATCGTCTTCTCTTCCTATCAGCGGAGCCGCCCTGCGGCCCCGTTCGGTTAATTTTTCTGTGCAGGATTCCGGACTTGTCTTACTTCGCGCCCGTCTTGCCGGCCTTCTTCTTCAGCTTCTCGTCCGAGTAGCGCACACCCTTGTTCTTATACGGATCCGGTGCACGCAGCGAACGCATCTCAGCCGCCACCTGGCCCACCTTCTGCCGGTCGATGCCGCTCACCGTCAGGTGCGTCTGCTTGGGATCGATTGCGACTTCAATCCCTGCAGGAAGAGGAAACTCGATTGGGTGTGAATAGCCCAGCGTAAACACCACCATACCCTTGCCCTTCATCTCAGCACGGTAACCGATACCGACGATGTCGAGTTCCTTGGTCCAGCCCTTGGTCACGCCGGTTACAGCGTTGTATACCAGCGCACGCGTCAGTCCATGCACTGCTGCATACTTGTCGCTCTCGCGATTCACATGCAAAACGCCGTCCTTGGTCTCCAGCTGTACACCTTTGGCCACCATAGCCGTTACTTTGCCCTTCGGGCCTTCCACCAAAACCGTGTTGCCCTGAACCGTGTACTTCACACCCGCAGGCAGCGGGATCGGCTTCTTTCCAATACGCGACATCGAATCAATCCTTCATACGGCTTGCGAGTCCCGAAGCGGCTTTCACCGTTTCGTTCCACTGCAGCCCTCAAAACAGTGACCAGTGTTCAGTGGCCAGTGAACTGAATTTCCGGCTCTGCCCCCAGACCTGCGCTTCGCACAGACCCGCTGATCACTGAGCACTGTTCACTGACAACTGGAGCTCTACCAGACTTCGCAGAGCACTTCGCCGCCTACGCCTTCACGGCGGGCCTGGCGGCCGGTCATCACACCCTTCGGCGTGGTCATGATCGAGATACCAAGACCACCCTGCACGCGCTTAATCTCGTCGCGGCCGACATACACACGGCAGCCAGGACGCGAAACACGCGACAAGTCGCGGATGGCCGCTTCGCTTCCGCCGTACTTCAGGTACACACGGAGGATCAGCTTGCCTTCCTCTTCCTGGGTCTTGTAGTTCGAGATGTAGCCCTCTTCCTTGAGAATGCGGGCGATCTCGGTCTTCAGCTTCGAAGCCGGTACATCCAGCTTCTGGTGGCGCGCACGGATTGCATTGCGAATGCGCGTCAGAAAATCTGCTACAGGGTCGGTCAGACTCATTCCTTCTCCTTCATTCCCCGTTCGCTCCTCGCCTAAGAGAAGAACCTGCGGAAATGGTTGGGGCTCTGCCCCAGTGTTCAGTAATCAGTGTTCAGTGATCGGACCCGTATCGCCTTGCCCCTGCCGCCGGCATCAGCAGAATCCCGCTGACCACTGACGACTGATCACTGACCACTGGCTTGCTACCAGCTCGACTTCACAACGCCGGGGATCTCACCCTTCAAAGCCAGCCCACGGAAGCACAAACGGCAGATACCGAACTTGCGCAGGTAGCCGCGCGGGCGGCCGCATAGCTTGCACCGGTTGTGCTTGCGGCAGCTGAACTTCGGCTTCCGCGCGTCCTTTACTTCTTTTGCAGTGGTTGCCATAATTCCTCTCTTGCCTTACGCGCCCTGGCGGAACGGCATGCCGAAGGCCGAGAGCAGCGCGCGTGCGCCCTTGTCGTCCTTGGCGGTGGTCACAATCGTGATGTTCATGCCTTTCAGCTTCTCCACCTTCGAGTAATCGATCTCGGGAAAGATCAGCTGATCGCGCAGACCGAGCGTGTAGTTGCCGCGCCCGTCGAAGCTCTTCGTCGAAACGCCTCGGAAGTCACGTACGCGGGGCAGTGCGGTCGAAATCAAGCGATCCAGAAACTCGTACGCCTTGTCGCTGCGCAGGGTCACCATGGCGCCAATCGACATGCCTGCACGCACCTTGAAGGCCGCGATCGATTTCTTCGCCTTGGTCGTCACCGGCTTTTGGCCGGTTATGTGGCCAAGGTCCGCTACCAGCGGATCGAGCAGTTTATTGTTCTGCGTCGCTTCGCCCAGGCCCATGTTCACGACGATCTTCTCGAGCTTCGGCACCGCCATTGGGTTCTCAATCCCGAGCTCCTTCTGGAGCGCCTGCTTGATTTCCTTGTGATACTTCTCTTTCAACCGTGCTGCCATTTTCGTTTGCTCTCTTTCTTCCGGTCCTCGGAGTGGACCTTTCAAGCCCGTATACCGCTTCGGAAGGAACTCGCCGGTCAGGCAACTGCGCTTCGCGCTTTATCTGATCCGGCTTGGATCTTGTCTATCCGATCCTTGGCCCGTATTCTCCGGCTTCCTCTGCTGCTTAAACCGGACGATCATTGACCCCTGATCGCTGACAACTGCCTTTGCTACTTCTTCTTCGTCGGCAGTTCGCTGCCGCACTTCTTGCAGATGCGCACCCGGCTGTCGCCATCGGTCTTGAATCCGACCTTGGCCTCGCCGCAGGTGGGGCACACCAGCACAACGTTCGAAATATGAATGGGCGACTCATGCTCGGCAATACCGCCCTGAGTGCGCTGGCCGGTCTTGGACGAAACTGTCTTCTTGACCACGCGCACGTGCTCCACCAACACCGTGCCCTTGTCGGGAATAGTGCGCAGCACGCGGCCCGTCTTGCCCTTATCGGCGCCCGTGATCACCTTGACCACGTCGTTGCGATGAATACTCAAACTTGGCATCTTCTTCTCCAACCTTTGCCCTGGCTCTTAAACAACCTCGGGCGCCAGCGAAACAATCTTCAAAAACTTCTTCTCGCGCAGCTCGCGCGCCACCGGCCCGAACACACGCGTTCCCACTGGCTCGTGCGCGTCGTCAATCACAACCGCCGCATTCTCATCAAAGCGAATATAGGTTCCGTCGCGGCGGCGATGCTCCTTGCGCGTACGCACAATCACAGCCTTCACAACCTTACCCTTCTTCACCGTGCCGTCGGGCGAGGCTTCCTTCACGGCCGCCGTCACAATGTCGCCCAACCCAGCCTGCTTGCCCAGCCCTCCGCCCAGCGGAAGAATTACCTGAAGCTTGCGCGCGCCGGAGTTATCGGCCACCGCGAGCATGGTTCTCATCTGCACTGCCATGGTTTCTTCTCCTTGCCCGCCTTAGTTGGCAGCCGCGGCATTCGCCGTGTCTTCAATCTGCGCCAGGTTCGAGCGCCGCACGATCTCTTCGAGATTCCAGCGCTTCAGCTTGCTCAGGGGACGGGTCTCGCGAATGCGCACCACATCGCCCACGCGCGCCGAGTTCTGCTCGTCATGCGCGTAGAACTTCTTGGTCGAGCGGATAATTCTCTTGTACTTCGGGTGCGCCTTGCGCATTTCGACCGCGACCACAATGGTCTTCTGCATCTTGGTCGAAACCACATTGCCCACCTTCTCATTGCGCCGATTGGTCGCCGGCGCCTGTTCCGTTGCCTTCAGCTCCGTCATTTGCGGGCTCCCTTCTTTGCCTTCGCCGCCGGAGCCTTCTCCGCCGCCGCATCCTTCTTCGCGCCGCGAATACTAAGCTCACGCTCGCGGGCCACGGTCTTGATCTGCGCAATCTCCTTGCGGAGTTGGCGCAGCTTCTTCACACCGTCCGTCTGGCCCAGAGACACCTGAAAACGCAGCCGGAACAATTGCTCGGCCGACGTCTTCTCATGGCTCTTCAGCTCTTCGTCGCTCAAATTGCGCATCTTCTCGAGTTCCATCTTCTTCTCTCCTGCGCCGGGCCCGCTCCCCTCGGGAACGCGCTGCGCAAACCCTCTTCAGCGTTTTCGGGCTTACTTGGTCACCGCAGCGACCTTTTCCATTCCCTGACGCTGCACAAACTTGGTCTTCAGAGGCAGCTTGTTTGCGGCCAGACGCATCGCTTCCTCGGCAACTGCCGGCGCCACGCCTTCCATCTCGAACAGAATCTTGCCCGGCCGCACCACGGCAACCCAATGATCCAGCGCGCCCTTGCCCGAGCCCATTCGTACTTCGGCCGGCTTCTTGGTGATTGGCTTGTCCGGAAACAGACGCAGCCAAATCTTGCCGCCACGCTTGATAAAGCGCGTCATCGCGATACGGCTGGCTTCGATCTGGCGATCCGTAATGTAGCCACACTCCATGACCTTGAGCCCATATTCACCGAAAGACAGCGACGAACCGCGCCAGGCCTTGCCACGGCGCTTGCCCTTCTGCTGCTTGCGATACTTCACTTTCTTTGGCATCAACATAACGAAAATCCTCAATACCAGTGGTCAGTGCCCGGCGGGAACCCGCCCTGCCGGTTTCCCGGCCTTCACTGCCTTCTGCGCCCAACCCTTCAGTACATTCCACTCAAGAACTGATCACTGATCGCTGATCACTGACCACTTGCTTCTTAAAACACTCCCGAGCCGGTCGCGGCCGGCGCCTGGCGCCGCCTCTGCTCATAAATGTCACCGCGATAGATCCACGTTTTCACGCCGATCACGCCGTAGGTCGTGCTCGCTTCGGCAAAACCGTAGTCAATATCGGCGCGCAGCGTGTGCAGCGGCAAACGGCCCTGCAGATACCACTCCGAACGCGCGATTTCATTGCCATTCAGGCGGCCCGAAACACGGACCTTGATGCCCTTGCAACCGAAACGCAGCGCCGAATCCACACTCTTGCGCATCGCGCGGCGGAAACTCACTCGCTTCTCCAGCTGCAGTGCGATATTCTCGGCCACCAGTTGCGCATCCAGCTCCGGCTTGTTCACTTCGATGATATCGATGAACACATCGCGGTTGGTGCGCTTACCAAGCTCCGTCTTCAGCTTTTCGATCTCGGCACCCTTGCGGCCGATCACGATGCCCGGACGAGCCGTGCGGATCAGAAAGCGGAGCTTGTTGCCTGGACGCTCGATCTCCACCGAGCTCACGCCGGCTGCCTTCAGCTTCTCACGCAGCTCAGCTTTCAGCTTCACGTCCTCAACCAGCAGCTTCGAATAGTCGCGCTCCGAGTACCAGCGCGAACGCCACGGCTTGTTCACTCCGAGCCTGAATCCGTAAGGATGGACTTTCTGTCCCATAATGCTTCCTCTCAAAAACCTTTCGGCCTGCTTATTCGGCCTTCTTCGCGGACTTCTTGGCAGCCTTCTTCGCTGCCGGTTTGACCGCGGCCTTCTTCGCCGGAGCCTTCTTGGCGGCAGTCTTCTTCGCCGCCTTCTTTGCCGGCTGGGCTTCCACCACCTCCGGCTCATCTACCGTCGTCACCACACCCGCTGCCGCATTGCGCTCGGCCACAGACACAATAATGTGCGAGAGGCGGCGCTGATAACGGTACGCGCGGCCCATCGGCGCGGGGCGGATACGCTTCATGCGCGGTCCGTCATTGGCCAGAGCCTGCTTCACATACAGGTTGTCGACGTCCAGATCGTGGCCCTGCTCTTCGGACACATACTTCGCATTATCCAAAGCCGACACCAGCAACTTATGAATCACCGGAGCAATCCGCTTCTTGGTGAACTGCGCCGTTTCCAGCGCTTCCTGCACACCCCGACCCTTGATCAGGTTCAGCACCAGGCGCGCCTTCTGCGGCGACACACGCTGGAACCTCGCTTCGGCCCGGTACTCTTTTGTCTCGACTGCCATCGTCTCTTCCTCGAATCTCTCGGTACAGATCGCTTGCGAACTGCCCGTTTACCTCGCCTTGGCGCCAGCCTCAGCCTTGCCGCCCGTGTGTCCCTTGAAGGTGCGCGTCGGAGCAAACTCGCCCAGCTTGTGACCCACCATGTTTTCGGTCACATATACCGGAACAAACTTCTTTCCGTTGTGCACGGCGATCGTATGGCCCACAAACTCGGGAAAGATCGTCGAGCGGCGCGACCAGGTCTTGATCACCTTTTTGTCGTTGGCCTTGTTGAGCACTTCCACCTTCACCATCAGGTGCGTGTCCACAAACGGGCCTTTCTTCGTCGAACGTGCCATAAACTCCTGCTCCTCTACTTCGTCCTGCGGTTCACGATGAACGCATCGGTGCGCTTGTTGTTGCGTGTCTTGTAGCCGCGCGTCGGCTGGCCCCACGGCGTCACAGGATGACGTCCGCCCGAGGTCTTGCCTTCGCCACCGCCGTGCGGGTGGTCAACCGGGTTCATCGTCACACCGCGGTTGGTCGGACGAATGCCCTTCCAGCGGTTACGGCCGGCCTTGCCGATCGTCACGTTCTCGTGGTCGGTGTTACCCACCTGGCCCACAGTCGCCATGCAATCCACCAGCACCTTGCGGGTTTCGCCGGAAGGCAGCTTCAGCAGTGCGTAATCGCCTTCCTTGGCCACCAACTGCGCCTGCGCACCGGCCGAACGCGCCATCTGCGCGCCCTTGCCCGGCTTCAGTTCAATTGCATGCACCGTCGTACCGGCGGGAATGTTTTTGAGTGGCAGCGCATTGCCCACCAGGATGTCGGCCTCGGGACCCGACGTCACCGTCGTGCCCACCTTCAAGCCCACTGGCTGCAGAATGTAGCGCTTGTCGCCGTCCAGGTAGTGAATCAGCGCAATGCGCGCCGAGCGGTTCGGATCGTATTCGATCGTCGCCACCTTGCCCGGAACACCGAACTTGTCGCGCTTGAAATCGATCAGGCGGATCTTCTGCTTGTGCCCGCCGCCATGATGACGGATCGTCAGGTCGCCCGAGTTGCGGCGGCCGCCGGTGCGCTTGCGCGTCGTGAGCAGCGGCTTGTGCGGCTTGGCCGTCGTCAGCTCGTCATTGCTCAGCGTCGTCTTGTAGCGCAGCGTCGGCGTTACCGGTCTGTATGTCTTGATTGCCATCGTCTTCTGTCCTGAAGAGCCGGCGTTCTTTCTACCGCTCTCCCCGTTTTCTCCGGAAGCGCTTCATGCACTCCGATAGTCCTTCTTGCCTGTCCAACTCTCGGTCACTGATCTCTGACCGCTGTCGTTACAGGTTGCTCACGTACTCCGGCAGCTTCTCGCCAGCCTTCAGACGGACATACGCCTTCTTCCAGTCCGGGCGATAGCCTGCGTAGCGTCCGCGGCGGCGTTCCTTGCCGGCTACATTTGCCGTGCGCACCGTGGCCACCTTCACCTTGAATAGCGCCTCTACGGCCTGCTTCACTTCTGTCTTGGTCGCTTCCGGAGCCACATCAAACACCAGCGTGCCTTCTGTCTCCTTCACGCCCAGACCTTTTTCGGTAATCAGCGGGCGGCGAATCGTTGTATAAAGAGTCGGCATTACGCAGCCTCCTTCTGTGCCTTGCGCTTGGACACGGTCTTCGCCAGTGCTTCGGCAAGCTGCTCAATCGCGGTCTTCGAAAAGATCGCACGCTCATAGCGCAGCAGGTCGTAGGGGTGAACTTCGTTGTTCAGCACCAGCTCCACGCCCTTCAGGTTGCGCGCGCCCAGCAGCAATGCCTGTGTCAATGTCTTGCCGTTTTCTACCAGCAGCGTCGTACGCTTGGCATCCAGCTTGTCCAGAGCAGCGCGGTAGAGCTTCGTCTTAGCTTCCTTCAGCTCCAGAGAATCCACCACCGTCAGCTTGCCGTCGGCCAGCTTCGCGGCCAGAGCCGAACGCAGCGCGCCCATCAGCTTCTTGCGCGGAAATGCATAGTCATAGCTGCGCGGCTGAGGTCCGTGCACCGTGCCGCCATGGCGCCACAACGGCGAACGAACCGAACCGATACGTGCACGGCCCGTGCCCTTCTGCTTCCACAGCTTCTTGCCCGAACCGGCAACCAGCTTGCGATTCTTGGTGGCATGGGTGCCCTGCCGCAGCGAAGCGCGGTAGTGCTTCACCGCTTCCCATAGCAGCGCTTCGTTGACCTGCTCGGGCGCAAACACCGCATCCG
Source organism: Occallatibacter sp. (assembly GCA_035550015.1). GTDB lineage: Bacteria > Acidobacteriota > Terriglobia > Terriglobales > Acidobacteriaceae > Telmatobacter. The sequence goes on along the minus strand of DASZRJ010000016.1, from coordinate 1,534 downwards.
ACAGCTCCACCGAGCCCACCTTCTTGCCTTCCAGATTGACTACATCTACCTTTGCCATCTTCTTCTTCTTCTGGCGCTGCTTATGGCAGCGCCTCAAAACTTAATTCGTTCTGCCGCCGCTAGGCGGCGATTCCCTGAACGGCCAGTTCCCTCGCGCAGTACTTACTTGCGCTTTGCGGTGGCCTTCTTCGAAGCCTTCAGCGGATCGACCGTGCCCGAACCGGAGAAACCACGGCGCTCGCGCGGCGGAGCCACAGCCTTGCGGATAAACACATATCCATCTCGAGGACCCGGAACCGCGCCCTCCACCATCAACAGGTTCTCGTCCAGATCGATGCCGCGAATGCGCAGATTACGCACCGTCACCTGATCCACACCATAGTGACCCGGCATGCGCTGGCCCGGAAACACGCGCGAGGGAAAGCTCGATGCGCCGATTGAACCCTGCACCTGGAACATGTGTCCGTGCGACTTCGGTCCGCCACCGAACTTGTGACGGCGCACGACGCCTGCAAAACCACGGCCCTTCGAAGTCCCGATCACATCTACAAACTTTGCATCCGAGAAGATGTCGACCAGCACGCGATCACCCGCCTTGGTCTCTTCTTCTCCTTCGGCAGCCACCACAACGTCAACTTCCTTCAGCAACTTCACTGGCGGAGCCTCGGTCTTGGCCAGGTGGCCGGCCTGCGGCTTCGTAATCGCTGAAGCCTTCACAAACTCCACGAGCCCGATCTGCGCCGCGTCGTAGCCATCCTTCACTGCCGTCTTCAACTGCGTAATCACACAGGGGCCTGCCTGCAGCACCGTAATCGGGTGCACCTCGCCCTTCTCGTCGAAGACCTGCGTCATGCCGATCTTTTTACCCAAAATTCCTGTAACTGCCATCTCGTCCTCACCTCATCATGCGACGCTTATTTTGCCGCACTGCCGGGGTCCTTCCGGACCTTTGATCCGCTTCGCGTTAACTTGCGAAGGTTATTGCTGCCAGATGCGCGCGCCCGCAGGGCGCAGTTGCCTGGACGGCCAGTCCTATTTCTCGAATGCCTTGATCTCTACGTCGACGCCAGCCGGCAGGTCGAGCTTCATCAGCGCGTCTACGGTCTGCTGCGTCGGCTCGAGAATGTCGATCAGCCGCTTGTGCGTGCGGATCTCGAATGCCTCGCGCGATTTCTTGTCCACGTGGGGCGAACGCAGCACGCAGTACTTGTTCTTGATCGTCGGCAAGGGAATCGGACCCGCCACCGATGCGCCGGTGCGCTTGGCCGTATCCACAATCTCGCCGGTCGACGTATCCAGTACGCGATAGTCGTAAGCCTTCAACCGGATGCGAATTCTCTGTCCTACCATGACTCTGCTTTCTTCAGTGACCGGTACTGCTTGGTCAGAATCTGCTTGCCGCGCCGGCATTTCGCCCGAAGGGCGGTCCGCTCGACGCGGCCAGCGTCTACTTAATAATTTCGCTGATGGTTCCGGCGCCCACCGTACGTCCGCCTTCGCGGATCGCAAAGCGCAGGCCCTTCTCCATGGCAAC
>DASZRJ010000015.1:0-175917 GCA_035550015.1 Occallatibacter sp. | reverse complement strand
ACGCCGATCGCTTCACGTGTGACTTCGGGGCCGATGCCATCACCGGCCGTGACAAGAATCTTCAGCTTCATTTTTGTTTGGTGTCTCCGAGGTTCTTCAGTCAAAAATCAGTCCAGCTCGCTGACCGGCTCGCGGCGATTCTCGCGAATCTTATCCGGCAGCAGGCCAATCAGGTCCTGGTCATAAATGTTCTTCTTGCGGTCGGCCATGGCCACAAACCGGTAGTAGGTCTGCTGCAGCTCTTCGCGCGTGAGTGTAAAGCCGAGTTGTTCGAGCCTGTGACGCAGGGCCGCGCGCCCAGAGTGCTTGCCGAGAACAAGATGTGTACGGCTGACACCGACCAGAGCGGGCGTCATGATCTCGTAGCAGAGCGGATTGGCCAACATGCCGTGCTGGTGAATGCCGCTTTCATGCGCAAAGGCGTTTGCCCCCACGATTGCCTTGTTGGGCGAGGGCTTGAAGGTGATGATCTGGCCCAGCACTTCGCTCGTGGGGTAGAGCTGGTCGAGCTTGATCGAAGACGAAGCGCCGTAGCGGTCCGCGCGAACATAGAGTGCGGCTGCGATTTCTTCGAGCGCCGCGTTGCCCGCGCGTTCGCCGATGCCGTTGATGGTGCATTCGACTTGACGCGCACCGTTCTGGATGGCAGCCAGCGAGTTGGCAACGGCAAGGCCGAGATCGTCATGGCAGTGTGAGCTGAGGATCACTCCCTGGGAATCGACTGCTGGGACACGCTCGCGGACTTCAGCAAACATGCGGCCATATTCCTCGGGCGTCGAATAGCCAACGGTATCCGGCATATTGATGGTGGTCGCGCCGGCTTCGACGGCGATGCGCACCATCTCGACAAGAAAGTCGCGGTCGGAACGCGTCGCGTCTTCGGGCGAGAACTCGACATCGTCACAGTGCGACTTGGCCAGGCGAACGGATTCACCGGTCTGGTCGAGCGCCTGCTGACGGCTCATTTTGAGCTTGTATTCAAGGTGCAGGTCGCTTGATGCGAGAAAGACGTGGATGCGCGCCTTCTCGGCAAACTGCAGCGCACGGGCTGCCATTTCAATGTCTTCTGCTTTGGCGCGTGCCAGCGACGCGATCCGCGGCTTGCGAATGGCCTGCGTAATCGTTGAAATCGCTGCGAAATCGCCTTCCGAGGCCATGGCAAAGCCCGCCTCGATCACATCCACGCCTAAATCTTCAAGCGCATGGGCCATGGTCAGCTTTTCCTGCGTGGTCATGCTGCAGCCAGGCGACTGTTCGCCGTCTCGCAGAGTTGTGTCAAAAAAGACAACGTGATTTGAGTTCATGGGCGCCACCTGCAAGGGGAAGTTGCGTTCCTGCATTGTTAGTTTCTCGCACTAGCCTCATATAACGCAAAGTTATTCTTGTTCTGATATCAATAAATATTAATTATAATGTGAGCGAGGCAAATCCCTTGGAACTGAGCCAGTTGGAAACCTTTCTTGCCGTAGCCGAAGAGCGCAGCTTCTCGCGCGCGGCCGAGCGTCTGCGTCGCACGCAGCCGGCGGTGAGCCAGGCCATTCGCAAGCTGGAAGAATCGGTGGGTGAGGCGCTATTTGACCGCGCGGCGCGCGACGGCTCACTGACCGCAGCCGGCAAGCTTCTGCGGGAATACGCCCTGCGCCTGCTGGCGCTGCGGCGTGAAGCTTCCAGTGCACTCGACGAGCTGAAGAGCCTGGAGCGGGGTCAACTGCAGCTTGCCGCCAACGAATACACATGTCTTTATTTATTGTCGGCAATCGATGCCTTCCGCCGCAGCCATCCGCATGTGGACGTAATTGTGCATCGCATGCTGGCAAGCCGCATTCCACAGGAGCTGAATTTGCGCACAGTGGAAATGGGCGTGGTGTCGTTCCGGCCGGACGCCGCTCAGTTCAAATCGTGGGCTGTGTACGGGGACACGCTGGCGTTGGTGGCCAGTCCAGGGCATCCGCTGGCGGCGCGCGAGCGCGTCTCCATTACGGAGCTTGGCGAAGAGATTTTTATCGCGCACCACGTTACCTCGCCGCTGCGGCGGAAGGTGATCGAAACCTTCCAGCGCTATCGCACGCCGCTGAATATGCGCATCGAACTGCCGACCATCGACGCAATCAAGCGATTTGTGGCAATGGGCAACGGTGTGGCGCTTGTACCTAATCTCACTGTGGCGGGTGAACTGGAAACCGGCGAACTGAAGCGCATTATGGTCGATGAGCTCGAGTTCAAGCGTGTGTTACGGCTGTTCCACAGGAAACAAGCCACCCTCAGTTACGCGGCGCGTGCGTTTCTGCAAACGGTGCGCAGCCTGGCAGAAAAGCAGGGACCACCCTTCTATTTTCATGCCGAACGCGGGAACTAAAAAAGCCAGGCGCCCAATTGCAATTGAGCGCGTCTAAGCCAACAAGCAAATCGGGGGCATGCCAAGCAGCCATAAGCCGTTCCGGCCATTTACAATGCTAAGGAGCGGCCGACGGGGATACCGGCGCGCCGAAACTTGACTCGTTTTTGTCGCCTGCCGCCATGGTTGGGCAGTCGTGAGGTTCAGGACCGAATGAAGAAGATTGTGTTTGTTGCTTTCCTGCTGGCCATTGGGGCGGCCGCGGGTCGCGCTCAGGAGAGCCGTCAGGACATCAGCCTGAGTGGCACGGCGTTGATCGAGCCCTTTATTGCATCCTCCACCAACGTGCAGGTGCATTCCAACACCGCCTACGGTGCGTTGTTGAGCTATCGCTTCATGCTCACGCCTTCAAGCGCGCTCGAAGCCAACTACGGCATCACCTACCAGAATAAATTTCACTACTATGTGAACCCCAACAACTACCAGGTGCTGGTCCGTACCCAGGAGGTTTCGGCGGCCTTCGTGCGCAGCTTCTATTTCCGTAAGTTCAATCCTTTTGTGGAAGCGGGACCGGGCGCACTGATCTTTCTTCCCATCCGCAATTCGGGCACAACCAATATCGATGTCAAGCAGCAGGTTTCGGTGGGCGGCATTTACGGTGCTGGCATTGCGTACGAAATCAGCCCGAGCTTTGACATTCGTGCCGAATATCGTGGCTTTGTGACCAAAGTCCCCACATTTGGCGACTCCCAGTTCACTACCAACAAGTGGTTCAACATCTTTAATCCCACAATCGGTGTAGCCTACCACTTCTAGAAGATTGTTTCGTGCGGCTCTCGAGAGTCCGGCCGCAAATCAGATCGGGGATGTGCTTGAAGCACATCCCCGATTTGCATTTGGGCTGGTTTGAAGTATCTAGCTGAGTCCCTCGCGGTAGCGGCCCAGTTCCTTCACCATGGCACAATGCTCATGGAGCACCTCCACGGCGCGATCCGCCTCCGCCGGCGATTGAATCTGGCAATCCACATAGAAGATGTACTCCCACGGCTTGCCGTGCACGGGGCGGGACTCAATTTTGGTCAGATTCGTACCCAGTGCCGCCAGCGCATTCAGCGCGGTCACCAGTGAACCAGGCCGGTTCTCGACGGAAAAGGCCAGACTCACCTTATTTGCCTCGATATCCGGCCTGGCATCCTGCGTACGCTTCACCAGAAAGAAGCGGGTGTAGTTCTCGGAGTTGTCTTCGATATTGGCGTGAAGAATTTTCGCACCGTAGGTGCGCGCGGCTGCTTCACTGGCGATGGCCGCAGCCTGGCGGTCACCGATTTCGACAAGCTGCTTTACGCTGCCGGCTGTGTCATAAAAAGCAAAGGGTTCCATGGCCGGGTGCTCGCCGAGAAACTGCTTGCACTGCGCCAGTGCCACGGGATGCGAAAAGACGCGCACTACATCTGCCGCGCGCGTACCATACAGCACAATCAGGTTGTGGCGGATGCGCAGACGGGTTTCGGCTACGACGGTTACGTCGTGGGCCAGAAGCAGATCGAAGTGCTCGGAGACGGAGCCGGCGAGGCTGTTCTCAATCGGTACCGCTGCCGCATCTACCTTGCCGGAAGAGAGCGCGGAAAAAACGCCAATCGAGTGGGAGTAGGGAACAATGTTCGCATCAGCAACGAGCTTCAGCGCGGCTTCGTGACTGAATGCGCCGAGCTCGCCTTGAATGGCGACTCGCGGGCCATTGCTTTGGCTATCGTCTGCCTGGGACGCTGGATCTGAAGACGATGGCTTTCGTCTGGTTCCGTACCAAAGCTCGACAGGAGACTCTTTCGCGGACATGCGCAGCTTACCTCCGCAGCCACACGTCGGCGGCAACGAACACGAGGAAGACCATGGCGATAACACCGTTCATGGTAAAGAAGGCCGCATTCAACCTTCTCAGGTTATTGGGTGAAACCAGCGAGTGTTCCCACGTCAGCAGCGAAGCTACGGCTGCAATGCCAAGCCAACCCATGATGCCGAAGTGAAACAACACGCTGAACCAAATGAGCAGTCCGAGCATGGCAAGATGCATGAGCCGTGCTGCCCAGAAGGCCGCGGGAATGCCGAATGACTGGGGCAGGCTGTGCAGACCAACTTTGCGGTCATGCTCGAAGTCCTGGCAAGCATAGAGCACGTCGAAGCCGCCCACCCATAGCATGACGGCAACCGTGAGAACCAGAATGCGCGCATCAAGCGTGCCACGCACGGCAATCCATGCGGCCGAAGGTGCGATGCCAAGAGCCAGCCCAAGCACCAGGTGCGACCAGCGCGAGAAGCGCTTCATGTAGCTGTAGCCCAGCAGTACGGCGAGCACGACCGGTGAAAGATACAGCGTCAACCGGTTCAGTGCAGCAGCGGAAAGCACGAAGAGCGCTCCCATCAGCACACAGAAGCCAAGCACAAATTGACGGGAAAGGAGGCCGGCGGGAATGGCGCGTGTCTTTGTGCGTGGGTTGGCCAGGTCCAGATCCGCGTCGGCCCAGCGGTTGAAGGCCATGGCGCAGGAGCGTGCGGTGACCATTGCGGCCAGAATCAACAGGAGCGTGCGCAGGGCCGGCGCACCATGCGCTGCCAGCAAAGTCGCCGTCAGAGCAAAGGGGAGCGCAAAGATGGAGTGCTCCCACTTGATCATTTCCAGAGTTGTGCGTGTCTTAGCCAACAGGCCCATCGTTCATTGTCCCGCCTATCAGTTTACTTGAGGCAGGGCGCGAAAGCGGGCGTGGCGCCGTTATGCTTCGGCTTCATCCACTGAATTTGCCAGCGGCAACACTGTGTTCACTTTCGTGATATTGAACAGATCGAGCACACGCGCATTTGCGCCTGCGACCACCAGTTTGCCGCCGCGCGTCTGGCAGTGCACGTAGTGATTCATGATGAGCCCCATGCCGGCTGAGTCCATGTAGGGAACTTCGGACAGGTCGAAGATGGTCAGCTTTGTGGCCGGAGCGCCGCGCAGCTCGTTTTGAAAATCGAACATGTTGCGCAGAGTGAGCGGCCCGGCGAGCGTATAAATCGTCGTGCCGTCATCCTTCCCCTGCCTGAGAGTGGTTGAAAGAGGCGCATCTATTTGCATGGCCAGATAAGTGTAAGGAAAATCAACGGATTTGTGATTACATTTTTGTGAATCCCGCAGGCCTGGCGGACGGAGCACCGGGTGCCTGAGATGCGCGCAAAGAAAAGCGGCCCCGAAGCCCTTCCTGCTTCGAGGCCGCCGGTTGCGACCGAGAGTTTACCTGCGCGGCCCCCGGACCGCTGTGCTCTACTTGTCGGCTTTCTCGGTCGGCTCATTCGCAACTTGCAGATAATTCTTCACGCTGAACACGCCCGGAACTGTATTGGCACGCAGGCCGGCCGTATTCCTGTCAGCCGGAGAATCCACCACGCCGAACAACTCCACATGGCCATTCTGCACCGAAATGCGAATCGGCTTGGCCGGATTCAGGGCGTACTTGTTCAGAGACGGGTAGCCATAAATGGCCCGCGCCACTGCCATGCGCGTCTGGTCATCCATGATGGAAACCGGATCGACCTCGATATTATTGACCACGTCCTTCACGCCCGGCGTGGTGCTTACCAGCGCGATAGCCGAATCGCGATCCACATATGTCCGAGCATGTCCGCCTAGAGTGACGGCGCCGTTCTGTACGTGGACGGAGATCGCATTGAACACGTTGCCGAAGCCCACGCGGTCATAAGAGAGTTTCTCCGCCAGCTTGGACTGCAGGTCATGATCGGAGATGGCAGGCCCGGTCACCTGAATCAGGTTGCGCACGGCTGAAACGCCCTTGGCCTGCAACACACGCTTCTCAGCGTCCGACTTGTACTCGTACAGATTCACCGTGCCGCGCAGTGTGGCAATGCCATTCTCCACATTGACCGTTACATTGCCGAAGCGATCCTTATTCAGCTTGGCTTCTGCCGCGCGTGAGACTGCTATGTCCTGCTGTGGCGCCGCTGCAAAGCTGGCCGCGGCGTAAGCTGGCTGGGAAGCCCACGAACTCTGGGGAAGGCCCAGGAGGACTCCTGCGATCAGAGCCGCGGAAACAGCGGCCATGTTTCTTGTGCGATTGTTTGTCATGTCCGACTCCTCCTTTATTGTTGGACTCGGCCAGGCTTGGGACTTTCAGTGGCTTCCTTTCGCTTAAAGAGTGCGCGGAAGCTTTCCATCATTCCCGGCAGCATTGCCGTTCCTATATTTACAGACACACGAGAAGTCAAAAGGTCGCAGATAAATCGGATTTATCTTGTTGTAACGATGGCTGTTATATCGGTCCAATAGAGAAACAAAATCGTATCTCCCAAGTGTATGTCTCTGGACCAGTACTAAAGGGATTTTCCGGGTTCCGAAGCCTCGTTGGGAGGCAGCCCTCTTTAGAGATAGAGTCCTTATTTGTAGCGCCGGGTTGCCTTCACCACCATGGAAAACACACCCGATTCGTCGCGCGCCACCAGCAGCGAGACATGCCGGTTGATGGCGATTTCGGCCTGCAGCAGTTGCTGCGCCGTTGTGTTCACGTTCGTCGCATACGTGAGGGTCAGGTTCTTGCCCAACTGCTCTTCCACCGTGATGCGTGTTGTGGAGTTGCCGAGTGCGCCCAGATAGCTGGGGTCCACTTTGACAGATCCCGCACCGAAGAGCTTCTGCACGCGGCTGCTCACGGTGGCGTTCAGCGCGCCGCCCAGTAACGCGTCTGTGGCGGGATTGTTCGCCAGCTGCTCCTGTTGCTGTGTGTAGATGCGCTGTTCGTTTTCCGTACGGCCCAGTGCGAGCAGTGCCACAACGTCCTGTTCGGGCAGAGGCGGGTCGCTGCGGTAGCTCACGTTGAGTTTGTCGGGCGAGCCATGCAGGCCAAGAGTGATGTCGTAGTCCTCCACGCGCGCTGTCGCGTTCAGGTCGATTGATGGTTGAATGCGCACCGGATTGGTGAAGGTGATGTCGCCGCGCTGTAATTCATAGCGCGTTCCCGCAATCGTTGCGCTGCCTTCGGTGATCGAGATTCGCCCGAGCAGCGAAGGTGTTGCTACGGTTCCACGAAGGTGAAGATCCACATCGCCGGCAAGTTTTGCAAAAGCGTTCTGGAAGTTGAGCTGCGGCGACGAAACGATATGCACGTCAAGCCGGACGTGGTTGGACGGTGCGTCAGGCGGTGCAATCGGCTGTACTTTGGTTGCCTGCGAGGCCAGCGCGACGAAGTCCAGGTCCGGGCTCACCGTAAAGCGCGTGATGAGGATATTGCCGCTGAGCAGGAGATTTTTCTGCGGGCCTTGCAATTGCAGCTTTGCGTCGGCCTGCGAACTGACTCCTTGCGGATAGCGGATGCGGATGCCTTTGCCGGTGAGCGTGAGGTTGGCAAAGATGCCGTGCTGGTAGGCAAGATAACCTCCAACACTTAATTGGCCGCCGCCGCTGGTCGCAGTTAACGAGCGCACTTCCAGCCTGTTCTGATTGAACTCAAGCGTGCCGGTCAGATGGCTGAGGCTGTTCGGTAAATCCTCCAGGGCAAGAGACGCCTCCTTGAACTCAATGCGCCCACGCAGCCCCGGATTTTCGAGCGAGCCATGCGCCTCCACCTGGAACGTGGTCGTACCGCTTGCGCTCAGATCAGGATCGATCGTCTCTGCAAGTTTGAGATTAATAGAACCCTGCGCCTTCAAATCGAGGGGCCGCTTGTCCTTGAAGGTGACTCCGCCTTCAATGTGAAGATCGGTTTCTTCGCCTGTAATGTGCAGCGGGTCCAGGCTTACGCGTCCGTTGGCCAGTGTTGCGTGCAGGCCGCCCTCGCTGTTCAGGTGAACGCCTTCGATGGTTGCCGCGAGCTCGTTCAACCGCGCCTCGCCATGCATCTGGTCGGGATGTTTGAGCGGTCCTGCCGCCGTTACCGTGCCGGCCAGCGACGATTGTCCGGTCAAGCCCTGCACATGAGCCAATTTGAGCAGCGCACCGATGTCGAATTTGGAAAAGTTGAGAGTCGCCTGTGTGGTGTAGTCACCCTTGAGTTCTGTCTGTCCGTGCGCTGAGACGGTTGCTGTGTCCAGACTCGTGGTCAGGTTGTAAAGCAGGGACTGATGTGCGGTGTGGGCTGTGAGTTGAACACGCCCGAGAGCCTCGCCGCCAATCGCAACCTTGTCCATGGTCGCTGTGGCCTGTAGATGTGGATCGTCTACAGTTCCATTGCCCGTCACTAAAAAACTCGATATTCCGGTGATGGAGACACCGGTGTGTTTCAACTTTTGCAGTTGACCCAGATTGATGGCCGGGCTTTGTGCGGATACCTGAAACTGCTTAGTTTTCAGGTCATAGCTGCCTGATCCACTGACCATCCCGGCATCGTCTTTTACGTTGAAGCTGGTCAACCGCACGTTTTCTCCGTTCATGCTGCCCTCAGCGCGCACAAGTGATAGCGGCTCGCCATACAACGTGCCATTGTTAAGTTCGACCCAACCGCTTCCACTTAACGTGCGGAGTTCGCCATTGGCTTCCACTTGGGCATTCATCTTGCCTGTGACGGGCAGATTTTTGCCCAATAGCGGAAGCAGCTTTTCAACCGTGATATTTTTCGCACGCAACTGTGCGTGAAGCAGGGAACTGCTGGCCAGTACATGCGGCATGGCCTGTTTGTGCGTGGTCTTGCTGTTCGATGGAGCAACGGGCGGCGTGGCGGCGGTCAGCGTCCCGCTCATCTCCATTTCGGCATCGTCCTGTTTGATCTGTGCGTGATCGATGGAGATGCGCGTCGGCGCGTAGCTTCCAGTGGCATCCACAGAATCGATATGGATGACCTGAGGTGTTGCATCCGGCTGTCCCTCCCGGCGGGGCATTTCCGCATCCAGATTCGATGCCTGCAATGCGCCCGACAGGTGTGGCCGAATCAACGACCCAGTCCAGGTTCCGTGGAAGAGCGCTTCGCCCTTAAACGAAACTGGCAGCGCACTCGAACCGCTTTTTCCGTTGCGCTCAAGACCCAGGTCGCGCAGCAACTGGTCAAACTCGCGCACATTGCGAGATTCTGCGTCGAGCACGATCGACGTGGGACTGCTGAGCGGGTAGGCACCAATCTGCCCGCTCGCCTGTACATGGCTCAAAGGCAGACTCACTTCAAGCTGGCGAACGGCAACCGCACCATCCTTTTGCGTGTACGTTGCGTCCACCGCGCCGCTTGCGGGCACCTCACCATTGACCGGTTGCACTGGAGAGTTCAGACTCAGCTTCGCATTCACGCTGAGCGTATTCACATCGCCGTTGGACCACAACGCCAGCGCGGGCCCATTCACAAATGAGGCCAGCCCGAGTCTTTGGAATGGCGGCATGCTCACCATATCGAGAATGGTGTCGAGTGTGACGCTCTTAAAATTCGCATCCACGCGGCCATTTACATGGCGGTCGCGTTCCGCCTGCGTAATCGCAGGCTCTTCGGCGGGCGTCTTCTTCGATTTGCGGTGGAAGAAGCTGCGCGATTTCTTCTTCTCTGGGGGAGCGGCCTGCATCACGTCTCCACCCGGCAATGGGCCAAGCCAGTTGTCGAGCAGCACGTCGCCGGTAATCTGTCCGCCGGCACGCAGCTTTGCTGTCACCGAAGTGATGCGCAACTGTTCCGCGTCCGCATGCACCTTGGCGTCAAGTGTGATGCCGCGTGCATTTACACCGGTTCCGACATACGCTGCGCCATCGGCATGTACCGTACCGTCGCCGCGGAAGATGCCGCCGTGTCCTTCACCGGTCAGATCCAGATGCGCCAATCCCTCCGGTGTATTCGGATAACCGGTGATGGGCTCGAGCAGGCGCATGTCCAGATCGCCTTTGACGATTGCCTGCCAGCGCGGATGGCTGAAATCGGCCAGCATGCCGGAGACTTCCAGTGTTCTGTCCTTGATTCCCTTGCTGTGCGCCGTGAGGCGCAAAGAGCGAAGATAAGCCGCGTTGCGTGTCAGGTCCACTGTGGCCTGCATGAAGCCTTCCACAGGCCGCGCCAGCGGATGTTCAGCGGTTCCACGCGAGAGCGTAAAATCGCGCGCGCCCATCTCCACGTGGTAGCTCTCGGGATTTGCGCCGGCGGCTGTAACGTAGGCCAATCGCAGCGAAACATCGTTCGCCTTGAAGTTAAGCCGCTCCAGCCTGTTCTGAAAATCGAACTTGGCCGCGCGATTTTCGAAGTCAAAGACACCGTCTTCCACAGTCAGTAGCCCGGCCTTCAGATCGAAGAATGTATCGAGTCCTGATTTTCCTGAGCTTGCCTGCTTGCGCGGCTGAGGCTGGTTGGTGGTTCCGTCGGGATAGACGATCAGGTGCATCTGCGGCCGCGCAATATCAAGCGAACGCAGACGAACCTTTGGCGATAGAAATCCGAGAATGCTGATCGCAACTCGAACACGATCGACGCGCGCATACGGAGACTCACTTGCGCGCTCCTTGCCGTGAATCACTATGCCGCCGGCTTCTGCCTCAAGATCGAACGGATGCCACTGGAACGATGCGATCTCCACGCGCCCGCCTGTGGCTGTGGCGAGTTTGGAAATGAGCGTCTTGCGTACCAGATTTTCGCAAGCGTCGGATGTGAGCCACACTCCGAGCGACGCCAGCAGTATCAGCAGAAGCGCGCCGCCGCCGGCCCACCAGAGCCACCTTCGGCGCGGGCGCACGCGAGTCTCCCCGGCTTCGCTCATTGACTTCCTGCGCCCCCGCCCGGCGTTAGATCGGCCGTTTCCAGTTTCGGGTCGAGCACTTCAATCTCGCCCTGTTTACGCAGGTTCTCCAGCCAGCCGCTGAATAACTGGCTCACCCGTTGCTGCAGCAGAATCTCTTCAATACGTCTGGACACCTGATCGAGCGGCGGCACATCCTGCTTGTTGGGATACTGCGGTGCAAGCGTGTCGTTGTAATAGGTCTCAATGTCTTTCTCGGGAATCTGAATGCCCTGCCGGAAACGGCGCTCAATAAAGCGCAGAATCTCGATGCGCCGTTTCATGTAGGTTTCGACTTCGGCCTCGGTCAGATCGTGGTCTCTCAGAAAGCTATTCCAGCCTTCTTCGGTTGAGCAGTTGGCCTGCACACACGCCGGGGTCTGCCTGCGGATTTCCTGGATGCGTTTTTGCACCTCCGCCGCATCGGGTATCGCCGCTTGTACATCTTCATACTCAATCTGCTGCTCGATGAGCGTGCGGCTAATCAGCCGCTGCAGCGCCATCTGCGGTGTTTCCGGTCCCGCGATACGTATGCGAGGTTCCAGTATCGAGAGCCGCATCTCGTTATTCAGATCACTCTCAAGAATCGCCTGGTTGTTGACCACAGCTACCACGCTGTCCAGTACATGTGCCGAAACGTTTTGCGTCTGTGCCTGTGCCGATGCGGAACGCATTCCAGATACGCAGAAAACCACCAACCCACACAGGGTGCATCTGCTCAGAGATCGAATTGCGGTGCGCGCATCCATCAGAACGTCTGCCCCAGGCTGAAGAAGAAGTTGAAGTGGCTTGCCGAACCCACGTACGGGTTGTCCAACTCCTGTGGCGTTTTCGAGTAGTTATACGTGACCGGGTAAATGGGCGGATTCAGGTTGTAGCTGAAATCCAGCCGGATCGGTCCAACGGGCGTATGGTAGCGCAGGCCCATGCCGATTGCATGCGAAAAGTAGTTGAAGCTGCACGCGCTCTTTTCTCCCGTTGAATTCCACGGTCCGCTGGGGTCAGGCTGCGTCAAATCCTTGCATGCGTCGCGATCGGGTTGATGAAAGCGCAGCGTGCTCCTCCAAATGTCGCCCGCGTTAGCAAAAATGTTGCCCATGTCGTGAAAGAGCACAAAGCTCAACTGCTGGCCAAAGAAGGGCAGCATCGGCGGCGGCAAACGCAGTTCGATGTTGTTGACCAGCGCGCCCGCTCCGCCGATCGGATAGCCTGTGTAGACATCGCGTGGACCGGCGGCATTGATGGAGAAGCCGCGCAGCGATGTGGAGCCACCGGCATAAAGCCGTTCAGGCAAGGGAATCAGCTCATTTTCCGGCGCTCCATAAGCGCGCTCCTGTCCGTAGCGCGTATTGCGTGCCAGCACAAAGCGGCCTTTGTTGAAGCTATAGAAGCTGGAGTACGACATGTCGAGTCGATTGAACTGCGCCTCTGCGCCGAGTTTTCCAGTGGACAGGAATTCCTGGAAGCTCCAATAGGAGCCGCGATGTGCGTCCAAAGCGGAGTCGCGCGTGTCATGAATCCACGTGAAGGCGGGTCCGGCCACACGAACCGCGGCTGAAAGAATATCCAGTGCGTTGGGTCCCACCTGCAGGCTGTCCCTCGCCACCTTTACGCGGCGGAAGTTGGCCTCATAGACAAAGGTGTTTGCCTTCGACAAAAAACTGCCCGGCGTGTTGAAGTGCTCGGCCCAGCGCATACCGCCCTCCAGCTTCGACGAAACGTAGGTCGTTACGTCGCGGCTGTTGGCGTAGCCGGCCGAAATGGTGAGGCCGAAGTTCTGGTTGCCGTGAAAGTGCGGATTCTGAAAGAGGAGATTGATGCGTTGCTCCAGCAGGCCGTACGTTCCCTGTGCGGAGGCAGACTGTTCGCGGCCGAAGAGATTGTTGCGCGTCACATCCAGCAGCACGCGTGGGCTGATGCCGGCGCTTCCGTTGGGGCTGTTGTTGTTCTGTGGTGAACCAGTCTGCGCCTCAAATCCAAGACCATAGGTCAGTGTCCAGCGCCGGGCCTCCTGCATCTGCACCAGTATGGTCTTGTATGTTTCGTTACCTGTTGGATTTTCCACGGCCGTGTCCACTTCATTGAACAGCGAAAAATCGTAGAGGTTGCGTTGCATCTGCTGCAGTGCGCTTTGGCTGAGCGGGTCGCCGGCCTGAAGGGTAATGGCGCGTGCCACGGTATCGGGCCGTGTGTAATGGAGACCCGTTATCAACACCTTGCGTACAAAAATCTGCTTCCCTTCGACAATGTGGAACGTAACATCCACCTTGCTTGGGTCGTTTTTCTCCGGTTGCTGATCCACCGTTACCTGTGCCTGGTCAAAACCCTTGCTCAGATAATCGGTCAGGATAGCGTCGCGGTCGCCGGCAAGATTCTGCGGAGAAAACAACTGCCCAACGGCCGTGTTCATCAGCAGTTGCAGTTGGTCGTCCGGAACGTTGTTGTTGCCGTCGATGGTAAGGGCGCCCACACGCTGTTGTTCGCCTTCATCGATGTGATAGGTCACATTAAGAGGAGCGGATTTTTTAGAGGACTTGCCTTTACTGCCCTGCGCACTCGAGTCGCCGGTGCTGATCTCCGGCGTCACCTTGATCGTCGAGAAGCCGTTGTTCTGGTAAACCGCGCGCAGCGCGTCCACGTCGCTTGAAACCAATGCCTGGCTATAAGCGCCGTGGCGATCGATGACATCGGCCGAGTGCACGCTCAGCAGTTGTTCCAGTGTCGCAGAATCGAAGTAGTGATTGCCCTCCACCTTGACAGCACCCACTTTGCGCCGCGTGCCCAGTGTGACGGTGTAGACGATAACCACGTCGTTGGCCTGTTGCGTTTCGCGGCGGTGTTCCACTTTCACGTCGAAGTAGCCCAGCCGCTGAAAGTAGTCCCGTAAACGGCGATTGCCTTCATTCAGCAGGTCGTCATCGACCGTGCCCTCCTCATAAACCGGCACCAGACGTTTCAGCCGTTCTCCGCCGATTTTGGCTCCTTCCACGCGCACCTGCACCTTGGGTCCACGGTTGGCGGAAAATCTGTAATTGGTGTGGTCGTTTGACGGCACATAATCCGCGGCTTCCTGCTTGATTTCTGCTTCGAGCCGGTCGTGTTTCTGGTAGTACTTCAGCACTCCGCTTAAAGCCCGGCTCGTGGTGTCGTGATCGACCTTCTTGCCCGTGTGCAGATGTGCGTGGCGCTTAAATTCGCTTACCGACATACCTGCATCGCCTGTCACATCGACCGTGCCCACGCGAGCCTGAGGTCCGTTCTTCACCGTAAACAGGAGATCGACGAGCTGTTCTTTCGGGTGCGGTGTTCGTTCACAGGTGATGGTGGGCTCGTGGAAGCCATTGTCAGCCATCGTCTGCTTCATCTGTTCGAGTGCGTTGTTGAGCCGGCTTTCGGTAAATCGAGTTCCGGGATTCAGGCGCGCGGCGCGCTCCAACTGCGTGTTAAGGGTGGCGCCCTTGGCGCCGGTTACAGCCACTGTTCCAATGAATGTGCGCGGCGCGCCGTGGAAGATCAGATCGACTTCATCGCCGTCGGCGCGAACTTCCGCTTCGATGGTCTCAAAGAGCCCTGTCGCAAAAAGCTTTCGAAGGCTCGCGGTAACGTTGTCGCGAGAGAGCGGGGCGTTCGTCTTCTGCGGCAGATTGCCGGGCAGGGGCTTCAGCCAGTCCTCGGCAACACCTTCAATGGAGATGGATCGAACCGTTTTTCCTTCCCATGAGGCGTAGGGTGTGGGTACTGGTATCGCAGGTTCTGGATTTTCGGCAGTGTTCCGGCGGGCGCGGCGTCCGCGGGCGAGCGCGGGAGGTGTTTGCTGCGGTTGCTGGGTGAGAATGGCTGCGCTCTCCGCAACGGATATTTGTTGGCCGGGTCCACCGGTTTCTCCATTGGACTGTCCCGAAGCTGGATGAGCAGCCACCCACAGAAGCAGGACCGCGGCGGCGAGTGGCAGGGCATTTATCCCGAATTGCATGCGAGTACGCCTTGCCGGATTAACCGTCAAATCCATGTCTCCTGAACAATACAAGGCAGTTCCATGCCACGCACGGAAAAAGACGAAGAACAAACCGATTGGAAACCCGCGCCGGGATTCTTTTCGATCCTTCGGCTCCGCGCAGGGTACCGCTGCCCTTTATACTAACGAGGAACGAAGCCCCGCGCAGCCGCGCGGATCCCTGCATGGCTTGTCTTTCGTCAAAGGGAATCGAATGCCTCAACCCAATCCCCCGGATGCCACCCCCGTATCGGCTTCAGTCGAAACGGGCAAAACCACGCCCGCGCCGCGCAATACTGCACGCACGTTGCCTGCCAATCCCGCAGAGATTGAGGCTCTGGGGCGTGCGCAGCAGGGAGACCATCAGGCATTTGCCTACCTCTATTCGTTGCATAAACGGCGTATTTATTCGTTGTGCCTGCGCATGGTGAGCAATGTTGCGGAGGCCGAAGACCTGACGCAAGAGGCATTCCTGCAATTGCACCGGAAGATTGCAACGTTTCGCGGCGACTCGGCGTTTTCAACGTGGCTGCACCGGCTGGCGGTCAACGTTGTCCTGATGCATTTGCGCAAGAAGGGCATTCCGGTCTCGTCGCTGGACGAGGCGATGGAGCCCACGCAGGAAGATGGGCCAGGCAAGAGTTTTGGCGCGCCCGACCTTTCGTTAACTGGTTCTATTGACCGGCTTACGCTGGAAAAAGCGGTTGCCGACCTGCCCGCAGGCTATAGGCTGGTATTTATCCTGCATGACGTGGAAGGATACGAGCATAACGAAATAGCTGCCATGCTCGACTGCTCCATCGGCAACAGCAAGTCCCAACTTCATAAGGCACGGTTAAGGCTGCGTGAAACGCTGCACTCCGCTGCACGTCTCGAGGCTCGGTCATGACACAGGAAAGCAAACATTCCGATCCCCAGGCTTGCCACGACTTCCAGCAGCAGCTTCCCGAATTGATTGGTTCCGGCCAGCCGCTGGGCGATCATCCCCACGTAAAGACCTGCGAAACCTGCCAGGCTCTCATCCGCGACCTCGAAACCATTGCAGAGGCAGCGCGCCAACTGCTGCTATCGGACGAGAATGAGCCAGATAGTTCCTCGGAGGATGGCCTCTGGGAGCGAATCGACTCGGCCATCAAGGCGGAAGAGGGCACATCGACCGATGGGGACCGGGGCGAATAACCGCTTTTCCGGACCATATTTGTACTCTCCCTTCACTGCAAATCCTTCTCAAAACTCACTCCATCGGTGGCTTTGCCGATAAGGAAAGTGATTCAGCCGTGTCCGAAATTCGGGCCGGGCAGGGGCCTGCAGGCGCTCGAATTTTCTTTAACTGATTGGATTTAAATCATTTCAATGGATGGTTTCTGCTTCGAGGGAACCAGGTTTTCCTGTGCGGCGTATCCGTGAAAGGGGCAACTCAGTCCGATGCGAGATGGAGGGAACCGTCTGATTAGCGTTCCTGAAACTTTTGTCCTTCTTCGTTGTCTAATGTAAGGAAAGTTGATAAAAGGACACTCAATGTCGAACATTTCCCCATCGCCGTCTCTTCAGACCCCTCCTCAAGAAGGGAATTCCAGCCCGCAGTACCTCGCAGTTCTGCCCGTACGCGATACGGTTCTGTTCCCCCATGCTGTTTTGCCGCTTACAGTTGGCCGCGAAAGCTCCATTCAATTGATTGAATCGCTGGGCGACCAGCGCTCGATTGTCGTGGCTGCCCAGCTTGACCCGCGTCTCGATACCCCCAAGCCGGCAGATTTGCACCAGATAGGCACATTGGCCACTGTTCATAAGATCGTTCGCATGCCGAACGAGAGCCGCTTCGTCTTCACGGAAGGCGTGAGCCGTGTGCGAATTTCAAAATTTGTCCAGACCGAGCCCTACCTAGTTGCGGAAGTCGAGGTACTGGAAGACGAGGTCCCCGAGGAAGACATTAATCTGCAGGCGCTGGTGAGGAACGTGGTTACGCAGTTCCAGCAGATCGTCTCCGAGTCGCCGACATTGTCCGACGAACTGCGCACGATTGCAGCGAACATCGAAGAGCCTTCGCGTCTGGTGGATTTCGTAGGCTCCTCTCTGCCGTTTTTGACCACAGCCGACAAGCAGCAGTTGCTGGAGGCGACAGGTGTGCGGCAGCGTCTTGAGCAGTTGAACAAACATCTGGCGCGCGAAATTGAAGTGCAGCAACTGCGTACGAAGATTCAGAGTGAAGTGCAGGACCAGGTGCAGCAGTCGCAGCGCGACTACTATCTGCGCGAACAATTGAAGGCCATCCAGAAGGAGCTTGGCGAGCAGGACGAGGGCCAGCGCGATATCGAAGAACTGCGCCAGAAAATTGAAGCCGCGGGCATGCCGGAAGACGTGAAAAAAGAAGCCATAAAGGAGCTGAACCGTCTTGGCCGTATGTCTCCCATGGCGGCCGACTACTCGCTGACACGCAATTACATCGAGTGGCTTGCAGTGTTGCCGTGGTCGAAGAGTTCCGGCTCGAAGATCGACATCAACGTGGCGCGTGAAATTCTGGACGAGGATCACTATGAGCTGCGCAAGGTGAAGGATCGTATTCTCGATTACCTGAGCGTGCTCGAGCTCAAGCCCGATATGAAGGGACCGATTCTTTGCTTCGTCGGACCTCCAGGCGTGGGCAAAACGTCGCTGGGCCGCTCGATTGCGCGTGCGCTGGGCCGCAAATTCCAGCGCATTTCGCTGGGCGGCATGCACGACGAAGCGGAGATTCGCGGCCACCGGCGCACCTATATCGGTGCGCTGCCGGGCCAGATTATCCAGAGTCTGCGCCGTGCCGAGACAAACGACCCGGTGATTATGTTGGACGAGATCGACAAGCTGGGCCGCGACTTCCGCGGCGACCCGGCCTCGGCACTACTCGAGACGCTGGACCCGGAACAGAACAATACGTTCCGCGACAACTATCTCGATGTACCGTTTGACCTGTCCAAGGTGCTGTTCATCTGCACGGCAAATGTGCTCGATCCGGTTCCGGCTCCGCTGTTGGACCGCATGGAAATCATTCCCCTGCAGGGCTACAGCGAGGATGAGAAGGTGCACATTGCCTTCAGATATCTCATCCCGCGTCAGGTGAAGCAGAACGGCATTACCGAGGACCAGATCGAAATCCCCGAGGATGCGGTACGCTTCATCGTGCGCCACTACACGCGCGAAGCCGGTGTGCGCAAGCTGGAGCAGTTGATCGGTACGGTGTGCCGCAAGCAGGCGCGGCGCGTGGTGGAAGGCAAGAAGGAAAAGCTTGTCGTTTCGCGCGAGGATGTGAAGGAATTCCTTGGCGGAATCAAGGTGCGCGTGGATACGGAAGTGGAAGAGCGCGTAAAGCGGCCCGGGGTTGCCGTGGGACTGGCATGGACACCGGCCGGCGGCGACATTCTCTTCATCGAGGCGAACAAGATGAAGGGCAAGGGCGGCTTCACCATGACCGGCCAGATTGGCGAGGTGATGCAGGAGTCGATGCAGGCCGCGCTGACCTGGGTGCGCTCGAACGCGGTCAAGCTTGGTCTCGACGAAGAGTTCCAGCGCGACCTCGACATCCACATCCACGTGCCGGCGGGTGCAATTCCGAAAGACGGCCCCTCGGCAGGCGTGACCATGGCCACCGTGCTGGCATCGCTGCTGACCGATACACCGGTGCGGCCGCTGACGGCCATGACCGGCGAAATTACGCTGAGCGGAAACGTGCTGCCTGTGGGCGGCATCAAGGAGAAGTTCCTTGCCGCACGGCGCGCAGGCATCAACACAGTGATTCTGCCGGCCGAAAACCGGCAGGATGTGGAAGAGGACCTGACGCCGGAGATGATGGAAGGCGTAACGGTGCACTATGCCAACTGCATTGGCGATGTGCTGAATGTGGCGCTGCCCCTGCTGAAGGCACGGCCGGAAGCCATCCGCCCTGCCGAAGCGAAGCAGAGCAGCTCCGCTGCCTGAAACTCAACCCTCCCCGAACGCCCGAAGGGCCGGCCAACCAGCCGGCCCTTTTCGTATCACCGGAGGAACCACGAACGATCGACTTTGCACCACGTCTAATCCCATAAGAGCGATATGCTTTTGAATATGAACCGGGTAAAGGTGCTGGCCTTCGGCGTGCTGCGCGAGTCGCTGGGCAGGGAGCCCCTACAAATGGATCTGGCCGAGGGCGCAACCGTGGGCGATCTGCTCGATGAGCTGGGCCGTGCGCATCCGTCGGTCACACTGCGCGGCATTGCTGTGAGCGTAAACGCCGAGTATGCACGCGCCACGCAGCCTCTTGCCAGCGGAGACGAGGTTGGTTTATTGCCGCCTGTATCAGGTGGCATTGCATGCAGCAGCCCTTTGGATGAGGGAGGTGGCAAGGGTGCTGGCAAAGTTCTTCTCATGCGCGACGTGATCGACGCCTCCGCTCTCCTCGCCGCGGCCAAACAGGGCGAAGACGGCGCGGTGACGATGTTCGACGGTATCGTGCGCAATAATTCGCGCGGACGGCAGACGCTTTATCTCGACTACGAAGCCTATGAAGAAATGGCTCTGAAGCAGATGGCCGAACTGTGCGCGCAGGCGCGGGAGAAGTTCGGCGTGCGCCACGCGACGATTGTGCACCGGCTGGGCCGGCTCGAAATTGGTGAGACCAGCGTGCTCATCGTTGTCGCATCGGCACATCGCGGCGCGGCCTTCGATGCCTGCCGTTGGATCATCGACACACTTAAGAAGACGGTGCCGATTTGGAAGAAGGAAACGTTCGTCGACGGTGCCGTGTGGTCGGACGGCGAGCCGTTTCCCGACGACGTACGACTGGACGAATCCGCAGTTGCCAAACCTGCCGGAACGGAGCGTGCGGATGGCTCCTGACCGACAACGTGACCGAGGCCGCTTTGCGCTTCCCCTGCTGATGGCTCTCGCCGTGGCCAGTGTGCCTGTCTCTGCGGTGCGCGCGCAGGATGTGACGACCTTCAAAGCGAACGTAAATCTGGTGAACGTGTTTGTAAACGTGACCGACCGGAACGGCGCCATTGTGGGCGGGCTCAAGCGAGACGATTTCAAACTCACTGAGGACGGACGGCCACAGATCATCGCTGTCTTCGAGCGGCAGTCAGCCATTCCCCTGAGCATGACGCTGGCCATCGATACCAGTGGCAGCGTGCGCAAGGATCTTTATGCCGAGGCCGATGCCGCCGAACATTTTGTGAACGCCACGCTGCGTTCGCAGGATCAGATGAGCCTGATGGACTTTGCCACCACGCCGCGCGAAATTCAGCCCTTTACCAACAACATCAAGCTCATCGATCGCGGGTTGAAGCGTCTGCACGGAGACTACGCCACAGCGCTCTACGACGCGGTGAAGCTTGCCGCGTATCGGCTGCGCGGCAAACCGGGGCGCAAGGTGCTCATCGTCGTCTCAGACGGTGGGGACACCGTGAGCCAGGCCACCTATGCCGACGCACTGGAAGAGGCGCTGCGCTCCGAGGTCATGATCTACAGCATCATCGACGTGCCGGTGGAGGCCAGTGCCGGGCGCGACACCGGCGGTGAGCACGCCATGATCACGCTGGCCGAGCAGACCGGCGGCAAGAGTTTTTATGTCTTCGATGGCGGTCTGGACAAGGCCTTCGAGAAGGTAAGCGACGACCTGCGCACGCAATACCTGCTGGGCTACTACCCCAGGAATCAGGAAAAAGGCGTGGACTTTCATCGCATCGGTGTAACCCTTCCACGCGTTGCAGCGGGACAGTTCCATATCAGCCACCGGACGGGCTACTACACGGACGAGACGGTTTCGGCAAACTGAGCGGCAGGCGAATCCTGAGAATCCGGTAGACACACGAAGGCCCCCGCCGGAGCGGAGGCCTTGAGAGAGAAATCAGTTTCTTCGGGGCCGCGGTTACTTCGTTGCGGGCTCGGCCTTAGCGTACTTGCGGCGGAAGCGCTCGACACGGCCTGCCGTGTCAACCAGGCGCTGCTTGCCGGTGAAGAACGGGTGGCAAGATGAGCAGATTTCCACGTGAATGTCGCCCTTGTGGGTCGAACGTGTTTCAAAGTTGTTACCGCAGGCGCAGAGAACGCGCACGGCGTCATAATTGGGATGAATCTTTTCCTTCGGCATCTCGAAAAACGGCCCTTTCCAGCAATTGTTCTATTGTAGTTGGATTCGGATTGAGGTGCAAACGATGCAGGAGAGAGAGCGGCTAGGTATCGGTTCTGGTTTCTTTCCATTGGTTACCAGGTGCTGCACCGCACAGCCAGTTAAGAGCTTTATGCCTTTCCATAGAAATGGACATGACTGTTGTGAATTCTTCCTCCGAAAGGTCCTTGAAGGGCTTTCCAAAGGCCGGGAAATCATCGCCTATCAGTGCATCAAACACGCCCCTTTCGGCCGCCTTTGATGCGGATAATTTGATAATTTCGGCAATTGAGTAGCCGCCGGGAATATTTTTCGGCATACTCTGCGTTTCGATGAGTTGTCGCGTCCGGCAGCGCCAGTGCCACAGTTCCGCCCAATCACGTTGGAGTTCAATCTCTTCACGTGCGCGGAGTCTTGCCTGCTCAATAAGGTCTTTCGCCCCAACGTCCTTCGGGAATTTCAGTTTGTCCTGTTGGCACTCTTCGTCATAAGGCGGAATTCTCTCGACCAAGCCAAGAGCCCAGGTAAGACACACAATCGACTCGATGAGCCAACTTGCGTCAACGCGCTGCCTTGGTGTCGTTTCAAACGCCCCTGTCTGAATAAAGTCACGCTCGGAATCGCTCATGTTCTCCCAAAGACCGGCAGAACGTATTCGCCCTTCCTGAGTAGCAAATATTTCTTTCATCCCTTTTATGAATCGCTCACGTTCCTCAACAGACCACTTGGAAGCAAGCTGTCCAAGATACTCTTCGGGAGGAGTTGCGGCAGCCTTGACGCGTATGTGTGCGAGAATAATCGCTCTTTTCATGACTTCCTGAGCGCTGGGCGGATTTTGCAAATTCTCTTCCACGCGTTCCATATTTGAATTTCCCCTGAGCTGTTTTGGATAGCAGAGACGACAAACCCAGGCCTACTCCTGCAGCGCCTTCTCAATCCCCGTTTCCACCAGCTTCGACATGATTTCAAAGCCCGCAGGCTTGGGGTGGACGCCGTCTTTGCTCAGGTTGTCGGGCAGTCCGTCGCGGGCGTCTTTCATGGGCGTGTGGAAATCGACGTATGTGTAGCCCTTTTCGGCTGCGTAGTTCTTGAGCCAGGTGTTGATTTCGTCGATCTTGTGCGCCGGGAAGGTATTGGGGTGCCAGGGATAGTCGTATGCGGGCAGGATGGAACAGAGAACCACCTTGATGCCGTTAGCGTGGGCCAGATCGGACATGGAGGCGAGGTTATCCTCGATCTGCTCGGGAGTTTCCGGACCGGTGTTGCCGGCCAGATCGTTGGTGCCGGCCAGGATGACGACGACCCTGGGCTGGAGGTGGATCACATCCTGGCGGAAGCGGACGAGCATTTGCGGTGTGGTTTGGCCGCTGATGCCGCGGTTGACGTAAGGTTTGCCGGGGAAGTACTTCTCAAGATCCCAGCCCTGGGTGATCGAGTCGCCCATAAAGACCACGCGGTCTTCGCCGGGTTTAGGCGGGCCGAGGGAGATGTCCTTGTCATGAAAAGCGGCGAGATAAGGGAAGTCGAAGAGAAGCTGGCGGTCATGCTCGTTCCAGTAGGGGTTGTTGGCGTGGCCTGAAGGGCTGGTCTGTGGTTTCTGTGCAGTTTGCGCTGCTGGTTTGTCCGCGGTCTGTTGTGCTCCTGCGGTGATTGTTGCCAAAGCCAAACCTAAGGCGCAAGCCAGTTGTCCCCATCGCTGCATGATTCTGCTCTCCATTTCGTTGGGTGGAAAATTGCTTTCGTGCGTGCAGAGGAATTATAGGGGTGTGGATTGGGTGAGCACTGGTAGCCGTTTTCTGTGACACTCGCGAAACTGTCCCAAGTCCGGCAGACAGGAGACGGAGTTTGAGGTCTCATCGATGGAAAGCTCTTTCAGGAGACCAACTGTGCACCAATGGAACATTCGCCGCATTCTGATTTCGTGTGTTCTGGCCACAATATTTGCGACCTGTGCATTCTCACAGAACTCAACTGAAATTGTTGATTTGAAAGACTCCGAAGTTGTTACGCATTGGGATCTTGCCCAGCAAGTGGGCTTTTCAAAGGATAAATTCTTTGTTGTCACCGTCGACCAACCGGACCGCAAGCACGCTTGCCGCATCAAGTCATTTACTCCGGATAAGCTCGTATGCAAGCATGCATTTGGTGGTACGCACATCTACCTGCCTGAACAGATCGCGGCGCTTATTCTTCCCGGCGACAGTGGATCAAAGCTTCCGATCTTGATTGGGCTCAACGCCAGTCTAGGGGCAGCAATCTGGGCGACGGCTGTACTGGCTGCGGTCTGCCCTGCGTGTGCGGTTGCCACTGGCGTAGGGGCTCTGTTGCTATTCGCCGCTGCAGGGGCTATCGCCATCGGAGACGACGTGCCGGATCGCTTGTTTTATCTTGCTCCCGGACAACAACTCAGCCGCAAACTTGGCTATGTGCAGCACTGACGGCTATTGCGCGCAGAAGAATTTCCACACAAGGCGCCGGTTTCCGCACCGCAACGCGAACGCCCGGAATGCGCTAGGCTCTTAATTGGAAATGGCAAATTGTCCCATCTGTGACGGCATTGGTCTGGTACGGGTTCGCTCTACCTCGGGGCTGTGGGTTTCGCGTGCCTGCGAGTGCCAGGAGCGCGAACGCTACGAAAAACGCTTGGCTTCAGCCCATATTCCCGAGCGGTACCGGCACTGTGCACTGGAGTCGTTCGATACGGCGTTTCCGGGTGCGCATGCGTCGCTGTCGAATGCGCTTTTCCAGTCGCGGAAGTTTGTCGAGGAATACCCGGTGAATACAGGCGGCAATGGCCTGCTTTTTGTGGGCACGGCGGGGCTGGGGAAGACACATCTGGCTGTGGGCCTGCTGCAGCGTCTGGTGCAGGAGCGCGGCGTAAAGGGCCTGTTCTGCGATTACCGCCAGTTGATCAAGAGTATTCAGGACACCTTCAATCCGCAGGTGAATGCGACGGAACTGGGCATTCTGCGTCCGCTATTTGCGGCCGAAGTGCTGGTGATTGACGACCTGGGCGCGCAGAAGCCGCGTGAGTGGGTGTGGGACACGGTGGCGCTGCTGTTGAACACGCGCTACAACGACAAGCTGACCACCATCATCACGACAAACTACGACTTCAAGCCGGCCGGTGCGGGCTACCGGCCCAACCCTGAGGGCGGCAAGCCGATACGCGGCGAAGACACCCTGGGTGACCGGATCGGCGACCGTATGTGCTCACGGCTCTCTGAGATGTGCGTGCGCGTGGAGATGGCTGGAGCGGACTTCCGGCAGTCCGTGAAGAAGGCACGCTTCGGGTGATTTTCTTAGCCCGGATGAGAGCCGTGCGGGACAATAGAAACCGCGATGCGCAAATCCCTTGAAGCCATTTCGATTGTGGTTCTTGGCTATATGGCCTGGATCACGTGGAGCGCGCTGGGTGGGCCGAATCGACTGACGGGGCCGGTGCCCACGCATTACGACGCCGCTGGCCATGTGAATGGGTGGGGTTCGCCGATGACGCTCTTGCTGCTGCCGATTGTGGCGGCTGGGCTCTACCTGGGCATGACAGCCGTATCGCGGTTTCCCTCGTCATTCAACTACCCGGTGCGTGTTTTGCCTTCAGTACGCGCGGTGGTAGAGGTCATCACCCTGAACATGATTGCCTGGATCAAGGTGGAGCTGATGTGCATGTTTGCCATGCTGCAGACGGCGATGATTCAGGCGGCGCGCGGCGGCAAGGCGGGATTGCATCCGCTGCTGATGCCGGCATTTCTGGCGGTGATCTTTGGGACCGTGGGGTGGCACTTTGCCGCCGTGCTGCGCGTGGCGCGCAGGCAGGTGGCAGCGATGAAAAATGAACGCAGAAATCAAACTGCTGGAGAATGAAGAGCGCAGAAGATGGTTCCGCTGGAATCGGTAGCGAGCCGGGTCTAAAACACCCAGACACTGCCCAGAATGAGCAGAATGGAGCCGATGGTGAAGACCTGATAGACGAGGTCCTCACTGCTGCGCTGGCTGAGGCTCATGCGCATGGCCGAGTTGATGGACTGAAGCGACATGCTTCACAACTCCTGCAGGCAGCCTTTTAGAGGCTGCTTTGGGTGTACAGCAACTGTGCGTCGGAAGACCCTGACGCTATTTAGATACAGAAACCCGAACAAAGGAATCAAACAAAAGCGTCAGTGCGGTCCACAAAAGGGGTGTTTCGAGTCATGAACCGGCACAAAAGCCCCTCCGTCTAGATAGTGACAGTGGCGTGCGCAGCGTTTCACAGAGGGAAGTGGCGGCGGTGTAAAATCCGCTCGTGGGCTCCGACACTCCTTTCTCGCCGCAAACCGAACCGCGTGAGCGGAATTGGATTCCCATGATCATTGCCGCCTTTGTGGTGCTGGCGGTGGCTGCGGTGGTGATTCTGGCTCTGCAGCACGGGCAGCGGATGCCTGCGGTACAGCCGGCGAATGCGCCGACCGATCCCTATGCCGCGAATCTGACGATCGGCAACCTGAAGATGAGCGAAGCTTCGAACTTTGTGGGCGGCAAGACCACCTACGTGGATGGCGAGATTACGAACAAAGGGACGAAGACCGTCACCGGGATTACAGTGCAGGTGCTGTTCCGGAATTTTGCGCGGGAAGTGGCACAAAACGAGACCCAGCCGATGAAGCTGATCCGGATGCGCGAGCCCTATATCGATGTGGGCCCAATTTCCGACTCTCCCATCAAGCCAGGGGAGACAAAGGACTTCAGGCTAATTTTCGACTCAGTGAAGCCGGACTGGGACGGCGCGTATCCAGAGATACGCATTCTGAAGGTGGATACGCAATAAATACCTGTCTCCCTGGCGGGTTACCACGTAGAAGTTACCCTCGCTGGTAGAAATTACACGTGACAGTTGAGCCAAAGGCCCTGTGAATATCCCGTCACAAGCTGTTGTCTCCGAGTAAGGCCAATAATTTCTGTAGATTACGGTGGCGGCTACCTGCAACCGGAGTTTGGCATGGTCCTTGCTATTTACTAGGGCGAGCAGCAAGAACGCTCACGCAACACAAATTGCGGAAGCCCTAGACAAAGAGGCCAAACAAATGACGATTTCCAAGATTGCAGTTCCTTCCCGGTTCCCCAGCCAGTTGGCAATGCTCGTTCTGGCATCTGCGATTTCCATTCCGGCGATGGCGCAGCAGGCGCCTTCCGCCACTGAGCCCCAGAGCACCCCTCCTGTGGCGGCGCAGCAGCCCTCCCCTTCGGCCTCGTCGGCGAACACCGACAAGGAGGGGTTCTGGGGGCATCTGAACCCGTTTGCGCGCAAGAAGTGGGTGAAAAAGCGCCTCGATCCGATCAACGATCGCTTGACGGAGCTGGACGAAGTGAACGCCAAGAACGCCAGCGACATCAAGGACGTTGATGCGCGGGCACAGGCGGGAATCCGCCAGGCCCAGTCCACGGCCGACAGCGCCAACGAACTGGCGACTACGGCAGGCAATCAAGCACAGCAGGCCAACGGCCTGGCGCAGGGCGCATCGAGCCATGTGGACCGCCTGCACTCGACCGTGAACGGTCTGGACAGCTACAAGCAGGTGACCGATGTGGACGTTGCGTTCCGCTCGGGTACGCCGACACTCTCGTCCGAAGCCAAGAAGCAGCTCGACGATCTGGCTGCGAGCCTGGATGGACGCAAGGGTTACATCCTTGAGATGGAAGCGCACTCGCCCATGGGCGGATCTGCCGGCATCCAGAGCTCCGAGCGCCTGGCAGAGTCGGTACAGCGCTATCTCGTTACAGAACATCAGATTCCCGTCTACCGGATGCACTACGTGGCGATGGGCAACGCGAAGGTGACGACGCCTGACAGCGACACACCGCAGCGCGTTCGCCACAGCAGCGTGCACATCCGGCTGATGGAAAACAGTTTGGCGGCCCAGGATGACACTGCCCCCCATGCCGTGGCATCCATGAGCGGTGCGGAGCGGTAGGAAACTATCGCGCAGCCACCCCCTGAGGCTCTTTTCCGCGCCGACGGCCCCCCGCCGTTTGGCCGCCAATAAAGCTCTCGCAACACGAGAGAACCAAGGCAACTTGGCCCCCGCCGAAAACGGGGGCCGATTTTTTTGTACGGCCGTCCTGCTTTGGCGATTCAGAGCGCAATTTCGTTACGGATTTCGCTGGGTCTATCCGGCGATTTGCGCCTCTTCCGGCAGGCTCGATGGAGCGATTGCCGGAGGGAAACCGGCGAGAAGAAGAAACCGGCAGGTTTATCCGGCGATTCGATGGCAGAAATGCGAGGCGTTTGTGGCCGAAACGCTGAAGGCCTTGCGACAGACAGAGGAAAATAGCTGAAAATAATGCGAATTTGCCAGAATTTAAGGATGCGAAAAAGAGCTAACCTATATCGTTTGGACAGGTAGACAAGGCAGCGATATATCGTCAGGGTGCATGCGGAAGTTGCGGGCGGGGGGAAGCGAATGCGATTTATGGCGGCTTCCATACAACCATCGGAGAGCTGTCCTCGATGAGTGCATTGCCCTGTTCTCAACAACCACCAACCAGAAGCACTTGTCAGGCTAGCCCGTTTTACGGCCAAGTGGACTGGATTTGTAAACGCTCGCCGATGTCCGATACGAATCGGTGCTCGGCGAGTGACTTAGCGATGATGTGATCACCGGGAATCACCAGGAGTCAATTTGCCATTGCTGGCATGAGGTCCGCTTATGAAACTCTATTCGCGTTCGCTTTGCAGGTGGACTCTGACTCGAATGAGCGCCTTTTGGGCGAAGTAGGTCCGCTTCCAGCAGTGTCTAATAGGGCTCGTAAAACCCCCGGGCTACAAGCCGAGGTTTTCCTGCAATATCGCTTGGCAAGGGCGGGAATCGCAGTTCAATTGCATTGCCCTGTTTCAACTGAATATAGGAGTTGGTCGATTTGAATGAACTCCAATTGGAAGGGTAATAGATTCGTTCGTTCCCTGAAGGGTTGCGAACAGAAATGTACACAGAACTAATAAAAGTGGTTTCTGGCTCTTCCTCTCGTAAAACGATTCGTCCATCGAATTCTTCAAGCTTGAGAGAATCCACCATTTCTCGATTGCGCCCTCGGGCTCCATAAAGGATTCGGCCTTCGCTGGACCATTCCTTCGATAGCGATGAGTATGTGTATACGAAAGGGCAACTCCCGGTTCCATTACCATCGCGAATTACAACCATATGGGGATCGAACTGCCTGACCGGATACTCGGCATCGTCAACCACCAATCCCTCGATCCTGTTTGATGGACCAAAGATGTACTCCTTGTTGAGTCCCATATTCGTCGTTGGCTCGTTGATCATTCGCAAGAGCGCGTCTGTAGGTACTGATGCGACATATTCCGAACGGTTTGCGTAGTATTTCAAGTTGACCGCCGGAGTTTGGCCGATTTTATCTCTCAGCTGTGAGAGGCGCTCCGTTTCAGAATCCTTCTCTAAATGATAGAGGGACCAATTCTTATCTTTATCGAATCTGAGTACGATCTCCAAAGGAATGGCGATCTTTTCGCCTGGCTCCAAATCTTGGGGCGCAAACCAATTGTGCGGCGTGGGTTGCCCGCTATCCAGTGAAGCCTGATCATCCTCTCTGCTCCGAAGGCTGTCGGAATCGTGTTCTTTTGTGACAAACGATCCAATGTGAAGAGAGTGTGGGGTCAGATTCTCAATGACCGCAATCCGAAGCCATACCGACCGAAAATTGACCGCGATGTTCTGATTCCGGTCCGGATCGCATCCCTCTGAAGCCATTGTTACGATGCAAAAATCCTTCGGGAACTGTTCCTTGGTAACGAATTGGAGCCAAGCAATCAGGCGTTTCGAGAATTGATCGTCTGACATTACTGTCAGATCGGAGGCCGTTCCGAATCGCCAGTAGGTAATGGCATCAGAGTCATTCCCTCCGGATTCAAGCGGGGAGGCTTTGAGGTGCCAACCCGATCGAACATCCGACAGCGAGTCTATGTCCTTGTGCGAAGCTGGTCGTAAGATCGAGACTGCGGCCAGCGTCGCGTCCGTTCCGACAAACATCGGCGTTCCCTGAAATTTGGTTGCCAATGCCGCTGCTCTTTCTTCTGCCTCTGAGGAGTCTGACATCGCTGGTTGCTTCATCTTCCTAAAGTAGTCTGGAGTGAAGAGCATGCTCGATTGAAACGGCTCTGAGAACTTCTCTACGAATTCGTTCAATTTCTGAAATGTGTTGTTGGGAAGGATATAGGGCTGGCCGCCCAACTGCTCTTCCCACTCGCGATCGAGCATTCCCTTGAGAAACAGGTCGACCGCATGGCCACCGAGGAGAAAGTACTGAACGCGGAAGGGCGGGTGTCCTTGAGGCAATTTCAGAATGAGATTACTCAGACTGTCCGACGATACGTCTGACGATACGTCTATCGTCTTGTTCGCAACCCTGTCTGCCCACCGCGCTTCGATTTGAGCGATTCGGTGGTTGTAGTCGGGCTTTTGTACCCGTGGGAATGAAAAACGACCGTCCTTGGTGAGTGTTTCAAAGGTTGATGCGCCTATTGCCAGAGTTACGGATGCTTCGGTTGCAAGCGAGCCGTCACTATTCTGAACGTAACCACTGATCTTTATTAGGTTCCGTTCTCGTTGAGTTACAACGAGCAGATTTACAGTGAGACCGATGAGGAGTATCCAAACAGCGACGGTCATAGTCACAACGACTTTTCTGATTGAGAAGAGCTTCAGCAGAACCCGTCGTGCAGAGTCATCCTCGTTTCTATAATCTTTTTCCAGGCTGACCAAGAAGTTGGCGATAATCACTGCGATAGCAAATACACCGCTCGCCGCCTCAACAATACGGTGGTTGAATAGACGCATTGCAATTGCGAAGCAGGCAATTGCGCCGATGCCGAGGAACAAGCGCCATTTCCTGTTGCTTGTCACTATGCAATTTTCTCCGCGAAGCCACTTCTGTTTCAGGATGACGGTAGCTGTTCGTATCCGCAGCCTCGTTGGGAGACCCTCTGCATTAGATTCGCCAGTGGGCTGTCGAATGCGGTTGAAAAGTGTGTGACCGGATTATAGGTTAAGTAGTCTTGGCAATCAATCATTTGGGGAGACGCAAATGCAAACAGTCAACAGCGAGGGCAGGAGATCTGGAACCCAAATCGGTTGTGGCTAGGTAAGAAAGCGCTTGTTTGGAGCGCATTGAGTCTACTGATGTCAACTACTGCGCAGCGACTCCTCGCCAGATAGCGATATCAACTGTCTTGCACAGGAAAAAACCACTCTTCCACATGCCCCGGCGATCCACTTGGACGTAGAGTCGCCATTTCGGACAACTGACATTTCTTTCCGCTCAATAAGCGTATTATCGCCAACGCACTCATCGACTCTAGCTGCTACCGATACATTGTGGCTGGTGTATGGCTCGTGTGTGCCTGCGGGATTGCATGCTGCGTAAGCTGCCGATTGCACGCGTTCGATTTTTGGTTTTCCACGCTTTGCTGCGCAAAGGATAGGACACGGTGTCTTGCATGCGATGTGTAGTTGAAGGAGGGAGGCGATATTGTCTCTTCCCATAGAAGTTCTATTGGTGTAGAGTGAGTTCACCTAGAAGTTCTATTGGAGGGGTGGGGTGGTTCGTTCGAACAAAGAGCAGGAGCTGCTGCTGGGGACGCTGGACATGCTGGTGCTGCGAACGCTGGTGATGGGGCCGGCGCACGGGCACACGATTGCGCACGTGATTGAGCACACGTCGGACGAGGTGCTGCAGGTGGAGCAGGGGTCGCTGTATCCGGCGCTGCACCGGCTGGAGAACAGGGGCTGGGTGTCGTCGTACTGGGGTGCGAGCGAAAACAACCGGAAGGCGCGCTTCTACAAGTTGACGGCTGCGGGGCGGAGGCAACTGACCGCGCAGACGACGCGCTGGGAGCGGATGGTGGAGGCGATTGGCCGCGTGATGAAGGGCGCGGCTCAGGCAGAAGAGACAGGCGAGTAGGGGAGTTGCGATGGGCTGGAGCCGGTATTTTCGCCGCCGCCGCTGGGATGAGGAGCGCAGGCAGGAGCTTGAGGCGCATCTGGCGCACGAGGTGGACGATAACGTTGCGCGGGGTATGTCTGCCGAGGAGGCGCAGCGGCAGGCGCGGGTGCGGCTGGGAAACACGACACGGATTCGCGAGGAGATCTGGACGATGAATAGTTTTGCGGGGCTGGAGAGTCTGGGACGGGACGTGCGGTTTGCGCTGCGGCAGATTGGGCGCGCACCGGGGTTCGCGGTGGTGGCGATTGCGACGCTGGCGCTGGGGATTGGCACGGCGGCGGCGATGTTCAGCGTGATTGATGCGGTGGTGCTGAAGCCGTTGCCGTATCCGAATGCGGACAGGATTGTACGGATCAATACGATGGCGGCGGCGCACTATCAACAGCCGGAGTCGTGGCCGGAGATGCGGGATATGCAGCGGCTGAACCAGAGCTTCAGCCAGGTGGCGGGCGTGGCAAACGGCGGGGGCGTGACGCTGAAGACGGCGGACCGCGCGGTGTATCTGCACGCGGTGCAGACGACGGACAATTTTTTCGATTTGTTCGGGGTTGTGCCGATGCTGGGACGGACGTATCTGCCGGGGGAGGACCAGCCGGGGAAGAGCCACGTGGTGGTGCTGAGCTACAGCGTATGGCAGCAGTTTTTCGACAGCGACAAGAGCGTGGCGGGCCGGACGGTGAATCTGGACGGGTCTTCGTACACGGTGATTGGTGTGATGCCAGCGGGGTTCCGGTTTGAGTTTGACGCGAGCAATGTGGTGTATACGCCGGTGCAGTTGACGGCGGATGAGATAAGCAGCCGGGGAAGCCACTGGCTGCCGGCGTGGGGACTGCTGAAGCCGGGCGTGACGACGGCACAGGCAACGGCGGATATGAATCATGTGTTCGCGGAGATGGGCAAGCAGTTTCCCAATCAGGACAAGGGTAAGACGGCGCATGTGATTTCGATGCAGGCGTGGATGCACCTGAACGGACACGGGAAGGACGACCACAACGAGTTGTGGCTGCTGCTGGCCGCTGTCGGCGCAGTGCTGCTGATTGCATGCACGAATGTGGCGGGACTGCTGCTGGCGCGCGGGTTGCGGCGGGAGAAGGAGATGGCGGTGCGGGCCGCACTGGGCGCGGGTCGCAGGCGGTTGACGGCGCAGATGCTGACCGAAAGCGTGGTGCTGGGATTGGCCGGCGGCATGTGCGGGCTCTTGCTGGGCGAGCTGCTGCTGGCGGGGATGAAGCAGTTTCTGGAGAAGGCGTTTGCGCGCGGCGGCGATGTGCGGCTGAATATAGCGGTAACGGCGGCGACCTTTGCGGTGGCGTTGCTGGCGGCGGTGGGCGCAGGGCTGATTCCGGCGTGGCGCAGCGCGCGGCCCAAGGCGGCGCAGGCGCTGAAGAGCGGAGTGGGCGCGGGGACCTCACGCGGGCAGCACCGGTTGCGCGCGACGTTTGTGGTGGTGCAGGTGGCGTTGTCGCTGGTGCTGCTGGTGTGCTCGGGGCTGCTGCTGCAGGGGCTGCGCGCGAAGCTGGAGACGAACCTGGGATTCAACGCGAAGAACCTGCTGACGCTGGAGGTGGATATTCCGTCGGGCGACTACAAGACGCGGGATTTTGTGACGGCGCTGATCGATCCGCTGGAGCAGCATGTGGCGGCGATTCCTGGGGTGACGGCGGTGGGATCGAATGACCTGATGCCGATATTGCAGTGGGGATCGAACAGCACGTTGACGCTGGTGGGCCATGCTCCGGATGCGAGCAATGACGAGCGGCTGACGGAAGTGCGCTTTGTGACGCCGGGGTATCTGGCGGCGATGCAACTGCCGGTGGTGAAAGGGCGCGGGATCACCGCGACCGATACGAAGGCTTCTCAGCAGGTGGCGGTGGTGAATGAGGCGTGGGTGAAGGAGTTCTTGAAGCCGGGCGAGGATCCGCTGGCGCAGGCATTCGTAAGCAGGCCGCCGACAAGGATTGTGGGTGTGGCGGCGAGCGGGCGGCAGGATATTACGGACCAGCCGCTGGCGGAAGCGGATTATCCGTTCAGCCAGATGCCGGATACGTGGAAGGTGTTTATCCCGCAGTTTTATTTGTTTGTGCGGACCGATGTGGCACCGACGAGCATTGTGCCGTCGCTGCGGAGAGCGCTGCAGGACGTAGCGCCGAATGTGGCGTTCCGCACACCGGAGACGATGGAGGCGGTGCTGGCCGATGCGCTGGTGACCGACCGGATGCTGAGCTGGCTGTTCGGACTGTTTGCGGCGATTGCCGTACTGCTGACGGCGGTGGGCATTTACGGGCTGCTGAGCCAGGAGGTGGCCAGCCGGACGCGTGACATTGGTTTGCGCATGGCGCTGGGCGCGACGCGGGGAAGTGTGGCGCGGATGATGCTGGCGCGGATTGGCGCGCTGTTGGCGGTGGGGCTGGGCGTGGGGCTTACGGGTGTGTATCTGGGCCAGAGCGTGCTGAAGTCGGTGGTACCGATTCATGCGGCGCAGAGCGCGGGGCCGATTGCGGCGGTGGCGGCGGCACTGGCGGTGATCGGGTTTGCGGCGGCGGCGATACCGGCGCGGCGGGCGGCACGGGTGGAGCCGATGGAGGCGCTGCGGACGGAGTAGCGCGCCGGGCGTGCTGTGCGGGAGTAGAAGCCGGCGTTAGTCGGCCGCGAGTTGTGCGGGGAGCGTGCGCAGGGATTTGATGTCGCGCATGGGCGGCTGGCCGAAGAAGCGGCTGTACTCGCGGCTGAACTGGCTGGGGCTTTCGTAGCCAACCTCAAATGCGGCCGAGGCGGCATCCAGCCCGTCGAGGAGCATTTTCTCGCGCGCGACGTGGAGACGGAGCTGCTTCTGATATTGCAGCGGGCTCATGGCGGTGAGCGAGCGGAAATGATGATGCAAGGTGGAGACACCCATCTGTGCGATGGAGGCGAGCTCTTCCATGCGGAGCGGCTTGGCGTAATGCATGCGCAACCATGAAACGGCTTTGGCTGTGCGGTTGCTTTGCTCGCCCTGCGTTGCGATGGCGCGGAGATGGCGGCCCTGTGGACTGCGTAACAGACGATAGACAATCTCGCGCTGGATGAGGCTGGAGAGGAAGGGAATGTCCTGCGGTGTGTCGAGAAGATCGAGCAAGCGCAGGCAAGGGCTCAGCAGCTCGGGCGTTGTGGAGCCAAGGGCCATACCGCGCGCGTCGGCAGGGCTGTGGGTGAACTCTCCTTCACTGAGAATGCGACGCACTTCCGGAAGATCGAATTCAAGCAGCAGACCGAGGTTGGGTTTCTGCGGAGTGGCCTCGATGACCTGGCTCATGACCGGCAGGTCGACGGACGTGAGCAGGAAGGTTGTGTTGTCGCAGAGAAGCGTACTGCGGCCAAGCTGGATGCGCTTTTTCCCTTGTGCAAAGACGATGAGGCGTGGTTCGTAGGTGGCCGAGGCGCAAGGAGTGGGCGCGGAACGGCGATAGAGCGCAAGGCCCGGCACAGCGGTCGATTCGACACCTTCACGGAGAATGTGGGCTGCGATTTTGGATGCGAGCAGAATGCGCATTTCGGCGGCCTGAGTGGAGGATGCGGGTGATTTGCGCGTAGCCATGTGTCTACTCCTTAATTAGCAAGATTAGAGTAGCGCTAACCGGGACAGCGTGTGCACGAAAGTGCGGTAACCGACAGAATTGTGCAATGAATAGGCAGGAATGGGATACCGGTGCGGGCACGAAGGAGCGTAAGTTTTCATTGTGCAGTAGCAGAAGGAATGGTCCGTGAGGAGCATTCTGTGGACGCAGGCAAATCCAGTCAAGACAGGTGACCCCATGTACAAGGCAAAGGCATATTCGGTAACGAGTGCGACTTCCCCGTTTGCATCGACAACGATTCAGCGGCGTGAACCAACCGAAACCGATGTACAGATTGAGATTCTTTTTTGCGGAATCTGCCACTCGGATCTTCATCAGGCGCGGAATGAGTGGAGCGGCGTGATGCCGACGGTGTATCCGTGCGTGCCAGGGCATGAAATTGTGGGCAAGGTGACGAAGGTGGGCTCGGCGGTGACAAAGTTCAAGGCCGGAGATCTGGCCGCCGTGGGCTGCATGGTGGATTCGGATGGCACATGCCCGGAGTGCAAGGCGGGACTTGAGCAGTTTTGCCAGAACATGACGCTGACCTACAACTTTCCCGACAAGCACCTGGGCGGCGTGACGTATGGCGGCTATTCAGAGAGCGTGGTGGCGGATCAGAGGTTTGTATTGAAGGTCCCCGGTAACCTTGATTTGGCCGGAACGGCGCCGCTGCTGTGCGCGGGGATTACGACCTACTCGCCGATGCGGCACTGGGGCGTGACGAAGGGCAAAAAAGTTGGTGTGGTGGGTCTGGGCGGACTGGGCCACATGGGCGTGAAGTTTGCGCACGCGCTTGGAGCACACACGGTGGTGTTCACCACGTCACCGAGCAAGAAGGAAGATGCGCTGCGGCTGGGCGCCGACGAAGTGGTTTTGTCGCGCAATGCCGACGAGATGGCCAAGCATGCAGGCAGCTTCGATTTCATTCTGGATGCGGTAGCGGCAGAGCACGATATCAATGCGTATTTGAACCTGCTGCGGCGCGACGGCAATCTGACGATGGTGGGTGCACCGGAGAAGCCGCTGCCGGTCTATGCATTTGGCCTCATCTTTGGACGCAGAAGCCTTTCCGGTTCGCCGATCGGCGGAATTGCCGAGACGCAGGAGATGCTGGACTTTTGCGGGGCGAACAACATCACCGCGGATGTCGAGGTGATTCCGATTCAGAAGGTGAATGAGGCTTACGAACGGTTGCTGAAATCGGATGTGAAGTACCGGTTCTCGATCGATATGGCTTCACTGAAGGCGGAGTAACACACAGGCAGAGAAACGATGAGGCTGTGACAACGCCGCGGCGATGGATGTGCGGCGGGCGATGATGCATGGCCTGAAAACGGCAATTGAGGTAAACGAATGAAGACGAGAGTGTTGGGTAAGAGCGGTCTGGAAGTTTCTGCGCTGGGGCTGGGATGCATGGGCATGAGCTTCAGCTATGGTGCGCCGAAAGACAGGCAGGAGATGATCGGCGTGATTCGCGGCGCGGTGGATCGCGGCGTGACATTTTTCGATACGGCAGAAGTGTATGGGCCGTATACGAATGAGGATCTGCTGGGCGAGGCGCTGGAGCCAGTGCGCGACCGGGTGGTGATTGCGACGAAGTTCGGATTCAACCTGAATCCGGATGGGAGTCCCGGATGGCAGGGATTGAACAGCCGGCCGGAGCGGATCAAGACAGTGTGCGATGCGTCGCTGAAGCGGCTGCGGACGGACAGAATCGATCTTTTCTATCAGCATCGCGTGGATCCCGCAGTGCCGATTGAGGACGTGGCCGGCACGGTGAAAGAACTGATTGCGGCGGGCAAGGTGAAGCACTTCGGTTTGAGTGAAGCGGGCGTGGGGACGATTCGGCGAGCGCATGCTGTGCAGCCTGTGGCGGCGCTGCAGAATGAGTACTCGCTGTGGTTTCGGAGGCCGGAAGCGGAGGTGATTCCGACACTTGAGGAACTGGGTATCGGCATGGTGCCGTACAGCCCGTTGGGCAAGGGATTTTTAACGGGCAAGATGGACGAGAAGACCGAACTTGCGAAGAACGATTTTCGCAGTACGCTGCCGCGGTTTACGGTGGAGGCGCGCAAGGCGAACCAGGCGGTGGTGGATTTGCTGACGAATATCGGCAACAAGAAACAGGCGACGCCAGCGCAGGTGGCACTTGCGTGGCTGCTGGCACAGAAGCCGTGGATTGTGCCGATTCCGGGAACGACAAAGCTGAGCCGGCTGGATGAGAACCTGGGTGCGGTTGAGCTGGAGCTGAGTGCAGAAGATATGCACGAGATTGAGGTTGCCGCATCAAAGATTCAGGTGGAGGGCGACCGGTATCCGGAGCACATTGAAAAGATGACCGGACTGTAAGAAGCCAGGCAGATATGAGAGCGGGCTGCGCATGTGCGCGGCCCGCTTTTTGTTTGGCGGGGCGTGCAGGAGGAGGGAATGCAGGAGGTGTGTTGTCGATGCGCGGTGGAGGCGGGTTGCGAAGTCCGCACTCCACCGTTTTGTTTCGTTACTCTTCGCCGCTGCCGAAGGTGTAAGAGAGGTTTACGAAGAAATTTCTCCCCGGTTCAGGCAAGCGGATTCCGTTGGTGTAAGGGTTGCGCGCGTAAGAGAGGTAAGTGGTGTACTCGCGCGCGAGCAGGTTGTTGACGCCTCCAGTGATGTGGAAGCGGTTGACGGCATAACCGAGCTTGACGTTGAAGACGGAGAAGCCAGCGGTGGTCTGCTCATTCTCGTCAGTATCCACGTGGTCCTGGCGGCCGGTAACGATGCTTTCGCCTTCGGTGTAAAGGGCATGGCGCTCATAACGCACGGCGAGTTGCGAGCGGATGGGCGGCACCTGGAAGAGATTGGGGCTGAGGATGTTGTTGGCTGGCTGGGGAACCTTGGTGCCACGCGTGTAGTTGAGGGTTTCGCGCACGGCGAATCCACCGGCAATGGGGGCGCCAGCGGTGAGTTCGCCGCCCCACTGGTGCGCCTGCACATTCTGATAGCTCTGCGCCATCATGGCATTGACTCCCGAGACCATCTGCATGCGATCGGCGCCATAGAGAGTGATGTCATTGTCGAGCTTGCTGAAGTAAATGAGCGGGCTGAAGGTGAAGCGCTGATTTTTCGCGGTGAAGCCGAGATCGTATTCGGTGTCACGCGGGTGGGTGAGAAGCGGGTTGCCGACCCATCCGGAGCCCATGCTCGAGCCCATCATCATGGCGTCGCTCGCATAGAAGAGCTCCTGCGGATCGGGGAAGCGGATGTTGCTGCCGACGCCAGCGAAGAGCTCAAGCAGGTGGGTGGCTTGCCAGGAGATTCTGGCGTTACCAGAGACGCCGGAGTCAGAGGCCGAGGTGGCGGATGTGCCATGGAATGCCTGGTACAGCGCAGAGTTGGCTTGCGAGGCGTCTGTGGAGACGTGATCGAAACGGCTACCGCCGGTGAAGAGGACGCGCTGCCCCAGTGCGCGGCGATAGGTGAGGTAAGCGCCGTTGAGCCAGGCAACGACGCCGGGCAGGGCATGCGTGTTCATCTGCATGGGCATGCCCATCATGGTCATGATCATGTAGCCGGCGGAGTTCCAGTAACGGCGATGGAATTCATATCCGGTGGTGAAGCCACCGGCGAGATTAAGGTCAAGCCGTGCGCCACTGGTGAAAGAGACCACTTGCGCGCTCATGGAATTGGGAAGCGAACCGGCGCTGGCGCGAAGGCGATTGTCCATGAGGTGGTTGACCTTGTCGAGGTAGGCCTGGCCATGGGCGGCATTGACCCAGCCGTGCGGCTTGAGGATGTCGTAGCGCAGATCGAAGCGATCGCCATTGTCGAAGATGCCGTCCATCATCATGTAGGGATAGAGCACTTCGCCGCTCTGCTGGCGGGTGTAGGCAATTTCTCCGCGCTGGTTGGCGGTGGGCTGGAAGGCGAGTTTGGTCCATATGCTTTGCGTGCGAAAGGCCTGCAGGTTCTCATTGCCGTTTCGATAAGAGGCAAGGCTGGCGACGTTATTGCCATCGCCATCGCGGTAGAACTCGGAGGTGCGATACGAGTAGCCGAAGAGCGAATGGAGGTTGTCTCCGCCGATTTGCAGTGTGCCTGAGGGGTTGTAGTAACCGTAAGAGCCGGTGGAGACGTTGGTGCGAAGCAGGAAGCCGCTGGCGTCAGGCGTTTTGGTGATGACTTTGACATAGCCGCCCATGGAGCCCTGGGTGGTGACATCGAAAGGCCCCTTGACGACGTCGACGTGATCGACTTCGGAGAGATCGACGTGATAGGCAGCGGGGTCCATCTGACTGGTGCAGGCGCCGTACATGCGCTCGCCGTCAAAGCTCATGGCGATGTTGCTGTGGAACATGCCGCGGATGGCGATGTCATTGGCGACGGCGGCTTTGCGGACCATGTCAACGCCGGCGAGATTCGATGTGGCTTCACCGAGATCACGCGCGCCGCCTTCGCGGATGGTCTTCGAAGTGAGGCCGTCGTCTGTGGGCCCGCTGGAGACGGTGACCTGCTGCACAACGGAGGCGAGACCGAGTACGAGAGGCTCGTCGAGATCCTGGCCGGCGCGGAGGCGGACGGTGGTGACGAGCTGCGAGAAGCCGCTCTGGTTAACGCGAAGGGTATAACGGCCTGGCGCGAGTCCGGTGATGGAGTAATTACCAGTGGAGTTTGTGGTGACGCTCGAGCTTTGGCCTGTTGCGGCGTCGCGAACGGTTACGGTTGCGCCGGTGAGCACAGCGCCAGTGCGGTCGGTAAGGCTGCCGTGAATCTGCGCGCTGCCGGATTGGGCGGCAGCAAGGGCGGGGAATAAGAGCATGATTGCGGTACAGAGGGCGGTAATTGCCAGCCCGCGGCGAAATTGCATTATTGACTCTCCTATATCGTTGATGCAGGGGAATAAACGCACCACCGCCTGAGTGCGAAGACCCAGGTGAATCGCGGTGCTTGCCTAGCTTGCGATGAGGAGAGAGGGCGGTCCGCGCTTCTGGCGAACGCGAATATTGGTGAGGCGCTGGCGCGCTTCAGTTTGCGGAAGGCCAGCGGGATGCGCGATCAGGCCGGCAACGACTGGATTTACCGAGCCAAGAGTGAACTGGATGGACAGTTGACCGGGCAACTGGGATGGGCAGCACGGGCATTTCGACCCCGGCGCGGAGAAAACGGTTTGGCCGGATTGCGGATGTGCGTGCTTGTGCATTTTGCAGAGGGGACAGTGGCATTCACTGTCGCTCTTGCAGCAGCAGGCGGTCTGCATGCCGGTTTCCGAGGGGAAGACGAGGAGCGGAGACAGCATGGGCAGAACCAGAAACAGGCTGAGCAGCGCATGCGCACAGACGTCTGTGTTCAGCCACTTCCAGCGGGAAGGAGCCAGCGCGTGCGTCCATCGTGGCCAAAATGTCACCGGTGCGTGAATGCTCCTGTTTGTGGTTTGCGAGGGGAAGCTTGGCGGCTGCATCTGTGGATGAAGTGCAGAATGATTCCTTCATCCAAGTGAACAGTGTGCGGCATTGCCTCGCGTTGTGTTACGGAACTCAGTAGATACGATACAGATTTTCGCGGCGGATTGCACATGAGGAGAGAGGCGCAAGTGGTATGAGTTAGTACTGAAGGCAGAAAACCATTGATGGACGTGCAATTTGTGGCTGAGTATGCTGCCGCTGCGCTTTGTGCAAGGCTGGGCGCGGCTATCTAGCTGACGGCCGCCGTGGTGCGCGCGTTGAACTTGCGCTGATAATACGCGGTTGTTGCGATGATGGCTGGGATGCCGACGGAGATGGGGACGAGCCAAAGCCACCAGGCTCCGGGGAGCAGCGGGCCGATGGTGACGAGAGTGAAGGCGGTCCATGCGGCGAGGTAGCTGCCGATCATGCCCTGCAGATGGGCGTACCACCAGAACATTTTGTCGGCAGGCGGATAGAGAAAGCGCTGGATGGAACGCGCGGCGATGCGCATGGCGACGAGACCGAAAATGACGGCCGGGATGCGCAGGTTACTGACGAGCTGAGGGCGGAAGAAGCCGAGCACGACGAGTGCTGCTCCTGCGGCCATGCAGAGCGCGGCGGCGACCCAGTCAATGGGTTTTGTGACGGGCTTGCCGTATGCCGCAGCCTTTTGCGCGAGTACTCGACGGGCTGCAAAGGCCGTGTAGGCGCTAAAGACGGCGATGAGTGCAAGGAAGAGGATGGGCCGCCAGAGGGCCATGACGAGCGCAGTGGCAGCAACAATCATCATGCACCAGAAATAAAAGCCACCCCAACGGCGATGCGCGCGGCTGCCTTTGGCCGTAACGAGGGCTATGGGGGCGAAGACGAAGGCGGCGGCTCCGGCTGTCACGTGAAGGGCAAGAAGAGCGTGCATCCACAAAGGATCATGCGAAGGGTAGTGCATGGGAACCTCTCGGGAATGGACGGACAGAGTTCGGGTTAATGCATGATACGAACAACACAGGGCGGCGGTTCCCGTGAAATGCAAAGCCATATCACTGGAAACACATCTTGTGCCACACGAGCCGGTAAAATTGTGTGTATATGAGTTCGATTGTGACGGACAGCGCCGAGGACTCGGTGCTGAGTGGAACGCGCTTCGTGAGGGCGTGCTTGCGCAAGCCTGTAGATCGCACGCCGGTGTGGTTTTTGCGGCAGGCGGGGCGGTACATGCAGGAGTATCGCGATGTGCGCAAGCACCATACGCTGGTGGAAATCTGCAAGCAGCCTGAGCTGGCGGCCGAGGTTACGATTACCGCGGCAGAGAAGCTGGGCGTGGATGCGGCGATTATCTTTGCCGATCTGTTATTGCCGCTGGAACCGATGGGACTGGACTTTGAGTTCCAGGCAGGCGAGGGGCCGGTGGTACACAGGCCGGTGCGAACGGCTGAAGACGTACTCGCGCTACGCACGGATCGTGCGGCGGAACTTGGCTACGTGGCGCGCGCGATCGAGAAGGTAGCAGCGCACTTTCGCGACAGGCTGGGCATCATAGGATTTTGCGGCGCGCCGTTTACGCTGGCAAGCTACATGATCGAGGGCGGCGGCTCTCGGAATTACATCGAGACGAAAAAGCTGATGTATCAGAACACCGCGGCATGGAATGGCCTGTTGGAAAAGATTGTTACCGTGCT
The DNA here is from genome assembly GCA_035550015.1 of Occallatibacter sp. Lineage (GTDB taxonomy): Bacteria > Acidobacteriota > Terriglobia > Terriglobales > Acidobacteriaceae > Telmatobacter. The sequence continues at coordinate 134,067 of DASZRJ010000015.1, read as the reverse complement.
GACGGAGTATTGCCGCCAGCAGGTGCAGGCAGGCGCGGATGTGATTCAGATTTTCGACTCGTGGGTGGGTGCGCTGAGCCTGACGGATTATCGCGATTATGCGTTTGAAGCGTCGAAACGACTGGTACGCGCAGTGCAGGAGATGGGCGTGCCGGTGATCTATTTCGGCGTGGAGACGGCGGGTCTGCTGACGCAGATGGCCGAGACGGGCGCGGACGTGATCGGCCTGGATTGGCGGCAGCCACTGGACGAAGGCTGGCGCGCGGTAGGCGAGCATCATGCGGTGCAGGGCAACCTGGATCCGATTACTCTGTTTGCGCCGCTGGAGATTCTGGAGCAGCGGGTGAAGGAGATTCTGCGCGCGGCGAATGGACGGCCGGGACACATCTTCAACCTTGGGCATGGAATTGTGCCGGGCACGCCGGTGGAGCATGTGCAAGCGGTGGCGAAGATGGTTCAAGCCTTTCGGCTTGAACAGTGATCAGAGGTCAGTGATCAGTGTTCAGTGGATGTGGCACAACAGACGCTTGAGACTGATTCTGCCGCGGTGATTGAGAAAGGGTAGCGATGGGGAAGCGGGCAGTGCTGTTGCTGGCGCATGGAACGCCGGAGACGGTGGAGCAGATTCCGGAATATTTGCGCAATGTGGTGAGCGGGCGGCCGATGCCGCAACATGTGGTGGAAGAGATTCAGCACCGGTATGGGCTGATTGGGCGGAGCCCGCTGACCGAGCTGACGATGGAACATGCGCGGCTTGTGGAGGCCGAGTTGGCCGCGAAGGGTGCGGCTGTGAAGGTGTATGTGGGTATGCGCAACTGGCGGCCCTATATTCCCGATGTGGTGAAGCAGATGCGTGCCGATGGCGTGGAAGAGGCGGCGGTAATTTGCCTGGCTCCGCAGAATTCTCGCACGAGCGTGGGGCTTTACAAACGCGCGGTGGAAGCAGAAGCCGGAACGTTGAAATTCGATTTCACCGAAGGGTGGGCGCGGAATGGGCTGCTGGCCGATGCGTTTGCAGAGCGCCTGCGGGCGAAGCTGGGTGAGGTGAAGGCAGAGACAGGGGATATTCCTCCGGTATTGTTTACGGCACATTCTGTGCCGACCAGGACGGTGGAGCCGCCCGCAGCTGGAGAGACAGGCGCGCCGCGGCACTGGCCTGCCGGACAAGGACCCGACCCTTATGCGGAAGATGCGCGCACGACTGCGGCTCTGGTGGCAGAGCGTGTGCCGGAGATTCCGAAGTGGTGGTTTGCGTTCCAAAGCCAGGGTGCGAGCGGGGGGCCGTGGATTGGGCCCACAGTGGAAGAAACACTGGAGAAGATTGCAACCGAGGGCGTGAAAACGGTTGTGCTGCAGCCGATCGGATTTCTCTGCGATCACGTGGAGATTTTGTACGACGTAGATATCGCCTTCAAAGAACACGCGAAGAGGTTGGGGCTGCGGCTGGAGAGGCCGGAATCGTTGAATGCATCTCCAATGCTGGCGCACGCAGTGGCGGAGCTGGCGGAAGAAGGGCTGAAGCGGATGGCATCGTCAACAGCCTGAGGGATTTACGGAACCCGAAGAATGGAATTACCGGCGTAGCCAGATTTATCGTTTTTGAGTTTTGATTCCGGCACCATTTTTCTATCCAAATGAGCAGTGAACTTCGATACACTCACATGGATTCGGTCGCGAATCGAGACAGGACAATGAATCTCGATTCCGCATGCGCGGCGCAACAGCAGAGGCGGGGTCAGATTCAGTTGCATGCGCATGGATACCGATGAAGCTTCCTCCCCCTGGAAGACAGGCAATGACACCAAAGAACAAAGGTATGCATGAGGTCTACTGCAAACAGTGCGGCGGCAGCCGCATGCGGAGGCTTCCACGCGAAGGGTTCATGCAGAAGAATATCTATGCCATATTCGGCTACTACCCATGGGAATGTCCTGTTTGCCGGGTGACGCAGTACGTTCATCTGCGAGGCAAGCGTGCACATCGCGAATCAGAATGGAACGATGCGAGCACAACTGAGATGCGCGTGGGCGAATGAGCGCGGGCGACGTTGCGATGAATTGCCGATTATCCGGCAGGATTAGCGCAGCAAATTTTTCAGGATGAAGAGAGCGTTGGCGGGCCGTTCAGCCAGACGGCGCATGAAGTACGGGTACCACTCGGTACCGAAGGGAACATAGACCCGGACGTTGTAGCCCTCGGCGACCAGCCTGCGCTGCAGATCGCGGCGCACCCCATACAACATTTGAAATTCAAAGCGAGCGGGCTCAATGTTGTGTGCGCGTGCGTAGGCTTTTGCGGCTTCGATCATGGCTTCGTCGTGCGTGGCGAGGCCGTGATAGATGGGGCTCGAAAGCAACATGCCGCTGAGGTGGACATAGTTTGCATCGACGTCGGATTTTTTGGGAAAGGCGACGGATTCGGGTTCCTTGTATGCGCCCTTGCAGAGGCGCACGCGAATACCGTCGGCAATGAGTTGCTCGATATCGTCCTTGGAGCGGTAAAGATACGACTGGATGACGATGCCGATGTGGCTGCGCAGATTGGGCCGTGCGTGCAGGCGGCGAACAATGTCGAGCGTGACCTGGGTGAGCGAGGAGTCTTCCATGTCGACGCGGAGGAAGTTACCCGTTGCGGCGGCATGTTCGGCGAGCTTTTCCGCGATGGATTCAGCGAGAGCGGGGTCGAGCTCAAGGCCCATCTGAGTGAGCTTGACGCTGATGTTGGAATCAAGCTTGCGTGCGGCGATTTCGTCGAGAAGATGATGGTAGATGGCCGCAGCTTTGTGAGCCTGGTCCGGCGAGGTAACGGATTCGCCGAGCGAGTCCAGCGTGACGTGGATTCCCTGGCGATTGACGGCTTCAGTGGTGCGCAGAGCATCTTCAAGGGTGAGTCCGGCGACGAAGCGCGAACTGAGTTTGGTGCCTGCGCGTGAGTGCTCGCTAAAACGGCGGACGGCGCGGCTGCGCGAGAGGGCGATGAAGGCGGAACGAAGGAGTGGCATCGCTTTTGATTTGGCGCCAGCAGAACTGCATTTGCGTGGTTGGCCGAAGAACAGTTTCTCACAACGGATGCGGTTCCGCTGTGACAGGCATTTCAGAATGCGCTCATCGAGCCGCGCGGCTACTCCAGCCGGAACAATGCGCAGCCGTGCGGAGGCAGATCGACATGGAGCGCGCGCGATTTGAGCAGGTGCTTCTGGTTCCAGACATCGTAGACAGCATGGGGCTTGTCGCTGAGATGGAAGATTTGCCAGGGAAGCGTAGACGATGTGTCGTGGTCTTCAAGGTTGAAGACGGCAATATAGTACTTGCCGTGAACTCCGCCGGTGCGGGCATACCAGAAGCGTTCAGGGAAAGTATCGTTTTTGCCGTTGCGCATGGGCAGAATTCCAGGGCCGCTTTCAACGGCGTTCTGGTTGAGGTCGAGGACTTCCTCGTTGGTCATCAGGGAGCGAGTGAAGTCGTCGAGTTTGGTGAGGTTGGCGCCCATGATGAGCGGCGAGCGCGAGATGGCCCAGAGAGTGAACTCGGAACGCTGCTCGTCGTGTGTGTAGCGAGTCTGACGCGGGTCGCCGAGGCCGGGATGGGGGCCGAGATAGCCTTCGGGGAGCATGTCGGGATCGGGCCAATTTCCGGGCTTGGCGTATGGCGCCCATTTGGCGATGCGGTCGAATTCGCCGGAGAGGCCGAGAGGGAATTCGCTGGCGCCGTGATGCTCAAAGTCCCAGCCATCCCAGTGGTCGTCGGTAATGCGCCACATTTGTGCGTATTTGGCGACCTCCGCAGCGTGCTCCAACTGCGTGGGGCCGGGCGAGAGACTGAGGACAATGGGGCGGCCTGATTTCCTGATAGCTTCGGCGATCTGGCGGATTTCAGTAGGGCGGTAGGGGTGATCGCTGATGCAGTCGACCTTGATGAAGTCGAGACCCCATGAGGCGTAGAGCTTCATCATGGAGTCGTAATAGGCCTGGCCGGCGGCGTTGTCCCTGACGCCGTAGTTGCCTTCATCCCAGGGACAGGTTTCGTTGACATCGGCGGCATCGGCGGCATGGAAATTGGTGCCGGCGATGGGGAGATTTTCTTTCACGACCTGGCGCGGGATACCGCGGACGATATGAATGCCGAATTTGAGGCCCTGATCATGAACCCAGTCGGCGAGCGGCTTGAAGCCGGCTCCATTGGCCGCGGAGGGGAAGCGGTCAGCGGCGGGGACGAGAATGCCGTTGTCGTCCCAGACATATTTGCGCGTTTCGACAGTGGAGGCGAAGGGGTCCTGCATGTACCAGCCTTCGTCAATGACCGAGTATTCCCAGCCGTATTTCTGCATGGAGGCGAGGATTTTGGTATTGGCGCGGTAATCGGCTTCATCGATGGTGAGGCCGTAGGAGTCCCAGCTATTCCAGCCCATGGGTGGAGTGGAGGCGAGCTTATGGTCGGCAGACGGCAAAAAGGGAATGGCAGAAGCAGAAAGAATGGCGGCAATTGCAGCAATGCGCAAAAACATGTGGAACGTATATCACATGGAATACAAAACTGCGGAGCGATGATAGCTAAGGTTCTTAACTGAGATATGCGATAGCGAATACTGCACAAGCCGGAAAAATCGGCCTATAATGCGGCCCGAACAGTAAATTAAGCAGCAGATGCCCATTCCCGACACCTGCTCGACAAGGAGAATGCTATGTGGAAGTCCGTGCTGTTGATTGCTGCCGCGACGGCATTTGGAGTGGCGCCGGTAGCAATGCAAACGAATGCAGGCCAGACCGCCAAGCACACGCAGAAGAGCGCGGCGAAGGCGTCAGCCGAAGAGCCGGCGAATGCGTCAGCCGATGCGAAGGCCGATGCGATGGACAAAGCAAAGAAACTGTACGAGATAGACTGCGCGCTGTGCCATGGCGACAAGGGCACAGGCGATACGGATATCGCGAAAGAGATGAAGCTGGCGATTCCCGCTTTTGGCGATCCGACGACCGTGGCCAAAATGACAGATCAGCAGATATTCGACCTGATTCGCAAAGGCAAAGATAAGATGCCGCCGGAAGCCGAGGCACGCGCAAAGGACAATGAGATACACGACCTGATTGCGTATGTACGCCAATTGGCCAAGGATAATCCAGTCACTACGCCCGCGGCTCCGCCAGAAGCTGCTCCACAACCAGCAGCCGCTCCACAGAGCCAGCAGTAAGATAACGGCCCAGCCTTTTACCGGCTGGGCCGTTGCGCATTACTGAATGTCTGGGCAGACACGATCGCTGTACACATACCGCAGGCAGGTATAGCTGTGGTTTCCGTGACCGCTGCGCCCGATTGCAACCCTTCTGCGGTTTGTTCGATTTCATTTTCAGGCACGCACGCGCGGATTTGATGGGCGTGTGTGTTTTCCCGTTCATGTCCGTCATGCCGAGTGAACTCAAACCGTACTGTAATCTAAAGTGGGGGATAGGCAGATGTGGCGGCTGAAGCGGTTTAGTAAAGCGCCTGGCATTCTGAGTGTGTTGTTGACGGCGCTTTTGCCTCTCGGGATCTGCGCCCAGACATCCCCGAAGCTTGAGATAATCCACACCGACCACGGACCCAACTCACAGGCGGCGCAGGCAGCGCATTATGTGGTACTGGTTTCACTGGATGGGTTCCGGTGGGATTATGCAACACGCGACAAAGCCGAACATCTGCTTGCCCTGGGTAAAGAGGGTGTGTGGGCACCAGAGGGAATGCTGCCCAGCTTTCCATCGCTGACGTTTCCCAATCATCTTGCAATCATCACGGGTCTCTATCCCGAACACCACGGCATTATTGCCAATGAGTTCTACGACCCGGAGCGGAAGAAACACTACTCGTACCGCTCGGCCGAGACCGCATTGGATGGGACGTGGTACAGCGGTGTGCCGTTGTGGAGCCTTGCCGAGAGCCAGGGAATGCGCGCCGCGTGCCTGTTCTGGCCGGGGAGTGAAGCGGAAATTGCCGGAGAGCGGCCCACGTTTTATGCGCACTTCAACGACAAGGTGGACGACACAGAGCGGATTCACCAGGTGATCGCATGGCTGAAACTGCCGGCCGAGGAGCGTCCTCACTTCATTACGCTGTACTACTCGAACGTAGATCACGCGGGGCACATGTACGGACCGGACGCACCGGAGACGCACGAGGCGATCCATACGGTGGATGCCCTGGTGGGTGAGCTAAAGAAAGAGCTGGACGCGACCGGTTTACCAATCGACCTGGTGGTAGTGAGCGACCACGGCATGGCGAAAGTGGAGGGCGGCTGGATTACGCTGGACAAGTTTTCGAATCTGAAAGGATTCGAGACGGATGGTGGGCTTCTCTATAGCGAGAGCGAAAAAGATCGCGAACACGTCTACAACCAATTGAAGAAGATTTCGTCTGATTTTGTGGTGTACCGGCGCAAGCTAGTACCAGCGGATCTGCATTACAACGAAAATGCGCGCGAAGGCGACCCGGTGGTGATTCCAACGGGACCGTTCATGATACGTGCGCACGGCCCGGAAGCGGGTAAAGCGGACCGGAAGCCGCCTGCGGGAATGCATGGTTACGACCCGCACACAATGCCTGAAATGAAGGCAAGTTTTTTTGCAACGGGACCAGATATCAAGCAAGGTGTGACAGTGGCCCCGTTTGAAAATGTGAACCTGTATCCCTGGATGGCGCACCTGCTCGGATTGCGTGCAGCGAAGAATGATGGAAGCCTGAACGTATTGGCGGGAACGCTGCGCGACAACGGTGACTCCGAGGGACAAAAGGATTGAGCCGCGGATGAGTGTTGTTCTTGGAATTGATGGCGGAGGCACGCGTACACGCGCTTCCTTAGTAGACGGAGACAACGTTCTTGCATTCGCAGAGAATGGATCGATCAAACGTCTTCGAGTGGGGGCCGGGAAGGCAGAGGCTAACCTTCGCTGGATTTTAAATGAAGTCTTTACACAGGCAGGAGTGAAGGGTGTGGCCGCCGCTTCGGCCGGGGTGGCGAGCGCCGCGATGCCGGGCGTTTCAGAGTGGATTCAGGATGTACTTCACGAGTTTGGCGCGGAGCGCATCGAGGTTGTGGGTGACGAGGTAATTGCGCTGGATGCCGCATTCAAGGGCGGTCCTGGAATACTGCAAATCGCGGGTACGGGTTCCAACTGCATTGGCCGCGCACCGGACGGAAAGCGCGAATGTGCGGGCGGCTGGAGTTCGCGGCTGGGCGATGAGGGGTCAGGTTATTGGATTGGGCTGCATGCGGTGCGTCGCGCACTGAAGGCGCATGACCGCGAGGAGCCGACGAAGGTTCTGGAAGTGGTGGGCAAGATGTGGGGCACACCAACCATTGAAGAACTGGTGAACCTGGGCGACAGTACGCCGGGGCCGGATTTTGCGGCACTCGCGCCGGCGATCAGCGAGCTGGCGGAGGCAGGCGACAAGGTTGCGCTGGATGTGTTGCAACAGGCGGCGGCGGATCTGGTGGCGAGTGTGTTGCTGGTGCGCGAAAAGATCCGGCGCAAGCATGGTGTGACGGAAGAGGTTCCTGTGGCGTGGATTGGCAGCGTAATTGGAAAGTCGCGGCTGGTGCGCGCGTCGTTTTTTGCGGGATTGCATGCGGCGGCACCCTCAATGTCCGTGTGCGAAACGGAAGTTGCAGGCATTGACGGCGCAGTGTGGCGCGCGCAGAGACTCGTGACGCGGACCTAGTTCCGCATATGCGTGAGTTTGCCGTGCACGATAGAGGCAAGCAGCACGCCGGAATCGTCGACAGCGACGAGATTGGCGGGACCGCCCGCGGCGAGTGCGCCGGCACGCGATGCGAGTCCGGTCATTGATGCCGGATTTACCGTGAGCAGCTGAAGAGCTTCGTCGAGATTTGCACCTGTAAATGAGATGAAGTTTGTGAGCGCGCGGTCGAGCGTGAGGACGCTGCCGGCGAGGACGCCATTCGCCATGGCGCGGCCGTTCGCGACGTCGACGGTGAAGCCGCCAAGTTGATACTGGCCGTCTGGCATGCCAGTGGCACTCATGGCGTCCGTAACGAGGATGCCGCGTTCAGGCCCCTTGGCACTCCACCAGAGCTGAACCATTTCCGGCGCAGTGTGAATGCCATCACAGATGAGCTCGGCAAAGAGGGATTTCTTTGTAAGGACCGTGCCGAGGATGCCTGGCTCGCGATGATCGAGCGGGCGCATGGCGTTAAAGGTGTGTGTGGCGCTGACGGCTCCCGCGGCGATTGTGGAATTTGTTTCCGCGGCAGTGGCGTTTGAGTGACCGACAGATACACGCACGCCGCGCGCTGTGGCGTGTGCGGCGAATTCCGCCGCGCCGGGTAACTCCGGTGCGAGGGTGATCAGACGGACATGGCCCTCGGCGGCTTCGCAGATGCGATCAAAGAGCGCAATATCGGGCGCGAGCAGCAAATCAGGCGGGTGAACGCCACGCTTGGCGTGCGAGAGAAACGGACCCTCAAGATGAATGCCGATGGGTTGTGCCTGACCGGGCACTGGTGCGGCCGCGATGCGTTTGGCGATGCCATTGACGGCGCGGAGGGTGGAGTCGACGGTGGCCGTAACGGTGGTGGCGAAGTAATTGCCTGTACCGCGTGTAGCAAGAAAGCTGCCGACGGCATCGAGCGCGTCCGGTGTGGCTTCCATGACATCGTGCCCCGCTGCGCCGTGAATGTGCACATCAAAGAATGCGGGTGCGAGCGTGGCTCCTGGAAGATCGATGTGCTGTGCGTTTCCGGAGAGAGGTGCGGAGTCATGCGCTGCGATGGAGTCGATGCGATTGTCTTCCAGAACAACAACCGGATTTGAGACAACGCGACTGCCATCCCAAAGGCGTTTAGCAGTGAGGACGGTGCGCATGGCTTCATTATCGCAGCCGCAGCGGGGCGGCGTTTGTTTCGAGATTGTTACCGAACCGTGACGCGGGGAGGGAGGTTATTTTGCTATTGTTCTGGCATGCAGACGCGAGCCTTTTCCCTGATTGCCTGTTCTCTCGCGGTCCTGACGGCCATTCACGTCCCGGCGCAGACCAAGGACCTTCCTACGAGCAAACTGCTGACTGAACCGGTGCCGGGGGCGCCGCGAAGCATCAATAGTCTGCCCATGACAATGATTGTTTCGCCGAATAACCGCTACGTGGTGACGGTAAATGCGGGTTACGGCACGTATGAGTCGGACTATGACCAGTCGATTGCCGTGTTGGATTCGCTGACGGGAAAACTGGAGGACTTTCCAGACTCACGCACGCTGGTGCAGGCAAAGCAAACGCTCTATTCGGGACTGGCATTCAGCCGCGACGGCAACTATCTCTATGCGAGCATGGGGTCGATTACCGATCCACTGGGTGAGAGGCCAGGCGACACAGGCAGCGGTGTGGTGGTCTATCGATTTGACGCAGGAAAAATCAAGGCGGATAGATTCATAAAGCTGCCATTGCAGCATCTGAGCTCAGGTCATGTGACTAAGCTGTTGAATGATAAGGATGGAGATCTGGCGATTCCATTTCCTGCGGCGATTGCGGACGTGATGGTGCACGGGACGGAGAAGCTCCTGGTGGCTGAAAACCTGAGCGACGATGTATTGCTCCTCGATCCTGAAACGGGCGCTATCGAGCACAAATTCGATCTGACGGAAAATAGCGCGGTGCCGTCCACGTATCCGATTGCTTTGGCGGTAACAAAGGATGAGAAACGTGCGTTTGTGGCGCTGTGGAATGCTTCGGAAGTGGTCGAGCTCGATCTGAACAAGCTGCAGGTGAAGCGCAAGTTGGCACTCCTGAAGCCTTCGAGCAGGGTAGCTCCCGGATCGCATCCAAGCGCGTTGCTGGTTTCGGGCAGCGGAAAGACGCTCTATGTTGCGTTGTCAAATCGAGATGCCGTTGCGGCAATCAATATTGAGGGAAAGAACTTCAAACTGAAGGGTTATTTCGATACTCGACTGCCGGGACAGAGCTATTTTGGCGCTGAGCCTGTGGGGCTGACGCAGAATCCGAATACGCGGCGGGTGTATGTGGCGAATGCAGCGATTGACGCCGTGGCCGTGCTTGATCCGAAGAATCTGACCAAGGAAGCGGCCGAGAAGGGAATGGTGGAGCCAACCGGATTTATTCCCACTGAATGGATGCCAATGTGCGTGGCATATGCGCCCACGCTCAAGGGAGAACGGATCTACATTGCGACGGCCAAAGGCAAGGGCACCGGACCGAATGGCGAGCCAATGAAGGAGACCGATAACGCAAAAGGGAAACACTTTCTGCGGCGGTATACGTACATCGCATCGATGCTGCATGGATCGATTGCGGGCGTTGACGTGAAGCAGATCTGGGATGATTTGCCGACGTGGACCGAGCAGGCGATTTCTGACAATCGGCTGAAGGCGGCACAGGAGAAGATTCACTTTGCTAGCGGGTCCAATCCTATCAAGCATGTGATTTACATCATTAAAGAGAACCGCACATACGATCAGGTACTGGGCGATTTGGAACAGGATGGGAAGCCGGTGGGAAATGGCGACCCGCAGTTGACGATGTATGGTGCGGCGGTGACGCCGAACATTCACAAGCTGGCGCTGCGGTTTGGCGTGCTGGACAACTTCTACGATTCGGGCGAAGTGTCTGGCGACGGACACGTTTGGTCGAATGCCGCGATTGGAACGGATTATCTGGAGAAGACCTGGCAGCAGTCGTATCGCGGGGGGCAGCGTACCTACGACTATGAGGGCGTGGTGGCCGAAGGACTGCCGCTGGAGCAGAACATTCCCGATGTGAATGAGCCGGCCAGCGGCTATTTGTGGGGTAACCTGGCCGCGCACGGGAAGAGCTACTACCACTTTGGCGAGTACATTGCGACCAAGTTCTGCGACGAAGTGCGGACGGCGAATCCCCAGCAAGGGCCGATGTTGCAGGGCCAAAACTGCGCGCATCCAGCAGTGAAGCCTGGGCAGCAACTACCCGCGAACTGGGGCGGAGGTGTCAATCAATGGCCGTGGGCAATTCCGATAATTGCATCGAATACGGCGACGAAGCCGGAACTGGTGGGGCACTTTGCGAAGGAAGCTCCGGACTTTAATCTGTGGGTTCCCGACCAGATTCGCGTAAATATTTTTGAGCAGCATCTGAACGGCTGGATTGCGGATATGAAGAACGGCAAGGACACGATGCCGAACTTTGTGATGCTGCGGCTGGGAGATGACCACACAATGGGCACGCGGCCCGGTGGCCCAACGCCGAATGCGTCCGTAGCCGACAACGACCTGGCCGTGGGACGCGCGGTGGATTTGATTTCGCATTCGCCATTCTGGGATTCAACGGCGTTCTTCATTCTGGAGGACGACGCGCAGGACGGAGCGGACCACGTGGACGCGCACCGCAGCTATGCTCTGGTGGTGAGCAAGTATGCGCCGCACGGCAAGGATGGTCATGCATATGTGGACAGCCACTTCTACTCCACGGTAAGCGTGATACGCACGATGGAGTCGCTGCTAGGCTTGCCGCCGATGAATAATAACGATGCATTCGCGCCTATGATTGGGTCGCTGTTTACGGGGCGTGGCAACCAAGCGCCGTATGTGGCGGATGCGTCCAACCGCGAAAACGGGTTGATCTACAAGGCGAATAAGAAATCGATGTTCGGCGCGATGCAGAGCATGAAGATGGATTTTCGCCATGCGGACCGCGCGCCGGCCCAGCAGCTGAATGTAATTCTGTGGAAGGCGGCGAAGGGCGATGCTCCGGTGCCGGCGATGATTACGGCCAAGAAGAAGGCGCCGCATAAGGATGACGACGACGATTAGCGATCGGTGGCAAAGAATAACCAGATAGTGAATGCATAAACCGGCCGCAAGGCCGGTTCGTGTATGGTGGTATGCGATTTGAAAAGTTCCTTATGGGGAAGGACATAGACAAATGCTGGATCGCAGGAGCTTTCTGAAGGTTGCGGGGGCAGCCTCAGCCAATGCCATTGCGGGAGCGAAGATTCACGCGCTGACCGCTCAACAGAACATGCCGCGGCCTGTTTCCGCGAACGATCATGTACAGATTGCGCTGATTGGCGCAGGCGGACAAGGGCAATATGACACGCGTATTGCGCTCGAGGTGCCGGGCGTGAAGCTGGTGGCCGTGGCCGATTGTTACCAGGGGCGGCTGGACCACTGCAAGGAGATGTGGGGGGAGGACATCTTCACGACGCGCGACTATCGCGAGGTGACGACGCGCTCGGATATCGATGCAGTGATTGTGGGTACACCCGACCACTGGCACAAGCAGGTTTCGATTGACGCGATGGAGATGGGCAAGGATGTGTATTGTGAGAAGCCCATGATCCACGAGTATTCTGACGGGCCGGAGATGATCGACACGGCCAAAAAGAGCGGACGTATTCTCCAAATTGGCAGCCAGCGCGTGAGTTCGATCCTGTATGCGAAGGCAAAGGAACTGCTGGCGCAGGGCGCGATTGGCAAGCTGAATATGGTGACCGCACACTGGGACCGCAACTCGGCGATCGGCGCGTGGGATTACACAATTCCGCTGGATGCGAATGAGCAGACGTGCGACTGGACACGTTTTCTGGGAACCGCGCCGAAGCGAGCGTGGAGCGCGGAGCGGTTCTTCCAGTGGAGGAAGTGGAAGGACTACGGCTCGGGTGTGGCCGGCGATTTGTTTGTGCACCTGTTCAGCGGGACGCATTTTGTGACGGGTTCTCATGGGCCTGTGCGCGGAATGGCGACCGGAGGAATTCGCTACTGGAAGGACGGGCGCGATGCCGACGACGTTGTGCTGGGTCTATTCGACTACAGGGAAGGTTTCAACCTGAATGTGCGGGTGAACTTTGTGGACGGCGGCGAAGAAAGCGAAGGGCTGGTCTTTACGGGTTCGGAAGGAACACTGGAGATTGGCGGAAATTCAGTGACGCTGAGCCGTGTTCCACGCGAGAAGGAGCCGGGGCTCACAGTGAACACGTTTACGGAGGCCATGCAGCGGCAGATCGAGTATGAGTACCGGCAGAAGTATCCGTTGCAGCATCCTGTGGGGGCGCCGCCTGCGCGCGTGGAGAAATATGTGGCGCCGGATGGCTATAGCGACAGCTACGACCACCTGAAGAACTTCATCGCATCAGTGCGTTCGCGTGAACCGGTAGTGGAGGATGCGGTGTTTGGCTATCGCGCGGCGGGCGCGGCTCTGCTGAGCAACCTGAGTATGCAGCGCGGCCAGGTGGTGAAGTGGGATCCGGATGCGATGAAGCTGCTGAGCTAGCGAATGTGGTTGTGTCGCGATGAAAAGTCCGCCTGACGCAGAATGCGCGGCGGGCTTTTCATTTGGTTGCAATGCAGGCGTTAGGATTTGAAGAGATGACGAAACGAATCGGAATTCATTTGGGAACGGCGGGCGGCGCGTGGAAGACGGTGCAACGTGCGCGGGAGATTGGCGCGAACACATTTCAGTTTTTCTCGTCGAGCCCGAGGATGTGGAAGGCACCGAGCGTGGACCCGGCGGCTGGCGAGAAGATGCGCGAGCAGCGTAAAGCGCTGGATGTGGGGCCGTTGGTGATTCACACCAGTTATCTGGTGAATGTGTGCAGCCAGAATGAAGAGACGCGGCAGAAGAGCATAGGCGCGTTTCGCGGTGAGATTGAACGCGCGTTGGCATGGGGCGCGGAGTATCTGGTGCTGCATCCGGGCTCATGGAAGGGATTGACGCGCGAGGAAGGATTGCGGCTGGCCGCGGAGTCAATCACGACGGCAATTGACGGGCTGACGTGGCAGGGAACGCCATTCACGATCCTGATTGAGAACACCGCGGGTGCGGAGTTTAGCCTGGGCGGCAGTTTTGAGCAGGTGGCTGAGTTGGTGGAGCGGCTGCGCAAGACGGCTCCCGTTGCGGTGTGTCTGGACACGTGCCATACGCATGTAGCCGGTTACGACCTGGTGAGCGAGGAAGGCTACGACGAAACGCTGAAGCTGATTGGTGAGACGGTGACGTTTGAATCCGTGCGCGTGTGGCATTGCAACGATGCGAAGGCGGAGCGCGGATCGAAACTGGACAGGCATGAGCACATTGGACAGGGAACGATGGGCGTGGAGCCGTTCCGGCGGCTGCTGAACGAGAAGAAGTTTGCGCACTGCGCGTTTATTGCCGAGACGCCCGTGGATGAGGAAGGCGACGAGGAGCGCAATGTGCGCGTGATGAAGAGCCTGGTGAAGAAGTAAAAGCGGGCTAAACCTTTTTTGACAGAGTGACTGGAGAGAGCGATGGCAACTGCGGAACAGATGACGATTGCAACGGCAGAACACGAACGGAAGTTGAATCAACTGGCGGAAGTGGCGATCAACGTGGGATTGGGGCTGGCCAAGGGGCAGGAACTGGTGATGACGGCCTCACTGGATGCACTGCCGCTTGCGCGCAGGATTGTGGAACAGGCGTATAAGGCAGGCGCATCGCTGGTGACGGTTCTTTATAACGACGAGCAGGAGACGAAGCTGCGTTACAAGTATGCGCCGGACGAGAGCTTTGACCGCGCGGCGGCGTGGCTTTACGAGGGGATGGGCGAGGCGTACAAAAGCGGTGCGGCACGGCTGGCGATTACGGGCGGCAATCCGGCGTTGCTGGCGAATGAGGACCCAGACAAGGTAGGGCGCGCGAATCGCGCGCAGTCAAAGGCCTACCGGCCGGCTCTGGAGCTCATTACACGGCACGAGATTAACTGGACAATTGTGGCGGCGGCGACGCCGGCGTGGGCTGCGCTGATGTTTCCCGACGACGAGCCGGAAGTAGCGCTGGCCAAGCAGTGGGAGGCGATTTTCAAGACGACGCGTATTGCGGGCAACGACCCGGCGAGTGCGTGGCGCGAACACGACAAGACATTGATTGCACGTGCGACGCGCATGAACGAGAAGCGCTACTCGGCGCTGAAGTACAAGGGGCCGGGAACGGATTTTACGCTGGGCCTGGCGGACGACCACGTGTGGATGGGCGGCGGAACGACGGCGGGGAATGGGAACTACTGTATTCCGAATATGCCGACCGAGGAAGTATTCTCGACGCCGCATAAGGACCGCGCGGATGGCGTGGTGACGGCGACCAAGCCTCTGTCGCTGTATGGATCGATGATTGAGAACATCCAGGTGAAGTTTGAGAAGGGGCGCATTGTGGAGGTACATGCGTCGAAGGGACAGGGAGTGCTGGAGAAGCTGATCGATACAGACGAGGGGGCGCGGCGGCTGGGAGAAGTGGCGCTTGTGCCGCATTCGTCGCCGATTTCCCAGAGCGGGTTGACGTTTTTCAATACGCTGTTTGACGAGAATGCGGCCAGCCACATTGCGCTGGGGCAGGCATACAGCTCGTGCGTGAAAGACGGCGACAAGATGAGCAAGGAAGAGCTAGCGGCGAAGGGCGCGAACGACAGCCTGATTCATGTGGACTGGATGATCGGGTCAGGCGAGTTGGACATTGATGGGATTACAGCGACCGGCACGGCAGAGCCGCTGATGCGCAAAGGCGAGTGGGTGGAGTAGTCCTGGGCAAAACCGGGCCAGACGCAGCTTTTTGTGCGGGACGCCCGGCAACACCCCACCGGTTACACTTGAAGTTGATGGCGGACGAGAAAGAATTTAAATACGACCCGGCGGAAATTGAGACGAAATGGCAGCAGCGCTGGGCTGCCAACCCCGCTCTGTATGCGGCCGAGCCGGCTGCGAGCGGCAAACCGAAATATTACGTGCTGGAAATGCTGCCCTACCCGAGCGGGCAACTGCACATGGGCCATGTGCGCAACTACTCGATTGGCGACGCGCTGGCGCGGCATATGTGGATGCGCGGCTATAACGTGCTGCACCCGATGGGGTGGGATGCGTTCGGGTTGCCGGCAGAAAATGCGGCGCTCAAGAACAATACGCCTCCACGGGACTGGACGCTGAGCAATATTGCCGCGATGAAACGGCAGATGCAGCGGCTGGGCCTGGGCTATGACTGGGCTACGGAAGTGACCACGTGCCTGCCGGACTACTACCGCTGGAACCAGTGGTTCTTTTTGCGGATGTATGAAAAGGGTCTAGCCTATCGCAAAAAGAGCAAGGTGAATTGGTGCCCCGAGTGCGCTACGGTGCTGGCCAACGAGCAGGTGATTGACGGGCGCTGCTGGCGGCACGAAGACACAATTGTGGAGCAGCGCGATCTGGTGCAGTGGTTCTTCCGCATTACCGAGTATGCAGACGAACTGCTGGAGGGCCTGGACAAGCTGGACGGGTGGCCGGAAAAAGTGCGTACCATGCAGCGCAACTGGATCGGCCGAAGCGAGGGAACAGAGGTCGATTTCTCTTTAGAGGGGACCGGCGAGAAGATTCGCGTATTTACTACGCGTGTAGACACGATCTTTGGTGCGACGAGCGTGCAGCTTGCGCCGGAGCATGCGCTGGTATGTACCCTGGCTGCCGACAATGCAGAGTTGCAGGCGAAGGTCGACGAGATGATCGCCGAGCAGAAGAAGGCACGCGAGACGGGCGACATTGGCGCGATTGAGAAGCATGGTGTGCCGACGGGTAAGTTTGCGATTAACCCATATAACGGCGAGAAGGTGCCGATCTGGGTTGCGAACTACATTTTGGCCGACTACGGGACAGGCGCGATTATGAGCGTGCCTGCGCACGATGAGCGCGACTTTGAGTTCGCGACCAAGTACGGGATTGAGATTCGACGGGTGATTGCTTCAGCGGCCGGCAGCGAAGAGCCTGAGCTGCCGTTTGTGAGCGAAGAGGGCGTACTGATCAATTCAGGCGAGTATGACGGACTCACATGCGAAGCGGCGCAGAAGAAGCTGCAGGTGATCGCGGCAAGTGGCGCCTTCGGTGAAGCGAAGGTGACGTTCCGCTTGAAGGACTGGGGTGTGAGCCGCCAGCGCTACTGGGGCACACCGATTCCGATGATTCACTGCGAGAAGGATGGCATGGTGCCGGTGCCAGACGAGCAGTTGCCGGTGCTGTTGCCCGAGCAGATTGAGATTACGCAGCAGGGTGGTTCGCCGCTGGGGCGCGTGCCCGAGTTTGTGAACGTGACCTGCCCGAAGTGCGGCGGTGCGGCGAAGCGTGAGACCGACACGATGGATACCTTTGTCGACTCGAGCTGGTATTTCTACCGCTACATCGACGCAAAAAATGCGAACGCGCCATTTGCACCTGAGCGCGCGGACTACTGGTTTCCTATCGACCAGTACATTGGCGGCGTAGAGCACGCGATTCTGCATTTGATTTACTCGCGCTTCTGGACGCGGGTGATGCGCGACCTTGGGCTGACGAAGAACAACGAGCCCGCCGAGCGGTTGTTCACACAGGGCATGGTGATCAAAGACGGCGCGAAGATGTCCAAGTCGAAGGGGAATGTGGTTTCTCCCGACGATATGGTTGCGCGCTATGGAGCGGATGCGACGCGCATGTATGCGTTGTTTGCGGCACCGCCGGACCGTGATCTGGACTGGCAGGAAGACGGCGTTGCCGGTGTGAGCCGGTTCCTGGGACGTGTGTGGCGGCTTGTGGCGAAACATGCGGAAGCGGCACGTGCAGGACGTGGGCAGACGATTGAAACTCCGCAAGGCGTGACGCTGAAGCTGCTGCGCAAGATGCATCAGACGACGGCGAAAATTACGCAGGATTTTGAGGGGCGCTGGCACTTCAACACGTGTGTGGCGGCCATCATGATGCTGGTGAACGATCTGCAGGCGGCGGATGCGGAGTTGTCAGCGGGTGAGGTTCCCGCGGCAGCAATGCATGAACTACTGCGCACGCTGGTGCTGCTGATGGCGCCGTTTGCGCCGTTTGTGGCGGCGGAGCTGTGGGAAGAGCTTGGCGAGGAAGGTGCTGTTCTGCGCGCTCCGTGGCCCAAGAGCGATCCCGAACTGGCGAAGGAAGATGAGATCGAAGTGCCGGTGCAGGTAAATGGCAAGCTGGTTACGGTTGTGCGTGTGGAGGCCGGGGCCGACCAGGATACTTTGCGGAAAGCGGCATTGGCTGACGGCAAGGTGCAGATGAGGATTGACGGCAAGACCGTTGCAAAAGTAATTGTCGTTCCCGGAAAGCTAGTCAATCTGGTTGTGAGGTGAGGTGAATACAGGGGCTGCCACGACGCCGCCCGTGCGCGGCACGCAGACGATGGTCGACCAGATGGGGTGGGTGTGGAAACGCCCATGGCTTTCTGTGATGGAAATTGCCTGGCGTTGGGCCGTCGGCATTCCGTTTCTTCTGCTTGCTCAAAGACAGATGAACCACGTGTTCTCCGTTCTACCGCTGGAGCTTTCAGGCTGGAATGAGGTGGATGGGCAGAATCCGTGGGTAGCTGTACGCCAGATCGATGTGATCGTAGACAAGTACGAACCGATCGTCTACGCGGCCTTTCATTGGCTGCTCCCACTGGGCGTGGTGGCGTGGATTGTATTTTCGGGCGTAGGGCGAGCATTGGTGTTGAAGGTGCTGGAGCCAGGCTCAAAGTTCAGGCCGATTCCATTCATTGCGGTACAGACTGTTTGGGTGGCATTGCTGACGGCGACGCTGTGGTTCTGGTTTCGCGTGATGCAGTGGGTAGCATGGGCGCATATTCAGCAGCCGGTTGAGGCGGAGCTGGTTGGCTACGCGCAATGGCTGATTTTCTTTTCACTGGGGATCTTTTCCTTGTGGGCGGTCATCAGCTGGCCTCCGGCCGTGGCTCCCATTCTTGTGCTTAAGGAAGACCGTGGAGCGCTGAGCGCGTTGGGTGCGAGTTTCCGGCTAGGCAAGAAGTTCACGAATCAATTGCTGGAAATCGGCCTGGTGATGGGCATTGTGAAGCTGGCACTGATTGTGCTGACGATGGTGTTCTCCGCCGCGCCTTTGCCCTTCAGCGATCAGCTTGGTCCTGAAGCGCTGCATGTGGTGACGATGGCAGCGATTGTTTTTTTCTTTGTGGCAAGCGACTACTTTCATGTAGTGCGGCTGAAGGCGATGGTCGAGTTCTGGCGTACATATCGCGGCGAAAAGCCGGCAGTTCAGGCCCAGAGTCAATAGCTATTCAGCAGCTGTCTCGCGTTCTTCCTTCAGAAATTCTTTGCTGAGTGTGCCCTTCTGTTTCGCGATGGGAAGCAGTGTGGGGTAGAACTGCACAAATGTGGTGTCGACGGCGCCGTGGCCTCGATGGCAAGTGTAGCAAGGAGCGCCGGCGGGAATAAGAGTGCCATCCTTGTCCGGTGAATCGAAGTCAAAGAAGGCCCAGCCGCCAGGGAAGCGCTTCTCGTCTTTCACGTGAACTTCCATCCCCATCAACTCTGTGCTTTGAAAGTGACCGCGGTGGTTGATGGAGCCCTTGCTCCGAGCACCGCGAATCTCAAGGACAAGGATTGTCTTATCGGGCCATGTGCCGGTGGCGAGGAAGCTCTTATACGAGGCAGGGTTAACGAAGACATTGTCGAACATGGCGTGGTCCGGTGTTTGTTCAGCCTTGGGCGAGTAGCTCATGTTGATGCCGGAGGTGAGGTAGATCCATTCGCGGTAGTGAGGGATGGGGAGCATGTCTCCGTTGGCGGCGTAGGCAGGTATATCTGAATTTGCGGCGAATGCGTGCTGCGAACGTTGCGTGAGCAGGAAGACTGCGAAAAGAACGGCGCAGGTTGCCAGGGCAAAAAGGGTCTTGCGGGGCACAAGTACCTCCTCATTGCTTAAGAGGATATACGCGAGGGACTGAAGGAGAGCTCCGAGTTGAGCGGGGACGGGCCTAGAACAGCTTGAGCCGGATGACGAAATACTTCTTGGGATTCTCGCGGATGGCCTTGATGAGCTGCGACGACTGGCTCATGGTTTCATCGGTGTGGTCATAGAGCGAGCGATTCTTCATCAACTGGCCGATGGTGCCCTGACCCTCGTCAATGCTGCGCAGAATGTTGTCGAGGCGCGTGACGGTGTCGTCGAGCTTTTTAGCGAAGGCGGGATCCTTGGCGAGCTTGCCCATGGCACCCTTGCCTTCATTGATGCTGGCGGTCAACTGGTTGATGTTGGCGACAGATTCATTCAGGTTCTTGTAGAACGTGTCGTCTTTGATCAGTTTGCCGATGGAGCCATTGCCGCTGTCCATGGCATCCGCGACATTGTCGATGTGGGCGATGGCAGAGTTGGCATGGTTGTAGAGCGAGTCATCATTGACGAGCTTGCCGAGCGAGCCTTTGCCCTGATTGATGGCTGCAGTAATTTCCTCAAGGTTCTCCGTAATACGCGAGACCTTGCTGTAGAAGGCTTTGTCGTTGATCAATGCGCCGATTGTGCCCCTGCTTGAGTTGAGCGTATCGATCAATACGCCGACTTTGCGCATAAGGGTACTGACGTCCTGAATTCCGGTCTCGCTGGTACGAATCACATCCTGAATGCTGGGGGAGCCGGTCGTGTGCAATTCCGCATTTTCCTTGGGAGCCGGTCCAGTGGCGTTCACTGACGAGATATCCACATAACTGTCGCCCAGTACGCCGGCTTGCGCGATAGAAGTGGTGGAATCGATGTGGATGTCATAGAGGTATTCCATACCGACGCGCATAGTGACTTCAACCGGCTTTGGGTTGCGATCTGGAACGACACGGATATTGATGACATTGCCGACAGTAACGCCTTCCAGCGTGACCGGAGCACCGTTCTTAAGGCCGGAGGCATTGGCGAAGTAAGAGCGCAGAATCAGTTTTTTGGAGAATGGGCCGCCTGTGGAGCCGGACATGAGAAAGATAGCCGCGATGAGGACGCCGATTCCCGCGAGAACGAGTGCACCAACCCGCAATTGGGACCATTGAATTTCTTTCTGCGATGGCATGGTCTCTCCCTGGCTGGGCTGGCCCGCGGCAAACGGGTACAACGCCTAGAGGATAGCAGATGAGGGTTTGTGGAGCAGACCGTTTTCACGCGGCCCCAGTCCAGAAGATGCACAAGACACTACAGTTAAGACTCATGCGGAGTCGGATTGGGTGCAATAAATTACCGGTGATTGTCCTCGAGCAGAACATTGGCCATGGCGAGTTTGTCTGTGTGGGTGATGGAAAGTGCGGCATGGGTGGCACCGAGGCGGGCTGCCCGTTCCGCGGCGCGGCCGTGAAAGACAATGGCTGGCCGACTTCCAGGCTCGCGCGTAATTTCAATTTCAAGCCACGAGACGCCGCGGCTGATGCCTGTGCCGAGGGCCTTGGCGCCAGCCTCTTTAGCGGCGAAGCGGGCGGCAAGACTTTCGGCGGCATTGCGTTTGCGCAGACAGTAGGCCTGTTCGGCGGGCGTGTAGATGCGGTCAAGGAAACGCTGACCGTAGCGCTCCCACGACTCGCGGATGCGATGAATTTCAACCAGATCAATACCGCTGCCGACAATCATCTCTTCCAACAAACTACAACATCAGAATCCGGGGCGCCGGCGGGATTTAGACCGCGAAGCCGCCGTGCAAGCGCCAGAGAAAAGTGAAGAAGCCAAAGAGCTTGCCGATGAAGGAGGCATGAGCCATGCAGCTCCAATGGTTTCCAGACAAGTGGCCTCGCCGGAAGGTTGGTCAATCCAGATGCGCGCAATTTCGATGGGGGATCCAGTCGATCTGCTGGATACCCTTTCCAATGCGATTCTGGACTGCGGCGGCTGGATCTTAAGCCGCAGCGCAAATGACAGCGGCATCGTGAATATGCTCTTTGAATTTGAGCGGCAGGCGTGTATCGACATTTACAGCACGGTTGTGGCAGCGGGCCTTGAATTGAGCCAAAGCAGCCATATTCGATTTACCGAACTGTGTCATTGCACAATCTTCCAGACGGACGAGCATGCCAGCGAAGTGGTGGGAATTGACCTGGAGATTCAGACATTCTCCAAGGATCTGTTGAAGACAATGGAAGAAATACATGCAACGTGAAGCTGCGTGCGCAAGCGTCGATTGTCAGCCGGCCTCGACGAGACCATAGCGGCGTTGCCAGGCAATTTTGAGCCTCGCCCAAACTCGGGCCTTTTCGGCGTCCGTTGCTTCAAATGCATCTTGCTTTGCATGGACGAATCGCTCCGCCTCCATGCGCGCAAGCTCGAGCATCTTCCTGTCGCGTACGAGATTGGCGACGCGAAAGTCAGGCAGGCCAGCCTGGCGTGTTCCGAAAACTTCGCCGGGGCCGCGCATGGCAAGATCGAGCTCTGCGAGTTCGAAGCCATCCTGCGTACGCACCATGGCTTCGAGACGCTCTTCTGCGGCGGGCGATACTTTTTTGCCTGTGACGAGGAGGCAGTAGCTTTTGGCGGAGCCGCGGCCAACACGCCCACGCAACTGATGCAACTGTGCGAGGCCAAAGCGCTCCGCCTGCTCGATGACCATGACGGACGCGTTGGGCACATCAACACCGACTTCAATGACGGTTGTGGAAACGAGAACATCAATCTCACCTCGCTGGAAGCGGCGCATGGTGATTTCCTTGTCGTCGGCACTGAGGCGGCCGTGGAGAAGGCCAATGCGCAGTCCGGCAAGCGGTCCGGCGGAGAGATGTCTGAACATGTCGACCGCAGATTTGAGATCCGATTGGTTGCGAGATTTCTTCTTCGAAGCCGCTTGCTTTTTCATGCCAGGAAACAGATCGCCGGACTTGCCCTTGCGTGGAGCGGTGCGTTGCATCTCCTGCGGTGGCATGCCGGCTTCGGCAGATGGATCGTCATGCGCGAAGTCGAGTTCGGGCTGGTCGTCTTTTGTTCCTTCGATTACCGGATAGACGACATATGCCTGACGGCCCTGTTTGACCTGCTTATTGACGAAGTCCCATACCTCGTCGACGCGTTCGGCAGGTGCACGGCGGGTAACGATGGGTGTACGGCCGGGAGGAAGTTCGTCAAGCACACTGACGTCAAGATCACCATAGAGCGAAAGCGCGAGCGTACGGGGAATCGGGGTAGCGGTCATCACGAGGACATCAGGCTCCGCTTGCGAGGGCTTCTTCATGAGGCGGAAGCGCTGCAAAACGCCGAAGCGGTGCTGCTCATCGACCACGACGAGGCCAAGACGGTCAAATTCAACTTTTTCTTCGATCAGCGCGTGCGTGCCGATAACCAGATGCGCTTCTCCGCGATTGATGAGGCCGCGCACACGGCGCTTGCGGTCTTCGTCGAGCGAGCCGGTGAGCAACTCAATGCGATAACGGCGCGAAGAGCGCTCGAGAAGCTTGCGCGCGGCGAGGAAGTGCTGCGTGGCAAGGATTTCAGTAGGCGCCATGAGGGCGGCCTGGTAGCCGTTCTCCATGGCGACGAGCATGGCCTGCAGAGCGACGATGGTCTTGCCGGAGCCGACGTCTCCCTGGAGAAGGCGGCGCATCGGGCTGGGCTGGCGCATGTCGGAGACAATTTCACCGAGTGTACGCTTTTGCGCGGCGGTGGGATGAAAGGGGAGTACTTCGCGGATGGCTTCGCGGACTTTGTCGCCGGTGCTGAATGCGATGCCAGGGCGCTCGCGCATGCGCTTCCGTTTGAGTTCAAGGCCGAGCTCAAGAAAAAAGAGCTCTTC
This sequence comes from Occallatibacter sp., assembly GCA_035550015.1. GTDB lineage: Bacteria > Acidobacteriota > Terriglobia > Terriglobales > Acidobacteriaceae > Telmatobacter. The sequence goes on along the minus strand of DASZRJ010000015.1, from coordinate 110,587 downwards.
AAAAATGAGCCGGCGATGCGCGGGTGTAGCGAAGGCCTGTAGATCGGTCATTGCGGTGTTTTCGGAGGGGAAATGAACTTCGCGCAGCGCGGTTTCACGATCGGGCATGCCGAGTCGTTCCAACATGCGTTGCGGAAGACATTCAGGGACCGCTCCTCGCAAGCTTTCGAGCAAATGAAAGATAACCTTGCGCTGCCAGCGTGAGGCAAGCATGGAGCCACTGAGCGACTCGTAAACGGGGGTGATGCGGCCAACTTCGAGTAGACGGGTTTCCGCGTCGTCGGATGAATCCGGCAGCAGCTCATATTGCGGCTGAATCATCTTCAGGTTGCTGGAGGAGCGGGAAGGTTCAAGTTTTCCGTAAAGAGCAACGGTTTGTCCGGCACGGAATTTACCCTCGAGCCAGGTTGCATGGAACCACAGGCATTTGAGAGCGCGCTGTGTCCCCTGACCCACTGTCAGCTCGAAGAGCGGCATGCGGCGCGTGCGCATAAGCAAAGAACCGCGGACTTCCGCGATGACGCTGGCGGTTTCGCCGGGCTTCAGTTCGTCGAGGCTGCGTGGGTTCTGGCGGTCTTCGTAACGGAAGGGGAGATGGTAGAGAAGATCTTCGGCGGTGAGGATGTCTTTGCCGGCAAGAATCTGGGCCACACGAGGGCCAACGCCGCGTACGTATTGAATAGGCGTATCGAGTTTGAAATTGAATTCGCTGCCGGACACATTCCGGATGCTATCGTATTGGACCTTGAGGCGGACGCCACGGATTCTTGAAAACCTGTGTGCTCAGCAAGAGACCATGCCGCTGCGTGCGGAGCGAACCTCCGCAGCGAGCACCTGTAAAACCTGTACGGCGAGCGCCGGCTCATTCAGCATCATTTTGGAGAAGTCCTCGCGCGAGATGTAACTGACTTTTGCGCCTGCAAGTGCGGTGACACTGAGAGAATAGGGCACACCACCGACAACGCCGGGCAATCCGAACAAGGAACCGCTGAGTGCTGTTTCGCGCAGCACATTCTCGCCATTCGGCGCCGTCATGGTGAGAGTGGCCTGACCGGAGTAGAGGATATAGAGCGCGTGGGCTTCATCACCCTGCTGAAACAGAATGCGGTCATGGTCGATAGGCACTGGAGTTGCGATATTTCCAAGCGCATCGACAAGCGATTTTTGCGCTATGAATGCCGAGGGGTCGAGTTTCAACTTTAGGCTCCAAAAACGGGGACAAATACCGCCCCCAAATCACGGAATTGAAATCGGGTGCAACAACTGCGGTCTATCCTTTCACTCAACCGAAAGGATGATTGTGATGGCAGTCACGAAGACATGTTCATTTCTATAAAATCAACAAAATAAATAAATTATTTCGATTCCCCAAAGAACGTAGAACCGGAGCTTATCGTACCGTGATGTTCAATGTCCCGTGTGTCTTTGGGGCGAAATAGGCTTCGCATCCTCCGGCACAAGATGAGATGAAGTGTCTTTTGCGAACATGACGAAGACCTGATCATGCCTTTCCTCAGTGCCGGTCAGTTGCCAACCGGATGAGCGGGAAAGGATGTACGCCATTGGCATGTTCTTCATTACCAGAACATGATCGATCTTGTACTTGTCGAGCATTTCAAAAACATCTCTGCCGTGCATGGCGGTCAGATAGTCCTGCAGAATTCCGTTGTGGTCGAAGATATCGACACGCGAGTCGTAGAAAACAGGTTTCCCCATGAAAATCATCATTCCGCCAAGGTCATCCCATGCCCAAGTGCGCCAGGTTGGCTGGATGGAAGCGAGCAGGCGTGGCGGGAACCATGTGTCAATGCCTTCACGCAGTGCCTTCTGCGAAGGGAAAAGGAAAAACATGGCGACGGCAGCGACAGCGGCGAGCAGAGCATTCATTGCGGGGATGGTCTTGTTGTCAGGCTCGGAGAAGAATGTACGGGCGAAGTCAGCAGCAACGAAAGGCGTGGTGATAACTGCAGCCAAATAGGCGAAGCGATGGTGATCGAGCGCGGCGAACCAGGCGAAAAGAACAAATGCCAGCTCATGAATGCGCCACTTGCGGGGGCGCAGGCAGGCGGCAAGAATCATGATGGCGATTCCGCTCAGTACCGCAACACCCTCCATTGAGCCGAAGGTGAGAGGCGTCCATTCGGAGATATTTCCAATGTTTGTGGACTGGTTGAACATCATGTCGAATGGATTCCATACGAGCCGCCAGCCATAGGGATTGATGAAGAGTGCGGCGGCAGAAAGCGCGAAGACAGTAATCAGGCGTTTGCGTTCGGGCGCGGAGAAGGCGGTCTGTTCAAAGACACCTTTATTGAACGAGAAGAGCCCGCTTACGATATAGAGCCCAAGCAGGGCGAGGCCGATGATCCAGGTGCCGTGCAGATTGATCCAGACGCAAAATAGCGGGGGCAGAAGCCAGAGGAGCTTTTGCCGTTTTGGGGTGCCGGTCTCAAGGATGGCGAGCTCAGCAGACAGAGCGATATAGGCAAATTGAATGGTGCGCGGGCTGCAGTTGACGGTCATCATCAGGCTGGCGATACCGGCTGCGTAAAATGCAGCGCCGACGTGGTTCGACACGCGCATGGCCCGCCAGTAGACGAATAAGATGTTGGCGCATATGCCAAGCCAGGCTACGAGGTAGAGTCCCTGCAGATTGAATATGCGGTAGCTGAGCCAGAGGGGAATTTCAGAGAGCCATTCGGGATTGACCCACAACTGGCCATGCACGGTGAAGGAGTAGGTGTCGGCCCAGATAAAGTGATGCGTGGCAAAGAGCATACGCGCGTTGGCGAGGTGCCACCATACGTCAGGATCAATAACGAGAAGCCGCTGCAGATTGAGGAACGATGAAAACAGCATGGGCATCAGCATCAGCAATGCGACGTTCATGAAGTTGCGTGTGAAGATGCGCTGCATGAAAGTAGGCGCGACTGCGGTCGATCCCTGTGCGTGCTGCTCGGTCGAGGGCAAATCCATATCACTACGTTATGCGCGGCGAGAGACCGCTTGGAAGCAGATTCAGCGTGCGGGAAATCTTTCGGTAACAGGCCAATAGTCAGCACAGAAACATGCAGTCGCCGTAGCTGAAGAAGCGATACCGCTCTTGAACAGCGTGTGCATAGGCCGCGAGGGTTTGTTCACGGCCTGCGAAAGCGCTGACGAGCATGAGCAGGCTGGATTGCGGCAGATGGAAGTTGGTGAGAAGCGCATTCACCAACTGGAAGCGAAAACTGGGCGAAATGAAGATCTGCGTCGCGCCAGAGTGCGGTATGAGTGGCTCTGCGCCGGCCTGTAGAGCGCAGTGCTCAAGTGTGCGAACCACGGTGGTGCCGACGGCGACAATGCGCCGTCCTTCAGTGCGTGCACGATTGAGGGCTGAGGCGGTTTCCGCAGGGAGAGTGTAGCGCTCTCGATGGAGTTGCACATCGGCGACGCGCTCGACACGCAGAGGGGCGAAAGTACCGAGTCCAACATGCAGCGTGATGCGGACAACTTCAACGCCGCGCGAGGCAATTGCGGCAAGAGTTTCAGATGTGAAGTGAAGGCCTGCGGTGGGGGCGGCGACAGAGCCGGGATCGCGCGCGAAGATGGTCTGATAGCGGCTACGATCGGCGGCCTGGTCGTCGCGATGGATGTAAGGCGGAAGCGGCATGTGCCCGATGCGGTCCAGTGCGGCGAAAAAGTCCTGCGAAGGTTCAAATCGAAGGAGCCGTTCACCGAAGTCGCCGCGGTCGAGAACTTCTGCTTCGAGTTCGATGGCGCCAGAGGTGGACGGAAAAATGAGTCTGTCGCTAATGCCAACTTTCTTTCCGGGCTTCACGAGAGCCCGCCATTCATCGGGACCGACGGGCTCTGTGAGCAAGACCTCAATGAGGCCTGTTGTGGCTTGCCGTTGGCGCACTGTGGTGCGGCGCGCAAAGAGACGTGCGGGAATCACGCGGCTATCGTTGAGTACAAGCACATCGCCTGGATTGAGAAGCGATGGGAAGTGCGCAAAGGAGGCGTCCAGCAGATTGCCGTTTGCGCGATCGACAACGAGCATGCGGCTTGTACCGCGCTCGGCCGGAGGCTGCTGCGCGATAAGCTCCTCGGGCAGATGGAAATCAAAATCGGAAACGCGCAGATCGGTCATCAAACGACCTTCCCAAAATGCGCATAGGCACGCAAGCGGGCGCGTTCCATTGCATCATTCAACTGCTGGCGCAGTGGCTCGAATTGCGATTCATCCGCGTCGCGCGGAACGTGCGTCCAAGCAGCCCAGCTCACACAAATGCGGGTGAAGGGTTTGGGAATAAGGAAGCGATCCCAGGAGTTGAGCGTCCAGGCATGCTCGGGCTCGAGGTGAAAACAGCCAATGGGCGCACCTGTGATTTGCGCGAGTTTAATGGGGCCCATTTTTGTCTGGTAGATGGGCCCGCGCGGGCCATCGGCGGTGAAGATTGCTGTATCGCCTTTTTCAATGACGCGTTTGAGGCCGAGCAGGCCCTCTCTGGCACCGCGCGAACTGGAACCGCGGACTGCGCCGTAGTTGAATTTCAGAAGAATACGCGTGATGAGTTCACCGTCGAAGCTGCGGCTGATGAGGATGTACGAGAGCGAATGGCGAAAGTACACGGTGCAGGGCAGTACGCACTGGTGCCAGAAGCAGTAGATCTCCGGGCCGGGTTTTTGGCCGAAGAGCACCGGTGTGACGCCCTCTTCTGCGATGACTTCAAAGCGCCAGGTGCGGCCTACGATCCAGAGCAGCGCCCAGACGATGCGCGGGACAAAGAAGAGCGTGATCCGCTGGCCGAAGGTGAAGGTAGTTCTGGAAGTCGAAGTCACTCAGATGATTTTAGCGGTGCATCCTTCCGGCGGATTTATATGTGCGATTTCGAACAGTGAGGAAGCGATGTGAACACCGCAAATCGCCGGTATGGCCAATTGGGCTTCTAAGATTCAGCGACTTAGGGGTAAAGCGATTGGCAGAGCGCTTGCATGCACTTAACGATGAATCTGTATCCAGGTGGCCTGCGGTTCGCCGCGCTGCTGAGCTGTACCTTTCAAACGATCGAAGGAGATTGCCCATGAGTGTGCTGCTGCAGGATGTGCGTTTTGCTGTTCGCCAGATGGCGAAGAAGCCCGGATTTACGGCTGTGGTTGTGCTGACGATGGCGCTGGGTATTGGCGCGAATGCGGCGATTTTCAGTGTGCTGGATGCAGTGCTGTTAAAGCCATTGCCATACTCACAGCCGGAAAAGCTGGTGAAAGTATGGACACGCTTCACGGGCATTGGCCTACCGAATGACCAAAATGCGGTGTCTGCGCCGGAATTTCAGGATTTTAAACAGCTCAATCACAGTTTTGAATCTCTGGCCGCGATGGGATATGGCTCGGTGAATCTTGGCGCGAAGGGAAGCGCTTTGCGCGTGGTAGGCGCCAGCGTATCGCCGGAACTGTTCTCGATGCTCGGTGTGCAGCCGTTACTTGGAAGAACATTTCTGCCCGAAGAAGCGCAGCCTGGACGCGATAACGAGGTAGTGCTGAGCTACGGGCTTTGGCAGCGTGTGTATGCGGGCGACCGCACAGTTGTGGGCCGCACGATTGACATTGACGGTGTGCCGATGGCAGTGGTGGGCGTGATGCCGAAGGGGTTTTCGTATCCGGAAGAGTCGGAGATATGGGGGCCGATGGCGTTTAGTCCGGGCGCACTGAGCGAGGACAGCCGCGGCAATCATGGCCTCGAAGTGATTGGCCGCATCAAGCCAGGTCTGAGCATGGCTCAGGTGCAGGACGATATGAATCGTGTGGGCCAGACGATGATGAAGGAGCACGCGTCATACCCGTACTCGAAGTTCGACTTCGGCATCATTTTGCATCCGTTGCTGGAGGAGACGGTGGGCGATGTGAAGCCTTCTCTGCTGGTGCTGATGGCTGCCGTGGGACTTGTTCTGCTAATTGCGTGTGTGAATATCGCAAACCTGCTGCTGGCAAGGTCAACCGAGCGGCAGCGCGAAATGGAAACGCGCATGGCGCTGGGAGCAAGCGGCACGCGGCTGGCGCGGCAGTTGCTCACGGAGAGCGTGATTCTGGCCTGCGCTGGAGGAGTAGTTGGCCTGGCAGTGACTCCGTGGCTGCTGCGCGGCTTGGTCGCCATGGCGGCGAAGACGCTGCCGCGCGCGGTTTCGACTTCAGTGGATTGGCGCGCGCTGGTGGTAACGGCCGCAATCACAATTGCGGCCGGAATTCTGTTCGGTCTGGCGCCGGCATGGCAGGCTGCGCGCAAGAAGCAGTTCGACGGATTGAAAAGTGCTCGCACCACAGAGGGGAAGCGTTCGAGGCGGTTGCGCAACACTCTTGTAATTTGCGAAACGGCACTCTCCATGCTGTTGATTGCCGGTACTGGATTACTGCTACGCAGCTTTGCGCAGATTCTGCAGGTTGACTCTGGATTTAAGCCGGATGGCGTGCTGACAATGCGCGTTTCTCTGCCCGATGCGATTTATAACAAGCCGGAACAGCGGCGCGCATTTTACAACGAATTGCTGGATCGCGTGCGGCGGTTGCCGGGAGTGGAAGCGACTGGAGCGGTTTCTGGCTTGCCCCTGAGCGGCGACGGAGGGTCGGGAACGCTAACCGTCGATACGCAGTCGGTTCCGATGGAAGACAGAGCACCGGAAGCGGATCAGCGTGTGGCGACGCCAGGCTATTTCAAGGCGATGGGCATTTCACTGCTGCGAGGGCGCGCGTTTGAGGCGCGGGATACAGACGGCGCTCCTCCGGTGGCGATTGTGGACGAGAGTCTGGCGGAGCGGTATTGGCCAAATCAGGACCCAATTGGCAAGCGGGTACACACGGGAGGTCCGGGCTCGGCGAGCCCCTGGGCGACCGTGATTGGCGTTGTGCGTCCGGTGCGGAATCGAACTCTGGAGGCACGCTCACGCGTGGAGGTGTATTGGCCGGAGAATCAGACGGCGTATCGCAGCATGACGCTGGCAGTGAAAGTTTCGGGGAATCCAATGAACCTTGCTTCGACGATTCAGCGGCAGGTGCTGTCACTTGATCCGGACCTGCCGGTGTATCACGTGCTGACGATGAAGGAAGTAATGGGCGATTCACTACAACGGAGAAAACTGGCGCTGATTCTGCTTGGATGCTTTGCCAGTCTTGCATTGCTGCTGGCCTCCATTGGAATTTACGGAGTGATGTCATACGGCGTGGCGCAACGGCAGGTGGAGATTGGAGTGCGTATGGCGCTGGGCGCCGACCGAGGCCAGGTGATGCGCATGATGGTGCGCAGCGGCATGTCGACGATTGCGATTGGGCTTGCCGTAGGCGTGATGCTGTCGCTGGCTCTGACGCAGTTGATCAAAGGACTTCTGTTTGCTGTGCGGCCATCGGATCCTGTAGCGCTGGGAGGCGCAGTCCTGCTTCTTCTGGCTGCGGCGCTGCTGGCAATTCTAATTCCGGCGCGGCGCGCCATGAAGATGAACCCGATGGCGGCGTTGCGGTACGAGTGAGAGAGCGCCTTGAACGGATTGGCCGAAGCGATATCAGGCGATTGCGCTGGCGGTTCTGGTAAGGGCGATGATGCTGATATCGTCCTCCTGTCCGAAAGTTTGAACGGCATTGGCCAAATCAGAGGCAGAAATGCCAGTCTGAACCAGCTCCTGAACACGCGGAAATCCGAAGAGCTCTCCCTGCGGGTTCATGGCTTCGGCTAGGCCGTCCGAGACGAGCACGAGGCGGTCATTGGGCTGCAATTGAAAATGCGTGACGGAGAACTCGGCTTCCTCGAAGGAACCGAGCGGGAGCGCGCCCTCCATCGCGATGGGATTTCCGTTGAGATAAGGCGGCAAATGGCCCGCGTTGGCGAGCGCGACGGATCCTGTGGCAGCGATGCGAAGAGCGAGGCACGTGGCGTGAGCTTCTCCACGGCCAATGAGGCGGCGGTTAAGCGCCTGGATCAACGATAACGGGTCGGCAGTGGCTTCCGCCGTGGAGCGAATGGCGCCGACCAGCAGAGCCACGAGCATGCCCGCTTGAAGGCCCTTGCCTGCGACATCTCCTGCAACGATGAGAACACTGCCGTCGGTGGGATGAGCCATGACCTGGAAGAAATCGCCGCCCACTTCGCGTGCCGGACGATAGATGCTTTCAATCGACAAGCCGGGTACCATGGTGCGGGCTTCAGGCAGAATGACGCGCTGCACTTCCTGCGCCTGTTTTACATCGAGCGCGAGAATGCGCTGACGGCGAAGAGAGAGGATGAGCCTGCGCACCAGAAGCACGGTGAGCACAAGGACAAGGATCAGATGCGACGCGACGGGGAGTGTGATCTGGACACCGAAGGGGAACCACGAGGCACGACTGCCGAGCACTGAGATTTCATGTGAAAATTCGGCGGCGCTTTCAAGCAAAACCGCCGGCAATACCAGCCAACCCTCAATACCCTGTTCGCGGATTGCCTTGACAACGATGAAAAGCAGAAAGCCTGCCAGTGTGAGCCGCAAGAGCAGGGAAACCGTGTGCCCAATGGATGTGAATGCGGTACCCGCCGTGGCGCTGAAGAAATTTTCGCTGAGTGCCTGGGCCACACAGAGAATGAGAATAAGCGGGATGAGAGCCCATGGCATCCACGTGGGGCGCTTCTGACGAAACCAGACACGCCAAATCATCACCCAACTCGCATACTCCAGTGAGAACAAGACATAGTTATGCGAGACGAGGTCGTAGCGTGCATCGATGTACGTAGTCCACACGGCGAGGGCGCCAGAGGTCGCATCGATGGCGGTAATCAGCAACAACGCACCAATCCACAGGTAAACGCGATCGGAACGGTCAAAGAAGGCAAGACTGAACGCAAGTAAGCCAAGGAGAAAGAAGACAACTGCCTCAATGGGTTCCCAGAGATATGTGCGGATGAGCTGATTACGGTGGGACTGATGAACGAGAGCGATTGCGGAACTCTCTCCGATGACAGGCGCAGCTTCAAATCCGCCAACACCCGATCCCTGGTAGAGTGTCGACGGCTGCATGTAGACACGGAAGGCGAGAACATGCGTGGATTGGCCTGCGGAGTCGATTGAGGCTGACGGAAGCTCAAACATTACCGGCTGCGAGTAATAGAGTCTGAAGCCATGCGGCAGGAATTCGCCGAAATGCCCTGAATAAGTTCCGTTGTCATAGATTTGGTAAGCATCGTCAACTGCGGGACCTGCGAGAGCGAAGCTGACGCCGGGCTCCGAGCTGACGCGCACGCGGATGCGATACCATGCATATCCCCAGTAATTTGGGTGTCCTTTGGCCGTCCAGCCCGGCACGTAACCGGATGTTCCGGTAATGGGGTTTTGTGCACCTTCGGCGGGAGTCAGGTTAACGTCTTCCCAATGTGAATCGTCGAAGCCTGGTTCGGCCCAGAGAGGCCGGCCGGTTTGCGGATCGATGGGCGAGTCGCCTGTGGTGAACTTCCAATGTTTGTAGAGAGGAACCGCAGCACGGCCGAGAGAGATACTTTCTCCTGCTGAGGATGGCTGAATTGAACCGGCCGTATTTCGGGGCGTGGAATTTTGTGATGGCTCAGTTGCGGCGGAACTGATACCCGAAGCAAACACCACCAACAGCAAGGCGAGCGAAAACCGGCTGCGAAAACGCACGTCGAATGGCCTCTCAGGAGTGGGGAAACAGAATGCATCCACTATATGCGAGAGGCCCGGGCTGGTGAACCAGGTTTCTGCGGTGAAGTTGCTGTGGCTCAGGCAATGAACATGCCAGGCTACAGGCGATCACGAATAGCGAATCCAGCGGAAGATTTCCGGCAGCGTGGCGCGCTTGCCATACATGAGAATGCCAATGCGATAGAGCTTGGTGGAGAACCAGAGCACCGCCACGATGCTGAGCGCAAGCAGTCCGATGGAGACGACAAACTGCCACACGGGCGGCATTTCCGAAGCCATGCGCAGAAACATGATGACCGGCGCGGTGGGTGGAAAGAGCGATGCGGCAACCGACCAGACGGAGTTGGAGTCATTCATGATGAGGACAATGAGCGCGAAGCTGAGCCAGGTGGGCGCAGCGGCCAATGGCATATACATCTGCAGTTCCTGCTCGGTTTCACAGGTGGCGGCGAGACCAGCGAAGAGCGAGCTAAAGAGCAAATAGCCGAGTACGAAGTAGACGGGGAAGAGGATGGCTTCCGTCGCGGAGATGTGAATCGCGAGGTTACCAGTCATGATTGTTGCGGCCAGCGGCGTGGCAAGAAGGACGGCTGCGGCGATGAGCCAGATAGCAATTTGCGTAAGTCCCACAGCGCAGACGCCGACAAGTTTTCCTGCGAGCAGGTCACTGGGCTTGGCGATAGCCAGCATCACTTCAAAGATACGCGAGGTCTTCTCCTGAATGATGGAGCGAGCCACATTCATGCCGTAGATCATGGTGGTCATGGAGAGAAGGATGGCCATGACATAGCCCTTCCAAAAGGAAGCTTCGGCATTGCTCTTGATGACGCTTCCATCGGATTTGACCTGGTAAGTCGCAAGGTCCACGCCTTTGGAAATCTGTTCGGCCTGCTGCTTCTCCATGCCGCCCTTGATGAGGTGCTCATCGACGAGTGCTTTGTTGAGCGCGGATTCCAGGCGGGCATCGGTAATGAAATCTCCGGCAGAGGGCGCCATATAGGTTGCTTTGGGTTGCGGGCTCGCAGAGTCCTCCACCCAGAGCACGCCGTCGAGCGATTTAGTACGTAGTTCGTCAACGAGTTGCTGTTTGTCAGCGGGTGAGGCTGGAGCTATGACGTCGACAGTGGCCTTTGAGTCCTTATTGCCGAGGATGCGGCTGCGGAGAAGCTGCGCGAGGGTCGGATCGTCGGCGGCAATGGCCAAATGGCGGTTGCTGCCGATGCCGAGGCTGGAAAAATAGCCGACGGCAAGAATGGCGGCAAAGATGGCCGGCAGACCGAAAGTGGTCATTTTGAAGGCGCGGCCGCGTACCTGTTCCAGGTACTCGCGTTTTGCGACGAGCAGCATATTACGCATCGGCCTTACCTCCCACAGCGCGGATAAAGATTTCTTCAAGCGACGGCTCGACGAGCTCAAAACGGTAGATGGTGGCTACCGCAGAAGCTTCTTTCAAGAGTTTTTGCGCGTCGCCATGCGGTTTGAGACGAATTTCCGCGTGGCCTGAGAAGTTGCTGGCTTCGGCAATTTCGCTGCTCTTAAGGAATTCGGCGCTTCCATCGAATTCAACGATGACATGGTCGCGCTCGTAGCGGGATTTGATGTCGCGCACTTTGCCTGAGACAACAGCCTCACCATGATTAATGAGGCAGATAGAGTCGCAGAGCTTCTCTACCTGGTCCATTCGGTGCGTAGAGAAAATGATCGCCTTGCCTTCGTCTTTCAGTTCGAGCAGGGTTTGCTCAAGCAGCTTGGCGTTGACTGGATCGAGGCCGCTGAAGGGCTCGTCCATGATGATGAGACCGGGGTTGTGCAAGAGTGATCCGATGAACTGAATCTTTTGTTGCATGCCCTTGGAGAGTTCTTCAGTTCTTTTTTCGAGTGCAGAATCGATCTCGAGCCGCTTCGCCCAGCTGACGGCGCGGGCGTGTGCATCATGGGCAGTGAGCCCATGCAACTGGCCAAAGAAGGCGAGCTGCTCAATGACTTTCATCTTCTTATAAAGGCCGCGCTCCTCGGGAAGGTAGCCAACGTGCTCAAGGCTGGTGCGATCGAAGTTCCTGTTAAAGAGCTTTACTGTCCCCGAATCGGGCATAGTGATGCCGATCATCATGCGGATGGAACTGGTTTTTCCTGCGCCATTAGGGCCAAGAAGGCCGAACATCTGCCCAGGCTCAATGCGCAGGCTGAGCTCTTTGACGGCGACTTTGTTTTCGTAGGCTTTGGTGATGCGGTCGAGTTCGACGATCGCCATTGTTTCTCCTGGAGGGGGTGGCAAATGGAGCGAACGATGCTGCGCGAAGCGGCAAACAGGCTTGAGTGTATCAAAGCGGCATGAGGCGAATGCGCAGACGAAGTATGCGTGCTCTATGAATACGTCGAGGCGCAAATCTGTAGCGGAGGGGAATCATCTATTAGGTGTGGTGATTGTAGGCTGGAGGACCAGTAATAACGAGCGCGCTCTTCGATTCGCCGTGAATGTAGCGGCAGCACCAGATGGTCTCGTGATCGACGCTGTTGGGGGAATTGATCAGTTCGCGGTAAGTGACCTTGCCATACAGGAAGATCTTCTCCTCCCACAGCTCGATACGTTCAAACTCTTCGCGCGTTTTGCAGATGGTGTTGACTTCGTCGCGGCTAAAGGGACGGATACCTACCGATTCACCAGGGAGAAGAATCATAGGAGATTCCAGATTATTCAATTCTTCTTCGCTGAACTCAGGTTGATCGGGAAGATTCGATTCGTCGACCGCAACCCTGATCTGGTCAACCGTGGAGATAAGCTGCGCCGGCGTACGGCCGCGGTTTTGCGCGACAACCTTAAAGCTGTTTTCCACGGTCAGGAAGGGCTCAACGGTGACAACGATCCAAGGGCGTTCGGCTTCGACAACAGCCTGGGTGCGCAGCAGTGCCGCCGCGGCGCTGCCCAGTGCGGCCTTGGAAGTTGCCAGAGAAGATTCGGTGTGGCGCTCGATGCTCTTCAAGGTCCGCAGCGCGACCATGATGGCCACATAGCCGAGGAAAGCAAGAATGACATAGGCACCCCACAGAACGCGGTCATGCCAGGTCCACTCAGAGGGCGTAGGAGGCGGGCTGGAGACAATGATCTGCGGCTGGTGGGGATTACCGTTGTCGGGTTCGCCAAAACCGGCAGCGGTGTCATCGGAAGCAGGCGCAGAATTTGGATTTTGCGGAGCAGTTGAAGGAGTTGTATTTGGTTGCGTGGCTGAGAGCGGCGATGTCTTCGTGGTGACAGGTGGAGGGGCTTGGGTAGCCGGACGTGCCTGAGTCTGTTGTTGGCGCGGCTGGCCTGAGCTGGACGGAGCTGGAAGCTGTGTGGCGGGATTCTGCGCGATGAGACCGGCGGGCAGAACAGACACCGCAAACCACGCGAGCAGAACGGCTCTTTGTCTCAGCATGGTTTGAAGGATACAACAGACACGACAGGGAACGAGTCATTCCCAAGGTCACGAAGGTAGTACCGATGGGGTTCGGATTTAAGGAATTTGAGGCGCTGCGATCTGCGGTCTGTTAACTACATCGATGCCGAGCCCACGTCATCCTGATCGAAGGGGGTTTCCGAATCCGTAGGCCGGATGAGCCGGTGCAGGTAGGCGCGCGAGATGCCGAGACTGCGGGCGGCAAGGGTCTTGTTGCCGTTGTGCTGGCGAACAGCATCCGTTGCAATCTTGATTTTGTATTCACGCAACTGTTCTTCAAACGAGCCTTCGGGATTGATTTCGTTGAACTCTATCACCTTGTCGGAGGGCAGGGTGATGGGCAGGTCTTCAGCGCGTAAAACACGTCCGGGCGCCATGGCAATTGCGCGCTGGACGAGATTTTCCAGCTCGCGCACATTTCCGGGCCACGAGTAGCTCTGCAGAACGGCCAAGGCTTCAGGTTCGATCGAATCCATTGGCTTGTCAAAGAGCGTGGAGTACTGGCGCAGGAAATGCGAGACAATCTGCGGAATATCTTCAGGGTGCTCAGCCAGCGGAGGAGCTTCGATGCGAATCACGTTGATGCGGTAATAGAGGTCCTGGCGGAATTTACCCTCGGCGATGAGTTTGGGAAGATTCTGGTGCGTGGCAAAGATGAGGCGAGCCCGCAGCGGAATGATACGAGTGCTGCCGAGTCGATTGAACTCCATTTCCTGAAGGACGCGCAGTAGCTTTACCTGAGTGAATGGGCTCAGATCGCCGATTTCATCAAGGAAAAGTGTTCCATCCTGCGCCTGTTCAAAAAAGCCCTCACGTGAGCCAACAGTGCCGGTGAAAGCGCCCTTTTCGTGGCCAAAAAGCTCAGACTCAATGAGCGTTTCCGGAATTGCGCTGCAAGAGACAGCAATGAAGGGTTTGCCGGCGCGGGAGCCAAGATTGTGAATCGCGCGCGCGATAAGCTCCTTGCCCGAGCCGCTTTCTCCCTGTACGAGTACGGCGGCGTTGATATTGGCTACCTGCCGTACCTGTCGGTAAACGGCACGCATGCGGGTGCTGCTGCCCAACATACGGTCGCAGCTGGAATCGGAGTCGATGATCGCTGAAGAATTCTGCGCGGGTGATTCGCCATCACAGGATTCCTTGGCGCGAAGTACCATTTCTTTCAGGTCGCGAATTGAAGGTGGACGACGGCAACTGCGAAGGGCGCCCATTTCAATGACTTCATCGGCTTTCGTCTGCAGTTCCTCTTCGGCCATAACAATCATGGGGACGCGGAAGGCCAGAATCGTTTCAATTCGTTCAAGATGATTGGCTGTCACATCGGCCATTGTGGCGAAGTCGAGGATGAGCACTTCATAGCCGGAAGAAGCCAGTTTCTTTTCAATGCCATTAATATTGGATTCTCGGAAGACGCGGAATTCTCTGCCCATGCCTGAGGACAGAAGCATGTGCATTTGCGGATCTTCGGAAATAAGTCCAATTCGTATCATCCGTTTGTCTTCCGTCTTCCTTGGAAGTGCCAATGCAATTCTTGTGTCGGTTGCGGCAATAGAAAACAAAAAACCATACCCTGCAGGAGAACCAGGACACAAACTCTACTATCTACTCTGTGTGGAAAGTCTACTATGTCAATGCGTTCTGGAACTCTTCAGGAGGAAAAAACGCATTCTCATAAACAACCTTCCCTGTGATTGGTTGCCATTATAATCGGTGTTCTAAAGCCGTAATTCAACGGGAATACCAATCGCCTATTGCTCCATAGTAACGAGCCCGGGTAGTATGCGCACCGTTACGGGATTTAGCATCCAGTTGCAACTTTAGGTACCTGATATGGGCGCTGCAGCGTTATACGGCGTGAGCTCAATCGAGCGTCACATTACCTCTTTGCAAAGAAAGGGCCCGAGGCCCTTGTCAAAGCAAGCACACACGTAACACATTGAATTCAGGCGCACTTGACATCAGGCGAATTGGAGCGACAATTGCTTGAAAGCCTGTGTTTGCCAGAAGAAGAAGGGGAGGAGGCTCCTTTTGCATTCGTATGCCTGGTGGCCCGTGCTGGTGCTCATTACCGTGGCCACCTACACCGATATGCGGACCCGCCGTATCCCAAATTGGCTGAATTTCTCATTCCTGCTTGCCGGGATCACACTCTCAACCTGGGCGGGAGGATGGCACGGCCTAAAAGATAGTCTTGCCGGGCTGGGGCTAGGGCTGCTGGTATTTGGCATTTTGGCATTCATGGGCGGCATGGGAATGGGCGACGTGAAGTTATGTGCCGCCATTGGAGCCTGGATAGGCCCGGGACAGATGCTGATTGCGATCGTGGTAACCGCGATGGCTGGAGGCTTGATTGCACTGGGTATGGCGGTCTGGGGAGGTTTTCTGGGAGAGATGCTTACCGGCGCGGGCGACTTGCTTTTTGGCTGGAAGGGACACGGATCGAAGCCATCAGAAAATTTGGTGCTTTCCAATCCCAAAGCGAGAAAGATGCCGTATGCGCCGGCAATTGCCATTGGTACCCTGTTCTCTTTCTTTTCTCATTGAGATTAGAACAGTACGCCATGTACAGTAGGCTGACGACGCACCCGAAAATCAGCAATTACCATGAGCTCAGCAGCATGCACTCTGGAGCTTTGAACTAAGAAGATGGATACGACAAACTTAGAACCCGATCCACTTGACGCCCATGTACTGAAATTGGCGCTAATTGGACCGCACGAACAGCGGCGCAGGACTGTGGCAAGCGCTCTTGCCACGTCGCATGCGGCGATGGTGCGTGAGTACTCAACTTATCCTCCAACCTTGAAGGATGTTCCGCGTCTGCTGGAGCAGGGCTTTGACGCGGTCATTATCGATCTTGAAGCCGATCCGGAATACGCTCTTTCTCTGGTGGAAGAGATTGTTACGCAGGGACAATCGACAGTGATTGTGTATGCGTCGCGCGTGGATCCAAACTGGATTGTGCGCGCCATGCGGGCAGGTGCTCGCGAATACCTGTCCGACCCCATCGATCAGAACGCTCTGTCTGAGGCTCTCAATCGCGCGAGCACGCGGAAGGCTGTGCCCAAATCGCAGCAGAAGTCCGGCGGTAAGCTACTTGTCTTCATGGGCGGCAAGGGCGGCTCTGGCGTCACCACGGTGGCATGCAACTTTGCAGTTTCCCTGGTGCAGGAGTGCGGCCAAAGCGCGGTGTTGATCGACCTGGATCTTCCCCTTGGCGATGCCGCCTTGAGTCTTGGACTGACGCCGCAGTTTTCCACGGGAGATGCATTACAGAACGCGGAACGGCTCGATTCCAACTTTTTCAATAAGCTCCTGATGAAGCATGCCTCGGGTTTGCCTGTACTTGGAGCGCCTGGACGCTTTCCGCATGTGCAGGCAAGCAATGACGCCATCGATAAGCTGCTCACTGTTGCAAGGCAGGAGTTTGACTGGGTGGTGGTCGATGCAGGGTCGCGATTCGACCTGACTGGCGCCACATGGTTCCAGCGTGCAGACACGGTCTATATGGTGATGCAGGCTGGAATTCCGGAACTTCGCAACTCGCACCGGTTGATTTCAGAATTTTTCAAATCCAGCACTCCCAAGCTAGAGATCGTGTTGAACCGCTACGTCAGCCGGTCGATGGGAGTGGACGAAGAGCATATTGAAAAAGCGCTGACACGGCCGATTCAATGGAGAATACCGAGCGACTATTACACGGTGCGCCGCATGCAGAATGAAGCAATTCCACTGGCGTCGGAGGACTCGGCGATTTCAAAAGCAATTCAAGATATGGCCCGTGCCGCCTGCGGCATGGAGCCGAAGTCGGAAAAGAGAAGGGGATTCAGCCTTTTCAAGTAAGTACAGGATGGAATGCAGCAGCAAGTGAGTGGCAACTATGAATCTTGAGAATTTCAAAGCGGAAGTGCACAGAACCCTCCTCTCCAAGCTCGACTTGGAGAAGCTGTCGCGCATCAATTCGAGCCAGGCACGCCAGGCAGTCTCGAGCATCATCAACGAGATCATTAGCGAACGGCGTGTGCCGCTCAGCTTTGATGAGCAGGAGAAGATTCAAACCGATTTGCTCGACGAGGTCTTTGGACTGGGTCCCTTGGAGCCCCTGCTCAAGGATCCCAAGATCTCCGATATCCTCGTCAACGATAAAGACCACGTCTTCATCGAAAAAGGCGGCATGTTAACGCGGGCCGATGCTTCGTTCCGCGATGACAGGCACCTGCTGCAGATTATCGATCGCATCGTGTCGCGCGTCGGACGTCGCGTGGATGAATCGTCGCCGATGGTTGACGCTCGCTTGCCTGACGGCTCCCGTGTGAACGCAATTATTCCACCATTGGCTCTGGACGGCCCATCGCTCTCCATTCGCCGATTCGGCACCGGTCCCCTGGCTGCGAATCAGCTTGTGCAGTTGAAGAGCATCTCGGCTGAAATGATGGAGTTGTTGTCGGCTGCGGTGCGCGCGCGACTCAGCGTTCTGATTTCCGGTGGTACCGGCGCAGGAAAAACCACCTTCCTCAACATTCTTTCGCAGTACATCCCGCAGAACGAGCGCGTCATTACAATTGAGGACGCCGCCGAACTACAGCTCGCACAGGAAAACATCGTGCGGCTTGAAACGCGTCCGCCAAACGTGGAAGGTCAGGGCGCGGTTCGTCAGCGCCAGCTGCTAATCAACTGCCTTCGTATGCGTCCTGATCGCATCATCATCGGTGAGTGCCGCGGCGAGGAAGCTTTCGATATGTTGCAGGCCATGAACACGGGTCACGAAGGATCGATGACCACGATTCACGCCAACACAGCCCGCGATGCTTTAACCCGTTTGGAATCAATGGTTGCTATGAGCAACCTGAATATGCCGGAAAAGACACTGCGTCAGCAGATTGCTTCTGCATTGACAGTGGTCATTCAGTGTACGCGTCTGAGCGACGGCAGCCGCAAGTGCGTGAGCATCCACGAAATCACCGGCATGGAAGAGAATGTGATTTCGATGCAGGAGATTTTCACGTTCCAGAAGAAGGGAATTGGACCAAATGGCAAGGTGCAGGGTGTTTTCCAGCCGAGCCACATTCGTCCCCGCTTCCTCGATCAATTGCGCACGGCTGGCATCTTCCTGCCACCTACTATGTTTGAGCGCGCAACGGAAGTGAGCTAACCGGAAGGAGCACGCAATGTTAATCATCATTGTCCTCGTCTTTCTGGCTGCCTTTGTGGTCGTCGCACTGCTGATGATTGCGGCGGGCCCAGGCAAGGCGGAACAAGGCAAGAAAGTGATGGCTCGGTTGGACTCGGCGCTTGCAGTGGGCAAGCCCGATAACAGCGACCTTTTGGTGGACGTGCGCAAGAACGAGCTGATGAGTTCGATTCCCTGGCTGGATCGCACACTTGCTCAGTTGGAACTGGCTCCACGTCTGCGCAGGCTGTTGTATCAGGCAGACTTGAAATGGACTGTTGGCGGGTTACTCTTATTCTGTTTCGGATGCTTCTTTGTCGCGGGCTGGCTTGTCTATTACAGGACGAATGCAATTTTGTTCGGCTTGCTCATTGGCCTGGTGGCTGCAGCAGCTCCATTGATTTATGTGGTTTTTAAGCGCAACAAGCGTTTGTCCAAGTTTGAGCAAGGGCTTCCCGAAGCAATTGATCTGATTGTGAATGCTCTTCGCGTGGGACACAGCCTGAATGCGGCAACCGGCCTTGTATCGCGCGAGTGCCCGGATCCGGTCGGAACTGAGTTCCGCACCTGCTTCGACGAGCAGAACTACGGTCTTGAGCTCAAAGTCGCGATGGAAAACATGATTGCCCGGATGCCCGTGCAGGATCTGAAGATCGTGGCGACCGCAATTCTGATTCAACGCGAAAGCGGCGGTAATCTGGCGGAAGTGCTGGAGAAGACCTCCTCTGTCATTCGCGAACGATTTCGCTTGAAGCGTCAAGTGTTGACACATACGGCCCAGGGACGATTGACGGGCGTCATTCTTACGTTGCTCCCTATCGTGCTCGGGTGCCTTTTGTACACCATCAATCCGACCATGATGAGGATTCTCTGGACGACTCCCATCGGCATCAAGCTGATGTATGCGGCCGGCATCATGATCATTATCGGCGGATTGATTATTCGTAAGATCGTTAACCTGGACGTGTAAGAGGCAAAAATGGCATTTGCAATCATTTCGTTTGCCGTGATGTTCCTGCTGATTGCCAGCGGTGGATTGCTGTTCTTCTACCGCGACGCAATCCAGCAGCGCATTACGACCGCCCTTTATCCACGGCCGAAGAAGAAGAGCATTGCTTCGACACTTGCCGAGACCCGCGATGTTCTCGGTGGCATGGTGGAATCGGTTGAAAAGTTCATCCCCAAATCCGAGCAAGAATCCTCGGTACAGCAGCAGCGTCTGATTCGAGCCGGTTATCGCCAAGACTCGGCCGTGAAGTATTTTTACGGCGCCAAATTTCTTGTTCCGGTCGTGCTTCTGATCATCGCATTGGCCACGGGTGTCTACCGGTTCAGTCCGTTCTTTGTCCTTGCGATATGTGCTGCTCTCGGTTTTCTCGGCCCGGATTTCTGGTTGGGCCGAAAGATTGCAAATCGGCAGGCGGAAATGCGCAAGGGACTGCCCGATGTGCTGGATATGCTGATTATTTGTGTGGAAGCCGGACTGAGCCTTGATCAAGCCACGGCGCGCACTGCCGATGAACTGAAGAAGGCCCAGCCTGCTTTAAGCGATGAACTCGGCATCGTTGCTCTGGAGCAGCGAGCTGGTCGCGCCCGTTCCGAGGCATGGAAACACTTGGCGGAACGCACCGATGTTGACTCAATCCGGAATCTTGTCACAATGCTGATTCAGGCGGAGCAGTTTGGAACCAGCATAGGCAAAACTTTGCGTGTTCATTCGGATACGCTTCGGACTCAACGGATTCAGGAAGTGGAAGAGAAGGCAGCAAAGCTCTCTGTCAAGCTCCTATTTCCGTTGGTTTTGTTTATCTTTCCATCGTTGTTCCTTGTCACGCTCGGACCGGCAATGATCACGATGGCCCAATCGTTTGGTAAGTTTTTCTCACACTGAGGGAAGGGAGAATCAAAATGAGCAATGAAACAATCATCCGGGCAGTTGCCGCGGTTCTGTTTGTCATTGTGCTGGTTATTCTGATCCAGCGTCGCCGCACCAGGGTCAAGTAAAGACCTGGGCGATTTATTGAAATTGGATGTTTGTTGCGGCATGTTCGATGCGCGGAACGTCCTGATATGTGAATGGCCGCCAGCGTGCCGTCTTTTGGCGCGTTATGATGGCCGTGTTTCAAATCGTGGGGCGCTCGCCAGAGTCCGATGCGCCCTTCTCTTCCATGGGAGCTTATGAATTCACTTGCCTAGTGTGCAGTGGCCGTCCCAATCACTTTTCCTGAAAGGAAAATTAATCCCCCTTGGTTCGACCGGGCGTTGCAGATAGCAAAACCGCTTGGTGCAAGTTGAAGTTCAAACCGTATATTTGTAGACGGGTGAGAGCCTATGGACCCTCAGAAGTTCTGCGTGTACAACCGAAACCGTGAGAGCTTTTTAAGCTTAAGCGT
Source organism: Occallatibacter sp. (assembly GCA_035550015.1). Taxonomy (GTDB): domain Bacteria; phylum Acidobacteriota; class Terriglobia; order Terriglobales; family Acidobacteriaceae; genus Telmatobacter. Next base: position 89,931 of record DASZRJ010000015.1, on the reverse strand, counting down.
CACGGTCGCGGACACGACTTTGGAGAAACTCAAATCGCTCATCGAGCAATTGGCGGTGACTGCCGATAGCGGCCTTTGGATGACTCCATATCGCGGCGTTCCTGCGGTTCGTGGACTTTCTCCGATCGATCTGGTCTATCTCGATGAAGACTATCGCATTCTCCAGCTTGTTGAGTCTTACCCCACAGCTCATATCGAACCACTGACCACGCCCGCCTCCAGTGTGATTGCTTTGCCTGCGCATTCAATCCAGACGTCGCATTCCCAACCGGGTGATTTGCTTGTTATTTGCGTGGCGGAAGAGATGGAGAACCGGTTGGCACAGCTTGCCAATCCATCGCAGCCCGCGCCTCCGCCACCTCCACCTCAGCAAACGTCGGGAGTACGCAGACCAATTTCGCGCAGCGAGGGACCTCGCCTTACCATTTCACGTTCGTCCATTTCACGCGACCATACTCGACAACTCCAAATCGCCATTCAAAAGCTGGACCAAAAAGACCAGCAGGAAAAGGAAGCAGATAAGAAACTATCCCTTATCCAACGTTTTCTCCGATGGCTCTCCACGGATCGCAGGCGGGCCTTGCGCCATGCTGTGCCGGGCCTTGTGGCCTACTACTGGACCGGTGGCGCGCCTCAGGCATATCACATCGGCGATATCAGCGATACAGGTATTTTCCTGCTGACCGAAGAGCGCTGGTTTCCAGGTACGATGATCCTGATGACTCTGCAACGGACAGATACATCCGGTAACGAAGCTGGAAACGCTATTGCTGTGCAGACACGCGTGGCTCGCTGGGACAAAAACGGCGTTGGACTGGCTTTTGTGCCATCGAAAGCTTCTTCATCGGGCGACGATTCGTTTAGTGACAACGGGGCCAGCAAGAAGACGATTGAGCGCTTCATCAAGAAGATCAAGAGCGAATAGCTGCCAGAGGCATGAGAAAGAGTTCTAATCTCCCTGGGGAATGATCAGGAGAGTTTCAACGCGAGTCGGCTTGCCGTTGTCTGTTGCGGGCTTAAACTGCCACTGTGCAATCTGTTTGAGTAAAGTGTCTGCTCTCCCAACCATGCTCACGTTCGGAAAGACTACCTGAAGATTCTCAAATTTTCCCTTCTCGCTGATAAAGCCATGAACGATCATCGCGTCGGCATTCACCTCATCGGGATCAATGTTCGGCCTCAGGATGTAATAGGGCCACGGAGCAAGGATGTGCTTGTTCCCTGTTGCCGAGGCATCTTCCTCGCGTGGTTCGGAATACTGCAGAATCCAAGTCTTGGGCAGGCCTACGTGAAGGAAAACAGTGTAGACAATTCTGTCACTCCAGAATCGAGCTGTTTGAGGAAAGTCCTGCGCGACGGAGTTGCCCACCACAACAACACCAAACTGACCGTCTTTAGGGCGGCTGATTGGTGTCGGTGCAGGCCCCTGTTCGAAACCTGCGCCGTTTCCCGCGCTTTCTACAGGGTTGTTCCCATTGGTGGATCCGGTTCCGTGACCATTGCTGGCGCCTTTGCCGCCCGAATTGCCACCGCCTGCGCCGCTTGAGCTACCGGCATGGCCATTCGCATTTCCACGGGTACCATTTCCTGCATTGCCTTCCTTTTCTCCGTGCTGACCGCTGCCATTCTTGCCCGATGTGCCGATGCCGCCATTTCCAGCGGCTATCTGGTTTACGGGTGGAAGAGCGACCACTCCCTGCTTCATCGCAAGGTCGGAAATGGATGCCACATTTGCGGCACTGGCCTGTGCAAGCTGAACAGAAGAGGTTTCGGAGATCTTTTCGACGTCGCGCGGGCCGGGAAGCACAAGCGGAGTAGTTGTGCTTGTTTCAGGCATAGGCAAATTGGACTTGAATGCCGAATCCGTGATCGAAATGTCCTTCAGGTTTTGCGACGGATTGGGGCGGTCAACCTTGGGAATGACACTGGAAGCATTCAACTGCTGCGGCTTAGGTGGGGTAATGGTACGAACTTTGGGACGATTGGCTGACCAGAGCAGCATTGCCGGCATGGGGATCTTCTGCCGGATCAGCTTATCGACATTAATGTCCGGTTGAACGATGGTCTGAGGCGCCGGATGTCGTACGGGCAGTTTGGGCCTGGCCGAAGCCATCTCGGCTTTGACGGCCGAAGCAGCCGCATTCTGCGCCTGCTTCAATTGCTCGTCAGGATAGTAGGCTCCGCTGCCGGACGAACGCTGCATCTGCGAATCGGGTTCGTCGAGGTTAACCTGACGGACCAGTATGTGTGGTCCGAGTGGATTCAACCGAATGCGCGGGCCATAGAGAACACCGAAGGCAACCAGGCAAATAACAGCACTGTGCACCAAGAACGAGAAGATAAAAGAAACGGGACGCTGTCTGGAGGGTGGGCGATCAGTAAAAAGAGAAATCGGCTGCTGAGACGCGCCACCGCCCCATACGCGCCATTCCCTGACGGGTTGCGATGAGATGGGAATAGGCTCAGGGAGTTGCTCAGAGGACTCTGATTCGCCTTCTGGCACGTCAATTCGCCGGAGCAGATCCTCCAACTCTTTGTGCTTGGCTGAGCCCACGCTTTACCTCCATGCTCCGAGTGCGCTGATTATTCCTGTATGAAAAGCAAAGGGGATGGCAATCTCCGGCGCAGGGAAATCCTGCCTCCATTGCATCTTGTCACTTTGACCTCGTCCGACGCCAGTATCTCAAACTATCGTTTTACTCAAAAGATTGCCATAGTTTGGATGGGAACCGAATTCGCACTTACGTAACCGAAAAACTCTCTGCGTGACCTTGTCTCGACGGACTTGTACGTGGAAGGATGTGCGAGGTTGAGCCGGAGGTGTGAGCAGTTTCGGCGAACATGGGTGATGCTCGAAGATGAGACGAAGGAGGCCAATTTCGGCACTTTGCTGCATTTGGTACTTCAGTTTAAGTCCGCGATTTTTCAAGGCTTGACGCATCCGCTGAATGCTATACTCTATCGGCATCAAGACAACTTCATCGTTCAACCGATTGACCCAATTCGGCGATTACGATGCATCCCAACCTCCCCCTCCTGCAAATCGATTCTTTGGGGATGGTGAGTTGGAAAGCAAGCAGTGCCGAGAGCCCGGTGAAGACAGGATTCTGAATGAACCGACGACTTTTAACAATTCTCCTGAGTGCGTTTCTCGTCGCTGTGCTGTCAGCCTTTATTGTGTATAGGTTGGTAGGCAGCCGCATTGCAGCCGTCAAAACGCAGGCAACGACGACAGTTGTTGCAGCTGCGGCGGACCTGCAAATTGGTTCTATTATCAGCGCTCCGGATTTGACGACGGTGCAGGTGGTTGGAACTGCTCCTCCGGGTGCAATCGTCGATGCGAAGAAGGCAATCGGGCGCGGTGTAATTTCGACGATCTATAAGGGTGAACCAGTACTGGACAGCCGCTTGGCACCCGAGGGTTCCGGAGGTGGTCTGGCTGCAACCATTAAGCAGGGAATGCGCGCTATCGCTGTAAAGGTTGACCAGGTAGTTGGTGTTGCAGGCTTCGTGACTCCAGGTATGCGTGTGGACGTGCTGGTCTCGGGAGTTCCCCCGGAAGCGCGTGGCGGACAGCAAAACACAGAGATTCGAACCATCCTCCAGAATATTGAAGTGCTTTCAGCCGGTACAGACATTCAAAAGGATCAGGAAGGCAAGCCTCGGCAGGTACAGGTGGTGAATCTTCTCGTCACTCCGGAACAGGCACAGGTATTGGCTTTGGCCGGACAGGAATCGCATATTCAGCTCGTTCTCCGGAATCCGCTGGACACGAAGGTCGCCGATGTGCAGAGCACAACAGTTGCTAATCTCTTTGCAAACCCGAATGCTTCCAAGGAAAAGCCGCGGCTGGGTCCTATCCGCAGTAAGGCACCCAAGAAGGCTGAACCTTTCACGGTGACCGTCTACAACGGTCCCAGGAAGTCCGAACAAAAATTTGAAGCGCCCGGAGAGAAAAAGTGAGAGCCAGAATAAGAGCTGCATTTTTTTATGCGATTGCTTTCGCGATTGTTTCCGGCTCAGGACCGGTGCTTTGGGCACAGGACGCCGGGCAGGCACCGGCGACGAATCCGGACCAGGCTCCTGCCTCCGGCCAGGAAAAGCCACCAACGGCGAACAAGGATCAGAACGAACCTCCTGCTCCCCCGCCTCCGCCATCACGGCCGGTAGCTGCGCCAACTCAGGATTCGACAAACGACCTTACGGTATCGGTCGGTAAGTCTGTGGTCTTGGACATGGCCAAGCCTGTAACACAAATCGCCGTGGGCAGCGCAGAAATTGCCGAAGCCGTCGCAGTGAGCCCAACCCAGGTGCTGATAAATGGCAAGAAGGTTGGCGAAACAAGCGTTATTGTGTGGGACGTTTCCGGCGGTCGCCAATTCTTTAATCTTACGGTGCGCGAGAGCATGCTCGCGATCAACGATGCACTGGATGCGGTGAGACGCCAGCTGAGGATCGAGCTCCCGGGTCAGCACTTGCGTGTGTCTGAAGAGAGTGGATCCGTGTTTCTGCGCGGTACTGTCAATGATCTGAATAGCTCCGACAGAGCTGTTCAGATTGCATCGTCAGCAGGTAAGGTAGTGAATCTTCTTAACGTCGTGGTTCCGAATTCAGAGCCGCAGATCTTGTTGAAGGTTCGCTTTGCCAGTATTGATCGGAATAAGAGCAATGCGTTAGGGCTAAATATCTTCAGCACCGGATTCGGCAACACGATTGGAACAGCCACGACGGGGCAATTTTCGCCTCCAACTGTCACTGTCCCCAGCGGCTCAGACAGCGCAACTGCAACTCTTTCAGACCAGTTAAACCTGTTTGCCTTTTATCCGGGTCTCAATTTGGGTGCAACCTTGAAAGCGCTTGAGACCAAAGGACTCGCAGAAGTTCTGGCAGAGCCAAATCTATTGGCTGAAGATGGAAAGCAAGCGAGCTTCCTGGCCGGCGGTGAATATCCCTACCCCATGGTGCAAGGATCTTCGGGCGGTGTGGGCGGTGCGGTTACCATTCAGTTCAAGCAATACGGTGTGCGCTTAGCCTTCATTCCGACCGTTACGCCGCGCGGTACGATCCGCTTGCAGGTTGCGCCTGAAGTAAGTGCGCTCGACTTCTCGAACGCCGTTACAATTTCAGGATTTGTAGTTCCCGCTATCACCGTGCGCCGGGTCGAGACCGAGGTAGAGTTGCAGGATGGTCAGAGCTTTGCGATTGGTGGTCTGCTTGACAATCGTGAAACTGAAACCCTTCAGAAGATCCCGTTCCTGGGAGACATCCCTGTCCTTGGAAAATTCTTCCAGTCGATGCAACGGAATCGGACAAATACAGAATTAATAGTTCTGGTAACGCCGGAGATCGTTTCACCAATTCCAGCTGGTGCGCCGCTCCCGCAACTGAAGTACCCGCGGACATTCCTTCCTCCGAATTCGGGTATACCAATGTACACTCCCGATGAGAAAACTCCAGCCAATACATTGCCGCCGCCTCCCGCGACAATTCCGGTGGAGCAGCTGAAACAGTTTAATGAGAAGAAAGAAGAAAAACTGAATACCGGTTCCGGATCGGGGACGAGCATGATGGGCGGTTCTGGAGGTTCCAGTACTGGTCCGTAGAAATGGGTGACGCGAATCAACCCCCACTGAGAAATTTAAGCAGCACCCCGGCACGAAGATTTGCCGGGGTGTTTTCTTTGCGAAGGAATTGTAAAACTCTGCGAAATATGATCGGCGAATAGCCCAAGATCAGTGGTAAATATGCGCCTGTTAGCAATGTGATGCTTCCAAGGGCAATTGTGTGAAGACTGATATTTCGAATGGGGAGACTTAGTATGTTGACTGGGCATAATGATCGGCTCAATCAAGGGAAGCGGCCAGTTGCAGAGATGTATTGCGTATTCAATAAGTCCAGAAATTCAGTTGTGGCTGATCGCCTCAGAATTGCGGATACCCCAAGGCTGCGTTCGAAAGGTCTGTTAGGTAGGGATAGTCTGGAGCATGGCGGAGGCTTGTGGATTGTTCCCTGCGAGTCCGTTCATACCTTTTGGATGCGTTTTGCAATCGACCTTATTTACTTGGATCGCGCTCTTCGCGTGAAGAAAGTGAAGCGCTGCGTAGCACCTTGGCGCCTTTCCGCTTGTCTTACTGCACATTCCATTCTGGAGTTGCCGTGCGGCGCAATTGCTGAATCACAAACAGAGTGTGGGGACCTGCTGGAAATGCAGCCGATTGAAAATGGAAGTGAAGGTTAACTCGACATATCTTATGTTCTTTCAGCTTTAGATTTCGAATTTTCTCACACGCCGATGCATAAAATATGCCGAGACGCGAACTACAACTTTTGTGCTAGTTGTGCCCCAGAAGTTGTATGTCTGCCAACCTTTGGGCTATGAGTACCGCGAAGTTCGAGGGAGAGTATGATGTATACGGATATATACAATCCAGTACTCGATAGATTTCCAAGTTATTGAAAATCAATTGATTAGACAGAATTTTGGATTTGGCAAAAGAATTGCAGTCAATATAGCAAACGCGGCCACAGGCCGACCCCCAAATCACGCAAAGGACTCTACTCATGAATAACCTGTACCTCAAGCTGTTGATCAAGCTGCAGGAACTCAAGGATCGTGAAGAAGGCCAGGACCTCGTCGAGTACGCACTCGTCGTTGCTCTGATCGCTTTCGGCGCGACTGCCGGTATGTCGCAACTTGCCACTGGCATCAATGCTGCCTTCAACAAGATTTCGACCACACTTAACTCCTACGTTTAATCGTCAAGGCAATAGAAATCAGCCGGGAACCGCAAAGCGGTTCCCGGTTTGCATTTGGGCATGAGATTACTGCGTGGGTGCCTGAAAGGTCTTGTCTGCAAAAGTTAAGATACAGAGAAGCGTGAAGACGGTATCATGATTGAATCGGAATGCAACTTGAGACTACTCATCCTTTCAAGTTGATTTGATTTATGCCAAACGATGACGAATCGCACACGAATCGATCGCGTATCGGACCGTACAGCTGCGTTGGTCATTCTAATCTTTGGGCTTAGTTCCCTTTTGTGGGGAATACATTCCAGAATCGCTGGATTACCTGACTTTCGAGCCGTGTATTATGCTGCGCGCTGTGCAGTCTCTGGCGAAAACCCATACAACGAAGCGGTATTTCTTGCCCGCTACAAAGTTGAAAATGGCGAATTTCCGACAACCCCGAGAGACTTGCAAAATTTTCTTCAGGGAATTCCAATCTGTGTAAATCCCCCGACAACATTGCTTTTTGTCTTGCCATTCACTTGGTTGGGATGGGCAAGCGCGTCAGCCATCTGGATTTTTCTGCAGTTTGCATCAATGTCCTTGGGCGCGTTCTTTGTGTGGAAGATGGCGGGCGAATTTTCACCGCGTTTGTCACTCTTCCTCATCGCATTTTTGATGGCGAATTGTCAGAGCCTATACAGAATGGGCAATATCTCCGCATGCGTCATCGGACTGAGTATTTTTGCATTTTGGAGTTTTCGAAAGAAGTATCTTGAAGCTGCTGGAGTATTGGCTTTGGCGATAGGTCTGGCCTTGAAGCCACAGGTCGCAGGCGTACTTTGGTTTCTCTGTATGCTGGTAGATAAGCACTATCGCAAAAGAGCTCTTCAGGCTTTCAGCGTTGCATTCCTTCTTTGTGTTCTTTCTGTTGGCTGGATCAGTCGAATTTCACCAGAATGGTTGAGGGATTGGAGGGGCAACATTGCTCAGACTTCCGCCAGAGGTGGAATCAATGACCCGGGACCGCAGTCAACAGGAAATCATGGAGTAAACAGGATCATCAGTTTGCAGACTTTACTCTCAAATTTTGATGATAACCCTGAATTCTATAATTCGATTTCGATGGGCTTATCCGCACTACTCCTGGCCACATGGTGTTACTACTTCCATAAAGCGCCAGATCCCAGTGAACGTCTTTGGTTGGGAATGGCGAGCCTTGTTCCGCTCGCTTTGCTGCCCGTGTACCACAGGCAATACGATGCAAAGTTACTGCTTCTCATCATTCCTGCTTGTGCATTACTCTGGGAAAAGACACACCGCTACCGGGCAGTAGCCCTCGTTTTGACAGTGTGTCTTCTCACTGCGAGCGCGGACATTCCAGGAGCAATTATTGCGATTTTTGCTGAAAAGCTGCAAAGTATGACAGCCTTCACAGGGAGTAGGTTTTTCCTTGCCTTAATTGAGAATCCTGTTCCAGTCTGCATACTCTTTTTCGCAGCCTTCTACTTGTGGCTCCTGAGAGAAAGGTCCTCGGCAAAGGGGTGTGCTTCGTGATTCTCGATTTCATGACGAGAGAAACAGAAGCATATTCGGAGTGCCGTCCAAGGCATATAGAAATGATGTTGAGAGCGGGAGTTCGCCATGATTAACGGCAAACGAGTCGCAGTAGTGATGCCGGCGTATAACGCCGAAAAGACTCTCGAAGTCACGGTGAATGAACTGACAGACTTGGTGGACATCAAGATCCTCGTTGATGACTCGAGCAAAGACCAAACGGCTGAACTTTCCAGAAAGCTGGGAGTACAAACATTTGTTCATGATTCCAACTACGGATATGGGCGCAATCAACAGACCTGTTACCGCGAAGCGCTCGCTGCGGGCGCTGATATCGTCGTGATGGTTCATCCGGACTATCAATACACTCCGTTGCTGGTTCCAGCAATGGCAAGCATGATTGCCAGCGGCCTGTATGACATGGTTCTGGCTTCGCGTATTCTTGGCGGCGGAGCTCTCAAAGGCGGGATGCCGCGTTATAAATACGTGGCGAATCGGTTCCTAACCGGTTTCCAAAATCTCTTTCTGGGTGTGAAGTTGTCGGAATACCATACGGGATTTCGCGCCTTCTCTCGTGAACTTCTTGAGACCCTGCCGCTGTTGGAAAACTCCGATGATTTTGTTTTCGATAATCAGATGATTGCCCAGGCGGTGATGTTCGGTTTCCGGCTTGGAGAGATTTCATGTCCAACCAAATATTTCAAGGAAGCGTCTTCTATCAATTTCAGGAGAAGCATGACTTATGGATTCGGAGTAATTAGTACCACGTTCGATTTTGTGGCACATAAGATGGGCTTGAGAAAATCGCCGCGTTATGTAGCTAGTGGTCGAAAAGTTGCTCCTCACTATTACGCGCAGATGCCTCATCGCTCATAACCACATTCAAGGACAGGCATGACAGCAAGTGCACGACGGGACGGAATCACCCTTCTCTCGCTTGGTTCTGTGCTTTTTCTCTTAGCCAGCCTGGCGATGGCTATGACACCGTCTGCAGCGTTTGTGGACTTCAAGGCAGTCTATTTTGCGTCGCGTTGCCTGATGCAAGGTGTAAACCCGTATGATGAGCACGAATTTCTGCGTGTCTACAGGGAAGAGGGTGGCGATCGCACCGAAGATGACGCCAAACAGAGGAGCGTTGTTACAACCTACATCAATCTCCCGACCGGCCTTATCGTGATTGCCCCATTTGCTCTTCTTCCTTGGAATATTGCGCGAGTTGTATGGGTGGCAGTTCTTGCACTGGGGCTGGTTACCGCGTCCTATGTAATATGGTGGCACACGGCACACAATGCGCCATTAATTTCCGCCACGCTCCTTTGTATGTTTCTCTTGACCAGTATCATGCTGGTTGATGTGGGGAATACAGCGGGATTGGTAGTTGCCATGATCGCAATCTCGGCCTGTTTGCTCTTGAGCAATCGATTTGTCTGGGTTGGGCTTGTATGTCTGGCAATTGGTCTACTTATCAAACCGCATGATGCAGGCTTAATCTGGTTGTACTTTCTGTTGAGCACCCCATTGAATCGCAAACGAGCTTGGTATGTGTTGCTGTTAACGATCCTGTTCGGTTTGCCCGGTGTTCTTTGGATGAGCCGCGTGGCTCCGCATTGGCCCTCTGAAATACATCGCAACCTGACTGCTACAACGGCGCAGGGCGATATCAACGACCCTGGACCGCAATCATCTTCCGCTTATTCGGCGGATTTCATCGTGGACATGCAGACAGAGTTCAGCGTTCTATGGGACGAGCCGGGTTTCTATAACCTGGCTAGTATTTTCCTTATTGCCCCCTTTGTCATCGCGTGGATCGTTCTGGTGGTTCGCGCGCGAGATAATCTTGAGGGAGCATGGATTGCGCTTGCCTCTATTTCGGCACTCACTCTGCTGCCCGTGTACCATCGGCAGGACGATGCTCGGATGCTCTTGCTCTGTATCCCAGCCTGTGCTTTGCTGTGGTCGCGAAGAGGCATTCTGGGTAAATGTGCGCTTACGTTAACCACTTTAGCGATCTTTATCAATGGGGATATTCCAACAGCTATCCGCGAACACATGATTCGGCCTGTTCTCGCTTCTACAACCGGAAATTTAAATAAGATTGTGGTTATTGTGCTCGACAGGCCGATACCGCTTCTGTTGCTCGGAACAGGCATTCTTTATCTTGCTGCTTATTTGCGCTGGTCACGCCAACCGCATACTGCAGAAGAGACAGAGGCAAACGTGGGCCTCCAGGAACGTTCGTAGAAGGCTAATGAAGTACTACTCAACCTGATGAGTATTTCGATTTAGCCAAAGACGATTCCGTTAACAGTGAAGTCGCCGCTGATACACTCTGTATCGTGCCTGACCAAGAAAAACCGCCAGTTTTTCTGCTGGACGCGATGTCGTTCATCTTTCGCGCCTACCATGCGATGCAGCGTTCGCGGCCGATGTCTACAAGGACCGGACTGCCGACCGCCGCGACCTATGTCTTCGTCAACATGATCAAGAAGCTGCGGCAGGACTTTTCGCCGAAGTACTTCGCCGCGGTCTTCGACGTAAGTGGCGAAGTATTCCGCGATGAGAAGGCCAAGGCCATTGGAACTCTGCGCAAATGGAATGCCAGACTGCAGAGCTTTGAAGAAGTAAGCTACGACGGTTACAAAGCAAATCGCGAGGCCATGCCTGAAGATTTGCGTCGGCAAATTCCTTACATCCGCAAAGCGCTTGAAGCATTACGCATTCCTATTCTTGAGGCGGAGGGGTTTGAAGCGGACGACGTGATTGGCACACTGGCCCGACAGGCGGCAGAACAAAAGCATGAAGTCTTCATCGTAAGCGGTGACAAGGACATGATGCAGCTTGTTTCTGAGCACGTAAAGATTCTCAATCCGCAGAAGGACAATCTTGTTCTCGATCCTGAGAAGGTGCGTGAAGTACTCGGGGTTCCGCCGGAGAAGGTGGTAGACGTAATGGCTCTGCGCGGAGACTCAGTGGACAATGTTCCGGGTGCGCCGGGAATCGGCGATAAGGGGAGCGTGGATCTGATTGTGCAGTTTGGCAATGTAGAGGCCGTGTTGAACCGCGCAGCCGAAGTTAAACGAAAGAGCTACCGAGAATCGCTCGAGCAGAATCGAGACGCGGTACTACTGTCAAAAGAGCTCGTCACGATCGACAGCCATGTGCCGCTCGATTTGGATCTGCATGTACTTGAAACACAAGAGCCGGACATCGCCGCATGTCGTGAGCTCTTCACTGAGCTTGAATTTACTTCGATGCTGCGTGATCTTGGCGCGAATGGAACCGCCGCTCACGTGGAGCTGATCGAGGAGCCTGCGGAGACCCAGCTCAGCGAATTCTATGCGGCAGCAAGGAAATCAGGATTCGCATTTGTGTTGGACGCGGCTGCCGAAGCGAACACATCCGAAGAGGGGGAACCGGAAGCTGGTGCAACGCTCTCTCTGCTTGACGAGGTGGAAAAGGCGGAGAAAAAAGCGCAGCCGCAGGCAGGGGTGTGTGCAGCGGATGCGGTGGCGTTGAAGGTGAAGTTGACTACGCAGCTTCGGGCGCTTCTTGAGGATGCATCTGTCGCAAAGCAGACTCACGACTGGAAGCTCGCTCTGCACGCATTTGAATCGATGGGTATCACCCTTAAGGGAGCAGTCGATGACACAATGCTTCTCTCTTATGCATTGAATCCCACGCACGCCACACAATCGTTGGCGGATGTAGCCGCGCGCCACAACGAGTCGCCGCCTGCATCATTGCCCGCAGCAGCTGCGGCGGTGCGCAAACTTGCGCTAACCCTGCAGGATGAGGCAGCCAAGGCAGAAGTCACAAATGTATACCGCGACATCGATCTTCCGCTTGCGCCTGTGCTGTTTCGCATGGAGCGCAGCGGCGTCCGTATCGATAAAGATGCGCTTGCTGGACTTTCATCACGCTTTGCTGCGGAAATGGGGCGGATTGGAAGCCGCATCTTCGAACTTGCGGGCCGGCAATTCAATATCAATTCGCCCAAGCAGCTTGGCGAAGTGCTCTATACGCACCTAGGGTTGCCGGCTCCTGCCGCGCGAGGGAAAACCAAGAGTGTTTCCACTGCGCAAGACGTGCTGGAGCAACTGGCCGAGACGCATGAGGTCCCTAAACTTGTTCTTGAGTTCCGGCATTTGTCGAAGTTGAAATCAAACTACGTGGATGCGCTGCCGTTGCTCGCGGATTCGGATTCACGTGTGCATACCACGTTTCAGTCGGCTGCCACGGCTACCGGGCGGCTCTCCTCGATCAATCCCAATCTGCAGAACATTCCTATTCGTACTGAGCTTGGACGCGAGATTCGCGCGGCATTTGTCGCCGCACCAGGTACACGGCTCCTCTCCGCCGATTACTCACAGATTGAATTACGGCTGCTGGCGCACTTCAGTGAAGATCCTTTATTGTTGCGCGCCTACCAGAACAACGAGGATATTCACACTCTCACAGCGAGCGAGGTCTTCGGTGTTCCTGCGGAAACAATGGACAAAGAAACGCGCAACCGCGCCAAGGCAGTAAATTTCGGAATCGTGTATGGCATTTCCGCATTTGGACTGGCGGCGCAACTGGGGATTCCGCAGGCAGAAGCGCGCGCTTATATTGACCGCTATTTTGCACGCTACCAGGGCGTAAAAGCCTTTATCGAAAAGACTCTGGAAGCAACACGGCGCGATGGCATTGTCCGTACCATGTTCGGCCGGTTGCGGCCCATCCCGGACATTGAAAGCCGCAATCCAAACCAGCGCGGATTCGCCGAACGCACGGCAGTGAATACTCCGCTACAAGGGACGGCAGCTAATTTGATCAAGCTGGCAATGATTGCGCTCGACCGCGAGATCTCAGAGCGCGGTTTGAAGACGCGGATGATTTTACAAGTGCACGATGAATTGCTGTTTGAAGTCCCGGAGAAAGAAAGTGACGAGGTAGAGACTCTTGTTCGCGCGAAGATGGAGGGTGTAGTTTCTCTGCGTGTTCCGTTGGTTGCCGATCTTGGATACGGCCCAAACTGGCGCGATTTATAGAGTCTGATTCGCTAGATTCCAAGCTCCGATCGTATCGCATCGGCGATTGCCTGCGCGTGCCGATTCATCGCCTCTTCACTCTCTGCCTCAATCATCACGCGTGCCAGCGCTTCCGTACCGGAGTAACGGATTACCACACGGCCTGTATCTGCGAGCTCATTTTCGGCGGCCTGAATGCGTGCAACCACTTCCTGAATCGTATCGAGGGGTTTCTTTTCGCGGACTTTCACATTGAGAATCACCTGAGGATAAACCTTCAGGTCTGCAGTGAGTTCTTCCACGCTTTTGCCCGAGCGCGCCAGTAAATCAAGAATGACGAGTGCGGTCATGAGTCCATCGCCGGTTGTAGCCAGATGAGGGAAAAGAATGTGGCCGGACTGTTCGCCACCCAGCGCGGCATTGTTCTTCTGCATCTGCTCAAGCACATAGCGGTCGCCAACGGGCGCGCGCAGCATGCGAATACCTGAGCGTTTAAGCGCAGCTTCAAGACCCATGTTCGACATTGTGGTGGCGACAACCAGATTGCCGGTAAGCAGGCCACGCGCCTGCATGTCGCGCGCGGCCATCAGCAGAATGGCATCGCCATTGATCACATTGTTGTGGGCGCCGGTGAGCATGCAGCGGTCGGCATCGCCATCGAAGCTCAGTCCGATTATCGCGTTGCGTGTGGCCGTTTCAGCAGCTACCCAGCCAGGGTGCAATGCGCCGCAGCCCTCATTAATATTGCGCCCTGTAGGCTCAACGTTGAGCAAGGTTACATCCCCTCCAAGACGCTCGAAAAGAGCGGGCGCAATTGCTGAAGCTGCTCCATTGGCGCAGTCCGCCACGATGCGCATACCGTCCAGATTGAGTTGAGGTACCGTGCCAATCAGAAAGTCGATGTAATCGGCTGCAAGATGAGGATTATCCGCCAGTACTGGCAACTCCGCTGAATCGGGTGCGCTCACTTGTCCGGCATGATGCAGAATCTCGTCCTCGATGCCGAGTTCCACCGCATCGGGAAGTTTGTATCCGTCTCCGCCGAAAAGCTTGATGCCATTGTCGCGCCATGGATTGTGCGATGCAGAGATCACAACGCCGGCGGCGAAGCCGTGCTTGCGCGCCAGGAATGCAACGGCAGGTGTGGGAACCACGCCCGCACTCTGCACTTCCGCGCCAGCTTCGCGAAGGCCGGCCGCGAGCAGGGAAGTGAGTTGCTGACTCGACTCTCGTGTATCGCGCCCAATCAGCACACGTGGCGTGGCGTTACGGCGCCGGAGGGAATGGGCCAACGCAAGGCCGGTTGCATACACAGTTTTTGCATCGAGAGGCGGTTCGCCGGCAACACCGCGAATACCGTCGGTTCCGAAGAGTTTGCGAGTGGAGGAACTCATGAGATTATTTCTTACTCTTTCTGGTCTTGGATGAATGTTCAACGATGCTGGTGAGGGAACCGTCACGCAAACGCGTGACGATGCGGTCTCCCGCCTTTGCTTGTGTAACGCTGTGAAGAATGACGCCGCTCTCGGATTGGGTGAGTGCGTAGCCGCGATCGAGCACGGCCAGCGGCGAAAGTTCACGCAATTGTGCATGCAGCCGATCCCAGCGCGAGCGTGTTTCATGCACGGTGCGCTCGACTGCACGGTCAAGCCGCATGCGGACTGAGAGCAGCCGCGTTTGCGCAAGCCCGATGCCAATGCGTGGATCGCGTATGATAAGTCTGTTTTCAAGGTGGTTGATCTGCGATGTCCGTTCGAAGATCAACTCCTCGATTGCATCAGTCAGCCGCATGGAGAGATCGTCGAGTCGCTGCTCTGAGATATGCAGGAGCGCCGTCATGCGTCGCTCCGAACGAGCGATGGCAACACGTTCAAGCAGATTGCGTGCGCGCATCAGTTGGTAGCGCACTCCACGTTCAAGCCGTTCTGAAAGGTCCTGGACTCGCTCGGCAATTCGGTACTGCGCGTCAGTAATAAGTTCAGCTGCGGCCGACGGGGTTGGCGCGCGCAGATCGGCAACAAAATCGGCGATAGTGAAATCCGTTTCGTGGCCGACTGCGGACACAACCGGAATGTGCGAAGCCGCGATGGCGCGCGCGACGCGTTCGCTGTTGAACGCTGCCAGATCTTCGAGAGAACCGCCGCCCCGTGCGACGACGATGACATCGACAAGGTTGGCGGCATTCAGCGCGGCGATTGCCGCCTCGATCTCTTCGGGCGCCTGTTCACCCTGTACAGTTGCGGGATAAAGGCAGACGTTCAAGCCAGAATGGCGGCGCGAAACGATGTTGAGAAAATCGCGAATAACGGCGCCTGTGGGCGATGTAACAATGCCTACCGAGCGCGGAAAGGCAGGTAGCGGGCGCTTGCGCTCCGCGCTGAAAAGACCTTCCGCATTGAGACGCTCTTTCAGTTGCTCAAAGGCGAGCTGCAGGGAACCGATGCCGACAGGCTCTAGAGTTTCGGCAACAAGCTGCAACTGACCACGCTGCTCGTAGATGCTGGCGCGGCCGCGCACCAGTACGTGCTGCCCGTCTTCAAGCCGGAAGCGGAGCAGCATGGCTTGCCGGCGAAAGAGAACCACGGGCAATTGCGCTTCCGCATCTTTGAGCGTGAAGTAGACATGTCCTGAAGGTGCGGGGCGCAGATTCGAGATCTCTCCTTCCACCCAGACATCGGGGAAGGCCGTCTCAGCCATTTCGCGTACCGTGCGCACAATCTGGCTGACGGCCCAGATGTGCCGCGAGAGAGACTGTGTATCGAAGGTGAGTCCAAGCTGCATGCCGATTTGTTTTTCGCGTGCCACTCAGGCTTGAGTTTACCCGGTCGAGCCGCAGTTAAGCCTTGCTGGCGAGCAGGGTACGGAGCTCATTCGTAATAGCCTCCAGCGATTGTGCGAGCGCAGCCTTGTCGCCGCTGAAGTTGTCGCATGCCAATTCAGCGCTGCGGGCGATGTCTGTGCCGCGTTGCAGGCCGAATGTGCCGAGCACGCCTGCAAGCTTGTGCGCTGCAGACGCAGCCTCCTTGAGCGCGGTAGCCGGCTCCTCATCGTTGCGAAGAGTCTGCGCACATGTTTCAAGAACCGTAACGCGGGCTTCCAGTTCGGGCAGGTGAGTCGCCCACAAGCGATTCATGATCTCCGCGAGTGGGTTTGCTTGTGAAGCCATCAGGACTCGAACCTTTCACTGCCAACCGAGCACGTTCGCAACCTGATTGGAAAGCGTAAGTGGATCGAATGGCTTGGTAAGGACAGCGGCCACTTCGAGGTTAGCGAACAGGTGCTGGTCGCTTGCCTGCACCTTGGCGGTGAGCAGCAGAACAGGAATATGAGCCGTTGTTGGATTTTTGCGCAGCTCTTTGAATGTTGTAGGGCCATCCATGCCTGGCATCATCACATCGAGCAGAATGGCGTCTGGTTGATAAGTTGCCGCGCGCGCCAGTCCCTGCGCGCCTGAGCTGGCAACCATGACTTCCCAACCTGCGAGTGTTTCAAGACTGAGTGCGGCTACTTCGCGAATGTCGGACTCATCGTCGATGATGAGGATACGGCGTGCCATTTAAGAAATCTCCAGTTCTATGGGGAGCGAAGACAGATTTGAGTCAGTCTGCGCTCCGGTTCATCTATCCTGGCTCACTGGTACAGGTGCTGGCGCTTCCTCCATTTCGCGGGGACTGCGCAGCAGATGGAGCAGAAGAGATTCCAACTGCTCCGCCTCAACACTTGCCTTGGTGAGGAAATTCGTTGGACCGAGCATCATTTCGCCACGCTCGGCGGGAGTAACGCCGCGATCGGAGTACACAACCAACGGCAATTGAGACAGCTCTTCGCGTTGCCGCAGCCATTCGACAATGTTGAATCCGTCTCCATTGGGCAATCCGATGTCGAGTACAAGAAGGTGCGGTTCAAAAGAGAGGAACTCGTCCAAAGCTGCCTGACGCGAGTGCACTACTTTGACAGCAATGCGCTCCATGGTGAAGACGCGGCCAATCATGCGGGCCAGATCTATATCGTCTTCGATGACAAGAATACGCATCATCTCCGATGGCTCGCACAGCACATGCGCAAGTTCAGTGAGCAAGGTGTCATCCGAAGGACGTGCGCTCAGACGTGGAGTCTTTGTTAGGCCGTCCATGGATGACTGCTGTATGGCCACGCTGGTGACGACCACCGGCGTGAGCGCTTCCGGATTCTCTCTGCGCAGGAGTGGGAGTATCTCCCAGCCATTCACGCCGTCAAGCGTGGTATCGAGCAGGATGGCTTCTACGCCTTCGTGCGCCACCGCAACCGTCTGCTCTGGCGTATTGGCTTCCACCACGCGGTAGCCATGCCGCGACATCTGTTCGGCAATGAGCGGACGAGTCTTGCCATCGGAGTCGGCAACAAGGACCGCACCTTGCGGGGTAGGATGAATATCGCCCTCAAGCTCCTTGCCCGCGGAGGCAGGCTGATAGGGAAGATAGACCCTGAATGTGGAGCCGCGGACTGGATTGCGCTCGGCCCAGATGCGGCCATTGTGCTGCGTAACAATCGCGCGGCAGATGGCGAGGCCCAGTCCACTGCCGCCTTTCTGGCGTGAATCGGTCGCATCCACTTGCTGGAATCGCTCGAAAATTGCCTCGAGTTTATCGGCGGGAATACCGCGTCCCTGGTCAATGACAGAGAGCGTGATGCCACTTGCGCCGGGTCGCAGCATGACGGAGACCGCCGAATTAGGAGGCGAAAACTTAACCGCGTTGGAAAGAAGATTGGTAAGCACCTGCAACAGGCGATCCGAATCTGCGATCACTTCGGCACGCGTTTTATCGTGGATGAGCATGACGCCGGCCGCTTCGGCAACCAGTTGCACGCCATCGATTGCTTGGCGCACAAGATCGTTCATCTGGACAGGACGGAAGGTGAGCGGTTCGCGGCCACTCTGCGTACGTTCCAGGTCGAGAATATCGTTGATGAGGCGAACGAGCCGCTCGGAGTTGGTGAGTGCAATGCGAAGCAAATTTGCTGCTTTCTCATTGATCGTTCCGAGCATGCCGGAAGAGAGCAGTCCAAGCGCTCCGCGAATCGATGTGAGAGGCGTGCGCAACTCATGGCTTACTGTGGAGACGAACTCATCCTTCATGCGATCCAGAGCGTAGCGTTGGCTGATATCGCGGAAGCTGAGCACGGAGCCTGAGAAGCGGCCCTCGTCGAGAATGGGGTTGAGGAAGTATTCGGCGGCAAAGCCGGTTCCGTTGCTTCGGAAAATTGTTCCCTCGCCACTGAGTGAACGGCGGTAACCCACTGTATTGCGCAGCGGGCAATCCTCTCCGCAGCGCTGATCGGTTGGCGCTGAGCCGTGAATGATCTGGTGAATGGGCTTGCCAATCAGGCTTACCGGCCGCGCGCCGAGCATGCGGCTTGCGGCCGGATTAACGAAACGAACAAATCCATTGCGGTCCATGCCGCAGATGCCATCGGCAACCGAGCTGAGCAGAATCTCCTGCTGGCGGCTTAGTTCTTCTGCGCGTTCGCGCTCGCGTGTGCGGGCAAGCATCTGGCCCAGCGATGCCGCAACAGTTTCTACAGCTGCAACCGTCTCGCGATCTTCGCGCATGCGCAGATGGCTGTAGAACTCGAGGACGGCAAGCACTTCATCGCCTACCTGTACCGGTGCCGCCCAGCTTGAAACCATGCGGTTAGTGATGGCCACGCGAAGGCGCGGATTGGTGGGAACCGTTGTCAGGTCTGGTGCCCATTGAGCGCGCACATCGCTCCATGCGTGACCCACCAATCCATCGGTAGGTTCTATCTTGGTGCGCATGCATTCCTGAATGATGGCTTCCGACTCCGCGCCGGGAACGCCCCATGCGGTGCCAAATTCGAGCACATTTTCTTCCGTGTTGACGTCCCACTTGATGGCGATATCCCAGCCTTGTGAAACGCAAAGCGCTTCCAGCACACGCATCGCGGCCAGGTCGGGAGTCGTATTTTCGCCCACAATCTGAGTGACAAGAAGCTGAAGTGCGACGCGGTGCTCGCGCTGCTTCTGCCGGGTTACATCCCGCAGCAGACACTGCACAGCCATGGGCTTGCCCACGCGGCGGCGCAGATGAAGGCTGAGCTCCAACTCCTGCAGGCGCCCATCCTGCGTCTCATTGCGCAGTTGTGCGCGGTCAATCGATTCGCCGTCCAGCGCACGGCGAAGCAGACCTCCAGCCTCCGTTCGGCAGTTGGCGGAGAAGACGGTGGTGAACGGTTCCTGCTCAAGCGTAGCGCCATGATCGAGGCCGAAGCATTGCTTCCATGCAGGATTCACGTAGAGAAACTTACCGGCAAGGTCGAGCGTGGCGATCATTTCGTTCGAGTTATCGAACAGATCGCGGAAGCGTTCGCGCGAGTTGTTACTGCGAAGGCTGGAGTCCTGCGTTTCCGCCGTTTGTTCCAGAGCTACTGCGACTGCCACAAGCCCGATTGCTCCACCGGAGCGGTCGCGGAGCGCGGAAATCTGAAGACGCACAGGGAAGAGCCCGCCGCCCTTGCGTTTGAGGTGGGTCTCAAAACTGGGAACCTGGCTGGGTGCGAGTGCGCGGGCAACGTCGGAAAACGACTGCGTTTGATCGTGCGACTCACTGGATTTACTGATGCCGCAGACTCTTTCGACTTCCTGCAGGAGGCGCTCTGTTTCGCCCGTGGCTAATAGATCGTGAATACGCGACAAATTGATCAATTCTGACGCGTGATAACCGAGCATTCTTTCGGATGCGGGGTTCACGTAGGTGAGCCGTCCATCCAAACCCATGGCAAATACCATCGGTCCTGCGGAGTCGAGCAGATCTTTCAGGGGGTCGCCCGCGTAGCGTAATTCGGCGTCGCGTTCGGCGGCGTTGTCGGCGAGCAACCGCATGGCAACGGCGCCGGTTGTACCGATGGCAATCACCAGCAAAAGCCAGTCATAACGAGGACCCATTTCAAGCCGGGCTGTGATGCCGCCCGCCGCCATCGCCAGGAACAGCACGGCGATTGCAGACCACATCGGAGGAGGAGACTTCTCCGGCTGCAATCCCTGTTTGCTGTTTGCATTTTTAGCCATGCGTTCTGCAAACTCCTGGGCGTCGAGTACTCGCGAGCCATCGCTCACAATTCAAGCCGCCCGATAGGCGGGAGCGTTGGACCGTCCTCCAGAAACCGTCCTGCGTTCATGCAGGACAGTTTCCCTCCAACAATCGGGCATCAGGCTACCAGCGCATCGGCTTCCTGCTTGAAAACTGGGCACCGAAAATGGACCTAGCCACTGGCCCGGTCATATCCCTCTACCTTATACCGAAAATTCAAGCCTAAATTACTGAAAAATGGCCCGATTGTATCCGAAATAACGTGTCCGGGAGTAACCGTGGTTCCGGTGGTGGAAAACGTGGTACAAACTGGTAACTTTTGCAGGAGCCGGCCCCGATTTGAAGGGCAAAAATGTGGTCTTTCGCGACCCGCTATACTGTGGCCATGCGCCGCCGTTCTTCCACCAAGGGTCTCCTCGAAGTTACTTTTTGTACGGTTTTGGGTCTTAGCGCTCTCTGTCCCCGTGCGTACGGATGGGGAAATGAGGGCCACCGGATGATTAACCGGCTGGCGGTATTGCATCTGCCGGCAGATGCGCCCGCATTTTTGCGAACGGCCGCGGCCCTGGATGAGATTGAATACCTGGGACCGGAACCGGACCGCTGGCGTTCACCCGGCGAGCCGGAACTGAACGCCGCGCAGGCACCGGAACACTTTATAGATCTGGAACTTGCCGATGCTTTGGGTCCTTTGCCGCACAGGCGCTTCGATTTTGAGAAGCTGGCCTATGCGCACGGGGACGACCCGGCAAAAATCGGCCTGCAGCCCTGGCAGGCAACCGAAGTCTGGGAGCGGCTCAAGGCGGCGTTCCGCGAGTACCGGCATCTTTCAGCGGAGCACGCGGATACGAAGCCGGTGGAACAGGCCATTCTTTTTTATGCGGGCTGGCTTGGGCACTACGTGGGCGACGGCTCGCAGCCGCTGCACACCACGATCGAATACAACGGCTGGGTCGGCCCTAACCCCAATGGTTACACCACGAGCCACAAGATCCACTGGCAGTTCGAGGGCGTGTTTGTTGGAGCGAACATTCATCCTTCGGATGTGGCCCCCAAGATGACGCCGCTGCATGTGCTGCAGGGAGATATCTTCGACGATTACGTTGCTTACCTTCGTGAGAGCGCCACCCATGTGGAAGAGGTTTACAAGCTCGAGAAGGCCGGCGGGTTCGAGGGAGAGGGAAGCGCGGCTTCGCGTGACTTCGCGGCCGAGCGGCTGGCGGCCGGCGCAAGCATGCTGCGCGACATGATCGAGGCCGCGTGGGTGGACAGCGCGATTCCGGTCCCCGATCCCTACGCGAAATAAATCGAGATCGCAGAGATGCTGGATAAACCCGGCACTTTTTTGTGCATTCCTGCCGGAGATTTGCAGCAAGCCTGAAGTTTGGTTTTGCCAGGCTCAAAATGGCTGGATATATCCGGTATCGCAAGCCAGGAAAAGCAAGCCTTATGTAGCCAAAAGCGATGCCCAGGGGCTGCACATAGGCGAAATTTGCTCGAATTAGACCCGAAATTTAGTGATCTGCATTTGCGGCGCTGCCGTGCTATGAACGGAGGAACGCCTTTTCCCGGTCCTCTTCGATCATCTCGATCCAGAGATTGAGCGTGAGATCCTCGCGCGCGGGAACACCGAGGTAGGGACGCTGCTCGGTCAGGTAGCGGTCCCGGAGAACGTCGAGTTGAAACGGTACCGTGCGGGAGAGGTGCAGGACATCGCTGCGGTCGCGTTCAATATTCCGTTCGAGTTTGGTGAGCGCCAGATCGTATGGGTCAAGCGCCATGAGACGAAGGTGACGGAACACGCCTGGAAACATTTCGCGCAGACGGCTCTCGTATTCATAGGGCGGCTGTGCGACGCCAACCTGGTCGAGGTAAACCCCGTGGCGACGGTGGAGAGGGCCGCCCTGTAACGCCACTTCGCTGAAACGCCTGGCGGCATACGGAGGGGCAATTTCGAGAACATCGACGTCCGCTGTTGGCCGCTCGAGACCGTAGAGCATCGTCACCACGAAGCCGCCAATGCAGTCCATGCGAACCGGCTCATTCACCAGCGAGTCCAGCTCGTTGAGGAAGGAGAGCCAAGGCTCCGGCACCTGCTCATGCGGCGGCATAGGGCAAGTTTCTCACGTCGAGGTCTGTCAGCAGATTCCAGTGCCGCGCCGTTGCGGGCCTGTGTTTGCGGAGCCAGCGGCGCTCCGCCCCGGTCATCGATTCGCGACAGAGCGTATCTTCATGGACCAACCGGGAGCGCTCGAGTACTTCTTCGACAGGCGCGAGGCGTGCGGGATCTACACCGGTGCCGCCTTTTTTCAGTTGCCTTGCCTGAGCGACGACGAAGCCGAGCCGGTTCTGGCGGTCGTTGAGCTTTGCCTGCCGCGTTAGCCACTTCCAATCCATCGCGGGAAAGGAGTGGGCAAGCCACGGCAACGCCTCGACGAGCCGCACATCGAGCTCATCGCGGTCGAGGGCAAAGAAGAGAAGCTCCGCGGGATTGTGCCGCGCTGTGCCGCGCAGGTAGCTAAACCCCGGATAGCCAAGCGCGCCGAGTTCCGCTTGCAGCACATTCGGATTCAAGCGAGCGCCGCTCTCGGCGACGGGGAGAGAGGTTGGTGGAAAGTCCAATACGCGGAGCGCCTGTTTCATCAGGGCAGCACTGACAGGTCTGTGGCCTCGCTCGACCATCGACAGATATTCCTGCGTAAGACCGAGCCGGGATGCCGCCTGTTCCTGCGTCCAGCCGGCATTCGTGCGTGCGGATTTGAGGTCTTTGCCTGTCATGGGAATATCTATTCGAATATAACATAATTTGTTATATTCAGGAATGAATATTTGATAGCAAGCATGCAGTGGACGCCCACTCATCGCTTCATGATGAACGGGGCACAACTTCGCTCAAATCGTTTGGTGCATTGAACAGGCCTTTGACTGGGCACCTGCCATCTGCCCATCCGCGCGTATTGCGGACAAGGTTGACTCAGGCGTCAAGAATGAACTGTGCCAGTCCAAACGGAGTGCCACCGGAGTAAAAGAACTCCTTATATTCCCCACTTCCCACTTTCATGCCAAGTGCCACCAGATCATCGTCCAAGTGACTGAGCAGGAAGTCCAGATAGGCTTGCCCATGGCGCGGGAACAGTTTTCGAAGGACGCGGCGCAAGATAGGCAGCCCCACGTCGTAATCGGCGATGTCCTGATCTTGGCACTTGAGGCCGGAATCAATGAAGCCGTATATGTATCCGATTGCCTTTCTATTGATGGACCCTTTCTCGACTTCTATCCGGGTGATCTCGCTTGCAGGAGCCGGTGACATGATCAATTGAACGGAGAGCAGAAGTGCGAGTCTGTCAGCAAATTCAAATCTGTCAGGAGCGGTGAACATGCTCTCCCCTTGATTCAGTGGTGGGTTGATTTCTCCATGGTAACGAGTGCCGGCAGAATTGAGTGCGGGTGGTTCGGTCAAAAACACTGTTTAGGCTGGCTGCGCTTCGAGCACGGCTGTGAACCCCTGCGGGCAGGGAGACTTTTTGGAGAATGAAGAGCATATGCCCGCTCACTCAAGCTCGATTGGCTCCAGTGTAGGCCACTGCAAGCCGGAACAGAGCCCACATCACTCCAGTGGCTGCTGCTGCGGTCATGATCAGTGCCAGGTCAGGCTGGAAAAGGCGCAAGGTCCCTATGGAAACGCCAAAGAGCCGCGGTATCAGGAAGAAGAAGGTCCAGGCCATGGCGAGCGTTGTGAGCAGGGGGAACCAAAGGCTGAACAAGCCGAAAGGACCGGACTTGGCACGCAGCGCGCCGCGATGCAACCATGCCCACACCATACTGAACAGAAAGACAGGGGGCAGGAGAACCAGTCCTACAAACAATGCCTTTTGTTGCAGGCGGTTTCCTTCGCCGGCGTAGTCGAGACCGAGGGCCAGGGCGGTAATGCCGTTGCGGAGTCCCGCGGTTTCTCCAAATCCGATTCCACTGCCCGCATTGACCAGGACGACAACGCCTTTGTTCTTTGCCGGAATCATGGTGGCAAGCGTTTCAAACCCAGGGCTGGAGCCGGAGTGGAAGACGGTTCCTTTTTCGGTGTCGATGAACCAGCCGAAGCCGTAAAAGGGCGACGCCGCACTGGCCGGGCGCATCATCTCGGCTTTTGCCTTTGCAGAGAGGATGTCGTCGTTGCCATTCATCATGATTGCCAGGTAGCGAGCCAGATCGCGGACGCTGGCGATGACGCCGCCTTGCGGAGCCGTCACGGGATCCGTCCGGGTGTTTTCAAGGGGGCGCCTGGAGCCGAACCAGGGACGATGCCCGACGGCCATCGCGTCATGGCTTTGTCCGTCGGCGACAAAGCTGTGCTCCATACCGGCAGGCTGGAGAATCTTTGTTTCGATATAGCGCGCATACGGCATGCCGCTTACCGTTTCGATGAGGGCGCCGAGAATCTCGTAGTTTGCGTTGGAATACTCCCATTTGATGCCGGGTTTGTGGGCAGGCGTCCACTGCGCAATGCGCCCGGCCTGGAGCGCAATCCCGTCCGTGTTCCCGGTCAGGCCGGCGTGCGTCTGGTTGCCCTGCAGGGTTGAATAGCCGCTTGTATGACTGAGCAGTTGGCGGATAGTGATTGCGCCTGAGGGACGGTCTGCGAACGCATCGAGATAGTGGGAGATTCCAGTATCCAGTTGAACCTTGCCCGCCTCCACCAGTTGCATCACAGCGATTGCCGTGAAGCTTTTGGAGATGGAGCCAAGCAGGAACGGAGTATCCGGCGTTACCTTCCTGCTGCTTCCTATCCGAACGTTGCCACGCGCTTCTGCGTGAACCGCGCCGTCTTCAACGACCGCATAGGCGAGGCCCGGCGCTCCGGAGTGGGGCATCTCCGCAGCGATGAAGTCGTCGATTGATCCGGATGGCACGCTTGCCTGCAGAGCAGAGGCAGTTCCCAGTGCAAGCAAAGCCAGGATAGAGCGCAGACTGTATCCCTTTTTATGCATGCGCGGAAGTCTAGCACGGCCAGACAAGCCACCAGGTGAGTGGCAGTTTGCCGAAAGGGTGGAACTTCCTGGAGCCAGTGCGCTTACGCAAGAATGAACTCGATGAGCGATTTGAGCCAGAGTCAACGGTTGAGGTCGGAACTGCCGATGGATCAGTGGAAACAAGCCGACTTATCAGGACCAGAAGGGATGACAAGCAGGTGTTCTGACCATGGTGCACGTCGAGCACCTCGACTGTTATGTGTTTCTATTTTTGTGATCAACGGACGAATCGAAGCGCCTCCGATAGTGCAGCCAGAAACAAAAGGCTGCTGCTAGAGTCCCCAAAATATAGGCGGAGTAACCAAGAGCTTCAGCCTGCTTTTGGAATGCTGGATCAACGGAGACCCGCCAGAGTCCTGCAGTTTCCTTCTGGCCCATGACCCACTGACCAAGGTTGAAAGCAAAGTGGATACCCAGAGGAACGGCGATGCCACGGGTGGCCAACGCCGCCATACCGAACAGTATGGCACCGGCGAACGGCCCCAACAGAGACAGGGACCACGACAAGCCTCCCGCGAGGTGTTCAAGCGTAAAGACAATCCCCAGGCTCACCAAGGACACCCACATACCCAGATCATGCTCAAGGCGCCGCAGTGGATACGCGCGGAATGCTATTTCTTCTCGCAGGGCGAGCAGGAAGTATGCCGTGAATGCAAGCAATAGCGATCCTGCCGGCGATGCGTCACCCTGGTAAGTCCAATGGGTATGACCGCTCATAAAGAGCAAGCCCTCCTGGAACGCCACAAGCGCCGATCCAATCATGACGCCGAATAACACACGCGGCACGGTCTTTGAGGTCAGTTCCAGGCCGGCATCGCTCAGTTTCCAGCCGTCCCAGCGCAGAAATAGGACTGTCAGACCATACGTCACGGCACAGGTGATCGCACCCACCTTAATCGTGTTCGCGAAGGATGTTGTTTTCACGAAGGACGTCGTGATAATCAGCGCAAACGGGCAAGCCGCTAAGAACAATAAGGATCGCAGAACAGCCTTCATCCGGTTCATGGGAGCACCATTCTCATAGTTACGCATTTACATGCGCGAGGTTCCAAAGTGGCGCATGAATGAGCTTAGCGGCGATGCGTATCGACAAACGCCATCCGCGTCATCAATGCATCTGTATTTGCGCCAAATCCCCAATGCACACATTGAGTCTGGATAGAGAGCAAAACGTTGGCCTGTCTTGAGGTTCCGGTTGCGTTCTACTGAATACTGTTCCTGTGCTATCTGCCAACAAGTGCCGCGTGCCGGATTTATTGAAAGTCCTTGTACTGCTGGGTGAAGAAATTGTCGACCAGACGGTTGAAGTCATCGGCGTGTTCGATCAGGGTGTCGTGGCCGGAGTTGGGCACAACCCAGAGGTTGGCGTGGGGAATGTTCTGGTAGATGAGAACGGTGTGGGAGACAGAAATGAGGTCGTGGTCGCCACAGATGATGAGCGACGGCGCCTGGATGGTGTGGAGTTGAGCAAGCGTGATGTGCGGCTCCTGCCAGTCCAGGAGAAAAAGCTTGCGGTCGTTCTTTTCCTTTGCGGTGGTGTAGGTTTTGTGAAGACCGGATTCGTACTCCTTCTTAAAGTCATCCCAGAGCCCGGGCTTGAAGGCGTCGGCGCCGGGCCAGAGGTTGGCGCCGGTTGAGGCGAGGCGCTTGACCTTTTCAGGATGACGGATGGCGAGCAGGAGTGCGTTGATGCCGCCATCGCTCCAACCGATGACGTAAGCCGACGGTATGTGCATGGCGTCAAGCAGGGCGGCGTAGTCATCGGCCATCATCTCGAAGGTGAGTGGATGGCTGGGATCAAGTGACCGGCCCTGAGAGCGGCTGTCTGCGAGGATGACCTTGTAGTGCTTCGCGAAATAGGGGATGTTCTTCGCGAAGGCGCTCATGTCGCCGTTGTTGCCATGGATCATAAGCAGTGGCAGCCCGCTGCCATACACCTCGGTGTACATTTTGAAGCCGTTGATGTTGTAGAACCGGCCAACGGCTGGATTGTGGTCGTACGGAATGGGAGCAGGTTTCTGAGCGGGCGCCACCGCGATGCAGAGTACGAACGAAAGCCCGACGGCGGCAGAGATGGAGAAGCGGAGATGTCGCAACAGGCGCATCGGAAGACCCCGTTTCAGTGAAGAGCAAGAATCTATCGGATGATACATGACTGTGCTCTGAAGCCCTGCGGGGAGCGGCTGGGATTGTTTATGCCTGAGGCATTCTTTGGACGAGGGCTATCCGATTGTTCTGGTCTACGTCCATTTCGTACAGGGCTATTGCTAATTGGACACTCCGCGCCGAGGCATCGATCTATGTGTTTCTCGGGGCTGACTCAGAGATCAATGCAACGAAAAACACAAATAATCGAGCCGATAAGAATGGGTGCGAAGTGTGCAGAGAGTTTGTCAAAGGTGACTCTCTGTGCGATGGTTTTGTGCTGCTCAGGATGCTTCGGCCACAAAGTCGCGATTGAAGATGGGTTCCGTCTGAGAGAAGACGGTGGCGCCCCCATGCTGGTGCCGACGAATGCTCAAAGTTCCGATTCAGGTAATTTCCAGACAACGACGCTCGTTCTTTCGGGCGGATCGGCAAGCGCGAAGAGGCAGGTCAAGCACCAGTGCGCGATCAACGGTGAAGTTTTCTCTCTTCGCCCGGCGTCTCCACGGGATTCGAGGCACTGGATCGTGCGGAGCCCGAGTGTTTCCGGGTGGAATACGCTTGACCGCGAAATAGATATTGAATCGCAATGGCAGATCTTTAAGCACGGGCTCGCGCGGATGAATGAAGATGGCTGTTTCCCCTCGGGCCACACCGCCTTCGAGATTCGAGCGGCAATTGCGCAAAGAATTCCATTGCAGGCGGGCGAAGTCCCATTGTTTTTCTATTCCGAACGGAGAATGGGATTCATCGACCTGGCACCAGGAATGGAAGTCAGGCTCCAGCATACCCAGCCTGTAGGGAAATCGATCAGTGCGCAATCCAAAGACACATCTCAGACCTGGGCTGTGAACTATTGGACCGCGCACTATGAGGTTCTCCCTCGCCCGGCAAAGGTGTGCGGCTAAAACTTACACAGAAAGTTCAGAGTGGCGCGAATGGCTCGGGATCAGAAGGGAAGGAGCTTTTTTCGCTGTCACAGCAATTTGCTCGGACACCGGTATTGCGGCTTTTTCTGGAAGGAGTCTATGGAAAGCGCGAGGTTTCCAGTGGCATCCTGATTGGCGCATCTAGCCAGAGGCAACTCGACGTGCTTACAGACCTCATCTATCAAAGCGATCCAGCGAAGTGTGTCCAAATCCAGGGGACCGTTTGCGCAGAGTTTCCTCCTGGCGCGCCAAGTGTTTATTACACCGTCTCGTTGAACGGGCATCGCAGTTCTTATCTGATGGGAGCTTCGCTTGCGACTCTCTTGAGACCTTTATCTCAGCCCAAGAGGAAGACGGCGCTGGAGTCTGCTCAGGTATTTCGACGACTGAATCCCGATCATTATGCGGCAATCTATTTCCCGCGCACTGAAGATGGCGCTTCAGAGCTCCTTCTGCTTCCTGGAGACAGGATTGAATGGAGCCACTGAGCGCCTGAGACAGATACGGCGGGCGGGCCAGCCATAATCGCGTTCAATCAGGCAGCGATTTGTGTGAAGGCTGCGCCCCGCGGTTCATGGTGATTTTTGGAGGGCATGACCTGGGCCGTGCCAACAGTAGAAACCTGGGAGATTGTTACTCCGCCGTCTGGGCGATGGCGGGGACGCGGCGGAGGACCGGCGTGAGCGCGAAGGTGAGGAGCAAGACTGCGGGAGCCGCCACAAAGAACCAGGCGAGGAATGCCTGACCGGCCAGGGTGCCGGACTCGGTGAGCAGCCTGGTGAACGGCGTGTGCAGCAGATCGCCGTGGATGGGATCGGCGGAAATCATCCATCTGCCTAGCCGTACAAACGGCCCAATCAGTAGTAATTGCAAGGGAAGTGCGGCGTAATTGGCAGCCTGAATTGCGGGCTGATTCAGCCCGAAGGCGAGAGCCAGAATCGCGCAGAGCGCCGTGGGCAGGCCGACCATGGGCAGGCAGCCGATGGCAAAGCCGAGCGACAGCGTGAGGGCAAGACGGCGCGGCGTCATGCCCTGGCGGAGCCAGCCGGCAATCTGCTCCCTGCGCTTTTGCACCCAGATATCCATTGCTCTTTTCACAGTAACGATACGCAATGTGGATTGGATTGGTTCTGTGTGAAAAGATCGGCAAAGGTACCAAGAACGGAAATCGCTGCTCTGTTCCGCGACAGCCTCAGGAGCCGAAGGTAAGAAGCCCGCGTGCGCGCAGGGCGGCCAGCACCTGTTCCACCTTCCAGTCCAGTGCTTCCGTGCCATCAATGGTCAGGTCGGCATGCGCGGTTGTGGGTTGCACAAAGGCAAGGCAGGAGGGCCGGACGGTTCTTTCGTATTGCGCGCGCACGCTCTCCGGAGTCCGGCCGCGCTCTTCCACATCGCGCTTGAGGCGGCGCGCGAAGCACACATCGTCGGGCGTTTCCACGTAAATACGGAATTGATAGAGAGGCAGCAGCTCCGGGTAATAGAGCGTGAAGAGCCCTTCCACAAGAAGTACGGCCGGTGGACGAATGGTCTCTGATTTGCCAGGAACGCGGATATGATGCGCGAAATCGTAAAGCGGGCGCTCAATCGCGCTGCCGCGGCTCAAAGCCGCCAGATGCGAGGCGAGCAACGTGTTCTCAATCAAGGCGGGGTCGTCGAAGTTCTGGCGGGCGCGTTCCTCGGGCGGCAGATGGCTTAGATCGCGATAGTAATTGTCGAGAGGGAAGTGAAGGCCACCAAGCGTACGTGCAAGCTCGGCAGCCAGTGTGGTCTTGCCTGATCCGGATGCGCCGGCGATGCCTATGAGAATGGGCGGAAATGGAAGCCGGCCGGAGGTGTCAGCCGGAGCTGGCGATGCGCTCACGCGGGCCCGTCCGTAATGGCGGCGATTTGCGGAACCAGCAGCTCAAGCAGTCCGGCGAGGCGTTTTTCCACCTGACGGCCCGCCTGGTAAACCTCTTCATGACTCAAGTGGCCGCTGCCCAATCCGGCGGCGAGGTTGGTGACACAGCTCAGCCCGAGTACTTCCATGCCCATGTGACGCGCGACGATGGTTTCAGGAACCGTGGACATGCCGACCAGCGTGGCACCCATGGTGCGAAAGGCGCGGATTTCAGCAGGTGTCTCAAAACTGGGACCGCTGACGGCCAGATAGACACCTTCTCCAATTTCAAAGCCCTCAAGCTCTGCCGATGTTTTCGCGAGTGCGCGAAGACGCCTGGAGTAGGCCTCTGTCATATCGAAGAAGCGCTGGCCCGCCTTGTCATGGAGCGCGAAACGCGGCTCATTAGGGCCGATGAGCGGGTTGAAGCCCATCATGTTGATGTGGTCAGTGAGCGCAATAAGCTGGCCGATGCGGTAATTGGTGTCAATGGCGCCGGCGGCATTGGTGAGGATGGCTACCCGTATGCCGAGGCCCGCCAGGACACGCATGGGGAAGGTGACTTCGAGCGGATGGTAGCCCTCGTAGTAATGCACGCGGCCTTGCATGACGACGACCGGAGTGCCGCAGATGAAGCCCATCATCAGGCGTCCTGCATGGCCTTCTACCGTGGATTCAGGGAAATGAGGGATGTCGTTGTACGGCACAACAACAGGCTCTGTGACGCGATCCGCAACCGAGCCCAGGCCGGAACCAAGCACGATTCCCACCTGAGGAGGATTTGCACTCAGTTTGGGGGGCATTTTTGCGCGGACGAAGGCTGCCGCCTCGCTCACCAGGTCGAAATAAGTCAGTTTGCTCATGATGGAGTTACCGCTGGGAAGATTCTACCGTGCAGGGCGCTCCAGTTCGACGAAGGTTATTTGCCTGTTTTGCGCATTCGTAACGGTTGGGTGCGGGACCGGCTGAGCAGCCCTGTCTGGACTGCGGCCGGTACACCGCACATGCAACAATCAGCGCATGAAGCAAATTGTGGCTTGGCTTTTCGGGTTGGGGTTGCTGGGCAATGCGGCGCTGTTTGTGCCGCAGGCCATTGCGCTGTGGCGCAAGAAAAGCGATGAGGGAATTTCGCTGCTGACTTTTGGAGGGTTCAGCGTGCTGCAGATTGTGGGCATTGCGCACGGCTATTTGCAGGGAGATCCATCGCTGCTGGTGGGCATGTCGGCAAGTCTACTGACCTGCGGAACGGTGACGGTACTGACGATTGTGTACCGGTTGCGCCGAACCGGGCGTCTTGTTTAGGCGCTGAAGAAGAGGGAAGGAGGAGTGCGATGTGCCGGAATATCAAAGTGCTGTTTAACTTCGATCCGCCGGTGACGGACGAGGAGATTCGCGCCGCATCTTTGCAGTTTGTGCGCAAGATCAGCGGCTACAACAAGCCTTCGAAAGGGAATGAAGCGGCGTTTGACGCAGCTGTGAATGAGGTGGCCGCGGCGAGTGCACGTTTGCTGGCCACGCTGGAGACAAATGCTCCATCGCGGAATCGCGAAGAGGAAGCAGCCAAGGCAAAGGCACGGGCGATGGAGAGGTTTGGGGATTAGGTGAGAGGTGGGCAGAGCTATTGCAAAGATTGCAAGCTCCGAGCATATCGCGTAGCGGCTTCCTGGAATCCGCCATTTTCAGTTTCTGCAGTTGTCCAGAATTTTTGTTCCATGGCATCGAAAGGAAGCGACTTTGCCGCTTCAGCAAATGCAAGATACAGGTTCTGGTGCTGTTGAACAAACCGTTCCATATCGTCGTCTGTGTGACCAGATGCCAATACAAGAGCATCCCAGCGCTGCTCCCTGTCGCGCGGATAAGTTGATCCAAGTAACGCTGCTGCTTCGGTGAGCAGAGAAGACATCTGGCTCATCCCAATTACTGTGAACCCCTCCACAGCTTCAGGCTCCAGCACCCCCGTGTTGTTCCAAAAGAACTGCAGAAATCCGCCGTTGTGGATCTCTGCAAGGCACATATGAGCCGCGAAAAGAAGAAGAGACGGGCGTGAAACTTTCGAAGATGATTGCAGGTATTTTTCAGAGCCGTTGTATATGTCAACTACGCGAAAGATTGGTTCAACGAGTTCCCAGTACGACTCAATCTGGTTTGCCATTGCTCACAGGCTCCTACCCCAGGAATATTCCCGCAATCGCAGCCGAAATCAGATTGGCCATTGTCCCTGCCAGCATGGCGCGGACACCGAGCCGGGCCAGGTCGTTACGGCGTTCGGGAACCAGCGCTCCGATGCCGCCGATCTGCATGCCGATGGAGCCGAGGTTGGCGAAGCCGCAGAGGGCGAAGGTGGCGATGGTGAAGGAGCGCGGATCGAGTGTTGCCTTTTGCGCGCCGAGGCCGATGTAGGCAACGACTTCATTGAGAGCCATGCGCGTGCCGAGCAGGTTGCCGATGGCACCGCAGTCGTGCCAGGGCACGCCGATGAGCCAAGCGACGGGCGCGAAGACGAAGCCGAGAATTTCGCCGAGGCTCGAGGGCATCCAGCCGAAGCCGGCGTGCATGTGAACCCAGCCGAGAAGGCTGTCAAGCAGCGCCACAAGCGCCAGGAAGCTGATGAGCATGATGGCGACGTTGAGTGCGAGCTTGCCACCGTCAATGGTGCCGCGTGCGATGGCGCCGATAAGGTTTTCGTCTTTATGCTCTTCGTTCTTGGGGATGACGACCTTGCCTTCGGTGGCGGGTATTTCTGTCTCAGGCACGAGCATTTTGGCCATGAGGATAGTGCCGGGCGATGTCATGATGACGGCCGAGAGCAGATGACGCGCGGCGATTCCCTGCGCGATGTACATAGCCATGATGCCGCCGGAGACGTGCGCCATGCCACTGGTCATGATGGTCATCAGCTCAGAGCGCGTGGCTTTGGACAGGAACGGGCGGATGGTGAGCGGAGCTTCTGTCTGCCCCATGAAGATGGATGCGGCCACGTTCATGCTTTCAGCGCCGGAGATACGCATGGTCTTCAGCATGAGCCATGCCAGGCCGCGAATAATGATCTGCATCACGCCGATGTGATAGAGCACGGCGAAGAATGCCGAGATGAAGATGATGGTGGGCAGCACCTGAAACGCGAAGATGGAACCGAGCGATGTATTTGCCGTGCCGAGCGCGCCGAAGAGAACCTTGGTGCCGGCAGTGGTGGAAGCGAGCATGGCGTTGACCACATCGCCAGCCCATTTCATTGCATCCTGGCCGAAGGTGAAACGCAGCACAAAGAAGGCGAAAATAAATTGCAGGCTGAGGCCCCAGGCGACCGTGCGCCAGCGGATGCGTTTGCGATCGGTTGAGCCAAGCCAAGCGGCCAGCAGGACAGCGAGGATTCCAAGCACTCCGGTAAAACGACCCAAGGGACGCTCCTTACGGCAGCTTTCAGCCGTCAGCCATCGGCTTTCAGCTTTTCACGGCGCACTGAAAGCAGAAACCATCTTTTTGATTACCTTACAGCATCGTGCAAGTAGGCTTCTGCCTCGGCGCGCGTGAAGATGCGGCCTATGAGAGGCACGGCGGGCGGCGGAGTTTCAGAAAAGTGAATGGCCTGCCGCAGAAGACGCTCGGGTTCATCGAGCATGGACTCGCTTGTTGCAAAGATCGTTGCAAACGGCTGGCCTACTTCCACGCGCGCGCCCCTGCGGGCATGGAAGACGATGCCTGCGTGCGGATCGACGGGTTCGCCTGCCTTCTCGCGTCCTGCGCCGGTGCGCTGCACGGCCCAACCCAGTGCGGTTGTGTCTATTGAGGCAACGAAGCCCGACTGCCAGGCTTTCACTACTCGCGCCGCACCGGGTCTGTGGAAGCCGGTGAGGTCGTCGAAAACGCTCGTATCGCCGCCCTGTGCCGCAACCATCTTCAGGAAGACGCTGAGCGCGGAACCATCTGCCAGTGCGGCAGCCGCAAGGCGCGCGCCTTCTTCGGGCGAGGAGGTTTTGCCACCGGTGAAGAGCATCCAGCCGGCAAGTTCCATGCTGAGCGCGCGCAGGTCCGCACTGGCTTCGAGTTCTTCACCGCGCAACAAGCGCACGCACTCGGCCACTTCAATCCAGTTGCCCGCGGTTTGACCGAGTGGCTGGCTCATGTCGGTCAGCAGTGCAACGGTGCGTGTTCCGGCGGCTTCCGCTGTTGCCACAAGCAGCGCGGCAAGATGTTCGCTGTCTTCCTGCTTGCGCAGAAATGCGCCAGAGCCGGTTTTGACGTCGAGTACGAGAGCGCTGAGCCCTGCGGCCAGCTTCTTGCTCAGAATGGAAGCGCAGATGAGGCCGGGGCTTTCGACGGTGCCGGTGCGGTCGCGCAGAGAGTAGAGAACGCGGTCGGCTGGAACCAAGTTTGGCGTCTGGCCGACGATGGATGCGCCGCAGTCGATCAACACGCGTTCAAATTCGTTCAGCGAAAGCGCGGTGCGATAGCCGGGAATGGATTCGAGCTTGTCGAGTGTGCCGCCGGTGTGTCCGAGAGCGCGGCCGCTGATCATCGGGTCTGCCAGGCCGCACGCGGCGACGATGGGCGCGACGAGGAAGCTGGTCTTATCGCCGACGCCGCCAGTGGAGTGCTTATCTACGGTCGTCCGGCCCAGATGCGCGGGTGAGAACTTCTCGCCCGAATCGCGCATGGCGAGCGTGAGCGCCCGTGTTTCGCCGAGAGAGAGCCCGCGCAGCCAGGCAGCCATGAGCCATGCGGCAAGCTGTTCCTGGGGAATGGAAGCGTCGGCCGCGCCACGTGCGATAAAACCGAGTTCATCTTCTGTGAGCGTGCCGCCATCACGCTTTTTGAGAATCAGGTCGATCATGTGCGGAGCAGGTGCGGCGTGAGTGGACATCGTTTCCTCTGGGACTGGGACCCTAGCGCTCCATTGCAAATGCCAGTGGGAGCAATTTCTGAAACGGCATAACGCGCAGACCATTTGTTACCGGGAACACGACAGGAGCATCGGGTTCCGTGAACTCGGCGAGCATTTGCCGGCAGGCGCCGCAGGGTGTGCTGGCGGATTGGTTCAGGTTGGCAACCGCAATGGCTTTGACGCGAATCTTTGGTCCATACTGTGCTACTGCCTGGACAAGGGCGGAGCGTTCGGCGCAAATCGTCAGCCCATAGCTAACGCTCTCCACATTCGTGCCCGCAACGATCTTGCCATTTGAGAGTTTCAGAGCCGCTCCCACTTTGAAGCCCGAATGGGGTGAATAGGAATTGCGTGCGGCCTTCTCGGCCGTCCTCCAAAGCTTTTGAAGCGGAGGGCTCACGCTGGATTCACTTTTGCGCGGCGGGTGCATCGCTTTCACCATTGAATTCGAGGCTAACGCATTCCAGGGGCGATGTATATTCCGCCAACTGAATCCTGGCTTTTCCTATTCGTTCAAGTCTGAAGACGATTTACCGATAAACCACTGTGAGATGACCAAGTCGCGCGTTCCCCGGCGGCAGGATGGTGGTTCTTCAGCATGGATGAATTGACCCGTGAATTCCTGATCGAGAGCCAGGAAGGTCTCGATCGAATGGAGCGATGCCTGACCGATCTGGAAGAGCGTCCGGGCGATACCGCTTTGCTGGCGGAGATATTTCGCGCCGTGCATACGATCAAAGGGACGACAGGTTTCCTG
Source organism: Occallatibacter sp. (assembly GCA_035550015.1). Lineage (GTDB taxonomy): Bacteria > Acidobacteriota > Terriglobia > Terriglobales > Acidobacteriaceae > Telmatobacter. Next base: position 53,929 of record DASZRJ010000015.1, on the reverse strand, counting down.
GGGTTCAAACGGCTGGAGAAGCTGGCACACTCGGGCGAGAATCTGCTGGGTTTGCTGCGTGAAGACAAGCTGGAAGCGACGGCGGAAGTGATTACCGGACTGCTGCAACTTCTCGATGGACTGCGGTGCATTCTGAAAACCGTGGAAGCCAGCGGATCTGAAGGGGACGGGGTGGACGCCGAGCTCATCAGCCGGCTAGAGAAGTTGCAGAAGCGTGCGCAAGCGGCACCTGCCTCGACAGTGAAAGCAGGTTCGCGCAAGGCGGCAAAATTGGCAGGAGACGCGCCGGTGAGTGCTCCGGCCGCAGCAGCAACTGCCGCCGCGGTTTCCACAGAACCTGCCGAAGCCGGGCCGGAAGCTGTGAAGAAGTCTGCATCAAAGCTGCCTGCAGAAGCAGACAAGGGCCGCATGCAGGGCGCGTCCACGGCGGAAAGCACATTGCGCGTGGATGTGTCGCTTTTGAATCGCATGATGAATCTGGTGGGCGAACTAGTGCTCACGCGGAATCAGGTGCTGCAGGCAACTGCCGGCAACCCAAACATGACGCTACTCTCGCGCCGTCTGGATATGGTGACGGCTGATTTGCGCGAATCGGTGATGAAGGCGCGCATGCAGCCGGTGTCGAATGTCTTTTCGAAGATGCCGCGCATTGTGCGCGACCTTTCGCAAACGCTGGGCCGCCGCGTGTGCCTGCAGATGGAAGGGCAGGAGACGGAGCTCGACAAGAGCCTGCTGGAAGCGATCAAAGATCCGCTCACGCATGCCGTGCGCAATTCGCTGGATCACGGTATTGAGCCGCCCGACGTGCGTGAAGCCGCCGGTAAGGATCCTGAGGGAACGCTGCGCCTGCGTGCTGTGCAGGAAGGCAGCCACGTGATTATTGAAGTGGCAGATGACGGCGCCGGCATGTCCGTCGAGAAGATTCGCAACAAGGCGATTGAACGCGGACTTCTCACGGCCGAACGCGCAGGACTGCTGAGCGAGCGCGAGCTGTTACAACTGGTCTTTTTGCCGGGCTTCTCCACTGCTTCCGCAGTCACCAACGTTAGCGGTCGCGGCGTGGGCATGGACGTGGTGCGCACCAACGTGGAGAAGATTGGCGGCAAGGTTGAGCTGGACTCGCGCTTCGGCAAAGGCACCACCATGCGGCTGCGCATCCCGCTTACGCTGGCCATTATTCCGGCACTGATTGTGTGCTGCGGCAAGCAGAGTTACGCATTGCCGCAGGCTGCGCTTTCCGAACTGGTGCATGTGCCGGAGTCAAGCTTCAGCAGTGCGATTGAGTGGATTGACAATGCGCCGCTCTATCGCCTGCGCGGCAAGCTGCTGCCGCTGGTTTTTCTGGACGGCATGCTGGAGACAGGCGCGCATGGCCGAGCCGGCACGGGGCGTAACTGCTTCATTGCTGTGCTGGATGCGGATGGCCGCCGCTTCGGACTGGTAGTCGATGGCCTGAACGATCCGGAAGAAATTGTGGTGAAACCGCTGAGCGCCGCGCTGAAGGGCATTGGTCTCTATTCCGGCGCAACCATTCTTGGAAATGGAGAGCTGGCGCTGATTCTGGACCCCGGCGCAATTGCGATGAAGGTGGGAGTGACCATGAACTCCGAGGAGGAAGCAGCCGCAGCCTCTGTGATGGAAACTCTGCGGGATGTGACCGACTCTGAATTTTTGCTGGTGGAGATTACCGGACGTAGCGCAGGCGTGCAGTTGTCAGAGGTCTTGCGTATCGAACAGGTTCCTGTATCGCGCATCGAATACATCGGCTATCGTCCGGTCCTGAACTTCAATGGGCAAATTCTGCCCGTGGAGGACAGCGGGAATCTGCTGGGCGCAGCCGAAGGCAATCCGGATGCCAAGCTCATCGTGGTGGTTTGCCGCGAGGGCAGCCGTCATGTGGGAATCGCGGTCTCCCAGGTGTTGGATGTTGCTCGGGGAGCGGATGTGTTTGAGGCCGGGACCAGCATGCGTGCTTCAGGAGTTGTCGCGCTGAAGGAGCGCGTGACCAGTGTGGTCGATCTTGGTTCGGTTGCAGCACTGCCGGCGGACCCTGAAGAGAATTCAAGCGAATGGAGCCAGATTGCGGAGGTGGCGCAATGAGCGCAGGCCAGAGAAATGGAAAAGGAAATGAGCCATCGACAGAAACTTCAGTCGAGCTGTGCTCTGTGCGCGTGGATACCGGATCATTCGGCGTGCCCATCGCCCACATTCTTGAAATCGTAGGCAATGCGCAGCCGCAGCCGGTTCCATTGGCGCCTGAATTTGTTGGCGGACTCGTGCATTATCGTGGCGACGTGCTGACCACTGTCAGCCTGCGCCAGCTTCTGGGCATGCCGCAATTGGAGGAGGAACAGGACATTCTTGTTCTGGAAAGCAGCCACGGAACATTCGGGCTTCTGGTGGATTCCGTGGGCGAGGTGCTGACAGTGCCTTCGTCCGCTCATGAGCCGAATCCTTCCACGCTTGATGAGAGCTGTAGAGAGCTGTTCGCGGGCACGTACAAGCTAAAGGATGGACTGCTTGTGATGCTCAACCCCGAATACCTGGACCCCGTGCGGCTAGGCGCCGCGCAGGCGGCTTGATTTTTATGGCGCGGAGGAACACATGCGAGCTTTGATTGTCGACGATTCATGCTTTGTCCGCGGATTTATTCGCGGACTTCTTGAAGAAAAGGGAATTGAATGCGAAGAGGCCGGCGACGGTCAGGCAGGCCTGGATCTGCTCGGTAAAGGTGGAGACTTCGACCTGGCGCTTGTGGACTGGAACATGCCCGTGATGAACGGCTATGAGATGCTCACTGCTCTGCGTGCGAGCGGATTTACCGACATGAAGGTGATGATGGTGACGACAGAGGCGGAGAGTGACTTCATCACGCGGGCGCTCGATGCCGGCGCCGATGAGTACCTGATGAAGCCGTTTGACGATGAGGCTCTGGAAGAGAAGCTCGCCATGCTCGGGTTGCAGGAGTACTGAACTATGTCAATCAGGCGCCGTATCCGTATTCTCATTGTCGATGACTCTGCCGTGACTCGCATCCTGCTACGGAATGTGGTTGCTTCCGACGCGGCGCTTGAAGTTGCAGGCGTTGCCGGGGATGGACAGTCGGCCCTGGCAAGTATGGAATCTCTTCGGCCGGATGTGGTGCTGCTGGATGTGGAGATGCCCGTGATGGATGGGTTGAACACTCTGAGGCAACTGCGGGCGCGTGGCTACAAGATGCCGGTCATCATGTGCAGTTCGCTTACGCAGCGCGGAGGCAGGGTCACCATTGAAGCGCTTTCCTGCGGAGCCTCGGATTACGTGGCGAAGCCCTCGGGACAATCGGGTCCGGCTGCGGCGTTGCAGGTGCTGTCACAGGAATTGCTGCCGAAGATTCATGCCCTTGCTCCCAACCGTCCCTTGCCGCAAACCATCCATTCGCTTGTAACGCCGCGCTCCGCCATCCTGCCGCCTGGGCCGATGCGGGTTACAGCTCCGCCAAATCCGATTCTGGGCACACCCTCCGTTGTTGTGATGGGTGTCTCAACAGGAGGCCCCGCCGCGCTCGACGTGGTGTTGCCGGCGCTTCCCGCAACGTTTCCGCTGCCCATTCTGGTGGTACAGCACATGCCCGAAATATTTACGCAGCTGCTTGCGGAACATCTCGATCAACGCTGTGCATTGCATGTGCGTGAGGCAGCGGATGGGCTTGATCTGCAGCCTGGGGCTGTCTATCTGGCGAGAGGCAACTGGCATCTGGAGATTGTTCCGGTTAGAAATTCCAAAACGGTTAAGGCGCGGTTGACGCAGGGTGCACTTGAAAATTGCTGCCGTCCGGCGGCCGATGTTCTCTTCCGTTCCGCCGTGCAGACATATGGCGCAAACGTGCTCGCAGTGGTTCTTACAGGGATGGGGGCGGACGGTTTGGAAGGCTGCCGCCTGATTCGTTCCAAGGGAGGAAACGTCATCGCGCAGGACCGCGCGACAAGCGCTGTTTGGGGCATGCCTGGTGCTGTGGCGAATGCCGGATTGGCAAGCCGCATTTTGCCCCTTCAATCCATTGCGCCAGAGATTCTGAAGCTCTGCGGCAGCATGGCGAACGACGCGCGCCAGCTCAGAGAGACGGTGGCTTGACGATGGCAAGCGCAGCAACAGTCGACTATGCCTATCTGCGCCAGATCGTGCATGCACATTCGCAGAATGTGCTTGACCCCTCGCGCGACTATCTCTTCGATACCCGCCTTTCACGTATGCTGCGCGCCCAGGGAATGGTGCATCTCGAAGAACTGGTGCGGTTCCTCCGCGTCCGACGGAACCCCGAACTTGAGCGGTTGGTGGCCGAGGCCATGACCATCAATGAGACCAGCTTCTTTCGCGATGGCCGGCCGTTTGAATTGTTGCGTACAGTCCTGCTGCCCCAGATGATTCAAGAACGGCAGGGCACGCGCAGGCTTCGGTTTTGGAGCGCGGCCTGTTCGACGGGACAGGAGGCATATTCGATTGCGATGCTGTTGAAGGAGAACTTTCCACAGTGCGCATCGTGGAACATTCGCATTGAGGGAACTGACATCTCGTCGGAAGTCGTCGATCGTGCGCAGAGCGGGGTCTACCATCGCATCGAAATGAATCGCGGGCTGCCGGCGCGCTTCATCGTGCGCTACTTCGATCATGTGGGTGAAGACTGGATCGCGAAGACAGAAATCCGGCAAATGTGCAGTTTTCGCAAGGCTAATCTGTGTATATCGCCGCTTCCATTCACAGATCGATTTGACATAATTTTCCTGCGCAACGTGATGCTTTACTTTTCACAGGAAACACGAAAGGCGCTGTTGGCCGGAATTCACCGGCTGCTTGCGCCAGATGGTGTCCTCTTTCTTGGCTCCACCGAGCAGCCCGCGGACCCTTCCCTCTGGAAGGCCGTTCTGGCCGGAGGAACCTGCCACTTTACGCCGGTGCAGCGCTAAGCTTGCCTGACGGTAATCAGGAAGGCGAGGATACGCCCAGCAGCGCGGAAACCTGCGCTTGAAGCGTCCCGGTGATCTCAGTTTCCGTCGCATTCCAGGCGAAGCGGATAGGTTCGCCGACATGGACCTCGATTTTGCCGGAACGGAACCAGCCTCCGCCGCGTTCCTTTAATTCGCCCAGTCCGCGGATGGCGACGGGCAGAACCGCTGCGTGCGATTGCTTCACGAGCAGTCCGATTCCAGGGCGGAACCGCGCCAGTTTACCCGCCGCGGAACGCGTGCCTTCAGGAAAGACCATCACGTGGTACCCGCGATCGAGCGCTTCGCCCGCATGCTGGAAGCTGCGCTGAAAATCTCGGCGGCGCGGCAGAGGGAAAACGTTGAAGAGACCTGTTGCAAGGATATAGGTGAGCGGGCCAAAGAGCATGAAGCGATTCTGTCCCGGCTTCCGTTCAGGATTGCGGAAGTGACGGTAATCTTCGAGCATTTCGCCGGCCATCATCGCGGCGATGTGGCGGCGTACATGTGCAGGGAGCGCATATTGCACAAGCGGGCCGTCGTAAGCGGTCACGTGGTTGCAGACGATGAGCATCGGCTCGGTACCGCGCAGATCGGGCGATCCCACGATCTTTGGCGCCGCCAGAAACCACACCAGCGGCTGTGCAATCAGCTCAAGGAATGCATTCCGCACCCACACCACAGGGCGCGACCATGGCCAGCGCGGATAGAGGAATTTTTCATCGTCCCCAGGCGCTGGAGGCACGGCCGGCTGCGGGATGGAAGGCGGAGATGCATTCGAACCCTGCGCGGTGGAAGGATCGACCATAGGCGCTGGTACGGCTCGCTTCGCCGGAGTTTGATCGGCGCCCGCATGTTCGTTTCCTGCCGGAGTTGCTCCTCCAACAAGTGTGCGTAAATCGCCAACAGTACGTGCATTGTCGATGGCATCGTCATCCAGGCCCGCACCGATACGTTCTTCCAGAGCGGCCGCCAGTTGCACATGCGCCAGGCTGTCAAGATGCAGATCTTCATTCAGCCGCAGTTCGTCGCCGCCGGTTGCCGGCACTTCGCCGCCAAGCTCAGCGATCAAAGCCAGCAGCCAATCATGATGGGACGTCGCGATTGCCGACGCGCCTTCCAATGCCGACGTGCCCATCTGTTCTGCTGCCCACTCGGCGACAGCTTTACGTCTCACTTTTCCTGTGGATGTCCGCGGCAGATCCGGCTCCGGCCATGTCATCCAGCGCTGCACACGCTGAAATTCGGCGAGACCCGCATTCGCCGCATCCACGGCAGCCGCGGCGTCCGCACCTGCGCGCAGCGCAAGCGCGGCAAATGCCACAGGGCCCTGAGCGGTTTCAAGCGCAACCACGGCGCTTGCGGCAATGCCCGGCTGTGCATCGAGCGCTGCCTCCAGGTCCTCTGGATGAATGTTCACGCCGGAGGCAGTGACAATCACTTCGCTCTTGCGTCCGAGAAACTTCAGTTCACCTGTTGCCTGCTGTTCGGCAAGGTCGCCGGTTGCCAGCCAATCATCCTCGCGCTGATGCAGTGCGCCGCCCTGCCACGTAGCTGTCGAAATCATTGGTCCGCGTACCAGCACTTCGCCGTCCGCGCCAATCTTCACCTCGCGCCCCGGCAGCGGTTTGCCGATGGTTCCGCGCGCCACATGGAAGGGATGGTTAAGCGTGATGAGCGCGGTCGTCTCCGTCATACCGTAGCCCTGCACGACAACAAATCCAAGCCCGTTCCAGAAATGCTCGAGCTCGGCCGAAAGTGCACCGCCGCCGGAAATCAGCGCCCAGAATTTGAAGCCAAGCGCGCTGTGTACATCGCGGAAGCGCCGCCATTTCTTCCATCCCAGCTTGCCGGCAGGTTTGCCGCGCCAGTACGCCATGCGTTCGCGAAGTGTGGAAATGCGTGACTCAAGGTGTGTCTTGATCAGTGCCATCACGCGCGGCACGGCGGCCAGTACGCTGATGCGCTCACGCTTGATCGTCTCGACAAGCCGGGCAGCCACGAGCCGCGTTTCGAAGTGTACTTCCGCAGCGAAGATTGCCGGAATCCACAAACCCATCGTCTGTCCGAAGACATGGCTCAGCGGCAGCGTGTGCAGAAAGCGCAGCGGGTGCACGTATTTTTCGTAGCGCATGTACTTCTGCGCAGCCTGCTCGATGGGGCCAACGCTCGCCAGCACATTGCCGTGCGTGTGCACAATTCCTTTCGGTTCGCCCGTAGTGCCGGACGTGAAGAGAATCTGCAACGGAGTGTCACCGTTCAGACCTTCAACCGGGCCAGCTTCATGCACGGGAAGGGAAGACTCCCATTCCTCGAAGCTAAGTGCCGGCCACTCCGCGTCTGTGTGCTTCGTGAGCTTTGCCAACAACTCTGCATCGCCCACGACCAGGCTCGGGTTCACATCCGCTGCCACGCGCAGAGCAAAATCGGTGCTTCCGTATGCGTCCAGCGGCACAACCAGAACGCCGCGTAGCATGCAGCCATAGAAAGCGGCGATCCATTCGCCGGAATTCTCCGCCCACAGCACAACACGATCGCCAGAGCCGATGCTGCGTTGCTCCAGCAGCGCGGCAAACCGTCCGGCGAGCCGCGCCAGTTCGCCATAGCGCACCACGCGCCGCCGGTTGCCACGATAGTGCACGACGGCAATGCCGCGATCGAAGCGGCGAAAGTCATCGAGCAAAGTTGCCAGATGGGAGCGCATAGCAAACTCAGGGTATCAGCGTGTGCATCGTTGAAGTCGCACTGCTCGTGACACTTCGCGATGCGTCCCAATCGAACCTCTTCGATTCGGATGATTCTTCTTTCCAGCGCCAAATTGTTTAAGGGCATCCATTACCGTCTTTCGCTTTACCTTCGCCTTCGTCCGCGCTATTCTCGGAACAGGAATGCCGCCATCTACCACCAAATCGGAATCCGAAATCGCAGATCCTCTTGCGGTCTTCCATCCCGTCACAGCTGCCTGGTTTCGCGCTGTCTTCGATGGCCCCACAGCACCCCAACGGCAGGGTTGGCCGGTCATTGCCCGCGGCGAGAGCGTACTGATTACCGCACCCACCGGCACCGGCAAGACGCTTACCGCGTTTCTCTGGTGTCTTGACCGGCTAATGCTGGGCGGGGCGAGCAAAGCTTTTTCAGAGTCGGACCGGTCGATCGCTGATCACGGTCCATCGATCACTCGCCGCGGAACGAGAGCCCCGCGAGGCCGTACCCGCATTGTCTACGTCTCTCCGCTCAAGGCACTCGCCGTCGATGTGGAACGCAACCTTCGCTCACCTCTCGCCGGCATTGCCAGCTTTGCCCGCAAGCAGGGAATCGAATTCCATGAGCCATCCATCGCTGTGCGCACCGGCGACACCCCGCAGCGCGAGCGTGCACGCTTTCTGCGCGACCCAGCCGACATTCTCATCACCACCCCGGAGTCGCTCTATCTGCTGCTTACCTCCCGCGCGGCAGAGACCCTTGCGTCGGTTGAAACCGTCATCATCGACGAAATCCACGCGCTTGTTCCCACCAAGCGCGGTGCTCACATGGCGCTTACTCTGGAGCGCCTTGAAGCTCTCGTTCGAAGGAGCAGAAAGAAGCCTCTGCAGCGCATTGGCCTCTCGGCAACACAGCGCCCGCTGGAGGAAGTAGCGCACTTTCTGGGTGGTGTGGAAATTCCTGTGGGAAACGAGACAGCGGCACAAATTCAAGATTCAGACCAAAACGCAAAATCAATACTTTTCCAGCGGAAAATTGAAGTTACAGGCGAGCTTTCGGAGAGCGTTGAATTCGAGGAAATTTCCACAGATGTGGAAGACTCGGTCCTGTCTCCCGAACCTCTTCGCTACCGTTCGGTCACCATCGTCAAGGCAAGTAGTCCCAAGCAGTTAAGTCTTCGTATTGAAGTTCCAGTTGAGGATATGGCGCGCCTCAATGCCATCGAAGAAATCCCTTCCGGACCGGCCTCGCAGATGCCCCGCCGTGTATCGATCTGGAATGCGATCCACCCGCGCTTGCTTGAGATTATTCGCGACAGGCAGTCCACCATCCTCTTCGTTAATAGCCGCCAGGTGGCCGAGCGGCTGGCCGGCGCACTCAACGATCTTGCAGGCGAGCCCCTTGTCCGTGCGCATCATGGCTCCCTTGCCGCGCACCAGCGCTCCGTGATTGAGGAGCAATTGAAGGCTGGCCAGATTAAGGCGCTCTGCGCCACCTCCACGCTCGAACTCGGCATCGACATGGGCGCGGTCGACCTCGTTATCCAGATTGAGGCGCCTCCTTCGGTTGCAAGCGGCATGCAGCGCATTGGCCGCGCCGGCCACTCGGTCGATGCGGTGAGCGAAGGCGTTCTTTTCCCGAAGTACCGTGCCGATCTCGTAGCCTGTGCCGCCGTCACACGCGCCATGCACGACGGCGAAATCGAATCTACCCGCTACCCGCGCAACCCGCTCGACGTTCTCTGCCAGCAACTCGTTGCCATCGTTGGTTCGGCGCGGCCGCAATCCCTACCCAGGCAACCGAAGAAGCGCAGCCAGACGGAACTTTTCCAGGCAGAATCTGAAACTGCATCTGCCGAAGTTTCTGTCGACGAACTCTTCCGCCTTGTGCGTGGTGCTGCCCCCTTTGCGCGGCTTACCCGCGCAGCCTTCGAAGGTGTGCTTGATTTGCTCAGTGGCCGTTACCCTTCCGACGAGTTCGGTGAACTGCGCCCGCGGCTCACCTGGGATCGTGTCCGCAATATTGTCTCTGCGCGGCATGGCGCCGCACGTCTCGCCATTCTCAATGCCGGAACCATCCCGGATCGCGGCCTCTACGGTGTCTTCCTTGCACACACGGAGGGAAAGCCGGTTCGCGTCGGTGAACTTGACGAGGAGATGGTCTTCGAGTCGCACACCAACGATACGTTCATTCTCGGCGCCTCCACTTGGCGCATTGAGGACATCACACATGATCGCGTGCTCGTGACACCGGCTCCAGGCGAGCCCGGCAAGATGCCGTTCTGGAAGGGCGATGGTCCCGGCCGCCCACTCGAGTTTGGCCGCAAGATTGGCGAGCTCGTACGCACACTGCGCGCGCTGCCAAAACCAGCCGCGCTCACCAGGCTTGTTGCCGAGCATGACCTTGATCCGAACGCTGCCGAGAATCTGCTCGAATTTCTTGCCGACCAGCAGGCCGCCACCGGCCACGTGCCCGATGATCGCACTATCGTGGTGGAGCGCGTACGCGACGAACTGGGCGACTGGCGAATGTGCGTGCTCACACCCTTCGGCAGCCGCATCCATATTCCCTGGGCCATGGCGGTAGCCGCGCGCATTCGCGCCGCCGGAGGAACAGACGTGGAAACGCTCTGGTCCGACGACGGATTTGTGCTGCGCTTCCCGGACACCGATGAGCCGCCCGATGCAGATTGGCTCATGGTGGAGCCCGGCGAGGCCATGCAGCTTGTGCTTCGCCAGCTTGGTGCGACTGCGCTCTTCGCAGGCCGCTTTCGCGAGGCTGCTGGTCGCGCACTGTTGTTGCCGCGCCGCCGGCCCGATCAGCGCTCGCCGCTCTGGCAGTTGCGCAAACGCTCCTATGATTTGCTCAGCGTCGCCTCGCGTTATCCGCAGTTCCCGCTCATGCTTGAGGCGTATCGCGAATGCCTGCGCGATGTCTTTGACATGCCCGCGTTGACCGAAATCCTCGGCGAAGTCGCCCAGCGCAAGCTGCGTGTCCATGTTGTGGAAACGCGCAAGCCCTCGCCTTTTGCTTCGTCGTTGCTGTTCAGTTACGTTGCGAATTTTCTCTACGATGGCGATGCGCCTCTAGCCGAGCGCCGCGCGCAGGCGCTCACCATCGATCAGGACCAGCTCCGCGAAATTCTTGGCGAGGCCGACCTGCGCGAACTGCTCGATGCGAATGCCATCGCCGAAGTGGAAGAGACCGCGCAATGCCTCGGTGAAACGCAACGCGCGCGCAATCTCGACGGCATCCACGATCTCTGTTTGCGCCTCGGTGATCTCACGCGCGAAGAAATCGCACGCCGCGTCGCCGATTCCGCATTGCTCGTTGAGCTCGACCGCCTCGTTCGCGTGCGCCGCCTGCTTGAGTTGCGCATCGCTGGTGAGAAGCGCTTCGTCGCCGCGGAAGATGCGGCGCGCTATCGTGATGCACTTGGTATTCCGCTACCTCCAGGCCTACCCACCGCGCTGCTTGAGCCTGTGGCACATCCTGTTCTTGAACTCGTTCGCCGCTACGCGCGCACCCATGGTCCCTTCACGCTTGAAGCGGTCATGCATCGCTTCGGACTCGATTCCGCGGCTGCCGAACGCGCACTGGAACAGCTTGCACGCGAAGGCCGCGTGCTCGAAGGCGGTTTCACGCCGGGTTCGGGCCATCGCGAGTGGTGCGACGCGGAAATTCTGCGCCAGATTCGCCGTAAGTCGCTGGCCAAGCTGCGCCGCCAGGTCGAACCCGTCGAGCAGCACACGCTCGCGCGCTTTCTCACACACTGGCAGGGACTTGTCACGCCGCGCCGCAATACCAATCTGGACGCCTTGCTTGATGCCATCGAAAGCCTGCAGTGCGCGCCGCTTGCCGCATCGCTGCTTGAGTCCACGATTCTCCCCGCGCGTATCGCAGGGTACGACCCTTCCGGACTGGATACGCTGATCGCTGCGGGGGAAGTTGCCTGGACAGGCGTTGAGCCGCTCGGTGAACGCGATGGGCGCATCGCCCTGTTCCTCGCCGATAGACTGCCGCTCCTTGCGCAGGCACGTCCGCAAGCCGAACCGCTCACCGAGCGCGAAGAAAAATTGCTCGCGATCCTCGAGTCCTCCGGTGCGAGCTTCTTTGAGCCCCTGCATCAGGCAGCGGGCGGCGGTTATCCGGGCGAATCCATTGACGCGCTGTGGAGCCTTGTCTGGCGCGGCCTGATCACCAACGACTCTCTGCACGCCTTGCGCGCTTACATCGCGCGGCCGGAATCGGACCGCGCGCCGCGCCGCACGCACTCCGGGCAATCTTTCCGCTCACGCCGCACCACGCCGCCCAATGCACAGGGCCGCTGGGCCGCATTGGCATTGCACGCGGCGGGTTCTTCAAAGGTGAGCAGCACGGAGCGCTCACACGCGCTTGCACAGCAGCTCCTCGCACGCTACGGCATCCTTACGCGTGAGGCCGTCGGCGCGGAAAGCATTCCCGGCGGTTTCAGCGCCGTGTACGACGTGCTCAAGGCGCTTGAAGAATCCGGACGTATTCGCCGCGGCTACTTTGTTGCCGGTCTCGGCGCAACGCAGTTCGCTTTGCCTGCCGCCGTCGATTTGCTACGCCAGCTCCGCACTGCTCCTTCGGAAGAGAAGCCCGAGTTTGTACAGATGGCCGCATCCGATCCAGCGAATCCCTACGGCTCTGTTCTGTCGTGGCCTGCGTTGCCAGCGATGCCGGACGACGCGGAGAGTGCTCCTCGCATTCTCACCCGCGCCGCATATGCGGAAGTAATTCTGCGCAATGGTCAGCTCGTCGCATGGCTTCGCCGCAACAATCCCAACCTGCTCGTCTTTCTGTCCGCGGACGAACCTGAGCGCTCGCACACCGCCTCAGGACTTGCGCACTTTCTCTGTGCGCGCGGCCAGCAGCGGCTCCATGCAGGCAGCCATCGCGGCGTGCTCATCACCACCATCAACGGTCTGCCTGTGCCCGAACATCCCATGGCGCGCTTCCTGCTCGATGCCGGCTTCTATCAGGGACCGCTCGGCATGCACCTGCGCCGCGTACCCGTTTCCATTTCGCAGCCGCCCCAGGGAGTGCAGTAAAAAATGCCCGAGGGCGATACACTTTTTCGTACCGCACGCGCGCTCAGCCGTGCTCTTGTCGACCAGCCAATCACCGGCTTTCGATCCGCGCTGCCACGTATCACGCGCTTTCATGAGGACGTTCCATTCACCGGCCGCAACGTTACAAGTGTCGAGTCGCGCGGCAAGTGGCTGCTCATGCATTTCTCCGGCGGCGATACGCTTGTCACGCACATGCTCATGAGCGGCAGTTGGCACATCTACCGCCCCGGCGAACACTGGCAGAAGCCTTTGCATCACATGCGCATCGCTCTTGAAACCGCACGCTACCACGCCATTGCCTTTCGCGTACCCGTTGCGGAAATGCACACTGCCGTGTCCCTTGCGCGTCATCCGCGCATTCCCCGGTCATCCTTCGATCTTCTTGATCCGGCCTTTGACGAGAACGCCGCCGCCGCTCGTATTGCTGCATGCGCCAACGAAGAAATCGCCAATGTTCTTCTTCACCAGCATGTGCTCGCCGGCATCGGCAATGAGTTCAAGTCTGAAATTTGCTTTGTCTGTGGCGTACATCCCTTCGCGCGTGTGTCGTCGTTGAGTGGCGAGCAGATCGCGGGGTTGGTCGCCGCGTCACATCGCCTGCTGCATGCCAACGTGATGGAGGATTCCGGCAACACCATTGTTACCTATCGCGGCTTGCAACGCCGCACCAGACATGCCAGCGATCCCAAAGAGAGCGTATGGGTCTATGACAGGGCAGGAGAGCCGTGCCGTACATGCGGCACACGCATCGAAAGCCGCAAGCAGGGCCCGGACGCGCGTATTACCTTCTGGTGTCCGCAATGCCAGCCGATGATGGCAGAGAGATCGTTTTGAAAATGAGCACGGATTTCTGCGGCGCGTAGCTCAGGCGTCGAAGGGCCCAAACGATGCCTTGATCATTCCACATTCATTGCGCGAATCCAGCACATGGATAGTGAAGATTCGACCGCCTTCAGGCACGCGCACCACCACATGTCCTTCGGTACTTGCGAGCTGTGATGAGAAGCGGTCGGTGACAAGCCGCGCGGCCGGAGCCATGCCGGTGGCAAAAATCCGTCTTTCGCCGCTGTAGAGTTCTCTGCTGCACAGGTTGGCCAGTACGCCGAGATCGGGATGCGATACGTGCCAGGTGGGCACGATCCACGCCTGGGGGCGTAGATTGCGCACTATCTCAGGACCGCAGGCGTCAAAGTAGCCGTGGTGGTTCGCCACCGCAACAGAAACTGCACCGGCCAGGCTCGATACCGGCGTTTCGATGTCGTGCCACGCGTATTTCCCATAGTCCGTGTCCGAGCAAAGGTCTCCGCCCGCGTAGTAGCGGAATGCGCCGTACTCAAGACGCAGGGAGACGCAGCACATATTTTCGCTGGGTAACGATTCGCGCGAGACGCGGGTTTGCTGAGGGAACAGCGCCTTCGATGCGTCGCCCGAGCCAGTCCACACGGTTCCGTTCACTGAGAGGATGCGTGTTTTGAATTTCGGGTATGCATTGGGGTTGCGTAAACGAATCTGATTGCTTGAACCTGCCTGTGCGCGCTGCACAGTGGCGCCGCGTGCAGAGAGAGCGCGGGCTAGGGCAATGTAATTCAGTGCGGAAGTATCTGTCTGCGCTGCCGGGTAAGAGTAGTCTGGCCACCCGCGGTCAATCACTGTGCCGATTGGGAGCGCGTCGGCAACAAATGCGGCACCGGTCAGGCGATAGCCGCCGCGTTTGCTGCGCGGGCTCAATGACGATACTTCGCCTACGTGGTCGCCGTGAAAATGAGTCAGGAGGAGGGTGTCGAGTTGCGTCTCTCCGGTTCTCTTCAGCTGCCTGCCAACGTAGCGCGCAATCCATTCACCTGCCGTACGACTCGCGTCGGGCAGAGCCTGCGACATGAATTTGACCGGACTATGTGCTTCTCCTGCATCGATCAGAATGGAAGTTCCGTCCGGCCCCAGCACCAGCGTCGCGTTGCCTCTGCCGGTATCGATGTGATGAATTTCCAGGGTGCCAGGCTGCCAGTCTGGCAGGTGCTTCGCAGACTCATCTTGTTTGGTGAGCGTTCTTGCCTGAGCGGAACCCGGCAACAATACCGCAACGCCGAGTGCTCCAGCGGCGGATTGAAGGAACGTTCTTCGTTGGGTCATCGCTCGTACTCTGCTTCACAAGGATGCTGCCCAAAGCAGCGCGCTAGTTGCCAGGCTTGCCGATACCAAACATCTTTTGGAAGATGTTGCGATTATCCGGCGGATGATCACAGGTGTTCACCGGAGCGGTTCCATCAAGAAATGCGGCGGTGTAATCGTCCGGGCATGCATCGTCGGCCAGCAGATTTGTATTCTTGTCCAACGTCACAATTGTCACGCCCTGTGGCGGCGTAAAGTCGTTCGTATCCGAGTATGCCGGCAACTGAGTGGCGCGCTTCATAAAGTCGGCCCAGATGGGCGCGGCC
Source organism: Occallatibacter sp. (assembly GCA_035550015.1). Taxonomy (GTDB): domain Bacteria; phylum Acidobacteriota; class Terriglobia; order Terriglobales; family Acidobacteriaceae; genus Telmatobacter. The sequence goes on along the minus strand of DASZRJ010000015.1, from coordinate 38,734 downwards.
GCGTGTGCGCCTTCCATCTTGATGTCGGTGTAGTCGTCGTTGCCCACCCACACAATGCAAAGCAGGTTACTGGTGAAGCCTGCGAACCATGCGTCATGGCTGGTGCCGGTTTTGCCTGCCGCCGGCGCGGTAAAGCCCATGTTGCGAATACCCGCGCCTGTGCCGCACATGTTTCTGCCGTTCACCTCGCACGGCTGGCCGCCGTTGCCCTGCAGAACAGCCTCCATCATGTAGGTCGTTAAAAACGCCACACGCGGATCGAGCACCTGCTGCGAGTTCGGCGTAAAGTCGGTGATCACATCGCCGGTTGGCGTACGCACGCTGGCCAGCATCCACGGATCGATGTGCACTCCGGCATTGGAGAAGACCGTGTAGGCGCCTGCCATTTCAAGCGGAGAAGCATCGTACGATCCGATGGCGACCGATGGCGTCCCCTTTGCGCTCTTGATGCCCGCATCGCGCGCCAGCGCGGCCACACGGTCGAAGCCAACCATTGCGGCCAGCCCGATGGTTGCGTTGTTCAGCGAGCGCTTCAGGGCATAGGCTGCCGTCACTTGGTCGTGATACTCATTTTCGAAATTGCGCGGAGTATAGGTCTGGCCGTTTACGTCATAGGTGGTCTGCTCGTCGTTCAAAATGGTCACGGGCGAGAAGAGTTTGTCCTGTCCGGGCAGAGTTGTGCCTTCCACTGCTGTTTCAAACGCCGAGGCATACACGAACGGCTTGAAGATGGAACCAGTCGGCCGCTTGGCAACCGCATGATTCAACTGCGATGCGCCATAGCTGCGTCCGCCCACAAGCGCCAGCACCTGTCCTGTATGCGGATTCAACGCAACCAGAGCAACCTGCGGGTAGTAGGGAACAAGCGATTTGTCCTTCTTGCGCAGCCGCTCATAGCGACGATTCACAATTGCATCGACCGCAGGCATCGATTCATCCACCGCGGCCGTTGCGGCTTTCTGCAAATCCGGGTCGAGTGAGGTATAGATGCGCAGGCCCTCGCGATTGAAGTCACGCTCGCCCAGCCGCTGCGTTAACTGGTCGCGCACCAGGTCGACAAAGTACGGAGCTTCACTCGCGTCCACGCTTGCCGGAGAAAGATGCAATGGTTCATTCTTGGCGTGTTCGGCCTGATCCTTGGTGATCGCGCCGGTCTCAACCATGCCGTCCAGCACCAGATTTCTGCGCTCGATCGCGCGGTCGGGATGGCGGTAGGGATTGAAATAATTGGGCCGCTGAATCATGCCTGCCAGCAGCGCGCATTCCGAAAGATCGAGCTGACGCACATCTTTTCCGAAGTACGCGCGCGACGCCTCGCCAAAGCCGTTGATGGCAAAGCTGCCTCGCTGGCCAAGATTGATCTGGTTCGCGTACATCTCGAAGATCTTCTGTTTGCTGAAGCGGTGTTCGAGCTGGAACGTGATCACAATCTCAATCAGCTTGCGCTTGAAACGCTTCTCCGGCGTAAGAAAAAAACCGCGTGCCAACTGCATGGTCAGCGTGGAGCCGCCCTGCTGCTTCCTGCCCGTCAACACATCGTGGACACCGGCTTCGATCAGCCGTCCATAGTTCACGCCGCCGTGTTCGAAGAAGCGCCGGTCTTCAATCGCAAGAACAGCCTGAACAAGGTTGTGCGGGATCTCATCGTAGGTGATCAGGCGGCGCTTGGTGCGGTTGGCGCCTTCGCTCAGGCCCGTGATCAGCAGCGGTTCAAGCTCGTAGCTGGCCAAAGCCTGGCCACGGCTGTCCTTGATGCTGGAGACAACACCGCTGCGAATCTGAATGGTTGCCGGGTCCTCTGCGTGATACGAATGCGGTCCAGGGCTCACTGTGACGGAGTTGGAATCCTCACTATAGGTGCCCATCGGAGAAACCTTCCCGGCACCCTGCACGGTGTAACCGGCACTGCGCAGCTCGCTGGCAATCAGGTGAAGACTCAGCTTCTGACCTGGCCTCACTTCACGTGGAGCCGCATAAATCTTCGCCGTGTTCACAAACAGCGGCTCGCTTAGCCGCGCATCCACAATGGCTTTGTACTTGTAGTAGTAGTAACCGCCCACAACAAAGACCGCGACTGCTGCCACGGCAACGCCCACCAGAGCGACCCGCAACGCCAGCATCAGCCACGCATGTTTGCCTTGCGGTTTCGCCAGGCGGATCTTCAAAGCCATTGCAACTCCTCTTTAAACCGGTACAAAAAGATCACCGCGCCACAACTTACTGGCTGTCGGCAAGCAAACGCTCTTCGTCCACGCGCTGCTTCACAAGTGCAGCCGCTTCCGCCACCGCCACGTCGGCACTCTGGCCCGTCGCGCGTGTCACCAGCTCCACCAGTCCGCTCGCGGCCTTCTTTCCAACATTGATACGGTAGGGAATGCCGACAAGATCCGCATCTTTGAATTTGACTCCGGCGCGTTCGTCTCTGTCATCGAGCAGCACGTCGAGTCCTGCGGCCTCAAGTTCCGCGGCAAGTTGTTCACCTGTCTCGCGCAATGCCTGGTCGGCCACGTTGGTTACGGTAACCACAACAGTAAATGGCGCAATGGATGCCGCTAGGCAGAAACCATTCGCGTCGTTCTTCTGTTCAATGGCCGCCGTAAGAATGCGCTCAATACCGATGCCGTAGCTGCCCATGATCGGCGTGACTTCCTTGCCGTTCTCGTCCAGCACACGCGCGCCCATTGATTCGGAGTACTTGTACCCGAGCTTGAAGATGTGGCCCACTTCCACGGCCTTGCCCACAACCAGCTTGCCGCCGCACCCATCCTTCGGGCACGCCTCGCCTTCGTTCACGCTGCGGATATCGGCAGCGAGCGTCCACGTAAAGTCGCGGCCGGCGCACACATTGCGCAGGTGGTAGTCGAGCTTGTTGGCGCCGCACACCATGTTCTTGCGGCCTTCGAGCGACTTGTCGACAACGGCGGTCAGCCCCTCGTCCATCGGCTGCGCATCGTGCTTCAGCCCAACCGGCCCAAGATAGCCCGCGGGTCCGTGCAGATACTGCTCCAGTTCTTCGGCAACCATGGGCCTCAGCTCGGCCGCGCCCAGCGCGCCCATCAGCTTGGTCTCATTCACCTGGTGATCGCCGCGCAAAAAGGTTGCCACTCCATGCCACGTTTCCTTCGCGCCGCGCTTCAGCGCCATATACGCAACGCACTTCACGTCGCTCGCCGGAGAAATCTTGAAGAACGCAGCCACGTCGGCAATCGCCGCGCACCCCGGCGTATGTACCAACTCGGGCGATCCATCGCCAGTCGGCTCCATCTCGGTGACTGCCTCCAGGCGAGACGTCGCCTTTTCAAGATTCGCCGCGTAGTTGCACACCGGGCACGAAGCAATCAGATCCTCGCCGGCATCGGTGTAGACCATGAACTCCTGCGACTGCGATCCGCCCATTGAGCCGGAGTCAGCCTCGACGGCGACAAATTTCAGTCCGCAGCGCGTGAAGATGCGGCGATACACCGCGTCGTGCAGGTCGAAACTCTTGTCGAGCCCCTCCTTATTCAGGTCAAAGGAGTAGCTATCCTTCATGGTGAACTGGCGCACGCGCAGCAGGCCCGACTTCGGCCGCGGCTCGTCGCGAAACTTGGTCTGAATCTGGTACCAGATCTGCGGCAGTTGCTTGTAGCTGCGCAGCTCGTTACGCGCAATCCCGGTCATGATCTCCTCGTGCGTCATGCCCAGGCACAGGTCGGCGCCTTTGCGGTCCTTCAGGCGGAACATATTGTCGCCCATCACGCCCCAACGGCCGCTTTCCTCCCAGGGCTCGCGCGGCAAAATGCCGGGCAGGTAAAACTCCTGTCCAATCTTGTCCATCTCCTCGCGCACAATGGCCATGATCTTGTTGAAGGAGCGCTGGCCCAGAAACAGGTAGTTGTAGATGCCGGCGCCCAGTTGCCGGACGTATCCGGCACGGAGAAGGAACTTGTGGCTGGCCACTTCGGCGTCTGCCGGGGCCTCACGTAGGGTGGGAACAAAAAGCTTCGACCAACGGTGCATAGAAGAGGACTTGAGTGCTTTCCCGTCCGTGTGCGCGCGGGGCATTTCTGGTGCCGGCCGCTGGCTGTTGCACGGACGCAGGGCGTTTGGATGTACCAGAATCCATTCTAAATGTTCGTCGTCTTCCGGCTGCCGCGGCCGCGCCTTGGCCGTCCTGCCCAACGCCTGCCACGTTTCCACTGAAGTTGCCATCGGTTCCCAGCCTCCTCGTTCGTATCTGCCAGGGAACAATGCAGAACGAGGGCCAAACCGGTGCGTACTGAAAACAAACGAGGTAGGAAAGTGGGTGTGATGGCAGGCGTGTCAGTAGAGACACGGGACTGTGGAAGGGGTGACACGGGTGATCTTGGAGATTGGGGAGAGAGGGACATATTCTGGATTCCGCAAATTGCTTTCAAAGCTCAATTGCTGAAGGGATGCCCGAATGGGTGTGTGGGGAACTGGGATTTTTCAGGACGACACTGCTTGCGACATTCGGGATGAGTACAGAGATCTGCTTGGCGACGGACTGAGCGCCGAGGCCGCGAAGGCAAAGATCCTTGAGTCGTACGCAGGGTCATTCAAGGATTCCGATGAATCCGGTGTTGCCTGGCTGGCACTCGCGGCGGCTCAATGCAAGGTTGGCCGGTTGGATGGCGAGACCTGCAGTCGTGCCATTCATATCGTCGATTCAGGGGGCGACCTGGATAAATGGAAGGACAATCCAAAAGACTTTTCCAAGCGGAAAGCAGTGCTTGAAAAACTTCGGGTTCAACTCACTTCAACACAGCCAGCAGAAACAAAGATCAGGAGGCGCGTTCTCTGCGAGTGTCCGTGGACGACAGGTGATCTGATTGCCTACCGCCTACTCTCGGATCGTCTGGTCGTCTTTCGAATGGTTGATGATCGCACTGATCGCGGAGGTACCTACCCAATATGCGAAATACTGGATTGGATCGGAACAGAGATTCCAACAGCAGTCGAGTTAAAAGGTAAGGGCACCAAGCCGAGTAGAGCAGATTACAAGCATTCGATCCATAGACTCATGCTGGTTGGACTCAACCGTAAGTGGTTAAAGCGAATTCAGCCGCTCGATCTTAACCAGACGCCGCTGCACAGCAAGATTCTAAAATCAATCAAAGGCAAGATCGCAACCCATAAGCAGCCCCCTTCGACAGTAGTCCACTTCAAGGGTCTCGATAAATTCCTCAAGGAGTGGTTTCTCCTCGAGTAAGAGCGACTTAGTCTGAACTAAATTAGCTCCACACCCCACAAATCGTGCAGGTGCACAATCCCTTCCACGCATCCCGCCGCATCCACCACCACCAGCGACGTAATTTTGCGCTCCTCCAGAATTGCAAGTGCCTTGGCAGCCAGTTCGCCCGAAGCGATGGTGCGTGGCGTCGCATTCATCGCCTCGCCCGCCGTCTTGCTCAGCGCTGCGCCGCCCTCGTGCTCCAGCAGCCGCCGCAAATCGCCATCGCTGATGACTCCGCGCAAGTGACCGCTCTCCTGCACTGTCGTAATGCCCAGCTTCTTGCGCGACATCTCATAGATCACGTCCGTCATCGGCGTATCCAGCGCGACCACGGGCACGTCTTCGCCCGCGTGCATCAGGTCGCCCACCTTGGCCAGCCTCTTACCCAGCTTGCCGCCGGGGTGCAGCTCGGCAAAATCCTCGGCCTTGAACCCCTTGCGCAGGCTTACCGCAATGGCCAGCGCATCGCCCAGCGCCAGCATGGCCGTGGTGCTCGCCGTCGGCGCAAGATTCAAACCGCATGCCTCACGCTCCACACTGCAATCCAGCGCCACGTCGCTCGCCTGGGCCAGCGTCGACTTCGAATTGCAGCAGAAGCTCACCAGCGCATCGCCCTTGCGTTTCAGCGTGGCAAGCAGGCGCAGAATCTCTTCCGTCTCTCCGCTTGCCGAGAGCGCAATCACCACGTCGCCCGGCATCAGCACGCCCAGGTCGCCATGCACTGCCTCGGCCGGATGCAGAAAAATGGCAGGGCTTCCGGTCGAGCTGAGGGTTGCCGCAATCTTCTGCGCGATAATGCCGCTCTTACCCATACCGGTCACCACCACGCGCCCGTTTCCGGCGCCGCAGCGCACCACCAGCTCTACCGCGCAGTTGAAGTCTCCGGCCATTGGCCCTTCCAGCCGTGCCGCAAGTGCCTCCAGCGCAGCCGCTTCCACACGTACAAGCTCGGCTGGCGTCAGTGCGTCGTTCTCGTTCTTTCCGCCCATCGGATTCTGATGGTAGCATTGCGGCCCTGCCGTCACCTGCATCGTCACAGCAGCTATTGCGAACCGGGAATACAATTCTGGCGGTCCTGCGGCCTCGGACCCGTCAGTCCGCAAGTCGCCCGACGATCGCGAGGTGTCACGATGTCCGCACTTCAAGAGCAGTATGCAGCCGTCAATCCAGCGGGAATTCCCGCCGCGCGCTGGGGATTCTGGTCTTCTCTCTTGACCGCAATTGTCACGGTGGTATCGTTTGCCATCGCCATTTTCACCCCTCCGCGCTCTGGTCCGTTCTGTCTCGGCATGTGTGTTGGGTATCCCTACACCGACACTGCCCCCTTCTTCCCACGCGACTACCTTTGGATATTTCCCGCGCTTCTTCTTACGCCGCTGCTCCTGATTGTTTGTGCCTGTGCTGAAATATTGGGCCGCAGCGACCGCATGTTCCTGAGCCGCATTGCTCTGGCATTTGCCATAGTCTGCACTGCGATCATTACGCTCGATTACTTCATCCAGATTGAGGTTATTCAGCCCAGCCTTCTCAGGAACGAAGCCGACGGGATAGGGCTTATCTCGCAATACAACCCACACGGTCTCTTTATCGCGCTGGAGGATCTTGGCTACTTGATGATGTCGGCGGTGTTTTTCTTTCTTGGCGCGTTCCTGTCTGGCCAGGCTGGTCTTGAGAGGGCTCTGCGTCTTCTGTTGCTTGCAGGTGGTGTGCTTGGTTTGTCACCTTCATCGGAATGTCCCTCGCATTTGGCAACAGGCTTGAAACCCGATTCGAACTGGCAATCATTTCAATCAATTGGGCGGTGCTCACAGCCACAGGGATTATGCTCAGCATTCTTTTCCGTAAGTACCTGCGCGGAGCGGCGGGATAGCGCGTCCGGCAGGACCGGCAGCCAGTGTTCCTTCTGTCCACCCGTACAATGGTGGAGGAGGTCAAATGGTTGTTAAGCGCAACACGGTCGTCCTGGGCATCACACTCTTTCTTCTTGCGGCCTTTGCCTGGGCCGGCTGGGCCAACTGGGAGTACCGTAAGCAGCAGGCGGCAAAAGCCAAGGCCATGTCCGCGCAGCAGGGCATGCTGGTGGCTGCCGATGACGGCACGCTGCAGTACAAGTCCCCGCTTATGGACAAGCCCGCGCCCGCATTCACCCTCCAGAACCTGAAAGGCCAGAAGGTCTCCCTTGCCGACTACAAAGGCAAAGCGCTGCTTATCAATTTCTGGGCCACCTGGTGCGGCCCCTGCAAGCTGGAGACGCCTTGGCTCGTTGAGTTGCGCAATCAATACGCGTCCAAGGGATTTGAAGTCCTCGGTATCTCTGCCGAAGGCGATGAGGTTACCCCGTCGGACAAGGCAGGCTGGGCCAAGGACAAAGAAGCCATCCAGCAGTTCGTGGCTAAAAACAAGGTGCCCTACCCCATACTTATGGGCGGTGACAGCATTACCGCGTCCTATGGCGGATTTGACGCCATGCCTACCTCGTTCTACGTAGATCGCAGCGGCAAAATTATCGCCACGCAGATGGGCATTACCTCCAAGGACGAAATCGAGTCTAAGATACAGAAAGCGTTGGCGGACTGAGCAATGAGCGTACGTAAAGCGTTCGTGTGGGCTGTGATCGCATGTTGTGCATGTATGGCAACTGCCCAGACTCCCTTCTCTTCGAAGTCATCTCTGGTCGACTCCGACTCCCGCTCCATCGCAGGCGGCGCAAAGGTGCAGTTTCTCTTCCCGGAGCAGGTCACGCTTCCGGCAGGCAAGATGAGCGCGGTTTCCCTGCACTTCAAGGTCGCGCCCAACTTCCACATAAACTCGCATACGCCCAAAGACGACTATCTGATTCCCACCGAACTGAAGATACCTGCATCCTCTGGTGTACGGCTGGCAAAGGCAAGCTATCCTCCGGGCAAAGACTTTACCCTCCCGCTCGATCCTGATACCAAGCTCAGCGTTTACTCCGGGGAATTTTCGATAGAGACCCATCTGGTGGCCGAGCGCGGCAACCATCTGGTACAGGCAAAGCTCCGCTATCAGGCTTGCGACAACAATGCCTGCATGCCGCCCAAAACCATCAGTGTGCCCATCGATGTGATTGGGAAGTAGGTCCTTTCCTGCATCGTTTCGCCTCGCTGACAATTCCATACATATGCCTTCCCGCATTCCGTGTTGAATGGCTTTGAGAGGAGCCGCTGTTGACAGCGGTCTCCTTTCAAGGTCAGTCATGAAGAATTTTTTGCTTATTGCAACTTGTCTCAGCACTTTTGCGAACTTTAGTCCGGCTCAAACGTCCGTCGGACCAAAGATGTCCAATATGGATCGCGGAGCCTACGCCACTATTACCGTGCTCGGTGCTAAAGACTCCGTAAGTGGCTACTCGAATGTGTGGACACCTGCTATCGGCTACGATCTGCCCAGGCATTTCTCTCTTGAAGCTGGAATACCTTACTACGCGCTGGCAAGCAGCGCAGTGCAAAAGGTGACCATTTCGAACTCTGGTGTAGGCACGGAGACGGTTCAAAGCAGCTCCACTAATCTGCTGGGAGACGTCTATGTACTTCTAGCGGTGAATCCCAATTTATCGGAATCGGTTCGCTATCAATTTACTGCCAGGGGAACCGCGCCCACAGGCGACACTACCTACGGCATCAGTACTGGCCGTGCTACATGGAATGTGAATAATCACATCGAGGCGGGCTCAGCGCGTCTGATTCCGTACCTTGAAGCCGGCATCGGCAATAGCATTGCCGACACAACCAAGTACTATCGCTCTTACACCACGCTTGGTTATGTTGCGCCCTTTGCCGCCGGTTTGAACATCGGCATGGGAAAGTATCTGTCCTTTGATGCGTCGACTTATTATGATCTTCCCTGCGGCGATCAGAAGCTCTACAGCCGTGAAGTACCGGACGGAACGGTAATCGGAACAGTTAGTCGCCGCAATCGGGCCATTCTCCAGCAGTATCTTTCACAGGGTGGCGCGGACCTTACTGAAGATCATGGCTTCAACGGCAGCCTGTCGTTCGCACCGGCCAGTCGAGTCACGCTGACTGCCAGCTACAATCGTTCGATTCCCGATTCGCTCGACTCTGTCGCTATATCTCTGTCCTTCCGCTTCGGGCACATGAACAGCGCCTCGGCCAGGTAATACTGGCCGCAAACTTTGTACGAGCAATCAGCGCGCGTCTGCCACACTGCAGATGCCTTACGCGCCTGCCTTCCGTTCAATCTTCGCCCACGTATCTTTCAGCGCCAGAGTGCGGTTGAACACCAGCTTTTCCGCCGTCGTATCGCGGTCCAGACAAAAGTAGCCCACGCGTTCGAACTGGTAAGGGGCCCCGAGTTTTGCTTCGGCCAGTGACGGCTCCAGCTTCGCATCCGCAATCACTTCCAGCGAATTCGGGTTGAGGTTGTCGAGGAAGCTGCCGCCTTCCGGAAAGTCACTCGGGTTAGGCTTCGAGAACAGCTTGTCGTAGATGCGCACTTCCGCTGTGACTGCATGCTGTGCACTTACCCAATGCATCGTCGACTTCACTTTGCGTCCATCGGGTGAGTTGCCGCCGCGCGAAGCTGGATCGTACGTGCAGTGCACCTCGACGACATTGCCTTCGGCATCCTTCACCACGCTGTGCGCCGTCACAAAGTAGGCTGCGCGCAAACGTACTTCCTTGCCTGGAGAGAGCCGGTAATACTTCGGCGGTGGAACTTCGCGGAAGTCGTCCTGTTCAATGTAAAGCTCGCGGCTGAAAGGCACCTGCCGCGTTCCCGCCGAAGGGTCCTCGGGATTGTTCTGCACCTCGACAAACTCCACCTGGCCTTCGGGATAGTTGTCGATCACAATCTTCAGCGGCCGCAGCACAGCCATCGCACGACGCGCCTTCTTGTTCAAATCGTCACGCTGAAAATGCTCCAGCATTTCGATGTCCGTCGACCCATTCGTCCGTGTCGCGCCAATCGACGCACACAAAGCACGCAGCGCCTCCGGCGTAAACCCGCGGCGGCGGATGCCGCTCAGCGTGGGCATGCGCGGATCGTCCCACCCGCTCACGTGCTTCTCCTGCACAAGCTGCAGCAGCCGTCGCTTGCTCAGCAGCGTGTAGGTCAGGTTCAGGCGATCGAACTCAATCTGTTGTGAAGGGAAGATGCCGAGCTGATCGATGTACCAGCGGTAAATCGGCTGATGGTCGGCAAATTCCAGCGTACACATCGAGTGCGTTACGTGCTCGATGGAATCCGACTGCCCGTGCGCGTAGTCATACATCGGATAGATGCACCACTTGTCACCGGTTCGGTGGTGCGAAGCATGAAGAATGCGATACATCACCGGGTCGCGCATGTTCAGGTTCGGCGACCCCATATCGATCTTTGCTCGCAGTACACGCGAGCCATCGGGGAACTCGCCGTTCTTCATGCGCACAAACAGGTCGAGATTTTCTTCTACTGTGCGGTCACGATACGGACTGTTCTTGCCGGGCTCGGTCAGCGTGCCGCGATACTGGCGAATCTCGTCCGCCGAAAGATCGTCGACATACGCCTTACCCGCCTTGATCAGTTGAATTGCCCACTCGTAGAGCTGGTCAAAATAATCTGACGCGTAGCAAACCTTGTCCCACTCAAAACCCAGCCAGCGCACGTCCGCCTGAATCGAGTCCACATACTCCTGCTCTTCTTTTTCGGGGTTTGTGTCGTCGAAGCGCAGGTTGGTCTTGCCGCCAAACTCATCGGCGAGGCCGAAATCCAGGCAGATTGCCTTCGCGTGCCCAATGTGCAGATAACCGTTCGGTTCGGGCGGAAAGCGCGTCTGTACAACGGCGTCGCCAAACTTTTTGGTGCGCACATCTTCTTCTATTTGGTCACGTAGAAAGTTGGAGACGGTGCGAATTTCCGTGCTTTCCGTATTTGCGTCGGTCATGAGTGTGATTCCCCATTCAACAGAGCTGGCTCTTCAGCGGCCAGTAGTTTCAGCTTCTCTTCAGCATAGCCAATGCGCTTCAGGCAAACAGCGCGGCCCAGCACTTCCATCGATTCAAACAGCGGCGGCGCATTCTTGCGTCCACAAACGGCCACGCGGATGGGCTGAAACATCGGTCCTGCCTTTACGCCGAGTTCCGTCGCAGCCTCACGCAGCACCTGCTCCATCGCCGCGCTGCTGAAATCCACCTGGGTTAGCACTTTGCGGGTTTGTGCAAGAATCCGCAAAGCCAGCGCGGCATCGCCCTTCTGCGGAATCAGATCGGCCGTCTCATACGGCGCCAGCTCTTCCACAAAAAAGAAATCGGCCACGGCCGCCGCATCGTTCAACGTCTTCATGCGTTCGCGAATCAGCGGTGTAACGGCGAGCAGCTTCTCCGGCGCCGCATGCATGCCGGCTTTGGCGAACACCGGCTCAAGCATTTTGCTCAACTCCTCCACTGGCAGCGCACGAATGTACTCGGCATTGAACCAGGTCAGCTTGTCGTTGTCGAAGACAGCATTGGACTTTGAAATTCCTTCCAGAGAAAAGAGCTGAACCAATTCGTCTGAAGGGAAAATCTCGCGTTCCTTCCCGCTCTCGTCCTTGATTCCGCCCGGCGTCCAGCCCAGCAGCGAAAGAAAATTGCGGAACGCCTCCGGCACAATACCCATATCCTTGTACGCCGTTACGCTTGTTGCGCCGTGGCGCTTTGAAAGGCGCGTCTTATCCGGCCCCAGAATCAGCGGTACATGCGCAAACACGGGCAACGGCGCGCCCAGCGCGCGATACTGCAACACCTGCTTGGGTGTATTTGAAATGTGATCCGCGCCGCGAATGATGTGCGTAAGCTGCATATCGATGTCGTCGGCCACTACACTCAGGTGGTAGGTCGGAATGCCGTCCGAACGCAGCAGGACAAAATCCTCAATCTCCGCGTTTGCAAATTCCACCTTCCCAAATACCGCGTCGTCAAAACTCGTCGAGCCATTTTCCGGAACGGCGAAGCGAATCGCCGCCGGCTCACCTGCCGCAACACGCCGCGTAGCTTCTTCCTGTGGAATCCTCCTGCAGCGCCGGTCATACATCAGCGGGCGGCCAGCCTCGGCAGCCTCTTTGCGCCGCTGCTCCAGCTCTTCCTTGGTGCAGAAACAGGGATATGCGTGTCCGCTCGCGACAATCTTCGCCGCCGTTTCCTTGTAGAGATCCAGCCGCTTCGACTGGTAGAACGGACCCTCGTCCCACGTCAGGCCCAGCCAGCGCATGCCGTCCAGAATTCCCTCAACCATCGCCTCGCTCGAGCGCTCGAAATCTGTGTCCTCAATGCGAAGGATGAATGTACCGCCGGTATGGCGCGCAAACAGCCAGTTGAACAGAGCAGTGCGTGCTCCGCCCACATGCAAATAGCCGGTAGGTGAAGGCGCGAATCGTACGCGGGGGGCAGTAGTTTGGGAGTGTTTTTCGTACGGCATCGAAGAGGTTATTCCTCTTCGATGCTATCAGTTTGCCCTTAACTCTGCGGTGGCGGAGGGAAGGGATAACCCATCTGCGCGGAGCTCGGCGCCGGCATCACTTTCCAGTCGGCAAAGGCAAGAACGTAAATCAGAATCAGGTTGCCCAGCGGAATTAGATTGAGCAGCGAAAGCCAGGGCGAAAAGCCGGCCTTCTTGCAAATGAACCAAAAGGGCACGATGACGATGGCGAGACCGATAATGACGAAAAAGCCAATCAGCGGAATGATCGCCATAACGGCACGCATCGCCTGTTCGGGGTCTGGCTGATTCTGCAGAAGCACCATTGCGAGGGACATGGTCTTACTCCGGGGTGAGATGGGAATACCCCGCCACAGTAAGGCGAATTGCAGCAGACTGCAATGGAAATCTTGCATTGCGCCCGGTTTGTTCAGGACAAGTAAGGCGCATTTAGAGGTGTGGAAGGGGAGTTTCTGAGGATATTTTGGGGTGCAGTGCGAGGCCAACAACGTAGAGATTGACGAGAACGAGCAACACGTACCATCGCGCCAGGCTTACGGCTTCAATGGCAATACCCGATGGCGATAGTATCCATGCACCAGCGGCAGCCAGGATGCATACGCCTACTCCGCCTGCCGCACCCAGCCGCATCCAGCCGGACAATCGGCCCTTTTCGAACAGAAATCCAAGCATCGCAAAGAGAACCGGAACAAGGTAAATGTCGCAATATGCGTTTCTCTGCGGCCCAAAGGTTTCAATCACAATCGGAGCCAAAAAGGCGAACCCAAGCTTCACCATGTGCGGCGCGTCGTTAAGGCGATGAGCGAGCAACAGGCAATACAGCGCCGCAAGGATAAGAAGGGTCCTGTTCACCAGAGACAGGAGTTGTGGCGTCCTGAAAATTCTTGCCGCATAGGTCTTGATCCTGTTTTGGCCCAGATTACCGAGAAAAACACGCGAAATGGTGTAGTTCGTGTCGAGGCTGCTGCTGAAGTCGATTCCTTCCGCGATCTTTGTCCGCGATTCTTTCGGCGCGGTATCTGCGCTGTTATTCCGGGTAAAGATTTGATTCAAGGCTGCTGATTGCTGTGTGTAGACACTTCTCACATAGGTTTGCCATGGCCGTGGCCCAAATATGGTTACGGTCAATGCAAGTAGAACGAAGAAAACCACAGCTGTCCGCCACATGGGGGTTCTGCATTTCAAGAGCCAGAGAACGGGGAGAACAATCGCAAAGGTTGGCCGAACGAGAATGAGCATACCCAACGCGATTGCGCCGCTCCATCCGTCGGCCCGGCCATCCTTCCACGCCCCAATCGCCCATGCGATGGCGGCTGCAATTGCCAGGTAATATTGGCCGCGTTCCATGTGGATGAGAACGCCGAAGTCGATGATGACCAGCAAGGTAAAAAGAACTCCGTGCCACTTCCTGTGCGCTGGTGGCAGCCACAAGCGGGTTCGAAAAAACAGAAACGCAATACAAATCCAGTCAATGAAGAAGTAGACAAGCCTCTGGAACGTATAAGGCAAATGACTGAGCGGGGCGTAAAGCGAAAGAAGGAACGGCGTGTAGGTGTCGTAGTTAAACATCCTGAAGAACTCGTTTGGGTCAGGATGTTCCGGAGACGGATAGGGGTTCTGGTGGGCAAGCAACAGGCGGGCTCCAACTACTTTGGCCCGCAAATCGATTCCGGGAAATCGAACCGCATTGCGTGCGCTGACGATGAAGACAGCACAGGCAACCAATAGACAAGACAGATGCACCACGGCCCAGATCGGTCGTTTCTTTTGTAGAGGAGCCATCGTGGCCTTCATGAGCTTGTCGCGTTTGTCGTTACCAGTCCAGCATAAGGCATCTTCTATCGGAGCCTCTGCAGGTTCGCTGGAAATCAATGCGGATATGAAAGGAGAGGGTGGCAGTTGAACGTCAATAAAAAGCGTTCGTGGCTAAGATTCGGCAAGGCCCGCCGTCACCTCGAAAGAGCCACTGTTGCGATTCTCACCGGGCCCAAGCAGGCAAACCGATAATACGGTGATGTCATCGTCCTGACCAAAGATCTGCGCGGCCTTGGCAATGAACGAAGCAGGCAGGTGGCTGATGGAACGCGTCTGGCTGAAACCGAAAAGCTCGCCTTTGCCGCTGCGCGCTTCAACCACGCCATCCGTCACCAGAGTCATGCGTTCGCCCGGCTTCAGAACCAGTGAGGTTTCATCGAAGCGAATGTTCGGCACCATGCCCAGCGGCAGATTACCTTCAATCGCCACCTCTTTCTTGCTCAGGTATGGAGGTGGATGGCCGGCATTGGCAATGGCTGTTTCACCGTGGGCATCGATGTGGATGGCAATACACGTTGCGCAGGCTCGGCCGCGTGCGCAAAGCCGGCGATTGAGTGAATCGAGCACAAACGATGGTTCGATGCTGGTTTCGACGATTGTGTGCAGCGCGCCGACAATCAGCGCAACCAGCATGCCCGCTTGCAGACCCTTACCCGCTACGTCGCCCAGCACAATGAGGACGCCGCCGGCGCGGTCGGGCAGAATCTGAAAGAAGTCGCCGCCCACTTCCTGCGCGGGATAATAGGCGCTTTCGATCGCGAAGCCGGGAATCGTCGGAATTGCGTCGGGAATCAGAACGTGCTGCACCTGCTGCGCCTGTTGCACTTCCAGCCGCATCTGTTCGCGTCGTCGCTGCAGTTGCAGGAATCGTCGCATCAGCAGAATGGTGATGATGTTCAGCGAAAGAACAACCGCAATCTGACCGATCTTTACCGCGTAACCGTGAATGAAGAAATTCATCGGTACGTGCAGAACGAAGAGATTGTTTTGGTAAAGCGTAAGCCCGATCAGCGCGACTGCAGGCAGGGCCAGCCATCCCCCTGTGGAGTCATGGCGCATGCTCTCCCATGTAACCCACAGCAGAAGTGAGCCAAGCAGCAGCTTGACGAATAACGACAGCGGTGCCAGCACAACGGAGGCCTGTATGGGAATCACCCAGCCGTAGAGCGGTGCGCGCAGCATGCTCACAATGGCCATTAGCGATATGGCCAGCACGCCCACCATCCAATACAGCTTTTTCATGTCCTTCAGGCGAAACCAGTGCGCCCAGAACAGCACCCACAAGCCGATAGCCAGCGGCGGGAAGATCGCGTCGGAGAGCAGAAAGCCAATATCGCTGGTGATCAGTGTGGTGTAATTCAGCGTCAGGGTCAGCACCGACTGCAATAGAACAATAACCAGCGTGAGGATAAGCCACAGATACGACTTCTCCGTTGTCTCAAGCCGGTACAGCACGGTAACCACAACCAGTCCAAGCAGAACAATGGCGGCTGTCATTAACCCGCTGTACTGTGAGCGATCCACGGAATCCCAGTCCAGGTGAAGCAGAGCCTGAATGCTGGATGCAAGCCCCAGTAGCGGCGGGCCGTGCATGCCGCCGGTATCTGGGTTCGACAACGAAGTCGAAGGCCCCATCCACACGCGTATCGCCACCGTAATCGGCCCGTCATGGATATCTGGCGGCAGCGCAAAGGCGCGCGGCAGCGTCGCGTAGGTCACAATCCCGTTTGCAGTGAACTTCCCGAACTCGCCAATCATTCTCCCGTTTACGAACACCTGATAGGCGTCGTCCACATTGGTTGGCATCTTGATTTGAAGCTCAGATGTCTTCGAATGGCTGAAATCGGATTGCAGTTGAAGGTGCAGCCGGTACCATGCAAACCCGGAGTAATTCGCATAGCCCCGCATCGTCCAGCCCGGCACAAATCCTGAAGTGCCAAGAAACGGATCTTGAGATCCCTCCGGTGGAGAAAGATCCACCATGTCCCAACTGGAGTCGTCGAGATTGGGATCGGCCCAACTGGGGTCGTCGCCGGTATGGAATCGCCAGGGCCAGTTCAGCTCAATCGCCGAGGTCCCAAGGCTCACAATCTGCGGCATGCTGCCGCCATGCCGAAGGCTTGTATTCGAGAGCTCTTGTTGAGCGCGAAGGCCGGCCGGTGTAAGCAATATGGCAATCAGGCATAAAAAACCACCCAGCCCGCTAATGGCCTTGTTATGGGCCAAAGCTGGCCGCCACGACACGTGCGATTGTCGCATCACAAAAATCGGGCCTCGCCTTACCGGGGGAGCGAAACAGTTGTACCTAGCCAGTATGGCAGAGAATATCGCCCGTGCGGGACGATCCGCAACCACCACGCAGCCAGTTTATCTCTCTATGCGGCGCTACGTAATATCTTCCGTGTCGAAGGCGGGTGCAATCGTGCGCCGTTTTGGAACCCCGTGCACAGAGCTGAGCAAATCGTCCACCACATCTTCCAGTTGCCGCTGGCTCTCAATTACGGCACTCATGGTCTTCAGATCCTCGGGGTCTTGCACGCGCTCCACCAGAACCACTGCATGGCACTGGGCCACGTGATCCAGATTCAGTCCCTCCGGTGTCTTGGCCTTAATGCTCACCTGTTCCATTTCCACGCACAGCAGTTCGGCCACTCGCGCGCGCATCTCACCCGCAATGGGAGAAATCTTCGGCGCCGCCAGCACCAGTGTCGCGTCCACGTTCACAATCCGGTAACCGGCATGCTGAATCTCTTCCAGAGCCAGATTCAGAAAGATCGCTGAATCCGCATCCTTCCACCGCGGATCGCCCGGAGGGAAGAAGCTGCCAATATCGCCCGCCGCAACGGCGCCCAGCAGAGCATCGGTAATGGCATGGAGAAGCACGTCGCCGTCCGAGTGTCCGGCAAGCCCTTCAGGATGGTCCAGCGTCAAACCGCCAATACGCAGAGGAACACCAGGCTTGAATGCGTGCGAGTCCCAACCCAATCCGATTCGTATATCCATGCTCACCGTTTCCGTACTTCCCGCGCAGCGGACTTGCCGTCAGCGCTCAACGGCTGCGCTGCTTCAGATAAAACTCGGCCAGTTCCAAATCGCCCTGCTGCGTAATCTTCAGATTAACCTGAGAGCCCGGTACCACGGCCACTGGCAGCCCCGCGCGCTCCACTACAGATGCCTCATCGGTGCCCACAAATCCGTCCGCCGTCGCCTCGCGAAAGGCGCGATCCAGAATCTCGAAGCGAAAGCCCTGTGGCGTCTGCGCCAGCACCACAAATTCGCGCGGAATCGTCGACGTAATCAATGCGCCGTGCGCTGTGCGCTCCACCTGCTTGATGGTGTCCACCGCCGGCAGACCCACAATGGCCGCGCCCTGTTTCTCCACGGCGTCAATCGTGCGCTCAATCGTCGCAGCATCAATCAATGGACGCACCGCGTCATGTACCAGCACAATGTCTTCCGGCGCTGCCGCAATCGCCGCCAGCGCATGCGCCACAGACTCCTGCCGCGTGTCGCCACCTTCCACCACGTGCACCTTGCCGGAAAAGCCGTACTCTTCCACCTGCGCCCGCACACGTGCCATCTCGTTCTCGCGCACCGCCACATAAATGGCCGCAACACGCTCCACTGCGGCAAAGGCGCGCAGTGAGTGAATCAATATCGGAACGCCCGCAAGCTCCATGAACTGCTTGGGCTGCGGACCGGCCATGCGCGTGCCTAGTCCCGCCGCTGGAAGAATGACGTATACCTGCATAACTGGCAGAGTATACATCCTTTGCGGTGCAATCGTTCGAATCCCCAGGTGACCGAAGTGCATCCACTCCCACAGGTGACCCATGGCCCGCAAATTCTATGAAATCGCCTTCACTCCCTCCGTGCTCCGCGAGCAGGAAAAGCATCAGAGCCTCGGCCTCTACACCCGCGCCGCGCAGGCCGGAGACGCCGGCGACCGCATCGGCGAGTCCGAACGCGACCTGATTGAAACCCGTGACAGCTTTTACATGGCCACCGCGAGTGAAACCGGCTGGCCTTACATCCAGTTCCGCGGCGGCAGCAGAGGCTTCCTCCGTGTGCTCGATGAAAAGACACTTGGCTTTGCCGACCTGCGCGGCAACCGTCAGTACATCAGCACCGGCAATCTGCATGCAGACAATCGTGTCGCGCTCTTCCTCATGGATTACCCCTCGCAAAGCCGGCTCAAAATCCTCGGCCGCGTAGAAATTCACGAGGACAGCGCGAAAGCCGATGAACTCATCGCCAGGCTCCGCGTCCCCTCAGAGAAAACTCCGCCTGAGCGCGCCTTCCTCATTCACGTTGAGGCATTCGACTGGAACTGCCAGCAGCACATCACGCCGCGTTACACGCAGGAAGAGCTCACGCAGATTCTCGAACCTATGCACCACCGCATGGAAGCCATGGAAAAGGAACTCGCCGAACTGCGCGCGAAAGGGAAGTAGCCGCTTTCAGAACAAAATCGACGGTAGCCACGCGCCCGCCGGCTCGTTGTAGAGTCCCGTGCTCATCAGCGTCATTGTCTCCACCACGCGCAGTCCCTGCGCAAGGCACCAGCGGAAGACCGCACTGTTCCGCGTCGGCAGTAAGATGCCCGGTCCGCCAAATCCCTCCGCGGAAGCAAGCAGCGCCTGTAAGTCGAGGTTCGTCTCCGCCGTTGTATGTCCGAAGAATGCGAGTGCCGACGAGTAGCCCGTGACCCGTCCATCACGTTCCACCACACGTGCCGAACCCTGATCGATCGACTGCGCCAGATCCACGCCGCGCTCAAATCCATGCACCTCCATGGCGAGCGCATTGCACGCGGCAATATCTGCCGTCGTGGCCGTGCGCACCGTGCATCCGGCCACCTGCCGGTCGCGTGTCCTGCCCTGCAGCACCGCCAGCGGCTCGCGAATATCGAATCCCAGCGACGCATACAGCGAAAGCGAACGATTGTGAAACGCGGCCTGCACCAGCCGCACACCGGCCGCATTCTTTTCCCGAGCCCGGTCCATCACCGCTTCCATCATCAGCCGGCCGGCTCCGCGATTCTGCGTCTTCGGGTCCACCGTGATCGGTCCCACGCCGCGAATCACCGACCGCTCGTCGAGACAATTGCTGCCGATGAGCTTCCCATCGGCCTCCGCCACCACGCAGTAAAAATCCGGTGCGGCAAACATATGGCCAAGTATGTGCAGCGGCTGTTCCGGACCCGGAAAATCGCACGGAAATCCATGTGCCGTGTTGATGGTGTTAAACGCGTCGTAGCAGATCTGCCCGCAGACTGCGGCATCCGCCGGTGTTGCCGCGCGGATCATTACGTTCACAGCAGAAGACATGCTTGACCTCGCTCCTGAATTTCGGGGAGGCCAGTGTAGCAGTCGATTGGAGTGTCACACTATCTCAGAGATACAGATGCTTCGGCCACTGCGCCTGCGGCGTCTTGCGGCGAATCGCCATGCGTTTCCACTCCATCCAGAGCGCATAGGAGACGCACGTTAGCACCAACCACGACATGCGCAGGTCCACAAAAGCATACGCGGTTATGCCCAGCAGCAATGCCAGCTTGACTCCGCGGTAGATTCGGCTGCGTTCAGGAGTCAGAATCGCGAAGAACATCGGCACAGCGCAAAGTACCAGGCCGCTCAGGGCATAAAGGACCAACAGGGTCGATTGTGCGTCGCCGGTTATCCAAAACCGGGTTCCGGCCGCCAGCAGAATCACCGCCCCTGCCAACAGCAACCACTTCAACCAACTATTTTTGCAAGCCACACGCACATCCCGTGCGCTCGTGCGCATCATCCGCGCCTCACTCTTCGTCAGCAGCACGCGCCGGTACTGGCGGTTTGCCGCCCGCGCATCGCCCAGCGCCGCAAGCGCCGCCCGCTCCGCATCGGCTTCACTGGCGCCTTCGCCCATTGCCGCCTCACGCGCCGCATGAAAGTGCTCCTCAATCTCCCGGCGCACCTGCGCCCTCGAGTCTGCCGACAACCAGCGCGTCGCCCGCTTCAGCCACATCTCAAGATCAGTCATCACGCCTCCCCCAGAATCGTCGTCACAGCCTGCGAAAGCGCCATCCACTCCGCGCGGTCGCGCGTCAGCGCCGCCTTGCCCGTCTTCGTGATGCGGTAGCTGCGCCGCGTGCGTCCGCTCTCCACTTCATCAAACGACTCGATCAGCCCCTCGTTCTCCAGCTTGTGCAGAGCAGGGTAGAGCGTACCTTCCTTAAAGTCCAGCACGCCGCTCGACCGCTCCTTGATCCGCTGCGCAATCGCGTACCCATGATTGGGCTGCCGCGCCAGCGCCTCCAGAATCAATGTGGGCAAGGTCCCCTTCAGGTTCATCTTCAATACCTCGAAATCCTATGCATAGAATATGCGTATACCTGCCCGTCGTCAATATCTTTCTTTCGCTCGCTGTCTCGCCCCACAAATCTCCTGGCGCGCAAGCGCCGTCCGCTGCATGCAATGCTCTGCTGCGAGCGGCAAGCGAGCGTCGTGATCGCTCCTCAATAAAAAGTGGGTGCCCCGGGTGCCTCGCATTTGGGCACCCGGGATAGATCGAATCTCAACCGGCCACTTTCCCGCTCTCCACACCCCTCCTGGCGCGCAAGCGCCGTTTGCTGCATGCAATGCTCTGCTGCGAGCGACAAGCGAGCGTCGTGATCGCTCCTTAATTAAAAGTGGGTGCCCCGGGTGCCTCGCATTTGGGCACCCGGAATAGATCGAATCTCAACCGGCCACTTTCCCGCTCTCCACACCCCTCCTGGCGCGCAAGCGCCGTTTGCTGCATGCAATGCTAAATTCGGGCTAAATTCCCTTATATGCGCACACCCCGCAAACATGTTGGCCACGATTTCCTTCACAATCCGCGCACGCAGGGCCACAATTTCCACGCCATTCTTACCCCCGCCACCTGCCGCCCTTTTTCGAGCACGGAAAGCTCTCGAAATGCGCGTCAAACCACCACATCTATCCAGCATTTTTGTCTGCCGGTCCCTGGCCACTGATGCCTGCTCACTGCCGTTATCATCGTTCCGTGGCTTCCATGCTCACGCTCGACACATCCCTCCTCCGTCCCGGCATGCGCATCACCGTGGCGCTCTCCGGCGGAGCGGACTCGGTGGCGCTGCTTCTCGCCTTGCATGAGCGTGCATCCGAGCTGGGTCTTGTTCTCAGCGCAGCGCATCTCCATCACGGCCTGCGCGGCGCGGAAGCCAACGCCGACCAGCAGTTCTGCCGCGATCTGGCAGCCCGTCTCAACATCCCCTTCCACACAGCTCGCGTCGACACCGCCGCCGAAGCCTCCCAGGCAGGGGAGGGAATCGAGGAAGCCGCGCGTCGCCTGCGCTATGCGTGGTTCCGAGAAATCTCTTCCAAAAGCTCGCCGCACGCAGATCCCTTTCCTGCGGAGAGCAACGAACACCTGCAAGCGAATAGCGAGCGTCTGCCGCACGCAGTGCTGACGGCGCATACGCTCGACGATCAGGCCGAAACCGTTCTGGCCAAATTCCTTCGCGGCGCGTGGACAGAAGGCCTCAGCGGCATTCATCCCACCCTCGATGACGGTCACATTATCCGTCCACTGCTCAATACGACCCGCGCGGAAATCGAAGCCTTCCTTCGCGCGCGCAACCAGCCCTGGCAGGAAGACTCGACCAACAGCCAGACCACCTTCACTCGCAACCGCATCCGCCACGAACTGTTGCCCGGGCTTGAGAAGTGGAATCCGCGTCTGCGCGAGCACCTGGCGCATATGGCCGTGCTTGCGCGTGACGAAGAAGCCGCATGGGATGCCGAAATCGCCCGTCTCGCTCCGCAGCTCATCCTGCCTGGCAAGCCCGTGCGCGGTGGCGGCCGCAGCGCCTCGGGCGGCATTGCTCTCGACACAACCCGTCTTGCCAATCTCGGTCCTGCCTTGCAGCGCCGTCTGCTGCGCCATGCCGCTGCGCAACTTGGCTTTTCGCCGGATTTCGCTGCTACCGAGTCCATGCGCCAGCTTGCGCTCACAGGACGCGCCGGGCAGAAACTGGAACTTGCGGGTGGCCTGCGCGTCGAACGTAGTCATCGTGAGTTGCGGCTGGCCGCAGGTGGCGGCGCTGCGGCAACCTCCACATCTGTTGCAACGTCGTACACAGTGCCCGTACCAGGTGAGTTCACCGCCGAACTCTACCAATGCCGCATTGCAATCGAAATTGCCGGTTCGGAGACGGGGAAGCAGGCAGAGCTTCCTCCGGCCGCGTTCCGCCCCTGGAAGGCTGGCGACCGGGTCAGGCTGCGCTATTCGGCGGCCCCCAAAAAAATCAAGGAAGTTCTGGAGCGTCTGCATGTCAACGGAGAGGAGCGCGCCGCATGGCCGGTGCTCGAGTGGCAGGGCCGCATCGTCTGGATGCGCGGCGTGGAAGTGGAGCCGGAACCTCAATTGCACATTGTTGTCAGCGACTTAGACACCGCTGGAGGCGATTGAGTTCCAGATACCCCTTTCGTGATATCCCATAGCTCTTTTTCCGGTGATGAAGCCTGCTTCGCGGTACAATTTTATCTACTGCTCATCTGGCGGCAACGGCATCATAATTGTCTGCCGCCCTGGGCCTCGTTAGTTTTCTGTGACTTCGCGGCGCTAACGAGCGTCTAAAGGGTGATGGAGGCGGTGCTGGAGTTTCTTTTTCACGAATTCTCCCCCGCCGGGAAAGAGGGTTCCTGGTGAATTCGACCGTCAAATCGATCGTTTTCTGGATTGTTATTATTGTCTGCCTGTTGGCGCTCTGGAGCATCGTGCAGAAGGGCACGAACCTGGGCGGGTCAAAAGATCAGGAGATTGCATACTCTGACCTTCTGGACAAAATCGATGCCGGACAGGTACAGGATGTCACGCTTCAGGGCACTGAACTGCATGGTCATCTGAAGGGTTCGAAGGATCAGTTCCACACCACGATCCCTGCGTCCACTGACATGCTGATCAATAAGCTGCATGATGCCAAGGTCAACTTCCAGTTGAAGGACCCGCAGAGCAACCTGTTCTGGCCGTTGCTCATCAACATCGGTCCGTTCATCCTGCTTGGCGCCATCTGGTTCTTCATGCTGCGGCAAATGCAGTCGGGCGGCAATAAGGCGCTCTCGTTCGGTAAGAGCCGCGCGCGCCTGCTCTCCATGCAGCAGAAAAAGGTTACGTTCAAGGACGTAGCCGGCGTGGATGAAGCCAAGGAAGAACTCAAGGAAATCATCGAGTACCTGCGCGAGCCGCAGAAGTTCCAGAAGCTCGGCGGCCGCATTCCCAAGGGAGTGCTGCTTGTCGGACCTCCGGGAACCGGCAAAACCCTGCTGGCGCGTGCCGTTGCCGGCGAAGCCAATGTGCCGTTCTTCTCCATCTCCGGTTCGGACTTCGTGGAAATGTTCGTCGGCGTCGGTGCGAGCCGCGTGCGCGACCTGTTCGAACAGGGCAAGAAGAACGCGCCCTGCATCATCTTCATCGACGAAATCGACGCGGTAGGCCGTCATCGTGGTGCTGGCCTCGGCGGCGGACACGACGAGCGCGAGCAGACCCTGAACCAGTTGCTTGTTGAAATGGATGGTTTTGAGTCGAACGACGGCGTCATTCTTGTTGCCGCCACCAACCGTCCAGATGTACTCGACCCTGCGCTGCTGCGCCCCGGCCGTTTCGACCGCCGCGTGGTGGTGGGTCTGCCCGATGTTCGTGGCCGCGAGGAGATCCTCCGCGTGCACATCCGCAAGATTCCCGTATCCGACGACGTGAACCTCAACGTTCTCGCCCGCGGTACACCGGGCTTCTCCGGAGCCGACCTGGCCAACATGGTCAATGAGGCTGCGCTCAATGCCGCCCGCGCCAATCGCAAGCAGGTCACTATGTACGATTGCGAGCTGGCCAAGGACAAGGTCCTCATGGGCGCCGAGCGAAAATCGATGCTGCTTACGGATGAGGAGAAAAAAGTCACCGCGTACCACGAGGCCGGCCACGCTTTAGTCGCCTTTTTGCGCGATCACTCCGACCCCATCCACAAAGTCACCATCATCCCCCGCGGCATGGCATTGGGTGTGACGGTTTATCTGCCGGATGATCGGCACAATTACACGCGCGAATATCTGGAGACGCGTTTGGCGATGCTGTACGGCGGCCGTGTTGCGGAGGAAATCTTCCTCAATCAGATGTCAACCGGCGCGGGAAACGACATCGAACGCGCAACGGAAATGGCGCGCGCCATGGTCTGTGAGTACGGCATGAGCCGCCTCGGTCCGCTCACCTTCGGTAAGAAGGAAGAGCAGATCTTCCTTGGCCGCGAGATCGCGCAGCACCGCGACTTCAGCGAGGAAACTGCCCGCCAGATCGATCTCGAAGTGCGCCGCCTGATCGATGAAGGTTATCAGTCGGCCCATCACATCCTCAACTCAAACAAGGATGCGATGCACCGCATTGCAGCAGCACTGCTGGAGCGCGAAACCATCGACGCCGAGGAAGTGAAGCTGCTCGTTGAAGGCAAGGAACTGCCTCCGCTGCGTTCCGCGCTGGCTTCGCCCAGTGACACAGGCAACGGTAGCGGTGGACCACAGGTACTGAAGCCAGAGAGCCGTCCAGGCTCGGGCACCTTCCCCGAAGGCTCGCCCTCACCCGCCTAACCCATTGCATGGAGCGGGCGCGCTTCGCGCCTGTCTCAATCGAGCTTCAACAACAAAGGCCGCTCTCCGGAGCGGCCTATTGACATACCACCATAAACTTGTCACGCGGAAAGAGAATTGCCGCCTTCCAGATCCACCATCGTTCCCTGGTGATAGAGAATGCGCCACACGCCATTCATTCTCTGCCAGACCGTCGCGCGTCGCGTGATACGTCCCTTCTGGTCGAGCGTGTAGGTGAGCAGATACGTTCCATTACCGAGTGCGCGCAGCCCGAAGTCCGAGCACGTCCAGCCTTCTGTCTCCGCATCGACAAACGGCCGCTGTGCCAGTAACTCGAGAATGAAGTCACGGCTATAGCGGCTGCCGCTGGCACCCACCTCCCAGTAGTCAGGAGCCATGATGCGAGCAAATGCGTCCGCAGTAGTTCCAAATGCAGCGCGGTGAAAGATAGGTTCTCGCCGCCTGAGCTCTTCGAGCACCGATTCAAGCTCCGCAGGAACCCGCGCAAAAGGAGAAGCCGCCGCCATACGGTGATTGTAGGGCAGCGGCTTGATGAGAAAGTGTGATTGCTAGAAGAGGCGGTAGCTGATGCCGCTGCTGAAGCCGTAGGGATGCAGCTGTGCGTTCTGGTTCACATACCAGCTGGGCCACTGCTGATATTCGAAATCCACGGCGCGCACATTCCAGCGATTCGAGAGTTTGTAATCCACGCCACCGCCGTAAACAAGGTCGGAGCAGCGGCAACTTGTTGCGTTGAATTCGAAGTTCATATGGCCAATGCCAAACAGGAACTTGCCATAGGGGGTGAATTTACCGAAGGTATGGATGGGCACCCGTGGACCGATGAGGTAGTTGTCCTGATGGATATTGACGAACTGGTTGAAGCGCAACCAGCGCGCCTCCGCCTCAATCTGTACCCAGCGTGACAAACTTACATCTGCAAATGCTCCAGCTCCAAAAAGCCAGTTGGACGATCCCGTAACGCCGCCACCTGCATAGTTGGGCTGGAAGGCGGAACCAAATCCACCTACGTCTACGTGGAACCGGTTATGGTTGGCTGCCGGTGCTACTTGCGCACGCGCTTGAAAGGCGGCAGCGCTTACGATCAACAAAAAACAAACCACTGCAATCTTCTTCATAAATCGAACACATCCAATTCAATCTCAAGGCAAGTCGCAAACCGCAATATTGCTCAACACATGAAGGTATTATCACAATCGCTCCCGGAGCGAACTTTAGGAGCTCGCTCCGGAAAGAGTCATTTTTTGTCTTACTGCGGATTCGGTGTACCAGGCGCCGGCTGTGTCGCGTCTCCAGCGGGTGGCTGCTGCGTAGCATCCCCGGCGGCAGGTGGCGCGGCATTCGGATCAGTCGCCCCGGCAGCAGGGGTTGCAGTCGCGGGTGCTGCGCTCGCGTCCTGATACCGCTGCAGGTTAAAGAAGACAGGCGTCACCTCGAACGGCATCTTGTCGCGCGCATTCATCGGCGCCAAACGTTTGGCGTTCAGCATGTGTACGCGATCGTCCCACGGGTCGATTTTGAGCCAGCTTCCCAGCGGGAAGGCCGTCGTCTGGGACATGTCATCCCAGTCGACCTTCGGCGCCGCGGTGGCAAGCTGCGCCATCCACGGTGTGCCGTCGGGCTTCAGCATTGAGTCACCCAGGAGCGGTGTGTTCATTGCCTTCAGAGCCTTGCCGCGGTCCGCCAGTTCCTTCCAGTAGAGGCCCGCATTGGCCAGCTTGTCCTTGTACATAGAGGCTTCCAGATACTGTTCAGCCTTCTTGGACGCATCGGCATCCTCTTGCTGTGTGTGGCTCATATCGATGCGTTGGAAAGTCGACTCGTCAGGGAAGAGAAGCCGGTCGTTGAAGGCATAGCGCGTGTCAATGTGATGGCCGAGCGCGACGTGCGCCAGCTCCAGCGCCACGACCGATGCAATCGACTCTTCGTTCGGCAGGGTGTCCAACAGGCCCTTTGAAATCAGAATCGTGTTGCCGATGGTCGTCGCTTCAATTGTGTCGGTTAACAGCACGCGGCAATGTACGGGGCTTGAGAAGGCAAGGTTATTCGGCACGGCCAGGTTGATCACAATCTGGTCGAGAATCTTGGTTTCATAACCATCTGGTGTCAGCGGAGCCACAAGGCCCGCCTCTTCCAGCCGGTCGATCACATTGTTCTCCGCCTGCTGCACCCAGTCGCGCGAAGCCTGCAGCGGACCCACGTCCTGCGAGTCGCCGCTCTTATCGACCGCGTCCTCCACCTTCATGCTCACGTTTTCGCTGTCGCGTGTGGGCAGCTTCAGGCTGTAACCCCAGAAGTGCGTCTGGGCCTTCAGGCCAACCTTGTGGTTACGGTCGCCGCGATCCGGCTCTTCCACGTAAATGGCAACCGGCAGCCAAACACCGGGCTGCAGATTCATACGCCAACTGTCGAAGTGGAAGTAGTAGCGCGAGTCGTCTTCCGAATGGGGGCTGGTATAGGTTCCGTTGAAGCGGACAATGTTGCCGCCCTGGTCTTCGATCCAGATGCGGCCATAGAAGCGGCCCATGCCGGAGACCTTCGGATGCACATCGAAGACCCAGGTGCGCAAAGAGCCGAGAAACTCGCGCCGCACGTAACTGAACACGTAGTGCTGCTGATCGAATCCAGTCGGATCGAGAAACATCATCTGCATGAAGCCGTTGGAATTGTAGTCATATCCCCGGTCGAGTCCGAGCGCCTTGGTCAGTCCGGCAATTGCTGCCAGCGAACCCTTGAAGAAGCCGGTCTTCTTCTCGTTGCGCGGTGCATAGCCTTTGTCGTAAAAGGCTTTGTTGCT
Source organism: Occallatibacter sp. (assembly GCA_035550015.1). Taxonomy (GTDB): domain Bacteria; phylum Acidobacteriota; class Terriglobia; order Terriglobales; family Acidobacteriaceae; genus Telmatobacter. Next base: position 10,806 of record DASZRJ010000015.1, on the reverse strand, counting down.
GAAGTCCACGCGGCTCAGCATGTAGTGGTCGTCAATCGGCACTTCATAGAGCTTGGGATCGGGTGTGGTGTCCTGAATATAGGTCTGGACCAGCGGCGTGCGTTCCTGGATGCCCCTGATCAGGATCTTCTCCTGCGCAATTGCCCGGTTTACGAGCGCCTGCTGATCGGGGGTGAGCTGGTGAGCCTGCGCATATTTTGGCTGTTTCTTGGCTTCAGCGCAGGAGACGCCTAACAACATAAAAAGCAAGGCGACAGCAATCTTTCGAAACGTCATTCTATGCTCCTGGGGATGCGGCATTTCTTTTTGATCTCTTCTTGGTTGTTCCATTCGGCCCCGATGCGGCGATTGACCTGAGTAACCTCATCTCGCAGCGCCGCGTATCTCCTAGGCAAGTTGGAAGGTGATAGTAATGTTGGTGGTCAAGTCCACAGCACGGCCGTCGCGCGTCGCGGGCTTAAAGCGAATTTGTTCGGCCACGCGCTCCGCTTCCTGATCCAGACCGTGTCCCAATCCATGCACAATCCCGTGCACAAGCACACGGCCATTGGCGGTGAACGTTACGCGCAGGATGACGTCTCCCTGAACGCCGAGTTGCTTGGCTTCCGCCGTATAGCGCACCGGAGGCTTGGAAAGCACTTCAAGATTGGTCGACTGCGGCTTCGATGCCATTTGCTGTAAAGGCGTTGCCGCCGCAACCGCGCTGGGAATTCCCGCTGAGGCAACCTTGCCACCGTAGCTTCCAGTGGCTGCCGAGCCTGTTCCTCCGGGGAGTCCGGTTTGCGCCACGCGACCAACCGTTCCAGCATTGGAACCGGAGCGCGTGCCATTGCCAATGCCTGTGGAGCCCACCACGCCGCGAGGCGCTACCGCCTCACCGCGCATGCCGCCATATGGATTGCCAATCGCAGCTATAGTTGCCGGACGCTGTGCATTGGGGTTCGGCGTCACGCCAAAGGTTTCGCCCAGATGCACAGCCTTTGTCGACACATGTTCCTGCGGTGTCTGTGCGGGGGCGGCCGCCGTCAGCGCGGCCTTCGGCTGTGGAGCCATGATGACCGAGGGACGCGATTCCTTCATCACCGGCGTTTCCATCTTGGCTTCCATCTGGATTTCTTTCAACGCAGGTTTCGGCTCGGGCCGCGGCACATTGATCTTCGGCTGCTCCAGCTTCACCTCGGGCGGCTTGGGCAGGTCCTTCAATTTAGGAAGTGGCGTGTGGACCTTGGGCTGCGGCGGCGGGGTCGTCGGAAAGATCAGTTCGGTCTGCTCGAATTTGTGTTGCTCGATTACATGTTTGGCCATCATGCCGATATACAGCATGACCGCCAGAATCGACATGTTGATAAAAGCGCTGGTGATAAACGATGCACGTCTGCCCTCCGGTTCGGGCAGCAATCCAAATTGCAAACTCTGTGGGTGGCGATTTACCTGCATACTTTCCATTCCTCTTCGGCCAGGGAAACGGCTTGGGGGGTTCGTTTTCCAGACCCAGGAATCACTCTGTTCGGTTCGATTTGAACTGCATCACACACCGTGTGACCTTGTTCTATCGCCTCCCAGGTTCCGGGCACCTGTATTGACTTAACCTCTTGTCCTCAACTGCGGCCACTTCCTCCGGATTAACCCGCAAAGCATGTGGTTGCGCAGTTCCATGTATTACGATGCGCGGATTGCCTGTCGAAAACACCTGAATCGAGCCAGATTTCTCCGCGAATCCTTATTTCGATTGCTTTGTCCCGATGATGGAAAGATGGCTGTCTCTGCTCGCTGCCGGAGCTTGCATTTTCTGCCGCGGCCTGCTTACCGGGCTGTCATTTGCACGTGACATGCCAGAAACAGGGTCCGCCCGCATTATTTTGCCTCCGGGGCGATCATTCATTCCCTCATCAGGTCCAAGGCTTCCAAACGTGCTGAGAACAGTCCAAGCTCCCATAGGGAGGGAATTAACCGGATTGCTTCTGTTTCCAACTCCAGAAGTCTGTATCTTCAAGAGTTTACAGGAAACCGGTCTGCACAGGCTTGCCGCCTCGGAGGGGGTCTGGTGATTGGAGTCTAAACTTCAGTTCCAACCCTGCCTGCTGTAATAGACTTACCGTAACGCAATCCGTTCGTGGAAGGACAGTATTTTTATGCGGATATTGGTTACTGGTGGTGCGGGTTACATCGGGGGGACAGTCGCGGCTGCGCTCCTGTCCAAAGGCCACTCGGTTTTAGTGTACGACAACCTCAGCCACGGCCGTCGCGACCTGCTGCCGCCGGGTGTGGATTTCGTGGAAGGGGATATCGCTGATCGGACCCTTCTTGAAAACCTTTTCAAATCAGCGGCGACCGAAAATAAGCCCTTCGACGCCGTCCTGCACTTCGCCGCTCTCATTGAGGCAGGCGAATCCATGCAGAAGCCCGAGATCTACTTCCGCAATAACACGGCCTCGACGCTCGCGCTACTGGAAGCCATGCTTGCCTGCGGCGTCAATAAGCTCGTATTCTCCTCCACGGCAGCCGTTTACGGAGAACCGGAAGTCGTTCCTATTCCAGAAACCGCGCGGCTGAAGCCCACCAATGCATACGGCGAGTCCAAGCTGCTCGTTGAGCAGATTCTGGCCTGGTTTCATCGCATTCATGGCTTCCGTTACGCCTCGTTGCGTTACTTCAACGTGGCCGGCGCTCCCGAAGGTCCGGATGGCATCACACGCGGTGAGGCGCATCAGCCCGAGTCGCATCTGATCCCGCTCATTCTCGACGTTGCGCTTGGCCGGCGCGACTCAATCCGTATCTACGGCGAGGACTATCCAACACCAGACGGCAGCTGCATCCGCGATTACATCCATGTGTCCGATCTGGCTGAGGCGCACCTGCTCGCGCTGGAAGCTCTGGAAGGTGAGGCCGCAGGCGAGATGCCTCTCATTTACAACCTCGGCAACGGGCACGGTTTCAGCGTCAAGGAAGTCATTGACTCGGCGCGCCGTGTCACTGGCCATCCGATTCCTGCCGAGCTGCATCCGCGCCGCCCTGGCGACCCGGCCTTTCTTGTTGCCAGTTCCGAAAAGGCCAATCACGAGCTGGGCTGGCAGCCGGGCTACACGCAGTTGGACGACATTCTCCGTACCGCCTGGATCTGGCACCAGAAACGCTACAACCTCTAGCGGTCCATCGGGCGATTTTTTCACGTGCTCACTCTGCCGTCGGCGGAGTAGGATGCTTGCGCACGATAAATCGCTTTTTCATGGGCTATTTGCTCCCATGGGTGGAGGTTTCCAATGTGGTTTCTGTCGCGGTTGCCTGCCCGTTCACTCGTTTTTGCAGTTCTTGCCGCCTGTTCACTCGCCCTTGTTGCTGCCGCACAGGCGCCCATGAACTGGACCGCCGAGCAGGACCAGGCCAACATGATGAAGCAACTCGGCATCACCAAGCTTCGTCCAGCGCGCGACAGCAACCCTGCTTCGCCTAACTACGCAAACTACGACGAGTCGAAGGCCAATCCCTATCCCGACATTCCCGACGCGCTGGTGATGAACGACGGCCGCAAAGTCATGTCCGCCGCAATGTGGTGGAAGGAGCGCCGTCCGCAGTTGGTAGACATGTTTGAGAAGTATGTTTATGGCCGTGTGCCGGAGAATCTTCCCAAGATTCACTGGACGGCCGTCGAAGATCATGAGCACATCGGCTTCACGCCGGTGGACGTGAAGGATCTGATTGGCACGGTCGATAACACGTCCGACCCGGATATCAGTGTCAAGATACACATGACGCTTGTGCTGCCTGCCAACGTCAAAGGCCCCATTCCCGTGCTCATCATGTTTGGACGCGCCGGTTTTCCAAACCCAAGCGAGCCCAACTCCGAGGAGATGGCCAAAGTCGACCAAACCTGGAAAGACCTGCTCATCAAGCAGGACCCCTCACTCAAGGATGTCTTTGCGAAATACCCCGCCTGGCACCTGGCCAAGGAGACGCCCTTCCACTTTCCACAACTCAATGCCGACGGAGACTTTCCCAATGACTGGCAGCTGGTCGGAGCCGGCTGGGGCTACGTGCTGCTTGATCCCGCCAGCGTGCAGGCTGACAATGGCGCCGGTCTTACACGCGGCATCATCGGTCTTGCCAATCACGGCCAGCCGCGCAAGCCTGACCAGTGGGGAGCACTGCGCGCATGGGCTTGGGGTGCGAGCCGCGCGCTCGACTATCTTGAAACCGTACCCCAGGTCGACTCCAAACATGTAGGCATTGACGGCGTCTCTCGCTATGGCAAAGCCGCGCTTGTCACCATGGCCTTCGACCAGCGCTTCGCCATGGTGCTTGTTGGCTCATCGGGCAAGGGAGGCGCAACGCTCTTTCGCCGTAACTACGGCGAGGCAGTGGAAAACCTTACGGGCGGCGAGTACTACTGGATGGCCGGCAACTTCATGAAGTATGGAGCCGAGAAAGCCAGCTTCGGCAGCATGAACCCCGGCGACCTGCCCGTCGATTCCAATGAGCTCATCGCACTCTGCGCTCCGCGCCTCACTTTTATCAGTTACGGCAATCCTGAAAAGGGCGACGCTCACTGGCTCGATCATCTCGGCGGATATCGCGCCACTGTCGCTGCCAGCCCCGTCTTCGAACTGCTCGGTGCTAAGGGGCTCGGTGTGCACCAGGACTACCACACCGCTGAAATGCCGCCCATGAATGAGGGTCTGCTGAGCGGCCACCTTGCCTGGCGCCAGCACGACGGCGGCCATACCGACGCGCCCAACATGAAGTGGTTCATCCAGTGGGTCGACGAAAATATCGACTACAAGCCGACACATTAGATATGCCTGTCGAGGGAGTTGTGCCGCGCTAGAGTGCGGGCGGAGTCTCAATCTCCTTGAAGCTCTTCACAATCTCGGGCGCGGCAATTTCGCGATAGTCCGTCGTCAGAAGCCCGTACGTTTCCAGCGTGTTGTATTTGCGTCCCTCACCGCTTGATTGCGTCCCATTCAGCGGCCAGTAACTCCAGCCCACTTCCGGATGCTCTTTGAGATAACGAATGAAGAGCCGGAACCAGTCCGAATTTTGCCCGCAGTCCAGTTTCTGGCACGTGCCAAACTCGCCCACCCAGATAGGCGCTCGATCCTTCATCGTCATCAGCATGCCCACGCGCGCCGCATACACCTCGACCATCTGCTCATAGTTTGCAAAGCCCGGCTCCGGCGGAGCGTACGCATGTGGTGAATACACCAGCCTGTGCGCTACCTTCAGCCGCACCGGCAGCTTGTCCACGCCCGCAAAATTGGTGGAATACTCCGGCCCCTCCACCATTACCAGCAGACGCGGATTTGCCTCAAGTACCGCATTGCCACCGCGCTCGGCAGCAGCATGCCAGTCCAGCTTCGGGTCCGGCCCGCCCCACGCCGCTCCGCTGCGCAACTCATTTCGCAGGTCCGCGCCAATCACCCATTTCTGCTTTTTGTAGCGCCGCACAATTGTCTGCCAGTCTGCCAGCCACTTCGCCTCCGGATACTCCGCGTTGTACCAGAGCCCGTTGCCGTCGGTTTCACTGCAGCACCAGTCTGCGCGGCTCACGTGGTTGTCCAGAATCACCATGATGTGTGCTTTAGCCAGAGCATCAATCACCGCGTCCATTACCTCCATGGCGCGCCTGCCCTTAAATTGCGGATTTGCCGACACCGCATAATCAGCCACCACCGGATTGCGCTCCAGCGTTTCATTCGCCCATGGCAGCCGCACCGAATTCACGCCGATTGCGCGAATCTGCCCAATGATCGTCGCCAGCGGCGCCTTGTCCAGGCCCCCGGCCACATACTCCTTCTCGTCGAATCCGTACCAGTTCACCGATGTGAGTCGTATCGTCCTGCCTGCGGCATCGACAATCCTGTTTCCGTCGGTATGTAACGGCGGCATCGCTGCCGAAGATGCGGCGCGGCAGATCAATAAAGGTGTGCACAGAGCAACGCAGGCACACAGCGCGAGTGAAAACCGCTTGCAATGCATGCGCGCTATTCTACGTGCTCTGTAGGCTGGACGCTTTTGCACGATCGCATCTGCTTCATGCTTTGCTGACTTGCTCATGCTTGCTCTGCGCAATTAAAGTGGCTCGGTCACGCTTTTTCGCAATGCGGATGCGCTTTCGATAGCACCCGCCATGCAATAGCCACATTCCTCTGTAAGGATTGCGTTATGTCTTCCACTCCCATTGGCTCTCTCGCTGCACAGGATCTCGATTCCATCCTTCGTGAAGATCGCGTCTTTCCGCCTCCGGAGGAGTTCGCAAAGAAGGCCTACATTAAGAGTCTCGAGGAGTATGAGCAGCTCTACAAAAAATCCATCGAAGATCCGGAAGCCTTCTGGGCCTCTGTTGCAAAGGACCTGCACTGGTTTAAGCCGTGGGACAAGGTGCTCGAGTGGGATTTACCCCATGCCAAATGGTTCGTCGGTGGACAGACCAACCTGAGCTACAACTGCCTCGATCGCCACGTCTCCGGTCCGCGCCGCGACAAAGCCGCCATTATCTGGGAGGGCGAGCCCGGAGAAATCCGCCGCTTTACCTACGCTGAGCTGCACGTCGAGGTGCAGAAATTCGCCAATGCGCTCAAGGCGCTCGGCATCAAGCGGGGCGATCGCGTTGCCATCTACATGGGCATGACGCCAGAACTGGCCATCGCTCTGCTGGCCTGCGCACGCATCGGTGCCGTGCACTCGGTCATCTTCGGCGGATTCGCCGCCAACGCCATCGCCGACCGCGTCAACGACTCCGAATGCGTTGCCATCATCACGCAGGACACCGCCTATCGCCGTGGCGGCGAAATCCAGCTTAAGCGCACTGTGGACGAGGCCATGCCCGCCTGCCCCACCGTCAAGCACGTCGTGGTCTATCAACGCACCGGATCGCCCGTCACCATGGTCGAGGGCCGCGACTGGTGGTGGCACTCGATCATTGCCAACGCGCCAACCGCATGTCCTGCCGAGCCGATGGACTCCGAGGACATGCTTTACATCCTCTACACGTCCGGCACTACCGGAAAGCCCAAGGGTCTGGTCCACACCACTGGCGGTTACGCCGTGCAGACCTACCTCACCAGCAAATACATCTTCGACCTGCGCGACGACGACATCTACTGGTGCACGGCCGACATCGGCTGGGTTACCGGCCACAGCTACATTGTCTATGGTCCGCTGCAGAACGGTGCCACCGTTCTTATGTATGAAGGCGCGCCTAACTGGCCCGACTTCTCGCGCTTCTGGAAGATCGTCGAAGACCACAAGGTTACGGTCTTTTACACCGCGCCCACAGCCATCCGCGCCTTCATCAAATGGGGCGATGAGCACATCGTCAAGCACGACCTCAGCTCGTTGCGCCTGCTCGGCACCGTCGGCGAGCCCATCAACCCCGAGGCATGGATGTGGTATCGCGAAGTCATCGGTGGCAACCGTTGCCCCATCGTCGATACCTGGTGGCAGACCGAAACAGGCTCCATCATGATTGCGCCTGTTCCAGGAGCCGTTGCCGCCAAGCCCGGCTCGGCCACACGCCCCTTCTTCGGTATCGAGCCTGAAGTTGTCACCAAGCCGGACGCGGAAGGGAAGTACCACGCCGTTCCCAAGGGCTCCGGCGGCCTGCTCGTCGTCAAGCGTCCCTGGCCCTCCATGGCGCGCACCGTCTACGGCGATCCCGAGCGCTTCCAGAAAACGTACTGGTCCGATGTGCCCGGCTGTTACTTCACCGGCGACGGCGCGCGTATCGACAACGACGGCTATTTTTGGCTCATGGGCCGCGTCGATGACGTTATCAATGTCTCCGGCCATCGTCTCGGCACCATGGAAGTCGAATCGGCCCTCGTCGCGCACTCCAAAGTTGCTGAAGCCGCGGTCGTCGGCCGGCCCGACAATCTCAAAGGGCAGGCCATCGCCGCCTTTGTCACGCTTGAGAGCGGCAACGAGCCCAGCGATGCCCTCAAGGACGAACTCCGCAAATGGGTCGCGAAGGAAATCGGCGCGCTCGCACGGCCTGACGATATCCGCTTTACCGAATCGCTGCCAAAAACCCGCTCCGGCAAAATCATGCGGCGCCTGCTGCGCGAACTGGCCACGCACGGCGAGGTCAAAGGCGACACGACAACGCTCGAAGATTTCTCTGTCATCGCCAAGCTACGCGAGTCGGACGAAGGGTAAAGCGAACGAATATGCTTTATTCCGCGGGTCTGTCCATACAGTTCTGAGCGGCCTTCCTGCTGTTGAGTGGTGAGTAATGGAATTCCGAAATAAATTGTTTTCACTGGATATATCGTTGAATGATCGAAAAGGCCGCATCATACGTTTCGATAAGCTGGTGCCGCGGCGATCGCTGCTGTATCTATTTTTGATTGCCATATCCTGCCACGCGCAATTCAAAGCACCCACAAAAGAAGAGTTGCAGATGATTTCGGAGCCGAAGGCGCCTGGAGCTTCTGCCATTTATCTGGATTATGAGCAGGTCGGCGACGAGTTCGACAACACCATCACGTTGTACCAGAGAATCAAGGTTCTCAGAGAAGGAGGAGAGAGACACGCAACCGTTACTCTCCTGTATTTTCCCGACCTGGAAAATCAACCCAAAATCGAAGCGCGTACCATTCAACCAGACGGCGTCATTATCCCGATGAGTGAGAGAGCAGCCACCCTTGTTGCCCTCAAAACCAAAGACGCACAAATCGACAAGATCGTGTTTACTCTACCCTCTGTGCAGGTGGGGTCTATCCTCGAATATCGAATACGCGAAAGCTGGAAGGGCGATATTGATTACCCAACGTGGTATATAAAGCAGGATGAGTTCGCACGCCACATTCACTTCGCTTTTCGCCACTACGGTTCGTACGCACTGAGTAGTGTTGCGGAAATTCCTCCGAGTCTGCACTTGAAGGAGGAGAAGGGAGGTTGGTATTCACTCGACGCGAAGAACGTGGACCCAGTGCCCGATGAGGAGTGGATGCCTCCACTTAATCTGGTCACTTGGCGGGTTATCTTCTTGTATACCCCCTATAAATCTTCGGCCGAATTCTGGAAGGCAACGGGCAAATCATGGGCGCAAACACTCAAAGAGACAACTAAACCCACTTCCAGGCTCAAACAAGCGGCAGCCAGCCTTATTGCCTCAGGCGATTCTGAGACCGTGAAGGCGAAAAAGATTTACGCCGCCGTGACAGCGATGGAGAACACCGATTTCACACGGCAGTTTTCCAAAGCCGAACGAAAAAAGTTGAAGATCAAAGCTGTTAAATCACTGGACGACATCTGGACCTTGAAGCGTGCTTCCGGCGACGCTCTCACGTTGCTTTTTGTGGCCTTGTGCCGCGCTGTGGATCTCAACGTCGAACCCATGGTTGTTGCGGATCGTGCGCGGACCGTCTTCGATCCCGCAGTGCTCAGTTTGAGCCAGTTCGACGATTACATTGCCGTCGCCCAACTTGATGGCAAAGAAATCTACCTTGATCCAGGTCAGAAAGTGTGCCCCTTCGGCATGCTCTATTGGGGGCACATGATCACCAAAGGTTTGCGCTACAAGGGAGATGGCGCAGAGGTTGTGGATTTGCCCATGCCTGACTATCTGCGCACACAGATTACGCGCGTTGCCTATCTTAGTGTGGACGCCAGTGGCTCCGTCCATGGCACGGCACGGCTAGTCCTCTCAGGTCAGGACGCGCTTCGCTGGCGGCAGTTGGCGCTGACCGTTGATGCCACAGAACTGCAGAAGCAGTTCAATGAGTGGTTCCAGAAGTCTCTTCCGCAGGGCATGCAGTCAGACTTCGATCACTTCCTCGGATTGAACAATCCCGAGACAACTCTCATGGCCTCCATGCGGTTAAGCGGCAGTCTCGGTACCTCAACCTCAAAACATACGTTTCTTCCGGGCCTGTTCTTCGCAGCAGGCGACAAGCAACCCTTTACAAGTACGGACAAGCGGCTCATTGCAATCGATCTGCACTTTCCCTACGGCGTGCATGACAAAGTTATCTATCGCTTGCCGGAAGGCCTTGTTCTGGAGGGCAATCCGCTTAAAACTGAGGCCGCATGGCCGAAGAATGCGATCTTCGATATTCACATGACTTCGGATGGCGAAGTTATCACGATTACCCGCGATCTTGAAATGGGTCGTGCAACCATCCCTGCCGCCGACTATTCCCAATTACATGCATTCTTCCAGAAAGTCGCTGCTGCCGATCAACAGCAGGTCGTTCTTAAACACACGTTCCACGGCGGAGATCACTAGCCATTCCCGGGGCTGGTTCACAATTCCCGTCAACCGTCAGCCTGCGTGCGAAAAGCGAGCTTCTGCCGCACCGTCGGCTACCGTTATCAGAATGGCGAAATCCCACCCGTCACCGGCTTCGAACGCGCCGTCGGCCGGGGCACCACCTTTAGCGACGTAGCCTCTCTGCTCGACTGAGCGCACTTTGCCGAATATTTGCAAGAGAAGTGCACAATAAAATGTGGTCCGACCGCGCGATAAAAGTATTTGGATGCTAACTTTAATATTTTGAATACTTTGCGCCTGAGCCTTTTTGATGGAAGCCAGGCTGGCAAAGATTTGCCGCTAACTCTTTATGATGGAAGACTCTGCAGCCAAGCCATTTTGAATGAAGACTTTGGAGCCACACGCGCTCCGCAGCATATACAAAACAGGGACTTTAGCCGCAGAGTCCGGAAAGTTTTTTTCGAGCCAGTTTCCCGGCGAAGAAGTACTTTGAGAGTCACTTTCTTTCTTTGAGCCAGATTTCACCCAACCGCTCAATCAGTTCACTGCGCATTTGTCTGTACTTTGGGCTACGTTGCCCATGGAGCGCCAGGATT
>DASZRJ010000014.1:0-20593 GCA_035550015.1 Occallatibacter sp. | reverse complement strand
CTTCAGTCCCTTTGTGTTCTGGCCCTTGCGGCTCTTGTATTTTCTGTTCCTTGTTACGCTCAGGTCGATGGCTATTGGCAGGCAGCCAGCGATACTACCGCCGACATTACAGGCGACATCTCTTTTGCAAAGTCGAAGATTACGATCAACTTCAGTTCTTTCCCCGTCGCCGAAATCCGCGATCTGAAGCCGGCTGAAGTCAGCTCGGTCTTCGACGTTGACCTGAACGCGGGAGGCATCGGTTCGCTCTACCGGCTCAATATCCCCGCCCGGCAGCGCTTTCTGCACAAAAACACACTCTGCGGCACGGAAGACACACAGTGGATGGTCACCTTTACGCAGGGAAAGGTTCTCCACATTGCATTTTTCTCGGGCCCGGAAGCGCCTACGCTCACCTTTGACGCAATGCAGAACTCCTATACCCACTGCGCAACATTTATTTACGTGCGCTAGGGTGACAGCGAGCAGATGCGATTGTGCTACCTAAGCAGGTATCGCCTCCGGTCTCATTTGTGGCATGAAGGGCACTCGATCTTGTCTGCAGATTTGTTTCACTGCCGGACGAGCCGTCATCGGACCACACGGAAGTCCTCCGCCCGGCAACACCCATTGCCCCACCATCACGAACCGCCCCAGGCCCGGCAGAGTATTCGGTAAGGTCTTAAGGCCCATTCCGGGCACAATCATCCATCCCTCCATACTTCCCTTCCAGTTGCCTGTATGCCTCACAACCGAAGCTGGCGTGGATACGTCAGTAGCTTCAATTGCCTCGCGAACGCCCGGGATGCGCTTCTCAAGTTCGTCGATCACACCTTTAGCCAATCTCTGCTTTTCCTCGTGATAGCCTGCAGGATCTTTGACTCGAAGATCCATCCAGTATCCATAATTCCTTGTCGGTAAAAAGCTTGTCACCGCGGTCTTGCCTTCCGGCGCGAACGTCGGATCGAAGTGGAAAAAGCGGAATGACATGTGCGGCAATTCTGTCTTTGGATCGACTCGGAATGGCTTTTCGAGGATCCGCGTAACCATTGGCGGCTGACCGCTCAAATCCATCGCAACACCCAGTGACACCTGCGCATACGAAGTGAAAATTAACCGCTCATTGTAAGCCTTCCGCAATGCAGCATCCGCATATTTGCCTCCCAGCATGTCGAAGATCGTCGCGTGACCATCGGCGGCTGAGACCACCCAATCAGCCATGATTTTTTCTCCGCTTTCCAACTCGACGCCCACAGCGGCATCATTTTCCACCAGGATGCGCACCACCTTCGCGCGAAATCGGATATTCCCTCCAAGAGAGGCAATCTGCTCTTCAATCAGTCGAATAATGGCCTGCGATCCGCCAATTGCATAGCCCGCATTCCCTGCATGCATCCATGCCAGAGAAAACAACAGCGCAATCGCGGATAGCTGTCCCATATCTCCGCCGGAGAAAAACGCTTGCAACATCGGATCGCTGAATCGTTTTGCATATTCCGCACCGCTGGTGTTTATCAGTTTTCTGAGCAGTGGGAGCATCGGCAGGTCGTGGAGCATTTGCTGCCAGTTCTCCGCCAGCCCTCCCGCGGGGTCAAGCATCCTGAACCGCTCTAAAGCCCGCACCGTATCCACGAACTCATGAATCGCCTTCGCATCCTGAGGTGTCCTGCGTAAAAGTTCTGTCTCCAGCCATTGAAGATTTGTATAGATAGTCAAATGCCTTCCAGCCGGGTCTTCAATCTGCACCATCCGGTCCGGGTTCACGAATCTAAGACGGTCAATCTCAAAAATCTCCTCCCATTGTGCGTGCAAGTCCGCTCCTGGCTTCGATCCCAGAAGCCAATGGAGGCAGGTCTCAAATGTGTACGGCCCGCGCTTCCAACTCATCGCCAGACCACCTGCCTGATCATTCATCTCCACAACTTCGACATCGTACCCGCACTTCAGCGCATACACCGCGGCAGACAACCCCGCGATCCCGCTGCCAATAATCACAATCTTCTTGCCATTCCGCGCCATAACTCCCCTCCTTCTCCGTTCTGCCTGTAACGGGAACCGATCATTGCCGTGAGTCACCGGACGGCAACTGAGCATATGGAATGGGTTGATGATGGATTTCGAAGAAGAATCGGCTCAGCGCCGGATGCCGGGAATTCGGCATTCTGCGGGCATTCTAGGAATGTTGTATTTTCTTCACTGTGACAGCCGGCACGCTGTTCGGCTCAAAGGAAAAATGAGGTACATGACAGGTCCGGCACCAGCAGTGGTGCACTTTGCGCAATAGTCGCTCGCTGCTAATATAGAGAAGTCGTATGTGGGGCTGTAGCTCAGCTGGGAGAGCGCCTCGTTCGCAACGAGGAGGCCAGCGGTTCGATCCCGCTCAGCTCCACCAAATCTCCCGCCAAAACTCAACCAAGAGTTCTAAGCAGGGCTCTGGCAGCTCTTCTGAAAGCCTGCGTCATGCCTCTACCTTCACTCTCGGATAGCAGGTAAATTCCTCATCGCTGATCTGCCAATAGGGCATTAACTCCAGGCCAGGATTTCCGCGCACGGAAAAATGCAGCGGCCTTCCGGTGATCGCTTCCACGCGGTCCCGTAAATCTTCCGCATCATGCCCGCCCTTGACTAAAAGAGCAGTGTTTGGGGAACCCAGCATCGCAAGTAGAACTGGGCCGTACTCTACCGAGCAGCGCGTGTAGCCCTCCGCCTGATCGGCGCCTTTGTAACGGTGGACTCGAATTGCCGCCGGAAGCATAAATTCAATACGGTCCCCACTGGACCAGGTGCGGCTCAGCGTGACGTATGAGCCTGGATCACCGCTGCCATACGGCTTGCCGTTCACCTGAATTGTCATCGGCCCATTCGCCCACGAGGGCACACGAATCCGGATATTGGCCTCCACAGGCGTTTCGCTCTTCACGCTGGCTTCCACCTTCGTCTCAAACGGGAATCGTGTCCGCATTGTGAGCTCAAACGAGCGTCCACTCTGCGTCCAATGCACAGTCGACGGCTCATAAAGATGGATATACAACCCATCCGGCGCAATGGAGTAAATGTGCTCGGGCAGAGAGCCAAGCAGCCGCGTTCCCTGCCCTTCACAACATGAGTTGTAGTGCGTTGACTTCTCCTTTTTCCCTTCGAGATTGGTGTGATACCGCAGGCCTTTTCCCCCATCCTGATTGGCCAGTGCAACGTTGTAGATCGATTTCTCGATCTCCGTTGCATAACGCTCATCGTCCGGGTTCAGTTGCTGAAAACGTTGGCTGAGGAAGACCCAGAAGCTGGAGCCGCACAACTCACCCAGTTCCTGCGACAGGTAATTGCTGTCAGGCGGGTCTTTCTGAAATTCAATGATTGAGATGCTGCCGCCGGCTTGCTGCCAGTGCGCACGATAAAGCTCCCATGCGCCCTGCACTGCGTCGAAGTAAACCGGCGATCCAGTAATCAGGTACATATCCAGATACGCTTCAAGATTGGTAAGCAGATAGCAGTGCGGGCGGTCGTAGGGATATTGCCAAACCTGCTCCTTCTCACGTCGCGCCAACCCTTGTAGCCAGGCATCCTCCTGGTAGTACTGTTGGATCACCTGCGCATCCTTCGGCTTGCCAACTGGGCTGGTGCACATGCGCGTGTTGGCAATCATTCCTTGCCCGCCCTGAATGGCGCCGCGCAACATCTCTGGCAGAAACTCCTGCCGGTTGAACCAGTCGTAATATCCGCGCAACAACGGCAGAGCTTCCGCATTACCGCTATAAGCCGCTTCCAGCAGTCCGTGCGTCAGCCATGCTCGTGTATAGGCCGCTCGCTCCGAGTAGAAAATGGTGTCTTCTGGATATGCCATGATGTAGCCGTTGGGCTGCCGGCACTCGGCAATACCATCCACAATCGCATCCAGCCGTTCCTGCAATTCTGCGTTCTTCATCCAGCGCAACGTGTTGCCCGCCCCCATGAGGAACCGTCCGGCATTCGACCCGGCAAGATCTTCTTCCCAGAACTTCTGCGCCCCAACCGGCTTGAAGTCCCTCACCTTGCCGGTACGCTCGTAGAACTGTCGCAGCAGCTCTGCTGTCGAGTAGGAGTTCAGCAAATACTCGATATTGTTTTCCATTGCTGTCTGAAAAATTCCACCATGGAGCGTCACACCCGCTTTAGGGACTTGCGCCTTAAACTGCGGCGGCCTCCAACTCGAAGCGTCCGTCACAGAATGAGGATTGTCACGGCGTATCGTTTCCCCATCCTGGCGATAAGGCCGCGTCAACTGCGCAGTCAGCTCTGTGTTGCCGTATTCGGAATCTGCCGTGACCGCACAGCCTACTGCGACATCCTTTCCTCCGGAAAGAACCGCAACCTTGGCAAGAGTCAGTGAGTAATCCGGACTGTCCACCGTGTCCTGGCCTGCCGGCGCACCATGCGGAGGATTGGTTTTCACCGGCCGCAGCCGCGTGGCCGTGAGCCGCACAAACCTGCCATGCACACCGGAAACTGAGAACTGCGTGATTGCATCCCAGGGATCGGGGAAATCTGCCTCTCGAAAATCTGCGATTGTCCGCGGTGAAGTGAACGCCTCATCGTCCCCTGCTTCCATCAGAAATCGCAATGGAAACCCTTCTCCTGCGTAGTACTGGTCGCGGCCCGGATACATTCGTTCCGATGCCGGATACAAAAGTACGGCGTCAATAGGAACGTTCCTTCCCAGATCGACTTGCACCCATGTCTTGCTCTCTGGGTTCTGCACAGTCTTCGAACGGTATGCACGGTAATGAGTTGCCGGCGTTGCCGCCATCCGCATGCCAGTTGCATACTGCGCCAGGCCCGGTGGCATGCCTTCGGCTGAAACAGCAAAGGCACTTACTCCGCCTGATAGATACATTCCGGCTCCCGCATACGTTGAGCCGACAAGAAATTCGCGCCGCGTCACACTCATGAATTTGCTTCTTTCGCAGGTTTGTCTGATTCCAATTTGCGATTACCCAACCAGCAGCAGGTCTTACTCAATTACCCAAAAACAATCGGCGCATCTCACTGCGTAGCACCGCCATTCCTAAACACCTGACTCATGCAATAGAGGAAATATTTTGCAATTGGAAAACTACTGCCCGTGTGGAATGCTCGTCAAGGAATTTTGCGTGCAGTCCGGGAGAAGTTGAAGGTTCTGTATGACGATGCGGAGTGCGGCTGCTGCCTTTTAAGGCTCTGTCCAGTCCAGTGAATAGACGTCCTGCGTGCCTGTGTCGCGCAACAGAAGAGGATCGTCCTTCGGGGTCAACGCCAACGAACCTCCAAACTGTCCTGTCGTCACAAAGTTGCTCAGATCGGCCACACGCTCCACTTGCTTGTTCGCAAGCGAAACACGAATCACCGATCCCCTTCCAGTAAAGTCCAGCAGGTAGATCGCATCGCTGCCGCGAGACCAGTTCACCCAACCCACCGTGCCCGTTGCAAGCACTGACCACTGCTGTGTTCGCACGTCATACAGCTCCACCGTACGTGAATCGCTGGTGAGCGCGGCAATCCAACGCCCATCCGGCGACCAGCGCGGAGAAAACAGGCCCTGCGAACCCGGAACCGGGGTAACTTTGCCATTCGTTAAATCGAGAATCTTAATTGCTGGAGCTGCCTTCGAACGCGCCGCGTCGGTTGCGTCGCCGGCAAACGCAATCTTCAGTCCATCAGGAGACCAGGTTGCATCCTGCTCGTTATTCGAATCGCTCGGCAAAAGCGCACGCGGAGTACCGCCCGCGGATGCAAGCTCATAGATGCGTGCCGGCTGGATGGAGCTGCGCGGGTATTCAAAGAACAGAATCGTATGTCCATCCGGCGACCATTCCGGCAGGATCGGTTTGTATGGTGGAAACGTCAGTTGCACTTTGCCGCTTCCATCCACGCGGCTCTTCCACAGCGCACCTTGCGGATAGGTCACATACGCTACCCACTGCCCGTCGTGCGAGAACGAAACGTACTCCGCAGAAACTCCATCCAGGAAAGATTGAAAGTTACCCGTCTTCTGGCTGTACACCGAAAGCTCTCCACGGTAGGTCTTGCCCACCACAAACAGCTTGGTTCCATCCTTGCTCGGCACCGGAGAATGCAGCGACATAGGACTCGACGTCAGCCGGATAGGTCGTGGATTGGGTGAGAAGTAACGGTTGCCGCGCGGTAATGCCCAGATTTGCCCCTCTGATTGGAAGACAAAATACTTGCCGTCCACAGTCCAGCGTCCGCAGCATTCATCCGGTGGCGTGTGCCAGTCGGCAAGTAGACGATGCAACTCGGAGCCATCCACATTCACTTCCCACATCATGTGCTGGCCAATGCCCGGCCCGAATCCGTCCGACGAACTGAAGCGCAATCTCCGTCCATCCAAAGACCAGACCGGGTCTGAAATCACTCCACTGATTGTGGCAATCTTGTGCGGCGAACTTCCGTCCGCCTGCGCGAGAAAAAGATCGCTGCCACGCGAAAATGCAAGCAGTTTGTTCTCCGGTGAAAAAGCGGCCGTTGTAGCGTTGATCTCTTCGAGCCTGCGCGCCGAACCGCCGGTCACGGCAAGCGACCAAAGTGGCCCGGTCGGCGGAACTCCGTTGCCCTGCACCAGAAGAAACTGTGCTCCGTCCGAAGAAAGCGACACAGGAACCATGTCAGGACCGGGCAGCGTTATCTTCGTTTGCTCGCCGCCGGCCGCCGGCAGCATCGAGAGGTTCCCCACCGCGGACGTTGTCAGGCTAAGGTAAATACGCGCGCCATCCGTACCCAGAATCGACTTCTGCTCGCCGTCCTGCGTAAGCTGCACATAGTTGGCAACTGTCGGCTCCGGAACAGGTCGCGTCAGGAAATACACAATCGCGGCTATTCCCATAAGACCCGCCATGACAGCGCCTATCACACCTGGCCGCAGCTTCTTGGGTAGTTTGGGAGCCACGGGAGCCGTTTGCGTGGGCGTTGGCACAGTATCCGCCAGCGACTCAAGCGCGAACGCCATATCCGACGCCGATTGAAAACGAAGATCGGGATCCTTTTCGAGTCCGCGCTGCACCACGCGCTGCAGCGCCATTGGCGTTGATGGAGCCACAATCGCCAGCGGCTCGGGTTCCTCGTTCAGAATCGACGTCATCGTCTCCACCGACGTCGACTTATGAAATGCCCGCTTGCCCGTGATCATTTCGTGCAGCACAGTTGCAAACGAGAAAATATCGCTGCGGTGATCCACCTGTTTGCCGCGCACCTGCTCGGGCGACATGTATCCAGCGGTGCCCATCACCACACCAGTTTCGGTCTTCGCTTCGTGCGCGCCGCTCGGATCCACAACGGGCGTAAGAATGTTGCGTGCAAGCCCAAAGTCCAGAATCTTTGCCTGCCCGTGCTGGGTCAGAAACAAATTTTCAGGCTTCAGGTCACGATGCACGATGCCCTTTTGGTGCGCCGCTGCCAATCCACGCGCAATCTGCGCTGCATACTGCACCACAGTTCGCAGCGGCAATGGTCCGCGGTCGATGCGTTCGCGCAGCGTCTCGCCTTCCAACAACTCGGTCACCAGATAGGGCATGCCTTCATAGCTGCCCAGTTGATATACCGCTGTGATGTTGGGATGATTCAGCGCCGCTGCTGCGCGCGCCTCCAGTTCAAAACGTTTCATGCGCACAGGATCGTGCGTCGAAACATCCGTAATCACCTTGATGGCAACGTCGCGATTAAGCCGTGTATCGCGTGCGCGATACACCTCGCCCATACCGCCCGCACCGAGCGGCGCAAGTATCTCGTATTGGCCTAGTTGCGTTCGGGGGCTGAGCGGCATTGGCCCGATTATACCGCCCGTTCCGCCCCACTGACGCGCGCCATTTAGCCTTCTAAAGGTATCTGCTGCGGCCGTCCCAGCTTCAGAGAAAGCCCTAGCTGAACAGGTCCTTCATCTTGTCCAGCAGCGACGGCGCTGATGGCTTGTTGTCCACCGTCATCGTTTCAGCCAGTTGTGCAACAAGTTCGCGCTGCGCCTTTGTCAGCTTCTTGGGTGTCTGCACCACCACGCGGACAATCAGATCGCCCCGGCCACGCTCGTTCAGGTAGGGCACGCCCTTGTGGCGAATACGCAGCTCCTTGCCGCTTTGCGTACCTTCGGGAATCTTCAGAGCCACCGCACCGTCGATCGCCGGAATCTCAATCTCCGCTCCTAACGCTGCCTGCGGAAAGCTGATCGGAATCACGCAGTGCAAATCGTGCCCATCGCGCTCGAAGAAGTCGTGGCTGCTTACTGAGAGCACCACGTACAGGTCGCCATTCGGTCCGCCTGAGCGGCCTGCATCGCCTTCGCCGCCATAGCGGATTCGCGTTCCCTCCTCCACTCCGGGTGGGACACGCACTCTCAGCTTCTTTTCCCGGCTCACGCGTGTCTCTCCCCGGCAGGTCTGGCACGGATCACTGATAATCGTTCCCGTTCCACTGCACGCGGTGCACGTCCGCGCCACAGAAAAGAATCCCTGCTGATAACGCAATTGTCCGCGCCCCTGACACTGTGGACAGGTCGTCGGCCCTTTTCCACTCGCACTCCCTGAACCGTGGCAGGTGTCGCATATCTCCAGCCGGCGAATCTTCACCTCAGTCTCGGTACCGAAGATTGCGTCTTCAAAATCGATGGTCAGATCGAAGCGCAGATCGTCGCCGCGCCGGGTGCGCGTGGCGCGCTGCTGGCTTC
Organism: Occallatibacter sp.; assembly: GCA_035550015.1. Taxonomy (GTDB): domain Bacteria; phylum Acidobacteriota; class Terriglobia; order Terriglobales; family Acidobacteriaceae; genus Telmatobacter. The sequence continues at coordinate 11,928 of DASZRJ010000014.1, read as the reverse complement.
CGCCCATGTTGAACATCTCGCCGAACAGATCGCCGAAGATATCGCCCAGATCCACAGCGCCCTGAAAACCGCCGCCAAAGCCGCCCGGCCCGCCACCGCTTACGCCTGCGTGTCCATACCGGTCGTAGGCAGCGCGCTTATCCGCGTCGCTCAATACCTGGTAGGCCTCACTCGCTTCTTTGAACTTTTCTTCCGCCGCGTGATCGCCCGGATTCCGGTCCGGATGATACTTCATCGCCAGTTTGCGATAGGCGCTCTTCAACTCTTGTTCACTGGCGTCGCGCCCCACACCAAGAACCTCGTAGTAATCTGCTTTGCTCACGTTTGCTCGTGTACCCATCTCTGTCTGAAGCTCTTATTCGTTTACCTGTTTCGGATTCGACGCCACGCGCACCAATGCCGGCCGCAGCAGACGCTCGCGAATCTTATAGCCCTTGCGGATTTCTTCCGCCACATGCTGGTCGGGAAGGTCTTCGCGCTCCACCGTACCCAGCGCCTCGTGGTGCCGCGGGTCAAACTCATTGCCAACGGCTGGCACGGCACTTACCTGCAACCCCTTCAGCACCTCTTCCATCTGCTTCACAATCAGCTCCACGCCCGAGCGCAGTTGCTCGGCAGAACCGGTTGCCTTGAGCGCCAGCTCAAAGTTGTCCAGCACCGGAAGGAACTGCTCCACTACGTTTCCAGCGGCAATCTCGCGAAACTCCTGCCTTTCGCGCTCGGCGCGCTTGCGCGCGTTCTCGAACTCAGCCTGCATACGCGCAAGCCGGTCCACCAACTGGTCGCGCTCCGCCTTCACCTTCTCAAGCTCGGCTGCAAGCGCGTCAAACTCCGCGCGGCTCACTGGCTCGGCTGACGTTTCATCCACACCCTGTGAGGTTTCTGTGCCTTGTCCAGGTATTTCCTCTACCGCGGTTTCCTGCGGCTTCAATTCTGTCTCTTGCTCAGTCATTCCTTTTCGTGCTCTCCAAAAACTTTTCTTCATCTTCAATGATAAATTTTCACGGCGAAATTTGCTGTCCGCCCAGGTCTCTCACGCGTATGAAACCCATTCCAGGGCAAACATTCCCGCCGTGGCGCATCCTGCGCCGCCCTTCCTGTCTCGCGTTGTGTTATTGAACGCCCTTCGCAGGGGGTATTTCTAAGATGCGCTCGGAGAGCCCGGCGATGTAACCAACCGCCTGAATCATCTCCTGATATTGGATGCGCGTCGGCGCAATCACCGCCACAGTTCCCAGCCGCGAACCGCCCAACCGGGCTGGCGCGCCAAAGAGCACCAGGTCCTGCATCGCGGGCAGTTGCTCATCCAGGCCCACCACCACGCGCACTTCCTGCTGTCGGCCGTCTACATAAGCTGTCAGCAACTCAATCAGGCGCTGCTTGGCTTCGAGAGCCATCAGCATCTGGCGCAGCCTTTCGCGGTCTGCTTCGGCCGCAATCAGATTCGCCATGCCATCGACAAACAGCGCCGGACCTGCCGCACTGGCCGCCGCCGCGCTCTTGCGCCAAAGCTCTTCCACTGAACGCAGAAGTTGATGATACGCCGCGCGGTCCAGTTCCATGCGGCGCGCCACTTCCGCGCGAATCCGCTCCACGGCCCATCCGCGGAAGTTCTCATTCAGATACCGCGCCGCCGTCTCCAGTTCCGCATGGCTCAGTTCCTGGTCCATCGACAGCACACGATCCTGCACCATGCCCGCCTGCGTTACCAGAACCGCCAGTACACGCCCCGTGGCCAGCCGCGCAAAGTGAATATGCTCAAGCACATCCGTCGCCGAAGCACGCGCCAACGCAACACCCAGGCCACTCGAAATCAGCGCCAGCACCTGTGCGGTCCGCTCCAGATACTCATGCGATGTCGTCACGCCGCTGAAGCTGTCTTCAATCTGTCCACGCCGTTCTGCGCTAAAAGCACTAGCCGTCGAACTTTGAATCGCGTCGCCTACGCGCCCCAACGGCGCATCCGTGCGTGTAATCTGCGCCACGTGATAACGAAACGCCGCAGCCGTCGGCACGCGTCCGGCAGAAGTATGCGGTTGCTCCAGCAGGCCCGCATCGGCCAGTACGGACATCACATTGCGAATCGTTGCGGAGCTGAGGCCTTCCTTCTCCGCCAATGCGCGCGCCACCGCCTGCGACGCCACCGGCTCTCCCGTGGCGATATACAGTTCGATGGTCTTCGTCAGTACCAGCCGCTCACGCGGACTGATGCGCACTTCAGGCATCGGCCAGATCCCCCGAAAATCCGCAGTGGGTAAACCCCCATCGGCTCCAATTTGCCTGCCAAGCCACATATGCAGCTTGTCCGGAACCTTTTAACCCCATCCTTTTCAGTCAATTACAGATTCAACTGGATGCAGGTCTCCTTTTCTATAGTAGGAATGTCTCAAAAGCCGTGTCAAGGCAGGCTTTCCGCCACGGCATAATGAGGATGCAGGGGGAAACCGTGCCGCTCCATCGTAGCCGTACAACCGTATTCATGCGCACCGTAACGTTCGCAGCTCTTTTCATACTCGCCCCCGGCCTCACCGCCTTTGCCCAGGCCTCCCACGCCGAATGGCTTCATTCCCTCGAGTCCTGGCGAACTCAGCGCGCGAAAGAAATCTCCGCCCCCGATGGCTGGCTTTCTCTTGCCGGCCTCGAATGGCTCAAACCTGGATTCAATTCCATCGGCGCCGACTCCGGCAACTCCATCCAGATTCACGCCACAGACGCGCCACCGCACCTCGGCCTCATCACCGTCAACGGCGACATCGTCCAGCTTCTCGCGCCCTCCGGTGGCTTCCCCGCCGGCCTCACCACCAGCGGCAATCCTGCGCGCGAAGGCGCTCTCAACACATCCAACGAACACCCCACGGTTATCGCCCTGAAGGGCCTCGAACTGGTCGTCCTCAAACGCGGCGACCGCTATGTCCTCCGCGTCAAAGATGCGAACTCGCCTGCGCGCACCGGTTTCAGTGGCCTCCACTGGTACGCACCCAACGCTGCCTACCATGTCCAGGCGCGTTACATTCCCTATCACCCGCCGCAGGTCGAGAAGATCGCCACAGTCATCGGTACCACGCTGAATATGACCGCCCCCGGCGTCGTCGAATTCATGCTCAAAGGCAAGGTCTACCTACTCGAGCCCGTCTTCGACGGCGGCAACAAAAGCCATTTCTTCTTCATTCTTCGCGACCAGACCAGCCAGACCACCACCTACGGCGGAGGCCGATTCCTCACCACTGGTCTTCCTGACAACGGCATCTCCAAACCCGGTCATCTCACCATCGACTTCAACCGGCTCTACAACCCTCCCTGCGCCTACACGCCCTACGCCACCTGCCCCCTTCCGCCGGAGAAAAACCGCCTCTCCGTCGCCATCGAAGCCGGCGAGCAGCGCTTCACGCAGTAAACTAGTGGGCAATCTTCCGTTTACCCTGAAGGGCTGCGTTCTCATGTTCCGTGCATGTCTCGGCTTCTCGCTCCTTCTTGCTTCTCTGCAGGCCGCCGCGCAAACAACCGCACCAGGCCAAAATACTCAATCTGCGCCACCGCCTGTCACTGGCATCGCCACCCCATCTGATCCTGCCCAGCGCCTCGATGTCGGCCGCAAGATTAATGGCCTCGTCGTTCCAGGCGCCAAGCCCTGGCACCTCAAAGCCACCTACCAGCTCTATGACGAGAAGGGCAAACCTGCGGAGACCGGCACCTATGAAGAGTGGTGGTTCGGCCCCAGGCAATACCGCGTCGCCTACCACAGCCCCAGCTTCAATCAGGAAGAATACGGAACCGAAAAGGGCGTCTTCCGCACCGGCGATCAGGGTTGGGTACCGTGGCCCGCGAGCGAAATTCGCGATGAGATTGAATCTCCAATCGAGCCAGACGACTACCTACCAAATCCAATTCCTCAGAACATGGATCGCAAATTAGGCTCCAAAGTTCTCCCATGTATTGGCTTCGCGGGTAAACACCAAAAACATCCTGAGGATGGCTCAAAGAGCTATTGCTTCAATGTGACCCAGCCTGCGCTCCGATATGCCAACAGCAACGATTTCACCTATCAGACCTCGTACAACCGTCTCGTTGTTTTTGACAATCATTTCACTGCTCGCATTATCACAACACAATTCATTGGTATTGATGCGCTCTCTGTTCAGGTTGAGGACTTGGAATCTCTTCAACCCCAACAGGACTCACTCGCCACTCCGCCTGCGGATGCATTACCCGGTCCCCGGCGCGTTCTTCGACTTCCAGTTTCCGACGCACTGAAACTTCTTCAAAAGACGGCTCCAGACTATCCTCCAGGTGCGCGGTCAAATGGAATTTCTGGCACCGTGATCGTTGTTGCCCATACCGATACAAGTGGCCATGTCGTCACAGCTCAAGCGGTGGCCGGCCAATCCATGCTTCGTACGGCAGGGGTCAATGCAGTCCGGAACTGGCGCTACACACCGCCAAGGATCAACGGCAACCCCGTGGAAGTGGAAATCCAGGTCAAAGTCATTTTTGCATTGGTTGAATAATCAATCCCAAAGCTTCAATCCGCTCGCGAAGAAATCGTTTCGGACTCCTCCACCCGTCCCATCCCCCGGTGCACACGCAACCGTATCGCTGATAGCATTGAAATAGCCCTCCATGCAGCGGCTCCGCCGCACGTGCACCCTTGCTGCACGGTGCGCTTAGAAGGATCTGTACGATGTCCCTCGCTATTGAAGACGTTCGAATCCAACGCACAACCGTCGTTCTGCCTCCCGTTTTCCTCGAGGAGGAGCGCCCCGTCAGCGAAGAGGCCGTCGCCACCATCTTCAACGCGCGGCTCGATACCTCGCGCATCCTTGCCCAGCGCGATCCGCGCCTGCTCGTTCTTGCCGGCCCCTGTTCCATTCACGATGTCGACGCCGCCCGCGAGTATGGCGCAAGGCTCAAGGCAGCCGCCGATGAATTTGCCGCCGATCTGCGCATCGTCATGCGCGTCTATTTTGAGAAGCCCCGCACCACCGTCGGCTGGAAAGGCCTTATCAACGATCCCCACCTCGACGGCTCCTACAAAATCAATGACGGCCTGCGCCTTGCGCGCCACTTGTTGCTCGATCTCGCCGAGATGGGCGTGCCCTCCGGCACTGAATTCCTCGATATGATTTCACCGCAGTACATCGCAGGCCTCGTCGGCTGGGGAGCCATCGGTGCCCGCACCACCGAAAGCCAGGTCCATCGCGAGCTCGTCAGCGGCATCTCCTGCCCGGTTGGCTTCAAGAACGCCACATCCGGTGACGTCCAGGTTGCTATTGACGCCATCCAGTCCGCATCGCACTCGCATACGTTCCTGGGCCACACCAAGCATGGCCAATCGGCCATCTTCGTCACCACCGGCAACCCTGACTGCCACATCATCCTCCGCGGTGGCCGCGGCATGGTCAACTACACACCCGAAGCCGTGGCCGAAACTGCCTCGCGCATGCAGGCGGCCGGCATTCCGTCGCGTATCATGATTGACTGCAGCCACGCCAACAGCCAGAAGGATCACCGCAAGCAGGGCGCCGTCTGCCGCAATGTAGCCGCGCAGGTTGCAGACGGTAACCGCAACATTATTGGCGTCATGCTCGAAAGCAACCTTGTCGCCGGTGCACAAAAACTCGTTCCCGGCCAGCCTCTCGTCTACGGCCAGAGCATCACTGACGCATGCATTGACTGGAACGAAACCTATTCGCTTTTTGGTGAGCTCGCGGCCGCCGTTCGCTCGCGGCGAAATGCCGTCGCAGCGGTCCCGGCCTGATCCCCAAGCCTTGGCGCTTTCTCACCCTTGTACAACCCGCCGCGATTTGACAAACTTTTATCTGTTGTCACAAATTTAACTGTCATCATTGCAGTCTTCGCCGCGTCCAATTGTTGAGAAGCATTTTGATTTGTGGTTTTCATTGCGTGCTTTTTTTGGCGCATCCAGGCTTCCTCCCCCTGACCGGAGCAGAAATCGTTCTGGTCATAGCAAGAAGAACGGCGAACGATGGACAAGATCCCCACCATCTTTATATCTGCAGGTGAAGCCAGTGGTGAGCAGTATGGCGCCCTCCTCATAGAAGCTTTGCGTGAACAATTGCACAGTGCCGGCCGAGCCGCCACATTCTTTGGTATGGGCGGCCCGCGCATGGCCTCCGCCGGCCTGGAGCGCGTCGTCCAAGCGGAAGATATGGCGGTCATGGGCATCACGGAAGTCGCACTGCATCTACCGCGGATCTACCGCGGCTATCACGCACTCCGCCAGTCTCTACATAAGCGCCGCCCCGCCGTCGCCGTGCTCATTGATTTTCCGGATATTCACTTCAAGCTTGCGGCCGAGTGTAAGCGTCTCGGCATTCCCGTCATCTTTTTCGTCAGCCCGCAACTCTGGGCATGGAAAAAACACCGCATCAAGCTCGTAAAGAAATTCGTCGACAAGATGCTTGTGATCTTCCCGTTTGAGGAGCCGTTCTACCGGGAGCGCGGCGTCCAGGCCGAGTTCGTAGGGCATCCCCTTGCCGACCTGCCGGCTCCCCAGATCTCCCGTGAAGACTTCGCTCTCGCCAATGGCCTCAATCCCGGTGGCCGATGGCTGGCCCTTCTTCCCGGCAGCCGTGCAAAGGAAATCCGTTCTAATCTGCCGGAAATGCTTAAGGCCGCCCGCACCCTTTCTCCGCGCGGCAAATTTGAATTCATCGTGCCCCTCGCTCCCACGCTGAATGAAGCTCAGCGTGCCATGACACGCCGCATTATCGATGAATATGGTGCCGGCCTGCCCATCCACACCACTGCCGATGCGCGCGCCGCACTCCTGTATGCCCGCGTCTCCGTTGTGGCCAGCGGAACCGCCACCGTTGAGGCCGCACTTATTGGCAATCCCTTTGTCGTTGTCTATCGAGTTTCCCCGCTCACATACGCCATCGCTAAACAGGTCGTTAAGGTGCCCCATGTCGCCATGGCGAACCTCATTGCCGGCAAACGCGCCGTCCCTGAGCTTATCCAGGGCGAATTCACCGCGGCAAACATCGTTCGGAATGTGGGTCCCTTGCTACCCGATGGGGAGGCTCGCGAGTCCATGATGCAGGAGCTTCTGCGCATCCGTAGCCTGCTCACTGCAAATCAGCGCACCGGCACCCCGCGGCAAACCACCGCTATGGGCCGCGTTGCGCAAATTGTGCTGGAACAGATGGGGATCCGCACAGGGGAACCGGCCTATTCTGCCTGACGACGTCCAGCAGAGCCGCCGCCATTCGAGTTACAGTTTTCCTGAGAACGATTAAGCTCCTGTTGCACCGAGTTTCATCTTTTTTTGGGGAATGATGGACCCATGGCTGCGAAGATAGTGTTTGTGAACTTCCCTCTTAAATCGGTTCGCAGTGTTGCCGGATTTGTTGCCTCCACCCTGACTCTTGCCGCGGCGATCGTCTCCATCCCTCTGCCCGCAATTGCGCAGCGCCCGCGCCCCACGCTTGATATCACCGGCTATGTCATCGACGCCGAAATCGACCCGGCCACACATCACCTCGCCGCCACGGCTGCCGTCACCTTTACCACTCCGCCCGAATCCGAATCCGTTAGCTTCGGTTTCCATCCCGCGCTCAAAGTGGAAAAAATCACCGACGAGGCAGGCAACGTGCTCACCGGTGAACGTCTCGCCGACGGCACCATTCGTGTCACGCCATCCGCGCCGCTTAATTCCGCAGCGCCGCTCCACTGGACCTTCGACTACAACGGCACCATCACCGGCAATGAAGACGGCCCCGTCGAAGGACTCAAGCTTGCCGCCATCGGCGAACCCATCACTTACCTGCTCTACCCGGCGCGCTGGTTCCCCATGACCGGCTACATGACCGACCGCTTCACTGCGGAAATTCACATCAAGGTTCCTCAGGGCGAACACGTCTTTGCCAGCGGTCAGGTGGGAGCCGCCAAGCCGGCTACACTCGCCGACGGCAAACCCGGCGAAGAATACGACTTCAAGTGGGACAAACCCGGCTTCCCAGGGACTGTGATTGCCGGCCACTTTACCGGCCCTTATTCCTCAGGCATCGGCAACGTCAAAGTCTGGCTTACTGTCGACCATCAGGCGGCAGGCAACGCTCTGGCTGAAACCGCCGCAAAAGAGTTTGATTTCTTCACAGAGACGTTCGGAATGCCTGAGACCAGCCACCTCAACGTGGTTGATCTCCCTGACGATACTCTTCCTGCCGCCTGGGCGCCGGAGCTTGCCGCCATTATGGGCTCGCACACCGCGGACAAGGCAGGCATTCGTCTCCTTGCCAACACCATCTCGCACCAGTGGTGGGGCTCCGAGATTAGCCCCGCAACACTCAACGACGCCTGGATCACCAACGGCATGTCGCGCTACTCCGAGCTGATGTTCCTTGAAGACGAGAGCGGCTTCAACGCGCTCAAGTCCGCGCTCGACGACGTTGCCGCCGGTGCGCTCGCCTACGACACCATCCCGCTCTCCAGTGCCGGACGGCTCGATGCCTTTTCGCCGCAGTTCCAGTCCATGACGCTCGAGAAGGGCGCCATGATCTTCCATATGCTGCGCGGCATCGTCGGCGACAAGGTCTTCCTGACGACCCTCAAAGGCACCTTGAGCCAGTACACCGACAAAAGTGTCCGCACCAGCGACCTTGAAAAGGTAGCTGAATCGCAGAGCCAGAAAAATCTAATTCCCTTCTTCTCCCAATGGGTCGACGGCACAGGGGCCCCTACGTTTACCAATAAGTACACTGTTTACCGTTTAGGTAATAACAAGGGATTTCGCACCATCGGCGATATCACCCAGGACCTCGACCTCTTCAATATGCCGGTCGTCCTGCGCATCGAAACCGACGGCAAAACCGTCTCCCGCACCATCGATGTCGTCGGCACTGACTCGCAGTACATCGTTGACACCTTCGGCCGTCCGCGCAAAATCAGCATTGACCCCAGCGACTGGGTTCTCAAGTCCACGCCGGACCTCAAGGTGCGCATCGCCATCCTCAAGGGCCAGCAGCTCGTCGCCCAGGGTGACCTGATCGGCGCGCTCGCTCAATACCAGGAAGCCCTCAAGGCCAACCCGCAAAGCTCGCTCGCCAGTTACCGCATCGGAGAAGTCCTCTTTACGCAGCGCAATTTCCAGGCCAGCGTGAACGCCTACCGCGATGCCCTCAACGGCGACGACGAGCCCTCCTGGACCGAGGTCTGGAGCCATATTCAAATTGGCAAGATATTTGACATCACCGGCCAGCGCGATCGAGCTGTGAATGAGTATCGTCTTGCCATCCAGACCAACGACAACACGCAGGGGGCCATCAACGAGGCACGCATGCTCCTCCAGAAACCCTACAAACGCCCCGAGGGCCAATAAAAATCTCTAGGGCCCATCTTGGCTTCGCTCGGGTGGAGAGGTCCCACAGCAGTAGAATCTACTGATCCATATGGGGCTGGACACTGTAGAGATCGTTTTACGTACCGAAGAAACCTTCAATATCGATCTTTCTGACGATGAGTGCGGCAGGGTCATCACAGTCGGTGACCTGTATCGTCTCGTGTTGGACAAGCTCGAACTGCCCTACATGTCCGCAAGTGAGGTCGCGGCTGGAACGCAAGGGCGAGATCGTTCGCATCTGAGGATGCCGAGCCTATATTCCTGGTCACCGCCTGACGTATGGCGGACCCTCAAGGGCATCATTGTGGATCAGCTACAGGTAAAAGAAGAGGATGTGAAAGAGGAGGCGGCATTCCTGCGTGATCTCGGTTCCGATTAGTAAGCCTGTTTATGCTTAAATTCGCTTAAAAACGGGCAAACTTCGCTATCGCGTACCGCCGGACAATCGCTTTGGCCACAAAACTCTCGTCAAACCGCACTCTTGAGGTCAGAAAAATCTTGGCGTTTGCGGCCTCGCCAGTTGTGGCCTCAAATCGGTGACAATTTCCTGTCGAAAATTACATCAGACCACTGGGTTTATCCGGCACTTTTCAATTCTTCCACAACCCGGAACTTATGCGAGCTGCCACCGTACCATACGTTCCTGCGAGCGAACAGCGAGCGCCTGCCGCATGCAATGCAAAAGGCCAGCCCGCGGGCTGGCCTTTTGCTCTTGCTCGTTCCCTCTCAGCCGCGTCCCTGCTTGGGAGGCAGCACCTTCAGTACCACATCGGCAAGCCCGGATTCTGTCATATGCAGTTTCTGGGCGGCTCCGTACGAGAGGTCGATAATGCGATCGGGATACAGATAACCACGATCATTGATGCGAACCACCACTGAGCGGTGATTCTTCAGGTTTGTCACCTTCACCCGCGTTCCAAAGGGCAACGTCGGGTGACATGCCGTCAGGGCATGCATGTTGAAGCGTTCGCCGCTGGCAGTCAGTCGGCCATTGAAGGCCGATCCATACCAGGACGCAACGCCCCGCTCCGTGAAGGTGGGTGTGGGTGAAACCGCCACAGGCGTTGTGCTCGTGGCGGAGGATGAGGTCGCAACCGGCTGGCTCAGTAATGCGTCAGCCTGCACGGTGCGCATCGGTACGGTCAGCAGCATGCCCGCAAGCGCGACGCAAGTTGAGCCAATCACCATCCAGAACTGCATGGGGGCTCCGTGCTTCCTCGTGTGTGGGTATCGCTTAATTACCATTCGGATATTTTACTAATTGGTCACTGGTAACCAACGGGAAATGCAAGGAAAACCGCCCATTTTTTGATTAGTCGGGTAGTTACCTTCATTAGCTAAATAGATAAGTCATTGAGTCTCATGAGGTTACATTTTGCACCAAAAATTGTGCAAATTTGCACACTCAACATGTAAACCTTTACTGCGGGTTCAGGCCCCCTAAACCACTTCTCACTCACTCCCCATCCCAGGCCCCAGATCGCGCTTGGAATCCTTCTCGTCACACGTTACGTCTTTAGAAATAGAGCGATGCATTTTCATCGTGCTGGAGTTCAAGATGACTTGCCGCCAGATCGCCTTCCGTTCTTTCGTATCTCTGATGCTTGCCTGCCCACTTGCCGTCCACGGCTACGCGCAAGCCCCAAACGCCTCTCAAGCCCCCATCCCTTCGGCCCTCAGAACTGCTAAGACAATCTTCGTCTCCAATGCAGGTGCTGACAGTGGCCTCTTCCCCGAACCCTTTACAGGCGGTACAAGCCGCGCCTACGACTATTTCTACGAGCGGCTTCAAGCCTCCAAATTGTTCACGCTGGTCGATCATCCATCCAAAGCCGACCTGGTTCTTGAACTCGCTCTCGCTGCACCAAACGGTCCATCCAACGACAACAAGCAGCACGGTACAGCCGATCCGCTGCCCATGTTCCGACTCACCATCTACGACCAGCCCTCTCACTACATCCTCTGGACTGAGACCGAATCCATCGACGACGCCATCAAGCAGAAGACACACGACCGCAATTTCGACGAAGCACTCGACCGCCTCGCGCAGGACTTCCTTGCTGACACTGGCCATGGCAACCCGCCTCCTCCACGCGACCGCATGTCCCATAAGCCGTTCTAATCACTTCACTCTCTGCTTCCTCAAACAAGTCTTCTTCGGGCGAGAAGTGGGCGCCTGCTGCATGCAATGCGCGAGCGCCGTTTGCTCCATGCAATGGCTTTTGCAGATTATTTCGAGAATTTCGCTAGCGTGGGTGTATGGGGGATTGTTCCGTGCATCTGAGTGCCAATGGACTGAAGTTGCTGATGAAATCCGAGGGGTTCCGGCGCCGCGCTTATCGTGACGCGGCAGGCTACGAAACCATCGGCTACGGCCACCGCATTCTGCCAGGAGAGACATTTCCAGATGCCCTCACAGATCAGGAAGCAGCAGAACTGCTCGAGGGCGATGTCACTTTAGCCGAGGAAGCTGTGCGCCATCTGGTCAAGGTTTCACTCACCCAGGGCCAGTTCGATGCACTCGTCGATTTTGTCTTCAATCTCGGCGCTTCTCGCCTTGCTCAATCCAC
>DASZRJ010000013.1:0-4726 GCA_035550015.1 Occallatibacter sp. | reverse complement strand
TTTATCTGCACGAGGAGCATCTTGGTGGCTGCCTTTGTGGTAATGCCATGCGCTAGCATGGGCGGCATATAGACGAATGAGCCTTTTTGTACTTGCACTGTTTGCGATCCCAACTGTACATCAGCTTCACCCTCGAGGAAGTAGAGGATCGCCGGGGTCGGGGCAGAATGCGCTGTCAATTCCTCTCCGCTAGCGAACGCGAACAGCGTGGCGTTAACGTGGTCATCTTTGCGCAAGACCATGCTGAGGATCCCTTTTTCAGGGATAGTAATTTCCTGGGCTAAATCGGGAATAAACGTATGAGGCAAGATGCTGTCCTTTCAATCAAAGTGAATGCGGGCCGTGATCGGATACTGCGTTTTCAGCACGGCCCGTAATCAGTTAGTTGGCGCTCTCAATCAGTTCTTCAGAAGTCTTCTTCGAACTGGTATCTGTGGTGCTGTAGGAATGTCCGGTGAGTAACCCGAGAACAAACCAGCCCAGTAGGGCGGCTCCCAGAGCGAAGAGTATGTCGCCCGGAACTCGCATCCAGCGCAGTGTCTGCATGGTGTCGGTTTGCAGGAACTCTGCTGAACGCGCATACCAGGTACCGCGCTGAATGGAGGCCATAGCCTGCATGATGCCGATGGGCAGCATGCTGAGAATCACCATGAAGGAAAGCCCAATGTTGATGCACCAGAATGCAGTCCTCAGCACGCCTTCCTTCCACTTTCGGCCAGGCTGCAGAACGCGCAGGCAGAAGAGTGTGAGTCCCAATCCGAGCATCCCATAGACACCGAAGAGCGCAGTGTGACCATGCACCGGAGTCAGATTCAAGCCCTGCATGTAGTAAAGCGCAACCGGCGGGTTGATGAGGAATCCAAAAATTCCGGCTCCCACCAGATTCCAGAAGGCGACGGCGACGAAGAAGAAGATGGGCCACTTGTAGTTGGCAATCCACGGCGCCTTTTCTGTTGGCTTGGCGAGGCGCAGATTTTCCCATGCTTCAAATCCGATCAACGTCAGCGGTACAACTTCCATTGCACTGAACACAGCACCCAGCGCGATAACGGCAGGTCCTGACCCGGCGAAGTACAGATGGTGGAATGTACCGATAATGCCGCCTGAGAGGAAGATGGTTGTCGAGAACAGCACGGCTCGCGTTGCGGTGCGAATCTCAAGCAGTTTGAGCCGCGTGAAGAGGAATGCAATGACGACTGTTGCAAAGACTTCAAAGAATCCTTCCACCCAGAGGTGAACCACCCACCAACGCCAGTATTCCGCCGTTACCAGATTGCTGCGTTGCCCATACATCAGGCCGGCTGCGTAAAAGAGCGGAATTGCAACGCTTGAGACCATGAACATGGACAACAGTGAGCGGTCTTCAGGACTCCGCTGAAATGCCGGTTTCAACGCACGCACCATGAGAACGAGCCAGAGCACGAGCCCGATGAAGAGAAGTATCTGCCAGAATCGTCCAAGATCGACGTATTCGAATCCCTGGCTGCCAAACCAGAACCACTCGTTGCCTAGTTTCTGCTGAATGCCCAACCACTCGCCGGCCAGCGAGCCGCCGACTACAAGCACGAGCGCGACAAACAGTACGTTCACACCGAGCCGTTGATACTTAGGTTCCCGCCCGCTGACGGCCGGGCCGACATACAAACCCGTTGCCAGCCATGACGTGGCGATCCAGAAGATGGCGAGTTGTAAATGCCAGGTGCGCGTGATGGCGTAGGGCAGATATTTGTCGAGCGGAAATCCGTAGAATCCCTGACCCTCCACGCCGTAATGCGCGGTTAGCACACCCATCAAAATCTGCACACCCCACAAGATAACGACAACAAGAAAGTATTTGATGGTGGCACGCTGCGACGGAGTGGGTTGAAGGCCAAGAAACGGATCGCGCGGTGGAAATGGACCTTTGACGGGCTCTTTTTCCTGCGAGGAGTACCACCAGACCATCCCGCCAATACCTGCAATCAGGCCAACAATGCTGATCACGCTCCAGAGAATGGAGCCGGGTGTTGGCTCGTTGGCAATCAACGGTTCATGCGGCCAGTTGTTGGTGTAGGTCACGTTTGTGCCGGGACGATCCGTGCCGGCGGCCCAAGCGCTCCACCAGAAGAACTCCGCCAATTTGCGTTGCTTCACCGCATCCGTCAGTGCTCCCGGGGGAATTGCGTAATCCTTGTGGCCGTTGGCGAAGATATCGGCGTAATGTTTCTCAAGCTGCGCGAATGCGGCAGCACGGTCCGCATCGATGACGACGCGGTTGTTCTGCGCGTCATAAGTGTTCGCGCGCATGTCGCGTACCAGGCGAGCCTTCAATACCGCTTGCTGGTCTGCGTTAAGTGCCGCAAAGTTGGGAGCTCCGTCGCGCTGCGCCCAGCGCTCCAGCAGAAACTCGGATTCGCGGTGAATCCAGTCCGCTGTCCAATCAGGCGCAACGTAGGCGCCGTGACCCCAGACAGTGCCAATCTCCTGTCCGCCGATCGACTGCCACACTCCTTGCCCATCGGTTATGGACGACCCTGTAAAGAGAAGTTGTCTGTTGGTTGTATAAACGTCGGGCAGTGGTGGCGCTGCACTGATCATCTTCCGTCCCACCGCTCCAAGAACGGCGAAGGACGCGATGACAACGATGGAAAATGCCAGCCAATATTTCTTGTATGTCATCCGAATTTCCTCATTTTTGCTGCGACTCAATGGCAAATGCGTACTTCTATTCGTCACATTAGAGGTCTCAGAATCGACATGCAGGGACTTAGGTCACTAGATGGGCAAAAATGAGCCACAATTTCCCCTCTTTTGTTCAAAGTGATTTACACCAAGGAAGCTGAAGGCTGATAGAGTGGTCAACGTCTCCTACTGACCAAGAGACGCTGTCAGCCGAGCAGATCGCTCGCCCAGTTCCCCGGGAGGTCGGTTGCCCATGTCGTTTCGCTCTGTTTTTGTTGCAGTCACAATTGCTTTTGCGCTTATCCTTTCCGCCTTTCTTATCAATCGCGCCCGCCCTCGGGTTGAAACACAGCAGCCTACCGCAGATTTTGTCCGTGCATCCGGCAAATGCGCAGAGTGCCATGCACGGCTTCAATACGCGGTGGTGCATGAATACGAGATGTCAGCACATGCCAGGAAGGGAGTGACATGCCTGGACTGTCATCAGCCTGCTCCGGGGCAGAAAAAGATCGATCACCACGGTTTCGTAATAAGCGAACATTTAACCGCGGGAAACTGCCGCAGCTGCCACGAGGGCATCTATCAGGAATTTCTTGAGAGCCGCCATGCAGCTCCAAGCTGGGCAGCGGTGCATGGCGCGCAGGGACTCACGCCGCAAGAGATCGCATTCAGCGAGACGTATCAACCCGGCGGAGTCAAGCGGCCGGCAAATCCGCTCACTCTTCCGGAAGGGCATCCAGCGGTTACTTCGGGCTGCGAGCAATGCCATTCCATCGGAAAACCCAACAGCGACGGAACCATTGGCACTTGCACTGAATGCCACTCGCGCCATACGGGCTCAGTTGCGCTTGCCCGGTTGCCTTCAACCTGCGGGCAATGCCACATGGGACCCGATCACTCGCAGATGGAGATTTACAACGAATCGAAACACGGTGTGATGTTTGCCGCGCAGCGCAATCTGCTGAATCTCAATGCGGATCCTCGCACGCTGACCACTCGCGACATGTTCGTCCCTACGTGCGCCACCTGTCACATGAGCGGGATCAATGGCCTCAAGGTTACGCATAATCCGTCAGAGAGGCTCAGCTGGTATCTTGCTGCTGCGGTGAGCACCAAAAGGCCGAATTATGTCCAGGCTCAAGCGAACATGAAGCAGGTCTGCACGCAATGCCATACCCGAGCGCTTGTGGACAGGGTCTACACGCAGGCAGAGCAGGTAATCGCAAGTACGAACGAAAAGGTCCTGGCTGCAAAGGCGATCGTTGATGGGCTGCGCAAAGACGGCATCCTGAAAGGGCCGCCGTTCACGCAGCCGATCGAGTTTACCTACTTCAACCTCTGGCACTATGACGGGCGTACCAGCAAACACGGTGCATTTATGGGCGGGGCAGATTTCGTGCAGTGGCATGGCAATTACGAATTGCTCTCCAAGACAGTGGAACTGAAACATGATGCCGCCGAGATGCGGAGGGAGAATGCGCACAAATAAGCTTCTTGACCGGCTGCGCAATCTTCTGAGTGACCGGCGAATCTGGTTGGCGCACGATCCGCAACTCTGGATCGAGCTGTTTGTGACGGCGAATCTTGGGATTCTGGCGCTGGATATTTATCTTGCGCACTCTGTTAATAGCTTTCGCAATGCTGCAGAGTACATTCCGCTGTACTTTTCTTTGGCGGCGCCGCTGGTTCTGGGAATTTTTATTGCGTTGTGCTGGGTGTTGAACTGGCAAAAGCCCTGGCGCATCGCGGGGTATATTGTTGGCGGACTCTCTGTTCTGGTGGGCTTGGCGGGAGTGCTCTTTCACCTCGAAAGCCGCTTCTTCGTAGACCACACGCTCAAGAGCCTTACCTATGCCGCACCATTTGCGGCGCCTTTGGCCTATACAGGCCTTGGATTCCTTTTACTCGCCAATCGGATGGTTGCTCCGCGCAGCCGGGAATGGGCATCCTGGGTAATTGTGATGGCTCTGGGCGGCTTCTTTGGCAACTTTGTTCTGTCGCTTACAGATCATGCCGAGAACGGATTCTTTCTTCGTACGGAATGGATCCCGGTTATCTCCTCTGC
>DASZRJ010000012.1:0-140247 GCA_035550015.1 Occallatibacter sp. | reverse complement strand
CATCAGCGCCTTCCTCGCGCAGCATTCGCTCGATCTCGCGCGCGATCTCATACCCGTTCTGCCCGCGGCGCACTACCTCATGGGTGGGATCAAAACCGATCTCGACGGGCGCACCACTGTCCCCGGCCTCTACGCCGCCGGTGAGGCCGCCTGCACAGGCGTCCACGGCGCCAATCGCCTCGCATCGAACTCGCTCCTGGAAGGTCTCGTCTTCGGAGCACGCGCCGCGCGTGCCATGCTGTCCGACAAGTTCGAAACTGTGCCTGCAGATTCCGGAGCACTGTTGAAACCTTCGTTTGGGCCAATTCGGGACGAAGAATTACTTGAAGTCTTCGTTACGAAACTTCGACGTATGATGTGGAGCCACGCTGGTCTGCTTCGTGATAGTTCGAATTTGCTTGACGCTCAGGAAATTCTTTCCGAGTGTGAAAATGGAATAGAACACATCGCTCAACGAGGCGGGATGAATCGCCGCCTCGCCGAAGCCCGCTCTCTCTGCCGCATTGCCGCCGCCATCCTCCACTCAGCTCTTGCACGCACGGAGAGTCGAGGTGCACACTTCCGCACCGATTTCCCCACGCGCGACGACGAACACTTCGCAGAGCACTCGATTTTCAGTCTTCAGAATGCGGTTGGTCTTCCGGATGCTGTGCGCACCGAGCGCTGGTAGTGCTCATCTTGTCCGCAATCACAGATGCCACCGCGCACACGCCCAGAATCGCTCCGATAATTACCAGCGACAGCACAATCGGAATCTCGATCCAGTGCGCCACCAGCATCTTCGCTGCAACAAACGCCAGCAGCACGCCCAGCCCGTAGTGCAGATAGCGGAACTTCTCCAGTAGATCGGCCAGTGCGAAATACAGTGAGCGCAATCCCAGAATTGCCGCGATGTTCGACGTGTACACCACAAAGGGATGATGACTCACCGCCAGCACCGCCGGAATCGAATCCACTGCGAACATCAGGTCCGTCAGTTCCACCGCGATGATCACCGGCAGCAACGATCCCTCGCGCCCATGAATCTTCATTACCCAGCCTGGCACCGCATCGTGCGTTCCCCCGCCCTTCAGCAGCCGCCATGCCGCATACAGCAGCACCGCTCCAAAAATCCATGTCACCCATGAGAACTTCTGAATCAGCGTCACGCCCGCTGCAATAAAAAGCGCGCGCATTACAATTGCGCCGCTAATGCCCCACAGCAGCGCCTGGTGCTGGCGCACATGGCTCACCTTGAAGCCCTGAAACAGAATTAGAAAGACAAACAGATTGTCGATGCTGAGCGACAGCTCGATCGTATAGCCGGCCACAAACTCAAGCGCGAGTTGCCGTCCCTCTTTGAATGAAAGCCACACGGCAAAACTCAGCGCGACGGCAACAAGCACAACCGTCCATACCCATGCCACAAGTTGTGCAGATTTGGTTGGCTTTCTTCGCCCCGGCAGCAGCGCATCCACAGCCAGCAGTACAATTACCGCCGCGTGAAACGCAATCCACCACGTCCAGGATGCGCCTGCAATCATTCCTTCATGCTACCGCAGACAGTTCACGCCAAAGTGCAGCCGGAGTGAAGGATTTCATGAAACTGGATAGCCTTTGTTCGCGATACGGCGGAACTACAGCTTACTGGATGGTGGCGCCGGAATCGGGCTTGTCGGACGAGGGGTGCGGCTGGCGTGTGATGCTGCGCTCAATCTTCTCGTTGGTGGAAGCTTTGGCAAACTCG
Source organism: Occallatibacter sp. (assembly GCA_035550015.1). Lineage (GTDB taxonomy): Bacteria > Acidobacteriota > Terriglobia > Terriglobales > Acidobacteriaceae > Telmatobacter. Next base: position 138,521 of record DASZRJ010000012.1, on the reverse strand, counting down.
TAGGCAACACGGATGCCGTTGTAGATGGCATTGTCATTGGAAGAGCCGTGGCCGATGATGCAGACGCCGCGGACACCGAGCAGCGGAGCACCGCCGTATTCGGTGTAGTCGAGACGGCGGCGGAACTCGTTGAAGGCGCGGCGGGAGAGCATGGCGCCAACCTGGGCAGTGACGGTACGAGTGAGCGACTCGCGGAGTGCGTCGCGTACAAAACGGCCGATGCCCTCGCTGGTTTTGAGGGCAACGTTGCCAACGAAACCATCACAGACAATAACGTCGGCATTGCCGTTGAAGATGTCACGGCCTTCAACGTTGCCGATGAAGTGGAGAGGAAGGGCCTTGAGAAGCGGCGTAGCTTCGCGGGTGAGTTCGTTGCCCTTGGTTTCTTCTTCGCCGATGGAGAGCAGGCCGACGCGGGGGCGGGAGATTTTGAAGACGCTGCGCGCGTACATTTCCCCCATGACGGCGAACTGCTCGAGGTTGTGCGCCTTGCAGTCGACGTTGGCGCCGACGTCTAGCAAAATGCACGGGTTGCCCGTGGTGGTGGGCATGGGCGTGGCAAGCGCGGGGCGGTCGACACCGGGAAGCGCACCGAGCACCATTTTGGCCGTAGCCATGGCGGCGCCGGTGTTGCCGGCTGTGACGAAGCCGGAGCACTTCTGCTCGCGGACGAGCTTGAGGCCGACGCGCATGGAGCTGTCCTTCTTGGTGCGGACGGCGTGCGCAGCCTTTTCATCCATGCCGATACGCTCAGAGGCGTGGTGGATGACGATGGGCAGGTCTTCGTCTTCGAGGTGTTCGTCGAGGAGATCGCGCAGTTCGGACTCGGGGCCAACGAGATGCACCCGGACCGGGAGCGCGCGGCAGGCAAGAATTGCCCCCCGGATCTCGGGCTCGGGTGCTTTATCGGAACCAACTGCGTCCAGCGCAATATCGATGAGCATGTCGCTCAGCCTACTGATGTACCTGAGTCAAGTCTACTTGGATTCCTTCACTTCCACGGCGGCGCGGCCCTTGTATGTACCGCACTTGGGGCAGGCGCGATGGGGCAGCTTCTTCTCGTGGCAATTGGGGCACTCGGATACGCCGGTCGCGGTAAGAAAGTCGTGCGCGCGGCGGTTGGCGGAGCGGCGAGCAGAGTGACGCCGTTTCGGATTCGGCATGATGCAATTCCTTTCGTTGTCCCAAGTGTTCCGCGGCGGCTTTTTGGCTCGCTGGCAAGAACCGCACGCGGCCTGCACAGCCGTCCGGCGTGTCGGGACTTCTTTCCAATCTCAGTGGGTCGTACAGCTTAGGATTTCATCCGACTGCGGAGGCCTGCGAGAGCCTCCCACCGGGGGTCGGCCGACCCCTGTTCACAGGCGCAAGGCTCGAGGTTCCGGTTCTTTCCGCAATGCGGGCAAAGTCCTTTGCAATCAGCCTTGCACAGGGTTCGTGCCGGCAGGGCTAAAAGCACCTGCTCCCGGAGCACATCTTCCAGCAAAAGGCCGTCCTTTTGATAATACCCGATTTCGGTTTCCGGCGCAGAAATGGCGCGCTCGTCGGAGCCGCCATCGACGCCCACGGGGCGGAAGATGAGGTCAAACTGGGCCTCGAGCGGAACCTGGACGGGCTCGACACAACGGGCACAAGGCTGCTCGAACGTGCCGCTGAAGCCGCCTTTGACGCGGATATCCGGGACAATTTCGCGGGGACCACGGTGCTCGTGGATAACCTCGGCGCGGCCTGAGGTGGTGAGTGGGCCATCCTGCGTGGCTTCTTCGCCGAAGTCGATGAGGCCGGAATCGAGGCGAAGGTCGAAGTCGATGGGCTCTTTCTCGAGCTCGGAAACGCGGAACTCCATAAATTCAAGCGTACAGCAAAACGAGCTGTATGTTGACGAGCGAAGCGGAGCTTGTGCATAAGAAGTTCATGGACAACAACGATGCGGCGGCGGACAAGGAAGCAAAATTGCGTTTTCGTGTGGCGGAAACGGGAGATATGCCAAAACTGGTGGAAATGATTAACGCTGCGTTTGCAGTGGAGACATTCCTTGAGGGCCCACGCACAGATAAGGTGCGGCTGGCAGCGGCGATGGAAAAAGGCGAGATTCTGATGGCCGTGGGCGAGGATGAGGAGCCGGTGGCAACGGTCTATATGGAGCGGCGGGGCAAGCGCGTGTATATGGGATTGTTCGGCGTAGCCCCGAAGCGGCAGGGCGAAGGGCTGGGGCGCATAATTCTGGATGAGGCCGAGCGGCGGCTGCGCGCCGAGGGTGTAACGGCGATTGATATTACAGTCCTGAACCTGCGGCCTGAGCTGCTGCCCATCTATCGCAAGCTGGGATTCAGGGAGACAGGAACATTGCCGTTCCATATGGACCAGAAAGCGAAGCCGGGATTTGAGTGCCACCTGATTGCGATGACGAAGGATCTATAAGAACCGTGAGTAAGGCCCGAATTCGAAAGACAGGCGGCCGAGCCCCGCACCCGCGTAGAAAAACCAATTACTCCTCGCGGAGAAGAGCGAGTGGGTCGGCGGCAAGGGCGCGCTGAGCGGGGATCCAGGCGGCGACGAGGCCGAGCACGAGCATGGTAACAATGACACCGATGAGGACCAGCGGGTCGCGCGGGGTGGCCTGGTAAACGATATAGGCAAGCAGTTTGGTTGCTGCGATGCCGAGGATGATACCAACGACCGAGCCGATGAGAAGCAGGCGAAAGACGCGGCCAAGCGCGGCGGAGAGCACTGTAGTGCGTTGTGCTCCGAGAGCAATGCGGATACCGATTTCACGAAGACGCTTGCTGACCGAGTAGGCGGCCATGCCGAAGATGCCGGTAATGGCAAGCAGCGCGCCGAGCGAGCCGAGAACGCCGAGGGCGATGGAGGCCGCGCGCGCGGCGAGAAGAGCGGAACCGAGCTCGCTTTGCCAGGTGTGGATGGTGAGCGGCAGCGAGGGATCAAGACCGTGGAGTGTCTGGTCCAGCGCAGGAATGAGGTCACCTGGTTCACGATTGGAGCGGACGACGAGCCAGGTGGAGCTGGTTGGATTTTGCAGGATGGGGAAGAAGGCCGCAGGCTGCGGGTCTTCACTCAGAGTCTTGTATTTTCCATTTTCGGCGAGCCCGATGATCTGAATGCGCTTGCCGCTGTAGGCGCGGAAGTAGCGGCCGACTGGATTGATGTTTGCGCCGAAGAGAATATGAGACAGTTCCCGATTAATGACAGCAACAGGCGGAGTGCCGGTTTTTTCATTCCAGGTAAAGGCGCGGCCCTGCAATATCGGCGTCTGCACTGTCTGGAAGAAGCCGGGTGAGACGTTGTACTGCATGGCATATGCGGCAGTGTTGGACATGCGATAGTCGGTGGTGGTGTCGCGGAAGATGGCTGTGTTGGACCAGCCGAGATTGAGCGGGATGCGATCGGCATACGCCACGGAAGTAACGCCGGAAAGCTGCGCAACGGTGTCCATCATGCGGCGCTGCATGGCGGCTGTGGCATCGCCCTTGTAGCCGGACATGTCGAGGTCCGTGCTCACCTGGACGACGTTCTGCGGGTTGAAGCCGAGATTGCTGTGCAGAGAGCGGAGCATGCCACGAACAGCGACAAGCGAAGCGGTGACAAGCACGGCGCAGACGGCGATTTGCGCGGCAAGGAGCAGGTCCCGGAAGGAGAAGCGGCGAAAGCGCGCCAGTGTGGCGGCGCCGTTCCTGATTCCTTGATAGGGGTCGGTCCTGAATACCTGACGCAGAGGCACGATGCCAAAGAGCAGTCCACTGACCAGCGCGAGAAGCAAAGCGGCCGCACATGTGCGTCCATCGATGTGCAGGTCAAGGCTGATAGGCATGCCTGGAATGGGGTGCCAGGCGCTGATGGCGCGCATGAGAACGAAACTGCCGGCGAGGCCAAGCACACCACCTGCAAGCGAGACGATGACGGCCTCCGTAAGGAGCCGGCGCGCAATGCGGATGCGGCTTGAGCCAAGCGCAAGACGCAGGGAGACTTCGCGGACGCGATCGGATGCGCGGGCGGCAAAGAGCCCGCCGAGATTGGCGCAGGCGGCGAGAAGAATGAGTGCGGCAAGAAGCATGAGCCCGGCGATGAAGGCTCGGACAGGTTTGCCAAGCAGATCGCCGGCGAGGCCGGGCTTGCCCACAGAGAAGCCAATGCCGTCATCGTCTTTTGGATAGGTTTTGGAGAGCCATGCGCCGATGGTATTGAGATCGGCAGCGGCCTGGGCAGGAGTGACACCGGGCTTGAGATGACCGGCGATCCATAGTCCGCGCGCGCCGCGCTGATTGAGCATGCTGTAGCCTTCGATCTGCTCTTCATCGACGGTGGGCACCCAGAGCGCGGGCGCGTAAAAAAGCTCGGTACCACGAAAGCCCTGCGGCGCGACTCCGAGAACCGTGTAGTTGAACTTGTTGATTTGAACCACGCGGCCGACGACGGTGCGGTCCGACTGGAAGTGGCTGTGCCAGAAGTCGTAACTGAGAACGACGTAGGGCGCGGTTGAGAGCCCGTGGATGTCGCTCTGGTGGAAGAAGCGGCCGAGGTAGGGATGGACGCCGACGACGTCAAAATAATTGCCGCTGGCCGTGTAGAGCCAGATCGGGATGGGCGTTCCGTCGGAGTCGAGGCCAGCGGTGGTTATTTCGTAGAGCGCCAGACCGGTGAAGGAGTGATTGCGAGCGCGGAGATCGAGATAGTCGGGGTAGGACATCGACGGGTTGCCCTCCCGATTGTTGACCTGAAAGAAGCGGTCACCCTGGGGAATGTTGAGCGGGCGGAGAACAAGCTGATTGAGCAGACCGAAGACGAGCGTGTTGGCGCCAATGCAGAGAGCAAGCGTGAGCAGCGTGACAAGAGTGAATCCCGGCGATTTGCGCAGAACGCGGGCCGCATAGCGAATGTCTGCGGCGATGTTGGAGAGGAGATGGCCGGGGCGCTGGTGCGCAACCTGTTCGCGTGTGCGCTGGATGCCGCCAAATTCAATGAGTGCCTGGCGACGGGCTTCCGAGGGGGACAATCCAGCGGCGATCTTCTGCTCGATGGAGTGTTCGATGTGGAACTGCAGCTCGTCATCGACTTCGCTGGAGCGTTTGCGGAAGAGAAGGAAACGCATGCGGGTGAGCAATTCTGTGATCATGATGCGGCCTCCGCGGTGCGGCCAAGCACAAGCTCAATAGCTCCGGAAAGACGATCCCATGAGGCGAGTTCGGCGTTGAGATGTTTACGGCCCGCGGCGGTGAGTTTGTAGAACTTGGCGCGGCGGTTGTTTTCCGAGTTTCCCCAGTCGGAGCGAATCCAACCTTTGTACTCGAGGCGGTAGAGCGCGGGATAGAGCGATCCCTGGCCGATTTGCAGCACGTCCTGCGAGAGCTGTTGAATACGCTGGGCCACTCCCCAGCCGTGCATGGGCTCAAGTGCGAGCGTTTGCAGGATGAGCATATCCAGAGTGCCCTGAAGCAGGTCGGTCGGTTGCGGCATGGTTTCCCCTCGACGTTCGACAACAAGAATGCGGATATTCCTGTCGAATGTCAAGGGGTATCCTGCGGAGCGGCGGACACTCGCTCTTCGCTTACAAAAGGTTCCTGTATCTCCGCATTTCGCCGCGAGAAAAACGGAGTGCGGCTATCGTTCGGTACAGCAAATGCCGTCCAGCTACCCGCTTGCAGGAGGTTTGGGGGGCGCATGGATTCCCTAACTCCATGAAAATGCTTGACTTTTTCCGGAAATATTGATATACTACTAAAGCGGCTTTCGCGCTGAGGCGCACTGTATGGCCGCTGGAAGGTAGAGGAGATGAGTCAAGTGAAGGAGCGGGTAGAGGAGCTTATGAGACAGTATGCGCGGACCAATGAGGGTGGGGATTATGAGCAGATGGCGCGCTACTTTGCGCCAGCATTTGTGGCTGCCGGCCCTGCGGGTGCACAGGTGGTGAAGCGAGATGATTTTGCAGCGGCGCTGCCCAAGCGGAAGCAAATGTTTGAGGCGTGGGGGCATCGATCGTCGAGTTTGACGCGTATGGAAGTGACGGAGATCGATCCGCGGCGCGCGCTGGTGCGGACGGAATGGCGGATGGAGTTTGTGCTGAACGATGCGAAGGAGGAAGTGCTGGAAGTAGCGTCGATTTTTCTGGTGGAGGAACGAGAGCAGCGGTGGGAGATTGTGCTGTACCAGGCATGCCAGGACATTGCGGCAATGGTGAAGGAGAGGGGATGGATAGGTTGAACAACTAACGCCGCGATTTGGATTTCGCTTTGACGGCGGACTTTTCGGTAAGGTCTCTCGAAGTGGGTAGAGGTGCCTGGTCTGCGCCGGTGCGGCGGACGACGGTTTGCCGCAGAGCGTAAGAAATAGTGCGCGGCTTAGCGGGTTTGGAAACACCTGTTGCCGGGTCGATGGCTGCGTTGGGCGTAGTTGCTATCTGGAAACTGAAGACGGGGTTGGTGCCGCCGCCTGTGGCCGGCTCGGTGGAAAGCGCGACCGGCAGGTACCCCTCGATGTTGCGCAGGCGGAAGGCTGTCTCGTAGCGGTGGCGCTTTACGTTCCAGGTAAACACGCGGATCTGATCGAAATCGTAGGGCAGGCCCCATTTGTAGGGTCCAAGAGCAACGACATATTCGGGAACTTCGTGATCGGGCACGGACGACTCATCGTCGTGCGTACGGCGGAGAATGTAGGCGCCCACGATGCGCTGGCCTTCGGAGTACTGCGCGATGCTGAAGGGAGCATTGACGTCAAAACCGCTGGCCAGCATCCAGCCATAGTGATTCTGCGCGTCATGCACAAGCCACCAGTCTTCGAGCGGCGGCGGTTCGTTGGTGCCTGTTGCGCGGGCATTGGCTTTGGGAATGGAGGAGCGCTTGAGCAACTGGACTTTCGCGTTCTCAGGAAGCAGGTAGAAACGGTCGGTGTCGCGGCCGGGAGTCAGGTGGAGATAGTAGTCGTTGCGAAGCGTGGCCGAGGCAATTACAGGATCGTCCTTGTGATCGGTGGCAAGTTTCTCAAAGCCGTCGTAAATCTTTTTGTCGATAACGGCGCTTTCGGGAATCCAGCCGGTTTTGCCATCGGCGGTTTTCACGTTGAGAAAGCGGCGCGAATGCTCAATGACTTCAAGACGCTCGCCGTTTTTGACCTGCGCAACACGCGTGGAGACAACGGCGACGCGGTCACGGAGAAACATTTGGCGCGCCCAGACGTAGACATATTCCGGCGGCTCCGGCCTGAAGCGGTCGCAGCCCGCAACGGCTGTGATCACAAGAGCGAGCAGAACGGCCAGCACAGGAAGGACGCGTCGTGCGTGAGACACAGAAAGCCTTGAATGTGCAGGAAAAGGGCCGGAATTGCAGGGGGAAACAGCCACTGTCAATCAAATCAAGGATAACATCGCGCGATTTGGCGATCGAAGGCTCAGTGTTACGTAGAGTGCACGATAGGTCAATGGGCGGCGGCAACAGCAGTTGCCTGCACGGGGTCAGTACCCGTGGTGGACGCGATCACCTTGGTGAGGTTGCCGGCGGTGGTGGTGTCGAAGACATAACCGTTGAGATCTGGACTGCCGTCGATGTTGACGGCGAAAACAAAAGCGTCCGTGCTGTCTTCAGCGAGACCGACGGTGTGCGTACCGGCTGAGAAGGTGCTGCTGAGGGCAGAAAGCGAGTAAGTTCCGCTGGAACTGGAGAGTGTGTAGCCGGCAATGCGGCCGGAGGTGCTCCCGCTGATTTGCCGGTTGGCAACGTAGACATAAGTGCCAGCGGCCTCAGGAAGAATGGCGTACGGCGCAAGACCCTGCGTGGCAAAGGGTGAGCCTGTGATTTCCTTCAGATTGGAAAAAGTGAAGACGCGCAGGCCTCCGGAATTGGAGCCGGAGGTGGCAGCAGTTTCACCTATATAAAGAAGGCGGTCGGTGGGATCGACGGCGACGGAGAGCGCGGAGCCGGAGGTGTTTGCAAGAGCAATGGTCTGAACGGTGCCGAAGGGATTGGTGTTGCCGGGCGTGAAAGGAATAGCGGCGGTGCCGCTTGCGCCCATTGCGACAAAGACATATGAATTGTCCGGCGAGATGGTGAGTTGCTGAATGGTGCTGCCGGCAAGCACGCGCGTCTGCTCGGTGTTGGAAGTAGGCACGCCTGTGGAGGAGTCGATGGGAATGGCAAAGGCATCGGCCGCTCCGGAAATAGCCTCAATGAGCCAGGAATTGGTGGCGTCGACCTGCATGGTTTGCGCGGGATCGGATGAGATGGGCGCGGACGAGTTGCCAAGCGTGAGCTTGCCGGTGGAGGCGATGGTGTAAACATAAATGCCGCCGATGGTGCTCACGTAGAGGAACTCGTTATTGGGCGCGACGGTGAGCGCGATGGGCGTGGAAGGCACGCTGTAACTGGCAATGGTGGTAAGTGTTCCCGCGTTGACGTAATAGGAGATGAGCTGCTGGGTTTCTGCATTAATGACCCAGAAAACACCACTGGTAAGGGTAGTGGTGCCGGTGCCGCCCGAGCCGGAACTGGATGGCGCATCCCAGAATCCTTTGCAGCCGGCGAGCGCCAGTGTGAACGACAGCAGTGCGACCGTTGCCAGGATGCGGGGTCTCATTCGAACTCCTATGGACGATATTAAGGTACCGCGCTTGCCGCTCTGTAGAACGCCCACAACGCATGGATGGCGCGTTTGTTCGCTGCTTGATTTGGCCAGCATGGAGATAGACGCAAGGAATGCGTGATTCGCTCTGGAAGAACCACTGGCCGTTTGCAGAAAGAAATTGCGTGCGCAATGAGCCTGCTAGGCAGATGCGGCCTGGAGCGATTGCCAGATCTGGGCTGCGGCGGTGAGGTCCTCCACGGCCATGCCCACAGATTTGAAGACGATGCGTTGGTTACGTGGAATTGAGATTGCCGTGGGATGAAGGAGAAGCTCGCCGATTTCGCATTGGACCGTTGCGCCGGAAAGCTGAACATCGCCAGACTCGCGTTCTACGCACTCGCGCGACTCGGCGATGACGAACGACGTTTGCATGGCTTCGTCATCGAGTTCGCGGACGGTGGCGCCAGTGGCGCCGACGGCAAGAACGACCGCATTGGACTGGAGGTACCGGCCAAGGAGCACAGGCTCGTGCGACGTGGTGGCAACCAGAACGACTTCCGCGGCAGAGGCTTCTTCGATGGAAACAGCGCGGGCGTTGGGTGTATGCGCGGCGAGCTTTTCGGCGTTGGCCGGATTGCGGCTGGCGATGCGGACTTCAGCGAGCTCAGGCCAGACTTCTTTGAATGTCTGCAGATGTGCATGGGCCTGTACGCCGGAGCCGAGGATGCCAAGCGAGGTGGGCGAGGCGGCGAAGTGGAGCGGCGCGATGGCGGAGAAAGCAACGGCAGTGACGGCGGCGGTACGCATCTCGGTAATGAGGCGTCCGTCCATGATGGCGAGCGGCTGGCCGTTGGCGCGGTCGATGAGTTCGACGACAGCCATGTGGGTGGGAAGGCGAAGCTCGTCGTTGGCGGCGTAATAGGTGACGATTTTGACGCCAATGTAATTACCGGCGATGGCGGGCATGGTGGCGAACCAGCCGTTGGCGCGGCCTTCGGCGTTGCCGGCACGGAGAATGGTGCGTGCGGGCTGCTGGACACGCCCGGAGGTGTAGTCAATAAGCGCCTGACGAATGGCAGGAATCAGTGCGGCGTAGGAGAGGTGCGCGGCGACAGTGGCTTCGGAAAGGTACATGAAGCGACGATTATATGAAATGAAGGGCGAATTTAATTAGGTTTGTTGTTGGAGCGGCGGCGGAAGCGTTCGTCTACCGGCTGGCGTCCTTTGAAACCCGAGTCCACGGTGTGCCAGTGCTCGATGGAGGATTCGCCCAGGCGCCAGCAGAGGAGGACAATTTCGTCGTCGAGTCGGCAGGGAAAATCGAGCAGGCCTGACTCGAGGTCTTTGACCTGGACGCCGATTTCGTCAATTTCGCTGACAGTTTCGCGGACCCGGTCAAGATGCTTGTTGACCTCGGCGCGCTGGAGAGCCACTGCTGAAGCATCGACACGCATACCACCCATCAGGTAGATGCGCCGGGAGAGATCGACAATGTTTGCTTCAGCCTCTTCGGCGGCCTGCTTGCTTTCCATGGCTCGCTTGAGCAGCGACTCAAGGACCGGCAACAGCGACTGAGCTTCGTCAAGTGTGAACGTCTTCATTCGGAATCTCTGAGTATAAGGATACGCTGGAAGACAAGCGGGATAAAGTGCACGGAACGCACGTGTTTCGCCAGCGATGAAATGGAAAACGCTATTTGGACGCAGGTAGAAGTGGACTGTGCAGGAATTGCGTGGCGTATACTCCGAGTGCCAAATCATCCCGCTGGAAATCTGCTCTCTATGAATATATTGTCCACTTCCCTTCGTTGCTGTGCCGTAGTTCTGCTTGCCCCGCTTGTCTTTCCTGCCGTGCAGTTGCATGGTCAGGCGCCTGCCTGCAAGGCGGTTGCCGCGCATCCGTTGACTCCAGCGGAAAAAGCCTACCGCGACAGCGATTACGCGAAAGCCGAACAACTGTATACGCAGGCCGTGACTGCGAAGCCGGACGATGCACAGCTGTCGGCGAAACTTGTGGAGACGCTGCTGCTGGAAGGCAAACTGGCCGATGCGGAGGCGCAGCTAAAGAGCGCTCTGGCGGCACATCCAAATTCGGCCGCGGTGCTGACAGCGCAGGCGGAGTTCGAACTGAAACAGGGGCAGCCATGGCTGGCCGCGAAATCGCTGGATGCGGCCACGGCGGCCGATTCTTGCTACGCACGCGCTTACATGGTGCGCAGCCGGATCGACCACATCGAGTCGATGTATGCGTCAGAAAGAGCGAATCTGCAGAAGGCCTACAGCATCGACATGACGGACCCGGACATTATGACGGCGTGGAGCCGAGTGATGCCGGCGGCAAACGAGGTAAGAGGCACGCTTGAAGCGCTGAAGAGTCAGAAAGACATCGATCCGCAGATTCGAGCGAAGGCTGAGGCCACGGTTCATTCCATGATGCCTCTGCTGCATGAAGATACACAGACATGCAAGGTGGTGCCGACACAGGCATCCGCGGAAATTCCGCTGATACCGACACGCGAAGACGGCAAGCACATTGACGGATATCAGATCGATGCGACTTTTCCAAAGGGAACAGCGAAGCTGCAGGTGGATACGGCAGCATCTGGATTGTTCCTGTCCAGGGCTCTGGTGGACGCAAATGGATTTACGCAGGCGCCGAATGGAGACCAGGGAATTGTACTGGCCACGTCAGTGCAGATTGGACCGCTGGAGTTCAGGAATTGCCTGGCCGGCGTGACGGATGAGCCGCTGCCGGGACGAGCGGACGGATTTATCGGAACCGACATGCTGGCACAGTATCTGATCACATTTGATGCGCGCGAACAGATGCTGAAGCTGGATCCACTGCCGCCGAGGTCAGCCCTCTTGCCAGGGGACCGGCCGAGTGGCGGAGAACTGGCCGGTTACGTGCCGGTGTATCACAGCAGGCAATATCTGCTGATACCGGTAAACGTTGATAACAAGACGCAGAAATTGTTTGCGCTCGATACCGGCATGCGCATGAGTGCGATGGATTCGACAACCGCACATGCAGCTTCAGACACAAAGATGAACTTTACCAATCCACTGCAGACCAAGGGCAGCACCGGAGCACGGGTTTATCGCGATCCTTTTCAATTGAAGTTTGCGGATGTATCAACCTTGCGGAAGACCGACAGCGTTGTGGCATTTGAGCCGGCCGCAATTGAACAAAATACAGGATTCGATGTGGGCGGATTGCTGGGCTTCGATGTGCTCGGGCCAATGACGCTGCATCTGGACTATCGCGACGGGCTGGCGAAGTTTGATCCGCCGGTTTCGATGGAAGTTGCGGAGAACGAGGGCAAAAAAGGCAGGCATGCGAAACCTGCGGCAGCCAGCGAGGCGCCGGAGTGTGCGGAGCTTAGCACGGCTGAAATTCCATTGAGACAGACCATTGAATTGGCTCTAAGCAGCCTGTTGGATTCGGCTCACCTGAAGCCGGGGAAAAAGATTTACGGGAAACTGGTGCATGGGGTGGCGTACCCGGGTTGCACGCTTAACCAGGGCGCAATTCTGTACGGGCAGGTGACAGTGGCGTCGAAGGGCGACAAGAATGACGAGGCGAAACTGGGACTGGAGTTTGACCGGGGAGAATGTACGAGCGCAGCAAATGCGAGAACTGTAACCAAACCATTGAAACTTTCGGTGATTGCGGTGTTGATGCCGAAGGATGACCGGCAGGAGCACATGCACGATATGGCTCCGGTAGAAATTGGCGGGGCCGGAAGGCAGATTCAGGACGCCGTCAATGGCACTTATGGAATCGACCTGGGACTGAATGCAGGAGAGAAGCCCGAGACTGTGCATGCAGGGCTGGTGTTTGGAACAGAAAAGCTGAAGCTTAATCCGAGTGGTGGACCGAGCTGCACTGCGCTGATTACCAGCAGCGAGCATAGCGTGAAAATCGGATCGAGATCGGAAATTGTGCTATCGATGGACGCCCCGAGTACCGCCAGCGACGGCCACTAGGCCTGGTAAGGATACAGTAGAACGATGATGCAGGCTGAATTCCCGAAGGCTGTGCCGGAGATTCCTGTAAAGAATATTGATGCCGCGGTGGCGTATTACCGCGAGCGGCTGGGTTTTACGCTCGACTGGGGTGGAGAAGAACTTGGCCTCGCGGGGATTTCGCGTGGGCACTGCAGAATGTTTCTGGCCAATGCGGAGTTTCGTGCGGAACGCGGGAATGCGGCGCCGGTGCTGATCTGGCTAAATCTGGACAGCAAGGAAGAAGTCAACGAGTTATTCCGTGAGTGGACAGTCAGCATGGCTAAGCTGATGTCGTCTCCGGAAACAAAACCGTGGGGACTGCACGAGTTCACAGTGGCAGACCCGGATGGAAATCTGTTCCGCGTGTTCTACGATTGCGGGACAGCAGAGAAAGGAGCTTCCAACGCGTAGTTTGCGGTTGGAAGCTCTCGCGGGTTGTGTACGCTCGCACTTGCGTGACCAACTAACCGATTTGGAGCATGCGGTCGAGGGCGATGCGGAGGCAGCTCGGAGCACTTCAGCGAGCGCCTTGATCATAGTACGCAAGCTGCTCGCGTGTAGTGTGGAGAAGCCACGAGAGATTTACCGATTCTCCTTTTTCCACTCGCTTGGAAAGCATGGTTAGAGCGTTTATGTTGAGGTCGCTATTTTTGTAGCGCAGGGTAGGGTCTCGCCCGTATTCGTCGGTGATGATCACCCATCGCAAGGGCAATTCAGATGCAAGAACATCACCGAAAGCAACACCGAGGCATTGCAATTGATAGGTTTGGGACTTGTCGAAAACCTTGTCGTCAATGAGCTTCTGAAGGATAGGCAAATCTTTCTGGGTTCTTGTAAGCGCTACAGTTCCAAAACGTGTTCTGGCAGCAGCCAGGACGACATCTCTTTGTTGATTGAGGCGGACTACATCGGCAGGAGTCAGTTCGGAAAAAGTGTGCGCTGGTGCAGCAATGCGACGGCTCTGACCGAAGAAAGAGCCAAGAAATCCGATAGCAAGGAACATCGCTTTCATCGGAGAGCTTGGATACATGTCAAAACTCAGTAGCGTGCATTATGGAATTGAATCGGCCTTTCGCTTCTACGTCGGCTCGCCTGATCCAGTTTAGCGTCAGCTGATCTCAAGCATGCGATCGAGCGCAATCCGTGCCCAGTGTTTGACTTCTGGCTTGACCTGGATGCGGTTGACGACGCGGCCTTCAACGAGATTCTCAAGCGCCCAGGCAAGATGCTGCGGGCTGATGCGGTACATGGTGGTGCAGAGGCAGCCGGTGTCGTCGAGCGTGATGATGCGCTTCCCAAGGTCGCGGAACTTGTTGGCCAGGCGGTTGACGAGGTGAATCTCTGTGCCGATGGCGAACATGGCCCCGGTGGGGGCCTTTTCCACTAAAGCAATTAGCTGCTCCGTAGATCCGACACCGTCGGCTTTCTGGCAGACCTCAAAGCGGCACTCGGGGTGAACGATGACCTGGATGCCGGGATACTTGGCGCGAACCTGATCGACATGGCTGGGCAGGAACCGCTGATGCACCGAGCAGTGCCCCTTCCAAAGCAGGATGCGCGCGGAAGCGAGTGCTTCCGGCGTGAGTCCGCCCGTCTGTTGTCCAAGCTGAATGGCCCACGGATCCCAAACCGGCATTGCATCGAGCGCGACTCCCATGGCGTACCCTGTGTTGCGTCCAAGGTGCTGATCGGGAAGAAACAAGATGCGCTTGCCCTGCTCGAAGGCCCATGCGAAGGCTTTGTGGGCGTTAGATGACGTGCAGACAAGTCCGCCGCGTTCGCCGCAAAAGGCTTTGATAGCGGCGGTGGAGTTCATATAGGTGATAGGCACGAACTGATCCGAAAGTCCGCTGGCTGCAAGCCCGTCCCAGCAGTCTTCCACCTGCGTAATCTCTGCCATGTCGGCCATGGAGCAGCCGGCGTTGAGATCGGGCAGGATGGTCTGCTGCCTCTCGTGCGCGAGCACGTCGGCGCTCTCTGCCATGAAGTGGACGCCGCAGAAGATGATGTAGCGCGCGGAGGTTTCAGAGGCGATTTTGGAGAGCTTGTAGCTGTCGCCTGTGTAGTCGGCAAAGCGGATAACCTCGTCACGCTGATAGTGATGACCGAGCAGGACGGTGGTGTCGCCAAGTACGCGGCGCGCGGCGGCGATGCGTTCGTCCATGGTGTGGTCGGGGAGCGTGAGGTAGTTTTCGAGAGAGCAGGTTTCGGGATCGGCCGCAAGTGTGGCCGATGCGGGTGCATCGAGTACAGGATTCATGTTCAGCCGCCTTCAGTCGGACTCGCCCTGGGGCTTGTCCAACGGGGATGTTGAAAGCATGTTGCTCGCGGGCTGCAGTGGATGCGCTGACCTTGCCGGCCCCCACCCACGGGGATGTTGCAGCTCTACTTCCTAAAGATGCGCGCGGCCGGAATTTGTTGCGGCGTTGTGCACTCTTTATGAACACAATTTTAATGCATTCCCCACCTGCGGTGGGAGCATTGCAGGCGGCAGACGGCCGCCGGTTGTAGAGTGCACGAAAGGAGCCAGCAATGACGGAATTGCAGGAGATTTTGATTGGGGCAGGAGCGGCAGCGCCGCCGGCGCATGTGGTGGAAGGCCTGACCGCCGAGCTGGTTCACAGAAAGCCGATAGGCGCGCCTCACTCGATCTATGAAGAAGTGTGGCATGTGACGTACTGGCTGGAGATGTCTTTGGACTGGGCACTTGGCCGGCCGACACCCTATCCGGCGAGCGCTGCGGATGGATTTCCGACAGTGCTGGACATGGAACGCGAAAGCTGGACGGCGTTGAAAACACGGTTTCTCGACGGCCTGAAACACGCTGCGGCAATGGCGGGCGATGCGGAGCGGCTGGAAGTGGTGGTGGAGTGTCCGTCAAAGCCGGGTGTGGCAACGCGGCACATGACGGTACGCGAACAACTGGAGAATGCGGCCGCGCATAATGCGTATCACATGGGCAGGATTGTGCTGCTGCGTCAGTCGCTGGGAGTGTGGCCGCCGGCAGGTGGCGGATATACCTGGTAAGTGCCCTGGAATTCGTCTGCGGCACGTTTGTGAGGGCGCTGCGCGTACAGGTATCATGAGAATTCATGATCGTTTCGATGCCCATCCAGACGGCCAATATCAGCATGGCCGACTCGCTGATCCTGATGGTGTTGGCCCTTGTGGTATTTGGGCCACGGCGGTTGCCGCAGATCGGGCGCCAAATCGGCAAGCTGATGTACGAGTTCCGCAAGGCGTCGAACGACTTTAAGTTCCAGATGGAAGAGGAACTGCGGCAGGCCGAAGAGGCTGACCGGCGCAAGCAGGAAGAGGAGCGGCAGCGGCAGCGTGCGCTGGAAGCCCCGCCGCAGGAATCCGTGTCGGCCGATCCCCAGATTGTGAATGCGGTGGAGGTGCCGGAGTATGCGCGGCCGGCAGTCGAAGCTGCCCCAGGTACGGAATCGGCTGAGACAGTGGCAAGCGAGGAAGTGAAACCGGCAGCAGTTCAGGAACCCGCTCCTTCCGAACCGAAAATCGCGCCGCCATCCACGGGCGAGACCGTTTCTGCGGGCACTCCGCCCTGGAAACGCATGCAGCATGCGGAAGCCCTGCAACAGGGAGAAGTAGGCGAGGCTGCAACGGCTGAAACCGGTGAAGCAGTGCCGCAGGCCGAACCGGCGCAGACGGATTCCGCGCAGAACAATTCCACACAGGCAACGGAGGCCATAGGTCACAATGGTTGACGCCTCTGAAGCGGTAGACAAGGCGCGAAAAGCCGTAAGTGAACGCGCAGAGTTGCCGGGCATGAGCCTGATGGAGCATCTGGAAGAGCTCCGCAAACGGATTGTGCATGCGGCCATTTATCTGGCGCTTGGTTTTGGCGCGGCGTGGATTTTTCACGTACAGCTCTATGACCTGATTGACCGCCCCTTGACCAGAATGGGCAAGCATCTGGTGTTCACGCATCCCATGGATTCGCTGAACATCTACATGCAGGTCTCGCTGATTGGCGGGGCCATTATCGCGTCCCCGTTCATTCTCTTCCAGGTGTGGCTGTTTATCGCGCCGGGGCTTTACCAGCGCGAAAAGCGCTTTGCGATTCCGTTTATGGCGGCCACGGTCTCGCTCTTTCTCACCGGTGCGGCATTCGGTTATTTCTGGGTGCTGCCTGGCGCGCTGCACATCCTCATTGACGACTTCGGCAAGAACTTCACGCCGATGGTCACAATCGAGGAGTATTCAAGCTTCTTTCTCTCCATCATTCTTGGACTGGGCATCAGTTTTGAGATGCCAATCCTCATCTTCTTTCTGGCAATGTTCGGCATTGTGAGCCCGAAGTTTTTGTGGAAGAACATTCGTTATGCGGTGTTCGCGGTGTTTGTGGTTGCGGCAATTATCTGCCCCAGCCCTGACCCGTGGACAATGTGCATTTACGCGATACCGATGCTTTCCCTGTACATTCTCGGTATCGGCGTGGCGTGGTGGGTCCATCCCTCCGCCGGACGCAGAAAAAAGCCTAAAGAGGCGGCATGATGAAGTTCGGAACTGAAACTGTGCGGCGCGGCGCAATGGCGCTCATGCTGCTTGCCGTAATGCTTGCGGGAATGGCGGAAACCGCCGCGGCGCAGAAGTTCACCGGCGGCCGCGCTTATGAGCTGGCGCGCGACTTTGTAGCAATCGGTCCGCGGTGGCCCACCGGCCCTGGACACGTGAAAGCCGAAGCATTTCTGCGCAGCCACCTCAAGGGCATTGACACAGAGGAAGACACATTCACTGCCGACACGCCGATTGGCCCTGTGAAGATGCGCAATTTCATTGCGAAGTTCCCAGGCAGGAAGAACGGCGTGATCGTGCTGGCCACGCACTATGAAACAAACTACTGGCTGAAGAACATTCACTTTGTCGGTGCCAACGACGGCGGTTCCACCACCGGATTACTGCTGGCGCTCGCCGATCAGTTTCGCGATGAAACGCGCGGCGGAAAGAAGCTGGACGGCTACTCCGTATGGCTGGTGTTCTTCGATGGAGAGGAAGCGATCCGGAGCTGGTCGCGTTCGGACTCGACCTACGGAAGCCGTCATCTGGCGGCAAAATGGGGCGGCGACGGAACGCTGGGCAAAATCAAGGCATTCATCCTCACCGACATGATTGGCGACCGCGATCTGGACATTCAGCGCGAATCGCAATCGACAGGCTGGCTGGTGGATCTGGTAGCGCAGGCCGCGAAGAAGACCGGCAACGAGCGGTACTTCTTCCAGACAGATGAGGCGGTGGAGGACGACCACCTGCCCTTCGTGCAGCGCGGCGTGCCGTCCATTGATCTGATCGATCTCGACTACGGGCCGAACAACAGCTATCACCACACAGCGTTGGACACCATGGACAAGATCAGCGCGCGAAGCCTGGCCATTGACGGCGCGGTGATTCTGGAGACGATCCGGCTGCTCGATCTGCGCTAGGCATTGCATCCAACAAATGCTACTCTGCGCTCGCTGAAGGAGCGATAGCCTCTCGAAAAGACGAAGCCCCTCTTCTCCACCGATTACCCTGAAAGCAACACCCCATGAACACGCCACCCCAATCCGTCACCGGCATCGCTGCATGGGCTCGCGAACTCGCCTGCCCCGTCTGCTTCTCTGCCCTCCAGGCCTCGGCCGACACGCTCACCTGCACCGCCTGCCACCGCACCTACCCCATCACCAACGGCATCCCCATCCTCATCCCCAACCGCTCACCGAATGCGTAGTCAATCTGCAAGCAATGCTGCCATTCTGAAATGTGAGGCGAGGAAAGGCATTGGGTACGAGCTACGTTGAGTACAAGGGCTTTGGATATTGGTCGAGGGATCGCTATATCTCTGAATGGATTGAAATATTCCTCCCCGTTTTGAGCACATTCGAGGAAGAGCAAACTTGGATGAAATCCACGATTGAGAATTGGCGGTTTCAAATTACGATTGATGGTGAATGCATATCTCTGAACCTTGATCAATTCGTCTCAGAGCGGCTCACAACCAATAGTTCCAGCTCAATCGACTATTTTTAATGTGGTAGTTCCTGCCGAAAGAGCCGCTAGGTCTTCAGCTGTACCGGCGACAAACTTGAAATCAGGTCTGGGCACAAACGCTTACACTTACAACTCTGCGCTCACGACCTGTAACTCCCCATAGTGTTCCACCATCGGAAACGGATCGTAGAAATGGTGCAGCAACTCCCGCCAGCGCGCATACCTCTCTGACTGTCTGAAGCCCACCGTGTGATCCTCCAGTGCGCGCCACCGCACCGTCAGCAGATACCGGTTCGGCGTCTCCACGCACCGCCGCAGTTCCATCCCCTCAAACCCATCGGTCGCTTCAATCAGCGGCCGCGCCTCGCGCATCGCCGCCTCAAACTCCGCCTCTTGCCCCACGCGCACATCGAGCCTCGCCACTTCAAGCACCATGTCTTATCCTCGCATTTGCCTTGCAGCCGCTGTATGCTGCATACGCATCTTCTCTCAATTGGCAACCCGAGGTGTAACCAACGCCTGCACGCCGGAGGTAACCTGCCTTGCTCTTTTTCGTCCTGATTCTCGCCATCTGGGGCACAGCCGCCTGGGCCATCTGGATCTGGGCAGCTGCTTGGGGATACCGCCCGCTTGCTTACATTCTCTGCTCCATCTGTCTCTCTCCGGCATTGCCGGCCTTCGTTCTTCTGTTCAAGGGGCCGGCGCCGGCAATTGTCGAGCATACCGGCATCCTCGAAGGGCGAAGCAAATATTGCACGCTCTGCGGAGAGGTCATCCGGTCCTCGGCAAAGGTCTGCCGTTTCTGCAACTCCGCCCAGCCGGCCTCCCCCGGCTAGCTCGAAAGAAGAAGTCCTCCATTCCATCCTCCCACTGCTGCCGCAAATTCTCCGCACACCCCGCTGCCCTGTCCTGTACTGCGAGCGATGGGCAGGCGGCTACCTCGCTCCATCTACCTGCACAAACGATATAGGGTGAGCGATTTTCACACTCTTAAAATCGGGCAAATTTCGCTTAATTTCACTGGAAGTCAAACGGCCTGCGCGCGTCTTGAACACAAAATGCACGCAAAAGCGGCATTGGATCGCCGTATATATCCGTCACTTTTCGAGGCGCGCATGTTCGCCCCTTGTTTTCGCTCTGGATCGCCAGCGATATTTCGCACCAAACCACCGGATAAACCCAGCATTTTTTCAAAACATGCCTGCTCCGGAGCCAGGTGTCTGCCCGTCCCGTCTCAGGTGGCTCAATCGTGCTTGTGCTGCCCGTTTCCCCACCGCGCCACGGAGAACTGTGCGCCTGCAAACAGAATCAGCCCTGAGGTATACGCCCAGAACAGCAGTCCCACGGAGACGTAGAACGGCCCGTACAGCGTCTTCAGGTCGAGGTGCGGCAGCACGGAAACAAAGATGTTCTTCGCCAGCAGCCAGATAATGCCCGTCACGATCGCCGTCCGCATCACCGGCCTCCACGGTACGCGCCGGTTGGGCAGCAGCCAGTAAATCGAGAAGAAGAACAGGATGCACGCCACGCCCGTAGACAACGCCAGCCACAGGTAGCTGATGCTGTTGTAGATAAAGTTCTGCGTGTGCCCAAAGAACAGGAAGCTCAGCACCTGCCGCTGCCATGTGCTGAGCACGATGCTTCCCATCGCCAGCGCCACCATCAGAATCGCAAGCCCAAAGGCAACAAGCTGATTCATGATGTAGTTGCGGCTCCGCGCAACGCCCCACGCCTGGTTCAGCGCCACTTCAAGCGGCAGGAAAATTCCCGTGCATGACACCAGAATCATCAGCAGCGAGAACCATTGCACCCCGTGCCGCGCCGCCGCCACACGCAGGTTCAGTGCTACCCAGTCCTGGTTCGACGGCAGAAAGTAGTGCACCATCTCTCCGATTACATCCACCATCTCGTGCGAGTGAAAGTACGAGTCGGCCAGCGTGTACAGCAGAATGATGAAGGGAATGAACGAGATGATCGCATTCGCCGCGACGCTGAAAGCAAACGTATGCACTTCGCTATCGAGCAGATAACTGATCAGCGCCTTGCCGCTGTGCCGCCAACGGAACCACTTCGACTGCGCCACCCGCTCGGCAACGTCCACCGCGCCCTCCGCGCGGATCTGCTCTCCGGACAAACCATCTGCCGCTTCGGCCGCCTCATCGGTCACCCTGGCTTCTTCCGATGTCACCGTTGCCTTTGTTTCTATACCGGGATTTGAGACGTCAGCCAACCACCGACCTCCAGACTTGAGCGCACTCAGGCGCGGACACAATCCACACCGGTCCGTAAGCCCTCATTCTTTTTCAGAATAGACGCAAAACTACATCTACGCATTTTGGTAGACAAAGGCTCCGGGCGAGCACTTTCCTCAGACATTCGTTGGGGTTACGCCCATTTTCTTGTTGCATCCTTATGCGTTTCCTGCCATAACTAGGGCACGGTTCGCTTCCCCGAGCCGTCCAGCACAGCGGTAAGCCATTCGAAATTGCAGCTTTGGTGTGTGCCGTATGCAACCCGATCCAGGGCGTCGAGTGAGCTGCCTCAGCGTGATGTTTGACGCGCTTCGGCGGCTTTAGTTGTCTTTAGACCTCTTGAGACCGGGAGCACAGGCAAGGAAAGAAGGAGAAGCAGTGATGAAGGAACAAGGTGTTGTGAAGTGGTTTAACGGAGCCAAGGGTTACGGATTCATTCAGCGGTCCAGCGGTGAAGACGTATTTGTACATTTCTCTGCCATTCAGGAAAGCGGCTATCGCACGCTGAATGAGGGCGAATCGGTTGAATTTGAGTGCCAGCAGGGTCCCAAAGGCCTGAGCGCGGCCAACGTAATGCGTGTTGCCTGACGCTGCAACCTGTTCCAGATCAGCAAGCTAAGGAGCGGTTTTTCGCTCTGACCGGTTTTCCTGCGGTTTTTCCGGCATTTTGAGCTTCTCGAGCGCCCACTGGGCGGCTGCGCGCACCCCTTCGTCCGCTGCCGCCGCCCAGTCACGCAAAGTTGCGCCAAAGTGCCCCTGTCCGCTGTTGCCCATCGCGGCCGCGAGATTCCTGCGGAAACCCTGAAACCCCGCCCTGCGCACAGGTGAGCCGTTAAACAACTGCTCCCACCCGGCCTCGTCCAGACCAGCCAGCCATTCCAGCGGCGGATTCACCAGTTCCGCACGCGGCTCCAGTTCCGGGTCGCCGCCTGCCGGTGCTTTGCGGTTCCACGGACACACATCCTGGCATATATCGCACCCGAAAACCTGCCGCCCCATGCCCTCCAGCAGCTCCGGATCAATCGCCCCCTTATGCTCAATGGTGAGATAACTGATGCACTTTCGCGCGTCCATCTGGTAGGGCGCAATCAGCGCATCCGTCGGGCACGCCTCGATACACCGCGTACACGTTCCGCACCGGTCAGGGATCTCCGGTTGGGAACTCTCTGTACCGAATTCGAGGCTGGTGAGCAGTACCGCAAGAAACCCGAACGATCCCAGTTTCGGATGAATGAGGCATGTATTCCTGCCAGTCCAACCGAGCCCGGCAGCCTTTGCAAGCGTCCGCTCCAGAAGGGGTCCTGTATCCACGTAAGCGCGCGACTCGAATTCGCCTAATTCTGCGTGCAGGCGTTCTTCCACGACCTTCATTCGCTTCAGCAGGACTTTGTGATAGTCGCTGGGGCGGCGCATGCCATTTATATCCACCCGGCTCGACCAGGCGTAGCGCGCAATCCAGCCAGAACCCGCAGGAACTGACTGTATAGAGAGCGGCTGATCGGAGTTATAGCTGGCAAAGCAGACCACCGCCGAGCGCGCCCACGGAAACGGTATGGCAACCTGTGCTCTTACCAGCCTTCCGTCTTCCGTTGTGCGGCGTAAATAATGCATCATTCCGCTACGTCCGGCATGCATCCACTCTTCAAAACGTCTCGCGTCTCGTGCGTGGTCTGCGTGCGGCAGCGCCACCACACCGGCTTCGGTAAAGCCAGCCTCCAACGCGAGCACACGCACCCACTCCCGGCTAAGTGTGCCTCCAGTTGAAACGCTCGGATTGAAACTTTCACTATTCACGACGGAACCAAAGCCGGGGCCGTTTGCGTATTCCAATCAGCGTGTTCAATTGCGGACGATTTCTCCGAAACTGAACACCTTTCGCAGCCAGGCTGGGCAGACCGAAAACCTGCATCGCCCTTATTTGCAGAGTATTACGGTTTGGCAGGAAATGGCCGCGAAGATGCAATAAACCGGGTAGCCGAAACACTCTTGCCTGACTTGCAAGAAACTGTAACCGTGAACCATTTGCCGTAAGGAGGCAAAGCTATGACTCCCCTTCCTACCTTCGCCGATGAAACGACACTCGTTCCCCCTTGTGTCACGCATGAATTGATTCGCGGACAGGAACAGAATCTGCTCGAGCAGATCACCCCCATGCTCCGCACCCAGAATGTAGCGCTCGACATGAGCCACGTGGACCGGATCGATGCAGCCGGCATTGCTGCTCTCATTACTCTCTACGAACGCGCCAAGTGCACCGGCCACCGCTTTGCGGTAATCCATACTTCGCATCGCGTAAGCGAGATTCTGGCCCTTGTCGGCCTTGACCACATTCTCATCGCGCCGGACGCAAGGATTTCTTTCCTTGTGCAGCCTGCCGCCTGAACCGACTTCGCCGGCTGGCCAGTCCGACCAGATGGGCGCAATGTTGAACGCAACAAGGCTCCAACGGAAAAATCACACAAATCGGGATTACACTGTCTCAATCCCGATTTCGTGAACCGGATTGGAGCCCTTTCCATGCATGTTCGCTTCGCGATTGTTCTCCTCGCTGCCGCACTCCCCGGCTCTTACTCGACAACCAATGCGCAGGGGCCTGAATCCGCTCGTCAGTTTCTCTCCAACGTGTACCAGCACTACGGCAAAAATGGGCATGGAGTAAATCTGACGGGAAAAAGCGGGAGGAAAGTCTTTGCTTCCTCGCTTCGTTCTCTTGCGCGCCAGGACATTTCCGTCAACGGTTCCCATCAGGTGGGGGTTCTCGATGGCGACCCGGTGTGCGCCTGTCAGGATTGGGATGCCATCCACGATCTCTCCATCGATTTACAGCCGGTGGATGCCAATCACTCCCGGGCACATGTGAGCTTTTCTCTAAGTGCCGGTAAGGACCGGAGAAACCTGGACTTCGAACTCGTCCGCGAACGTGGGACCTGGCGCATCTGGAATATCGTCGATCACAGCGATCCAAAGGCCGCCTTTGACCTGCGAGCCGAGCTCGAAAAGGACATCCGCCAGGTTCTACAGAATGGAAAACGCCGGCCCGGATATTAGCCGCGGAGCCATACAACACCATCCGTCGGTGTTGCGTCCAAACACACATGCAATGCGGTGTTGCTTTCCGATTTCTCTCGAAAAATACCCGCAACTCATTTGGAATTACACGCCCCTGTGACGACACGCACAGGCACATGTATACTTGCGGCGCTATTTTTTCTTGCGAATCTTTGTAATGCCGCAAGGTGTAGCCGTAGTGTCTGGATGACAGCACGCGCCCGGCCTCTCAGATTGTTCAATACTTAAGTTGGGCTGAGCCTCCGTACCGCCACCCTCTCCTAAGACTGCCGCCGCGGAAACCTCATACGGAGGAGTATTCCATGTCGCAGGGCGTACTGGAACAGCCGCTTGCTCCACAGGCAAGTGAAACCACAACCGCATCATCAACCACGCAATATGTCTATTCATTTGGCGGCGGCTCTGCCGACGGCAACGGCCGCATGAAGGATGTGCTGGGCGGCAAAGGCGCCGGCCTGGCAGAAATGACCAACGCGGGTCTTCCCGTACCTCCCGGATTCACCATTCAGACCGAGGCCTGCCGCGAATATATGCGCGGTGCGCTCAGTCCCAAAATCGACAAAGAAATGCATGCGGCTCTTGCCAAGCTGGAAGCGCTGCAGGGTCAGAAGCTCGGCGCGGGCGATAACCCGCTGCTGGTAAGTGTGCGTTCAGGCGCAAAATTTTCAATGCCCGGCATGATGGATACCATTCTTAACCTCGGCCTGAATGACGAGGCCGTGGAAGCGCTTGCCAAACGCAGCAACAATCCACGCTTTGCGTACGACTCCTACCGCCGCCTCATCCAGATGTTTGGCGACGTGGTTCTGGATATTCCCAAGAAGAAATTCGAACATATCTTTGACTCTGTAAAGGAGCACGAAAAGGTCAAGTTTGACTACGAACTGAAACCTGAAGCGCTCAAGAAGATCATTGCCGAGTACAAGAAGCTGGTGAAGAAGGAAACCGGCAAGGACTTCCCGCAGGATCCACTGGATCAGCTTGTGCAGGCACGCGATGCCGTTTTCCGCAGCTGGCAGAATGAGCGCGCAAAAACCTATCGCCGCATCAACCACATCGACGACTGGCTGGGAACGGCCGTCAATGTGCAGGCCATGGTCTTCGGCAACCTGGGCGAGAGCTCGGGAACAGGCGTGGGCTTCACCCGCAATCCCGCAACAGGCGAGCGCACATTCTTTGGCGAGTATTTGATGAATGCGCAAGGCGAAGACGTGGTGAGCGGCGTGCGTACACCAATGCCAATCAGCGAGCTGGAAAAGGCGATGCCGAAGGTATACGACCACCTGAAGGCCATTACCTGGAAGATGGAAAAGCACTATCGCGACATGCAGGACTTCGAGTTCACCATCCAGGATGGCAAACTCTACATGCTGCAGACGCGTAATGGAAAACGCACGGGCCTTGCCGCGGTGCGCGTAGCCATCGACATGGTGCGCGAGGGCCTGATCACACAGGAGGAAGCCATCTTCCGCGTAGAGCCGAACCAGTTGTACGACTTCCTGGTTCCGCGGCTGGACGAGAAGGGCGCAAAGGTCGAGGTGCTGGCTACCGGACTTCCGGCCTCGCCGGGCGCGGCCGTCGGACAGATCGTCTTCACGGCAGACGACGCTGTGAAATACCACAACAACAAGCATTATCCCTGCATCGTTCTGGTGCGCGGCGAAACCACGCCGGAAGACATCGGCGGCATGGAAGTTGCATCCGGCATCCTGACCTCGCGCGGCGGCATGACCAGCCACGCGGCGGTAGTGACGCGCGGCATGGGCAAGTGCTGCGTGGCCGGCGCGGGCGACTGCACGGTAGACGAAGTGCGCAAGGAACTGCGTGTGAAGGGCAAGGTCTTCAAGCAGGGCGACTGGATTTCGCTGGACGGCACGACCGGCCGCGTAATCGAAGGCAAGCTGAAGACGATTCCCGCACGGCCCGACGATCCGGATCTGGTCCGCTTCATGAGCTGGGTCGACCCGCTGCGCAAGCTGCGCATCCGCGCCAACGCCGATGTGCCGCGCGACGCCAAGCAGGCCCGCCAGTTCGGCGCCGAGGGCATTGGCCTGTGCCGCACCGAACACATGTTCTTTGCCGAGGGCCGCATTGAGCACGTGCGCGCGATGATTCTGGCGCACACGGAACAGGAGCGACGCGACGCGCTGAAGAAGCTGTTGCCGATGCAGCGCTCGGATTTTGCCGGACTGTTTAAGGCAATGGAGTCGCTGCCGGTGACAATCCGCCTGCTGGACCCTCCGCTGCACGAGTTCCTGCCACAGCGCGAAGATCTACTGGTGGACATTGCGCGGCTGGAAGAGACCAAGCCCCGCTCGCCCAAGCTAAAGGAGTACCGCACGCTGCTGGCACGCGTTCAGGAGCTGCATGAGATCAACCCGATGCTTGGACTGCGCGGCTGCCGCCTCGGCATCGCATTCCCTGAGATCACCGAAATGCAGGTACGCGCCATCTTTGAGGCCGCGGTCAACGTGAAGAATCACGGCGGTGACCCGCACCTTGAAATCATGGTGCCTCTGATCGGCTCGATCGAAGAAATGCGCAACCAGTCGGCAATTATCCGCCGTGTTGCTTCTCTGGTCTTCAAGGAGAAGGGCGTCACGGTGGACTACATAGTGGGAACCATGATCGAACTGCCGCGCGCCGCATTGACTGCCGATCAGATCGCAGAAGAGGCCGAGTTCTTCAGCTTCGGCACGAACGATCTGACGCAGACCACGTTCGGTATCTCGCGCGACGACATCAACCACTTCCTGCCGGCTTATCTGAAGAACGGCATCTTCAAACAGGATCCCTTTGCCACGCTGGATCAGCAGGGCGTGGGATTGCTGGTAAAGATGGCGACGGCCAAGGGACGTAACACGCGGCCCACGCTGAAAGTGGGCATCTGCGGCGAACATGGCGGCGATCCTGAATCGGTGAAGTTCTGCCACAAGATCGGCCTGAACTATGTTTCGTGCTCGCCTTTCCGGTTGTTGACGGCAAGGCTCGCAGCGGCGCAGGCGGCACTCCAGGAACAGCAAACGGGGCCAGACCTGCATACCGGCGCCAAGTAATCGGCAACCGGCCAAACGGTGAGGGCGTCTGCGTAAGCGGGCGCCCTTGCTGTTTTTTGTTTCGATTCAAGCTAGTTCGAATCTCCGCCAGGCGCAAAGTAACCCATGCGCAGATCTACGGTCCAGTCATCCTTCTTCGGCTTGAGGACAACCTTGTGGTATCCGCCGTCGTTGTCCGGCTGGTCGGGCGTGTAGGTGAGCAGATACTGTCCCTGCATCTCGTGCGCAATGATGCTGTAGACGTCGTCAAGGTCGCCCTTCTTTTTGGTTTCGAAGTAGCGTCCGCCGGTACGCTTGGCAATCTCCGACATGATCTTTCTGCCGTCAACGGAAGGTTTCTCGTCGCGGCGATCGCTCGGATAGCCACCTCCGCCGGGATAACCGCCGCCACCGGGATAGCCTCCACCGCCAGGGTAACTTCCACCCATGCCGCCGCGGCGGTCATTGCGCCCGAAGAGCGGGTTGTCGCGTTCGTGCTCGGACTTCAGATACACAGTGTAGATCACAGCGTTGGCCTTGTCGGCAGCATCCAGTGCTTCATTGAGAGAGACCTTGCTGCCAAGATCTACACCATCAGAAAACACAACAAGCACATTGCGCACACCAGGGTCGCGCTTCATCACTTCGCTTGAGGCCAGATAGATTGCGTCATACAACTGCGCGCTCGCAAAGCCTCCACGCGGGCGCTCGCGCTGATCGTCGTATGTCTCCGGTCCGTCGCGGTCGTCTCGATGCCTTGAAGTGGGACCCATGTTTTCAATTTCCGTGTGCAGCTTGTCGCGCGAATCCGTGAAGTCCCTCAGCAACTCTACCTCGCGATCGAAGTGAAGGAGAAACATCTGATTGGCCTTCGATTCGGGCGAGGCCTGCTCGGCAGGCAGCATCGTATCGACAAATTGCGTTGCAGCCTTGCGCTCGCTTTCCAGTGCGTTCATCATGCCACGCGTGGTTTCCACAACAAGGCCAATGCGGAATGGCTCGGTGGATGTGCGGGTCAGACTATCGATAGCCTGCGCGCGGCCATCCTGCATGAGCGTGAAATCGCTCTTGTCCGCGTTAGGCACCAAGTCACCATGCTTGTCGCGAATGGTGACGGGCAGAATGACTTGCTGCGTGGCGGTGTGGATGGTTAGCGCGGGTTTCTGATCCTGAGCAAAAACAAGGGAAGAGGCAGCAACCACAAGTACCGATGCGAAAAGTCTGGCGCACTTCATGGAAAACACCTGCGGGGATTGGCGTTCATGAAGATTAGACGCCCGCAGACGCGATCAAGTCGAGGGGAAGAACGAAGAATTTGCGTGGAAGACCCTCGATGCCGATGTCTACTTTGCATGCAGTTAAAGCAGAAAGGACCATGAGCAGGCATGATGAAAATCCCATGCAGCAACGACTCAACGGTCCTTTGGATATTCTGCGTCTTTTCTTATTTATGCGGATGTGGATTGACTGGAGGCTTGATGCCGACGTCACGCGATGCATCAATCGCAGGCGGCTGATTCTCGCCACGCAGCGTCAGCAGGAATTTAACAAGCGCCTTGGTTTCTGATGGATTCAGTGAGTTGCCGTAGGCAGGCATGTTGCCGCCTCCTTGCAACACCTGGCGAATGATCTGATCCTCCGTCATCCGCGTTGCAATGGTGTCGAGTGCGGGACCGCGCTTTCCACCTACGCCGCCGAGCGCATGGCAATCGCGGCACTGCTTGTATTGCAGCACCAGCGCGCCGCGGAGTTCGAGCGGCGTGCGGTCATGCAGGTACTCCACCGGAATCGGATCG
This sequence comes from Occallatibacter sp., assembly GCA_035550015.1. Classification (GTDB taxonomy): domain Bacteria; phylum Acidobacteriota; class Terriglobia; order Terriglobales; family Acidobacteriaceae; genus Telmatobacter. The sequence goes on along the minus strand of DASZRJ010000012.1, from coordinate 109,803 downwards.
CCAGACCAGGCATTCATTACGGGACTCCACGGCGTGGTGGAGCCGTAGTGCGTGAGGAGGCCAAATACAACCGCGATAACCGAAACGGAAAGTACTGCGATGGGCCGCCGCGCCCAGTGGCGTTCGCCTTCAGCCGCAAAGAGCGGCAGCAGAAGCATGGCACCGATAGCCAATACCGGCGCAACCAGAATGAAGGGCGTCTCCAGCTCCGCAGGCAAAAGCGAGAGCAACGAGAATATCCAGAGGAACGGCGTATCCGGCCTGGGGGCGGTCTGGATGATGGTCGGGTCCGGCGGACCGCCAGGTCCAATGGGGCCGAAGTAGAATGCGCAGGCCATCACCGAAAGCACAATGGCAACCGCGAAGACCGCATCCTTCCACGCTGCATCCGGCACAAATGGGATTCCAGTCTTTTGAGTCAGCTCGTGGTATTCACGCTCGTAGGTTTCCTTACGGACAATGCGCCCGGGCATTGGCCAATCGCTGACGCCGTGGCGCAACGTCATCCAGATGTGCAGGGCCACGCCGCCCAGCAGAATGCCGGGAATGATGAAGACGTGCAGGTCAAAAAAACGCGAAAGAGTGGCCGCGCCAATGATGGGTCCGCCCAGCAATAAGTGCACAAGCGATCCACCGACAAAGGGAACGCGGCTCATGATGGATGCGCCAATGCCGAGACCCCAATAGGCATCCTGATCAAAGCGGAGCACCTGGCCCGTAAAGGCCATACCCAGCGTGAGCAGCAGCAGAACCACGCCAACCATCCACGTAAGTTCGCGCGGATATTTGTAGGAGCCAAAGAGAAACACCTGCACGAGGTGAATCAGCACAATGGCGACCATGAAGTTCGAACCCCAACCGTGCAGAGCGCGCACGTACCATCCCAGCGGGATAGTGTGATTCAGCAACTGCAGGCTTCCCCAGGCATTGCTCGCGGAAGGGCTGTAGATGAGCCCGAGCAGAATGCCGGTGACTACCTGCAACATGAGCAGGACAGTCGCAGCACTGCCAAATACGTAGAACCAGCTCGCGTTGTTGGCGGGCGTGGGGTGCTCGGCCGCATCCTTCAGTGGCTTGTAAAGGCCCAGCCGGTGATCGAGCCAGCCCAGCAGCCCTTTGCGCTTCTCCGCGCCATTCTGGTTCAGGCCTGCCATGTACTTGCTCCCTCCATCTCGCCCTCGGCTTGCTCAGAAGGTTCAATCTGAACGAGCGGCTTGCTGCCGCAGCTTGCCTCGGTGGACAGCGTGGGCATGTCGCCTGCATGGATATAAAGCGAGTCACCGGTCAGACGAACGCGATATTGAAAGAGACCGCGCTCCGGCGGACCGGACGCGCGCGAACCGTCCGCGTAATAAGCGCCGCCGTGGCACGGGCACAGAAAGAGCTTTGACTGCTCGAACCAGCGCACAGGACAACCGAGATGGGCGCAATTGATGGCGAAGACCTGCACCTCCTTCTCGGCCACGCGCCGCACCCAGCAGGCTACTTTCGCAGTATCGCCATCGCCCAGCCGACCCACGGGGCTGTGGAAGTTTGCAAGCCTGGTTTGCCCCACGGGAAACTCACTCAGGTTGCCCAGATCGATCCAGTCACCTGATTCGCGTTTGGTGACGGGGCCAAACAAGTATCCAACCAGCGGCACAGCCAGAACCGCTCCCACTGCGGCATTCATGGCAACGGAAAGCTTGAAGAGGAAGGCGCGGCGCGAATGCAAAGCCGCCGCCTGCCCGCCGTCAGTCACATTGGTTTCGGCTTGCTGGGAATTCTGCGGCTCTTCGCTCATTGTTTCTCTCCGCTTTGGTTTTGATATCCCTCACCCGACGCGGGGAAAGGCTTGGCATAGGGCTGTCCCGGCGCGTTCACGCGATGGGAGGCGAGCCAGGCAACCACATCCGCAATCTCCTGCGAGGTTAGAGGTGGCACGACCTTACCCTCGACACCGTCGCGCCAGTCTGGCATTCCACGATCAGGCCGCCCCCCGATTACCAGGTTGCGCAGCCCCTGATCGGTGACCAATGCGAGATACGTGGGATCGACGATGGAACCCTTCACCGCCACATCGTTCGTGTTGGGACGTGGAGGCGCGGTGGCGCCATTGCCGTCTGCTCCATGGCAGCGCGCACAATGGTTGGCAAACACCTGCTTTCCTTGATCCGCATTACCCGGCGCGGTAGCTGCGTACGAAGGTACTTCCGAACCATGCAACTGTTCCGGATGCCCCCAATCGCGCAAGATACCTGTCACCAACGCATCGATCTGCCGATCTGTCAGCATGCCGCCTGCCTCTCGGGAAAAGGCGGGCATCATGGAACCGGGCACACCTTTCTCTACCGTCTCAAGCAGGTTGTTCTTCCCGGCAGACGACAGCAACGCCGGATTCGCAAGTGGAACCGCAGCACCATTCTTTCCATCTTCACCGTGACATGCCGCGCAGTTGGCTTTGTAAAGCGCCGTAGCATCGAGAATTTGATCGGGCCTTTGCGCCGTCTCCATCTTCCTCACGGGAGAAGATGAGGTGCCGCATCCCGCGCAGAAAATGAGCGCAGACAGCGCGGCAAGAACCGGAATAGAGGAGAGTATTTTCATTCGGACTTGTCCTCCCTCGATTCACGATTGCCACGGTTGGCTTCAATACCGGCGCGAATCAGGAATGGCAAAGCCTGAAACTGCGGTGTGCGGATGCGTGCATGAAGATTGACCACGTAGCCGCAGACCAGACCAAAGCATACCTGCGATGCTACGAACCAGAACCAGTCAATGCGCTCATTCAGAATCGGACTGACGACGCCGATGGCCGAGTACATGATTCCCGTGAACAGCAGCGGCGCCATGAAGCCGGCGGTGAGAATCGGGTAGCGAGGAAACATGGGCAACAGCGCACCGTAAAGTAATCCGACAAGAGCGGAGACAATTACGTGAATCGCAATGGCGGCCAGCAGGCCATCGGGATGGAACTGGCTGAGAAAGGCATTGCTTGCTCCGGCCCAATCCAAAAAGCCGCCGGCAGCCAGCAGATTCGCGGCATACCAGATGCTGTGGTAACGCAGCAACCCGTAGAGCGCGGCAGGAACCATCATGGCAAGACCGCCAGCGAGTCCGCCACGCAGGCCCGTTGTGAAACGGAAGTGCTCGTAGGGAAGAATCCTGCGATGGATGGACGATTCAGACGTATGCTGCAACACCGTGCGCGTGCTGGTGACGGGAATGACTGTGGGCGTCACGGTCAGCGTCTCATGCGCTTCATGCGGAAGCACCTGCATGAACCAGCCGATGGACGAAACCGCCAGCAACACCATTCCCAGAACGCCGATCACCAGGCTCGTCACCAGCCCGGTGAGTATCAGCGCAATCCCAAGCCCCATCACGAAGGGCCAGGCGGTAGGCGCAGGCAGCTGAATCTTCACTGTCTGGCCGTCGTCATGCGCGTTGTGCATCGCACTTCCCTCCGCACTCATTTCCATCACCTTCCGAATACATATACAACCAGGAAAACAACCACCCAGACTGCATCCACAAAATGCCAGTAGAGCGAAAGCACTTCGAGGCGGTTTTCATGCTTTGCTGTCTGCCAGCCGAGCAGAGAAAACACAAGCGAGAGCGACAGCATGAGCAACCCAATCACCACGTGCGTCGCGTGCAAGCCGACCAGCGAGTAATACGTGGTGCCGAAGAGATTGGTCTGTATCGTAAGCCCCTCTTTATAGATGAGCTCATGCCACTCCATCCCCGTCCACACAATGAAAATGGTTCCCAATGTCACAGTGGCGGCCAGCCACGCCGATGTCTGGCGAATCTTGTTGTGCTTGAGCGCATGCGCTGCAAAGTGAACCGTAATACTGCTTGAGAGCAGGCAGATGGTGGAGAAGATGGGAATCTTCAACACCTCGGCGGGCGTGGGTCCGCTCAGGCTCTTGCCCTCGTAGTAGATATAGGCGACCACGAAGATGAGGAAGATGGCTGCTTCGGCAAGAATCAGGCATAGCATGCCCACGACGCCGCGTGAGGGCAGCACCCACGGTTCCAACGGTTGTCGTGTCAGCACTCCATACTGAGTGGTTGCCATCGCAGGCTCTCCTTATTCGTAATAAGCGTCCGCATCTTCAGGATGCTTGATATCCCAGAGCGGTCGTCTGCTTTCAACCACGGGGGTTTCCACAAAGTTGTACGGCGGCGGCGGCGATGCGGCTGCCCACTCAAGCGTCCACGCATCCCACGGATCGGGGCCGGCCACCTTGCCTTTGAAGTAGGACCAGACGAGATTGTAGACAAAGATAATCGTCGCCACGGTCTGAATCATGGCTCCACTGGAGACAAGCAGGTTCCAGATCATCCATCCGCGATCGGCTTCATAGGTGTAAATACGGCGCGGCATACCCAGAATGCCGGGAATATGCATCAGGTCGAAGGTGAGATGAAAACCGATGACGAAGAGCCAGAACTGCCATTTGCCGAGCTTCTCACTCATCATGCGTCCGGTCATCTTCGGATACCAGTAGTAGAACGCCGCGAAGATCATGAAGAGAATGGCGCCGACCAGTACATAGTGAAAGTGCGCCACAACGAAATAGGAATTTCCAAGTTGCCAGTCGAATGGCGCTGAAGCCAGCATGATGCCTGTCAATCCCGCGACCAGGAACTGAAAGAGGAAGCCGAGCGAGAACAGCATCGCGGTGGTGAACTGGATGCGGCCGCCCCAGATGGTGGCCAGCCAATTGAATATCTTGATGCCGGTGGGAACGCCGACCGCCATGGTGGCGAGCACAAAGAAGCTGTTGGCGCCCGCGCTCATGCCCACCGTGAACATGTGGTGTGCCCACACGCTGAAACTGACAAAGCCAATGCCGACTGAAGCAGCTACCATCGCCGGGTAGCCGAAGATTGCTTTTCTTGAGAAGACAGGAATGATCTCGTTGGCAAATGCGAAGGCAGGCAGCACGAGAACATAGACCTCGGGATGACCGAAGATCCAGAAGAAGTGCATCCACAAGACCGCCGAGCCGCCGGCCTGCGTATCAAAGAAGTGCGAACCAAGATAGCGGTCGAACATGAGCATGATTTGCGCGGCGGTCAGCGGACTGACTGTCACGAAAACCATCATCGACATGACGGTGTAAAGCCAGACCAGCAGCGGCATGCGCGTAAGCTTCATGCCGGGGCAGCGCATGCTCACAACCGTGGCCACAATGTTCAGCGCGGAGCCGATGCTGCTGACGCCGCTGAGTAGTACGGCTAGCGTCCAGTAATCGGTGCTATGCCCCGGAGAGAAGGGCGCCGCTGTTAATGGGGCGTAGGCCCACCAGCCCACATCCGGCGCGGTTCCGGCGCCAGCCAGGCCGCTGCCGGCTATATAGCTCAGATAGAGAAGAATGCCGCCAAAGAAGGTGCACCAGAAGCTGAACGCATTCAGGCGCGGAAACGCCATGTCGCGTGCGCCAATCATCAGGGGAATCAGATAATTTCCGAATCCGAAAAGAATGGGCATGCCTACAAAGAACACCATTGTGGTGCCATGCATGGTGAACAGGCGATTGAAGGCTTCGGGAGAAACGGCCGTATTGTTGGGGACCGCAAGCTGAATGCGCATTATCAGCGCTTCAATGCCGCCCAGCACAAGGAACAGCAGTGAGCTGCCGATGTACAGCAGACCAATCTTCTTGTGGTCGACAGTCGTGACCCATTCATGCAGAATCTGCAGCGCAGACTTCGATGGGGCCGTCTGCGCTTCGCCCGCAAGCACATTGCCGAAGGATGCGTCTGTGGCCATTTTGGTCAGTTCCCCTGTCTTCTCACTTCAGAGACATCAAATAGGCTGTCACTGCGTCCAGGTCGTGGTTACTCAGATGCATGGATGGCATCAGAACACCAGGCTTAAAGTTCGCCGGATTGTCGATAAACTCACGCAGGTTTTTCGCATTCAGCGGCACGGAACCGGATGCAATCGTATCGCGGCTCGCCAGATGCGTCAGGTTCGGTCCAAACGTGCCCGTTGCCACAGTTCCCTCAATGGTGTGGCAGCTGATGCAGGCGTTGTGTTCGAAAACTTCGCGGCCCTCTGCCACGGAAGCGCTTTCGACCGCCGACTTTTGCTGGTCCTTGATCCACTGCGCAAACTGGCTCGGCGTATCGGCATACACACGAATAAGCATTTTCGCGTGCTGAACGCCGCAGTACTGTGCACACTGGCCAAGGTAAAGACCCGCTTTGGGCGGATCTATCCACATGGAATTCACACGATTCGGAATCAGGTCAGTCTTTCCGGCAAGGCGCGGAACCCAGAAACTGTGATCGGTATCCGCTGAGGTGAGCGTAAGAAACGTCGGCACGGGATTCCGGGGATCGCTCACTGGAACGTGAAGTTCATTCGCGGTGACAATTCCATACTTGGGATAGCGGTATTCCCACCAGAACTGATGCCCCACCACAACCACATCGAGCGCGTTGGCCGGCTTCGGCGCATCCTGCGTGGTGAATATGACGCGAGCCGATGCCAGAAACAGCATGACAACGATAAGGATGGGAATGACGGTCCAGGAGATCTCAATCTGATTGCTGCCGTAAATCTGAGGCGGCTCTTCAGCCTCTCCCTTATAGCGACCCTCGCGAAAACGGATGATCGCATAAGTCAGCAGTGACGCGACGATAAGGAAGACACAAAACGTCACCGCGAGTACGAGCATGGACAGGCTGAAAATGGAGTGCGCCGGTGTCCCTGCTGGGGAAAAAATGCTCGTAGGCCCGTGTATGACTTGCGGCAAATTGGCAGAGTCAGTAAGCAATACGAGCACTAGTGTACTCTCCGTTCATTAAAGTCAATTCACGATGCGGGTTGAAACCAGACGTCGTCTCATTCTGTAATCCAGTTCAAATCCGGGAAAGACTCAAAAGGATTGGGGCCAATCCTTTTTTGACTACACAGTGAGACGGCAACCTCTAACCTCTGTAGATGCACTCTACTAAATCAGGTATCACATTTGCTGCAATTTTCACCCGAATGTGAGACACCTCACATTGCCGGTATTGCATCGAGAGACTAAAGGCAAAAGCGGACATCCAGGAGGATGCAACCATACACATGTCGAGTCCTCAAGACGCCTCGTGAACCTGTGTACCGGGAGAACCGGCAGCTCTGCGATGGCAGATCTGATCTGAATTTAAACGTCCGCATACTCCCCCTAGGTAGACGACGCTGCCGCGATTAGACACCGACATTTCGAACGCTCGACACGGTCCAAACCTGCCGAGTTCAGAAAGAAAAAGTATGTGCTATCGTGATTGAAAATGTCCGTCAAAGTTAAAAAGGTCTAGGCCTACTCAATTGAAGGAACAGAGAGTTCGAGTTTTTAATCACCGGCTCTACCACGCCTATCTATCGGCCCTATTTCTGCTGCTGGCAATCTGTGCCATTTCTTTTGGGGCCAACACGATCCACAAAGTTAATTTCCCATTTGGAGACGATGATGAAGGGGCGGTTTGGTGGGAGGCAGCCCACATCACAAACCTTCGTGTGCTCTACCATCCCATTCAGCAATATCCATACATAGTGGATCCATATCCGCCCGTATACGACGTGGTGACCTGGCTGGTTGAAAAAGGTACAGGCAACTTCCTGATTGCAGGGCGGCTCGTAAGTGTGTTTTCGGCGCTTGGTATTTGTGTGCTGGTTGGCCTGATCGTCTGGAATTGTTCCACGCCACAGTCCCCCATGCGCTTTCGAGTGGCAGGAGCTACGCTCGGTGCCTTACTTTGTCTCCGCCTCGACACTTTGAATGCCTACATACCCGAAATGGGTGTTGATCTGCTCGCAGTGTTTCTCTCGTTTCTGGGCATATACGTATTTCTTAGATACAGCGCATCATCCGCCGCTCGCTATACGGCCTTCGCAATTTTTGTTGCCGCCATCTTTACAAAGCAGACCATGGTGGCCGCGCCGTCTGCGTGCCTGGTGGCTACAGCGCTGGTCAGTTATGGAAAGGCACTCCGTTCCTTCCTCTTCTGCCTTTTCCTCGGAGGCTCCGCACTTGGATTGTTGTACTGGGCGACAGGGGGCGAGATTTTGCGGCACCTGTTTGTCTATAACGCGGCGCAACCGTTTGGGTGGTCGGAAGCGGTGCGGGGACTGCAGACAAATGTGATTGTCATGGTACCGATTCTCGCTGTGTCATGCCTCGCCTTACTGCCTGCGATTCGCCGCACTGTTATGGGTGGAGCATATGGTCTGGCCAAGTGGATAAAGTTTGGGACAAAGACGAACTCCTATCGACTGGCCCTCGTGGTGCTCGGCATTAAGCTTATACTCGCGATGTTGCTCTCTCTTTCCTATGGCAAAAATGGGGCTGGTGTGCACTACTTTCTGGAGTGGAACTTTGTTTGTTGCCCGCTTGCAGGTCTCCTTTTCGTACGCATTCTATGTCAGACACACACGACTTCACAGGTTGGTCTGGGGCAATCTGCCGTGCTTCTTCTCTTGCTTTTCGCTGTCCTCACGGGACTGCCAGATTCAATACGAAGAATCAACAATGCATTTCGACTCAGTCCAAGAGACAGAGCGATTGAAGATTCGGAGTATTCCACTTCAGCGGCTGCTTTGAATGTTCTTAAACAAACTCAGGGCCCCGTCTGGTGCGGGAATATGTTGTTGACCATGGAAGCGCATAAGGAACCGCCGCTCGAACCAGGGATTCAGGAAGCCCTTGCTAAAGCCGGGATATGGGATGAATCTGGGTTCGTGAATATGATCACTACCCAGAAATTCGGAGCCATTGTCCTGAGAGATGTGGACATGGGTAATCTCACCAACAAACAGGTCCAGGCTATCGAAACCAATTACTTGCCTGAAGAAAACATTGGCGGCAGCTATCTGGGCCACTACACCGTTTACAGACCACGGCCGCGAGAACATCGATATGTGTCGACAACATGTCGAATCTCCCCGAATATACAGAGACTAGCCCGGCCATGATCTCCAACATTCCTGACCTCGAGATTCTATTGCCCGTCCACAACGAGGCCGGAAGCATCGAACAAACAATTCACGAAATCTATGCTGCGGTATCACCCCACGCCAAGGTACGTTTTATCGTCTGCGAAGACGGCAGTTCGGACGGCACTGAAAAAGTCCTCGCTGAACTGGCCAAATCCATCCCGATGAAACTGACCACCAGCCGCACTCGTAAGGGATATTCTCGTGCCGTAATCGACGGTATAAAGTCTCTTGAAGCCAGTTATCTGCTTTGCCTGGATTCTGATGGCCAATGCGACCCGTGGGAATTCGAAAAATTCTGGACATCGCGCGATAGCCAGGATCTGGCAATCGGTTGGAGAGTCAAACGCTCAGACTCTTTCGGGAGACGGTTTCTTTCCCGGAGCTTCTTCCTTGTTTACCAAGCTTTCTACCACGTGCCCGTTCACGATCCCAGCTGCCCTTTTGTACTTGCGCACAAAACTGTGGTTCAGCGCCTTTTACCCGAGTTGGGCGTGATGAAAGAGGGATTCTGGTGGGAATTTACCGCACGAGCTTACCGGCATGGCTTCAAAATCCAGGAATTCCCAGTGAACCACCGTCTGCGTTCGGCAGGTCAGACTCAGGTATACCGGCTCAAGCGCATGCCGGGTATTGGATACAGACACTTTCTTGCGCTATTTGAAATATTGCGCCAAACCCGAAAAAGTTCCTCGTAGGTCTGGCCTGCTTGAGTATCGCCAAGCGCCGCCGTAACTGTACCAAGCCGTAATCAAGTGATCCCTCGATTGAGGCTCCACGCAATGCCAATACCCAGGGTGTGAACTGTGTGACTCCGGCAGCAAAAAGCCCGCCGATTTGGCGGGCCTTAACGTCCAATCTTTGGTAGCGCTACCGGGAATCGAACCCGGGTTTTAAGATTGAGAATCTCACGTCCTAACCCCTAGACGATAGCGCCTTACTTGGAGGGGATAACCCTGCAGGTCACTCATTTAATGTAACAAAAATCGGATTGGCTGCCAAAGCCGGAAAGACTACGGGGGGCCTTAAATACCCAGCTTTTTTACTTCCTCGTTATAGTACTTGCGGTAGAGAATTTCCCACTCCTGTGAGCCCTCGAGGATGATCTTGCGCTGGCTGGCAATCTTCTGCCGGGCGGCCGCGTCGATTCGGGCTTCCTCGGTCAGCAGATTCTCCAGTTCTTTGCGAGCTTCCTGGCGGATGGTGTTGCGATCCTCAAAAAAACCCACCTCGTCAATCTCGGCGAGCGTATCGGCCACGGTGTGAGCCAGCTTGTTCAGCTTGTCGCGGCTGATTCTCATAGCACCGCCTTGTATTTGCGCGCGAGTTCGGTCTTCACCTTCTTGAACATCTCTGCATACTGCGCGCCGGACTTGCGCATTTCCTCCGAGTAGGCCTCAAGGATGACACGTACTTCTTCATTGATGCGGTCTTCAAGTGACATCTCCTCGATGAGAGCATCGGCGACCCGCGACTCCGTGGCTTTCACGTCAGTGGTCGAGATGAATTTTGCATCGATGAGGTGTTTGACCGTACGGCGGGCCAGATACCCAATATATTCGCGCGAGAAGATCATGGACTGAAGGATGAGAATACAGCATCGGACCACAAGGTGTACATGCTCCTGTTCAGGAACACATCACACAATGCAACACCTGAATTGCCGAAACAAATCAGCACAATGGATGACATTCCCTATACCTGTAACTGCGCGGGGAACGTCATCAGAACTTGGTAACCCATTGCGCACTACTGGGGTTGTAGTTTTACGCCGCTCGGGCTTCTGCGTGTGCCTTCACTCACGGTGCAAAATGTGGAAATCAGAGAAGACACCGAAGAAACCCGCAAAGACCCAAACCAGGCGTCACGTGACGGAGGTGATACCTCTTTTAGGCACGGTGCGGGCAAACTTTGGTGTTGATGCATGCCTCCGCCAAACGAAGCCGCTCAACCGGACGGCCGCCGACCAAATGCTCGCTGACGATTTCAGCGGCATCTTCCGGCTTCACGTTGCCGTACCAGACGGCTTCCGGATAAACAACCACAGTCGGACCGTGCTCGCACTGGTCCAGACAGCCTGACTTGTTGATGCGAATCGCGGAGCCTGCAAGGCCCGCGGTCTTGGCCTGCTGCTGTAGCTGGGTGAGTAGCTCGCTTGTGCCGTCGGTAGTACAACTTGGGCGGGGAGCACCTTCAGGGCGGGTATTGAGGCAGACAAAAACATGGCGTTCAAAGACTGGCAAGCGGTAGATCCTCCTTCTTCAAGACTACCGCGTGACGCGCGCGCGGAACTTTCCACATCGCAGGCAACCTTTCGGCCACCCGGCCCGCCCGCATCTGCGACAATGAGGGCTTGACGATGACGATGGACGATCTGCATTCGATAAAAGATGACATGGTGGCCTTCATTGAAGGCCATGGCTTACAACGGCTGCCCGGCTACGTGACCGAGGACATTCCCTCTGTGCTTTGGGAGAGCAATGGCAATCCCGATGCGTGGAAAGACTTTGTTGAGATGGCAAAGCACGTGGGCGCCCCATTCATTACGTTCAGTGAGATGATGCTCGAACCTTCCGAGCTCGATACCTTGATCGAAGAAGCCGGGGAGATGAATTTTCCCGATGAAGAGGCCACCGAACTGCTGGAGGCGCAGTGGTTGCGCAAGTATGCCGGCAAGGTTGGCTACATTCAATTGGGCTTCATCTATCAGGGCATCGTGTTTCTGCACGAAACGACAACCGAATGGTATGAACGCTTCCAGGCATTGCTGGAAGACGTGGAAAACTTTCACGACATCGTAATCGACGACCGTGAGCGCGACGACGAGGATGAGTAACTGGCGTGGGCACGCAGAATTCAGCGTCCACATTGATGCGCAGAGCTATCCGCCAACGCTGGGTTGAGGCAACTCCCGATACAGAGCGAGCAACAGCTCTGGCCAAGGCCGCCAAGCTGCCGCATGTGCTTGCCGAGCTTCTTGTAGCGCGTCAGATTGCTCTTCCCGAAGACGCATTCGCCTACCTGAATCCCGACATGGCGCAGTTGCACGATCCACTGCGCATGCGCGGCATGCAGGAAGCTGTAGATCGCGTCGAGCGAGCCATTACCGCAAAGGAGCTCATCCTTCTTTACGGCGATTACGATGTGGATGGAACCACAGCCGTGGTTCTGCTGAAGACAGCCATCGAAATGCTCGGTGGTCTTGTGCGCTTCCATGTACCCCACCGTCTACGTGAGGGATACGGCCTGCAGTCGAGTGTTCTGGAAGAGGCATTCGATAGCGGCGTGCGGCTGGTCATCACGGTCGACACCGGTATGCGCGCTTTCGCAGAAGCAGAAACGGCGCGCAGGTTGGGCCTCGATCTCATCATCACGGACCACCATCTACCCGAGGCACACGAATCCGTTCCGGACGCGCTTGCAATTCTCAACCCCAATCAGTACGGATGCGACTATCCCGAGAAATCGCTTTGCGGTGCGGCCATTGCGTTCAAACTGGCACAGGCGCTGCTGGAGCGGCACGACCGTGAACGCACGCACACAAAGATATTACCCAGCTTTCTGAAGATGACGGCAATTGCGACGATTGCCGATGCCGTCCCGTTAAAAGGTGAGAACCGCGTAATTGCCGCTCTCGGTCTGCGCGAACTCGGCCGTCCCGTCGGAACCGGCTTGCGCGAATTATTTGCTGCCGCGAAACTCGATCCAGCGTCGAAACCGATCACAGGCTTCGATGTGGCCTTCCGCCTGGCTCCGCGTATCAACGCCGCTGGCCGCATGGATGTGGCCAGCGAAGTCATTGAGCTCTTCACCACGCGGGAGGTGACGCGCGCGCGTGAACTGGCACAAAAGCTCGAGCGGCTGAATCGCGAACGGCGCGACACAGAATCCTTTGCTCTGCGCTCAATCGAAGAGCGGCTGGAAACCGACGCCCTGCTGGCCGATGAGCGGTTGCTCGTGGTGGACGGTGAAGGCTGGCATCGCGGCGTCATCGGCATTCTGGCTTCGCGCGTGGTGGATCGCACCGCGAAACCCGCGCTCGTGGTGAGCGTGGAAGACGGTGTGGCGCACGGCTCAGGCCGCTCAGTCGACGGTTTTCATCTGCTCAATGCCATCGAAAGCTGCGCCGATTTGTTCACGCGCTTTGGCGGACATGCCTTTGCGGTTGGATTTGCGCTGCCTGCAGAGCAATTGCCCGCGTTGAAGAACAGACTCAGCATATATGCGGCCGAGCACCTGGCAGCGCGCGAGCCGGAGCGCGTGTTGCACATTCACGCCGAACTGCCGCTGGATCGCATCACTGCGGTGCTCGCCGGATGGCTGCGCAAGCTGGAGCCGTTCGGCCACGGTAATCCTGAACCGACTTTTGTTGCACGCAACGTGCGTCTGATTGGCCCTGTCCGCCTGATGAAGGAACGGCATATCCGTCTCGAACTTTCGCAGCAACCCAAAGATCCTGCTGCATTCTCGGGCCACGCAATGCGCGCTGTGGGCTGGGACCTGGCCTGGATGGCGGAGAGCCTTAACCTGAAGGAAGGCAGTTGCATTGACGTTGCCTACCGGCTGCGCGAAAACGATCATCCCCAGTTCGGCGGTATTGAAATTGAGATTGCCGGTATGCGCCTACATCAGCCCTGACCGTATTCACAACAAGTAAAGGCCCGCGCCGAAACGCGAACCTTTGCTTATTCCAATTCCACCGCACAATTTAGCGGGGATGACCGCCACCTCGTTCTCCGTGCGTTTGCGGATGAGACTGGGACTGCGGGCGCGATTGCGTCCTTGGCTGCGAATGTACCTGAGGCGCCGGCCGCTGTTGAACATGCGGCTGCTCACGAGGTTGTGTCCGCTGCTGCGGCGTTGGACGCGTCTGGAAATTCCGCGGCTGCTCACGTTGCTGGTTTACTTGCGGACGAGAGTTGGGCGCAGCGCGCGGGGTCTGCTGCATGTTCCGCGGAGCCGTCATCGGCCGCTCCACGGCCATGCGATTTGGGCTCCCATGATTGTTGTTGAAGTATGCTGCACGGTCACTCCGCGCAGCTTCCACGTGCTGTGTCTGGAACGATGTGCGTCCCATGTGCTGTTCGCGCATGGCAACACGGTCGTGTGCCGTCGGCGCATGCACGATTCCTCCACGTCCGCCGTTATAGGAAACGCGCCGCGTATTCTCAATCGTGTGCGTCCGGATGATGGTGCGGTCCACGTACACGTTACGAATATGCACTCGATTCACATGCACAACCGCAGTGTTGTAGTAGAAGGCATTTCCACGCCATCCTCCGCCGATAAATCCGACGCCCATGTATCCGAAACCGTAATTGATGCCACCGTAGTAACCGACTGTGCGGCCCCAATAACCTGGATGCCAGATATAGAAGCCGGACGACCAGCCCCAGTAGCCAGGGGTCCACAGCGCGCCAATATACGGCGCTGGCACCCATGCTCCAGGCACCCAGTAGTAGCCGTCAGGGCCATAGCCCCAGTAACCAGGGGTCCACATCCAGCCCGGTTCAGGGCACGGTGGTTGTACGTAAACCGGCAGTGCCGGGGGCGCAATGGCGACACTGATCAGCACGCCGCCGAAGGACGATGCAGGAATAGCGCATAGCGCGAGAGCGAAAAAAAGAACACGCATGGATCGGAAAAGCTTCATGGGAGAACCTCCTTCAACGTGCTGCCGTCCTGCCCGTTCGTGTCTGCCCGGCATAAGGTACGGCAATTCAAAACTACATTCCTAGGAACCCCCTTCGGGCCAATTAGTTGCACCACCGATACCGGTATACGTTCCCTATTGGTAGACACAACTCAAATTGCTGCATGCAGGTACGTTATCCAGATCATCGTGAATGGACTTTTTCGAACCGGCAGCCGAATGGCGGAATGGTAGACTCTCGCCATGCCGCGCGGACTGTTCATCACGCTCGAAGGGCTCGACGGATCGGGCAAAACAACGCAACTGCAGCGCTTGTCTGCGTGGATGCACAGGCGTGGAATGGATCCCGTGGTGACTCGTCAGCCTGGCGGCACTGCCACTGGAGACAGAATTCGCGCGCTTCTGCTCGACTCGGGTTCGACACCGATTGCGCCCATGGCCGAGTTGGCACTGATGTTCGCTGACCGTGCCCAGGCAATTGTCGAGATCATTGAGCCGGCACTTGCCGCAGGCAAAACGGTTGTGTGCGATCGTTTCACCGATTCGACCGAGGCCTACCAGGGTGGCGGACGCCAGCTCGGCTCTGAAGTTGTCAACCGCATGCATACGCTCATCTGCGGCGACCTGAAACCCGACCTCACTCTGTTACTGCTGCCTTCTCTTGAGGCAAGCCTTGCCCGCGCACGCCGGCGTAACGACCGTATCGCACAGGAAACCGGCACCGACGAAAACCGCTTCGAACAGGAGAAGAAGGATTTTTACAAGCGCGTGTGGCAAAAGTATCACGAAATTGCCGAGCGCGAGCCGGAGCGCGTGGTGCTGATTGAGGGCAACCTGACCATCGACGAAGTACATGAACAAATTCTGGAGGCCGTCTCCGAACGGCTGATGGAACTGCACGCAAGATCCTAGCCGCGCTGCAGCCCCGGATACGCCGCTCTATTGCGTGAAAATGTTTTTCGGACAGATGGCATGCACCCCCACGTTTCCATCCACAAGCTGCGTAATGTCCACGTCCACGGCCACACTCGTCAACATGTAGGCATCGTCTCGCGAGAGGTGCTTCACGTTCACCAGAAAATCGATCATGTTGCGCACGGCCATAGTTGTAGCTTCCTTCAAATCGGGACTGAAGCCCATACTGATGTAGCTCGTTGGCGTCTCCGCGCGCGGCCACAGCAAATGCTGATCCTTGTGCACAACAAAACGGAATGTACCGGCAAGAAATGTCTCCATCGCGGTAATATCCACTTCGCCATTGCCCTGCCCCGCGTGCCCGTCGCCCACTTCAAACAGAGCGCCCTTTACATGAACCGGGATGAAAAGCTTTGTCCCCGCCACCAGCTCCTTATTGTCCATGTTGCCTGCGTGCATCCAGGGCGGCGCACTGTTGTAACGGCCGGCAGAGGCAGGCGGCGCCACGCCCATGCTGCCGAAAAATGGATGTAGAGGAATATCAATGCCGGGTGCGAAATGACCAATCATCTTCTCGCGGTCAAGCGGAATGATTTTGCGGCGTCCATAGGGATAGTCGTTGGGTAGAAATCCGCGACCCACTCCAAATCCATTGCAGGCAAAAGGCACGTCGATATCCACCTTGAGAATGTCCACCTCGAGCACATCGCCGGGCTCTGCCTCGTCTATGGCAATGGGTCCCGTGAGGATGTGGCCCCCTGGGCCGCGATCTTTGACCTTGTCGTAAATCTCCGTGTTGTAGGCAGGAATGTCGGTGGCCTTGACGCCTTCCTCCTCCATCCGCTCCGTCGAGCCGCATGTTGAAAGCGTCTGGACACGTACGGTATCGCCCGAGTGCACGGTAAGAACCGGCTTGGCTTCAGACCAGTAGTAGCCCCAGGCAACCGTGGAAGGGGATGCGGGAAGAGTTACGGGCTGCTGCTGTGCGACAGCCGGAAATGAGATAGAGACAAGTGCAGCGAAAATAATGAATCGCTTCATGGCGCGCTCCGGAATGAGAGGAATAACGGCAGGCACTGCGGGACTGCGATTGTGGCGCTCAAATGTGGCCGTATGGTTCGACTATACGGGTGCGATGCGCAACACGCACTCGCAAAATAAGTTCAACATGCGTTGCACTCGAAGATTTCTTTCTGTGCCACAATAGGAGCGATGATTGGGCGTTCCTTCATCGGCGCGGCTGGTCGTTGCCTTCGGCAACGGCGCACATGGATGCTGATTGCCACAGTTCTGGTGGCGATTGTATTGGTGCTTGCCCTTTCGCCTGCAGGTCACGGAACGGTTCATCATCACTGGATGGCGATGTTGCCCGCAGTTTTTATCGGCATCGTCGCAAGCTTTGATCTTCATAAGCGCACGTTCTGCCAAGTCATCCTCCATCCGCACGCGGAACCAGCGTTGGCGCCGAATTTTCAACGCCCTCCTCCTTTCACATTCGCTGACTAGCCAATTCCCTGCACGCAGTCCACACAGGACTTCGAGTATCGATGCGCGTGCCCTATACCGGCTCTTCATCCATGCGAAAGGTCTCCATGCAACTCACAACCCTCGACGTGGTTGGCGCGATTGCCATTGCCGCGCCCTATGTATCAATCCTCCTTCTACTGGCATATGCACGCCTCAATCGAGCCCGGCGGGTACGAATCGCAGGTAGGCCTGCGGCATCCGCTCTTGCCATCGCATTTCTGGCCGTGCAGTTGTTTTATCGGCCCAACCTGTTCCATGCGATTCAAGTGGCACAGCGCGTACGGGACGACGAGGAAGGCACGGATGACTCGGAAGCACCTTCTGAATTGTTTGAGAAGCAATTGGAACGAATCCGGAGGGGAGAGAAGGTGGAGTGCCTGCAGACGCACACGGCAGCCATTTCAAATCAAAGCAGTTTATTCACGGAGCAATGATTTGCAAAGCACGTGCGGTCTGTCCTGCGGATGTGGCACAATTTAATAGGTAGAGCATGAAAACGGCACATCGGCAAAAGAGTGCACTGGTATGGCTGGCGATTCTAACCATCGCGGCTGTAGGTGTGGTGCGTGCCGAAGGCGGCTGGTCTAATCCAGCGCCATATACGCAGTCGATGCTGCGTTTTCTGGCCGCTCACCCTGAAGGCGAAACGCTGGCAGCCGGCATGCCGGGCTTGCTGGAACGCTGGTCCGGCGGCATCCTGTCGAACTCAGCGCGACGTGCCACTCTCGGTGCGCAGCCGGACATTTTTCTCTTCATGCTGCCGGTAGTCTTTGTAGGACTGGCGGCATCCTTCTGTCTGTCCGCCGCAATGGAGCAAGAACTAGACTGCAAGACTCCTGCTTCACTCCCGCTCTTCTCCTGCTACAAGCGGCCTCCGCCTTCGCTGCAGGCCTGATTCCTCCGCAACGTCGGATATGCACGCGGCTATGCCGCATTTTGCGTTCGCACGCTCGCTCTGGAGGAACTTCTCCCTGGCCCGCGCAGCACGCAAAAGGCCTGCACTTTGTAACTTTCAAACTGACAGTCGGAGATCCACGTGTTTCTCGATAAAGCTTTCACCAAAGTATTTGGAACGGCCAACGACCGCGCTATTAAGCGCCTTCTTCCCAATGTCGCAGCCATCAACGCACTTGAACCCGAAATGAAGAAGCTCTCTGACGATGAGCTTCGGGCCAAGACCACGGAATTTCGCCAGCGTATTGCCGCAAGCCTCGAAGGACTTACGGATAAGGAAGACATCAAGAAAGCCGAAAGCGCGGCGCTCGACGAGATTCTCCCCGAAGCCTTCGCCGTGGTGCGCGAGGCAGGCTGGCGCACGGTACAGATGCGGCACTTCGATGTGCAGCTCATCGGCGGCATGGTGCTGCACTCTGGCAAGATTGCCGAAATGAAGACCGGCGAAGGTAAAACGCTGGTCGCCACACTCGCCTGCTATCTGAACGCGCTCGCCGGCCGCGGCGTGCATGTGGTCACCGTGAACGATTACCTGGCCAAGCGCGACGCCGAGTGGATGGGCAAGATCTATGAATTTCTCGGCCTCACCGTCGGCGTCATTGTCCACGACCTGAGTGACGAGGAACGCCGTGCAGCCTACGGCGCCGACATCACCTATGGCACCAACAACGAGTTCGGATTCGACTACCTGCGCGACAACATGAAGTTCGACATCAAGGACTGCGTGCAGCGCGGGCACTTCTACTGCATCGTCGACGAAGTGGATTCGATCCTCATCGACGAAGCGCGTACGCCGCTCATCATCTCCGGTCCCACTGACCAGACAACGGACAAGTACGAGCGCGTGCGCAAGATCATTCCCCAGCTCGAAATGGGCGAGGAGATCGAAGAATTCGAGAACAAGCGGCTCACCGGCGATTACGTCGTCGACGAAAAGCACCGCACCATCGGCGTCACCGACGAGGGCTGGGTCACTATTGAAAAAGCGTTGGGCATCGAAAACATTGCCGACGCGGAAAACTGGGACCTGAAGCACTATGTAGAAACCGCCATCAAAGCGCACGCTCTCTACAAGCGCGATGTGGACTACGTGGTGAAGGATGGCAAGGACGGTAAGGAAGTCATCATCGTGGACACCTTTACTGGCCGCTTGATGCCGGGCCGCCGCTGGAGCGACGGACTGCACCAGTCCATCGAAGCCAAGGAAGGCGTGAAGATTCGCAAGGAAGACCAGACACTTGCCACCATCACCTTCCAGAACTACTTCCGCCTCTACCAGAAGCTGAGCGGCATGACGGGAACCGCGGAAACCGAAGCGGCCGAATTCGGGGACATCTACAAGCTCGACATCGTCGTCATTCCGACAAACAAGCCGCTGCTGCGCATCGAGAATCCTGACATCGTCTACCGGACTGCCAAAGAGAAATACACCGCCGTCGCCGACGATATCGCGCGGCTGCATGAAAACAATCAGCCAGTGCTGGTGGGCACCACGTCGATTGAAAAATCGGAATTGCTCTCAGGCATTTTGCAACGCAAAGGCGTAAAGCACGTTGTGCTCAACGCCAAGCAGCACGAGCGCGAAGCGGAGTTCGTGGCCCAGGCGGGTAAAACCGGCATGGTCACCATCGCCACCAATATGGCTGGCCGTGGTACTGACATTCTGCTCGGGGGCAATGCGGACTTTCTCACTCGCCAGGAACTTGTGAAGAAGGGCAGAGCGCGCGGCATCAGCGCCAATGAAGGCGCCATCAACCCCATGGCCCCTGAAGGTTTCATGCGCTTCTACTACTCTGGTCAGGAATTCGAAGTATCGGAGGCCGATTGGGAGGAAGTGAATAAGGTGCACGCCGAAGCTGCCCGTATCGAACACGAAAAAGTGATCGAAGCCGGCGGCCTATTCATTCTCGGCACCGAGCGGCATGAGTCGCGGCGTATCGATAACCAGTTGCGTGGCCGCGCCGGCCGTCAGGGCGACCCCGGCGCCTCACGCTTCTATCTCTCGCTTGAAGACGACCTGATGCGCATCTTCGCAAAGCAGTGGGTCTCCACACTGCTGGAGAAGCTGGGCATGGAAGAGGGCGTACCCATCGAGTCGCGCATGATCTCCAAGCGCATCGAAGGCGCCCAGAAAGCGGTGGAAGCGCAAAATTTCGAAAGCCGCAAACATCTGCTTGAGTACGACGACGTGATGAATAAGCAGCGCGAGGCTGTCTATGGTCTGCGGCGTCAGCTTCTGGAAGGAGTCGATCAGCGCGAGCTGATTCTCGACGACTACGTGGGTGGCATTCTAAGCATGCTGCTCGATGAGTTCGCGCCAGAAGATAAGCACCCGGAACAGTGGAATATCAAAGGGCTCGATGAGCGTCTTGTAGACCATTTCGGCTTTACCGTCGCCGGTTCCGGCATTGAGCCTCTGGAGCTCTCGCGCCACGAACTTGGCGACAGCATCTTCGAGAAGCTGCAGCAGCACTACCAGCAGAAGGAGCAGATCCTCGGCTCCGAAACCATGCGCTACCACGAACGCATGGTGATGCTCAGTGTTATCGATGGTTTGTGGAAAGATCACCTTCTCTCCATGGATCATCTGAAGGAAGGCATTGGACTGCGTGGTTATGCGCAGCAAGATCCGCTCGTCGCATACAAGAAGGAGTCGTTCGACCTCTTCGAAGCGATGATGCAGCGCTTCCAGGAAGACACGGCGCGCTTCCTCTTCCGCATGCAGATTATCGGACCCGATGGCCAGCCCATCGGCACTCCACCACAGCCCCGCAGAGAGGTTCCCGCGGCGCCACCGGTGGCTAGTGCCGAGTTGTCGGCTGGATTTGAAGACGCGCCGCGTGAGATCGGCATTCCGGTGCGGCAGCCTTCCACAACCATCGATGCGCTAGAAAAGGAGTTTGCGCGTAAGAAGCAGAAAGAGCTGGCGGTGGCCACGCGCGCCGGGGCCGGCGAGGCAAGCGAGCCCATGCAGCGCAGAACCGGTGACAAGGTCGGCCGCAACGATCCTTGCCCATGCGGCTCAGGCAAGAAGTACAAGAAGTGCCACGGAGCTGAAGCCTAAAGCGTGCGGGACCCACCCGCACGCTTGCTTCACAGTGCAGCATTTCCCGCAGGCAATTTTCGGAACGAGCATGACTGCGGCTATCAAGAATGAGCCGGAATCGCATTCACCGCGGCAAACGTCAGATCAGTAGCGTCTGAGTGATTCTGCTCGCGCCACATGTCGAAGAGACGACCGTAGCTGAGCGTCAGGTACTGCGCGGAATCGACGCCTAGCTTTGCCGCAGAGCGATCGATCCACTCAGGCGTTCCCTCCAACTCGGCAAAGTTACCAATTGGCGTTTCGTCCACCACGCAATGCCCTTCCCCGTCGCTCCACTCGCAGCGCCACTTTTCGTAGCGAAAGGCTGCGACGAGCCCAAGCGAAAGAAAGATCTGCGCAAGCACTTCTCCATCGGAAATCTCAGTTTCCGTCTCAATGCGATGCTTGTGCTTGTCCTCACCCGGTCCAGCGTCGGGAAGACGCTTGTGCGTTACCGTCCAGCGATTGCCATATTGCCGGATGCGCAGAATCTCCGTGCGGGTGCGCATGCTGCGGTCGGGAGTGTCGTAGAGCACATTGCTCTCAAACGTGCGCGGCGTCTCGACGTGAAATCCCGCAGCACACAGTTTGCTCTCGAGCGCTGCCAGATCGTCTATTCGAAACTTGATCTCGTGTTCAATCGCCATCGGTAGCAAGGAGTATACGGCATGATGACGAAGCCTGCCTCGCGCGGCGACAATGGAAAAATGCGGACCGAGCGCCTTGTAGTTGATCCCACACGGCTTGACGAATTCAGTGCGCGCACCGCGCTGGGGCGGGCCGCGGAGATACTACGCTCGGGCGGGCTCGTTGCGCTGCCCACGGAAACGGTCTATGGTCTTGGAGCCAATGCACTTGACCCTGTCGCAGTCGTACGGATTTTTGAAGCCAAGAAACGTCCCGCGTGGGATCCGGTGATTGTGCACATCGCCGGTCCGGCAACTGCGGAGAATCCCATGCTGCGCAGGCTTGTTACGGAGATTCCAGACACGGCACGCAGACTGATGGAGGCCTTCTGGCCGGGACCACTCACATTGCTGCTGCCGCGCTCAACCGCCGTCCCCGATGCAGTCACTGCGGGCCGCCCGCTCGTTGGTGTGCGCATGCCTGCCCATCCGGTTGCATACCGGCTCATTGAACGGGCACGCGTCCCTGTCGCTGCGCCAAGTGCGAACCTCTTCAGCCACACCAGCCCCACGAATGCGCAACATGTACTCGACGATCTCGATGGACGTATCGACGCGATTCTCGACGCCGGCCCTACAGAGCACGGCGTAGAATCCACCGTGCTCGACCCGTGCCAAAGCCCGATGATGATCTACCGGCCCGGCGCTATCACAATGGAGCAGATCCAGGCTGTCGCAGGAGAAGTAAAAACCTTTACTGAGCATCTGCGCACAATCGAACAGCCAGAAGCACTGCCCTCGCCCGGCGTAGGCATTCGCCACTACGCGCCGCGCGCGCGGCTGGTGCTGGTGGAAGGGACCCAGGAGGATTTGCCGCGGCTTCTCGCGGCAGAAGCTGCACACCACGCAAGCGAAGCGCTCGGCCTGATGCGCGTGAATGAATTTGAGGGAGATGCCACGCTGCCGTTTGCTGCGGTCTTTCCGTGGGGGCGTTGGGCAAATCCTGAAGAATTGGCCCAGCGCTTATATGCAGGCCTGCGCGCGCTCGATGCCGCGGGCTGCACGGTCATCTTGTGCCCCATGCCTGCGGCAACCGGTATCGGAGCAGCTTTGCGAGACCGGCTTACAAAAGCGGCGAGACGCCAGTAGAAATAATTTGCGTTACTGCACGTTTTCGCCGTGCTTATACATATAACGAATAGCCGATTTATAGATAAGCGTGCGCGACTTGCCGCGCACCTTTAGCGACCTCCGGTCGTACCACTCGATGCAGCCTTCCACACGCTCGCCATCTTCAAGCACGATCACCATCAGCGTTTGAGCCTGAATCTGCTTCTGCAGATAGAACAACTCCGCGCTGTGATGTAAACCTTCATCTTCATGAGATTGAGCGGTGAGTCGTATCGGCATTGCGGACATAGCCTTTCTGTTGCGAGCAATTCGAGATTCGGACGGCAGAGCGGTTCCTGTCTTAGTGCATTCCCTGGCTTGGGATAGGCCTGCAAGATCGGATTCGGTCGGGTCTGGACAAGATGCGTATACGTACAATTTGCCGGGCGCCAGTCCGCGGCTTTGCGGCCGATGCTCCATCCTCAGTAATTGCTCGATGGTTTCCTTGATTCTATTCGGAAAGATGCTGTGGAAACTGGGTAGGTTGCTTTCCCTGGAATCCCACTCATCGGCCGGCGAGTGAAACCGCCATCGCGTCGAGCGAGAGTGAGCGCAGCAGGTTGCGGCGCATGCCCTGCTCGGTCTGGCTCAAGGCGCGGGCAGCGCCCTCGATCCAGTCGAGTGAGAGCCCCTGCGCAAGGCGCTCGAGATCGCCGGCGATATCGACGTTGCGCATGTATTGCGGCGTTCCGGCCAGCACCAGCAGCAGATCCTCAATCAGGCTGCCGAGAGCGCGCAACAGTTGGAGCGTCTTTTCCTGTCCTTCGGCTCCGGCGCGATAGCTTTCCGTCGCGCGGAAGAGCTGTGAGTAGTCCGGCTCTTTCAGAGCATTGCGCAGAATAACGAGCGCATCCTGACGGCTGGCAAGAAAGACATCTGGATCGAGCGAAAGCGCACGGCCCACGGCGCCTTCAGCGAGCCGCGCGACCAGCGCACGCTCCTGCGGTTTGAGCTCCGGCCTGCGCGCGGCCAGCAGTGACTCGAGTTCCGCCGCAGGCAAGGCTCCAAGCCGGTGCATCACCGCACGCGAGCGGATAGTTGGCAACAACTCTTGCGGATTTTCCGCCAACAGAATGAGCGACGTGTGCGCTGGTGGCTCTTCAAGCACTTTCAGCAGGCTGTTGGCAGCCTCCTTCATAAAGTTTGCTGTGGTGAAGATAGCGAAAGAGCGGCGCACCTCGATTGGCGGGCGGTAGTAGGCCGCGTGAATCACCTGGCGTACCTGGCCAAGCTTGATGAGAAGCTGCGGCGGATCGGGTGGCACAATCAGAACATCCGGATGTGTCTGCACAAAGATGCGTGTATCGCGCTTGTCGGTCTCGCGCAGGTCCTCACGTGCCGCTACGGCTTCCGCCACACGCTCGTCCAGATTGGCTGCCTCTGCCAGGCGCATGCAGTTGGCGCAATGGCCGCAAAAGTCCGGCAAACCGTCTGATTCCGTCGGCTCAAGGCAGTTCACGGCCTGAGCCAGCATCAGCGCCAGCGTATATTTGCCCGCGCCTTTCGGCCCAGCCAGAATCATGGCCTGCGGAAAGCGGTCCGCACGCACACTCTCGCGCAGACGAGAAACGGTAGCCGTGTTGCCAAGGAATTCGCGGAAGCTCACCCTACGAGTGTAGAAGATGCGGATGCTTCAGTGTCCTGCGGGAGCGCCGCCACCGATTTTGAACGCCTTGCTGATCAAAACCAACGGAGCAGTAATCAACGTCAGCAAGCCAATCAGATGGAAGCAATCCATAAAGGCGAGAAAATGCGCGTGCGCCTGTAACTGTGCATAGACATTTCCATACGCAGCACGCATGGCATCCGCAGGAGAATAACCTCGTGATTCGAGAAACGCTGCCGCCTGCTGTATCTGTTGCTGTAAGCCTCCAAATGCTGCATCAAGAGTTGAGCCAATGCGCTCCTGGTGGAAGCTCCAGCGTCGCTCGGAGATGGTGTTCATGAACGCGATACCGAAACTGCCACCCCAGTTACGAAAGAAATTGGTCAGTGAAGAAGCTTTGTTGTTCTGGTCCGGCCGCAGTTGCGAGTAGGCAATTACCGACAGTGGAACGAAGAAGAAGGCATATCCCAGCCCCTGCAGGGCGCGTGCGAATGCGTAGTGAAAATAGTCGGTATCGAGCGTAAGTCCACCGTAGTAGTAAAACGAAAGGCCCACCATGACCACGGCAACAAACATCAGGTAGCGCGGCTGTACCACGCGCCGCTGCACAAGCTGGGCTCCAACCGGAGCAAGAATCGTAATCACGAATGCTCCCGGCCCCAGGACGAGCCCTGCATCAATGGCGCGATACCCGTAGAGCGTCTGCAGAATCTGCGGAATCATCGTGGTGGAGGCGAATAAGCCAATCCCGAAAACAAAATAGAAGACATTGGCGATGGCCAGGTTGCGTGACTGCATCAGCCGGAATTCGATCACCGGGTCCTTCTGCCGCAGTTCCCACCACACCGCAGCGCCAAGACAAACCACGGCAATCACAATTGCCCACGTGATGAACGTTGAACCGAACCAATCGTCAATCTGCCCGCGGTCAAGAGCGATCTCCAGCGCGGCAGAACCAATACCGATTAACGCGATCCCGTAGCCATCGATACGGAGCTTGCCGCTTGCATTGCGCACCGTCTTCCGCTCTTCAGCAAAGCTTGGCGGATCCTGCACAAAGCGCGAGGTTAGAAAGAGCGATAACAGGCCCACCGGAATGTTGATAAAGAACACCCAGCGCCAGTTGTAGTTATCGGTAATCCATCCGCCCAGAACCGGCCCAATCGCCGGTGCGGTCACAATTGCCATGGTGTACAGCGCGAAGGCGGATGCGCGCTTCTCAGGAGGAAATGTATCGACCAGGATGGCCTGCTCAACCGGAGCCAGTCCGCCGCCACCTATCCCCTGCAGCACACGTGCCACGAGCATCACGCTCAGACTCGGCGCTATACCGCACAGGAATGAAGTTGCCGTGAAGAGCGCGACGCACAGCAGGTAGTAATTTTTGCGGCCCAGTACGCGCGACAGCCACGCGGACAATGGCAGCACCACCGCATTGGCCACCAGATAGGTTGTCAGAATCCAGGTGACTTCGTCGTACGAGCGCCCCAACCCGCCGGCAATGTGGGGCAGCGAGACGTTGGCAATCGAAGTATCCAGCAACTCCATGAACGTTGCCAGCGTGACCGTAAGTGCAATGACCCAGGGATTGACAGGACGCTTCCCGGCAGAACGAATGGGCGGCGCAAGAACAGGTGCAGGAGCGGGAGCAATCGCGGTGGCCAATCTGGACCTCGAAGAAAGAGTATTTGAGACCAATTGGTCTCGTTCTTCATCAGATGAAGCAGATTTGCGACCGATGCGTCTTTTTTTAGGCGTATAGTGTTGGCCAGGGAAATCAGCTATGAGTAAAGGCGAGTTAACGCGGCAGCGCATTGTTGCGCTGGCAGCGCCCATCTTCAATCAGCGCGGCTACAGCGGCTGCTCCATTCAGGATGTGATGGAAGCAACCGGTCTTGAAAAGGGCGGCATCTACCGCCATTTCAAGAACAAGGAAGAGCTTGCCGCGGAAGCCTATCGCTACTCCGCGCAGCAGGTCGTAGAAGCGCGCGCAAGCTCATTGGACTGGACTCTAAGCCCGCTCAACCTGCTCCGGCAATATATTCAGCACTTCGTCGAGCATCCATCGCCAATTCCGGGAGGCTGCCCGATTATGAATACGGCCGTCGACTCCGACGACGGAAATCCCTTGCTGCGCGGCATGGTACAGGAGAGCATAAGGACCTGGGAAAAACGCATAGCTGAGGTGGTTGCAGAGGGCATCCGCCATCGTGAAATTCGCAAAAGCACTGACCCGCAACAGATTGCGAACACAGTCATTGCTGCTCTTGAAGGCGCGTTGATGATCAGCCGCATAGAAGGCACACGTTCCGCTCTGCAAGACGTGCGTCAGTCGCTCGAAATCATCCTTGAAAACATTGCCTGTAATCCGAAGCATTGAATCGTTCGGTACGAGCCGCACATCCGATACCTCGTACAATAAACAGAGGAAACCGAGCCGATCGATGCCGGAAGTTGCAAGCCGCAAGGACAATCAGGCAAATACCCGCGGGGCCGAGCGGCCAGCCGGCGACCATAAGCCAGCGCTGCGCAAGACCGATGACGACCCGGTCGGCAAGGTGTATGACTCGCACCTGATCCGGCGGCTGGGTGCCTATTTGCGCCCCTACTGGCTGCAGGCGGTCATCTCCGCCATTTCTGTCACGCTCAAGTCATCAAGCGATGTGGCCGGACCATTCCTGGTCATGGTCGGCATTGACCACTACTTCCCTTCCGGCCGCGAAGAGGCACACGCACAAACCGCACTGCACGGTTTCGCTTCGGCCGACTGGCTGACGGTGCACCTGAGCAACGATCCGGTACGCGGTATTACGCAGCTCGCCGGCATCTACCTCGCACTTCAGGTTCTGGCGTATCTGTTCGAGTTCATCCAGACCTACCTGATGCAGTGGACCGGCCAGAAAATCATGTACGACCTGCGCCGCGACATCTTCCGCCACATGCAGCGCATGCACGTCGGCTTCTTTGACACGCATGCGGTAGGCCGTCTGGTCACGCGGCTCACGTCGGATGTGGATGCCATCAACGAAATGTTCACCGGCGGCATTCTGGCGATTGTCGATGATTTCTTCACACTGTCGGTGATGGCCATCGTGATGCTCAGCATCAACTGGTGGCTGGCGCTGCTTGCGTTCTCTGTGCTGCCGGTAATCCTGTTTGTTACGCGCATCTTCCGCAACCATGTGCGTGAGAGCTACCGCCGCGTGCGGGCGGCGATTGCGCGCATCAACAGTTTTACGCAGGAGCACGTGACGGGCATGCGGGTTGTGCAGCTTTTTAACCGTGAAAAGCGCGCATTTGACGACTTTGAAGTGGTCAATCGGCAGCACATGGTCGCGTTCAAGGACACGATCTTCGCCTACGCGCTCTACTACCCGGCGGTCGAACTGCTTTCGGCGATTGCCATCGCCCTCGTCATCTGGCGCGGCGGCTTCGGCGTGATTGCAGGCTCGGTGACGATCGGCATTCTGGCCAGCTTCAACATGTATTCGCAGCGCTTCTGGCGGCCGATTCAGGACCTGAGTGACAAGTACAACATTCTGCAGGCGGCAATGGCGGCGTGCGAGCGCATCTTCAAGCTGATGGATACCGCGCCGGAGATTGTGAGCCCGGCGCATCCTGTGGCAGGAGACGGCTCGAACCGGATTGAATTTCGCCGTGTATGGTTCACCTACCAGAAGTTGACCGACGAGCAGCGCACCGTAGTTGAAGCAGCGAAGGCGACCGGCGATCCGGGTCCAACGATCGCAGCCATGACCGGCATCGAGTGGATTCTGAAGGACGTTTCATTCACCATTGAGCCGGGACAGACGATTGCGATTGTAGGGCACACGGGTGCGGGCAAAACGACCATCACCAGCCTGATGATGCGCTTCTATGACGTGACGGCCGGCGGCATCTACATTGACGGCGTGGACCTGCGTGAGCACGATTTGAAAGGGTTGCGGCAGCACTTCGCCGTCGTACTTCAGGATCCGTTTCTCTTCACCGGCACCATCGCGGACAACATTCGCATGGAGAACGATGCCATTACAGATGCCGATCTGCGCCGGTCCGCACGCGATGTGAATGTGCTCGACTTCATCGAGTCGCTGCCGGGCAAGTTCGATGAACCGGTGCGCGAGCGTGGCAACTCTCTCTCGACTGGGCAGAAACAGCTCATCAACTTTGCGCGCGCTCTGGCGTACAACCCGCGGATTCTGATTCTCGATGAGGCTACATCGAGCGTGGATACGGACACCGAACTGCGTATCCGCTTGGCTTTGGAGCGCATGGTCGAAGGGCGTACATCGGTGCTCATCGCGCACCGCCTTTCGACGGTGCAGCGCGCCGACGCAATTCTGGTGATGCACCGCGGCCAGTTGCGCGAAATGGGCTCGCACCAGGAGTTGCTGGCTATGCGTGGCCTCTACTGGAAGCTCTACCAGCTGCAGTACAAAGATCAGGAGACGGGAGCGTTTCTACCGCCGGGCGCCGAGGCTTCGCCAGCGACGGCATGAGCGTCTATTCAGCCGGCAACATGCTCTTCCTTTCCATGGCAAGATCCTGATCGAGTTCCACTTACTTGCTCTGGAGTGGTGAGTTGCCCGCTCGCCTTTCGCACAGCATTGCATGGAGTAAATGAAAAAGACGGAGACAGGATGAGAACTCATCATCCGGCCCCGTCTCAAGACGATCAAACCAGCACATAACAGCAATCGGAGACCCCAGCTAAAGCTGGAAAACGAACACGAAGGATGAAGTTCAATCGCAATCCACTATTGCCTCGGATGCTCGACGCGATAGCCCGGCGGCACCTCGAAGAAGGTGAGCGCCTGCCTGCCCACTTGAATATTGCGCAGCTGGTACGTAGTTTCCCCGAACCGGGGGTCATTCGTCGATGACTGAACAATCACATCGAGGCTGGGTGCAAACCATGTGTCGGTAACGATGGCGATGGGGCGCTCGTTGCCAATCTTCCCGGCAGGAATGGTGATAGTTTGCCGTGTGCCGTTGCAGAGAATCCCCTCGATGTTTTTCGTGCCGAGGTCTTCCTTTGTGATCGCGCGAGTTTCGTCGAGGCGCGGCAGTTTGCCGACCTGCGGCTCGCCACCGGCATCACGCTGGTCTAGAAACGCACGCGACCGCTGCAATTCGAGTGCGGTCTTCTCTTGTGGATCGAGCACATAGGCGGTGTTTGCCACCGGATCGTCGATGAAGACTTTTACCTCGTGCGGAGTTGGATGGGACGGATCAATGCTGCCGAATGTCTGTTCGCGGCGTGTCCTGCCCTTGGCATCGCGATAAAACCGGCTGACGTAATGGTGAACGATGCGATTGCCATCGGGGAGCGCTTGCACTGTGTCGGTGGCAGTATCGGCAGAGTAGGGCCTGTCTTTGATCAGCTTGCTATCGATCGAAAGTACTTCGAGAGCCTGATCGGCCTCATGGTTCTCATGCTCTTGTGCCCAACCGGCTTGGGGTACGCACAAAGCGCCGGCCAGAAGAACAAAAGAGATGCTTGCGATGCGGTGAAATTTCATGGCGAAGATTTCCTTTCCAATGGGAAGAGTTAACGAATGAGGCGAACAGCGCGCGAAAGGCCATCCTCCCCGACAACAAACTCGGCCAGGATTGTTTGCTGACTGGCAACCGGAGACACATGCAATCCGAATGCGCGCAAATCGCCTGGCTTTATGCGCATGCGCACGACTGTGGCTACATTGGGGGTAGGAAGCCCCTCACTTGACGGCAATGCGATGAAGCCACTGGCACCTTTGATCGGACGGATTGCTTTTGCACTTTGCTCATGAGCATGCGATTGAGTGGGATGAGAGACTGAGGCTTCCTGCGCTGAATGAATCTCCGGTTGAAGAGGTTTTTGGGTTGCGATGGGCGTTTCGGGTGGTGCTGCGGTATGACGCATCAGGATGAATCCGGCTACGCCGATAGCGCAGAGGAGAAGGATGAACGGCCCCAGAAGAATTGGCCGAGGCCAAAATAGCCGAGAAAATCTCTGCGGTCTGAGGCCTTCCTTGACGTTGCGAATGAACGTGGCCTTTACCGCCTCCGGCGGGGTCGTATGCAGATGCTCACGGCGAATATCCGACAACGCCTCTTCGAGCCGTAGATCGCGGTTGTTCACAGAAGTTTCTCCTCTACCGCGCATGCAGACTCTGTGCAAATAAGTGCTGCAAGGCGGGCTT
The DNA here is from genome assembly GCA_035550015.1 of Occallatibacter sp. GTDB lineage: Bacteria > Acidobacteriota > Terriglobia > Terriglobales > Acidobacteriaceae > Telmatobacter. Next base: position 79,102 of record DASZRJ010000012.1, on the reverse strand, counting down.
TTGCACGATGAAGTCGCGAGCGCACAGTACCGATCGGCACACCCAGGATGAATGAAACCTGCGGGTAGGTGAGTTCCTCCAACTCGCAGAGGACAATCACCTCTTTAAGCCACAACGGCAACTGCTCGATGCCTGCGCGGACTGCGTTTACAGCATCCTTTCGATTCAGTAGTTCGTAAGGCCCGAGTGGGAACTCCTCATCGATCTGTTCCTCAAACGCGTCGATATCAACGAACGATTCTTCCCGTTCGATGCGCTTCCAAAACTGTCTTCGAGCAATTCCGCATAGCCATGTGGAGAACGCTCCCTTCTCCGCCTGAAACTGATGTGGCTGACGAAGAAAAGCGAGGAACACTTCCTGCGTAATCTCTTCGGCAATGAGTGCTTTGCCGCTCATGCGCAGAGTGAACCGATAGACCAACGCACAATGGCGCTCATAGAGCTCCCCTATTGCGTCCGCACTGCCTCGACAAGCGGCCAGGACGAGATCGGAGTCAGAAGCGCCCGTGGTTCGATTGCGGTGGCGTTTGAACATGGCTACTCATGATTACCACCTGGTGGCAAAAGAGTTCCCTGGAAGGCAGGAATTGGGATTTTGAACGCAGCTTTCCGTTATTCCTCGCCGGGAACGGGCTGAGAAACGGAGCCTGTCTTCTCGCTATCGACTGGAATTAGAGAATCGATTACAGAATTATCCGGCCATAAGCACGAGCCGTGATCGGCCCGACGCCTATTTCGTGGAGCAGGTCTTCGTGCCCGTATCGGCCACGCTCGCGATCATCCATTTGCCACCGACTCGGACCATGTTGAACAGATCGGTGCCGCAGTGGTCGATTTTGCCGTCGATATAGAAGTTAAATGGGGCCCAAACGACTGCAAGATCGTGGTCAATTTTGACCAAGGGATGGTGGATGCGTTCTTCAATGCGGTTTTTGGCGGGTTTACCGACTCGTTCCGCGAAGGCTTCAAAGGTCATCTGCTCGGGTTTGCCGCCGCGCATCAGGACCATGGAGCCACCCGGCAAAGTTGGCGCTTTGATGGCTGCTGCATCGCGCTTTGCCATGCCATCAAACATCGCGTGAATCGGCGCCAAAACAGCCTGCTCCTCCGCTGACTGCGCGGAGACGCTGGTTGCGAGGCCCGCCAGGATCGGGACGAGAAGGAAGGCGAACAGCTTTGCATGCTTGTTCATGCCGCCATTCTATCTCGGACAGGGATCAAGGACCGGAGATCAGGCAGGCGGAAATCAGGAACGCACAGGCTCTTGATAAGGAGCCGCTTAGCTGTCGCCGCGGTAGAGCATGTCGCGCATGGCTTTGCGGCGGGCCTCGTTCAGACCGCTGCCGGCCTCGGAGACAAAGTTACCGGTTGCATCCTCTTCCTCTTCCGGTTCGCTGCAGGAGGGGCAACGGTTGGCAAAGCCGGGCTTACCGGGACGGAGCTCAAATTCGTCTCCACAAATGACGCATTCTTTGATTGGGAAAGACATCTTTTCGTTCACTCGTGGGGGCCAAATTCCCTGGCCCCGCATTTCTTCGTTTGATAAGACGTGCGACCGGCGAAAGAGTTGCAAAAAGATAGAGGCGGAATCAAAGGGACAGATATCGAGCCCAGAAAGCGGCCTATTTATCCAGCCGTTTTATGCCGCTTTTCGACGGCGATTTGCGGCGCATCTACGGCCACAACCGGTGAAGGGCGAACCAGCCAGATTTTCCCCGCTCCGCGTATCCGTTTTGAGAAGATTTTTGTGCCCAGACACATTGCGAGAGATGCGCAGGCAAGCGAAATTTGCCCGAATTTAGCTGAATTTACATTGCAGGCGGCAAGACGCCGCTACTCGCTCGCAGAAGATTCATGCTATTCCACCCAGGAAGGCGGCTAGGTAAGGTTGCACATGCAAAAGGGCCGCTCCCTAGGAGGAGCGGCCCCTATGTGCAGCTTCGCGCCAGATTCTGCGCGGAGCGTGCAGGACTTACTTGCTGCCGACGAGCGAAGGACGCGTGTCGAGCGAGCCGTCCGCGTATCCCTTGATGAAGTGCTCGAGGGGCAGCGGCTTGTAGTCGCCGGCATGGCCCGCCTGGCCGAACTGGGTCATGCGCAGGGAGACGACCTTGGCCATGGCTTCGCGCGCGGGCTTCAGGTAGTCGCGGGGGTCGAACTTCTCCGGCGTCTCGGCGAAGACCTTGCGGATGGCACCGGTGATGGCGAGGCGGTTGTCGGTATCGACGTTGATCTTGCGGACGCCGTTCTTGATGCCGAGCTGGATTTCCTCGACCGGTACGCCCCAGGTGGGGTTCAGCTTGCCGCCGTACTGGTTGACGATGTCCTGCAGGTCCTTGGGAACGGAGCTGGAGCCGTGCATGACCAGATGGGTGTGCGGCAGGCGCTGGTGAATCTGGATGAGCAGATCCATCTTGAGCACGGAGCCGTCGGGCTTCTTGGAGAACTTGTAGGCGCCGTGGCTGGTGCCGATGGCGATGGCCAGAGCGTCAACGCCGGTGCGCTCGGCAAACTCAACGGCCTGATCGGGATCGGTGAGGTGCTCGAGGCCGGTGCCGCCTGCTCCGTGGCCGTCTTCCACGCCGCCGAGGACGCCAATTTCGCCTTCCACGGTAACGCCACGCTCATGCGCATATTCAACGACGCGGCGGGTGACTTCGACGTTCTCTTCGAAGGTGTTAGGGGTCTTGCCATCGTCCTTGAGGGAGCCGTCCATCATGACCGAGGTGTAGCCGAGAGCGATGGCGCTCTTGCAGGTCTCAAAGCTGTTGCCGTGATCCTGGTGCATGGCGATGGGAATTTCGGGGTTAAGCTCGGCCGCCGCCTGAATGAGCTTGAAGAGGTAGAGATCCTCGGCGAACTTGCGGGCACCGCGGCTGGCCTGGATGATGACGGGCGAGTTGGTTTCTTTGGCCGCCATCATGATGGCCTGAATCTGTTCCATATCGTTGACGTTGAACGCGCCGACGCCGTATCCGCCCTTGGCGGCCTCGTCGAGTAGCTGCCGCATGGAGACTAGAGGCATGGGAATTCTCCTTCTCAGGTTGGTCCGGCCGCCAGGCGCTTGCAGTTCATCGTCAAGCGATTTTGCAGGGTGGCGGCAGGGACTGCAATCGTCTTTATGGTAGCAGAGAGTGGCAACGGAAAAGATGTGCGGGGGAGCACAAGGAAGCAGAGCCAGGGGGTCAGCGGGGTTAGCGGAGATTCGTGGGGTTGCTGTTTCAGATTGAGATTCGATCCTTCCCGGGCGCCCAAATGCGAGGCACCCGGCATTGCATGCAGCGGACGCTCGCTTGCGCTCGCATTGGAGTCGTGGAGCACGCCCGCGCGCCGGCCCTACGGGACGGCGGGGTGGCATTGCATGGAGCAGACGCTCGCTCATCGCTCGCAAGAGGGCATTGCATGCGGCAGACGGCGCTTGCGCGCCAAGAGGGTTGCGGACTCCCCGGTCTCAGAGTCGGGACCGGGGGCACCCGCATTTATGATGGGCCAAACCTTCTTGATGCAGAGGTATCTCAGGTGAAATCGAACTTCCGTTGGATTGCCGCAGTTGCGTTGGTTGTTGTTCCCGCCGGGTTGAACGCCCAGAAAACGTGGACAGTGAAGCAGGAGTGGGTGGCCGCCCATGAAGCCTTTCTCTCCAGCGATGTGCTGCACGGACGAGGCTCGGCCACGCGCGACGAAGAGCTGGCGGCAACCTATGTGGCAAGCGAATTTGAGAGCTATGGACTGAAGCCGGCACCGGGGATGAGCGGCTATCTGCAGTCGGCCGAGGTGGTTGCGCCGGAGCTGGACGGGCATGCGACGCTCGAGGCCGGCGCGGCGGAACTGGCTGAAGGCACGGATTTTGTGCTGCTGACGTCGAATGGAGAGTCCGTGTCCGGGCCGCTGGTGAAGGTGGCCGTCTCCGAGCTGCAGACGGCTCATGTTGAGAAGGGCTCCGCAGTTCTGCTGATGGGAGCGGATAATCCGACGGCTCTATTTGGGGCAATGCGCAGCCTTCGGCATGCGGGTGTATCGATGATTCTGGCGCCGGAAACGCCTGAGCTGAGCGGGATTCCGGTGATGCTGGGCGGCAAGACGCGCGTGAGCGTGCGGCTGGCAGAGGATGCGGCACGCCCATCGCCATCCATGATTCTGCTGCATAACGATGCAGCAGCCAAGCTAGCTGCCTCAGATGGCACGCAGATGAACCTGACCGTGCATGCGCTGCCGCTGGACAAGCCGCGCCAGACGTTCAATGCCATCGGCTACCTGGCGGGCACCGACCCCAATGCGGGCACGATTCTGCTGAGCGCACACCTGGACCATCTGGGCGTGGGGCGGCCGGTGAATGGCGACGCGATTTACAACGGAGCGAATGACGACGCGGCGGGCACCACGGCGGTGCTGGAACTGGCGCATGCACTGGCCGCGGGGCCGCGACTGAAGCGCAGCGTGCTGTTTGTCTGCTATGGCTCGGAAGAGCTGGGCGAGTTGGGATCGACGTACTTTGGCAAGCATCCGCCGGTGCCGCTCACCGATCTTGTAACCAACCTGGAATTTGAAATGATCGGCAACCAGGACCCGAAGATGCCTGCGGGCGTGCTGCTGTTGACGGGGTGGGACCGCTCGAATCTGGGACCGACGCTGAAGGCGCATGGCGCGCTGCTGGGGCCGGATCCGTATCCGGAGCAGCATTTCTTTGAGCGCTCAGACAACTACGCACTGGCGCTGAAGGGCGTTGTGGCGCATACGGCCGCGGGCTGGGGAACAGTGCCCACCTATCACCAGCCGGACGATGATATGGCACACCTGAACATTCCGTTTATGACGAGCGCGATTCAGTCACTGGTGGAGCCGCTGCGCTGGCTGGCGGATAGTGACTTCAAGCCGGCCTGGAATCCGGGAGGGATGCCGAAGGGGCGGTGAGAATGAATAGTGGCTCACGGATAGTCCGTGATTCCTGGCTGAACACGGGTTTGACCTACAATCATGCTCATTCGCCGTCGATCCAACGACGGCTCTGGGCTGCATCGTCTACTGCTTGCTCAAGATTGAGAATCGCTGTGGGCATGCCTACTCTCAGACCGCTAGCATCAACAACCTGAAGTGACTTTCCATTCACTTTGAGCTTGAGAACACTGTCGCCGCCATCATATGCACCAATGTAGGAAGGAAGCGCGGAAGCAAAATCCGCTTCGAGAAATCGTTCGAAAAGTTGGACGGCGGCGGCCCTGGATATGTGGGTTTGTTGCGTGCCTAAGACCTTTACGAAGGCGTGTCCATCGTAGGTTACTGTGCCGTCGCCTGCAATTGTGATTGAGTAAGCGGGGCACCGGCCCTCGCAACCATGACGCTCCAGTCTTATGCTGAAAGAATCGCCGTCAATGGGATTTGGAATAGATCGATGCGGGCCAATTCGTTCTGGCGGCGCTATCGGAAGTTCCCATTGAAGTAAAGTCCTGACTGGACGACCTTTTATAACCCAGGGAAGAAATCGTTGCTCGCGAATCAGAGCGTTCGCCTCATTGATATGTGCCATGACCACAAGGGGCGGTTCGGGTGAATCGCTGGTGAAATTACAGGAACCTGTATACGGAAGCAAGCGAGCGGATTCCACTGTTCCAGTAACAGAAATAGTCAGCTCGTATGAAAGGAATTCGTTTCCCCCACATGGCTGAGACTTGAGCTGGCCCCACTCCGATTTTGAAAGACGGAGTGGTGCATCTGGGCCAAGGCTATGATCGTTTGCCGCAGCATCATTGATTGGTACGGGCGCGGTCGTTGGGGCAGAATCACCATGGCGGCATGCAGTAACGCACAAAAGCGTTGGCCACACAACAAGTACGAGTGCGTGCTTGCACGAGATGAACATTGAGCTCTCCAGCAGCTTACGCTTTTTGCACGATAAATTGCCTGGTCAAAAAGCTGTCGAAGTAAGCGGTTTGTCGCTAACTCGTAAGTTAACCTTTGTTGGCGTACGATTGGCTGCTGCTTGATTCAGCTTGAGCAGAATTGCGTACCACGCGCTTGCACCGCACGCCCGTCCGCTACAATCGTGAGCAATTCAGGGTATCTCCAAACGAGAGGTTTTCTCCATGCTCCGATTTCGATCCGTGTGTGTCGCGGTGGTGTCGCTGGTTGCCTGTGTTGCGGCGGTTGCGCAAAGCTCCGCAAAATATCCCGACTATCCGAGTGAGACGCCGGCGCAGATCAAGCCGGTGACGAAGAGCTTCGACTTTGAGCGGCGCGAGGCGATGATCCCAATGCGCGACGGAGTGAAGCTGCATGCGGTGATTCTGGTGCCGAAGGGCGCGCACGATGCGCCGATTCTGCTGACGCGGACGCCCTACTCGGCCGACGAGCTGACGTCGCACATGGCGAGCTCGCACCTGGGGCCAAACCTCTATGGCTACGACAATGCGACGGACGTGATTCTGGAAGATGGCTACATCCGCGTGATCGAAGACATTCGCGGCAAGTACGGTTCGGAGGGCGACTACGTGATGAACCGGCCCATTCACGGGCCGCTGAATCCGACGCCGGTGGATGAAGCGACCGACACGTACGACACGATCGACTGGCTGATCAAGAACATTCCTGAAACGAACAGGAAGGTGGGCATTCTGGGCATCAGCTATGACGGGTTTCTGCCGCTGATGGCGCTGGTGCATCCGCACCCGGCGCTGAAGGTGGCGGTGCCGATGAATCCGATGGTGGACGGGTGGATGGGCGATGACTGGTTCCATAACGGGGCGTTTCGCGAGCAGAACATGCCGTACATCTACGAGCAGGAGGGCACGCGCGGGAACACGGCGAAGTGGTGGAGCGGCTATTTCGACGACTACGACCAGTACATGAAGGCAGGCTCGGCGGGTGAGCTGGGCAAAGAGCATGGGCTGGAGCAGATGGGCTTCTGGCGAAAGATTCTGGCGCACCCGAGTTACGACTCGTTTTGGAGCGAGCAGGCGGTGGACAAGGTGCTGAAGGAGGACTTTGCCGCGGAAGGCATCAAGGTGCCGATGATGCTGGTGCACAGCCTGTGGGACCAGGAGGACATCTACGGCGCGATGGCGGTGTACAAGGCGGTGAAGCCGCTGGACAAGGACAACGACAAGGTGTTCATGGTGATGGGGCCGTGGCATCATGGGCAGGAGATTGAGCCGGCAGACACGCTGGGCGCGATTCGCTTTGGGTCGGATACGGGCACGTGGTTCCGGCAGAATGTGTTGCGGCCGTTTCTGGCCGAGTATCTGAAGGACGATGCCGCGGAGGCAAGCGCCGATGCCAAGAAGGTGGCAACGGTGACGGTGTACGAGACGGGCAAGGACCGCTGGCAGAAGATGGATGCATGGCCTGCGACGCCGAAGATGAAGCCACTGTATCTGGAGGCGGGATTCAAGGCGGGCTTTGCGGCTCCGGCGACGGGCAGCGAAGGGTTTGACGAATATATCTCCGACCCGGCCAAGCCGGTTCCCTATCGCGCGCGTCCTTCACAGCCCATGGGATATGTTCCGCCGCTGACGTGGTCGGAGTGGCTGGTGGACGATCAGCGCACCTTCTCAGGCCGGACGGATGTGCTGACCTACACAAGCGACGTGCTGACGGAGCCGGTGCACATTGAAGGCCAGCCGATGGTGCATCTGGTTGCGTCGACAAGCGGAACGGATTCGGACTGGGTGGTGAAGCTGATCGATGTGTATCCGGATGAGGTGCCGGGACAGCCGGAGATGGGCGGCTATCAATTGGCGGTGGGGATGGATATCTTCCGCGGGCGGTATCGCGAGAGCTTCAGCGATCCGAAGCCGATTGAGCCGAACAAGCCGCTGCTTTACAAATTTGCGCTGCCGCCGGCGAATCATGTGTTTCTGCCGGGACACCGCATCATGGTGCAGGTGCAGTCGAGCTGGTTCCCGCTGTACGACCGGAATCCGCAGATGTTTGTGAAGAACATTCTCTGGACGAAGCCGGAGGACTACAAGAAGGCGACGCAGCGCGTGTACCACACGCAGGGCGAGGCGAGCTTCATCGATTTGCCGGTAACGACAGCGCCCTAAACTGCGTTTTGCGCGACAACCGCTGCCGCCGGGTCATCGACCGGCAGAGGTTCGCCGTGCGCGCGGTGACGCCAGATAAGCACCAGAGAACCTGTGGCGTTGAAGATTACTGGACCGAGCACAATGCCGGTAACGCCAAAGAGCCAGACGCCGCCCAGCATGGAGAGAAAGACGGGTACGGTGTGAAGCTTGAGGTGCTCGCCGACGAGGATGGGGTAGAGGAAGTTGTCGAGCGTGCTGATGACAAGGCCACCAATGGCAAAGAGGATGGAAGCCTCAAGCCAGTGGCCGGTCATCGCCAGGTAGATAACCACCGGCAGCCACACAGCAACGGCGCCCACCGCGGGCACGAGCGCCAGAAGCGTGGTGGCCACGCCAAGAACGAGCGCACTGTTGAGCCCGAGCAATGCATAGGTGACGCCGGCAAGCAGTCCCTGGAGGCCCGCCACGGCGAAGCGGCCCAGCACCAGAGCGGAGATGGCCAGACGCACACGCTCGAGCAGGAAGTGATTCTCTTTGGGGCCGAGCGGCAAGAGCGAATGCGCGAAACGCACGGCCTCCTCTCCATCGCGATAGAGGAAGAAGAGGATGAAGAGCATGGCGATAATCTGGACCAGCGCCGTGACCGACTGGCCGAGCAACTGCGCGAGACGGCTGGCAACCATGCCGGCGGCTTTTTCAATCACCTGGCCCGCATCGAGATTCTCGGAGAGGCGCTGGTAAACCTGCTCCGCCTGCGGATGATTCGATAACAGGTTGTTCAACGCATCCTGTGCCGCGCCGGATTGCAGGCCGCGAATGGCCTGTACCACATGGCCGCCCACCGAAGCGATGACAATCATGGAGGGAACAACAACGCTGAGAACGACGATGAGAAGCGCACAGGTGGAAGCGAGCGTGCGGTTGCGCACGTGCCGGTTGAGCCAGCGGAAGGGCCGCGCCGTGACGATGGCCAGAACCGCGGCCGCAGTGATACCGGGCAGAAAGGGCCAGGCCACGACCGCGCTCAGCACAATGGCAACAATCGTGATCAGAAAGAGTGTCAGTCCATTCCAGTCAAAAGCCACCTGCGGCACCTGCGGTGCGGCGGACGTCGCTTGCGCGCCTGGGGCTTCGTTGTCATGTGAAGAAACCACCTGCGAAGAGGGTGTCGATCCTGAACTGTTGCCGGGATTGGTCGTGCCTTCCTCGTTCATCGCCTCTCAGCTTTCCTCGCGTTCCACTTCCTTAAGATACGAAGGATCCATTCCGCCCGTTCCTCGCACCCGGCCCGAACTCGAAGCTTACCGCAGATTCAAACGGAAGGTAAAACGCGGCTCGGCGGTATGGCTCAAGTTAAGGCCTAGGGCCAGATGCCCAGCAGTTTACGCACCAGTACGATTTGTCCCACATGATAGGCGTTGTGATCGGCGATAAGCAGGGCCTCGCGCAAGATGGTCTGGCCGTCGCCGTGGGGGATTTTCGCGTACAGATCAGTGGCCGGGTCTTCAAGGAGTGTGCAGAAGGCCTTGAGGTCGCGGCGGAAGGCGCGGATGGATTTGTCCCAGGCCTTGTCGTCGGGTGGGGCGGGTTCTACGGGCCAGTAGCCTGAGGGCCAGGGCGGCGAGACGTACTGTGCGTCGCGCGAGAACTCAAGGATGTCCGACTGGGCGATGTGCAGGTGCTCGAGCAGTTGCCAGAGCGAGTGGTCAGAGCCTTTGGGAACAACTCCGCGCAGCTCAGCGGGGATGCCTCGGATAGCGGCATTGAAATGTACGTGGGCGTTGGAGCCGTTGAGGAGATCGAGGAGGTGCCGGCGCACCACCTGCGGTGGGGCAGACGCTCGCTTTTCGCTCGCACGACTGGAGAGTGCGGATTTCCTTTCGTTCTTTGCCTTGGGGCGGAGTATTCGAGTCATCGATACCTCTGCGAATTTCAGACGCCCAGCACGGCCTTCTGCGCGGCGAAGATTTCCTTCAACCCAGACTCGGCAAGATCGATCAACTGATTCAACTGCACGCGGGAATAACTTCCCTTCTCTGCCGTTGCCTGCGTTTCGACGAGGCCGCCGTCGGCGGTCATGACGATGTTCATATCGACTTCGGCCTGCGAGTCTTCTTCATAGCAGAGGTCGAGCAGCGCCGTGCCCTCCACAATGCCCACAGACGTAGCGGCGACGAGTTGCTTCATGGGCGACTGCTTGAGCGTGCCAGCCTTCACCAGCGCGTTGAGCGCGAGAGCAAGCGCGACGGCCGCGCCGGTGATGGCCGCGGTACGTGTGCCGCCATCGGCCTGGATGACATCGCAGTCAAGGATGACGGTGCGTTCCCCGAGGGCCTGCATATCGACGACGGAGCGGAGGCTCCGGCCAACGAGGCGCTGAATCTCGTGTGTGCGGCCGCCAATTTTGCCTTTTTCGCTTTCACGCGGGGTGCGAGTGACGGTGGAGCGTGGCAGCATGGCGTACTCGGCTGTGACCCAGCCTCGGCCGGAGTTGCGCAGCCAGCCCGGCACGCCCTGCTCGATGGTGGCGTTTGTGAGCACGCGGGTGTTACCGAGGGAGATCAGCACGGAGCCTTCGGCGGTCTGGACGAAGTTGGGAGTGAGTGTGAGAGCACGCAATTGCCCGGGAGTACGGCCGCCGGGACGGAAAAAAGGAGATTGGTCTGCCACCTGCATAGAGGGATTGTACGGGACCGGGATGGAACGGGACGGGGCCGGCGATCCGGGATGAGAAGTTCTCAATCCCGCTCTGGGAACGAAACCAAAAGAGGATGCGCGCGGGAATCTGCATATAATTACATATTTTTCATATAGATAGGCGTAATTCCGAGTCATATAGTTTCCCCTTATGGAACAGATGGCGCTCTGATACCAGAGTTGGACGATACAGTCTATATCGATACAAATTATTTGTTTTCAATTTATTACGCAGATTTTCCGGGTTTGGCACACAACGTGTATGAGAAGAGGACAACCGAGATATGCCAGGGCAGAAACGGGAAGCACCAGCGATGGCGATGCGTACCCGTCCGGCTCTGGGGGACAGGGTCCTTCCACTCCGGCAGGAGTCTCGTGGAGCGAGACTGCCACGGAACCGGCAACGCAGATGCGCTGAATCGGGTGACGGTAGCAATCCACCGGAGTGGAAGGAGCCTGCAGATCCACACAGAGGAGGGTTCATGCAGCGCTCACAAGGACAGCAGATACGGGAGCAGCATTTCAAGAAACAGCACCTGGAAGAGAAATTTCATACGACCACTGCGGATAAAAAGCAGCTGGGATTGGTGGTGAAGACGCTCACACGGTTGGGCGACGGAGGGAACAACCTGGCGGAGGTGGCGCACGATGCGCGCAATATGGTGACTGCTCTCGGTTTCTACTGCGACCTGCTGCAAGAGCCGGGCGTGCTCGCCGAACCGTTCCGGCATTATGCGGGCGAACTGCGCCTGGTGACGGCGGCAAGCCGCAGGCTGGTGGACAAGCTAACAACGCTCGATGAGCATATGGCTGCGCCGCGCCAACCCATCGACAACCTCGCCGCTCAGGTGCGGAGCCTGCGCACGCTGCTTGGCGCAATGACCGGCGCGGCGATCAAGCTGGATGTGACTGCCGAAGGTGGAAACTGCCCGGTGCAACTGGCCAGCGAAGACCTGACGCGCATTCTGGTCAACCTGGTGAAGAATGCCGCCGAGGCGATACGCACGAGCGGGCGGATCCGGGTAAGGGTTGGTGTGGCAGAGCATATTGCCGGAGTGGCCACCGTAGCAAGGCTGACGGTCGAAGACGATGGCCCAGGCATTCCGCCTGAGCTTCTGGACTGCATTTTTGAGACCGGGTTCACGACGCGTCTTACCCATGAGCAGAGTGACGGCGGAGGCACGCGGGGGCTTGGGTTGTCTATCACACGCTCTCTGGTGGAAGGAGCGGGCGGCACCATTCGCGCAGCGAATCGCACTCCTTCAGGAGCCTGTATCGAGATCCAACTGCCCGTTCGCGGCAAATAAACAGACGAGGAGACAGGACAGTGGCAACGACCAACGGCATATATGCAATGCACCGGGAGGCGGCTACAATGCTACCTACCGAATTTCGCACAAATACGATGGAGTTTTTTCCTCAACTCAACGAGCCGGCAGCGAAGCTTCATTTGCTGGTCGTCGACTCGGATGCAGCGGTGCGATCGGCCTGTGCCGAGATCGCAACCGGACTGGGCTACGCCGTAGAGACCATTGGCGACTACAACCAGGCGCGCAGCCTGCTGCGCGGCCACGCCGCGGACATCCTGATTGTGAATCTGGCATGGGGCAGCAACGCGGGCATTGAACTGGTGGCCGAAGTGAAACTACTTTACCCGCAGATGTCGGTCATTGCGATGACGTCATCGAGTTCGGTGAACACGGCTGTGGAAGCGATGCGCTGTGGCGCTTCGGATTATTTAACCAAGCCCTTTGCCGTGGATGAACTGTCGACCGCGCTCGACCGCGCCTCAGCCCATCATCAGACCGACGCCACGACGCGCCAGTTGCGCGAACAGCTGCGTCTGAGCCAGGGACTGGGATCCATGATTGGCCGCTCGGCCGAGATGGAAAAGCTCTACCGGATTTTGTCGAAGGTGGCGCAGAGCTCGCACGCCGTCCTGATTCTGGGCGAGAGCGGTACGGGCAAGGAATTGGTGGCGCGCACCATCCATGCCTACGGACCGAATGCACAACGTCCGTTCCTGCCCGTCGATTGCGGCTCACTGGTGCCCACACTGATCGAGAGCGAACTGTTCGGTTACGTGAAGGGCGCGTTTACCGGAGCAACGCGGGCCAAGGACGGCCTGCTGGTTTCGGCCGAAGGCGGCACGGTATTCCTGGATGAAATCGGCGAGTTGTCGCTCGACTTGCAGGCGAAGCTGCTGCGCGCGCTGCAGGAGCGCGAGGTGCGCCCCGTGGGAGCGACCCATCGTGTGCCGATCAAGGCACGTGTGGTGGCGGCCACCAACCGCGATCTTGCGTCGATGGTCGAGAAGGGCTCCTTCCGCAAGGATCTTTACTACCGGCTGAATGTTGTGAATCTGCGCCTGCCGGCGCTGCGCGACCGCCGCGAGGACATTCCTCTGCTGGCCGCTCATTTTCTGGACCGCATCAGCCGCGAGCACGGCACCAAGTTCACGCTGAGCGACGAGGCGCTACGCACGATGATGCGCTACGAGTGGCCGGGCAATATTCGCGAACTTGAGAACGCGGTCGAACGCGCCTGCGCGCTCTCCTCGGGGCCCGTGCTGCATCTGGGCGACCTGCCCACGCAGTTGCAGCAGCAGGGTCTGGCCGCGCATCGAGCAGCCGTATTGCCGGAACAGGACGAGGACCAGACGCGTTCCAATCAGGTGACACCGCTGGCCGAGCTTGAACGCGAGGCCATTCTTGGCGCCATCCGGGCGCTGAACGGGGACAAGCTGCAGGCAGCGCGTCTGCTGGGCATTGGCAAGACGACGCTGTACCGCAAGCTGAAGGAATACGGCATCGCCAATCCGCTGCAGGACGAATAGTTCCGCGACGGGACAAGCGTACCGTAGAGCTGGCACATCTTCATTTCTGACAATCGAACAATAAGGAACAGCGGAGGAGGAACGATGAGCGTTCTGATGGTGACGGGTATTGAAGGAGCGCAGAACTGCGCGGAGAAGGTGGCCGAGCAACTGCGCATGGATGTGGAAGTGGCAGATAACTGCAAGAGCGCGCTGGCGCAACTACGCCGCCGCGAGTTTGCCGCGGTGGTGATCGACGAGACGCTCGCCGAGTGCACCTCAGCTTCGGCCGATGCGCTTTGGAAGAAGACCGGCCTGGCAATACCTCTGCAAATCAACTTCGCGCTTGCCGGCACTTCGCGCCTGGTGCGGGAGATACGCGCTGCGCTGGGACGCCGTTGCCGCGAACAGAGCATGGCACGGCAGGCCGCGACCGAAGAGATGGAAAGCGAGCTCAAGGGTATGGTGGCGGGGCTCCTGTTGCATTCACAACTGGCGCTGACCGGCCCCGAGGTTCCGGGGCATGTGGTCGAGCGGTTGCGCCTGATGGCCGATCTGGCAGGTTCCATGCGACAGAAGCTCGAAACGATGGGACGGACGCGCGCGGAATCGGTTGCCTGATTGCATGCACACGGTACTCCCGATACCGGGCAGGGCATCGCAAAGGAGCGTTCCGGCGCGGTCATCGCGTAAGCTGTACAGGCAATGCAAGAAACTGCCGTACTGCTGATTGACTGCCCCGACCGCCGCGGATTGATTGCCCGTGTTTCCGGACTGCTCTACGAGCACGGCGCGAACATACTTCATGCCGACCAGCATCAGGACCATGATCTGGGCCTGTTCTTTATGCGCGTGGAGTGGAGCCTTGGCACTGCGCGCGGCGGACCTTCGGACGAGCGTAATGGCGCCTTCGCACAGGACGAGACGCCAGAAGCTTTCGATCTCGACAAGTTCAAGACCGCCTTCGCACCGCTTGCCGCCGAGCTCAATATGCGCTGGCAACTAACGGCGAGTGAACGCAAACCGCGCGTGGCGTTGTTCTGCTCGCAGTACCTGCACTGCATGGCCGATCTGCTGCACCGCTGGCGTTCGGATGAACTACGATGCGAAATTCCGCTCATCGTGTCCAATCACCGGGCGGTTGACAACCTGGCTGGATTTTATGGAATCCCGTTCGTTCACACACCGATGACTGCTGCGACACGGCCGGCAATCGAGAATGAACAGCGCAGGCTGCTCGCTGAAAACAATATCGATCTGGTGGTGCTGGCGCGTTACATGCAGATTCTTTCGCCGGAGTTCGTCGCAGAGTATCCGGCACGCATCATCAATGTGCATCACTCGTTTCTGCCGGCTTTTACCGGTGCACGACCGTATCATGCGGCGCATGCGCGCGGCGTAAAGCTGATTGGCGCGACCAGCCACTACGTAACCGAAGCACTGGACGAGGGGCCGATCATCGAGCAGGATGTGGCACGGGTTTCGCACCGTGATCAGGTGGAGGATCTTGTGGCACGAGGACGCGACCTGGAACGCATTGTGCTCTCGCGCGCGGTGCGCTGGCACCTGGACCGGCGCATTCTCTGTTACGGGAACAAAACCGTAGTGTTTGACTAGAGATGGGCTTCATTCCCGCTCATCATCGCACGTGACATTGGTTTTCAGGCAGACGCCGCTTCGCCGGCGATGCGTGCTAAGGTGGCACCAGAGCCAGACAGCCAAAACGTGCGGCAGAACGCGCAGACCGCACGGGACCCCGAGAAATCCCATTCATGTCCGTCCTTGTCTTCAGTCTTTCCATGTTCGTCAGCGCGGCGTTGCTGTTTCTTGTGGAGCCGATGCTGGCCAAAATGATGCTGCCCATGCTTGGCGGCACCCCGGCGGTCTGGAACACCTGCCTGATGTTCTTTCAGGCAGCTCTGCTGGCCGGCTATCTCTATGCACACGGCTCGCTGCGCTGGCTGGGCAGACGCACGCAGATCGTAGTGCACCTCGCTTTGATTGCGCTTCCTCTATTGCCGATCGGTCTGCTGCCACTGCATCTGCCCGCAGGATGGAACCCGCCGGTCGAGGCCAACCCGGCGCCGTGGGTGATGGGCATGTTGTTGGTCGCCGTAGGCCTGCCGTTTTCCGTGCTCTCGGCAAACACTCCCATTCTGCAACGCTGGTTCGCGCGTACCGGGCACGTATACGCACACGACCCATATTTTCTTTACGCGGCAAGTAACGCGGGAAGCCTGATCGGCCTGCTTTCCTATCCGCTTGTGCTAGAGCCGCTGTTGCGTCTGCGCGAGCAAAGTTCGTTCTGGACAGGAGGATATGTGGTATTCGCGGTGCTCGCGCTGCTGTGCGCGGTGACGGCATGGCGTGGCTCACATGCCGCGGAACCCGTCGATGTGCGGCAAGTGCAGGCTTCGGAAGCACGCATCGCCTGGAGAAGACGGCTGCGCTGGATCGCACTTGCCTTTGTGCCGTCAAGCCTGATGCTCGGCGTGACCACCGCCATGACGACGGATGTGCCCGCCCTGCCGCTCTTCTGGGTACTGCCATTAACGGTTTATCTGCTGAGCTTTGTGATCGTGTTTGCCCGCCGCCCGGTCATTCATCATGAGCACATTGTGAGCGCACTGCCCGCGTTCCTGCTGGCGGGACTGCTGCCTTTCGTCATCCATCTCAAGCTGCCCCTGATTGCCATGATTGTCGTCTATCTGTCGGCCCTGGGCTGCGTGGCGCTGTTCTGTCATGGCGAGCTCGCGGCAGACCGGCCTTCGGTCGAGCATCTTACGGAGTTTTATCTGCTGATGTCGCTCGGAGGAGTTCTGGGCGGTATCTTCAATTCCCTTGTCGCGCCCGTGGTGTTCCACTCGGCAGTAGAGTTTCCTCTGGTGCTTGTGATGGCAGCACTGCTGCGCAGGCCCACGGACACCAGTTCAACCGCACGCGCAAGGATGTATGACTTTCTGCTGCCCGCCACCCTCGCCGCGATCATGGCGATCGTTCTACTGGGCGCCGCTCGATTGCACTACAAAGCGCCCAGCCTGCTGATCTTTCTGTTCTTTGCCTACTGTGCGCTGATATGTTTCAGTTTTCATCGCAGACGCATTCGCTATACCGCGGGAGTGGCGGCATTTGCGGTGGCGGGTTCGTTATACACGGGGCCATGGGGGCACGTTCTACAGACGGATCGAAATTTCTTCGGCGTGGTGCGCGTGGCCAACGACGATACCGGTGGATTTCGCACGCTGATTCATGCCGGGACGAATCACGGCATGCAGTCGCTCGACCCCAAAAGGAGCCGCGAACCGCTTTCGTATTACACATCGAACGGCCCGGCGGGTCAGGTGTTTCAGGCGCTGCGCGCTCACCTGAAGTACGCCGACGTCGCCGTGGTCGGACTCGGCGCGGGCTCCATGGCCTGCCTGACGACGCCGGACGAAAAGCTGACCTACTATGAAATCGATCCTCTGGTTGTACGCTTCGCCAGAGACACGCGGTATTTCACATTTCTTGCGCAGTGCGCACCACATGCACCGATTGTGCTGGGAGATGCGAGGCTTGAGCTGCACGATGCGCCCGACGGCGGCTACAAGCTCATTGCACTCGACGCATTCAGCGGCGATTCGATTCCGGTTCATCTGCTCACGCGCGAGGCTCTGGCGCTTTATCTGCGCAAACTCACGCCCGACGGAGTTCTACTTTTTCACATTTCGAGCCGGTATCTGAACCTGGAACCGACACTCGGTAATCTCGCCCGCGGCGCGCACCTGGTGAGCTACATCGATCGCGATACGGTATTGACTCCCGAGCAGGAAAAGGATGGAATGACTGGTTCGGTGTGGCTGGTAATGGCGCACAGGCACGCCGATGTGGCTGCCTTTGTGGATGTGCCGCATTCCGGCTGGAAGACGACGGAGGGCGATCCTCACGCGCGCATCTGGACCGATGACTACTCGAACCTGCTCAGCGTGGTGCATTGGTAGAAGGAAATCATCAACCTTAACCCCTGCTTGACAGTCCAAGGGGCCGGCGCATCTGATGGACTGCGCCGCACGTTCGCCGCATAGCGGCTTTACGCATCATCCGCGGGCAGAGCGTGCTATCACTTTACTTTCAGGACCCTGCCGTGAAGAATTTTTCTGCTTCCAATCTGCTGTTCGCTCTGACCATTCCCTGCTCGCTGCTTGCCGCCGCAGTTGCCGCAATCGCACTCCCGCCCGCCCATTCACCCGAAGTTCTGAACGCAACGTTGCTCAAGGTTGAACGCTTCGATCCCGCGGCGGACAAAATTATTCCCGCAGGCGCGAAGCTCGAAAAGATTGCGACAGGGTTTAAGTGGGTGGAAGGCCCCGTCTGGACTGAAGGCGGTCTGTACTTTGCCAGCATTCCTGCAAACGAGATTCTCAAGTGGACGCCGGGTAAAGGCGTCAGCACTCTGCTGCATCCGAGCGGCTATCTGGGGTCGACGCCGTTCAATGGACCGGAACCTGGCTCAAACGGCATGACGCTCGATGCACGCGGGCGATTGACCGTTGCCGGACACGCGCAGCGCGACGTGTACCGGCTGGAATCGCTGAGCCCGAAGGCACAGATCACCATTCTGGCGGATACATACAAGGGCAAACGACTGAACAGCCCGAACGATCTGGTCTACAAATCCGACGGTTCGCTCTACTTTACCGATCCACCTTACGGGCTGGAGACACAGAGCGACAACGACCCGAAGAAGCAGCTCAAGGTGAATGGCGTATATCGTCTTGCGCATGCGCTTGAGCAGAAACCCGGCAGCGCACCAGACCACGCGGCGCTGGAACTCTTGTCCTCTGACTTTACGCGGCCAAATGGAATTGCATTCTCACCGGATGAGAAGTATCTCTATGTGAACAACTCGGAGCCAAAGAAATACTGGATGCGCTATCGTGTGAAGCCGGATGGAACGCTCGCCGACGGCAAGGTGATTTGCGATGCGACCTCCGACACGCGTCCCGGCGCGCCGGATGGCATGAAGGTGGACGTGGAGGGCAACATTTACAGCGCGGCGCCGGGCGGCGTGTGGATTCTCTCGCCGGAAGGCAGGCACCTGGCAACCATCGTGATGCCGGAGAAGACAGCGAACGTGGCCTGGGGCGGACCGGACAACAAGACGCTCTACATTGCTGCGAGTACGAGTGTGTATCGCGTGCGGCTGAAGATTGCAGGCATGCCGGTGAAAGGCGCGCGGTAATCAAGCAACGAAAGCATGACGGCGAACGGAGCAAGTGATCAGTGGTCAGTGGTTCGGATATAGCCTGAGTCCACGTAAATGAAGTGGGTTATTCCCTTTCGATCCGTGAACTCGAGTTCTGCGCGTCCATCGCTGTCATACCCGCTTAGTCGCACAGGCTTGCCCACGACTTCAGAAATTGCATGCTGATCTTCGATGGGCAAACCGTCTGAAAATCCTTGTGGCAGGTCGTCCAAAACTACGAATTCACAGGGATTCGGTTTCCGTTCTTCGGCACTCATTTCGTTCAAATGCTACTCCACCAACGCATCTGCAATGCCGAGATGCCGGTCGAGCGCGTCGATGCCAAAGTCGAGTTCTTCTTTAGTCACGATGAGCGGCGGCGCGATGACAAAGTGGCTGATCCAGGCTTGCTGAGACACGCCGTCGGCCATCATCTTTGCGGAAATCTGCTCGACAACCATGGGCTTGCCTTCCACCTTGTCGCGCATAGTGTTGAAGGGCTGTTTGGTCTTGCGGTTCTTCACCAGCTCGACCGCGAAAAAGAGACCGAGGCCGCGCACGTCGCCGATGGAGGGATGCTTCTCCTTAAGAGCTTCGAGCTTCTGGCGCACGTAGGGTTCGAGGCCGGCGGCGCGCTCGACGAGCTTAAGACGCTGCATCTCCTCAATGGTGGCGGCGGCGGGACCGAGCGTAATGGGATGCGCCTCATACGTGTGACCGTGTGAGAAGTAGCGGTCCTCAAAGTGGTCTGCAATTTTCTTCGTCGTGGCGCAGAGGCCGAGCGGCACATAAGCCGAGGTGATGCCTTTAGCCGTAACGAGGATGTCGGGCTTCAGGTCCCAGTGGTTAATGGAAAACCACTTGCCAGCGCGGCCCCAGCCAGCCATCACTTCATCGGCAATCATCAGCACGCCGTGGCGATCGCAAATCTCGCGCAGGCGCGGGAAGTATTCGGGCGGCGGAATGAGCACGCCGTTGGTGCCGACTATGGGCTCGAAGATGATGGCAGCCACATCGCTTTCGTTCTTGATCATGTGCTCCACGTAATCCACACAGGCCACGCCGCAGCCTGGATACGTGTGCTTGATGGGGCAGTCGTAACAATTCACTTCGGGCGCGAAGACCACGTTATGCAGCTTGCCCGCAGGCTCCATGGCCCAGCGGCGCGGATCACCCGTGGCCGCAACCGAACCCGCAGTTGATCCGTGATAGGAGCGGTAGCGCGAAATGATTTTGTTTTTGCCCGTGACCATGCGCGCAATTTTGAATGCTGCTTCGTTGGCGTCCGTCCCACTGGTGGTGAAGAAGAACTTCTCAAGTCCAGCGGGAAGCACTTCGAGCAGCTTTTCGCTGAGCCGCGCACGTGCTTCAGTTGCATAGACAGGCCCGACAAAGGCAAGCTGCCGCGCCTGTTCGGCGATGGACTCGACGACGCGCGGATTTTTGTGGCCGAGGTTCGAGCACATCAGCTGCGACGAGAAATCGAGGTACTTCTTGCCCGCACCGTCGATGATCCAGCAACCTTCTGCGTCTGCGATGTAGAGCGGTTTCCAGGTCTTCTGGACGCGCCAGGTGCCGTAGTTGGTTTCGCGGGTGAGGTTGGAAATCTGCTCGGGTGAAACAAGTATGTCGCTCATGAGGTACCTCGCAAGGGAAGCCTGCTCCCTATCGTACGGCAACCACCTGGCACTGCGTGCGGTGCACGCTCCGCACCTTCGGCGCAGACACTGCAGGCAGCGCATCTTCGCTGGTTGCTCGCCGGAGCTTCGTGGACCGCGCAGTAGACTGGATGTGAGGATTTTGTATGAGCGATGGACGCGAAGAACGCCAGGAGCAGGAATGGCGGCGCGAGCAGGAAAGAAGGAAGGATCGTGAGGATCGGCTTGACCGCGACCTGCACGACCAGTGGAAGCCGGAGCGGAAAGAGTCTTGAACTTGCAGGCAATCCCGCACAACGAAAATGCCTCCGATCTCTCGGAGGCATTTTCGTTGTGCGGGGCAACAAAAAATGGCGCCTCTATTCCTTGCCGGCCGGAACCACGGGGAAGCTGATGTAGCTGGCGTGGTCGGGCGTATGCCAAATCCGCTGTGTGGCTTTCTGGAAGTCCGAAGGCTTGGCCAGGAAAATGTTCGGCACGAAGGTTTGCGGGTTGCGGTCGTAGAGCGGGAAGAGCGTGGATTGCACCTGCACCATGATGCGGTGGCCTGGCTGGAAGGTGTAATTGATCATGGGCAGCGCAAAGACATACGGCAGCGGCTCGTTGGACTTGATGGCCTCAGGATGCGCGAAGCTCGTACGGTAGCGGCCGCGGAAGATGTCGGTGGCAAGAGGCAGCTCGTAGCCACGCCAATCCTGCGCGTCCGGTGCTGGAGGCAGGCTGCTCTCCGGCTGCACATCGATGATCTTCACCACCCAATCGGAATCAGTTCCGCTAGTTGAAGCGATGAGGTGGACCATGGGTTCGCCAGCGAGCTTCATCGGCTCCTTGAGGGGTTCGGATTCCCATGTGAGCACATCAGGACGGCCGTCGACAAAACGCTGGTCGGTGACGAGCCAGGTGCGCCAGCCAGCGCGTGTGACGGGGCGCGGCAGGTAGGGCACAGGGTTCGCCGGATCTGAAACATACTCGGAGAATTTGCCTTCGCTTGCCGTCGGTGCATCGAAGGAGAGCTTGCCATCGGCCTCAAGATAGAGCGGCTTGGAAGTGACCGGGCAGTCCTTTTCGCAGGCCTGCGGGAAGGTCTTGTACGTATCCCATTTGTCGAGGCCCGGATCGTAGATAAGAGCGTTGGGTGTATCGACCTTTGGCGAGCCAGGCTTCAGATATTCATTGAAGAACGGCAGAAGAATATTCTGACGCCACCATGCGGTGGTATCCGTTGCCCAAACGAGAGGACCGAGGTTGCGGCCGGGGCGATTAACCTGGCTATGAAACCACGGGCCCATGACGAGGTGGTTCATCGAATCGGGCGTGCCCGTTGACTTGAGCGCACGATAGCTGTGGTTTGCGCCCCACATATCTTCCTGATCCCATAGGCCCTGTTCCCACATGGTAGGCACGGTGAGCTTGTGTTCCTTGAGGAGCTTATCGAGGGCCTGGCTTTGCCAGTAGCCGTCGTATGCGGGGTGATCGACAATGACCTTCCAGAAGGGCAGCTTATCCGCGCCGAGCTCATGCGCAAAGCCACCGGCGGTTCCTGCATTGAGCAGGCCGGTATAGTCGTCGAGATTCGGATGAGGCACGTGCACGCCGCCTGCGCGCTTGGTGGTCTGGCCAAGCAAATAGTCGATATTGATCTGGCGGTAGGCGCCGTAGTGGAACCAGTCATCCCCCATCCAGCCGTCGACCATGGGGCTCTCCGGCGCGGCCACCTTGAGTGCGGGATGCGGATGAAGGAGCGCCATGACAACGGTAAAGCCTTCGTAGCTGGAGCCGATCATGCCGACGCGGCCGTTCGACTCAGGGACGTTTTTGACGAGCCAGTCGATGGTGTCCCACGCGTCGGTGGTGTCGTCGGCGCCTGTTGGGTTGTAGCCGGAGTTCACCGGAGGCGGTGTCATCACGTACGGACCTTCAGAGCCCCATTTACCACGCACATCCTGATAGACAATGATGTAACCGGCTTTGACAAAGACTTCGTTGCTCAACGGCAGCGCCTCAATCATCTTCGGGCTATCCGCCCGGTCGGCGCGCTTGGCAGCGTTATAAGGAGTGCGGTCAAGCAGGATGGGCGCATCCTTCGCACCCTTGGGAATGACAATAACGGTGTAAAGCTTGACACCGTCGCGCATGGGGACCATCTCCACGCGCTTGATGTAGTCCTTCTCAACCGCTGGGGCCTTGAAATCGGGCATGAGCTGGTCAGCAGGCAGATTGTGCGGATTGCTCTGCTGGGCGAAGGCGGAAAGGGTGCACAATGCGGTCGCAACGAGTGCGATGGCGATTCGTCTCATGGTTCTCTCTCAAATGCCGTCCCGGCAAGCGGATGGTTCGGCGATGGGTGGGATGCATCCAGCGTACAACACCGAATCCGGGTAGCGTGCGATGAGAGAGAGAAACGAGCAGAAGTGAGAATTGGAAAGCACAAAGTTAAGAGCAAGAAAAAGCCCCGGATTTCTCCGGGGCTTTTGTGGGCTTGAACAGACTAGTTGCTGTACAACAGCACGCCCGTTGCCTTCTCTTCGCCATCGTCGCTGGAGACGGGGCGATAGAAGAGCTGGTCGTTCTCGAGGTAGACCTCAAGAAACGCTGGGCGCGCCGTAATGTTGCCGGAAATGAGCGCTTCCGACAGCGGGTCTTCGACGTAACGTTGCAGTGCACGGCGCAACGGACGCGCGCCGTAACTGCGATCGGTGAGCGTCTTGTCGAGAATCCACTTCTTGGCTTCGTCGGTAACCGAAATCGTGATCGCCTTCTGCGCCAGGTTAGCGTTGAGCTGCTGCACCATCAGCTCGACAATCTGGATCAGGTCGCCATCGCTCAGCGACTGGAAGAGAATCACTTCGTCCAGGCGGTTGAGGAATTCCGGATTGAAGGTCTTCTTTACTTCCTGCTTGACGAGTTCTTCGACCTTCTCCATCACCAGTTCATCGCGGTCCGACTGGAAGCCAAGACCCTGCTTCTTCTGCAAGTGCCGCGCGCCAATGTTCGACGTCATGATGAGGATGGTGTTCTTGAAGTCGACCGTATTGCCGAGACCGTCGGTCAACTGGCCATCCTCAAACACCTGCAGCAGGATGTTGAAGACATCCGGATGCGCCTTCTCAATTTCGTCGAGCAGCACGACCGAGTACGGCGAACGCTTGACGCGTTCGGTGAGCTGGCCACCCTCCTCGTACCCCACATAACCCGGAGGCGAGCCAATCAGCTTCGAGACGGAGTGCTTCTCCATGTACTCCGACATATCGAAGCGGATAAGTGCCTTGTCGGACCCAAAAAGGAACTGCGCCAGCGTGCGCGCCATTTCCGTTTTGCCCACACCCGTTGGTCCGAGGAAGAGGAATGAGCCAATCGGCCGATGCGGCGACTTCAAGCCCGCACGCGAACGGCGAATGGCACGCGCCAGAGCGCTGATTGCCTTGTCCTGCGAGATGACCCGCTTGTGGAGCTCTTCTTCCACGCGCAGCAGCTTCTGCGTCTCTTCTTCTTTGATGCTGGTAACTGGAACACCCGTCCAGCGCGAGACCACGTCTTCGATATCTTCGCGCCCAACAATGCCCGCAGCCGAATCGTCGAGATGATATTTGTCGCGCAGCGCACGCAGATTCTCACGCTCTTTGCGCTCCTCGTCCGAGTAGAAGCGTGCCTTCTCGAACTCGTGATTCGCGATTGCTGAGTCCATGCGGTGCACGATGAACTTGATGCGCTTCTGCACCTCGGTGATCTCCTCGGGCAGCGAAGTCTGGCGCAACTTCACGCGCGCGCCGGCTTCGTCGATCAAGTCGATCGCCTTATCGGGCAGAAAGCGGTCTGGGATATAGCGATTCGAATGCGACACCGCAAACTCAACCGCATCATCCGTGTAACTGACCGCGTGGAACTTCTCATAGCGGTCCTTGATGCCCATGATGATCTTGACCGCATCTTCTTCAGAAGGCGGCGGCACCTTGACGGCCTGGAAGCGGCGCTCAAGCGAGCGGTCCTTCTCAATCGACTTGCGATATTCAGCCGGAGTGGTCGCGCCGATGCACTGAATCTCACCGCGCGAAAGAGCCGGCTTCAGAATGTTCGCCGCATCAAGCGAGCCTTCTGCCGAACCGGCGCCTACCAGCGTGTGCAACTCGTCGATGAAGACGATGGAGTTTTGATTCTCCATCAGCTCTTTCATGATGGTTTTCAGGCGCTCCTCGAACTGACCGCGATACTTAGTGCCGGCGACGATAAGCGAAAGGTCCAGCGCCAGCACTCGCTTGTCGGCGAGGAAGCTCGGCACTTCTCCGTCCGCGATGCGCTGCGCCAGGCCTTCGACGATGGCCGTCTTACCCACGCCAGGCTCACCAATGAGAACCGGATTGTTCTTCGTGCGGCGGCACAGAATCTGTACCACGCGCTCCAACTCTCCATCGCGGCCCACAAGAGGATCGAGCTGCGCGTCCATCGCGGACTGCGTAAGGTCGCGTGAGAACTCAGCCAGCAAGCTCGACTCGCGCTGCCGCTGCTGTGCCGGAGCCTTCTCCTGCGTCACGCGCGCCAGTTCATCGCGAATCTGCGCCAGCTTCAAGCCGCGCTCCTGCAAAATCTCAGACGCAAAACACTTTTCTTCGCGCAGCAGGCCGAGCAAGAGATGTTCAGTGCCAATGTGCTTGTGGCCCAGGCGTTCGGCTTCTTCCGCCGCGTAGGCCAACACACGCTTGCACTCGTTGGAGAGCGGCAGGTCCACGCTCGTTGAAACCTTCTCGCGAATCGTCGTGTGGGCCTCGATCTGCTTGCGGATCGACTCCACGGACGCGTGCGAACGAAGGAAGCGGTTAGTTAACGCTTTGTCCTCGCGCAACAGGCCAAGCAACAAATGCTCAGTCTCGATATAAGGAGAACCAAACTGGCTGGCCTCATACCGCGCGAAGAAGATCACGCGCCGTGCCTTCTCCGTGTAGCGTTCAAACATAATGCTCTCCCTTACTGCGGACCCTCAGCGCTGGTGACCGTCCGGTTGAAATCCAGCCTCGGCCCTGCGCGCTGCGCCCTCCGGTTGGAAGGTCTTCCGGTGCGCTGCCCATGCCTGCCCGTAAAGCCCTTCCTCGCTGCCATAGCCGGCTCCGAAAATCTTTGCGCCGTCCTGAACAGCTCTTTGGGATGAACGAAGTGCTGTTTTTCACTTCGGCTGCGCCCGGGCTTGTGCACGGCCCGTTCGCGTTCATCCTCTGCTTGTTGGCTGGGTTTGGCCTGCTTCCGCCATTCCCAAACCCATTCCTTCTATCTGACTCTGTTTTCAACCCAGATGGTGCAAATTCGTTACGGGTTGGTGACCTTTGTTCCGGTTCGAAGCGCGGTTTCCCACGCCACCAATCGCCCATTCTCCAGGCGCAGAGTCCGCGAGCAGCGCGCGGCCAGTTCAAGATTGTGCGTCACCAGAATGGACGTAAGTCCGTGTGTTCTGTGCAGGTTTTCGAGCAGCTGAAAAACTCTTTGCGCCGTGATCTCGTCCAAGTCGCCTGTTGGTTCATCGGCCAACAGCAGTCTTGGCCCGCCCACCAGCGCCCGTGCCAACGCCACACGCTGCTGTTCACCGCCAGAGAGCTCCCCTGGCCGGTGCGTCGCACGATCCTCGAGTTCCACTTCCCTAAGCCAGTTGGCCGCCTGCATCTGGGCCTCCCGCCGGTTCATACCGCGCGCTAGCAACGGCATGGCCACGTTTTCCTGCGCCGTAAACTCCGGCAAAAGATAGTGAAACTGCCAAACGTATCCGATCTCGCGGTTGCGGAACGCCGCAGCCTCGCGTGTGCTTAAACTTGCCACATCGGTAGAGGCGCAGTGTACCGTTCCCGCCGTGGGGGTATCAAGGGCACCCAAGATGTGCAAAAGTGTGCTTTTACCGGCACCTGACTGGCCGACGATAGCGACCAGCTCTCCCTGCTCCACATCCAAGTCCATGCCCCGGAAGAGTGTCAACGCGCCGCGTGCCGTTGTGTATGTTTTCTCAAGGTCACGGACACGAATCATCGGCACTCGCAAATTTGTCTCCCGCTCAGTGCGGGAGGCCTGGAGCTCAGCCGCTGGGAGAGTTCGATTCATCCGTTCCAACTATTCTACCGGCTTGTGGCGAAAAATGTGGAGTCGATATACGGCACACCCTGCAACAAAAGTCTCACGCCTATGACCGATTGCAGTGATATACGGCGTTCAATGATTGAGACTTGCATTAAAGCTTAGGCAAAGCGGCAGAGTTCAGCTTCGCGATTCTTCCTTTCGGACCCACGATGAACGGCAGCGACAACGCATTCCAGTTGCCGTCGTCGAGCGGCTGCCAGGTTTTGCCGTCATCGCGCGAAATGTCGGAGCCATTGGTTCCGGCGGTGATCCATGCGTGCAGCTGTTCCGACCATTGCACGGTGGAGCGGTAGCCGTGAGGCGGCTTGGTGGAGGCAGTCCAGTGTTTGCCACCGTCGAGCGAGTAGGCGGCAGTGCCGGTGGAATCGTTGGATTTGGTGTAATCACCACCGACGGCGACGAAGAAGTAATCAACCGGATGAACGCAGTCTGTGCAATGTGGACGCGTCCATCTCATCGCGAACGAGAATGGACCAGAGCTTTCCGACTGGCCAGCAAAGGGCAATCGGACCCTGCTCCAATGATCGAATGAAGAATTGCGATGGAAATAATACGATCCGCTCTTTCCGCCAACAACAAACCCATACATGTATCCAGATCGAGTTTGAGCAAACAAGCTGTTACTTGCTGCAAACCCGCCAATGGACATCTTCTTGACTACCAGACCGAAGTCCGAATCTCCTTTCCAGCGCGTACCACCATCGTGGGTTTCGAAAACAACGATACGGTCATTCACTGGATCTCCTAAAACAATTCCATCCTTGTATTGCGGGTGCATCCAAAAGCTATCGAAAAAACCATTTGGTGCATCCGGATTCGTGAACAGCAGCTTCCACGTCTTGCATCCATCTGTCGTCTTGTACAGCCTCGACTTCTCCCCGGGTCCGCTTGCCATCACAATCGCCGTATCCGCATCCCACGCCTGCACGCCGCGAAAGTCCAGCGTCGCTCCATCCTTATCGCCGTCCGGCACCGCGCACTTCGTCCAGTGCGCGCCGCCGTCAATCGTCCGCAGCACCGTTCCGCCCGTGCCGCTTGCCCAGGCAACGGTCCCATCTACTGAGAAAATCCCGCGCAGGCCCGCGTCCGTTCCCGAGTCCTGCATCTGCCAGATTGCGGGTACGGACTGCGAAGAAGCCTGTCCGGAAACAAATGCTATAAAAACGTTCAACGCAATGACGGCGAGGAAAACAAACCATGTGCGGCGCATGGGCAGAAGTATAGGCTGAGCGACTAGTAAAGCACTTTGTTTTCTGACGCGATCCACGCCGCAAAGCTGGCCCATGCTTCCTCGCCCAATAATTGGGTTGCGGGCAATGTTCTCTCAGGCGCATCCTTGCGCAATTCGGCGTACAAAAACGCATCGTCGAAGCCGGCTTTGGCCGCATCCGCCGCACTTGCTCCGTAATAGATCGCATCCAGTCGCGCCCAGTAACTGGCCGCCAGACACATCGGACAGGGTTCGCAACTTGTGTACAGCTCGCAGCCTGCCAATGTGAACGTGTCGAGCGCTTTGCAGGCCGCGCGGATGGCATTCACTTCACCGTGAGCCGTAGGATCGTTGCCGGTTGTTACTGTGTTGGCGCCTTCGCCAACGATCTTTCCATCGCGCACAATGACCGCCGCAAAAGGACCGCCGGCGCCGGACTTAACATTTTGAACGGCCAGCGCTATGGCGCGGCGAAGGAACTCGGGATTGGGAGAGGATGCCATTCAATGCTTGCTCTCAGCCCTCCAATGCGGCGAAAGTAAACACAGTATGGCACAGGCCTTCCGCTCAACTCGTGTGATCGCGCCGCATGGAGTCGTTGCGGGTACAGTGATCGAGCACAAGGGACGCATTGCGCGTATGTCAGCGTGGAACGATGTACCCGCAGGTATTCCACTTCATGATTTTGGCGATGCGCCGATCTTGCCGGGGCTTGTGGACACGCATGTGCACATCAATGAGCCCGGCCGCACGGAGTGGGAAGGCTTCTGGACCGCAACACGCGCGGCGGCTGCGGGCGGCGTAACAACGCTGGTGGACATGCCGCTCAATTGCATTCCTGAAACAACAAGCGTGGCTGCATTGCAAGCAAAGCGCATGGCGGCGCAGGGCAAAACATGGGTGGACTGGGCCGCGTGGGGTGGAGTGGTGCGCGGGAACGCACACGAGCTGAAGCCTCTGATCCATGCAGGCGTCCCTGGGTTCAAGTGCTTCATGATTGAGTCCGGCGTGGATGGTTTTCAGTGGGTGGATGAAAACGAACTGCGTAAGGCACTCGCCGAACTGCGCGGAACAGGCCGTCCGCTCCTGGTACATGCGGAGGTTCCCGGACCGATCGAACAGGCGATCGCGCAAATTGGCCCCGGAGCAAACTGGCGCAAGTATGTGTTCCATCTCTCGTCTCGACCGCGCAATGCGGAGACCGATGCAATCGCGATGCTGATCTGGCTGGCGGACGAGTTCAAGACACCAATTCATGTCGTTCATCTGTCGAATGCACTCGCCGCAACAATGCTGCAGCGCGCTCGTGAAGCAGGCACGCCGATCACAGTGGAGACCTGCCCGCACTATCTATCGTTCGACTCCGATGAAATTCCCGACGGAGCGACGGAGTACAAGTGCACACCGCCCATTCGACGCGCGGAGAATCGCGAACAGTTGTGGAAGGCGCTCGAGGACGGAATCATCGATATGGTGACAACAGACCATTCCCCTTGCCCGCTGGAGATGAAGGACCGCGAGGAAGGCCGCTTCGATAAAGCATGGGGTGGCATTGCCAGCCTTGGCCTTGCACTGCCTGTGATGTGGACAGGGATGCTCGAGCGCGGCTTCAGACTGGACCGCATTGCAACCTGGATGGCGGAGAAACCCGCACAACTGGCTGGACTGAGCGGAAGAAAGGGCTTGCTTGTGGAAGGCGCAGATGCGGATCTTGTCGTCTTTGATCCCGATGCTGAGTGGACAGTGACAGTAGACGATTTGCACTTCCGCCACAAGATATCGCCTTATCTGGGTGCGCAGCTGCGCGGCCGCGTGAAGGAGACGTGGCTGCGTGGAGAGCAAATTTATCAGGACGGGTCGTTTAGTGCTGAGCCGCACGGCAGAGAGCTGGTGCGCGCATGAGAGAGCATGCGCAGCGCGCAATTGCAGCATGCCGGCACCTTGCGACCATGACAGAGGAACCAGGTCGCACAACGCGCCGCTTTTTGACCCCGCCTATGCGCGATGTACATGCCTGGCTGCGCAATCGCATGGAAGAGCTGGGCATGCAGGTGCGCATGGATGCGATTGGGAATATGCGCGGCATCTGGATGCCAGACAACGCAGCGGGCAGTAGACGTTATGTGATTGGTTCGCATGTGGACACAGTTCCCGATGCGGGTGCGTTTGACGGCGTGCTTGGTGTGATGTCGGCTCTTGAGTGGGTCGTGCAGGCACAGGAAATAGGAACCCCGTTTGGCATTGAAGTGATTGCGTTCAGTGAAGAGGAAGGCGTACGCTACGCGACGCCGTTCCTTGGCAGCCGCGCTGTGGCGGGAACCTTCGATGAGCGCATGCTTGCCTGTGAAGATGCGGACGGAATCACAATGGGCAATGCGATTCGTGAATTTGGATTGGACCCGGCTGAGATCAAGAATGCGAAGCTCGAAGACGGTGCGCTTGGATTCATCGAAGTCCACATCGAACAGGGGCCGGTACTTGAAGCGGAGAATTTGCAACTTGCCGTAGTGGAAGGCATTGTGGGGCAATCGCGTATGGAATTGCGTTTTACAGGTCAGGCAAATCACGCGGGTACGACACCGATGCACTTGCGGCACGATGCACTAGAAGCGGCAGCGGAGTGGATTGTTGAAGTGGGAAAGATGGCACGAGCAGAGGAAGGGCTTGTGGCCACGGTGGGAAAGGCGGAAATTCGGCCGAACGCGGGCAACGTAATTCCAGGGCGCGTCGATCTGAGTCTGGATGTGCGGCACATGGACGATGCAAAGCGCGCGCGAGGAACAAGCGAGTTATTGAACAAGGCGGAGGAGATCAGCACGGCAAATGCTGTGCAAGTTACGTGGAAAGAAACACTGAACCAAAGAGCGGTGGCGATGAACGGCGCATTGACCCAAGAGTTGATGGAAGCATTGACCGCCGCGGGTTATCCAGCCAGGCGCATGCCCAGCGGTGCGGGGCACGATGCGATGGTGATGGCTGCCTGCGTCCCGACGGCGATGCTGTTTGTGCGCAGCCCCGGCGGCGTAAGCCATCATCCGAGCGAGACAGTACGCGAAGAGGATGTGGAGGCGTCACTGCATGTTGCGCGGACATTTCTGCAGCAGCGCAGCGAAGAATTCCGGCAAGGGCTCCGCTAGAATCGAAAGACCAACTGAACGCGAGGACCGACGTGCATCATCTTGGATTAACGCGCAGCAGTCTGAAGCATGATCACTTGCTGCAGACACCGAATACGTTCATCCGCACACCGCTGCCCGGCGCAGTGGATGTGGAGTTTGTGGTGCACGTTGGGCCGCAACTGGGTGCACGCTTTACGCAGATGACGGCGGAGTTTGCCGAGGGTGGCACGCTGGGTCACACGCCAGCACAACGATTCATTTATGTACTGGAAGGCGAACTGGAGTTGACTGCCGATAAGGCAACACACTCTCTCGGCTTGGATGGATTTGCATACTTGCCGCAAGGTGCGGCACACACTGTGCGCGCGAAGACGAAGGCTCGGGCGGCGGTGATAGAGAAGACCTATCAGCCGGAAGCGGGCGCGGATGCACCAAAGATTGTCGTGGGCAGCGAACCGGGGATTGCAGCAACAGCACTGATGGGCGATGAGTCGCTCCGTGTAAAGGCAATGATGCCGGATGGGCCGCCGTATGACTTCGCCGTGAATACGATGACGTATGACCCAGGCGCGGCACTGGCTATGGTCGAAGTTCACATTATGGAGCACGGGCTGCTGATGCTCGAGGGCGCTGGAATCTACAGGCTCGGCGACCACTGGTATCCGGTGCAGGCTGGCGACTTCATCTGGATGGCGCCCTACTGCCCGCAGTGGTTTGGCGCGCTGGGCAAAAAACCGGCGAAGTATCTCATCTACAAGGACTGGCGGCGGCATCCGCTGGGAGTGTAGCGAAGATGGACACAGCGCAGCTTTCCATCGACGGATTGATTGCAGAATTGCTCGAGCTTGGCCGTATTTCCGAAGCCGAGCCTCCCGTGGTCACGCGCGTGGTCTACAGTGAAGCCGACATGCGCGCACGAGCCTATGTGAAACGACTGTGCACGGATGCTGAGCTGGCGATTCACGAAGATGCCATTGGCAACACGTATGCGCGGTGGGAAGGCAGCGATGCGTCGCTTGCGCCGGTTGGAACGGGCTCCCATATCGATGCCATTCCAAATGCAGGCTTGTACGACGGATGCGTAGGTGTGCTGGGTGGCCTTGAGGCAATTCGCGTGCTCAAGAAGCTTGGATTCACGCCGCGGCGAAGCATCGAACTGGTGATCTTTACATCGGAAGAGCCGACGCGTTTCGGTATCGGCTGCCTGGGCAGCCGTATGATGGCAGGCGTACTTTCGCCGGAGAAGGCGCGTACGTTGCACGACAAGGAAGAACACCGGCTCGACGAATTGCGCACAGCGGCGGGATTTGGTGGAACGCTTGAGTCAGTTGTATTGGCGAAGGGCCGCTTTCATCAATTCATCGAGCTGCATATTGAGCAGGGTCCGCTACTGGAACAGGAAGGCATCGATCTCGGCCTGGTGACGCACATTGCTGCGCCGGCCAGTGTCCGCGTAACGATTGAAGGCGAGGGCGGCCATGCCGGCGGCAAGCTGATGCCGGGACGCAAGGATGCTCTGACAGCGGCGGCGGAGTTGATTCTGGCGCTTGAATCTGCAGCAAAGTCGACGGGCGCCATCGACACTGTGGCGACTGTCGGCGTGTGCGACGTATTTCCCGGCGCGGTGAATAGCATCCCCTCGCGTGTGCGATTGGAGACCGATGTGCGCGACACGGATGGCGCGCGACGCGACGGCGTGCTCGAAGCGCTGTACGCGAAGTGCCGCGAGGTCGAGACAAAGCGCGGCGTCAGGATTACGACGGAAGTGGTAAATGCCGATCCGCCAGCAGAGTGCGATGCGGCAATTCTGGCTGCGATGAAGCAGGCGGCGAAGGATGCGGGCAAGAGCTACAAAGAGATGGTTAGCCGCGCGTATCACGATTCGCTCTTCATTGCGCGTATTGCACCAGTGGCCATGCTGTTCATTCCATGCCGCGGCGGAGTAAGCCACAGGCCTGATGAATATGCATCGCCTGAGTGGATTGGCGCAGGCGTGCACGTGCTGGCGCGCACGCTGGCAACGCTGGCAAGCTGAGCACATTTGGAAACTGTGCTTTTGGCTTTGAAGCGAGTTCGTTGTATTCTTACCGACAACCCGAACGACGAAACCGCCCCCATGAGTACGAGAGCGCAAACCCGCATCGTTGGCACCGCCGTCCCTAGAAAAGAAGGCGTGGACAAGCTGACGGGCCGCGCGCGCTACGTGGACGACATGACTCGTGAAGGCATGTGGCATGGCGCAACAGTGCGGTCCACGATTCCGCGCGGGCGCATTCGAGCGATCCAGTTTGATCCGCGTATCGACTGGAGCGAGTTCGCCGTTGTAACGGCGGCTGATATCCCGGGCGAGAATCACATCCAACTTATTTTTGCCGACCAGCCGTGCCTTGCCGACGATCAGGTCAATCACTGCGACGAAGCAATCGTACTGCTGGCGCATCCCGATAAGCACAAATTGCGCGCGGCAGTGGATGCTGTGTATGTGGACTATGAACCTCTGCCTGTGGTGCGCTCCATTGAAGAAAGTGAGCGGCAGGATGTGATCGTGTGGGGCACGGATAACAAGATCAAGAGTTTTCTGCTGGAGAAGGGCGATGTGGATGCCGTTTGGGCACAGGCCGCACACATTGTCGAAGGTGAATATCGAACCGGCGCGCAGGAGCACCTGTATATCGAAAACAATGGCGTGATTGCCGAGTACGATGCCGCAGCAGGCATCACAGTATGGGGTTCACTGCAGTGTCCGTTCTATGTACACAAATCGTTGATGGCGGTGTTTGGTTTGCCGGAAGACAAGGTTCGCGTGGTGCAAACAGAGACGGGCGGCGCGTTCGGGGGAAAGGAAGACTATCCCTCGACGATTGGCTCGCACGCGGCATTGCTAGCGATGAAGAGTGGGCACCCGGTGAAGATTGTCTACGACCGCATGGAGGACCTAGCGGCGACGACCAAGCGGCACCCATCGCGCACGCGGCACAGAACGGCACTCGATAAAGATGGGAAGCTGCTGGCCATTGAGATTGATCTGGCCACCGATGGCGGCGCCTATTCGACGCTCTCTTCCACTGTGCTCTCGCGCGCGACGCTGCATGCGTGCGGGCCATACGTGTGTCCGAATGTCCGAGTGAAATCGAGTTCATGGGCAACCAATACGGTGCCATATGGAGCGTTCCGTGGATTTGGCGCACCGCAGGCTATCTTTGCGATAGAGCGGCACATGGATGAGATTGCCGCAACAATTGGGATGGATCCGGTTGAGCTGCGACGGCGGAATTTTCTGCATGACGGCGACATGACCGCAACCGAACAGGTGATGCGTGAGCCGGTAATTCTAGACACGCTGCTCGACCGCGCACTCAAAGAGAGCGATTTCTATGCCAGGCGCAAACGCTTTGCGCAGGAGAATGAGTCGGGCACAGTGAAGCGCGGCATTGGTATGGCAGCGTTCTATCACGGTGCGGGATTTACCGGATCAGGTGAGCGCTACCTGAATTCGCTGGCGGGTGTGGAGGTAACGCCGAAGGGTGAAGTGCGAGTGCTGGTGTCGAGCACGGAATTCGGCCAGGGCACAAATACGGTTCTGACACAGATTGCGGCAGAAGTTCTAGACGTGGATTACGCCGATGTAACGATGGCACCACCGGACACACACATCGTGCCAAACAGCGGGCCAACCGTTGCTTCACGTACAGCAATGGTGGTGGGAAAGCTGATCGAGCGGGCAAGTCTGCAACTGGTTGCCACGTTGCGTGCGCAGGTTGGACTTATCCAAGGACATTCGCGCGAAGAATTCTTTGCTGCTTGCGAGCGGCTGCGCGCGCAGAAGGGTAACGTGGTATCTCTGAGACGCTACGAGGCCCCGCCCAATATTTTCTGGAATGACGAAAAGTATCATGGCGAGGCGTATCCCGCGTTTGCGTGGGCCGTGCACGTGGCACAGGTTGCGGTGGATACAACGACATACTCCGCGGAAGTGGAAGAGTTTTGGAGCGTGCAGGAAGTGGGCCGCGTATTACATCCCGTGCTTGCGGCCGGACAGATTGAAGGAGGCATTGCGCAGGGCATTGGTTACGCGCTGTATGAGAAGGTGCAGCTCAGGGATGGCCACATGGTGAACAACCAGATGACCAACTACATAATGCCCACAGCCGAAGATGTGCCGCCAATTCATGTTGTCTTCGAAGAGATTCCCTTTATCTATGGCGGTTTTGGCGCAAAAGGAATCGGCGAACTGCCACATGACGGACCGGCCCCGGCAATTCTGAATGCGATTCACAATGCAACAGGCATAAGCTTCACAGCGATTCCACTGCTGCCGGAGGATATTTTTTTGCGGCTCGCACATAGGCAGAATGTCGAGGAGCCAGTCATCGCATGAGTCCGCACGCGACAATCCGCTTTACCGTGAACGGCAAAGAGCTGGAGGTTACGCCTCCACCCATGAAGCGGCTGCTCGACGTGTTGCGTGAGGATCTTGGCCTGACGGGAACAAAAGAAGGCTGTGGCGAGGGCGAGTGCGGATCGTGTTCCGTGCGTATGAATGGCGACCTGGTGAACAGTTGTATGGTGCCCGTTCTGCAGGTCTCAGGAGCAACCGTGGAAACCGTGGAAGGCCTGGCCCGCGAGGACGAAATGCATCCGTTGCAGAAAGCCTTCCTTGAATGTGGCGGCGCACAGTGCGGCATCTGTACGCCGGGCATGTTGATGGCGGCGACGCATCTTTTGCGGCACACACCACGCCCGACGATGGCTGAAATTCGTGAAGGACTTGCAGGCAATCTCTGCAGGTGCACAGGGTTCATTCGTATTTTTGAATCAGTAGTGGCGGCAAGCACTACAGAGAACGAAACCGAATCGTTGCAGGATTCCCATGCGCGGTAATCCTGAAGCGCATGAACTGGTCGCTCCAGGTTCGCTTGATGCAGTCTTGGATTTGCTCGCGAAGGAGCCGAACGTGTGGACGCCTATTGCGGGTGGCACTGAGCTGATGGTGGCGCACGCGGCAGGAAGACTGGCTGCGCCGAAACTGGTAAGCCTGTGGGACATTGATGAACTGCGCTTCATTCAAACTTCGACAAACGAAGTTTCTATTGGCGCAGGATCAACGTTTCTCGATCTGCGCGCCAATGCGATGATCGCCGCGGAGTTTCCACTTCTGGCACGTGCGGCAAGCTGGATTGGATCGATTGCGAACCAGAGTCGTGCGACATTGGGCGGCAATCTGGTGAATGGTTCACCTGCAGCCGATTCTTCTCCCGCCCTGCTTGTATACGAGGCCGAAGTGGAAATAATTTCCGTTCGTGGACGCAGGCGAATTCCGTATTGCGCGTTCCATACCGGCTACAAAAAGAATGTGCTGGCGCCGGATGAGTTACTCCTTGCTGTGCACGTGCCAGGACGGTTCGGTCAACACAGGCAGTATTTGCGCAAGGTAGGCACACGTCGCGCGATGGCAATCTCGAAAGTGGTGCTGGCGGGGACAGCTCTGGTTTCGGGTGGAACGGTTGATGAGATTCGCCTGGCGGCGGCAAGTCTGGCACCCTATCCCACGCGGCTACCGGCAACCGAATCCGCGCTGCAAGGAAAAACACTGGACGATGCTGCAGCATGCACCGCGCGAACTGCGCTATTGAACGAAGCAAAGCCGATTGACGATCTTCGCTCCACCGCCGCTTATCGCTCGCAGGTTGCTGCGAATTTACTCGACGAATTCCTGTCCCAGCTGCACGGTGAGGCAAGAACGAAATGAATGCCGTGCTGGCGGAATGGAATGAAGCAAGCGAAGCGGACGCAGTTGCCGCGATGCTTGCCTGCTGTGGCGCGCAGCGGTGGGCAAAAGAGATGGCAGCGCTTCGGCCTCTGCGCGATATCACCGCGTTGAGCGAAACCGCTGACACCGTGTGGGGCCACATGGAGGAGTCTGACTGGCGGGAGGCTTTCGCCTGCCATCCGCGCATTGGCGAACGCAAATCAGAAGAAGCGAAGACCCGATCCGCGGAGTGGTCAAGCCAGGAACAGGAGCAAGTGACCAGCGCACAGATGCACACACTAGGCGCGCTGGTGGTGGGCAATACGCGCTATGAAGAGAAGTTCGGCTTTACGTATATTGTGTGTGCAACCGGCAGGAGCGCAGAAGAAATGCTGGCGATCCTTGAACGGCGGCTCACCAACACGCGCGAAGAAGAGTTGAGCGAAGCGGCCGAGCAGCAGCGGCAGATACTGCAGATTCGGCTGGGAAAGTGGTTAACGTCATGAGCAGAATTACGACGCATGTATTGGATACGATGCACGGCAAGCCCGCCTTGGGTGTGGCCATCACTCTGGCGCAGCATAAGGATGGCCTTTGGAACACAATCGGCAGAGGCGCAACCGATACAGACGGCCGCTGTAATGATCTGATGGGCGATGCCGCGGCCGGAGTCTACAGATTGACATTTCTGGTCGAAGGCTACTTTTCGCAGCAGGGGCGCAAAACAATTTATCCAGAGATCGCGGTTACATTCACGTGCGATGGCACCGGACACTACCATTTGCCCTTGTTGCTGAGCGATAACAGCTATACAACGTACAGAGGAAGCTAAACGATGGCACGACTTGGAACGAATCGATATGGGAAATCGCGCGTGCGCCTTTCGCGTATTACGCGGCTTGGAGACCGGCACGATTTTACGGAGTGGACCGTGCAGGTACTGCTTGAGGGAGATTTCGACGCCAGCTTTACCGAAGCGGATAACAGCAAAATTTTGCCCACAGATACGATGAAGAACACTGTGTATTCAATTGCGCGTTCTTCCAAAGCTGAATCGATGGAAGCCTTCGCCATGGAACTCGGCGATTATCTGCTGGAGAATAATCCGCAGGTGACGAGCGCCTCCATTGAAATGGAAGAGAAGGCGTGGCAGCGTCTGACCATCGACAGCATTGCGGAACCGACAACATTCAAATTGAGCGGTCCGGAGGTAGAGACCGCGACAGCAACACACACACGTGGCGGTGCGTGGCAGATTTCGTCGGGTATCGACGGGCTTGTGATTCTGAAAACCACCAAGTCTGCGTTCACAGGCTTTATCAAGGACAAACTTACGACGCTGAAACCCGCGACAGACCGCATTCTAGGAACACGCGTCACGGCAAGCTGGGACTACGCCATTTCCGCGCCGGATTACCGCAATGTTCGCACACGCATTGCGTCCGCATTGCTGAAGGAATTTGCCGCGCACAACAGCATGAGCGTGCAGCATACATTGTTTGATATGGGCAAAGCGGTGCTGGATGCAGCACCGGAAATTGCGTGCATCCATTTGAAGATGCCAAACCTGCATCATCTGCTGGCAGATTTAAGCCCGTTTGGACAGGACAATCCGAATTACATTTTTGTGCCCATCGATGAACCGCACGGCACGATTGAAGCAACGATCGAACGCTAAGCCAGATGCGCCAAATCGTCCGGCGTATCGATATCGATGTCTCCGCCATCGAATGGAACAGCGATGAGTGCATCTGTATTGCGCGCGAAGAGCATACGCGCGCCTTTGTCACCGGTGAGCATTTTCAATTCATTGAATAAGCGGCGGGGGAAAAGAGCGGGTACGCCATTCGTACCAGCATACGAGGATGCAACAATAACTTCCCTGCTTCGCGCCTCAAATACGGCGATCAGTGATGCCAAGTGTACGGAATCGAGGCGAGGCTGATCACAATTCATCAACAACACACCGTCGAAAATCCCTGAATGTGCTTCGACTGCTTCCACACCTGCACGCACGGAAGTGGAAAGCCCTTCCTGCCATCGATGGTTTTCAATGGCGATGGCTTCAGTTCCATCCAGCACTTGTTGAACCACTTTGCTCTCCGCGCCGAGAACAACAAAGACCTGCGATGCGCCAGCCTCACATGCAATGCGCACGTTGCGCGCGACGAGCGTTTCACCATGCACCTGCAACAACTGCTTGGGCTGCCCCAGGCGGCGGCTGGCTCCGGCGGCAAGCAGAATGGCGGCGACAGGCATGTGGCGAGTGTATCGCGTCTTGACGGAATGACTATCGCAGGCAACACTAGAACAACCGGAAGACAATCTGACATAAAAAGGTGGATGGGTGAGCGGCCACACCAGCACAAGTGTCGAAGTGTCTCTCAATGACGGTAGAAGTGAAGACTACGGCCTGCACAAAGATGTGCTTGGACCGATCGAAACACTTGCACAATCCATCTCCGCCATTGCTCCCACCGCATCACCCTCGCTTACCATCCCGCTGGTCTTTGCCATCGCGGGAAATGCTACATGGTTTGTTTATTTTGTGGCGACGGCCGCCATGCTGCTGGTGGGATTTTGTGTCAGTCGCTTCGCGCGCCTGTCGGCTTCACCTGGATCGCTTTATACGTACACTTCGGAAAACCTGCCGCGGCCATTCGGGAACACGGCTGCCTGGGCGCTGCTTATTGCCTACCTTGCCACAGGCGCTTCCGTTGCAGGAGGTGCAGCGTACTACACCTCGTTACTCACAGGGCAGTTTCTGCACTGGTCGCCTGCGCCGGCGGCAATCCTTATCGCTGTGTGCGCTGTGGCGGGCTGGGTCGCCTATCGCGATGTAAAGTTGTCCGCGGAGTTGATGCTCTGGATTGAAGCGGCGTCGATGAGCTTTGTCCTGATTGTGGTGGCTGCGTTGTTTATCCACTTTGGTGTGCATGTGGACACAGATCAACTCATGCTGCGGGGAGTGCACCCCTCTTCGCTGGGACCAGCGCTGGTACTGGCCATCTTTAGTTTTGTCGGGTTTGAAAGCGCCGCGTCACTGGGCAGCGAGGCACGCAATCCACTCCATACAATTCCTCGCGCCGTGTTGCTCTGCGCCGCGGTGGCAGGGAGTTTTTTCATCCTGTGCTCCTACGCGGAGGTCCTGGGTTTTCATGGCGAGATGAGTAAGCTCAGTGAGACCACGAGCCCTCTGCATCTGCTTGCCGCCAAGATCGGGTTGGCTCCAGTGGGAAGTGTGATTGATTTCGGCACAATGATCAGCATGGCCGCTTGCACGCTGGCGTGCGCCACAGCCGCCGCACGGCTGATGCTCCGGATGGCCCACGAAGGTTTGCTACCGAAGGCTTTTGAGAAAACAAATCGTAAACATGGAACACCGACCGCCGCTGTGGTTTTATGTGCAACCTCCATGATGGTGGCGACAGTCGGGCTGGCAGTGGCCGGAGTGCCTGTAGAAACCATGTTCGACTGGATGGGATCATTGGCTACCTTCGGCTTCCTGACAGCGTATGCGCTCGTTGCGGTGGCATTACCCTTCGCACGTCGTGCTGCCGGCTCTCATTCGCATCTGGTTGCCGCAGTCAGCATCGTGACTGTGCTCATCATGATTCTGGTAGCTGTCTACGATTTACGATCGACATCCGATGCCGCGCATGTGCGCATTCCCTACATCTATCTTGCATACATCGCGGTATGCGTCCTGTGGTCGTACTGGAAGACGAGAGGAAGAAAGTTGGTAGCACAGTAGTCTAAGGCTGGTTTGCAGCCTCGGGTTGAATAAGAATCAGCAAGATCAGTCCAACCACGACAAACATGCGAAAGGCTTCCTGCTGGCCATTCCACATCCGGGACTGCCACATAAGAAACCATTCACCGCCGACAGATAGAAAGGCTACGAGCCACATCATGAGCGAAAGAGTGAGCGCAACGATTGCAGTGCGCTTCGAAGAGTTGAAGGAAGGAGCTGCAGCGGCTCGCTCACGGTAAAGGCGGA
This sequence comes from Occallatibacter sp., assembly GCA_035550015.1. GTDB lineage: Bacteria > Acidobacteriota > Terriglobia > Terriglobales > Acidobacteriaceae > Telmatobacter. The sequence goes on along the minus strand of DASZRJ010000012.1, from coordinate 38,498 downwards.
CTACCCCCATCCACAAGAGCACGGTCGTGGCTGTCTCCCACACGATGATGCCGGTATAAAACGCGAAGTGAATCCAGATAGGATGAAGCGCACGCCACATACCGTGATTGCCGGGAATTGTGGTGTCCATGTCGAGCACATGATGCACGAACATGTAGTTAGTTCCGAAATCGGTGAGGTTATTGAAGACAACGAGCGCGTAATAAAGCGCAATGCCGGCAAGAAGAATAATTTTCGCTGATCGCGTGACCATAAATTCGACCTCACCTGGTTGAGTGCTGCGTTCGCTTCAATGGAAGACGGCAACTCCCGGCGCCTGGCGCAACGCAATACACGCCAAGCGAAACTTTATCGTGCAGGGGGATGGAATGTGCGCTGCATAGATTGTTCCTATCCCATGCTAGCGCGCCGAGTGTGGGAACCGACGCAATGCAAGTGGCGCATGCTACATTCGAATCCGATGACCGAAAATATTTCTGCTGAATCCAGACTTGTTGAACTTGGGTTAACTCTGCCTCCGCTGCCGGCCAAGGGCGGCAATTATGTGCCGTTCAAGATTGTCGGCAACATAATGTACCTCTCCGGCGTGGTCTCTCTCGACGAACACGGATTTATCACTGGATTGGCTGGCGCGGACAGCAACGTGGAAAAGGGCTATGCTGCGGCGCGCGCCTGCGCACTCACACAGCTCGCAATTATCAGGAATGCTCTTGGCTCGCTGGATCGCGTCGCGGAAGTGGTCACAGTAAACGGCTATGTGAATGCTGTGCAGAATTTTCCCGATGCTCCAGCCATCATCAATGGCGCATCCGACTTGTTCGTTGAAGTCTTTGGCGAAGCGGGCCGCCATGTACGTGCAGCCATCGGACTCGGAGCATTGCCCAAGAATGCGTTGGTAGAAGTACAGATGACGGTGCGAATCAAAGAGTCCTGACCGGAAGATCTGCTTCCTGTTGGCCATCACGCACTCCAAATACAATCGCCACATGCACATGCAGCCGTGGACAGTTCGAGGCTTGAAACAGGCGTTCGCATCGGGCGCCACCAGCCCAACCGCGCTCGTAAAGCAGGCGCTGGCGAATACCAATAGCAATGCCGGCCACAATACGTATGTATGGCGCGATGAAGCATGGACGCTTGCCGAGGCTCAGCATGTGGAAGCGACAGAGAACAATGCGTATGCACCGCTGTGGGGTCTGCCGGTTGCGGTAAAGGATTGTTTTGATCTGGCCGGATCGCCGATGACGTGCGGTGTGAAGTTTTATCGCGATTTGAACGGCATTGCATCGCAGGATTCTTGGCTTGTTGCGCGTCTACGATCACTCGGAGCAGTGATCACAGGCAAAACGCATCTTCATCCGCTGGCGTATGGAGTTACCGGTGAGAACCCGGAGTTTGGCGATTGCGTGCAACCAGGTAGACCGGACAGACTCACGGGCGGATCGTCGTCTGGTTCAGCGGCATCGATTCTTGAAGGTTCGGCCGTTGCGGCGATCGGAACCGACACGGGCGGATCGGTGCGCGTACCTGCGGCGCTGTGTGGTCTGGCAGGCTATCGCTCCACACTCGGACGTGGCGATTGGTCTGGTGCAGGACATCTGGCGCAGTCATTCGACACAATGGGTTGGCTTTTTCGCGACCTGGAAGATGCTCCATTGCTCGGAAGTATTTTCGCTCCGGAAAATCCGCCCAATCCACGGCCGTTCACGTGCTTCGCAACCATCGATACGGCATTTCTGAATGATTGCGAATCAGCCATTACCGTAGAGATGGAAACCTGCGCACGCGAGCTTGAAGCTCTGGGATTGCGCCACTCAACTTTTGATGCTGAGTTTTGGGAAGATGCGTTTGAGATCTATGCGCCGATTCAGGCATGGGAAGCGGCGCGCATCCATGCCGGCCATTTTGAGCATTTCGCGGCTGGTATTCGAGAACGGCTGGAATGGGGTGCTCACATCGGCGATGCGGAGCTGGCCCTGCTGCGCGAGCGGCATTCTGAATTTCGCGCACGTGTAGATGCGCAGTTTGCAGAGCACCAGCTTCTTATTCTTCCTGCATCGCCCGTGGCCGCGCTGCTTGCGGGAGCCGACAATAGTCAAGCGCGCGCGCGCATTCTGCGCTACACAACACCGTTCAGCCTCGCCGGTGTTCCAGTTGTGACCGTTCCGTATACGGTGGGCGGCATGCAGATTGCATCGGCACGGGAAACCGATGAATCCTTACTGGAACTGACACGCGTAATGGGCAAACAAAGAAAGCTCGCCGCTCCCTCGACGACATAATTCCCGATCAACGAAACGGCATGCTCTCTATGATTTATGCCTGGTGCTAGATCTGCGATGCGGCAAGTGGGCTGAGCACCAGGTTCGTGATGTTCGAAACAATTGGCTCATAGGCAAAGCGCGGATCGGCGGAGAGTTTCTTCCACTCCGGATCGTTGCCAAAGAGTTTCCACTTGGCGTCGAGTTCAGCGTTGTCTTCAAAGCAAAGCATGTAGGTCAGATTGGGCATGCGGCTGCCAACAAGCGTGTCTCCGAAGAAGACCATATGAAAACCAGCTCTTGCGAAGATGTCGAACTCTCCTGAGTGAAACATCTTCACCTTGTCGACGTGTGCCTGGAAGCTGGGCCCCTCGTAGGTACGGAGCTGGAAGATACGTTTTGATTTGGTTGCCGATGCCGGAGGCAAAGTGAGTTTTGGCCAGCCTTCGAATGCGGCCAGCAAATATGTTTCCACGCGCAGAAAAGCCGGAGCCGCGGAAGGCGCCGCCCAGAAGGGTCTTGCAGCCTTCAAGAATTCGTCATCGCCGGAAAGATCCAATTCAAGCTTTGCAAGTGCGGCAGGGTCCGGACCGGGAATCAGCACATAATACGTAGGTGACTCCGGCCCAAAACTCAGACTGAATGCGCCGACGGGTCCCATGCCATGGCGCGCTATAGCTGGTATGAATGCGTCGTTGAGGTAGGTCTCTGTAAGTTTTGTCTGCGGGCCATTCTGCAGGGTATATCGCTCGATGCGGTAATACTCGCGCGTTTGTTTTGTGGTTCCCTGCCCTTCTGCTTTGCCCGCAACACCGAGAGCGGCTGCGGCCAGTGACGTTGTTAGAAATTGACGGCGTTCCATTGGTTTTTCTCCCCGCATAACCATATCAAGATTGAGCGGGGTTAAATCTCGCCGATATCTTCGTTCCAAATCTCCGGGTGCTCATGGATGAAACCTTCAAGCAATGTGCGGCATTCCTCATTGTCGAGATCGATGACTTCGACCCCGTTTTCGCGCAGCCAGTCGATGCCACCGGAGAAGGTGCTGCTCTCTCCAACCACTACTGCGCCGATGCGGAACTGCCGGACCAGACCGCTGCAATACCAGCAGGGAGCGAGTGTGGTGACCATAATCAGGTCTCGATAGCTCTTTTGCCTTCCAGCACATCGAAAGGCATCCGTCTCTCCATGAATGCTGGGATCGCCTTGCTGCACGCGGCGGTTATGCCCGCGGCTCACAAGCTTGCCTGCGCGCGTAAACAACGCCGCACCAATGGGAATGCCACCCTCGGCACGTCCCTGGCGAGCCTCTTCCAGGGCCACTTTGAGCATCTCTTCGTAGTCAGCCATTGTTGCCATCGCACGCCTCCACTCAACGAGCATACGGTATAGTCAAAACGAAATAATCCCACCTTGACTTTGAGCGCGCTCCAAGTTGTAGGTTTAGCTTGTGAGCGACTCAGGATACTCCATTCAGACGATGGCGGAACGGTGCGGCATGACCGCCCACACGCTGCGCTACTACGAGCGCGTCGGACTTATACAGCCAGTGGGCCGAGCGCGCAATGGGCATCGCCGTTATTCAGAGGCCGATGAAGCATGGCTGCAATTCCTGCATTGCATGCGTGCTACGCACATGCCGATTCGCGAGATGCAGCGTTATGCGGAGTTGCGCGAGTTGGGTGATGGCACATCCGAGGCACGGCGCAAGATTCTTGAGGACCACCGCTCGGAAATTGCCGAACAGATCAAGCGACTGGAACAGGCGCACGCTTTGCTTACGCACAAAATCGCCAACTACAAAAAGATTGAGAATCGTATTCGCATTGGAGGTCCCAAAGATATGGAACCGCCTGTGAATTGCGAAATTGTTGTAGCAAGCTAACCCACTCTTCAACCTTCATGGGAATCGCGGAATGAAGACGCGTACGCTTGGAAAAAATGGGCCGGCAGTTTCCGCCATGGGGCTTGGCTGCATGGGGATGAGCGAGTTTTACGGTTCGCTCAATGACGCGGAGTCACTGGCCACGATTGACCGCGCGCTCGAGCTGGGCATCAACTTCCTGGACACCTCCGATATCTACGGTCCACATACAAACGAAGAGCTCGTTGGCAAAGCCCTGAAGGGACGGCGCGCGCAGTTCTTTGTCGCAACCAAGTTCGGCATTGTGCGTGACCCTGCGCATCCGGAACGCCGTGGTGTGGACGGATCTCCTGCCTACGTGAAAGCTTCATGCGAAGCCAGCCTGAAACGGCTTGGCATTGAGACCATCGATCTCTATTACCAGCATCGTGTGGACGTTAAGGTTCCCATTGAGGAGACGGTCGGAGCAATGTCGCGCCTAGTGGAAGAGGGCAAAGTACGCTTTCTCGGATTGTCCGAAGCCGCTCCCAAGACCATTCAACGCGCACATGCAACGCATCCCATCACAGCTCTGCAAACCGAGTACTCGCTCTGGAGCAGGGACCCGGAATCAGAATTGCTGCCGCTCTGCCATGAGCTCGGCATCGCGTTTGTGGCCTACAGCCCGCTCGGTCGTGGTTTTCTTACCGGCGCGTTCAAGTCGCCAGACGATTTTGAGCCAGGAGATTTCAGGCGCATCAGCCCGCGCTTTCAGGGCGAAAACTTCGCCCGCAATCTGGAACTGGTTGAAAAGGTGAAGCGGTTTGCATCACAGCTTGGCACAACGCCAACGCAATTGGCGCTGGCCTGGGTAATGGCGCAGAGTGAAGAGATTGTGCCCATTCCTGGGACCAAGCGGAGAAAGTACCTGGAAGAAAATGCGGCAGCGGCTGAGTTGAAACTTTCCACGGAGATACTTGGTCAACTTAATGAGGCGTTTCCACCAGATGCAGTTGCTGGAGAGAGGTATGCACCAGCAATGCAGACGTTTATCAACGTGTAGAATTCTCCTGCGGATTGATTGCTAACAAATTCGCAACAGTCTGTTTCCACACAACTGGCACGGCTTCCCCTGGCCGCCCACCAAGTCTACAAGTATTCGCGCGTAGCCCGCGGCAGTGAATTTGAAGCGTTCTTAGCCCAAGGAGGTCTCCTGTGGCAGAGTCGAACCACTCGCATTCCATAATTGCAGCTGTGCCTGAGCCCGAGCTTGCACCCGACCAGCAGACGCTGGAGCTTGAGCCGCTCGACGAATCGAAGTCCTCGCAGTTCGGCAGCTTCAGCCGCCGTTCGTTTCTCGGAGGGCTTGGTGCAACCGGCCTGATTGCCAGTGCATCCCCGCTGAGCGCGGCAACTCCCGTTCTTGAGCCGCCCGCCGCAGATGACGCAACGGCAACAACAATCGATGTGACGCTGAAGATCAACGGCAAAGAGTACACACTTCGCGGACTCGACACGCGCGCTACGCTGCTTGACACGTTACGCGAACGCATTCACCTGAGCGGCACCAAGAAGGGCTGCGACCACGGCCAGTGCGGCGCATGCACGGTGCATGTGAATGGCCGTCGCGTAAACAGTTGTCTCTCATTTGCGGTGATGCACGAAGGCGATGAGATTACGACCATCGAAGGCGTGGGACAGCCTGGCAATCTGCATCCCATGCAGGCGGCCTTTGTGGAGCATGACGGCTACCAGTGCGGCTACTGCACCAGCGGACAGATTATGAGCGCGGTTGCATTGCTCAATGAGCCCATCGGTCCCAATGAAAACGACATCAAAGAGGCCATGGCGGGCAATATCTGCCGCTGCGGTGCCTACACCAATATTGTTGCCGCCGTGAAGCAGGTGCGCGCACGCGCCTGACGTTCACCTGAATCGCAAGGGAGATACATACCATGCAGACATTCGGATACGCAAAACCCACAGGCGTCGACAAAGCCATCGCAAAATCGGCCACAGGCAAGCTCATTGCAGGTGGGACTACGCTGGTCGATCTGATGAAGCTTTCAGTCGAGCAACCACCGGCACTGGTTGACATCAATCTACTGCCGCTGGACAAAATTGAAAGGCTGCCCAGCGGCGGGCTGCGCATTGGCGCCTTGGTACGCAACTCTGACCTTGCCTGGAATGCCGATGTGAAGCAGAACTACGCGGTGCTTTCCGAGGCGCTGCTGTCCGGCGCATCGCCGCAGTTGCGCAACATGGCAACCACGGGTGGCAATCTAATGCAACGCACACGCTGCATGTATTTCCGCGAGCCCTCAGCCGGAACGCCCGGCGGCTTCGGCTGCAACAAGCGTACGCCTGGTACGGGCTGCGCCGCGATGGACGGGTTCAATCGTATCCACGCAATTCTAGGCACAAGCGACCACTGCATTGCGACTCACCCATCCGATATGTGCGTGGCCATGGCCGCATTGGAAGCTACGATTCATGTTGAAGGACCAAAGGGCAAACGCACCATCGCCTTTGAGGACTTTCACAAGCTGCCCGGCAATACACCGAACATTGAAAACGCACTGCAGCCGGAAGAACTGATTACCTACGTCGATCTGCCGAAGCCCGTTGCTGGAGCGAAGTCGGCTTATCTGAAACTGCGCGACCGCGCCAGTTATGAGTTTGCATTAAGCTCTGCTGCTATTGTGGCGCGCGTGGAAGGCGGGCATATTCGCTACGTGCGCGTGGCGCTTGGCGGAGTGGCCACCAAGCCGTGGCGCTCGCATGAAGCGGAGATGGCTCTCCTCGGTAAGCGCGCGGATCTGGAGACGTTCCGCAAGGCCGCCGAAGCAGCACTGGCCGGAGCAGAGCCGCGCAAAGACAACGCATTCAAAGTGGAATTGGCGAAGCGCTGCATCACGCACGCACTCAAAATGGCGACTGCCTAAGAAATCCTTCGGGGGAATCTCACATGGCAATTGGTAATCTTTCCAACGCGGCGGACATTATCGGTACAGGCGTCCCCCGTATCGATGGCTCGCTGAAGACGACTGGAACGGCACGCTATGCAGTAGACCATGACCTTCCAGGCCTGGTGCATGCGGTTGCCGTGCAGAGCACGATTGGAAGCGGACGCATTCGCTCACTCGACACATCCAGGGCCGAGAAGATGCCGGGCGTGCTGCTTGTGCTCCATCAAGGCAACATGACCGATGCATATCGGCTGGTCTCTGAGCAGTCATCGGGCCGAACCAACGAGTCACGGCCGCCCTTTGCCGATGACAACATTGCGTACTGGGGCCAGTTTGTAGCCACGGTTGTGGCTGAGACGCTGGAGCAGGCCAATGCCGCGGCGGATGCGATTCGCGTGGAGTACGATGCGGATACGCCAAACGTGGAATATGACCTGAGCAATTTCGATGGCCCGCGCCCTAGTAGCTGGCTACGCGGCGACCCCGATAAAGCATTAGCAGAAGCGCCTGTAGTCGTGGACGAAACGTATGTGACGCCTGTGGAGACGCACAACCCCATGGAGATGCATGGCACTGTTGCGGACTGGGATGGCGAGAACCTCACGCTCTATGAGTCGTCGCAGGGCGTGGTGAACCATCGCAATGTAATGGCCGCTGTGCTGGGCATTCCACGCGAAAATGTGCGCGTCATCTCGCGCTTCATCGGTTCGGGCTTCGGCGGTAAGCTCTTCCCCTGGCCGCAATCCACAATTGCCGCTGCAGCTTCCATTAAGCTCAAACGGCCTGTAAAGATTTCTGTCGACCGGCGCATGATGTTCTCCAATGTCGGACACAGACCGCACACACAGCAGCGCATTCGTCTGGGCGCCACCAAAGATGGCAAGCTCACCGCGATTCGCCACGACTTCTTTTCGCAGACGTCCATTAACGACAACTTTGTGGAGCACTGCGGCGAGCAGACACCGTTCCTCTATAGCTGCCCAAATCTGGTTGTCACCACCGGCATGGTACGCCGCAATGTGGGTGCGCCAGCCCCGATGCGCGGCCCCGGCGCCGTACCAGGCCTCTTCGCGCTCGAGTCAGCCATGGACGAGCTTGCCATCAAACTGAAGATGGATCCGGTTGAACTGCGGCTGCTGAATGACTCCGAACGCGATGAAGGCACCAACAAGCCCTTCTCCTCGCGCCATTTGAAAGAGTGCTACACGACCGGTGCAGAAAAGATCGGCTGGAAGAAGCGCACACCCGAAGTAGGATCCATGCGTCGAGATGGCAAGGTAATCGGCTGGGGTGTTGCGGGAGCTTCGTGGGCTGCGGCACGTGTCCCCTGTACTGCATCTGTCGAGCTGTGCCAGAACGGGCGCGTATGTGTCCGCTGCGCCACGCAGGATATCGGGACCGGTACGTACACGGTCTTTGCGCAGGTGGCCCACGCTGAGACCGGCGTACCGCTGGACCGCATCGATGTATTTCTTGGCGATACGGGATTGCCGGATGGGCCAACCTCCGGCGGATCGATGGTGACCAGTGCAATTCTGCCCGCCGCAACAGATGCATCCAAAACAGCGGTAAAGCGGATGCTGCAGATTGCCGCAACCACTCCCGGCTCCCCCTTCCACGGCGCAAAACCCGACATTCTGGAGCTATCTGCGGGACTGATTCGTACAATCAGCCAGTCTCCGATGCAAGGCGTCGCTCTGGAGAAGGGCGAGTTCACGCCGACACACGAAACCATGCAAGGCATTCCTTTCGCAGAGATTCTGCGCATTGCCGATTTGAGCGGCGTGACGGCAACCGGCAGGACTCATCCCTCCTTCGAAGACCCAAAGGCGCAGAAGTATTCATTGCACTCCTACGGTTGCCACTTTGCCGAGGTGGAATGGGAACCGGAGATTGCGCGTCTGCGTGTGAGCAGGATCTATTCCATCTTCGACTGCGGACGCATCATCAATACCAAAGCCGGAACTAATCAGATACTTGGCGCAGCGGTGATGGGTCTGGGCATGGCCTTATTTGAGGAGACACACTATGAGGCACAACGCGGACAGCCCATCAACGGCAATTTTGCCGACTATATGGTGACCACCTGCGCGGATTTGCCCCATCTCGACGTAACGTTCCTCGACTATCCCGACCTGATCGTGAACGAGTACGGCGCGCGCGGTATCGGCGAAATCGGAATGGCGGGCGTGGCGCCCGCTATTACCTCGGCGGTGTATCACGCCACCGGAGTCCGCGTACGTAGCCTACCCATTCGGATCGAAGATCTGCTAAAGTCAAATGTTCTTGAGGCCTGATGTCACTGGGAAAAATTGAATGACGGATCTCGAGCCGATTCTCGAACTCTGGCGTGCCCTTAAAGCTGAGGGGAAAGATTTTGTGCTCGCCACCATCGTCTCCGTCGATGGCCCCAGTTATCGCAAACCCGGCACGTGCATGTTGCTTGCGCCCGATGGACGGCGCGCAGGAACTGTAAGCGGCGGCTGCCTTGAAGCAGAGGTTGCAAAGCGCGCCTGGTGGCTGACTGAGAAAGGCCCTACGGTAGAAACCTACTCTACCGCAGTTGATGACGGCGAGATGCCATACGGTTCGGGCTGCGGTGGCGTTGTACATCTGCTGCTTGAGCGCTCGCACACTGCGGACTCCGTCTTGTCGGCTTTGTCGGATGCATTCGCGGCACGCACTCCTATCGCAATGGCGACCGTCCTTGAAGGCCCGTCAATGGCACAGCGAGCCTTCCTGCACGCCAACGGTTCCGCGAGCGGAAGCGAAGCCCTTCAGCATCTGGCACTGCACGCCTTCGAAACGCGGAGCAGCGTTGAGTTGAATGTCGCCCTCAAAAGCAGTTCCGCGCGCGTCTGGGCCATCTATCTTCCTGCACGCATCGGGCTCTGGATATTCTCGGCAGGTGATGATGCAAAGCCGCTGGCGCGGATGGCACGTGAGTTGGGTTGGTGGGTCGCAGTGGTCGACGGCCGCTCGCACCTAGCCACTCCCGCACGCTTCCCAATGGCGCATCGTGTCTCTGTTGCGCCCAGTGGCGAACTGCCCCACGCGGCTTCTTCGTATTTTGCTCCGCACGCCGGTGATGCGGCCGTTGTAATGACACATAGCTTTGAGCAGGATACGCATTTTGTCGCGTCGCTTCTTGCTGCATCGGTACAGCCAGGCTACATCGGCGTCCTCGGCCCCCAGCGCCGCACGCGCGAACTGCTGGAAGATGTCGCTCGCCTTTTGAACCTTCCAATTACGCACGATCAGATTGAGGACCGGCTGGAGGAACTGCACGCACCCACAGGCCTCGACCTGCAGGCGGAAACGCCCGCGGCCGTCGCGCTCTCCATTCTTGCCGAGATTCAGAAGGTGCTCAAATGTGGAACGGCGCAGCCCCTTCGCAAGATCCGCGCCGTCCAGCCTGAAATGATTCGCTCGTAGCCCAGCCTATGCGGCCAGATGCGCATCGAGTACTTCAAGAAATTTGCGCAGCCATGCGGGATGCGCCGTCCACGCCGGACCGGTAACCAGTTTGCCATCCACCGTAGCGTCCGAGAAATCCAGCTTCACAAATGTGCCACCTGCCAGCTCCACTTCCGGTGCACATGCTGGATACGAATTCAACTTGCGCCCCTTCAGCACGCCGGCCGCTGCCAGTAACTGCGGACCGTGACACAATGCGGCGATCGGCTTGCCTGCCTTGTCGAAATGGCGAACGATGTCCAGCACCTTTTCGTTCAAGCGAAGATACTCAGGCGCACGTCCGCCTGGAACAACAAGCGCATCGTAGCTTGCAACATCGATCTCATCGAAAGTGGCATTGAGTGTGAAATTGTGGCCGCGCTTTTCTGAGTAGGTCTGATCGCCTTCGAAATCGTGAATCGAAGTGCGCACCTGCTCGCCCTTCTTCTTGCCAGGACAAACTGCGTCCACCGTGTGCCCCACCATCTGCAGAGCCTGGAAAGGAACCATGATTTCGTAGTCTTCAACAAAGTCGCCCGCAAGCAACAACAGCTTCGCCTTTTTCATCGCACACCCTCGTCTGAAACATTCGCAACCGCGCTGGGCACGGCTCTAAGCCCAGTCTACGCCTGCATCGCCGCACGAAGATGAACAGGCGTCAACAATAGGCAGTGAGCGACAGATACGTTGTCGAAGCATTTGAGTACCCTACAATTTCGCCATGGGCTCTGCCATTAAAACGCTCGACGCGCTCAACGCGCGCATCGTTCAATGCAATCTCTGCCCGCGGCTGCGCGCGTACTGCACACACATTGCACAGGTACGCCGCCGTGCGTATGCCACATGGGAGTATTGGGGCAAGCCGGTTCCCTGCTTCGGCGATCCCAACGCGCGCGTACTGGTACTGGGACTCGCTCCCGGCGCACACGGCTCGAATCGCACGGGACGGCCGTTTACCGGAGATGGATCGGGAGATTTTCTCTATCCTGTCCTGCACGAAACAGGATTTGCATCGCAGCCCAATGCGACTTCGCGCGACGACGGCATGAAGCTCACGGATATGTTGATCACCTCTGTCGGCCGGTGTGCACCGCCGGGAAATAAACCCACGCAGCAGGAGCTGAACAACTGCGCACCGTTTCTCGACGAAGAGATTCGACTATTGCATAATTTGCGTGTGGTGGTGTGCCTGGGCCGCATAGCCTTCGACGGATTGCTTGCACATCAGCGCAGAACCGGCACACTGGCGTCACGTGCAGGCCTTATCTTTCGTCATGGCGCGGAGTACACTCTTCCCTCTGGACTGGTTACCGTTGCAAGCTATCATCCTTCGTTGCAGAACACGAACACAGGAAAACTGACACGGACGATGCTACGCGAGGTCTTTGAACGCGCGAAATTTCTGGCGACACACGCATCTAAGTCCATCTAGTAACAGTTAATTGATTACTAAATATGGTTACTAAGTTAAGTACTAGTTATCAGTCTAGGTTACCGTGATGCTTTCCGAAAGCTGGTTAGTCACGCATGGGGCAATAGATAGGACCTCGAATTCCCTATTAGTGATATGGAGCAGGCAGTATTCTGGCGGACAATCGAAGAAGTAGAAACCTCAGGGTGGTTCTGCCAATCCATGCGCATCGTTCAGGTTGCTGACGCAGTCCGATTCACACGTATGTCTACCGAGGAATTGCGTGCATCTTTTTTGATTGATGATCTTTTTGCGCCAGGCGAAATCAAGCTCGCTTATATCGATCTCGACCATGCAATCGTTGGCTCAGTGGTGCCACTTGCGGAACCACTTACCCTTGAAGCGCAGCCGAACCCTCATTCCAGGTTCTTCGCAGAGCATCGCGAAATCGGTATCCTCAACGTCGGAGACGTTGGCGTTGTGCTTGTAGATGGCGTTGCGCACGATCTCGCTTTTCTTGACTCGCTCTACATTGGCAAAGGTTCCGAACACATCACATTTCTTAGCCTTTCCGCCCAGTCTCCAGCGGAGTACTACTTTATTAGTTACCCTGCACACAAAAGCTTTCCTGCGGTGCGTGTCGACGTAGGCCATACGCGGCCAGTCGTTACAGGTTCGCCACGCAATGCCGACCTGCAGCGCAATACAAATGTGATTTATAGAGACGGCGTGCAAAGTTGCCAGCTCACTATGGGATTCACCGAAGTTGCAATTGGCAGTGCCTGGAACACTTTCCCACCGCAAGTACACAAAAAGCGGTCGGAAGTCAGGCTCTATTTCGAACTCAAACCGGATGACCGCGTGCTACACCTGATGGGCCCACCCCATGAGACTCGGCACATTCTCGTCGGCAACAAACAGGCAGTGATTACTCCAAGCTGGTCCATTCACGCGGGCGTAGGAACCTCGAACTACATCTTCTGCTGGGGTATGGGTGGAGAACACCCTGCCTACGACGAACCGGAAGCCGTCCCCCCCGACTCGTTACGCTGAATGTCCGCACATAAAGTGCGCCCTCTGGGACTGTTTTCCGTGGGGAAGCTTGAAGGCTGGAGCGGGAGACCGGGATCGAACCGGCGACATTCAGCTTGGGAAGCTGACGTTCTACCACTGAACTACTCCCGCTGCTGGTGGAATTATAGCGCGAGGCGAGGGTGCTCCGGCTCTGTACGCGCGGAAGTGTGCGCATGAGCGGCATTGAGAATTTTCGCGGCCTGTCCAAGCGGCGCATGCGGTCTGCGGGGCGGTTGTCGTAGAATGAGGCGGCTTCCGGAATACGCTTTCTGCCGGTGTCCCAACACACCGGCTAAGCCAGCCGATTCCGGATAAATATCGCTCTACCGGAGATGGATTTCCATGAAGCCTGCATCCCACACGACAGCCTTTCTTACAGCATTGCTGCTTGCTCCGCCGGCTTTCGTTGCCGCTTCAGTCCACGCACAACAGCCGACTGAGATCGGCGGACAGAAGATTGTCGTTCTCAAACGCACGGCCGTAAGCAAGACAAAACCAGAGTTCACCAGCATCACACTCATGCCCGGCCGTGGTATGGAATTGCAGCAGATCACAGCCAATTTCCCCGATAAAGGCACGGTGGATGTTCTGGCCTCGCCCAATCTCGCCGCATCCAAAGAGATGCTTGACGTGAAGGACGACGCATTTGGCAATCTTGGCTATCGTTTGGGTGCCGCGTTTCTTGTACCGTATCCGAATCGCATCATTGGCAAACTTTCAGCCAACAAAAAAACACTCACGACTTCCTGGGAGGGCCACACCATCACGCTGCCCGCCAACAACGTGGGCAAGGAACCCGGCGCAGAACGCCATGCGATGCATGGGCTGATTCTCAAAGCTAAAACCGATGATGTGAAGGTGCACGAGATTCCTGGCGGGCAGGAGGTGACAGGTATTGTGCATGCCGGCAGTTTCGGCGGCTACTGGCTTTCAAAGACCGACCTTTACTACACAATTTCGCTCACTGCAGACGCGGTGAATGTGAGTATTGTTGCCAAGAATGTGGGCAATGAAGCAGAGCCGATCGCGATTGGATGGCATCCGTACTTCAATCTGCCTTCGGGAGATCGCACGCAGGTGCGCATCCACATTCCGGGTTCCATGACGGCCCAGGTGAACAACTACGACAGCGTTTTTCCTACAGGCAAGTTGCTGCCGGTGAAGGATACGCAGTACGATCTGCAAGCGGCAGACGGCGCACCGCTCGCCAAACATTTCTATGACGACAACTGGAGCCACCTGAACTGGAAAGACGGCATGGTGACAGTAAAGGTGATTGATCCTGCCGCGCACTACGGCGTGAAGATCGAGGGATTGTCACCGGAGATTAAGACAATTCAGATGTACGCCCCCCCCACGCAGAAGTTCGTGGCCATTGAAGACCAGTACAACTTCGCCGATCCCTTCGGCAAAGAGTGGGGCAAGATGGATACCGGCATGGTGACCTTGAAGCCGGGACAAAGCACCAAGTGGCATGTGCGGCTGCGTGTCTTCGTCCCCTCCAAATAGGCACATGCAGGCAAACAATACGCAACAAAAGCCCGGCCGTTATGCCGGGCTTTTGTTTAAAGGGCTTAGCGAACAAAGGTAAGAGCTACACGACGCGAACGCATAAAGTATGGAATCCAGATGGCTGCACCAATCAGCGCGCGAATGAGCTGCGTGGGCTTCTCCGGTAGCGCCAACTGTGCAACGCTGATGTGATCAATCGAGATGACGAGAACATTCGCAGCAAGAAACACAATCATCGCAACCGGGAACGCTTTCTTCTTTGCATAAAAGAGAACATTCAAGCCGGTGCAGTACAAGAGAAATACAAGGTTGCTGATGACCTCAAAGACAATGAGCAGATACAGGCCCGCGTGATTCATCAGATAGTCGCGCGCGCCGGGGTTGAACAATAGACGTCCGTCAGTGGCAAGCGCGAACAGATTCAGAAATGGAGCCAGGATAAGTCCAATGGCGGTAAAGACCAGCCAACCGCCAATGCCTGAGAGATTTGCTTCTTCTGAAGCCTTTCTCGCGATGAGCATCTCGGGCGTCGGCTGTGCTGCCTCGGGCGCGATCTCCTGAACATCCGCAGTCCGCTGCTTCTCTGCGCCGCAAAGAATGCAGACTAAAGTATGCTCTTCCAACTGAGCTCCGCAGTGCGCGCATTTATTGCTCATTGAGTCTCCGGACCTTCAGCCTAAACCGTTACAGCGCATCACTGAAAGAATTCGCGCTGACCGTCCGCCGCTACTCTCCAATACGATTCAGGCGTATGGTTCGCCCCGTGCGCGCGCTCTCGCGGGCCGCATCCAGAATCTGCATCACCGTCACATTGGTATCGAGTGCAGTCAGGTCGCCCTTCGGGACAATCTGTTTGTGCAGCACCGCGGCAAGATAGCTTAATGAATCGCGCTCGTTTGATCGGAGCGACGGCGCGGTTGCGGTACGCTCGATGCGCTCGTTCTGCAGTCGCAGGCGTACTTGATCCGCACCCACCGTGATCGCGTAACCGTTCGCTCCATACACTTCCATGTCCTTGCGGCCAAAAGGCCAGTTCCATGAAGCCTGAATCACAGCCTGTGCGTGCGGGTACTGCAGAATGATCGTCGCGTCGTCATCGACACGTGGATAAATTTGCGGCTTATCGTGATTCACAATGGCTGTCACCGTGAGAGGTGTCTCGCCGTGCATCAGCCACGTCATCAGGTCCACGCCGTAGCAGCCGAAATCGTAGAGTGCGCCGGCCCCATTCTGCGCAGGGTCGGTCAGCCAGGCAAGAAACTCCGGTTGCACATGAATTTCCTTCGGCCCTTCATGACCGTCATGCACAACCACGCGCCGCGCCGGTCCAAGCCGGCCCTGCTCGAGTTCGTCATACGCCATCCTGTTGCTTGCATACCATGTGGTCTCGTAATTCACGAGTACAGGAATGTGATACTTCTTCGAGGTGGCGCGAATGGCAAGTGCATCGTCCAGCGAAATAGTCAGCGGCTTCTCCACCATGACAGGGACTCCATACTGTGCGGCAATTTCGATCGCATGGCGGTGTTCGGAGATGGGCGTGTAGACAAGAACTGCATCGGGATGCGTCTTTTCAAGCATGTTGGCCATCTTCTCGTAGAAGAGGCTGTCCGGCAGATGAAAGTCACGGGCATATTTAGCACGAAGATCCGCATGCTCATCGGCAATACCGACAAGCTCCACATCGTTATGGTGCGGCAGTTGCGATAGAAAACCCGCCACATGCCCGTGCTCCAACCCCACGATTGCCACCTTCATGCGCTGCGACTCGGTTTGCGCGAACATGATCGCGCTCGTTGCAGACAGCACCATCGCACCAATCAGAACAAGGATGGCTCTACCTCCCAGCCACTTCCCGCAGAAATTACCCGCGCTCAACCCCTTCATACCGCTCCCCTTGACGTGATTTCCTTATTGCCGAATACACGTAACCTATCAGGCTCCCCCTTGCCAGACGTGTAAAAGATAGTCATCGCTCGTGGCACCATCAAAGAAACGCGGCCGTTTGTGCGGCTAGATCGGAGCTCTCCCATGGCATCATTCCGCTCGATGCAGCAAACCATCTTTCGCACTGGAATCATCACCGCACTCGCAATTGCAATGTCCTCAAGTGCTGGCATGGCATCAGCGCAAGTGCCTAAAGGCGATCTCTTCTTCGGATACAGCCGCCTGGGGACAGACGCCTTCTATCCCAACGTTGGCGGCTTGAACGGCTGGGAAGCGACCGGCCACTTCAAAGTTGGACTTCCATTCCTCGGCGTGGAAGCTGACGTGGCACGGTATGGTACCGGCGCAAATGATGGAATTCCGCGTACAACCACATTTCTTTTTGGACCGCGTGTCACACTCGGGGCCGTAGGCGTCCATATCTTCGCGCATGGACTGATTGGCGCCGAACACTCGTCCAATTCCGATTCCAATTTGTCCATTTCTCAAACCGATTTTGCCTATGCTCTTGGCGGGGGTCTCGATGTTCCTGTCCTGCCTTTCTTTGCCTGGCGCGTGCAGGGTGACAGAATCGAAGCACCATCCATTTCTCCAAGTGAAGGCACACACGCACGCTTCACCACCGGACTTGTCTTCCGCTTTTGAACTGTTCCCAAAAGGAACTGTCTCAACCATCTCGTGTTCGCATCTTTTTTCGAAACACTTGTACCTGGTTTGTCCACATATTCCACAGGCTCCACATGGTGTGGATAACGCGCCAACTGGTGGAATGAAGCCTGCAGGGTAACGCGTGCATCTTATAGGCTGCAGATAAATGCGGTCATCGAAGATGATTGCGCCCTATCACTTACAGGTCAGGAGTCAAAATCACGCCATCATTGGGCGGCTCTTGTGTCCACTGCAGTACACAGACATGGACCTTACGGCTGGAACGGGAAAGATATATGTCACTGAGCAGTAACGTGACTTCGGCGATGCAGGGGCCAAATGGTGGGTCCAGCGCGGTTTGACCCTTCCTTGAAACCCTCTTACCATGAAAGATGTATCCCTTGGCCAAGCCGAGCGACTTGCTGTTAGCGCCGAAATCGGTGATGGCTTAGCTGGCGCAGAATGCGCCTGGAAGGCAAAAAGTTGAGTTCTACAGACACCCTCGAAAACACCCCCTCCGCTGAATTAGCCGAAGAGTCTCATTCACACGAAGGCCATACTCACGACCACGAACATCAGCACGGCCCGGTACTGAATCCGGAATGCACCCGTGAACTGGTCCTTGACCTGCCTGCCGACGATGTTTCCAAGGCATTTCGCAAGACCACCCGTGCCTATCAGAAATATGCGCGCATCCCCGGTTTTCGCCCCGGCAAAACGCCGGAAAGCGTGATTCGCCGCAAGTATGCAAACGAGATTCGCAAGGAAGTCATCGACGGTCTGCTGCCCGAGCGCTTTCAACAGGGCGTACGCGAGCTAGGCGTAAAACCAGTCGGCCAGCCGCAGGTCACTGAGCTCACGGTTGAAGACGGTAAGCCGCTGCATGTAAAGGCAGTGTTTGAATTCGTTCCCGAGTTCTCTATCGAGGGCTATAAGGACGTTACAGTTGAGAAGTTGCCTGTTGAAGTCACTGGCGAAGAGTTCGACCGCGAGCTTGAAGAACTGCTCGAGTCGCGCGCAACCGTTGAGCCGGTGGAAGAAGATCGCGCGATCGTGGACGGCGACTGGGCACAGATTTCCTACAGCGGCTTGATTAGTGGAGAAGCCGATGCGGCTCCCGTTGCCGGCGAGGACGCTCTGGTGGAAGTGGGCGGCAAGGATACCGTTGCTGCCTTCACTGAAGTGCTTCGCGGCGCAAAGGCCGGCCAGGAGTTGAAGGCCGAGGTCATTTATCCCGAGGACTACCAGGAACCGAAACTTGCCGGCAAGACGGTTGCATACGACGTGACCGTGAAGGCCATCAAGAAGCGGATCAAGCCCGAGTTGACCGACGATTTCGCCAAAGAACTCGGCAACTATGAGAACCTCGACGAGCTGAAGAATCGTATTCGCGAGCATATGGAGAACCGCAAGCGCCGCAGCGCGGAAGGCGAAACCAAGGACAGGCTTTTTGCTGCCATGGTGGAGCGCTTCACTTTTCCGGTTCCCGAGTCGCTCGTACAGGAGCAGGTGGATGCGCGTCTGGAGCGCGGCCTGCGCGCACTTGCTGCGCAGGGCATGTCCACTGATCAGATGCGCAAACTGGACTTTGGCCGCTTACGTGCTGCACAGCGTGATAGCGCCGTGGCCGAAGTGAAGACCAACCTGATTCTGGATAAGATCGCTGCCAGCGAAAACGTGGAAGTCAGCGATGAGGAAGTCGAACGCGAAATCCACATGGCAGCCCTGCAATCCCGCGAGCCCGTGGAGACAATCCGCGAGCGTTTGACGCAGGATGGCGGGCTGGCTAGAATCCGGGAACAAATGAAACGCGAAAAAACAGCAACCCTGCTGTATGAAAGATTGCCGGCCTAGCACGGCGTTGTGACATTTTCCGTGTGCTGATCTTGATGGCGCACGGACAAGGGAAACGGGGCAAAACCCCACAGGCAAAGAGAGCGAGAAGAGCATTCAATGGCACTGGTTCCCATGGTGGTTGAGCAGACGAGTCGAGGCGAACGCGCCTACGATATCTATTCCCGTCTGCTTCGCGATAACATCATCTTTCTCGGCACACCCATTGACGACCAGGTGGCCAATCTTATCGTTGCTCAAATGCTGTTTCTCTCCGGTGAAGATCCGGAGAAGGATGTTCAGCTCTACATCAATTCTCCGGGCGGCTCCATCACTGCAGGCCTGGCGATTTACGACACCATGCAGTTCATCAAGAACAACGTGGTGACGTACTGCATCGGTCAGGCGGCCAGCATGGGCGCATTCCTGCTTCTTGCCGGCACCAAAGGTAAACGTTTTGCATTGCCCAACTCACGTATCCTCATTCACCAGCCTTCCATGGGTGGCTTGAGCGGGCAGGCAACGGATATCGATATTCATGCGCGTGAGATTCTGCGCATACGTGAAATCACCAACACTCTCATGGCAAAGCACACTGGTCAGCCGCTCGATCGCATTGAGCATGACGTGGAACGCGACTTTATCATGAACGCACAGCAAGCCAAGGAATACGGCATCGTGGACGAAATCATCGACCGGCCACGCTCATAACGGCCGGAAGAAGCCATGAGTCGAACTCGATCGTTTTAGGGGGATAACGATAATGAAAACGCGAACGGGACCCGAAGAAGCGCTGCGCTGCTCGTTCTGTCACAAATCGCAGGATGCCGTTGCCAAGCTCATCTCGTCGCCGAGTGACTACCCCCGCGCCTACATTTGTGACGAGTGCGTTGCGGTCTGCAATTCCATCCTGGAAGATGATCGCGGAGATGCGCATCCCGCCACTGCCGCCGGTCACCTGCCCAAGCCGCAGGAAGTGAAGAGCTTCCTCGACGACTTCGTCATCGGCCAGGACCAGACCAAGAAGAAACTGGCCGTCGCTGTCTACAACCACTACAAGCGCATCCAGATGAACCGTATGCGCAACAGTGAAGTGGAACTAACCAAGTCAAATATCTTGCTCATTGGTCCCACCGGCTCGGGCAAGACTCTGCTGGCCCACACGCTGGCCAAAATGCTTGACGTGCCTTTTGCGATTGTCGATGCCACCACGCTCACTGAAGCCGGCTATGTCGGCGAGGACGTTGAGAACATTATCCTCAAGCTGCTGCAGGCTGCCGATGGTGATGTGAACCGCGCTCAGCAGGGCATCATCTATATCGACGAAATTGACAAGATTGGCCGCAAAGACGAGAACCCATCCATTACCCGCGACGTCTCCGGTGAGGGCGTGCAGCAGGCTTTGCTGAAAATCCTGGAAGGCACGGTTGCCAATGTGCCCCCACAAGGCGGACGCAAGCATCCGCACCAGGAGTTCACCGCGGTCGACACCACCAATATTCTCTTCATCTGCGGCGGCGCATTTGTCGGCTTGGAGCGCGTGGTCGGGCGCCGTGTGGGCAAGAAGGCTCTTGGCTTCAAAACCATCGACGCCGAAGCTGATGCGGCAACCACTCGCTCGCATCGCGACACCGAATTGCTGCGCAAGACCGAACCGCAGGATTTGATCAAGTACGGCCTCATTCCTGAGTTTGTGGGCCGTCTGCCTGTGATGGGCGTGCTTGATGAGTTGGATGAAGCCGCACTGGTGGAGATTCTCACCAAGCCGCGCAACGCGATACTCAAGCAGTATCAGCGTTTGCTCGAGTATGAGAATGTTCGTCTACACTTTACGAACGACGCAACCGCCGCTGTCGCCCGCGAAGCGCTTTCACGCAAGGTGGGTGCACGCGGCTTGCGCATGATCCTCGAAGAGCTCATGCTCGACCTGATGTATCACCTTCCCTCCAGCAAGCGTGTACGCGATCTTGAAATCACGCGCGAAATGGTGGAGCGCCGCGATCTTTCGCTCTGCCTGCTTGAGAAGGCCGGTTAATCAAGGTAATCAAGAAGGGAAACCGAAGTTCAATACTATGAACCTTGGTTTCTCTTCTTCATCGTTTCCCCCTTCACATTCCGCTGTACAATCCCTACAAGACACGCTCAGCCAGTTACTGCAACTTCGCTCGTGCGGGCGCGTCTAACCTTGTAAATGGTGGTGCAATGACGTCTTCCCGGGAAAAGAACGATTCCATCAAGCTGCCCATGATGCCGATTCGCGACATGGTCATCTTTCCGCATATGATGACTCCCTTCGTGGTGGGCAGACTCTCCAGCGTACGTGCACTGGAAGAAGCATTGAATGGCGATCGCAGAATCTTTCTCGCAACGCAGCACGACGCGTCCATCGATGAGCCCAAGGCAAAGGAAATTTACCAGGTGGGCGCCATCTGCAATATCGTGCAGAGCGTCAAAATGCCTGATGGCAACATCAAGGTGTTGGTCGAGGGTGTGGAGCGCGCCAAATCTACTGATATTACAGATCGCGACGGCTTCTTTGTTGCCACCGTGAAGACTGGCAAAACCGACTTTGAAATGACGCCGGCTCTTGAGCAACTCATGCAGCGCGTCACTTCTCTCTTCGAGCAATACGTTAAGCTGCAGCAGTCGCTCAACTACGAAACCATCATAGCCAGTGCCCGCATGGATGAGCCCGCAAAGCTCTCTGACGTCATCGCCGCCAATTTACAGATTGGCATCGAAGAAAAGCAGGAATTGCTCGGCATCTTCGATCCCGCGACGCGCCTGGCGCGCATTGCCGATGTGCTCGACATCGAGATTGAAAAGCTGGACCTTGACCGCAACATTCAGTCGCGTGTTAAGCGGCAGATGGAACGCGCACAAAAGGAGTACTACCTCAACGAGAAGATCAAGGCCATCCAGAAGGAACTAGGCCGCGGCGAAAAGAGCGAATTCGACGAGTTGCGTAAGAAGATTGAATCCGCAGGCATGCCGAAAGATGTTCTCGACAAG
The DNA here is from genome assembly GCA_035550015.1 of Occallatibacter sp. Taxonomy (GTDB): domain Bacteria; phylum Acidobacteriota; class Terriglobia; order Terriglobales; family Acidobacteriaceae; genus Telmatobacter. The sequence continues at coordinate 16,532 of DASZRJ010000012.1, read as the reverse complement.
GCAATCCAGGAACTCAAGAAGCTCGAAGCCATGCCTCCCATGTCGGCTGAATCCACCGTAAGCCGCAATTACATTGACTGGCTTCTCGCAGTGCCATGGAAGAAAAAGTCCAAGGAAACGCGCTCCATTGATTACGCCGAAAAAGTGTTGAATGAGGATCACTACGGCCTTGAGAAGATCAAGGACCGCATCCTTGAATTTCTCGCTGTGCGGCAGCTCGTCAAGAATCCCAAAGGCTCCATCCTCTGTTTTGTCGGACCTCCAGGCGTGGGCAAAACTTCACTGGGCATGTCAATCGCCAAAGCAACCGGCCGTAAGTTTGTACGCCTCTCGCTCGGCGGCGTGCGCGACGAAGCAGAAATTCGCGGTCATCGCCGCACCTATATTGGAGCGCTGCCGGGGCAAATTATCCAGCACATGAAGCGTGCGGGCACCAAAAATCCCGTCTTTCTGCTCGATGAGGTCGACAAGATGGCCTCCGACTTCCGCGGCGATCCGGCGTCCGCGCTGCTTGAGGTTCTTGATCCCGAACAGAACACTACGTTCCAGGATCACTACCTCGACGTGGACTACGACCTCTCGCAGGTTCTGTTTGTGGCCACCGCCAATGTAATGCACACGATTCCCGGCCCGCTGCAGGACCGCATGGAAGTGCTGCGCCTGCAAGGCTACACCGAGCAGGAAAAACTCGAAATCGCGAAGCAGTACCTTGTGAAGAAGCAGCGCGAGCAAACTGGTTTGAGCGAAAAGAACATCGTCTTCCAGGACGATGCCATTCTTGAAATCATTCGCTATTACACGCGCGAAGCGGGCGTGCGGAATCTCGAGCGCGAACTAGGCAACGTATGCCGCAAGGTGGCGCGCCGCGTAGTCAAGAAGGGTACGAAACACAAGGAAGAACTCACCGCCACCAACGTCTCTGAGTTTCTTGGAGTACCGAAGTTCCGCGATTCCGAAGTACATGACAAAAGTGAAGTTGGTCTTGTCACCGGTCTGGCCTGGACCGAGGTCGGCGGCAGCATCCTCACCACGGAAGTGCAGGTGCTCGACGGCAAAGGCAAGCTCACCATCACCGGCCAGCTCGGCGACGTGATGCAGGAGTCCGCACAAGCCGCGCTCAGTTACATTCGCGGCAAAGCGCAGGCACTCGGTCTCAGCCGCGAGTTCTATCGCAATCTCGACATTCACCTGCACGTCCCTGAGGGCGCAATTCCAAAGGACGGCCCCTCGGCAGGCATCACCATGGCAACCGCGCTTGCCAGCGCGCTCGCACGTATTCCTGTGCGCCGCGATATCGCAATGACCGGCGAAATCACGTTGCGTGGCAAAGTGCTCCCCATCGGAGGGCTCAAAGAGAAGTTGCTTGCGGCATTGCGCGCCGGCATCTTTGAAGCGATTCTTCCACGCGGCAACGAGAAGGATCTTTCTGAGCTGCCTGAAAATATCAAGAGCTCAATGAAGCTGCACTTTGTTGACGCAATGGATGAGGTACTGGCCCTTGCGTTGGAGAGCCCGCTGCCTGGCCCAATGCAGTCCGAATCGGACGTGATGTCCGCTGTGCCGCCGGCTGAGCTCGGTGGCGGCCTGCCCGCACGGCAGTAGCTCCAGAATCGAAAGGCCCTGAGAGCAGCGCTCTTGGGGCCTTTTCTTTTGCATCTTCGCCGTACAATCAGCACTATGACCTCCTGGTACCGCCGCGTTCTCGTGCTGGCGATTCCACTGATTCTTTCCAACCTCACGCAACCACTGCTGTCCACCGTGGACACAGTTCTCTCTGGTCATTTGCCCGGCGCCGCCGCGCTTGGTGGTGTGGCCATGGGGGGCATTTTCTTCAATTCCGTCTTCTGGACTTTTGGCTTCCTGCGCATGGGCACCACGGGCCTTGTAGCACAGGCCTTCGGAGCGGGAGACGAAGAGAATCTGCGGCTTCACTTCCTCCGTGCTCTCTTCACGGCCTTCGCCATCGGCGCCCTCATCTTGCTCGTACGCGCTCCGCTCATCGCGTTTTCCATTCATTTGCTCGGGGCAAGCGACGCCGTCGCGCGCAATGCGGATCTCTATTGCCGTATCCGCATCTGGTCAGCCCCGGCAGCTTTGGCCAATTTCGTCATTCTTGGCGATTTGCTAGGCCGTCAGCGCGCCCGCACGGCTCTCGCGCTGCAGGCGGCCATCAACGTGGTCAACGTCGCGGTTGCTCTCGAACTGGTGGTGCATCTTCACTGGGGTGTAGCAGGCATTGCCACAGCTACTCTGTGCGCCGATATAGCCGGATTCCTTGTCGGTCTCATGCTCACGCGTATAGCCCTTCCCGCCGCCACTCATTTGAAACCACTTCACTGGCGTGCACTGCTGGACGGGCCCAGCCTGCGTCATCTCTTTTCGCTGAATCGCGACATCTTTCTGCGTACACTTAGTCTGGTCGCGGCATATGCATGGTTTACGCGGACGGGCGCGCGCACCGGCGATGCCACTCTTGCGGCCAATGCCGTTTTGATGAATCTGCACCTGATCGCATCGTATGCGCTGGATGGCTTCGCCAACGCAACAGAGGCTCTGGTTGGCGCTGCCGTTGGTTCACGCCGTGAAGACGACTATCGGGCTGTTCTTCGTGCTTCCACCGTTCTTGCATTCGCGGTCTCGATCGCCGCCTCTCTCATCTACCTTGTATTCGGAATCCATCTGGTGAAGCTGTTCACCAATCAGTCCCGCGTGCTCCCACTTGCCATTCGTTATCTGCCATGGGCCATCGTATTACCGGTCATCTCCGTATGGGGCTACCAGATGGATGGTGTTTTCATTGGCGCAACGCGCGGGCGCGAACTACGCAACTGTATGATGCTGGCCTTCGCGGGCTTTCTGGTTTCAGCAATCCTTCTTGAACGCGTTCTCGGCAATCATGGACTCTGGCTGGCATTTTGCATCTTCATGATCTTTCGTGGCATGTTGCTCGGCGCATATCTTCCACGTATTCGCCGCGCCTTGTTTGGAGCGGAGACTGCACCTGCATCGGCCTGAAATCCTGTATCCTCAAGAGGAGCGCCGCAATGAAACGCGGCAAGCAATTTCAGAATCGGAGACTGATTGTCGCATCATGCCTTACGCCACACAGTTTCTGCTCTCTGCCGTCGATGCGGCGCAGTTCCCTTCTCCCACTGTTCCGGAAATCGCATTTCTGGGCAGATCGAATGTCGGCAAATCTAGTCTTCTGAATGCTCTCGTCGGCGATAAAGCGGCAAAAGTATCGTCCACTCCGGGCCGCACGCGCTCCATCAATTTTTTTGCGATGCTCGATCCCCGTCAGCAACCAAAGATTGTCCTGGCAGATCTGCCCGGCTATGGCTACGCCAAGATTTCGAAATCGATTACCGCTGGCTGGCCGGCTTTTATTGAGCCCTATCTAGCCGAGCGTCCCACTCTCGCTCTATGCATTTGCCTTGTGGACTCCAACATTCCACCACAGCAAAGTGACATACAGCTTCTCGACTGGCTGCGCAACGTGGGACGTCCCTTCGCCGTGGTCGCCACTAAAGTGGACCGCTTGAGTGGCAATGAGCGTACGCGTAATCTGGCTGCGCTGCGGCGCGCACTCACACTTGATGCGATTTTGCCCGTTTCCGCAAAAACCGGAAGCGGCATCAAGGAACTGTGGTCGCAAATTGAGGGCGCTCAGCGTCCATCTCACTAGTTGGCGACATCCCTTACACCTGCTTCGCCTGTTCATACCAGGTTTGAATGCGTTGCGCAGCTTCCCTGCCGCACGCCACCGTCCGCAGACTTCTCATCTGGCGCGGAAGATAGCGCGGCGCCAATCGATACCAACGGCGCGTGGATAAATCCGACTCAGGTAATGCATCCATCACCACCGCATCCAGCTCCGCTGCAAACAATGCATCGCCCGCTGGTAGAGACAACGCCAGCCACTCTCGTGTCCCGTCGAGTGGTTCGGGGGCAACATTCTGCAAATCCGGTCGCACGCCGCGCTCCCTCATCTCCAGCATGAAGGCGGAAACATCCGCACAGTGAATCGCCACGGAAACCGGCTGCCTTTTGCGCACTTCGTTTTTAAGAATGCGCAAGGCCTCGTCCAGCGTTGTCACAACAAAATCTACAATTCCCTCGCGCATCGCCTGACGCAGTGCTGCGGACTCCGCTGAGATCGTGAACGATGCGGCACCGGCGATATTCGCAGCTCGTACAAGCTGAATGCTCGCATGGCTTAACAGATCGGCGTAAAGAAGCTGGCCGCCCAGGCCATGTTCGGAGTCCAGGTTACCGGCCATTGCCGCATAACGGCGATAGACTTCCTTCGCTTCTTCCTGTGGATCGATCATATGTATTTCGATGATTGAAGAATGAACCGCATGGAAAGCTTGCGCGCTCACCTACCAGGTGGAGTATGGCTGTCCGTTCGATCCTGTTTCCTGCGATCCAGAATGTACATCGTCAATGCCGGATTCGGTCTGGTCGAGCGAATAGAGCGCATCACTCGTCTCGGTCGTCCAGGTATCGGTGGAGTGCGTCATTGGGTCCTCAGGAATGCTCTTGAGGTAGCCATTCTGCACCAGGTCGTCGAGCGATTGCGGTGCCTTCTGTTTATCCATCGTATACGAGTCGATGGCGGCACGCATTACGTGCAGATCTTCCTTCAGCACCGCTTCGCGCGCGGAGCGGATGGCACCCACAAAACTGGGCACGGCAAGCGTTGCCAGAATCGAGATAATGGTCATCACCACAATCAGCTCCAGCAGCGTAAAGCCCATTTCGGATTGTCTCGCCCGCATTTGCATCTCTTGCATTACCAATCTCTGTATTTGGTGCCGTCCAAAGCCGTTCCCTGAGATTTCGAATACACATCGAACACGCTTTGACCGCTCCATGAATCCGAATCCGGATCGTCCTGCATGGACCGCAAGCCCCAATCCGTGTTGTCCGTCATCGGATCCACCGGAATCTTCCTCAGAAAACGCACCTTCTTACCCTGAACTTCGACGCCATCCACCAGCGTTTGCAGATCCGGCGGATAGTTCTGGCTTTCAACCTTCGTTCGAATGGCGCCTTTATCGGCGGCATCCTTGTATTTGTCGATGGCGTCGCGCATCTGCCACAGGTCGTAGCGCAGCTCGCGCTCCTTCTCGCGCTTCACCTGAAAACGTGCGACCGGAATCGCCGCCGAGGCCAGAATGCCCAGCAAAACGACAGTCACAATAAGCTCCACCAGGGTAAGCCCCTGCTCGCCGGGCTTTCGGATTGACCTGGTGAAACTCAATGTCGATTAACCTCACTGCACCGCGACGCGGATTTGGCCGCCCTGCACCTGGACTGGCTTTTGTGCGCTGTTCATTGCTCCAGCGCGCGAAATCGCGATGGCGCTGTTCCCTTTTTCCTTTGCCTGGAAGGTGAGTACACACACCACACCGGCGCCACTTACGCCGCCGGAGCCCGGCGGGCGTGCCGCATTCAGCACAACCGTTCCTGGCGGCTCGTCCCGATGCAGTAATGTGACGTCCTTCCCGTCACGCCCAAGCAGATCGCCCTTGTCCACATTCACCAGCGAAAGATGTGCCGGATCGTAAGTCACCTGCATAGGTACGGACGCGATATCTGTGCCTCCCGTGAGCACAATGGGCACCTGGAACGTTGAGCCAGTCGAAATGGATCTTGACGGCTCCACCAGAGAGAGCCGGGTTCCAAGAGGGTTCTGCGCGGGTGCCGCATTCGGCGTCGGCGGTGCGCCCATGGTCTGCGACTCCTGATTCATCTGCGCAATCGCCGTCTTCGCTGCAGCGGCTGCCGTCGCCCCCGGAACCGGCCCAACTGTGGGGCCATTACCGGACGCTGGAGCCTGCGAAATCGGCCCTGGCTGCACTACCTCAGTGGAGGAGCTGTCCTCCGTCGAAATATGGCGCAACTGAATCGTGTTGCCCGCGCCCGTATCGATGCTGCGCAGATTGAGCGGCGTGAGCGAGGGCTGGCGCACAATGTGCGGAATGAGCATGAAGACGATCTGGTCGTTCGTGATCGTGTGATCCTTCGAACCAAAGAGGTAACGCAGAACCGGAATTGAGCTCAACCCAGGAATGCCGCTCCAGGTCTGCTGAATCTGCTTCTCATTGATACCGCCCAGAATGTTGGCCTCTCCCTCACGCAACCGCACCACCTGCTCGGCCACGCGCTGGCTTAGGATCGGCTCGGTGACACCGCTGATGGTCACGTCACCGCTGTGCGCCTTGACTTCAATCTTTACCTTCAGCGTGATGTCATCGTCGAAGTGCACCGTGGGCGTGACCTCTATATTGACGCCAATGTCCTGATACTGGAACTGTGTATTCACCAGAGAACTGACAATTGCGGTCGCAGCGCCGGTCTGATAAGAACCTGTAGCAACCGGAATCTGCGAGCCAATTTTGAGCGACGCTTTTTGCCCGTCCGTAGCACGAATACGCGGATTTTGCAGAATCTGCGTGCTTGAATCGGACAGCAGCAGATTTGCTGTCGCGGTACCAACAGACACCGCGAAGTCCGAAGCCTTCAGGTGTGCCAAATCGTAAATCGTTGGGCTGGTTGTCGATGTGCTGGAAGAAGACGAGTCAGTTGACGAAGTGCTCGTGGAAGAGGTCTGCAGCGTAACGCCAGCACTACTGGGCCACGCAATGCCAAGCGTGCGTTCCCAGTTCTTGCTCACCTCCAGCACGGCCACATCCACCACAACTTCCGGACGCGGCTTATCGAGGTCGTTGATCAGCTTCTGCGCCAGCAGCAGTTCATCCGGCGTTCCTCGCATCACAATCGCGTTCTGACTGGCAACGGCGTACACCTTCACATTGCTGGCCATCACGTTGCGTAACGCTGTTTGCACGTCGTTCAGATCGTTCTGCTGCCAGGCGTTCGTCAGATAAAACGTCTGCACCGCCTGTTCATCCAGCTCACGATGCCTCGCCTGTGTATTGGCCGCCACAAAAATCGTGTTCGAAGTTACCGGCCGCCAGTAGGTTCCAGACAACGTGGCGACAATCCGCAGAGCGTCCATCAGGGAAACGTTGTTCAGATCAACCTGGATTCGCTTCGAGATATATTCGGGATCGAAAAGCACGTTGACGCCTGCCGCCTTGCCAATGGCCTGGTAAACCACCTTGGCGTCTTCAGACATATGCAAGGTGAGCGGCTCGCTTGAAAGCGGCTTCAACTCCGGCGGCGAACCCATTGAATCAAGCTCTGCCTGCTCGCTGCTTGGCTCGGCAATTCCCTGCGCGGACGGCTGAACCTGCTTGCCCTCCATGCGCCGCAACTTGTCGATTCCCTGCTGTGCGGATTCATTCGAAGGGTCGATCGCCAGTGCGTGCATGAATTCCTGCAGAGCTCCCTGCCGATCGCCGGAGTTCAGGAGCTTCTGTCCGTTGGACACGTGCATGGACGACGCGGTCAAACGCACGCGGTAATAGGCGGCTTTGTAAGCAAGATCGTCGGGTTTCAGGTTCCATGCCTTCTGATAATTCTCAAAGGCCGCATCGTAGTTTTCATGCGCCTCGGCAGTTTGTCCTTGCTTATAGAGCTTTTTTGCCTGATCGGCATGCGCGACTAACGGCACGCACAAGAGGAGTGCGGCTGTAAAAAGAAAAGTTACCTTGAGAATGGTGCGCGAGGCCCGGCAAAAGGCAATGTGGCAGTGCATCGAGCTCCCCTGCGTCCTGTTTTGCCTCGGATACAGCCCGGGCCGGGTGGTGGCGCCGCGGCCCTCTCGGACGCAAGATTCATGGCCGGCAAATCTTATCCACCGATGCCTCATTTTAGCAAAGCCCTTCGGTAACATAGCCCGGATTTAAACCAGTGCTACGATGAAGTTTCGAGGAAATCCCGCAATGGCTCGACAAACCAGTCATGTGATTGCAGCGCCCAGCCGGCCCGCCGGTAACAAACCGGCCAAGCCGCGCGATCCCGTGGCCGCCGGTGAGCGCGATGCCGCGCAAAACCGCGCTGCGCGACACGACTATTTTCTCCTCGAGAAATTCGAGGCTGGCGTCGCTCTGCGCGGCACCGAAGTCAAGTCCATCCGCGAAGGTAAGGCGAATCTGAGGGATTCCTACGGCCTTATCAAGGATGACGAGGCATTTCTGCTCAATGTACATATTGGGCCTTATTCGCATGGCAATTCCGCCAATCACGACGAAACGCGCACGCGCAAGCTGCTGCTCCACCGGGATGAGGTTCGGCGTCTGCATGCGAAGACGCAGGTGAAGGGGCATACGCTCATCCCCACCCGGCTTTATTTCAAAAACGGCAAATTGAAGTGCGAACTGGCCCTGGCCAAAGGCAAACAGGACTGGGATAAGCGCGAAACCGAACGCCGCCGTGAGGCGGACCGGGAGGCCCGTGCTGCCATCAATGCCAACAAACACCGCTCAGGCCGCTGAAAGGCCCGACATTTCCCATCCGACTGAGGAATAACCATGAACGCAAAACTCTCCCTCGCTCCGCTCGCCCAGGTTGAAACGGAGCTCCTTGCTGTTCTCGCTGCCGATTCTCAAACTGAAAAAGGACCCGACGCTAAACCGCAACCCGTGCTTCTCACCTCAGACGGCACGGTGCAGCTCGCAGCCTCCTCTGTACTCGCAAGCGGCGAGTTCAAGGCCGGAGCCAACGAAACGCTACTTCTACATGCTCCAGCGGGTATGGCCGCCAAACGCCTGCTGCTTGTTGGTATCGGCAAACAGTCCAAACTCAGCGTCCACCTGATTCGCAACGCGGCCGGTATCACCGTGCGCGTTGCCAAGCCACGCGGCATTCGCGATGTGGCCTTCGTCGTTCCCGATGCACTTGAACTTCCTTCAGCCCGCAGCGCCCGCGCCGCCGCGGAAGGTGCGTACATTGGTGACTTCGACGCTGACACCTACCGTACCGATCGCAAAGATCTTGCCGTACATACCTTCACTGTGGTCGGACCGGAGAGCGCCGACCAGACTTCCCTCGAAGTCGCGCTCAATGAAGGTTCGATCATTGGCGAAAGCCAGAACTTTGCCCGCTCGCTGGTCAACGAGCCTGGTAATAAGTTGACTCCGACCATCTTGGGCCGCCGTGCCTCTGCCATGGCTATTGAAACAGGGCTGGCATGGAAGGTCTTCTCCACGGACGCGATAAAAGAACTCAAGATGGGCGCCTTCTGGAGCGTCTCACAAGGCTCCGAAGAGCCGCCCGCGCTGATTGTTTTGCGTTACGAGCCGGAGGGTGTCACCGAAGGCCCGGTGCTGGGCCTCGTCGGCAAAGGCATCACCTTTGACACAGGCGGCATTTCTCTCAAGCCGGCCGACAACATGGAAAAGATGAAGTACGACATGGCCGGCGCAGCTGCCATGCTCGGCGCCATGCGCGCCATCGCCCTGCTCAAACCGCGTGTGCGTGTCATCTGCGTGGTCTGCTCGGCAGAGAACATGCCTGATGGCAAAGCGCAGAAACCCGGCGATGTGCAGACCGCCATGTCCGGTAAAACCATCGAGATTATCAACACCGATGCTGAAGGACGCCTCGTCCTTGCCGACGGGCTCGCCTACGCCAGGCAGCTTGGCTGCACCCATCTCATTGACGCTGCCACACTCACCGGCGCGTGTGTCGTCGCATTGGGCATGATCAATGCAGGTGTGTTCTCGAACGACGAGACCTCCTACAGCCGTTTCAATCAGGCTCTTGAAACCAGCGGCGAGAAATTCTGGCGTCTGCCCCTCGGCGACGAGTATGCCGACATGATCAAGTCCGACATCGCCGACATCAAGAACACCGGCGGACGCTGGGGTGGCGCCATCACAGCAGCGGAATTTCTTAAGGCCTTCGCGGAAGACACGCCGTGGATTCACCTCGACATTGCCGGCATGGCATGGATTGAGGACACACGGCCCTACATTGCCAAGGGGCCAAGCGGCGTAGCAGTGCGGTCGATTCTGGAATGGGCGCGGAGCTATTAGAAAGTTGGCAGGTGAGCTGAATCGGAACCGGGAGACTATTGCCTCCCGGTTTTTCAGTTTGCAAATTACACACCGATGATTTCGCCGTGGCCGCACACATCGATCGAAAGCGCCCGTGGCTCGCGCGGCAGACCCGGCATCAACATCATGTTTCCTGCAATGGCAACAACAAAGCCGGCGCCCGCTGACAATGTCACATCCGTTATATGGAGCTTCCAGCCACTGGGTGCTCCCATGCGCTTCGGATCGTCGGTAAGCGAATACTGCGTCTTGGCAATGCAGACCGGCAGCGCGGAAAAGCCCCAACCGGCGTACCGGTCGAGCTTGGTGTGTGCCTCGTCTGAGAACTCCACGCCATCCGCTCCATAAATCTTTGTGGCAACGGCGTGCAGTTTCTCTTCAAGCGGCATATCGAGTTCGTAAACAGGCAGTACCGCTGGCTTCGGGTGCGCGTCGATGATTGCGACCACCATCCTGGCCAGCTGTTCCGCACCGGCCCCACCCTGCACAAAAGACAACGTCTGCTCCGAAGGAACGCCAAGCTGTGCGCATTCGGCTGCAATGGCCGAAAGATCCGCATCCGTATCCGATGGGAAGCGATTGATCGCGACTCCGACAGGCACGCCATAGCCGCGCAGCGAGCGCACATGATGACGCAGATTGGCAAACCCCGCCTCGAGGCTTCCCTCTCCCTGTGCGCGAAGGCTCTGCACCGTAACCACAAGCAACGCAACAGCAGGCTGTATGCCATTCATCCGCATCACAATGTCGAAGTACTTTTCCGCGCCCAGATCCGCCGCAAAACCGCACTCGTTGACAACGTAGTCCGCCAGGCGCATCGCCATCTGCTGCGAAAGAACGCTGCTCGTGCCGTGCGCGATGTTGGCAAACGGCCCCGTGTGGACGAATGCCGGCGTACCTTCTGTGGTCTGCACCAGGTTCGGCATTAAGGCATCGTCAAGCAAAGCCATCATGGCGCCTGTCGCACCCATCTCGGCAGCCGTTACGGGACGGCCGGAACGCGTAGCGCCAATCACGATAGCCGCGATACGACGGCGCAAATCTTCCCGGCTTTGTGCAAGGCCAAGGATCGCCATAATCTCCGATGCGGCAGTAATGACAAAGCTGGTCGAGCGGCTGGCCGCATCGCCACGCGAATTGACCCCGACGACGATATGACGCAGTGCGCGGTCATTCATGTCGAGCGCACGTGGCCAGGTAATGGATGCCGGATCGAGGTCGAGCGCGTTGCCAAAGTAGAGATGTGAATCGATGAGGGCGGAAAGTAGATTGTGTGCCGAGGTAATGGCGTGAAAGTCGCCATGAAAGTGCAGATTGATCTTCTCGCTGGGTTCAACCTGTGAGCGTCCGCCGCCGGCAGCGCCACCCTTCATGCCGAAGACCGGCCCAAGCGAGGGCTCGCGTGAGGTGACGATGGCTTTACAGCCGATGCGCGCCAGACCTTCTGCAAGGCCAATGGAGACCACAGTCTTTCCCTCACCTGAAGTGGTCGGCGTTGTTGCGGTAACCAGAATCAGGTGCCCACGTGGAGCAAACGCGGGATCGCTCAGAAGGTCCAGCTTGACTTTGGCCCCGTAGGTGCCCTGGTACTCACAATATTTTTCCGGGATCTGTAAATGTCCGGCAATTTCGCGAATAGAAAGTAGTTTTGTATTCATAAGCCGTCGAAAACGATACACCTGTGTCACTCTGGCAGCACAGTGACGGAAAACACACCGGCAGGTGTGCGCCTACATCGCCTCCGGGCTTTCAATGCCTAACCACGTAAGCACCGCAACCAGTTCGCGCAGCGTGACGGCCGCTGTCGCCAGCAGGAACGTCTTCTTAGCCGCATCCTCTTCCGTGAGGATGTGGTGATGGTGATAGAAATTGCTGAACTCCTGTGCAAGCAGAAAGGCATGCTTAGCCAGATGCATCGGCTCTGACGTGGCAATGCACTGGTCGAGCACAGCCATGCGCTGCCCCGTCCGCAGCCACAGCGCCCAGATATCTTCGTTCTCTTCTCCCTGCAGAAACGCCTCAGTCTTCTCCGGCGCCAACTGTGCGAACTCCGTCAGCATGTTCTCGGGAGTCGTCTGCCCCTTGCGGAAGATGCTGCGTATGCGCGCGGCGGCATACATCAAATACGGTCCCGTCTCGCCTTCGGGCGATAACGCCATATCCTGATCGAAGGCAATCACCGAGTTGCGGCTGAAACGCAGCATGTAATAGCGCAGCGCGCCGTACGCGATCTTTGAAGCAACCTCTTCAATCTGTGCATCGCTCCAGTCCGCGTGGCGCTTCACCACTTCCACTTTCGCTGCGGAAATCATCAGGTCCATCAGGTCGTCGGCCTTCACGCCGAAGCCCTTCCGTCCGCTGATTTCGATGTATGACTTGGCGCGATCCTCATCCGAAAGCTGATAGCCCAGTTGCGCCGCATAGGACGGCGTAAGCGCGACCATCTCATAGCCGAAGTGCGTATAGTGATCGGCCTGGTCTGCGTGACCCATGCCGCGCAGCGCCTGCATTACGTTGGCCTGCGGGTCGCTCTGGCGCGAGTCAATCACGTTGTAAATGGCCTGCGCACCGCCAAAGTGCGGGTGCTCTGCTTCGCCGTGCTCCGTTGAAATCCAGCACTCATGATCGGGATAGGTGAAGAATGGCTTGTAGCCGAAGTCCTTGCCCAGCAGGCCGAACTTCCACAGGTGATACGCGATGTCTTTTCCAACGTAGGTCACTGTTCCATTCGACCGCACAATGACTTTTGCATCCTCGTCGGTCTCGCCTTCGGTTACCTCGGCGCCGGGCCGCGTCATCACCCAGCAACCCTTGTTCTTGCCCTCATTTTCAAAATAGAGAACGCCAGACTTCTTCAGCAGCTCAAACGCCGACTCCCAGAACTTCAGGTGCAGAATCTCGCTCTCGCGCGGCAGAAAGTCATATTCAATGCCCAACCGCAGCATCGTTTCCAGATGCCGACGCAGCACCGCCGTTGAGATCAGTTCTGCAATCTCCGCCGTCTCGTTGCCGCCATGCTCAATGGCGTGCAAAGTCTCGTAGCGCAGTTTTTTGCGTGCTTCATTCTCCGCATCAGTGCCGCTCGTGTACCACTGTGACGTACGCGCGTAAAGATCCCAGCAGAGATAATCGAATGCATCGGCAAACTTACCTGACTGTGCGAAGCGCTGCGCACAGCCGTCGATCACTGTACGCACTTCTGCTGCCGTTTTACCCTCCAGATGCAGAAAGCCCACCACCACATCCGCCACCTGCACGCCGGTGTTGTCGATGTAGTTCTGCACCGTCACCTGCTGGCCCGCAGCGCGCAGCAGACGCACAAACGTGTCGCCCAGAATCGCATTACGCAGATGGCCGATGTGCGCAGCCTTGTTAGGATTGATGCTCGTATGCTCGACCAGCGCGTGGTCCTGCGCGGACGGCAAATGTTCCTCTCCAGCAGCGATTGCAATGGCAGCCACAGAGCGGTCGAACCGTGCATTGATGTATCCGGCGCCAGCCACTTCAAAGCCGGCGAAACCGTCAAGCGCGCCAATCGCCGCAACAAGATCCTGCGCGATGATCTTTGGAGCCTTGCGCAGCGTGCGCGCCAGTTGCAACGCCACCGGCGTGGCCAACTCGCCCATCTTCAGGTCAGGCGGCGTCTCCATGGGAATCTGCGCGAGTTCCACATCGAACTTGTCTTTGAGCACCGCACGCAACCGCTCGGCCAGCCGCTTTTCCAGTTCCAGATACACGTCGAAAGAGCCTCAGAAATCCTTGATTTTCAAGGTGATTTTAACAGAGGCTCATCCTGCTCTTACTTGCCGCATCCAGCGGTCCTATGGAAACAACAGAGGTTTCAAGCCTTCAATGAACCGGATGCGCGCAACCGTTTGAATCGCGCCCGTATGAACTTCTCCAAAGCTTGCTCCGCCGAATTGACGATATTGCTCAACAGCGCTGCTCGCAGGTATCTCGACAAATTCGACCGAAACCAGACGGTCCGGAATGCGTGCGCCAAACCAATGAGGATCGTCGCGCTGTGTCCAGGTCACCAGTGCCAGCACCGATCCCTTCGGATACGACACCACCTGACCATCGATCTTCCTTGCAGTCTCCACGGCGACCGGGTTGCCGAACAGCACGGACGATGTGTGCCTGTGCGGATCGATATACATTGCGATGACGCCCCACGAGAGAGGCTGATACGGCAACCCCGCCGGCAACTTCGCGGCATTGTGATTGAGCACTTCCTCTCCTGGAACTGAAGCTGTGCTGATTGGTTCTGTATAGACATCGTCATTGCCACGCACGGGCGTGTGACAACTGGTACATTCGCGCACCACTGCGGCATTTTTTCCATACGGCTTCAGTTCGAGCCCGCGCCAGCGGCCCCAGCCCCATCCCGCGGTCAATTTGTGGAGGCTTGCATCTTTGGCCATCATTTCCACCTGCCAGAATCTGCCGGGATAAATCAATCCGTCGTCTCCCTGTGTCTGGAACCAGGCAAACTTCGCCAAGCGGCTGCCGTCAGGCCAGGGATGCACATTGCCCTCACGTGCCGCGCGCACCGCCGTCTCATTGCCGAGAATCAGACGGAATTGCATATTGTCACCGCGATCGGTGGTGGCAATCAGATGCCAGCTTTCCATCGTGGGATCGAAGGTCTGCCCATTTGCCGTGGGTTGCACTGCGGCCAGATTGACGCGCGCTCCAGTCGGCCGCATCAAATCCGCTCCAGAGGTTCTAGGCAACGGCGTTGACCACGGAGCCAGGTAAGCTTTGAGTGTCGCGAGATCATCCGCAGTCACACGAGCCTCCGGATGCAACCATGTAAACCGCTGCAGTGGCATAGCGCCCATCTGCATCATTGCCACAGATTCGTACAGTGCCGCTTTCTGCGCCGCCAGCGGTTTGCTGCCAAGCGTGGAGAAATTCAAGCTCTCGCGCGCCTCAAGTACGTCTTTTCGCACAAGCCAATAGGCAGGCTGCACCTGGTCAAACCAGACCAGCCGGTTTTCAGTGGAGTGGCAACTGTAGCAGTCCTTCTGCAGAACCTGCTTTACTGCGGACGGCGCCATAATTTCAGCAGGGTGAGGGCCGAATGGAATGGCCGGGTGGACGAATTGCATTCCTAAAAACACCGCAACGATCAAAACGATCACCCAGCGCAGTCTCATACTTTGTCTCTCTTGTATCGTGCCCAACTTCTACTCCTGTCAGTTACTTGTATCGGCCGATTTTTCAATGCTTCTCTGTTTCGCAAGCCATTGGATGCCTGCCCGCCCTGCAAAGTTACATTCCGCTGATTGCCGTAAGTTGAAAATCTGCCGGCAAACCCCAGGAAAGAGCGGATTGGTCCGTGTATCTCAACTTGAAAATGCAGCAGAGCCGATACCGTAAGATGGAATAGATGTGCCGTCGCTGCTCTGCGTTGCATGAGAGCAGACGGTGTAGCCTCCCATGACAAAGAACGCTGCCAACCCTGAACGCTACTATCTCACCACGCCCATCTACTACGTGAACGCGCGGCCACACCTGGGCCATGCCTACTCCACCATCGTCTGTGATGCCATTGCGCGCCGCAAACGCGCGCTCGGCATCGATACATGGTTCCTGACCGGCACGGACGAACATGGACAGAAGATCGAGCGCTCGGCCAAACTGGCCGGCTGCGGTCCGGATGAATTTGCCACGCGCATCTCGGCGGAGTTCCGTGGGCTGTGGGACAAGCTGGGCCTGACCTACGACGATTACATCCGCACGACCGAGGAACGTCACAAGCGCGGCGTACAGAAACTCTTCGCCACATTGCGCGACCGCGGCTACATCTACAAGGGTTCATACACCGGTCAGTACTGCGTCTCAGACGAAGCGTGGGTCGATGTGCTTCCGGGAGCGCCGTGCCCCGATTGTGGACGAATTACGGAGACGGTGAGCGAAGAGAACTACTTTTTCAAGCTCTCCGCGTTTGAGCGCCGGCTGCTGGAGTTCTACGAAGAAAATCCCGGCTTTATCGGACCTGAATCCACCCGCCGTGAAGTGATTTCCTTTGTCCGCTGTGGATTGAAAGATCTCTCCGTGAGCCGAGCAAGTTTCTCATGGGGCATTCCCGTCCCGGGTGACGAGAAGCACGTTGTCTATGTGTGGCTCGACGCACTAGCCAACTACATTACCGCTCTCGGCTACGGCTCGGATGATGACCAGAAGTTTAAAAGATTCTGGCCGGCAGACATGCATCTGATCGGCAAGGAGATCAGCCGTTTCCACTGTGTCTATTGGCCCGCGTTCCTGATGGCTGCTGGCATTGAACCGCCACGTTCTGTGCGCGCGAACGGTTGGCTGCTCTTCGACCAGGGCAAGATGTCCAAGTCGCGCGGCAACATTGTGCGCGCTGAGACCGTGTTGGAAGTACTCGGCGCGGATGCGCTGCGGTACTTCCTGCTGCGCGAGATTCCCTTTGGGCAGGACGGTAATTTTTCGTTCGATGCTCTGGTGCAGCGCTACAATGGCGACCTCGCCAACGGCTACGGCAATCTGGTCAGCCGCGTGGTGAACATGATGCATAAGTACTTCGGC
>DASZRJ010000011.1:0-46800 GCA_035550015.1 Occallatibacter sp. | reverse complement strand
ACTGAAAGCGTGTGTTTTGTGCGCAATGTTGCCACAACGAAATGGAAATTGGCGCTAAAAATGCACGGGAACGCGCCTCGATTTCGCAACACAATTTTGGGCACAATTGTGTCGTTGCCCAAAGGCAAAACGGCAACAATCCACGCCACAAACAGCTTCGCACAATGCTGTAATCAGCCCGAAACAAGCCCCAAATAGCCCTCGAATTGATGCGAAGAGCCTTGCCGCGTACGGATTGCCGTTTTACAGCCGGTACCGGCACTTCCTCGGATGGCCTGTCTGGAAGATCACACAATCTTCCGGTACATCGACAATCTCCACGAACTCCGCTCCAGCCAGTTCAAGTGTGCGGCGCGAGGCAAGGTTCTCCGGGTCGCAGGTAATCCAGAGCGGATCGATGCAGAGCCTGCGCGCAAACGGCACAATCAGGCCCACTGCGCGGGCTGCGTAATGATGACCACGATGTTCCGGCTCAACCTGATAACCGATGTGACCTGCGTAGCGCTCGATGTGTGGCGTGGAGCCTGTGCGCAGACGCAGCCAGCCCAGTTGCACGCTTGTGTCTGTGTGCAGCATTTCAAAGTTGTAGCAAGGCACTTTATGGATAGGATGTGGCGAGAGATCGGTACAGCACAAAGTAAGATCCCGGTCCACAAGTGGACCGGGCATACGAGAACCTAGATTACTGGGTGGCGTGATTACATCCATGAATAAGCCAGGCGGAGAGTGATAAGCGGCGCCTTCCCTGCTCTGTTTTAGCTGACCAGTTCCATGGCGCGAATACTTTCCTTGCGCACCGTGAGTTTTTCAATCAGGTCTGAGCGCACTTCAAAACCGCGGCCCGGCGTATCCGGCACAACAATCTCACCCTGCGGCGTGACCGTGACTTCCGGCTCAATAATGTCTTCCTTCCAATAGCGTGCGGAGGCCGACACATCGCCCGGAAGCGAGTAATTCTCCAAAGTAGAGATGGCAATATTGTGCGAGCGGCCTATTCCCGACTCAAGCATGCCGCCGCACCAGACCGGCACTCCGCGCTCCTGGGCTGCGTTGTGCACGGCAATCGCCTCAGAGAATCCGCCGACGCGGCCAAGCTTGATATTGATGATGCGGCAGGACTCCATCTCGGCCGCGGCCAGTGCATCGCGCCGGTTGCGGATAGACTCATCCAGGCAGATGGCGGTATTGAGCCGCTTCTGCAGCATGGAGTGGTAGTAAAAATCATCATGCCAGAGGGGCTGTTCGATCATGAGAAGGTCGAAGTTGTCGAAGGTGATAAGGTGGTCCGCATCACGGAGACGGTAGGCAGAGTTGGCGTCGCAGCTAAGAGTGATTTCGGGCCATCGAGTACGGACTGCTTCAAACACTTCCACATCCCATCCGGGCTTGCACTTGAGCTTGATGCGCTGATAGCCGGCAGCCAATTCGCGCTCAATAATCTCCATCAATTCAGGAATGCTCTTTTGAATGCCGAGCGAGACACCGCACGGAATCGTGTCGCGCACGCCACCGAGCAAACGGCCCAGGGGAATACCTTCACGCTGCGCTTCCAGATCCCAGATGGCATTTTCAAGCGTAGCCTTGGCCATCCGATTGCCGCGTACAAGCTGGAAGATACGCGGCACCTGCCCGCCATGCTCGGGCGACTCCGCTGCCAGCATGGGGCCAAGCTCATTGACCAGCACCTGCCAGCAGGTATCCGTCGACTCGCCGGAAAAAAACGGGCGTTCGCCCGCTGTACATTCTCCCCAGCCGGTCAGGCCTTCGGAGCGGACCTCGGCAAGCAGAACGCGACGGTTTTTGGTTACGCCAAAGCTGGTTTCAAAAGGACGAAGGAGAGGGATGTGCAGTTCACGAAGGATGATTTCGTCGATACGCATGATCTTTTTGGGTCCTTGAAATGAAAAACCACGAATGCGGCCCAACACGCCGCCCTGATTTACAAGTGCCCTTCGAGCTCGGGCCAGGGGGGCGCGGCCAGCTCAAAGGTTCCATTTCCCTGCCCGTCACGAGAGTAGCCAACAACGGCCAAGCCACGGGCAAATGCCTGCTGAAATCTCTCGCGATTCTCCAACTGCAACGTCAGCGCCTTATCTCGATCCGCATCGGTGGCCTTCCACTCATAGATGGAAGCCGGAACAAAAATGCGTTCGACAATTGCGCCTGTACTGACAGGACGGCCCTCGATTCGACCGTGGACCCGGGGAGAGTTGAGGTACCACTCAGCCACGAGCCTGTCGGTTGGAAGTCCTCCCTGTAGACGACTTGAGGATACACCATAGAAATCCACAGAGTACCGGCGGCAGATAGCCCCCAGCTTGTGAATATTCAAATGAGCATTCCTGATTTCGAGAGGATCGAAGGTCCACTCCATCAAGCTAAGATTGCGGGAAAGCGCTTCACGTCGTTGCTCCAGCTTGAGTTGCGCACCAAGACCACGGTTCCGGTACTCCTCCCGTACGGCCAGCATGTGCGAGTGCAGATATGAGCGTGGAGTTTTTTCGCTGGTTTTCACGCCAGGGAAAGACATGGCGAATCCAATCAGGCTTTGGGCGTTTCCCTCAGATGTGGCGCCGGGCAGTTCCGTATCGAAAGCACCTATCACCTGCCCGCCGATCTTTTGCGAAACCAGAAACGCCTTGCGCGGGATGATGTCGGAGGTGTCATACCCCCAGGTGTGCACCTGCAATTGCACACAGGCT
Organism: Occallatibacter sp.; assembly: GCA_035550015.1. Taxonomy (GTDB): domain Bacteria; phylum Acidobacteriota; class Terriglobia; order Terriglobales; family Acidobacteriaceae; genus Telmatobacter. Next base: position 44,098 of record DASZRJ010000011.1, on the reverse strand, counting down.
TCCAATTCTTCGTGGCCGTGGCATGTGCGGATATGAATCATGCGTGCGGCTCCGCTGAAGGGGTTGCTGCGAGAGCGCGCTTTGTCTGGGACCAAAGCTCTTCAAGCTGCGAGGGGGCAAGTTCTTCAAGTGGTTTGTCGGATATGTGTTCCATATATTGAAAACGCTGGCGAAAACGGAGATTGCATCCACGTAAAGCCATCTCTGCATCGACACCCAGATGACGGCCAAGATTGACGACGGTAAAGAGCAGATCGCCGAGTTCGGATTCGACCCGGGCTTTGAGGGCGGCATTGTGCGGGTCGCGTTCGGCTGCGGCTGCCTCGGCCTCAAGCTCGGCAGTTTCTTCGGCAAGCTTGGGCAGCAGGTCACGCCATGCAGGCCAGTCGAAGCCTGCCTTCTGGGCCTTGCCGCCCACCTTCGCAGCCTCGGCAAGAGCGGGAAGCGCGCGGGAGACCGAATCCAATCTCGACTTTGGCTCGGAGTCCGCTGCATGCAATGCCTTCTCTGCTCGCTTGATTTCGTCCCAGTTGCGCAGAACTTTGGCGGAGGAGCCTTCGACCGCTGCATCGACGACAGCAGCATTCCCGGCCGCACGCGAAGCCTCTTCGCCGAAGACATGCGGATGCCGGCGAACAAGCTTGCGATTCAGATGGTCGAGAACGTCTGCGATGGTGAAGTGCCCTTCGTTAGCGGCCATCTCGGCATAAAAGAGAACCTGCAGCAGCAAGTCACCCAGCTCTTCGGCCAGATGGGGAAAGTCGCGCCGCTCGATGGCATCGAAGACTTCGTAGGCTTCTTCCAGCGTGTATTTGCGGATGGTGTCGAAAGATTGTTCGCGATCCCACGGGCAGCCGCCGGGGGCGCGCAGGCGGGCCATAATGGCCGCCGATTGCTCAAAGAGCGAAGCGGCCCGCGCGGGGTCGGTTGTGAGCGTCGCCATGGGATCAGAAGCAGGCTTGTCTGCCGAGTCCATTGAGGTTAGTTTATCGCGTCGTCGATGGCGAGGATGCCGAGGTAGAACTGGGCCTGAGCACTGCACAGTAACCCAAAGAGCGTTGTTGCCGAATCGCTTCAGGAAAGGAGCGCATCGCAATGCACACTCGTCGATCTTTCGATACTGCATTTCCGTTTGAGGTAGTGTGAACCCTCTCATGGAGACTCGTATACTCAACCTTCACGCGATGCGTATGTACTTCACCATTCTGGCGGGATTGCTGGGGCTGGCCTTTGGCAGCTTTCTGAACGTGTGCCTTTCACGCTGGCCTGCGGGCGAGAGCGTGGTAAAGCCGCGCTCGCACTGCCGGAGTTGTGGGCGCACGCTGGCGTGGTGGGAGAATGTGCCGCTGGTGAGCTGGGTTGCGCTGCGGGGGCGCTGCCGGACGTGCAAGACGTGGATTGGATGGCGGTATGCGGCGGTGGAGTTGGCAGTTGGGGGGGGATGGGCTTTCATTGCACATAGAAATCTGCCCGCAGACTTCATTCAAATTCCGACTTTCATGATCGGATATCAGATTTTTTTCGGCATTGGCCAGATGATCTTTTTCTGGCTGCTAGTTTTCCTTGCTGTGCTCGACGCGGAACATCTTTGGCTGCCCGACCGGCTGACGATCCCGGGGATTGGCCTGGGGGCTCTGTTTCAAATTGTCGGCGCGATCCTGATTGCATTCTCGCCATTACACGATGTCGTAACGCACGCAGACACCCTCTGGTATGAGTTACGACCTGCATTGTGGAAGCTGCTCCTAGGTATTGCCATTCCCGCACTCCTCATCCTTCTCATCCGCTGGAGCTACTGGCTTGTCCGGCGGCGGGAAGGGATGGGCCTGGGAGATGCCAAGCTGATGGCCATGCTGGGGGCGTGGCTCGGCCTCTCCGGTGCGCTGCTTTCGTTTGGATTTGGCATCCTGCTTGGTGCCGTTGTGGGTGTGGTGATTCTGCTGAAGGCCGGGCGCGGAAAACTTGGTGAAGGTGCGGCGATGAAGCTGCCCTTCGGCACGTTTCTCTGCGTTGGAGGCATCGTCAGCGCGCTGTGGGGGCAGCCGTTGATCGACGCGTACCTGCGTTTGATTGGTTTCTGAGCGAGTCGAGTAAAAGCGGCTCGGAGAAGGGGCTACTTCTTCGGCTCCGCGGACGGCGCGCCGCCTGTGCTTGCCTGCTCAAACTCGGGCTGGCGGAGAATTTTCTTCGCGTCTTTGGCATGTTTTGAACCGGGGTCGTACATCATGACCTTGACGTAGTTCTGTTTGGCCGCAGCGAACTGCCCGAGATTGCGCTGCGACTCGGCAAGCCCCCAGTAGACATCGGGGTTCTCGGGGTCCAGGACGAGCGCCGACTCGAAACGCGAGAGAGCCGCCTTGTAGTTCTTCAGGCCAAGATAGTAGTTGCCCACACTCTCGTCTTCTTTGGCATCGGCATGGTGAACGGGCTCGATTGGATGATCTCCCCGTTTCAGCGAACCGGTGTCGGCGTCAGGCAGGAGTTCGTCCATGCCGGAGAGACTTGAGCTAAAGCCTGAACTGCTGGCAGCGTGTGCTTCATCCGGGCTCATGGCCGGATCGGAGTCATCGGACGGAAGAAATTTACCTGCGCCGGTGTTATTCACGGCAGGCGCAGCCGCATCTCCGGCCGCCGGTCCCATCAGAGGAACCGAGTTGGTATCTTCCGGAAATGGATTTGCATTTGTGCCGGAGGACTGAGAGGCAGCGGGCTTTTGTGCATTCGATTGCGGCTGGGGATTCTGGCTCTTTGTGTCCGGAGACGACTGCGCGCCCACGCTAAAAGACGCAAGAACCATCAGCGACAGCACACATAAAGATGAAAGACCAGATTTCATCATTTCAACATCCCTATTCAATGGTACGATGCCCTCGAGCACGCATCACTTTTACTGACGAAGGACAACCTTAACCAGCCGCATGTCACTCATTATCCGCTCATCCGCCATCCACGCCGCAGGCTGTTACACCACCACCGCAGTTCGCAAGGGTACGCGCGTAGCCGAATATACAGGTCCGCGTATGAGCAAGGACGAGGCCGACACAGCCTACGAGGACTCGCCCATCACCTATCTGTTTGGACTCGACGACGGCAGGGTGGTTATCGATGGGCATTGCATGGCCATGTTCATCAACCACAGTTGCGACCCAAATTGTGAGACGGAAGAGATTGAGGGCCGCGTGTGGATTACAGCTATCAAGAATATCGACGCCGGCGCAGAGATTACCTACGACTACTGCCTCTATGACGGCGGCGATGACGAGGCCATCTGCAACTGCGGCATGAAGAAATGCCGCGGGACGATGTACTCGCAGGCCGAGGTAAAAAGCCGTAAGGCTGCCAAGAAGGCCGCGAAGAAGAAGCGTACCCGGCGCAAGCAGGCGAAGACAGCGAAGGCGGCGTAAGAGAGAACCCGCTCAAAGGATCTCACCAGAGCGTGTCTAGACTGTTGCAAATTCCTCGATTCCGCAAAGCGGTTTTCATTCCACAACCTAGCCCGGCCCCGAACGATACAATCGCAACTTAGGCCGCTGCCTGGACAGGGTGGCGCGTGGGAGATCGTGCACATGGGGTATCAGGTTCTTGCCAGAAAATATCGTCCGCAAAAGTTCGCCGACGTGGCCGGGCAGGACCATGTGACACGTACCCTGCTCAACGCGCTGGAGCAGCAGCGCACCGCGCACGGCTACATCTTCAGCGGCCACCGCGGCATCGGCAAAACCACCATTGCCCGCATTCTTGCAATGGCAATGAACTGCCGCACTGAGATTGGCTCTGCGGAGAGACCGACTCCGGAACCATGCGGTATTTGTGATAGCTGCACCGAAGTGCGCGCCGGCAACGCGGTGGACGTGATCGAAATCGACGCGGCCACCAATCGCGGCATCGACGAGATTCGCGAGCTGCGCGATGCGGCACGCTACGCCCCGGCACGCGACCGCTACAAGATCTACATTCTGGATGAAGCACACCAGATTACCGATGCTGCCTTCAACGCCCTGCTAAAGACTCTGGAAGAGCCTCCGCCGCACGTCGTCTTCATGATGGCAACGACGGAGCCTGAGAACATTCCGCAGACCATCCGCTCGCGCTGCCAGCACTTCAGCTTTCACGCCGTGAAGTTCGACGACATTCTGGCACAGCTAAAGATGATTGCCGGGCAGGAGGATGTGAACGCCGAGGAGGCAGCGCTGGCGCTATTGGCAGAAGCCGGCGACGGATCAATGCGCGATGCGCTGTCCATTATGGACCAGGCAATTGCGTCAGCTCCCGTGGAAGACGGCAGGCCAAAGCTCGGAGCAGACCTGATTCGAGACCTGATGGGCTCAGTGCCGAATGCTGTATTCGAGCGATTGCTGGAAGCTGTGGCTCAGGGCCAGAGCGCCGCGCTGATGGAGCAGTTGAACGTTCTGCTCAACGCGGGCAACAGCCCGTCGTCGCTGGCTCGCCAGATGGTGCGCTATCTGCGTAATGCGCTGATGGCGAAGTTAGGCGGCGAGCAAACTGAACTGCTTCAAATCTCCGCCGATGAGCGCGCGCGCGCCACGCGCACGGCAATGCTCTTCAGCGAAGAGGACCTGACACGCGCTCTGCAAATTGTCCTGCGCACTTTCGACGATCTGAACTACAGGCAGGAACAGCGTTTCCATCTGGAGCTCGGCCTGCTCAAGCTGATTCACGCGCAGCGGTTGCTGCCACTGGAAGAGTTGCTGAGCAGCGTGACAGGGGGAGCAACGGTGAAGGCCGTTGCTGGGCAGATGACGCGCGCTACCGGCTCAATGACAACCGGTTCGTCGACAACCAGTTCTTCCGGGAGCAAGACCATCGGCTTCAGCGCCAGCTGGACTCCGGCGGCAACACCGGCTCCGTCTGTGGCACCACCGCCGGCAACGACTGCAAGTGCTGCGGCCATGCCAATACCGGTTGCTTCTCCTCCGCCTCCACCAGCTCCAACGCCGGTTCTTACGCCGTTTGAAAAACCAACGCAGAGCATGCGCGCAGAGCCGGAGCCTGCGCCTGAAATCGCTGCTCCATCCGCGAGTACACCTGCCGCATCCAGCAGCCAGGATACAGATGCCATGCGCGATGCCGTCGTCTCTGCGCTGAACGAGGGCGGACATACCTCGGCCGCCCAACTGCTTCACTCCGGAAGATGGACCGTGGATGGCAGCAACCTGCGCATCGAAGTGGCAAGCATGAGTAAGAAGATGCTCGCGCTTACCGTGAACGCGCAGGCGGAAAAGATTATCCGGCAGGTATTGCAGAAGATGAACGCACCGGCTCGCTTTCTTGTCGTCCCCGGAGAAAGCGCCACAAATACTTCATCGTCTCTTCCCTCCTCTGCTCCGGCTGGCTCGGCGCAGCAGTTGGCGATGGAGAATCCGCTCATCAAGCGCGCACAGGAAATCTTTAATGCCGAGGTGCGCAGCGTTCTCGACCTGCGTACGAAGTAAGCTGGATCTGGAGGAATTATCCGCATGTTCAACCCGCTGAAAATGGCCGAAATGATGTCGCAGGCCAACAAGATGCAGGAAGAGATGCAGCAGAAACTGGAGCAGACAATTGTCGAAGGCTCGAGCGGCGGCGGCGCCGTAAGTGCGACGATGAACGGCAAGAAGCAACTGCTCAAAATGCGTATCGATCCCGCGGCCGTGGCAAGCCTGAGCGGACAGCAGGCAGATGTGGAAATGCTTGAAGACCTGATTGTCTCAGCCGTCAATGACGCTGGACGCAAAGCAGACGAAGCCATCAAATCGAACGTGCAGGGAATGCTGGGCGGACTGAATCTGCCTGGCCTGAGCTAGTTAGTGAACTATTTTCCGCGTATGAGGTCGCCATGGTTGCATCGACAAGCCGTAGAAGTTTTCTGCAGTTTGGATTAACCGCCGCAGGTGCGGCTCTCGCTCCGCGTTGGGCCACCGCAGCCGCCGTACAGGGTTCCGACGATCCCGCCACGGTCCAGGTAAAGTCGACCAAATTAGGCGACAACGTGTATCTGCTGCAGGGTGTCGGCGGCAATATGATCCTGCAGACCGGCTCCGAGGGTCTTCTGCTTATCGATGCGAGCTATGCGCCTGCGGTTCCGCGCATTCGCGAAACGATTGCCTCGCTTGTGCCCACACCGCCCTCCGCGCCCAGCCTGCTCATCAATACACACTGGCACGGCGACCACACGGGCGGTAATGAAGGTATGCATGAGGCCGGATTCACCATTCTGGCGCACCGGCAGACGCGCGACCGGCTCAGCCATACGCAAGTCATGAAGCTGTTTCATCGCACCGTGCAGCCCTCTCCACCGGGAGCTTTGCCATCTCAGATCTTCGACGACACGTTCTCCATCTTCCGCAATGGCGACACCCTCAACCTGCAACACTTTTCGCCCGCGCATACAGACAGCGACATCTATATTCATTTCCAGAACGCCAATGTGCTCCATGTGGCTGACATCTGGTTCAACGGCATGTATCCGTTTATTGACGAGGGCACCAAAGGCAACATCGACGGCATGATCAAGGCCAGCAAGGAAGCTCTGGCGCTGGCCGCAAGCGATACAAAGATTGTGCCTGGCCACGGCCCCTTGGGGACAAAGGCCGAACTACAGCAGTATCACGATATGCTTGCAGCCGTGCGCGAGAAAGTGGCTGCGCTCAAGAAGCAGGGTCTTAGCGAGCAGGAAGCACTGGCCAAAAAGCCGACGGCAGAGTTCGACTCAAAGTGGGCCAAGGGCTTCATGAGTCCCGATGCGTTTGCCGGCATTGTGTATCGCACGGTTCAGGTGTAGGCGGAGGAGGAGATCGTGTCACGCTTCGCCGAGCCAATGGCAAGGTTGATTGAAGAACTGAAGAAGCTACCCGGCGTGGGTTCCAAGACCGCGCAGCGCTATGCATTTCACCTGCTGCGCGCCAGCGACGACGATGCCACCGCACTGGCCGATGCCGTACGTGGATTGAAGGCGAGTCTAAGGCTTTGCACCGTGTGCAACAACGTTACGGATGTGGATCCGTGCATTTTTTGCGCGAGCCTCACACGAAACCAGAGGCAGATTTGCGTGGTGGAAGAGCCCACCAGCATCGCCACCGTGGAACGCACACAAGGCTACAACGGCGTTTACCATGTGCTGCATGGAACGCTTTCTCCGCTGCATGGAGTAGGGCCGGAGCAGTTGCGCGCGGGCGGCCTGCTGGACCGTGCCTCGCATGGCGAAGTCGATGAAATCATCCTGGCGATGAGCCCCACGCTTGAGGGCGAAGCAACTGCCTCCTGGCTGGCAACTGCTCTGCGTGGAACGCCAGTGAGGATTACGCGCATTGCAACGGGTGTGCCTGCCGGCGCGGACATCGAGTACACCGACGAAGTGACCATGGCGCGCGCGCTTGAAGGCCGGCGCGAGTGGAAAAACTAAATTCGGAATCTAACGGCGCAGACGGCTGAGCAGATCCTGCGGGTGAACGGGCTTGGCGAGGATTTCAAATTCGTATCCCCGTGTGCGCGCTTTTTCCAGCAGGTCGGCTGTAGCTGCCTGCCCGGAGAAAAGCAGAATCTTGATCTCCGGCAATATCGCCCTCATTTGTATGGCCGCATCGATTCCATTCAAGTCGGCCATAATCACATCAGTGATGAGCATATCGGGCTTAAACTCAGCCGCGGTTTCAAGCGCCTTTTCACCTGAATAGGCTGCGCGGGCCTCGAATCCGCTCTGATTCAGAATCATTGCAAGTGAGTCTGCAATCACACGCTCATCGTCTACTACGAGGACCTTGGATTTTGCTTGAGTATCAGCCATATTCTCCTGGTAACAACAGGCACTTCACACAAAGATGCGAAGTGGCAATTTCGAGACACCTAATCTGTAGCCGCTCTTGCTCTCTCTGACAGCAGCACGCGCTGTGGTTTCCAGCCGGCCGGCGAAGAGTGGTAACCTCAAGCGTAAGCGGACGTCTTCACTTTACTCTAACTCTTCTGAGAGCAAAAAGTTGCCGGGACGCAATCCGAGTCTGGCGATCCCAACATCCGATTGTTTGAGGTGACCGGTTACATACCGGCACCAATCGTAGTCCGGACAAATTCACGCACCGGAAACAGGCCTGAAATAGGCTGCAAAAGAAACAACTCTACAAATGGCCGGCCGCTTGGGTTGAGGACGGCCTTTGAACCAGAGAATGCCACATGGAACAGACAACCATGGATACAACGATGCTGGCAGGCCCCGGCGCCGAAGCCATTATTCGCGCCGAAAAAATTGAGAAATATTACGCGCAGCCAAGTGAAAACCGCATCCAGGTAATCGCCGCGACCGACCTGAGTATCGTTCCAGGCGAAATTGTTGCGCTGCTCGGCCCCTCAGGCTCGGGTAAATCAACCATGCTCCGCATGCTCAGCGGCCTCTCGCGCCCATCGGCGGGCAAAGTCTACTGGCACAACAAACCCATTGGCGACACAGAAATCAATGTTTCTATCGTCTTCCAGAGCTTTGCACTCTTTCCCTGGCTCACAGTACTTGAAAATGTGGAGGCTCCGCTCAAGGCGCGTGGTGTACCTCCAGAAGAGCGCCGCACACGCAGTATGAAGATGCTGGACACGGTCGGTCTCGATGGCTTCGAAGCCGCCTATCCCAAAGAACTCTCAGGAGGCATGCGCCAGCGCGTCGGTTTTGCGCGGGCTCTTGTTGTGGAGCCGGAAGTGCTCTTCATGGACGAGCCATTCTCCGCCCTCGACGTATTAACCGCCGAAAATCTGCGCAGTGAACTGCTGGAGCTCTGGGCAAACAAGACCATGCCGACAAAGTCGGTCTTCATTGTGACTCACAACATTGAAGAAGCCGTACTGCTGGCTGATCGCATCATCGTTCTGGGCCGCAATCCCGGACACATCCGCACAGATTTCCGCGTGCAGCTTGCGCAGCCGCGCGATCGAAAGACCGCCGCCTTTACGCAACTCGTCGACTACATCTACAAAGTGCTCACGCAGCCCGACATCTCGCTCGAAGAAGCTCCGGAAGCAGTGCGCAGCCCATGGATTCGCGGACAGCGCAAAACGAAATACAAAATGCTGCCACATGCACGTCCTGGCGGCATCGCGGGCCTGCTCGAAACGCTCATCGACAAGGGAGGACGCGACGACATCTATCGCCTCGCAGACGATCTTGCACTGGAGATTGACGAGTTGCTACCCATCGTCGACGCCGCGCAACTGCTCGGATTCCTCACCATCGAGGAAGGCGATGCGGCCATCACCGAACGCGGCACTGAGTTTGGCAACTCCGAGATTCTGCGCCAGAAGGAACTCTTCCGTGAAGCAGTTCTGGAACATGTACTGCTTATTCGCCAAATTGAGCGCACGCTTGAGGCCAAGAGCGATCATACCGTCTCCGAGGACTACTTCCTCGACATGCTCGACGACCAGTTTAGCGAGGAAGAAAGCCAGCGCCAGATGGAAACCGTCATTGCCTGGGGCCGCCACGCAGAGTTGTTCGATTTCGACGGAGGACGCCGCCGCTTTGTGCTTCCTGACGCGCTGGAAGAAGACGAAGAAGGGGACGACGATTGAAGCTGCAGCAGAATTTCGGCCGCACGTTGATTGGCGCGCGGACGTGGCCCTTCTTCACCGACCTGGCCATTGCAGGCATGGGACTGGCCATCTTCTTCGCCATGGTGAAGCTGGGCACATACTGGCTGGCGCGCCCCATGCCGGCGATCGAGATTTCGCATTCCGTGCGGGCACTGCCTCTCTACGCTTTTTACTCTATTGCTCGTATAAGCATCGCCTATCTCTTCAGCCTGGTCTTCGCCATTGCATACGGCTACATTGCCGCGTACAACCCGCGCATCGAAGGCTGGATGATCGCACTGCTCGACATCCTGCAGTCCATTCCCGTCCTGAGCTTCCTGCCGGGCGTGATGCTGGCGATGATTGCGCTCGTTCCAGGTCATCAACTTGGCATTGAACTGGGTTCCATTCTGCTTATCTTCACCGGGCAGGTATGGAACATGGCCTTCAGCTTTTACACTTCGCTCAAAAGCATTCCACGCGAGATGCTGGAAGCATCGCGCATCTATCGCTACTCGGCATGGCAGCGTTTCTGGCAGCTTGAAATGCCATCGGCGGCCATCGGCCTCATCTGGAACTCCATTGTCTCTGTCGCGGGCGGATGGTTCTTCCTTATCACCTGTGAGATGTTTCCGCTCGGCGACCGATTCTTCCGCTTGCCGGGCCTGGGCAGCTACCTGCAAACCGCGGCTTCTGCAAACCCGGTAGATGTGCACGCACTGGTCTGGGGATTATCCCTGCTGGTACTCATCATTGTCGCTACCGACCAGCTTATCTGGCGGCCGCTGATTGCCTGGAGCGACAAGTTCAAGCTCGAGCAAGTAGAGTCGTCCACACGTGTAGCTTCGCCCATGCTTGCGCTGCTGCGCCGCTCGGCTGTACTGGCCAAACTCCCCGCACTGGCGTGGGAAAGATTTGACGAGCATATTTACCGGAAACTCGCCCGCACGCGCGCAAACCAGGTTGTGCAGCCAGTGGATGACGAAGGCGTTTCCGGCGGGCGGATGCTGCAGATCGGCATTGCCATCTTTGCCGCGCTCCTCATCTTCTGGGGCGCATTTGAAGGCTACGCGATGCTGAGTTCGGTCACCTGGGCCGACATCAAACTCCTGTTTCTCGGTGCCGGAGCTACCTTCCTGCGCGTCAATGCGGCTCTGGCCATTGCTGCTTTGTGGACTATTCCAGCCGGTGTTACCATCGGCTTCAATCCACGGCTAGCGAAGTTTTTACAGCCGGTCACTCAGATTGTCGCGTCCGTTCCCGCCACCGCGCTTTTTCCTGTTTTGCTCCTCGGTCTGCTGCGCTATGGCGGCGGTCTCGGCATCGGCTCCATTGCCCTTATGTTGCTGGGAACACAGTGGTACATCCTGTTCAACGTCATTGCCGGAGCCATGGCCATTCCCAGCGACCTTAAAGAGGCCGCAAAACTCTACAAATTCTCGCGTTGGCAGAAGTGGACCACGCTGATTCTCCCTGGCATCTTTCCGTATCTCATCACCGGCCTGGTCACCGCTTCAGGCGGAGCATGGAACGCCTCGATCGTCGCCGAGTACTTCCACATTAAGGACCAGACGCTTCAGACGCTCGGCCTCGGCGCGCAAATCAGTGCAGCCACAGATCAAGGACGCTTCTCTATCCTGCTACTGGCCACTATTCTCATGGCCCTTATCGTGGTTACCATTAATCGGCTTCTGTGGCGCAGACTCTATCGGCTGGCCGAAACTCGATATAAACTCGAAGGCTAACTAGGGGCTGTCTCACCGCGCTCTAAGCGCCGGGAGGTGTCTATGATTCGTGTTGGCCTGATTGGATTTGGCCTTGCCGGGCGCGTCTTTCATGCGCCGTTGATTTCTTCTGTTGAGGGTTTGGAACTAGCGGCAGTCGTCGAGCGAAAGAGCAGCAATGCCGCCGCGCTCTATCCGGACATTCACACCTATCGAAGCGTGGAGGAGCTGCTCGCCGATCCTTCCATAAAGCTCATCGTGGTTGCCACACCGAATGCAACCCATCACTCCGTCGCCATGAGGTCGCTGGAAGCCGCCAAACATGTCATCGTAGATAAGCCTGTAGGCATGTCCACAGGAGAAATTGCCGAGCTGATGGAGCTTGCAGGTGGGCTTGGACTGAAGCTCATACCGTTCCATAATCGCCGCTGGGACAGTGACTTTCAGACAATTCAAAAACTATTAGATGAGAAATCCCTTGGCTCGCTTGTGCACTTTGAATCAACCTTCGACCGCTGGCGTCCGGGCCTTTCTACCCGTGCCTGGAAGGAAGAAGCAGACCAGGGTGGCCTGCTCTTTGACCTCGGCACGCATCTGATCGATCAAGCTCTCCACCTTTTCGGCTACCCCGACTTTGTAGGCGCTGAAGTCAAAAAGGAGCGTGATGGAGAAGGCGCGACCGACGCATTCACCGTCCGGCTGCATTATTACACCGGACTTACAGTTAACCTGAGCGCCAACCTGCTCTCTACACAGCCACGACCCCGTTTTCACCTGCGTGGAACGCGGGGTAACTTTGTGAAATGGGGTCTGGACGGGCAGGAAGCCGCCCTGGGATCAATCACTCGCATCGACAATCCACATTGGGGAGTGGAGCCCGAAGAAACCTGGGGGACTCTGGCTGTCGGAAACGAAGGAACCATTGAAAGCTCAAAACCCCAACCGATTCCCGGCGATTATCGAGCATTTTACGCTGGCGTGCGAGATGCCATTCTCAACAATGGGCCTGTGCCCGTGGCAGCACTCGATGCCTGGCGAACTGTGCGCGTGCTTGAATATGCGCTAGAAAGCTCGGCCAAAGGCGGCAATATCGAGTGCAATTGGAGCGTAGTACCTGACTGATTTTGAGAACAGTCAGGTGAATACAGGTAATTTACGCACCGGCTGCGTGGGTGGTATTTCTGTCTGCATTGTGGCCCGTTAAATAGCACTTTTTTTCAGATTTCTGTGAGCACACATGTGTGATTTTCATCTCAGCTTAAGGTGAATTAACTCAAGTAGAGTGATGAATAAGCACCTTTGTGGTTATTTGGCATACTGTAACGAGTATTTTTCAGTCCGCAAATAAGTGCAATAGACAATTCCGGAGTTCTTGGCATACGATACCTTTTTGCCGTCGAGAATTCGTTGTTTCGGATGTGACACAGGTAGGGCATGCGCACCTCGCTTTTTATCACGTGCTATAACGACACGCTCTTTCCGGAGACAGGACGAGCCGTAGTACGCCTGCTCGACAGGCTGGGCGTTGAGGTCACATTTAACGGACAACAAACCTGCTGTGGTCAGATGCACGCCAATACAGGCTTTCGCGCGGAAGCGTTTACACAGGCCAAACAGTTTGTCCGCATGTATAAGGATCAGGAATCAGTGCTGATTCCCTCCTCCTCCTGTGTGGCAATGATTCGCGATCAATATCCCACGCTCTTTGGAGAGTTGGGGAGCCCAGCGCTCCGCGACGAATTTGAAGCTCTGTTGCCGCGAGTCTACGAGCTGAGCGAGTTTCTCGTCGACAAACTCGGCGTGGAAGATGTAGGAGCATACTTTCCGCATCGGGTAACTTACCACGCAAGTTGTCACGGCTTGCGCGGCCTGCACGTGGGAGACAGACCGATGCGCCTGCTCAAGAATGTGCGGGGTTTGCAGCTTTCCCCCATTGACAATATGGATCGCTGCTGCGGTTTCGGCGGCACCTTCTCCATTAAGAACGCGGAAGTTTCTTCTGCCATGCTTGCAGGCAAGGTGCACGACGTACTTTCCACGAAGGCCGAGTTCTGCACGGCACTCGATAACAGTTGCCTGATGCATATTGGTGGATCCCTTCACCGTCAGTTCACAGGTGTGCGCACCATCCACCTGGCGCAAATTCTGGCCAGCACAGAGAGCGAGCCCGCGGAGGTGCTGGCATGAGTCACGCCATACTCGATCCGCGCGTGGCACCTGAATTTCCAAAAGCTGCGCTCCCCGTGTTGCGGGATGCTCAGTTGCGTAAAAACGTGGCTCACGCCACAGATGTGATTCTGTCCAAGCGTGCCAAGCTGGTCGACGAAAAGAAGGACTGGCAGGAACTGCGTACTGCTGCGGCCGCGATTCGCGAAAACGTTCTCGGCAACCTCGGAACTTATCTCGAGCAATTCGAGGAGCGATGCGCCGCCGCCGGTGGACAAGTTCACTGGGCCTCCGATGCGACGGAAGCGCGCAGCATCATTCTGGAAATCTTGCGTGAAGAGCACGCGCGCGAAGTCATCAAGATCAAGACGATGACTTCGGCGGAGATTGAACTGAATCAAGCGCTCGAGTCGGCCGGCATTCATGCCATTGAAACTGACCTTGCCGAATTGATTTTGCAGTTGGGCAAAGAAGAACCTTCGCACATCGTTGTTCCTGCGCTGCATGTGAATCGCAGTCAGGTACGTGAAATCTTTGCGAAGAGCATGGGCCTGGAAAATCTCACCGACGAGCCACAGGCGTTAACGGCCGCCGCCCGCAGTTATCTCCGCAGTAAGTTTCTCACCATCCCCACTGCGATAAGCGGCGCAAATTACCTGGTCGCCGAAACCGGCTCCGTGGTCATTGTGGAATCGGAGGGGAATGGGCGTATGTGCCTCACACTGCCCAAGACCCTCATCACGATTGCCGGAATAGAAAAGGTGATTCCACGCTTCCGCGATCTGGAAGTCATGCTTCAGGTTCTTGCACGGTCGGCTACGGGCGAGCGCATGAATCCTTACAACTCCTTGTGGACTGGTGTCACTCCAGGCGATGGTCCACAACGCTTTCATGTGGTTCTGCTGGACAACGGCAGATCGGAGATTCTTGCCAAGCGTGCCGAACGCCAGACGCTGCGCTGTATCCGCTGCGGCGCCTGTCAGAACACTTGCCCGGTTTACCGCCAGACCGGCGGCCACGCGTACGGCTCGGTGTATGGAGGCCCCATCGGAGCCATTCTCACACCACAGTTGATGCACATGGAGCACGCGCAATCACTACCTTATGCCTCTTCCCTGTGCGGTGCCTGTTACGAAATTTGCCCGGTAAAGATCAATATTCCTGAAGTGCTGCTTGAACTGCGCGCACAGGTTGTGGAACAGGATCGGCGCAAGACCTCGCGGCTCTTCGATCAAATGTATATGGGCATGCGTGCGGCCAACAGCATCTTCGCAAGCGCGAGCAGATTTCGCGCAGCTCAGCGTCTAGGCCGCATCGCGCTAAAACCCTTTACCGGAAAGGATGGGTGGATTCGCTCCCTGCCCGCGCTCGGTGCAAAGTGGACCGTAACCCGCGATCTGCGAGGCCTACCCGAACAGAGTTTTCGCGAATGGTGGATGGCCGAACGGAGGAATCCACGATGACCCTGGCGGCTCAATCCAGACAACTTGTTCTTGACCGCATTCGCAAAGCGACAGCGGCAGGCGACGGCGCGCGCTACGAGGATTTGCCAAGAAACTACGTACACCATGGCACTCTTACGGAGAATGCGCGAATCGAGCTGATGGCCGAGCGTCTGCGGGAGTATGACGCGAACGTGGTGGAATGCAGCGTCGCTGAACTGCCTCTGACCATTGCCACCACACTTGCTGCAAGCGGAAAGGTAGTCTTTGCCGCTCCGAAGGGTTTGCCTCCGGAATGGCGGGCTAAAGGCTTGAGCTGGCGCATCGATGAAAATCTGGACACTGCGGAAATTGAAGGCGTGGAGGGCGTTGTTACAGCCGCATCTGCCGGCATCGCAGACTCCGGAACCATTGTTTTACATCACGGACCGCAAGAGGGCCGTCGTGCTCTTTCCCTCCTGCCAGACTGGCACTTGTGTGTGCTGCGTGCCAGCCAGATTGTTGAAACACTTCCCGAATACTTTGCTCTCTACCCTCATCCACCGGCGCTGGTCACAATGATTTCCGGCCCAAGCGCCACAGCCGACATCGAAATGACCCGCATCAAAGGCGTACACGGTCCTCGTTTTCTCCACGTGGTGCTTGTACGCGATGCGGCGCAGACCATGACCGGTGAAATCCCTAGCACCGGCAAAGGACAGGCAGGTATCCCATGAGCCAATTCAATTCTGCAACCACCGATCGTGCCATGCACGCGCTGGATGCTTTCCAAATTGAAATCCCATCCTGGGGATTTGCAAACACAGGCACGCGATTCGGCAAATTTGTACAGCCTGCGGCCGCTTCCACATTGGAAGAGAAGTTCAGCGATGCAGCCGAAGTGCTGCGCCTGACCGGTGCAACGCCGACACTGGCATTGCATGTGTTGTGGGATCTGCCAAAGGGCCTGAGCGACGCCGCCAAGGTTAAGGAGCTTGAAAAGCGTTATGGAGTGCGGTCCGGCTCCATCAACCCCAATCTTTTTCAGGATCAGGAATACAAGTACGGCTCACTCTGCAATCCTTCCTCCGAGATCCGCGCACAAGCCATGGCCCACATGTTGGACTCTGTGGAAATAGCCACCCAGCTTAACTCTCGCGATATTTCCCTGTGGCTGCCCGATGGCTCCAACTACCCAGGTACACAGAGTATGCGCAAACGCATTGGGTGGCTCACAGAAGCATTGCAGGCAACACACAGCAAAATGAGGCCGGGCCAGCGTCTGCTCATCGAATACAAACCCTTCGAGCCCGCCTTCTATCACACAGATATCGCGGACTGGGGTATGTCCGCTCATCTGGCGCGCGAAGCCGGCCCACAGGCCTTCGTCCTCGTCGATACGGGACATCACTACCAGGCGCAGAATATCGAGCAGATTGTGGCCTGGCTGTTGCATATTGGAGTCCTGGGCGGTTTCCACTTTAACGACCGCCGATACGCGGACGACGACCTGACCATCGGCTCCATTGACCCCTACCAGGTATTCCGCATCTTCCATGAGATTCACTCAGCCAAGGCAGACAACCTGCCTCACGATGTGGCCTACATGATCGATCAGAGCCACAACCTAAAGGGAAAGATCGAAGCAGTGGTACAGACTGTTTCCACGGCGCAGGAGCTTTGGCTCAAGGCAGCGCTCGTCGACCGCGACGAACTCGATCACCTGCAAAAGAAGTGCGATCTGGTTGCGGCCGAAGAGCACTTCCGCGGCGCTTTCTGGACGGATGTTCGTCCACTTGTAGCCGAATGGCGCACCGCGCGCGGTTTGCCAGCCGATCCGCTCAAGGCTTTGCGCGGAGACGGCTACATGGAGCGGATTGAGCGCGAACGCGCAGGGCGACATTCCGTAGTGAATAGTTACGCCTGAACGCTGTATTCTGTTGCGCAGCATTTGATTGTGCAATTTGATTTAGGGAGATCCGCGCTTGCCCAAGGCAAAAATCAAGCGGCTGTACCTGATTCCGATCCTCTCCAAGGCGCTCGACGTTCTGGAGCTGTTGGAACAGCAAAATGCACCGGTCACGCTCGAGGACGTCTTCCAGAAGACGAACATCTCGAAGACCAGTGTCTATCGCATTCTGAAAACCCTCGTGCATCGCGGCTACGTAGCTCAGGCGCAAAACGGGCAATATCGCCTTGTTTCGCGCCCGCGGCGGCTTCGCTTCGGTTTCGCGGCGCAATCCGCCGAAATGCCCTTCTCCGTTGCCGTGGCCCAAAGTGTCACTGCGGCTGCGGCCGCATCAGGTGTTGAACTCGTTGTGCTCGATAACCGGCAAGACCCTGATGTTGCGATCCAGAATGCGCAGGAGTTTGTGGACAAGCGCGTCGATCTGGTCCTCGAGTTCCAGGTGGAGGAGCATGTTGCGCCGCACGTGGCTCACATCTTCAAGAAAGCCGACATTCCTCTGGTTGCCGTGGACGTTCCGCACCCGAATGCCACCTATTTCGGTGTGGATAACTTCGAGGTCGGCTATGAGGCTGGTGCACTACTCGGGCAATACGCCCAGCGCAAATGGAAAGGCAAGGTGGACTACGTACTCGGAGTCGGCTTCTCTGAAGCCGGCAGCTTTGTGCAAAGCCGCATCACTGGTGCGTTTGAAGGCATCCGCGAGAAGCTGAAGGACATTCCCCATGAACGTTACATCCATTTGGATGGCCGAGGCATGCGCGCTCCAAGCCAACGCACGGTGGCTGGATTTCTGAAGCAACACCACAAAGGCCAGCGCGTGCTGGTTGCCGCAGCCACCGACTCCAGTGCATTGGGTGTGTTGGACGCCGCTCGTGAGGCGGATCGCGAATCCGACTTCGCCATTGCCGGCCAGGATTGTATCCCGGAAGTACTCCACGAGATGCGCAACGGAAAAAGTGCCATCATCGGATCGGTATCACACGAAGCCGAGAGCTACGGTCCGCGTCTGATTCAATTGGGAATCGCCCTTCTACGTGGATACACTGTGCCTCCCTACAATTACGTACGGCATCGCGTGGTGACTCCGGAAAACATGAATTCATCAGAAGAATTAGGGAATCTGACCGAACAATAGAGCACGTGGAGCAGTCCCATTCGGTCACATTAAACATTGACGATTTGGCACATTGATTCCAAATCAGAAATTCATCCTCTATTGGGTACATTGTGCTACCCTTATACTTCGGGTTTTCACCCAATCCCGCAAGGCGGTGTGTACATGAGCCAGGCCACAGTAGCTTCCCCAACGCTGAAATTTCTTGAAGATCGCTGGGACTCGAACGTCGCAGCCACACTCGATGAACCCGAGTTGCTGCGCTATCGTTCGAACCTTCTCGGCTCCGATCTGAGAATCACGAACTTTGCCGGCGGCAACACGAGTTCCAAGGTGCAGGACGCCGATCCATTGACCGGCAAACAGGTAGAAGTCCTCTGGGTAAAGGGCTCGGGCGGCGATCTCGGCAGCATCAAGCGCACCGGCTTCGCTACGCTCTATCTTGATAAGCTGCTCGCGCTTGAGCACAGCTATAAGGGTGAAGAGTTTGAAGACGACATGGTGGCGATGTATCCGCTGTGCGCCTTCCGCAACAATCCTGTCGCCGCTTCCATCGATACACCGCTCCACGGCTACCTTCCCTTTCCGCATGTCGACCACCTGCATCCCGATTGGGGCATTGCGCTCGCTGCTTCAGCCAACGGCAAAGCCAAGATGGACGAGTTCAATCGCGAGTTCGGCCACTCGCTGGTGTGGCTGCCGTGGCAGCGCCCTGGCTTCGAACTCGGCCTTATGATGCGCAAAGCAATCCAGGACAATCCCGGTTGCGATGGCATTGTTCTCGGCGGCCACGGCCTTTTCACCTGGGGCGAGACACAGCGCGAGTGTTACCTGAACACCATCACGCTCATTGATCAGATTGGCCAGTTCATCGCGCGTCATGGCGAGGCAAAAGGCGCCACACGCTTCGGTGGCGAGGTTGTTCCGGCACGCGCAAATCGCAGTGAGCTTGCCATACAGATTGCGCCCTTCCTGCGTGGACGCGTTAGTGCGAAGAGCCGCGCAATTGCCAGCTTCACCGATGCGCCCGACGTACTGCAGTTCGTCAATTCCAAGCACGCGAAGGATCTTGCCTTCCTCGGCACAAGCTGCCCCGACCACTTCATCCGCACCAAGATTCGGCCGCTCTTCGTGCCATGGGCCGCGGATGCGGACATCGCCGCTCTTAAGACGCAAATTGAGTCCTCGCTTGCCGAGTACCGCGAGCAGTACACGGCCTACTACAAATCTTTCGCAACGCCGGATTCTCCTGCATTGCGCGACACCAGTCCAACCGTCGTCCTGATTCCTGGCCTCGGCATGTTCAGCTTCGGCAAAGACAAAACCGAGGCACGCATCACTGGCGAGTTCTATACCAACGCCATCCATGTCATGGAGGGTGCAAGCCTGCTTGGCGAAGGCGAGGTAAAAGGTACACTGCCGCAGGTCGGCAAGGGCATGGACCCTAAAAGCTTCAAGGTCTTCACCAACTATGTGGCGCTGCCTGCACTTGAAGCTTTCCGCATCGAGTACTGGGCGCTTGAAGAGGCAAAGATTCGCCGCCGTCCGCCAGAGAAGGAGCTCAGCCGCCGCATTGCTCTGGTTGTAGGCGGAGGCAGCGGTATTGGCCGCGAAGTGGCTCTGCTGGCCGCCAAGCGTGGCGCACACATCATGCTCGCCGACCGTGACGAGGCTGCCGCAAACAGTGTCGCCACAGAACTCAAATCTGTCACCTCAGCTGAATTCGTCGGAGTTACGCCAGTCGATATTCGCAAACGCGACACCATCGCTGCGGCCATCAAGGCCACCGTCGCGGCCTTTGGCGGCATCGATATTCTCATCAACACCGCGGCCATGTTTCCTTCGTCGCCCGATGGCGTCATCAGCGATGCCATGTGGACTACCACGCTTGACCTCAACGTAACCGCCAACTATCTGCTTGCCGACGAGGCCGCGAAGCTGTTCAACGATCAGTCACTCGACGCATCCATCGTTCTGACAAGCTCGGCCAATGCAGTTGTCTCCAAGCGCGGCAGCGAGGCTTACGACGTAAGCAAAGCGGCGCTTTCGCACCTTGTGCGTGAGCTGGCAGTCGGCCTGTCGCCAAAGATTCGCGTCAACGGCATCAGTCCGGCCACTGTCGTAAAGGGATCAACGATGTTCCCGCGCGACCGCGTACGCGCATCGCTTGCCAAGTACAACATCCCGTTTGAAGAGTCGATGACAGACGACGAACTACGCAACTTGCTTGCCGGCTTTTACGCCAAGCGCACGCTGACACATCAGCCGATCGACCCGGCCGACTGCGCTGAAGCAATCTTGTTCCTCGCCAGCCCCAAGGCGCGCTGCACCTCCGGGCACATTATTCCCGTAGATGGGGGGCTGACAGAGGCCTTCCTGCGGTGACTTTGAGCAAGACAACTCCAGGGGATCTCAGAGCCCGCGTCGCGATTGATCTCGGCGCGGAAAGCTGTCGTGTATCGCTGTTGCGCTGGCGCGACGGCAAGCCCGAAGTCACGCTGGTTCATCGCGTCGCAAACGGGCCTGTCCATGAAGGCAAATCGCTGCGTTGGCCTCTGCATACCATCCTCACAGGCGTGGAAGAAGGTCTCCGCAAAGCCGCAGCGATTGCCAGTGAAGGCATCGCATCGATCGGCGTCGATGGCTGGGCCGTGGACTACGTGCGGCTCGGCGCAAACGGAAAACCAATCGCACTTCCTTTTTGCTACCGCGACGAACGCACGCTTGCAACGCAAAAAGCCGTGGAACACCTTCTTGAGCCGCAGCATTTGTTCGAGCTCACCGGCGCACAACCCATCCGCATCAACACTCTCTACCAACTCATGGCGGATGCCGAAGCAGGAATTGACCCGTCGGCTCCATGGGCCAATTTGCCCGAGTACGTTCTCTACTGGCTTGGTGGCGCGCGCGTAGCCGAATACACCAACGCCACACATACGGGACTCGTTGATCTACAAACGGGAAATTGGGCCGAAGATATTTTCGCAAAGCTTAAGCTCTCTCTCGATGCCGCGCCACCGATTGTTCCCTCCGGTTCCGTAGTCGGGCATCTGAAAGGGCCTCTGGCCGAACTCAAGGCGCTCAACAACACCGCCCTCATCGCACCTGCTTGTCATGACACAGCTTCCGCCATCGCATGTATCGGCTCCGCTGTGGATGCAACGGCGTACATTGTCTCAGGCACATGGTCACTCGTGGGAACAAGACTCACCAGGGCCATCACCACGGCTACTGCACGCGGGGCCCGCTACACCAATCAGGGGGCGGCAGGCGGCGGATTCCTGTTCCACTCCAACGTGAATGGCATGTGGCTTGTGAAGCAATGTATGGAAAGCTGGGCAAAGCAAGGTCGCGCATGGACCATTGAAGATTTGGTGGCAAAAACCGCAGGAGTTGAGGTAACGGGCACTGTCAACGTAGACGCCGAACCGCTCATGCTTGATAGCGACATGCCGCAACGCATCAATGCAGAACTCGAAGCGCGTGGCTTTCAGCCAATCAAGGACGTTGCAGGAAATGAACCGAAGTTTGCCCGCGTTATCTTCAAAAGCCTTGCGGAACGCTATGCCTCCGCGCTCGACAATCTCGAGAATATGCTCGGCCGCAAACTAGAACGAATCCATATTCTGGGCGGTGGCAGCCGCAATCAGTTGCTCACACACTTGACTGCCGAACGAACTGGACTGCCCGTTGAAACAGGCCACACGGAAGGCTCAACCATCGGCAACTTCGCAGTGCAGTTGGCCAGCTCGGCGGAGGTTGGTGCTACTCCCAGCGCGGCTGCTGTGCGCAACTGGGCTTGCGCACTTAGTAGCTGCTAGCCGACCACCTGCACGCTCCCTCGGCCAATGAGCTCTTCCACACGCTCAATCCATCCTTTGTCCGCAGCTACGCTCATCCCTTCTGGTTCGAGGATCACTGCGTACTCGCCCTTCTTTTCAAGGTGCAGCATAATCTTGCCCGGTCCCGGAGCCGTGTCCGCTGCGCTCTTCAACGCGGTGAACATCTCTTCCGTTACGCGATCCAGATTCAGCCGAATGCGTAACCCTGCCGGGAGCTTGACCTGCACATCTTCCAGCGGCTGTATCGCGCTGATCGAGAGCTTCGGCGCTGAATCTTCATCGCCTGAAAGCATCCCGCGAATCAGCACCGGCGCTTCAATCTTTAATTGCTGCGCAAGCTTTTCGTAATCTCTCGGAAACACAATCAACTCGATCTTGCCCGATGCGTCTTCCAGAGCCGCCTGCGCATACAGCTTGCCATCGCGCTTGGTCTTCTGCACGCGCAAGCCCATCATCATTCCTGCTACTTGAATCTCATCCGCCGGGTCCACGTCCTTTCCCCAGCGGCGCTCAGGTGGTTTACGCTCCAGCGCCTCCGCAATTGAAATCACGCCAGGCAAATTGCGAATCTTCTCCGCATACTTGTCGAGCGGATGCCCGGAAACAAAGAAGCCCAGCACTTCCTTCTCATTCGCAAGCCGCTCGCCTTCCTCCCAGTCGGGAGCTTTCGGCAAATCGTCGCCATTTTTCCCTGCCTTCGGTCCATCGTCAAAAAGCCCGAAGAGCGCCACCTGTCCCTGCTCCGCATCACGCTGCGCTTTCTGCCCGCGCTCAATCGCCTTGTCCACAGCGGCAAACAGCACACCACGAGGTCCAAGCGAGTCCAGTGCGCCCGCTTTAATCAGCGACTCAATCACACGCTTGTTCATTACACGCAGATCGACCTTTTCGCAGAACTCCCAAAGACTCGAGAACCGCCCGCCAACTTCTTCGCGCGCCTTCTTGATGCTTTCGATGGCGTTACCGCCCACGTTCTTTACAGCTGCCAGGCCAAAGCGAATTGCCTCGCCATGCGGCGTAAACTGTGCGCCAGAAATTTGCACGTCGGGCGGATCCACGGCTATGCCCACCTCGCGGCACTCCTGGATGTACTTCACCACATTTTCCGGCTTCGACGTTTCACTCGTCAGCAGCGCCGCCATGAACTCGACAGGATAATGCGTTTTGAGATATGCGGTCTGGTACGACACCAGACCATACGCCGCCGAGTGCGACTTGTTGAAGCCGTATCCGGCAAACTTCTCCATCTGGTCGAACAGTTCGCCAGCAATTGCCTTGGGATGCCCCAGCGCCACAGCGCCGCTCATAAAGCGGTCGCGTTGCTTGGCCATCTCCGCGGGAATCTTCTTGCCCATGGCGCGGCGCAGCAGATCGGCTTCGCCCAGCGAATAGCTGGCAACGACGTTGGCAATCTGCATCACTTGCTCCTGATAGACGATGACCCCCAGCGTCTCCTTCAGGATGCTCTCCAGCTCGGGCAGCATGTACT
Source organism: Occallatibacter sp. (assembly GCA_035550015.1). Taxonomy (GTDB): domain Bacteria; phylum Acidobacteriota; class Terriglobia; order Terriglobales; family Acidobacteriaceae; genus Telmatobacter. The sequence continues at coordinate 20,827 of DASZRJ010000011.1, read as the reverse complement.
CTACCTTGCGGCGGCCCCATTTGCGTTCGATAAAGTCATCGGTCATGCCGCCCTGAATCGGCCCTGGACGAAACAGTGCTGTCAGCGCGGTCAGATCCTCCAGCTTGTCGGGCTTGTAACGACGCAAGATGTCGCGCATGCCGTTCGACTCAAACTGGAAGATGCCCGAAGTAAGCGCCGGCTGAAAGACCTTCTTATAGGTCTCCTCGTCGTCGAGTGGAATCTTGTCTATATCGATCTTCTCGCCGCGATTTTCCTCGATGAGCTTCAGGCAGTCCTCAATCACTGTGAGCGTTGTGAGCCCCAGGAAGTCCATCTTCAGCAAGCCCATCTTTTCAACCGCCTTCATGTCGTAGGCGGTCACAATTTCCTCATTCTTGGTGCGCGCCACGGGCACCAGATCGATAAGTGGGCGCGGCGCAATCACCACAGCAGACGCATGCACGCCCTGCCCGCGTACCAACCCTTCGAGTTTCTTCGCCGTGTCGATCAGCTCGCGCACAACCTTGTCGCCGTCGTAGGCCTTGCGCAGGTCGGGCACTTCTTCCAGCGCCTTGTCGATGGTCATGCCCACGGTCGCCGGAACCAGCTTGGCAATGCGGTCCACATCGCCGTACGGCATGTCCAGTGCGCGGCCGCAATCCTTAATGCTTCCCTTCGCGGCCATCGTGTTGAAGGTGATGATCTGCGCCACCTGATCACGGCCATACTTCCGCGTTACATAGTCGATCACCTCACCGCGGCGATTCATGCAGAAGTCCACGTCGATATCGGGCATGGACACGCGCTCAGGATTCAGAAAGCGCTCGAAGAGCAACACATTCTGCATGGGGTCGATGTTGGTGATCTCCATGCAATACGCCACCAGCGAGCCAGCGCCGGAACCGCGTCCAGGACCGACGGGAATATCGTGGTCGCGCGCGTATTTGATGAAGTCCCAGACAATCAGGAAGTAGCCCGAATACTTCATCTGCTTGATAATGCCGATTTCGTAATTGAGCCGCGTTTCGTACGCCGAGATGGGATTGCGCAACTGGCCGCGCATTTCCAGGTGATGCACACCTGTCTCCATGCGTTTCTTAAAGCCCTCGCGGCAAATGTGCTCAAAGTAGCTGTCGATGGTGTGGCCCGGCGGCACGGAAAATTCAGGAAACGGGTCATCGACGCCGCTCAGCTTGAAGTTGCAGCGCTCGGCAATCTCCATCGTCCGCTGCATTACGCCGGGGTTGTCCGGAAACAGCCGCGCCATCTCCTCAGCCGACTTCACAAAGAACTGGTCGCTGTCGAAGCGGAATCGATCCGCGTCGTGCACCTTCGAGCCAGTCTGCACACACAGCATCACATCGTGCGCATGGTGATCCTCACCGCATAGATAGTGTGAATCGTTCGTGAGCACCATCGGAATATCCAGTTCCTTTTCCAACCGGAACAGATTCGACTGAATCTTGCGCTCCTGCTCCAGGCCCTGGTCCTGAATCTCCAGATAGAAATTCCCGCGTCCAAAGATGTCTTGATACTGTTCCGCAACGCCTTTGGCCTTCTCATAGTGACCCGCCATCAGCTCTTCGCACAGCTCTCCGCTCAGGCAGCCGGAAAATCCAATCAGTCCCTTCGCGTTCTCAGCCAGGTACTTTTTGCTCACGCGCGGCTTGCGATAGAACCCATGCAGGCTAGCCTCACTCGTCAGACGAATCAGATTGCGATAGCCTTCTTCGTTCTCCGCCAGTACCAGCAGGTGGTTGTACTGATCGTGCGGAACTTCTGCGCGATGATCTTCGGCCTTACACACATACAGTTCACAACCAAGAATGGGCTTGATTCCCTTAGCCTTTGCCGCATTGAAAAAATGCACTGCGCCGTAGATGTTGCCATGGTCTGTCATCGCGACAGACTTCTGGCCTATCGCGGCCACACGGTCAACGAGTTTGTGGACGTCGCAGGCACCGTCCAGCAGCGAGTATTCCGTATGCAGATGAAGATGGGTGAACTCGGCCATAATCATTTCAATTCTAGTCGTCGCGTCAATTCGCCAGGCCGGTTGAAAACCCGGCCCAAACCTGCGCCAGGTCGCTCGTTATGAATGCGCCTAAGACACTTTGGTGCCGCATTTAACCTCAACAAATACTTTCAGATGCCTCCGCAAGAACGCAGAAAGTACCAAAGTTGTATGGACTGCTCTATGCACGCCAGAGTGTACTCGTGTTTCCGTTGAATGGAGTCTCTATGAACGAACCTGCTCTACATTCTGAAAGGACATTGGCCAGTGAGGTCGCTTTCAAACCGCGCTTCATCTTCCATTGCCTGGCGCTTCTGGTTGTACTTGCAGCCGTCGTCTTTGCTTGAGCTGCTACTGCATCTGCCACATGCGCAGCACCAACATACTCGTTTCAGAGCCGTTGATTCCCGCTACCAGTTCAATCGTGTTGTGGCCTCTTTGCGGGGAGTTTATGCAGGAAATGCGGAAAATCCACTGCAACTCCCACCTGTCCGCCAAATCTCGGGCTCCCCGGATATTTGCCACCCAGCACTCCAAATGTGACACTCAGCGTTTCACGTAATGCATATAATCCGCCAAGCATCCCTTGCAACTGATTCCTGCCCAGACCGTTGACATCGGCAACACCGCCATAGACCTCTCCCCCCAAGGTGAGTTTCGGTGAAAAATCGTGCAAAACCGATAAACCACCGGTAGCCACATGGCCGCGTGTTGTCTGAATACCCACCACGCCTGTGCTTGTATTGCCCGCAAACAAAAAGCCAAGGTTCAGGTTCGCGCGCGTCTTTTCTGAGAATGGCTCCTGCACAATGAAATTGAGCCAGTAGTCGCGCAATCCCGACCCAAGCTGCTCTTTCACATCTCCTGTCGGAAACTCCGCATAAAAGGTCGTCGCCAGAGCTGGCAGATGAGCAGCCACATCCGATTTGCGAATCTTCCATTTCAGGCCCATGTCCACATCGCCCATGCCGAAGGAATTTTGCTGTCCTGTAGCACGGCCAATCGCGAGATAGGGCACATCAAAATCGACTTCAAGTCGATGCGGAAAGCCGTAGTTCAGCTTGAAGTTTGTGGTGTTCTGGCGGCGGTTTGGATATTCCGACGACTGCAGTCCGTCATACTCGTTGTACGACTCAAAGTGCAGCGTGCCGGTATTGGTCACTTCTGTGTCGTCGGTATAAAAAGGCAATTGCGCGTGCAAACTCGCGCTCCAGCTTGCACAAAGCAGTACGAGTATCACCCGCAATGATGGCCGCATACAGTTCTTTCCAATGTATCCTGCCATCTGGTGCTCCGCACTTCAAGGATGTATGAAAACGCGAACAACCTTGCCGCTCCTCGATGATTACCCACGCAAAGCTTTTGCGGCGTCCGGATCGATTGAGCGTAGATGCAGATCGCGCTGCGGGAACGGAATCTCAATGCCCAGCTTGCCGAACTCCTCGAAGATAGCGAAGTACAAATCGCTCTTCAGCAGAAGCGGTATATGCACCTTTGTTGTGGTCCACACACGCAGCGTGAAGTTCAGGCTGCTATCGCCAAATTCTTCAAAGTAAACATCCGGCGCTGGCGTAGCCATCACATCCGGATTTGCCGCGGCAATGCGTAGCAGTACTTCTTTCACCTGCACGGGATTGCAACCATACGAAACGCCAATCGGTATATTGACGCGCACCTGACGGTCGTTTGCCGTCCAGTTGGTCACACTCTTCTCAATAAAATCAGAATTCGGAACGATGATGACAACATTGTCATTGGTACGAATCCAGGTGCTGCGCCCCTTCAGCGCCACGACATCACCATACGTATCACCCACTTGAATTCTGTCCCCCACACGCACAAGTTGCTCAAGCAACAGAATCAACCCTGCCACAAAATTGCTCACCACAGTCTGCAAACCAAGGCCGACACCGAGACCGAGAGCACCGCCCAGAACAACAAGACTGCTTAGATCGAGCCCCGTCGACTCGAGTCCAATCACCATTCCCAGGGCGAAGAAGAGATACGACGTGATGCGCGCGATAGCGTATCGCTGCCCTTCCTCAAGCCCTGTATGTACCAGAAGTTTCTTTTCGAAAAAGCTCTTGAAATAACCAGAAACAATTCCAAGAATCGCAACAAAGAGCAGAATCTTGATGAGCGAGATTGTTGTCAGCGGCTGCTTACCGATGTCGAAGAGCGGTACATCCAGATAGTGGCGGATACGCCCCCAACCGTCTGCAGCCAAAACACCAATATGCGGAGTAATAACGAGAACTGCTAAAAATGCGAGTAAAAGAAAGACTACGCTGAAAGCCAATTTGCGTGTTTTCGACATCGCTTCGCTCCGAATCAGGTGCGCAGAACCAGAAGCGCTCTACAAGCCCGTTCAGCGATGCGGCTTTTGTGCTCAGTCTGGGGCTTCGTCTGGTGCTTCGATTCCCTATTGTAGAGCCGGCGCTTCTCCGCCACATCCCGATAGCTCACTTCGGCTCCAAGTTTCTGGGCTGATGCCGGTATCTGCCGGTCTATACTCTTCCCAAGCCTATGCGCACCCTTACATTTTCAGCCGCTCTGCTCCTCGCCTGCTCTTCGCTCGTCTGGGCGCAAACTCCAACCTCTCCACACAAGACCACCAGGAGTAAACTCACGCCGGAGCAGGTGGAGCAATCGGCCATCGTCATCGATACACACGCTGACACGCCGCAGCGCATCGCCGACGAGGGGTACGACCTTGCCGATCCGCTGAATGGCGGCAACTGGAATCTTGAATCCGCGCATAAAGGCAATCTTGGCGCCGAATTCTTCTCCATCTGGGTCGATCCAAAACCGAACGAAGGCCATTTTGCGCATCGCACGCTGGTGCTCATTGATGCTGTCAAACAGCAAGTGGCCAAACACTCTAACCAGATGATGATGGCTTATTCGCCCGCGGACATTGAGAAAGCGCACCGCGAGCACAAAATTGCCGCGCTCATGGGCATTGAGGGCGGCCACTCCATTGAGGACTCGCTCGGCCTGCTGCGCGATTACTATGACCTTGGCGTGCGCTACATGACACTCACCTGGTCCAATTCCAACGGCTGGGCCGATTCCTCCGGCGATTACGACGATCCATCCGTTCCGCACACCAAAGAAGGCCTCACCGAATTCGGAAAAGATGTCGTCTATGAAATGAACCGCCTCGGCATGATGGTCGATATCTCGCACGTCTCCGACAAAACCTTCTATCGCACGCTGGTTATCACCCGTGCTCCCGTTATCGCCTCTCATTCTTCGGCCCGCGCACTCTGCGATGCTCCACGCAATATGACGGATGACATGCTCCGCGCCGTGGCCAACAACGGCGGTGTTGTACAGGTCAATTACTACTCGGCGTTTATCTCGCAGGCCTATCGCGATGCACAGAAAGCCCAGCGCCCTGAAGTGGAAAAGGCAGTGCAGGCACTTAAAGACAAGGACAAAGCAGAAGGCAAAGAAGCGACTCCCGATGAAATCTCCAGGCTCGAGCGCCAGTATGCCGACCGTATTCCACGCCCTCCCTTGTCCGCGCTGATTGATCAGATTGATCACATCGCCAAAGTTGCGGGCATTGACCATGTCGGCCTCGGTTCAGACTTCGACGGTGTCGAAGGCCAATTACCCGAGGGCATCAACTCACCTGCAGACATTCCCAAAATCACCGCTGCGCTCATGGCGCGCGGCTACTCGCCTGAGGACTGTCGCAAGATTCTCGGCGGCAATCTGCTGCGCGTCTTCGGTGAAGTCGAGAAGGTCAGTCATCAGCTTCAGGCCGAAAGCCGCCCGCGCATCACCGTCAAACAGCCGTTTTCAAAGCCGCAAAAATAGCTGGCAAACTCGCGCTGCCTGCTTGGTATAGTGGGCAGCATGAATCGCAAATTCCTGGCAGTTGCTGCCCTGTTGCTTCCCATGCTGGCAGGCGCACAGTCGTTCCGCATCCGCTACGCACCAGCGCTCAGTGCCTCTCCGCTCGACGGCCGTATCTTACTCTGCCTTTCCACCGACCCCAGCGCAGAACCGCGCAATCAAATCCAGGGCGGCGTGCGCACGCAGCTTATCTTTGGGCAGAATGTCGACAACTGGCAGCCAGGGCAACAGGTCACCGTGGATTCAACTGCGTGGGGATTTCCGATTCGCAGTCTCAAAGATGTTCCTGAGGGCGACTATTACGTACAGGCTGTTCTGAACAAATACGAGACCTTTCACCGTTCCGATGGCAAGGTCATCAAGATGCACATGGACCAGGGCGAAGGGCAGCATTGGAATACCTCACCTGGCAACCTCTATTCCAGGCCCGTCAAAATCCATCTAACGCATGGTGGGACTCCCGCAGAGATTACGCTCACCCAGGTGATTCCGCCCATCCCCGACCCTGTTGACACCAAATACATCCGTCACATTCGCATTCAGAGCGCCGTGCTCACCAAATTCTGGGGACGCCCCATGTTCATCGGCGCGGCCATTCTCGTCCCCGAGGGTTTCGATGAGCATCCCAACGCGCACTTCCCGCTCATCATCTTTCAAGACCATTTCGTACCCGACTTCGACGGCTTCCGCACGACCCCGCCTGACCCGAATCTCAAGCCCGATTACAGCGAGCGCTTTCACCTCGCCGGCTACAACCGCATCGAACAAGAGGAAGACTACAAGTTCTACAAGCAGTGGACGTCACCGGGTTTTCCGCGCGTGCTTATCATGAAAATTCAACACGCCAACCCGTTCTATGACGACTCGTACGCCGTAGACTCCGCCAATGTCGGTCCCTACGGCACAGCTATTGAGACAGAACTGATTCCTGCGATCGAAAAGAAATTCCGCGCTATTCCCGACGGATGGGCGCACTTCACCTATGGCGGTTCCACCGGCGGTTGGGAAGCTCTCGCCGTACAGGTCTTTTACCCTGACCACTACAACGGAGCCTTTGCCGCTTGCCCCGATCCGATTGATTTCCACGCGTATGAGACCGTGAATCTCTACGACGATAAGAACGCTTTTTATACGCTTGGCCCACACATGCGCGTCGCTCAGCCGGCTGCACGCGACTATCTGGGCCACACATTCATCACCGTGAGAGACGCTAATGCCTATGAGCTCGCCTTAGGCGATCACGCCCGCAGCGGCGAGCAATACGATATCTGGCAAGCCGTCTTTGGTCCTGTTGGACCGGATGGCTACCCGAAACCCATCTTTGACAAAGTCACCGGAGAGATCGATCATTCGGTCGCGGAATACTGGCGGCAACATTACGACCTTGAAGCCATCCTTGAGCGCAACTGGGCAACGCTTGGCCCCAAACTCGAAGGCAAGATTCACATCTACGTCGGATCCGATGACACATACTTCCTGAATAACGCCGTCTATCGCATGGAAGACTTCCTCAAGACGACAAAAAATCCGCCCTATGGCGGCGAGGTCACATACGGGCCGCGCGCCGAGCATTGCTGGAACGGCGATCCCAGCCTGCCGAATGCGTACTCGCGCCTGCATTACAACACTCAATACCTGCCCAAAATTCTTGAGCGCATCAAGAAGACGGCCCCTCCCGGAGCCGACCTCACAAGCTGGCGTTATTGAGTTTACAAATGATTCGCAAAGCTGCGAAGAGATGCTCTGTTTGAGGAGATTCCGCAGCCCCAACGCTCTGCTGGTCTCTGGACAGATTCCTAGCTCGCCAGCTTTTCCGGCGCTGGATTGTAGATATCGCGTGCCCGGTCGAGCGCCGCCTGAATGTTGGGCATGATATTCTCCGCGCCGACATGGGCAATAAAACGGGGTTGCTGCAACAACTTGGCGGGCTGCTCCATGGCTCCGCATAGGATAAGAGTTCGCCCTGATACGCGAAGACGTTTTGCGAAGGTCTCTATGGCGTGCATCCCCGTTGAATCGATGGCAGTCATATTGCGCAAACGCAGAATGACAATGGGTGTGAACTGGTCAAGATTGGCCGTTGCATCCACAAGCTTCTCTGTTGTCCCAAAAAGAAATGGCCCATGGATGCGTAAGACTGTCACATAATCCGGCACAATTCGGCCCTGAAGAGTATGCGAAATACCGTCGCGAATGTAGTCGTCCGTCACTGTCGAAACAGTCGTGGTTTCAGCCACGCGATAAATATAGACAAGCGCTGCCAGCGCCATGCCCACCCCAACGGCAACAGTCAGATCCGCAAATACGGTCAGGCCGAAGGTCACAACCCAAACTGCAATCGACGTGAATCCCTGTTGCAGTACCCCGCCGATTTCTCGCCACTCGCCCATGTTGTACGAAACGACAAAGAGCACTGCCGCAAGCGTGGTGAGCGGAATATAGCTGGCCAAGGGAGCTGCCACAAGCAAAACCACAAGCAGTGTGACAGCATGCACTATACCGGAGACAGGCGAGCGGCCGCCGGAACGGATATTCGTGGCCGTTCGCGCAATGGCGCCCGTTGCAGGAATGCCGCCAAACAGCGGCGACGCCATGTTAGCCACACCCTGCGCCACCAGTTCCACATTCGGATTGTGCCGGTCTCCCGTCATGCCGTCTGCCACAACCGCGGAGAGCATGCTTTCCAGTGCCGCAAGCAGCGCAACCGTGAACGCCGAAGGTAGCAGAGGAAGAATCTGATTAGGATGAAACGCGGGAAAGGCGAAGGGAGGCAAGCCCTGTGGAATCCCTCCGAAACGCGTGCCGATTGTTTCCACCTTCAAGTGCATCGCAACGGCAATGCCGGTACAGACGACAACTCCAACAATCGATGCGGGAATGCGCCGGTTAATACGTGGCAGGAGCAGAATAATCGCCAGCGTCAGCAGTCCAAGCAGCAACGTGGCCATATTGGTTGTGTTGAGGTGTGCAAGCAGCACCTCGATGCGCGGCAAAAACTGACTTGGCACTGAGCCAATGTGCAGGCCGAAAAAGTCCTTAATCTGCGTGGATGCAATAAGGACAGCAATACCGTTGGTGAAACCGATAACAACAGGTCGCGGGATGAATCGAACCGCGGTTCCCAGTCCGGCAAGTCCCATCACCAGCAGAATGATGCCGGCCATGAGAGTGACCAGCGCCAACCCGCTCAGGCCAAACCGCGCCACAATACCGGCCACGATTACAACAAATGCACCCGTCGGTCCGCCAATCTGCGTGCGTGAGCCACCAAGTGCGGAGATAAGAAATCCCGCGACAACTGCCGTGTAAAGGCCAGCCTGCGGCGTAACCCCTGAAGCGATACCGAACGCCATGGCGAGAGGCAGGGCGACAAGCCCCACGGTGACACCGGCCAGAAGGTCGTGGAGAAACAATTGCTTTGTATAAGTCCGAAGAGCAAGGATGGACTTGGGGATATTGGGGTTGCTGATGGACATAGCCTTTGGTTCTATTGTAAGTGAAATTTGAATCTAAGACTAAGATGAACCAAAGTGCCTATTGCGCTTGATTCCCGGGTGCAAATTCCTTCTTGTAGAGATAGGCCGGACGCCCCTGCGCATAGAAATTGTCCCGAGATCCCCACCGCCGATAGCCCTGCGATTCGTACAGCTGGATGGCACCGGCATTCGTCGTGTCGACATGCAACTCAATAGCAGCCGCTCCGGCATCGCGCGCGGATTGCTCCAGTCTCTGCAGTAATTCCCTGCCCACTCCGTGTCCGCGCCGCTCCGGCAACACCTCAATTGTAGGGATATAGGCGCTTATCCCGCGTGTGGTGTCGTGCCATTCCACAATCGCAAATCCCGCCATCACACCTCCCTCTTCCGCAACCCAGGTAGCCGCGGTTCGAGATTTGACGAGTTGCCGCATATAGGCGCGGCTGAAGCGCTGTGGAGGTTTAAAGCAGACCTCCTCAATGACATAGAGCGCTTCGAAATCATCCTGGTTGTACAGTCGATAATTCATATCCCCAGACGCTCCAGCCAAACCCCACGCAGAAGGGAAAAGCCATCCTTACAAGAAGGATGGCTTCCATTGTGATTCTGAACAATCAGCCGCTACACCTTCGCCTCAAGGTCGCGGATCACACCGAAGAAACGCTCATCCAGGCGGCGATTCGTCGCAATGGCTTCCTTGATGGTGATGTCGGTGATGTCAGTTCCACGCAGCACCGCAATACGGCCCCACTTCTTGTCATGCACCATATCGATGGCATGCAGGCCGTAGCGCTGGCCGAGAAGGCGATCATAGGCCGTCGGCACACCGCCGCGCTGCGTGTGCCCCAGATTCACCGAGCGCGTTTCAAAGCCAGTTTTCTTTTGGATCATGTCTGCAAGCGCCTCGCCAATGCCCGACAGGCGCGCATGACCAAAGGAGTCCACCTCAGTAGAGCCGGTCACCTGGCCCCCCTCGGGCAGATGGCACCCTTCTGCAACCACAACCAAGCCATAATTCTTGCCGCGGTCGTAGTTGTACTTCAGCAGCGCCGCTACGCGTTCCATATCGATCGGCTGCTCAGGAACCAGAGTTACGTCGGCGCCCCCGGCAATACCAGCGGCATAGGCAATCCAACCGGCGTCGCGGCCCATTACCTCAATCACGATGACGCGGTTATGCGAGTCGGCGGTAGTGCGAATACGGTCCACAGCTTCGGTAGCAATCGAAACAGCTGTGTCGAAGCCGAACGTCGCATCCGTTCCGTTGATGTCATTGTCGATCGTCTTCGGTACGCCCACGGCGTTAATGCCATTCTCTGAGAGGAACAACGTCACGGACTGTGTGTCGTCTCCGCCCAGAGCGATCAATGCATCGATTTTGTTCTCCTTCAGCACTTCCTGGACCTTCTCGATGCCGCCAGGAATCTTCTTCACGTTGGTGCGCGAAGAGTGCAAAATGGTACCGCCTCTGAGCTGAATGCCATCCACAGCCTCAAGAGTCAGAGGGATGAAACGGTTCTCAATGACGCCCTTCCAGCCGTCAAGGAACCCGATGAACTCATCACCATAGGTGTTGATTCCCTTGCGCACGGCAGCATAAATTACAGCATTCAAGCCGGGGCAATCGCCGCCTCCGGTCAACAGAGCAACTCGCATCTTTACTGGTCTCCTGGCTTGCATTGCCGCAAGTAAATACCGCGGGCAGCACGCCGTAAATTCAGATTCGGGACAGCCTCAACATCAACGCCGGGCCTGACACCTTTAACAGTGTACTCTGTGCCTGTAAAGGGCTTTGGTGATTCCGGATACAAGTACCTGGGATTGCGCTGGTTACCCGCTTCCACCTCATTCGCTCTACTGCGTTTTGGTCTGCGCACTCGCAGATGATTCAATAGGGTATGCCCGGAACTGGAGCCATTCTTTTGCTGGCCTTTGCCAGCATTGTCGCCCTGGTGCTGCTGGTTCTTCTGCAGTTGACTCGCCTTGGCTACCTCATCCGCACTACAATCCCTGACCGGCCACGCCGGCGTATGTTCATTGCCTCCGTTTCCTTTTTCATCACTTTTGCCGGCGTTCGGCTTCTGGTGCATCTAGTCATCCACAACAAGGGTCCATTTGAATTTGTCATGGTGCGCGGATTGCACATCCACCATCTGGTCTGGGGTATTTTGATTTTGCTGCTGGTTGGCTATGGATGGCTGCTCGATCTGGGCCGGTCGCACTCGCCTCTGTCCATCTTTTTCAGCCGTCTCATGTCAGTCAGCTATGGAGTGGGCGCCGCGCTCACACTCGATGAGTTCGCGCTATGGCTCAACATGGACCCGGACGTCTACTGGACCCGTCAGGGCCGCATCAGTATCGACGCAGTAGTCCTCTTTGGCAGCCTTCTCGCAATGGGTGCGTGGGGCTTCCCATTTTTCCGTGGACTCGGCCGCGTGTTTCAAAAACGTGGAATCTTCCGTGCCGAACGCGGGCACGAATTGGCGCCACCCGTCAGGCGTGTGCGGTTGCTTCATCCTCATAGAGTGCGGCGATTACGGCGGCGTAGCGATCATTCAGAACCCGGCGCTTGAGTTTCATGCTCGGTGTCAGTTCGCCTGTCTCCTGCGTCCATTCCTCGGCAACCACGCGGAAGCGCTTGATGCTTTCAAAGCTGGCCAGCGTGCTGTTCGCCTCCCGTACAACATCGGCGTAAAGCGCAGTTACACGGCTGTCGGCAACCAGCGCCGTACGATCTTTCGCCACAATCCCGTGCGCTGCGGCCCACTCCTCCAGTGCGGCAAAATTCGGTGAGATCAGCGCGGAAATGAACTTGTGCTTGTCTCCAACCAGCGCAGCCTGTCCTACCATGCGGCTGTTCTTGAGCTTGTTCTCAATGGGCTGCGGCGCAACCAGTTTGCCCCCCGATGTTTTCAGCAGCTCCTTCTTGCGGTCTGTGATGTAAAGAAAACCATCATCATCCAGATGGGCAATATCTCCCGTCCTGAACCAGCCCTCCTCGTCGAAACACTCCGCATTTGCCGCCTGCTTTTGCCAATATCCGGGGAAAATGAACGGCCCGCGACAAAGCAGTTCGCCATCTTCGGCAAACTTGAGCTCAAGATTCGGCAGCGGTTTACCAACCGATCCCATGCGTTGCGCCATGGGCGAGTTCAACGCAATGACGGGTGAAGTTTCCGTAAGCCCGTACCCCTCCCACACCGCGATACCTGCTGAGGCAAACCACTTCGCCGTATCGATGCCCAGTGGTGCACCGCCAGAAATGAAAAAACGCACACGTCCGCCAAATGCCTCTTGCACTTTCGCATACACAAGTTTGTTGGCCAGCTTCCACCGTATCGAGAACGGCGTCTCACCCGCATATACAGCATTGGCAAAGCTCGTCCCCGTACTCAGCGCCCACGACAGGATGTTTTTCTTGAAGACGGAAACCGACGACTTCTCCTCCACTGCCTGGCGAATCTTCTCGTAGACTCTCGGCACACCCACAAACACCGTCGGCCTTACCTCACGCATCGCTTGAGGAAGTTTGTCGAACTGCGTGCAATAAATAACTTGGGCGCCGGAGCCGTACATCACGTAATCGAGCGCACGTGCGGTAATGTGGGACAGCGGAAGAAAGGAAATGCAGGCGTCATTGGAGTCGAACTGGTAATCCGCCGCGCAGAAATTCTGGTTCGCCGCGATATTGCCGTGCGTGAGCATGACTCCCTTCGGTTCGCCCGTTGTCCCCGAGGTGTAGATCAGCGTTGCCAGATCGTTTGGCCCTACGCTTTCTACCAGTGCATCGAATTCAGCGTCGCGCTCCACGCCGAACGCATCGGCATCGTCAAATACATCAGAAAGCCGCGTTGCGCCTGTTGCACCTTCGACAGCATCCATCACGAGAATATGCTCAAGCGGAGTATGGGCACGAACAGAGGCAATCTTGTCATATTGCTGCCTCGATGAAACGATTGCGACTTGCGCACCAGCATCCGCTATCAGGACCGCAATCTGCTCGCCGGTCAGCGTTGGATAAATTGGCACATTCACTGCGCCAATTCCTAGAATGGCAAAATCGCTGACTGCCCACTCCCAGCGGTTTTCGCTGATGAGAATCACACGATCGCCCCTGCCTACGCCCATGCCTTGCAATGCGCGGCCAAGAGCCCGCACACGCTGGTAGATTTGGTCAGACGAGATTGGCAGCCAGTGACTGAATTCGTCCTGCCAAAGAACAGCGCGCGGGTTTGCGGCCCGGCTCACGCGCAAAAATAGGTCATTAATAGTGGACAGCAGAGCAGGACGGCCCATACACGAACACACTCCGAATACAGCAGCAAATTGAATGTGGCAACAGGTGAGTGTATCAGTGCGGAGGCGGACCTGACAGACCCGCCTCAACCGCATCGTGGAATTACGCGACTGGCATCATGCGCACGAACTTCTTCGCAGCTACTTCCCAATGATCCAGCAACCACCGCGCCCGCGTGCTCTGCGTTTTCGATGCGTGCAGCTCCACCAACTCACGAATCGATTGCCGTGCCGCGTGGTCCAACTCATCCCAGATTTCCGGCCGCAGGAAGCTCTTGTGATAGCGTTCGCGCCCCAGAAACAAGCCATCCTCGTCGTATATCCACGACAACCCTCCCGTCATGCCTGCGCCAAAGTTGATGCCCGTCGAGCCGAGCACAACCGCCAGCCCACCGGTCATATATTCGCAACCGTGGTCGCCAATGCCTTCCACAATTGCCAACGCACCCGAGTTGCGCACGGCGAATCGCTCGCCTGCACGGCCTGCGGCAAACAGCCAGCCACCTGTAGCGCCATACAGTGCCACATTCCCCAGCAGCGTATGCTTCTCGCTTTCCAGAGCTGCGCGCCCACGTCCGCGTAGAATAAGTTCGCCGCCACAAAGCCCCTTGCCCACAAAGTCGTTGGCAAGGCCTTCCAGTGACAAAGTCATACCCGAAACCGCAAACGCTCCGAATGATTGCCCGGCCACTCCCTTCAGATTGAACGTAAGCGGAGCACCGCTCGCACCCGGATTGTGCGTTCTGAAAAATGCCAGCTCACCTGCGAGCCGCGCGCCCAGCGTGCGATCCTCATTCGAAACCTTCGACTCCAGCGAATACGCCTCACCTGCCTTGAACGCCGCCAGCGCGGCCTCCACCCATGCCTCATCCAGAGCCGGATGCGCCGTTGGCCGGTCGTTGCGTCCGCCCTCCCATCGCACCGCACCGCCGGTCTCCGCGGCTATGGCAGCGGACTTCATCAATGGCTTCAGATCCAATCCGGCATCCCACCGAACCTGCTCGAGCAAATCCGCCCGACCTGTCGCCGCGCTCAATGACGGTAATCCCAGCTTCGCCAGCAACTGGCGTACCTCCGCGGCCAGTTCATCAAAGAACCGCACCACATGTTCCGGCTTACCCCGGAACTTCGCCCGCAGCTCTGGCCGTTGCGTTGCAATTCCCGTCGGACAGGTATTCAAGTGGCATTGCCGCGCCATGTCGCAGCCAAGCGCCACCAGCACCGCCGTGCCAAAGGCAAACTCATCCGCACCCAGCAGAGCGGCCATCACAATGTCGCGCGCAGTACGCAAGCCGCCATCCGTACGCAAACGCACGCGTCCGCGCAGTCCATTGTGGATAAGCACCTGCTGCGCTTCGGCCAGTCCAAGCTCCCACGGATTACCTGCATACTTGATGCTTGAAAGCGGCGACGCGCCTGTGCCGCCCGAGTGGCCGGCGATCACAATGTAATCGGCATACGCCTTTGCAACACCTGCGGCAATCGTGCCAACTCCGCAGCCTGAGACCAGCTTCACACCAACCGCTGCCCGGGGGTTCACGCGCTTCAGATCGTAGATTAACTGAGCCAGGTCTTCGATCGAATAGATGTCGTGATGCGGCGGCGGTGAAATCAATTGCATACCCGGCTGCGCATGCCTCAGGCGCGCAATCAACTCCGTCACTTTGTGCCCAGGCAACTGACCACCCTCACCCGGCTTCGCGCCTTGCGCAACCTTGATCTCAATCTCTTCGGCATGTGCCAGGTACTCCGCCGTTACACCAAAGCGTGCGCTGGCCACTTGCTTGATCTTGTTGTTCAGCAGCGACGGCGCACCATCCAGCGGCGCATACACGGCCGGGTCCTCGCCGCCTTCGCCCGTATTGGAGCGCGCGCCCAGCAAATTCATCGCTTCGGTAATCGTCTGGTGTGCCTCAGGTGAAAGCGACCCGAACGACATCGCGCTGGCAATGAATTTCTTCGTGATATTGCCGCCTGGCTCCACCTCTTCCAGCGGGAGTTCAGCACCCGCCGGTCGAATCTCCAATAGGTCGCGCAGGTTCTTCGGCTCCGTATCCACGGTCTGTGCGGCGAAGTTCGCAAACGGAGTCAGCGCCAGCGCCGCTCCCTGCTTGGTTGAGCCCACAACTGTCTGCAGCGCGCGCACGGTCTGTGGCTGCCACGCATGCGACTCCGCTTCATCTGCCTTGCGAAAACGAATAAATCCGTAATCCGGAAGATCCTTTGTTTTTGCAGCGGAAACCACCGTGCCTTCCCCGCCCTCCGGCTCGTCAGTCTCCAGTGGTTTTTGCCATAGGTCGCGCACGTACTTCTCAATTTCCGCGTAGCCAATGCCACCAATCGGTGCCGGCACACCAGTGAAGCATTTGTCCACCACGTTCTGCGCAATCCCGATCGCATCAAATAAATGCGCGGCGTTATAGCTGTCCAACACGCTGATGCCCATCTTCGACATGATCTTGGCCAGTCCAAGTTCCATCGCGTGCAGCATGTTCTCTTCGCCTTTTTCGGCGTTCAACGTACGCGCCGTCTCCAGCGCCAGCCACGGACATACCGCGCCCGCGCCCATGCCCAGCAACACAGCAGCATGATGAATATCGCGGCAATCGCCCGCATCCACAGCAAGACCCACTTCCGCGCGTACTCCCGCACGCGTTAGCGCCATGTGCACGGCACCAGTTGCCATTGCCATCGGCACCGGCAACGCTTCCGGACTCGCCTCGCGGTCCGTGATAATCAGCAGGCACGCACCTGCGGAAACCAGCTCCACTGCACGATTAGCCAGAATGTCCACCGCAACTTCAAGTGTTGTGTCCGGCGAATACACGCAATTCAGGATTGCGTGTGGCATCTTCTCTGCCTGTCCGTGATGCCCGTTGCGCAGCGCATGCATCTGCCCTAGCGAGAGCAGCGGAGAGCGCAGCGAAAGTCCCGGTAACGGCTCACGAATCTCCAGCAGATGCGGCCAAGGGCCAAGGCGCGTGTGCATTTTGAGCACTACGGCCTCACGCAGCGGATCGATCGGCGGATTCGTTACCTGCGCAAAGCGTTGCCGGAAAAACGCATACAACGGCCGTGGCGCCTTCGCCAGCGGAGCAAGCGCTGTATCGTCTCCCATTGACCACACCGCATCCTTGCCTTCGGTAGCCATTGGCTGCAGCACCATGCGCACGTCTTCGCGCGTGTAGCCGTAGCGCCACTGCAAGCGTCCCAGCTCCGAAGCATCCAACGGCGGCAGAGGGTCGGGCGAATCCTTCAGTGGAACGTCTTGCTGAATCAGATCTTCATAGTGCCGCTTCGAGTCATACTCAGGAAGAATCTCGTGGCTCTCGTAGAAGCGATGCTCATCGATCTCCGCGATGATCATTTCTCCTGGACCGAGTCTTCCGCTATGCACCAGCCGCTCAGGGTCCATATCCACCAGGCCCGCCTCGGAACCCGCATACACCAGCCCCGTATCGTCCATCGCAAAACGGCACGGCCGCAATCCATTGCGATCAAGCAATGCACCCACCTGGTGACCGTCCGTAAATACCAACGCCGCTGGGCCGTCCCACGGCTCAATCAGGTCGCCGCTGTACTGCAGAAACGACGACGTATCTCCCGGATTCGCCGGAGGCACCAGCATGCGCAGCGACTCGCCAATCGTGCGCCCGTTCTGCGCCAGCAATTCCGCAATCTCGTCCAGTGAAGTCGAGTCCGACCCGCCATCCGTCAAAATCGGCTGCAGGTCCAGCGGCATCGTCGCCGCGCGTGCCTCCATATTCGACCGGTTGCCCCAGATGGTGTTGATCTCACCGTTGTGCGCCATCATACGGAACGGCTGCGCACGATCCCACGACGGCAGCACATTTGTTGCATAGCGCTGATGAAACAGTGCAATCGGTGTTTCAAATGCCGGATCGGCCAGGTCCGGATAAAACTCGGCTAGCAGCCGTCCGGCGCAAAGCGCCTTGTAAATCATCGTGGCCGAGGAAATACTCGCGACATACCCCGGCAGCTTCGACCGCTCAAACTGTTTGCGCGCCAGAAAAAGCCGCCGGTCGAAGTCCATCGCGTTCTCTGTCGTGCACAGCACTTGCCAGATTGCCGGCCGCGACGCATTCGCAATCTCGCCCAGCGCCTCAGGACGTACGGGAACGGGCCGCCACTTCAGAACCTCGATCTCCTGCGCCTCCAGAGCCTGTTCAATCTCTGTGCGCGAAGGTTCGTACGCCTCGTGCGGCAGAAAAACCACGCCAACACCGAGCGGTCTCTCTGCATCGAGATTTACGCCCGCGGTCTTTAGCAGAAATGCACGAGGAATATTCGTCGTCACGCCCACGCCATCGCTCGATTTGCCGTCTGCGGCCACAGCGCCACGATGCTCCAGACGGCCAAGCGCCGTTAAGGCGTGTTTCAGAATGTCGTGCGAGGCTTCACCGGAGAGACGTGCCACAAATCCCACTCCGCAGGATTCGGTGTCGAAGCGTGGGTCGATCAGGCTGCCGTTCAAATACGACGGAACAGCAGTTTTACGTGCGGGTGCTTTTGACGTCTCACTACGTGAAAATGACGAAGGGAATCCCATAAGTAACTATACGACCTTTGTACTTCAAACTGCTACGGCAAGCGCCTCCAAAGCGCGCATACACCGCATCCGGAACCCCTTCGGGCTCGGCTGCGTTTATTCCGTTGCAGATTGCTGGATTGTGCGGAGAAGCCGCCTTGCATAGTTATACAATTTAGATGTATATTTATGCAAGCGCGGCTGCTGTATGCGAGCCGCGCTTTCGCTTTGCCCAAAAGGCCCGCATGAAGCTGGAAAGACACAATGCAATTCGCGAACTGATTGCGCTCGCCCCTGTCACCAACCAGGACGAGCTGCGCCGCAAACTGCGCCGTCGCGGATTTGCCGTCACGCAGGCAACGCTCTCGCGCGACATTCACGAACTCCAGCTGTCGAAAGGTCCGGGCGGCTATTCCCTGCCCTCCGTCAATGGCAACGGGAATGGAAACGGAAACGGGCATCACATTGTGGACGATGCACCGCCTTCTGTTGCCGACATGATGGAGAGTTTCGGCCTGCGCGTACGGCGAGCGATGAATCAGGTTGTGGTCGGCACCGTAATGGGCGGTGCACAACCACTGGCCGCCGCACTCGATTACGAAGAATGGACCGAAGTCATCGGTACCATCGCCGGCGACGACACTGTCCTCATCATCTGCCCGAACACGCGTCGTGGCGCGGAAGTGGAATTACGCATCAGAAAGATGTTGGAGTCATGACGAAAGCAATTCAAACAGCGGTGATCGGTGTGACAGGATACGCAGGCTCTGAGCTTGCGCGTCTCCTCCTGCGCCATCCCCGTCTCCAGGGCAAGCCGCCGGTCTTTGCCGGGCGCATCGATGAAAAAGATGCGGCGCGCGGCGGCGTTCCTCTCACTGAAATTCATCCGCAGCTCGGCGACAACAACGGCAGCGGCAATCTTCGCCTTCAGTCGTTTTCCTGGGATCTGCTAACTGACCACGGTGTCGACGTTCTCTTTCTCGCCACGCCGCATGAGCAGTCGCGCGAGTGGGTGCCGGAAGCCCTTGCGCGCGGCATCCGCGTCATCGATCTGAGCGGAGCATGGCGGCTCACAAATAGCGCCCACCGCGCCGTCTATGCCTTCAAAGACGAAAATACCGACGCCGCGATCGCAACCCAGTCACAGTCTGTTTATGGCATGCCCGAGTTGCATCGTGCCGAGATCGCCTCCGCGCGGCTCGTCGCCAACCCCGGCTGCTACGCAACTTCTGTCATTCTGGCCATGCGCCCGCTGGTGCAAGCCGGACTCGTCGATCTCGACAGCGGCATCATTGCCGACTCAAAGAGCGGCGTCAGCGGTGCAGGCAAGGCTCCCACCGCCAAGACGCACTATATGTACGCAGCAGATAACCTCTCCGCCTACGCTGTCTTTGCGCACCGCCACACCGGCGAACTGCTTGAGCAGATCGGCCTCGATGCGGACCAGATCGTCTTCACGCCGCATCTGCTTCCCATTCCGCGCGGCATTCTCTCCACCATCTACGTGCGTTTCCGTGGGCCGCAAACGCACGATGCTGTCGCCGCAGTCTATCGCGACTTTTTCAAGACTAGCCCCATGGTGCGGCTTTACGGCAATTCCCTGCCGCAGATTCAGTACTCCGTGCGGACCAACTACGCGGACATCGGCTTCCAGCTTTCGCCCGATGGCCGCCGCGCAGTCGTTGTCAGTTGTCTCGATAATTTGCTCAAAGGCGCCTCTGGCCAGGCCGTGCAAAACCTGAACGTGATGCAGGGCTGGGGAGAGGCGGAAGGTCTCGCATGAAATTCGTTGTTAAATTAGGTGGCGCGGGACTCGAAAACCCTGACCTGCTTTCAAGTTGCGTGCATGCCATTGCCGAGCTTGTCCGCGACGGCAATCAGGTCGCTGTCGTCCACGGTGGCGGCGTGCAACTTACAAAAACGCTCAAGGCGCTTGGCAAGCAGAGCGAATTCATCAACGGCTTGCGCGTTACAGACGCCGAAACGCGCGACGCCGCGCTGATGGTCTTTGCCGGCAAGGTGAACAAAAGCCTCGTCGCTGCACTCGGCTCTGCCGGCCAGCCGGCCGTCGGCCTCTCCGGCGGAGACGGCCTCATCTTTCGCGCGCGCAAAAAGAAAACAGCGCCCGATCTCGGCTTCGTCGGCGAAATCGCATCCAGCGATCCGCGCCTGCTCGAATCCATCTGGAAACTGAACAGCGTACCTGTGCTCTGCTCCATGGCTCTCGGTTTCGACGGCGAGTACTACAACATCAACGCCGACGAGATGGCTGCTGCCTGCGCTGTTACCTGCCAGGCCGACGCGCTCGTCTTTCTCACCGACGTGCCTGGCGTCAAAGGCTCTAATGGTGAAGTCATGCGCTGGCTCTCTATCGAGAGAATCGCGGAGATGGCCACAAGCGCCGTCATTACTGGGGGCATGTTGCCCAAACTCGGCGCTTGCCGCGAAGCTCTCTTAAGCGGCGTCAAGCGCGTGCGCATTCTGCCTGCGGAGGCCGCGGCATCGCTGCCCGACCTTTGCACCTCTCGTGTTGCCCACGGCACTGAAGTGATGGTGGCCTGAAGCGAGCCCCAAAGGAAAAATCAACGTGACCAAACTGGATCAAATTCGCGCTGCGGAAGCCAAGCTGCTTCTCTCCACGTA
>DASZRJ010000010.1:0-23791 GCA_035550015.1 Occallatibacter sp. | reverse complement strand
ATACTCCACCACAATGCCCATGCCATGCTCGCGATCGTCGTCTCCGGTATCGCCCAGAATCCACACGCCCGGATGATTCATTTCAACGATGGCCGAGACGCGCTCGGCCGTGCCCAGCCAGAGTACCGGCGTCTCCGCCGGATGCGGCACGGAGTTACCGTCCATTGCCACCACACGGAAGGTGTGGCCAGGCAGTGCCAGGCTGCGGATTTCAGTTGCCGAGCCGTTGAGCACATGGAACAGCACGCGTTCGCCCTGCTTTACACGCACCGGCTCGCCGTGGCCCAGCATGCGGCCGTTGATGGTGAAGGTCTCGTAGCCCACTTCATAGCCGTGCGGATGCCCAGCCTTGAGCGAAGCATTCATCGCCGCTTCGCCCTTCTCCTTCAACGCGGCGTTGGCGGCTGCGGGTTCAAGAAAGTCCATCGCCATGTCGCCGCCACGGCTCAACACCGGCTGAAATTCCTTGAGCGTAAGAAAAACCTCGCGGTCGTAAGCGCCGGGCTCGTGATGCGGGTCAATATAGACCGGCGCAACCTCGCCACTGTACTGGCCGGCGGACATATCGGCGCCTGCACGCACATGGGTGTGATAGAAGCGAAAGCCGGACGGCCGCGGCGTAAATGTGATCCTGCGCTTGCCATGCGCGGGAATAAACGGTGTGCCTTCTTCGGCCGAGCCGTCCACATCCACAGGCAGAAACTGTCCATGCCAGTGCAATTGCTCGGGAGTATCTGTGTCGTTCAAGATGTCGATGGTGACCGGCTGCCCCTCCCGGAACCGCAGCAGTGGGCCGGGAAACTGCCCGTTGTAGGTGGTAAGCGAAAGAATCTTGTCCTCTCCGACTTCAATTGGAGTGGTCGCAATGCGCAGCGTATGGTCTGCCTTTGGAGCAAGCTGCGCCCAAACGCGGCGGCTGCTCACAGCAAGCGCGCTGCCTGCCAGCGCACCCCTGCGAAGGAACTCTCTGCGGGTTGTTCCGCTTGCACTCATCTCAATCTCCAGTTGGGGGAAACGTGCGCAGCCGCGAACAGGCCGTCAATGCCATGGTACTGCGGCCCAGCGCCAACGCACACTGAGTGCTGGAGTAGATGATTGCGCGCAGAAAAAAGCGGGCCGATTGTGGGCCCGCCTTCTCTGTTTCTCTACGGCTTTCTTTGGCTAATTTCCCCGGCTTGCCGGAGGAATGATGCCATTCATGCGCAGATATTCCACCATCTGGCCGTAGTGGTCCATCATGTGCGCAATACAAAAGGCAGCCATACCGCCGCGCGTGCCGTGCTCGGTGGAAACGAAGACATTTTCGGCGGTAATGGCATCGATGGATTGATGCGCAAAGGCGTACGAATCCTTGAGTGCCTGGATAATTTCCGCTTTCGTCTTCAGCTTGTCGATCTCGGCTTCCTTCGCCTTCGCGGTTTCCTCGTCGGCGAAGAAGTAGTAGTTGGATCCGGCAATGTGCTTCACTTGCTCGGCGAAGGTGCGCACTCCCTTGAACTCGCCCATGGAGGCCGCAGGAGCAAAGTCAAACTTGTCCTCCGGCATGGCTTCGGCAGCGGAGACAATCTCTTTCTCCATCCCACTCATAAGCTTTCCGTACACCTGTGCGGGCGGCACCGCCGTGCCCACGGCGGGCTTTGCGGGAGCGGCGGTGTCCTGCGCCGTTGCAAACGTTGCGGCACACGCCAGTAGGCAGCAGGCCATCAGGCTGCGTGCAATCAATCGTACAAATTGCATTGGGGACTCTCCTTCATGCGGCATCCAGCCGCGTGCAGAGACTCTACCAAAACTTTGTAAAGGATCGACACATCCATGTGACGAAATTCAGTAATTTCGTCGTCAGGCCAGTTTGTGCAGCCGCCCCTGCTTTACCTCGAAACGCTCGCCACGCCAGACGATGACGTTGCTTGCGAATCCTGCAATCCAGAGCCCCATGGCAATAACATCGCGCACAGGCAGCAGCCAAAGATTGGCCAGTACGTCATGGTCGCCCAACGCTGCCGCTCCAACAGACATCGCCAGTCCGAGACGAAGAAAAAGACTCATGGCGAACAGCCATACGCTGAAGGGACTGATACCGCTGGCAATCAGATTAACGAGCGCCCAGGCAAAACCGTGCGTGACGATAAGACCAAAGTAGCCCCAGGGGCGCGCGTCTCGCACCGTGCGGAGCCAGCGCAGTTGATGATCGACGAATCCGCGCCAGCCGTAATCGGGGACGGCTGTCTCTACAACTTCGCGGCACAGTTCGATGCGGTACCCGGCCGCATCGATACGCGCACCGAGTTCGTAATCGTCGGCAAGCTGATCGGCGAGAGCTTCGAATCCACCGATCGCAGCAAGAGCTTCGCGCCGTACAGCAAGTGTGGAGCCGAGACCGTAATGCAGGCCGCCTTCAATCTGCCGCGAAAGCAAAACACCGGCCATGAAATCCGTAGCGATACCCAACTGCTCGAGCCTGGCCGCAAATCCTCCATGCGCGCGGCCCCGGTAAAGCGCGGTTACAAGTCCAACGGATTTCTGTGTGTCATTTTTCTTTGCCGGAGCGGCGAATTGCGCCATCACGCGCTCCAGATAGTGCGAACTCACGGTAATGTCGGAGTCGTTGACGAGCAGAAACTCATGCCGCGCATGCGGGACGAGCTGCGCAAGCGTGCTGACTTTGCCGTTTGTGCCCAGCTTTTGCGGACACTCCATCAGACGAATGCTATGGTCTGGAAATTCGCTCTGCAGTTGACGGACCGCTTCAACGGCGGGGTCGCTCATCGTCGAAACGCCAAAGAACAGTTCGTACTCGCCCGCATAGCTCTGACGGCAATGGGTGCGGAACGCCTCAAGCATGCCGGGGTCGGTGCCCTTGAGCGATTTGAGGATGGTAACGCCGGGAGCAAACGCAGGAAGCGGCCTGCTGCGCAGAGAAACGAATCCGCGCGAAGCGATCAGTGCCGCGAAAAAATAGCCCATTCCGGCCACGGTGAGCACCGTGGTCGCCACTTCCACGGCAAAGGCCAGAGCGTGCGGCATCATGTTGGTTAGTCTAGCGGATAAGAGCGGCGCTTACTCATACCGCAGCGCTTCAATCGGATCGAGGTTCGCTGCCTTCCATGCTGGGTAAATGCCGAAAACCAGGCCGATGCCGCAGGCCACGATAAATGAAACGGCAACCCAGACGAAGGAAAGCGCGGCGTGCAGAAATGTGACGGCAAAGTGCAGGATGAGCGTAAAGATGGAACCTGCGAGAATACCGAGAATGCCTCCCACACAACACAGTGTGATGGCTTCCACCGTAAATTGCAGCAGGATATTCTTCTTCGTCGCGCCGATGGCTTTTCGAATGCCGATCTCGCGCGTTCGCTCCGTGACGCTGACGAGCATGATATTCATGACCCCAACTCCGCCCACGATGAGGCCCACGCTCGACACCGCAACCATGAAGAGGAAGAGGCCGCCGGTAAGCTGGTTCCAGAGGCGCGTCAATGAATCCGGACCGAAGATGGCGAAGTTGTCGTCCTGATTGGCGCGTAAGCCGCGCCGCACGCGCAGCAAATCGCGGATTTCTTCGATGACCAGCGCTTTGTTTTTTGGATCGTCGTACTTCACCGTGATCCAGAAATCCTTCACCTCGGGATGAATCTTGTGAAAGGTTGTGACAGGAAAGTACGCGGAGTTGTCCTGTGGATTGCGTCCACTGCCGAAAGGCCGCGGCTGCTTGTCGAGCACGCCAATTACGGTGAAGATTTCCCCGCTGCACTCCACATCCTTACCGAGCGGATTTTCGCCGTCGGGGAAAAGCTCAGCAGCGGAATCGTACCCCAGAACGACCACGTTGGACGCGTGCAGTTCCTCGCGCTCGGTCCACATGCGGCCTTCAATCAGTGGAACATCCATCGTGTCCTTCACGGCCGATGTATTGCCGTTCAGGCTTGTATTCATCACCTTGTATTTGCCGCGCTTCAGTGACACCGCGCCCAGACCGGTTTGGAAATTCTGATCGGTCAATCCTGGATCGGCAGCAACCACATGCGGCAGAGCGCGCATGGCAACGCCGTCATCGTAGGTCAACTGTTTGCGGTTCAGCTCCTCGGTGGTGGGGCGCTTCGCAAACGGCTCGAAACGGAACACCCACAAATCGTTTGTGCCCAGTGAGGACACAAAGCTATTGATGTTGTTATTCAGTCCGTTGATGGCGGACGAAATCAGTATGACCGTGGAAATACCGATGGAGATGCCGAGAATCGTCAACCCGGAGCGCAGCTTGTTCTTGCGCAGCGTTTCGAGCGCCAGTTTCACGGATTCAGAGGAGTGGCTCAGCTTCATCGCTACATCTCCGCCCGCAGCGCAACAATGGGGTCGAGGCCTGCCGCCTTGCTGGCCGGATAGACGCCGAAGAAAATGCCCACGCTGGAAGCAACAACGAGAGCCACCAGAATGGACCAAAGCGTGGGATGCGACGGAAACGCAATGATGAGCGTGATGATCTTCGCGCCTCCAATGCCCAGGGCGATCCCTATCACTCCGCCGACGGCCGCGATTGTGGCCGACTCAATCAGGAACTGCAGAAGGATGTCGCTGCGGCGCGCGCCGAGAGCCTTGCGTACGCCAATTTCGCGCGTACGCTCCGTTACGCTCACCAGCATGATGTTCATGATGACAATGCCGCCGACCACGAGCGAGATACCCGCAATGGCGGCCACCACGGCGCCAAAGTTGTTGAGGATCTTGCTCAGCAGATTTTGAAATGTCGCGCTGGTATCGACATTGAATGTGTCTTCCTGTCCGGGCTTCAGGTGGCGGCGGACCCGCATGATGACGCGCAGTTCGTCGCTCACCGCATCCATCACGGCGCCACCGCCGCCGGCATTCACATAGATATCGAGCGAGTCGTGTGCCCCGTACTCGGCAAGAAACGCCGTCAGCGGAATCGCGACCCAATTATCGAGACTCCGTCCGAGCATCTTGCCCTGGGCCTCGCCGACACCAATCACCCGGTAGGGAGTCCCATCGACGCGGATCTCCTTACCCAACGGATCGCCAGGACCGAGCAGATTGTTCACCACGTCGGCGCCCACAACGGCGACGTGCGCGCCGTGCTCGTCTTCCATCTCTGTGTAGCCGCGGCCCAGTTCGATATTGAGATTGCTGAGTGCGGGCATGGTCCACGTCCAACCGCGAACCTCCGTGTCCGTAGACGAGTTATGTTCGAAGACCACTTTGCCGGTCTGCGTTCTCTGCGCACCGACCGAAAGACAAAGCTTGCAGTCGGAGAGAATCGCGCGATAGTCGTCCAGCGTCACATCTCTGCGCTTTTGAAACTTGAGATATTCCTCGATCGACATGAACGTCTGCGGCATCTTGGTCACGGTGACCACGCTGGCGCCGTAGGTGTTGATCTTGGTAGTGACAAACTCCTTGGCGCCGTTGGTCAGCGTCACCACAAGAATCACGGCAGCCACACCGATCACCACGCCGAGCAACGTAAGGATGCTCCGCATCTTGTTGGCCCAGAGCGACTGGAGCGCGAGCAGGATGGCCTCAACAAATTTCAATGCAGACCCTTTGGAATCCGGGGTATTCGATCTCGTTTTGAAGTACTTCCGAATTCTCGCACGCATTGGCCGGGAAAGAAAATCGTGTGCCGTGGCGCCAGGCGCGTTTGCCGCTCCCGGAAGCAGGGGACCGTGGGATATTCTGGCCATCGATGCCGCACTCTCTCTCCATTGCCATGATTGCCATGAACGAGGAAGCCAACCTTCCCCGCACCCTGGAGAGCGTGTGCTGGGCCGACGAGATCATCGTCGTGGATTCAGGCTCGAAGGACCGTACGATTGAGATTGCGCAGTCCTTCGGCGCTAAGACCAGCTATCACGCCTTTGGCGGGCACGGCGAACAAAAGAATGTAGCGCTGGACCTGTGCACCAGTGAGTGGATTTTTCTGCTGGATGCCGATGAAGTACTCACACCGGAACTTCAGGCTGAGATCAAGGCGCTGCTGGCGGGTGAGCCTGCATATGGAGCCTACTGGGTTCCGCGCCTCAATCTGTACTTCGGCAAGTGGATTCGCCACGGCGGTTTTTTCCCCGACCACAAGCTCAGGCTTTTCAAACGCGGAGCGGCTCGGCTCAGCGA
Source organism: Occallatibacter sp. (assembly GCA_035550015.1). Classification (GTDB taxonomy): domain Bacteria; phylum Acidobacteriota; class Terriglobia; order Terriglobales; family Acidobacteriaceae; genus Telmatobacter. The sequence continues at coordinate 17,665 of DASZRJ010000010.1, read as the reverse complement.
AGGCGTTGGACCGCATTCAACGCCGCAATTCACGGGACAGCGCGGCAAGCTCAAGCACCACATGCTCCATTACGCCTACCCCACGCTCGAAATCTACCTTGAGCACATGCAGCGCTACAGCAATGAGATTGCGCAACTGCTCTACGCCAAAGGCCGCACCAGCCGCTCACTGCCCGCGTTTCTCTGGAATTGCCTTCTGAATCCCGCTGCCACGTTTCTCTACAACTACATCTTCCGGCTTGGCTTTCTGGACGGACGAGAGGGGCTGATTCTCCACCTCAACCACTCCGTTTATATCCACTGGAAGTTCATCAAGGCCTGGCGTATGGGAAGGGAATCCGGGCCGCGTTGATGGAAGCATGAAGCCGCAATAAAAATGGGGCGTCTCCGCCCCATTTCTGTTCCCTTGTTCACAAATCCCTGCCTGGAATTCTCACAAACAGGTCCGTGTCCACGTGGTGGCTTTATATGTGGCAGCTCGCCAGGCCGCGCTTTTCCAGATAGCGCTGATGGTATTCCTCGGCCCGCCAGAATGTCTGCGCCGGCACCACCTGCGTCACAATCCGTTTTGGCTTGTAGCGCCCTTCTGCCGTCAGCTTTTCGATAAACGACTTTGCCACAGCTTCTTGCTCGGGTGAGTGAAAGAAAATGGCCGAGCGGTATTGCGTACCCCAATCGGGGCCCTGGCGGTTCATCGTAGTCGGATCGTGCAAATTGAAGAAGGCTTCCAGAAGCTGCTCGTAAGTGACCTTCGATGGATCAAAGTCCAGTTCCACCACTTCGGCGTGACCGGTCTGGTCTGTGCAGACATCTTTGTAGCTTGGGTTGTCGAGCTTTCCGCCTTCGTAGCCCACAGCGGTGGCCGTGACGCCCGGAATGGCGGCAAAGGTCGCTTCCACACCCCAGAAGCAGCCTGCTCCAAACGTGGCTTTCTCAGTATTCATGTTCATTGGATGCGCAGTCACTGCATGGAGAATCGGAATTCACCGGAGCGGGCTACTGCACCATACGGGTTACTAAAAGGAGATGGCCGAACCCAGAACCACAACCGCAACCGCGTCGAGGAATCCCCAAACCAAGCCTACCACCTGGAAGATTCTGCCACCGTATAGGAAAAATTTGCGCATTGCCACGCGATGCTGGAGCTCGTTCTCCCAGCGTTGTCCGCGCGCGGTCATCAGCCGTCCCAGGGCAAACAATCCGCAAAAGGCCAATACTCCCAACAGATACTCAAAAACTCGCATACTTGCCTCTTTCCACGATCAACAGCGCTGTTGGCTGCGCCGCTTCCTTGTTTGCAATTGTTACAAGCATGTGAATTGCCAAAGCAGTGTGCACCGTCACGTTTCCGGCTGTCGAGTGACTTTTTTCGAAGTTTGTTCGCTTATTTTGATGCTGCGAATAACGCGCACCCCATCGTGGCCTGTGCTGAAATAAGCCTATGTTCCTGCTTTCAAATTGGTTCCGGCGGCTCATACTGCCGTCTCTGCCCATCCTGCTTGGGGCGACAACTTTCAGCCAGACCCAAACAATCCGGCCAAAGGTCGTTATCGTTTCTTACTTCGAGGTAGGCGCAGACACCGGCGACAGGCCCGGCGAGCTTCAGTTCTGGGTGGAGCGTGACCACCTGGACCGGACAATTGAGGTTCCGGGAATGTCCCGCGCAGTGCGGACCAATGCGGACGGCACAGAGATGGCCGTCGCCGTCGGGCCGGGCAACATCAATCCCGCCGTCAACCTCATGGCACTCGGCGCCGATCCGCGCTTTGATCTGCGACAGAGCCACTGGCTGCTGAACGGCATTGCCGGCATTTCACCGGCTGATGGCACCATCGGTAATGCAGTGTGGACAGACTTTGTGATCAACGGCGATCTGGCCAAGGAGATCGACCCGCGCGAAAAACCGGCTGACTGGCCTGATGGCTTTGTCTCACTGGATGGGCAAAAGCCAGGCGACCCGAAGGGCGGTGCCAACTGGGAAGACGACGTGCGCCAGTGGAAGGGAACCGAAGCGCGCGCCAACCGTCGCGGCAACGTCATCCGCCTGAACCTAGACTTGATGCGCTGGGCCTATGGGCTCACCCGAACCATAAAACTGCCGGAAGATGCCCAAATGCTGGCCATGCGCGAACGGTACAAAGGCTTTGCCGGTACGGTCAGCGGGCCGCGTGTCCAGATCGGCGCCAATCTGGCGACGGAAATCTTTTGGCATGGCAAGCTCATGGATGCATGGGCGCACCGGTGGGTGGCCTTCGAAACCGATGGCGTAGCCCACATGGGCACAACGGCCATGAATGATACAGGCGCGCTCCTAGCCATCCATGCGCTGACCCTGCAGGGCAAGGCCAACTGGAATCGTGTACTGCTGTTGCGCACAGCCAGCAACTTCGATATGCCACCGCCCGGCATGACCGCCGCCGAGAATTTGGAGCACGAGCGCCACGGCGGTTACACGGCCTATCTGCCCTCGCTCGAGGCGGCATATGCCGTAGGCCACCGCATCGTCGCCGAGTGGATGCGCTAGACTCGCGTCGACTGGCGCAGCCATGACTCACTACGCGGTTTTCACAGGTTACCTACAAAAGATGAGTGCCCCGGGTGCCTCGCATTTGGGCACCCGGAAAAGATCGAATCTAAACCGGACAGACAAACCCGTCTTTACTTAACCCTCTGTGCCACAACCACTTCCAGAAACCCACGCGCTCCCTCCAGCGCCTCCAATTCCAACTCAAACAACCGCTCCCGGCCAGACAGACGGCTCCGCACCACACCAGCCCGCTCCAACACCTCGAGATGCTTGGTTACCGCCTGCCGCGTCATCTCAATGCCCTCACCCAGCTGGGCAATCGAACTGCCCGGCCTCACCGCCAGCTGCGCCACCAGCGCCACCCGCGTCCTGTCCCCCAGCGCCGCAAACACCCGCGCTCTGGCCTTGGGTTTCGAGGTCAATTTCTTCTTCAACTTGTGGGTCATCGCGCCTCCTGTGGATCTGGTTCTCACGCACACGAATTATGCGCTTACGCAACCTTTTGGTTGCATATTAAGATGAAAACGGCATTATGAGCAACCATTTGGTTGCGTGTTCTTCTGTTTCTGGCGGCGTCGCTCGGAACGCGCGGTGATTCAGAACCGTCCTCTGGAAGATCGCTCCTTTGCAGAGAATTTTCCCCTTGTGGCGCACAATTGTTTATGGAGCATTGAGTAGGTGGATTCTAAGCCACGCGGTAGCCAAGTCAGACATAAACTTAAGTGTTGTTTTTGCAAGACTTTGCATCAAATCGCAGAAAAGAGCGCGGATTTCCTGCTCATTTGCAGAGAAAAACTGTTTGAATTGAAGACTCTGCAGCTATGTTGCCTGCAATCAAGACTTTACAGCGATTCAAGCTCGGCAAAGTCAATGAGATCAGGACTTTAGCCACAGAGTCCGGATCTTTTGTTTTTCGCCAGCACACCCGTTTGCATCGTTTTTATAGAAAAACATTGCAGCCCCATCTCTTGCACTGTTCCTACAGCCTCCACCACCCCGGCGGAAAAAGCCACTTCGGGTTGGTGTGAAAGAGCCACCAGAACAGAATCAATGCTGCCAGGATCAGCAAACCTATGTTCTGTCGGCGCAGGGTGAGGCGCCGTTGCTCCTCGCGACGCTCCAGCTCGGCAGCTTGCTCGTGATGCGATTTGATGCGGGTATCGACCATTACTCTCCCATTGCACCTGCTTCGGCTTTTTCCATTTCAGCGAAGCAAATGTTTCGTTACCCACTGAAATGGCTTGAGAACTATTTTCAAATGATTTGTAGTGATCGCGGGGGCTGGATCTGAAATGACAATCTGCATGGCCTCTACAGTAATCCTGATCGTGCTCGGTAGAGGTAGTTCCCGGTTTAGCTCCACGGGTATAAATAAATCGTCAGACAATCGAAAATTCGCAATAAGCAGTGACATGCACGGCTCATCTCCCTTTGAGTCCGTATTTAATGTCCATGCAATGACTTGACGCTTAATCGAATTGGTCAACATGGCTGGCCCTGAAATTGGCTCAATCCGGATGACTCTTCCGTTCGGTTCATATATCACGTGGGCCAGGACAACACCCTGTACCCGCGCAGCTTTGGCAATTGGCGGATATACAAGAGTAACTTTCGTTCCTTGGCCCGACACTGAGCACCAACGCTCCTTTGCGTGGCCCAAAACAGCGGCTCCAATCAAGACGCCAAATACTACTGCATTGAGCTTCTTCATCAACGCTCCCGAACAGGCACCCATCATAGCCCGAAGGCCGTCTCACGCACCGTTTGACTTCCACCACCCCTAGCGCGGACCATATCTTTTCGGAGTACAGCGTCGGCGGAAGTTCTGTGGTTGAAGCCGATGCCGGCAAGGGGCGAATTTCCCATGAAAGTACTGATCTTTGGCGCGGGCGGACGCGAACATGCGCTGGCTTGGGCTGTGAAGCGCAGCCCGCGCGTGACAGAGGTGGTGTGCGCACCCGGCAACGGTGGCATTGCGCAGGTGGCACGCTGCGTCTCGGCGGATTTGAAGGATTTGCAATCGATGCTCCGCGTAGCTCTTGCCGAACGGCCGGACCTGACTATCATCGGCCCTGAGCTGCCGCTTTCACTGGGCATTGTGGACGCGCTGGAAGCCGAGGGACTGCGCGTATTCGGCCCCTCGCGCGAGGCGGCCATGCTGGAAACAAGCAAAGCCTTCGCCAAGCAGTTCATGAAGCGCCATCAGATTCCTACGGCTGCCTACGCTGTTTGTACCAGTGCGGCGGAAGTGGACAAGGCGGTAGGCCTCTTTCATTCGCCGATTGTGGTGAAGGCCGACGGACTGGCTGCCGGTAAGGGCGTGCTTCTATGCGATTCGCGTTCGACGGCTGCCGAAGCAGCTCATGGGCTCTTCAACGGCACTCTGCTTGGGTCGGCCGAGCAGCAGGTCGTGCTTGAAGAGTTCCTCAGGGGAGAGGAACTGAGCTTTATGTGCCTTGCGGACGGCAAAACCGTGTTGCCGTTAGCTCCGGCGCAAGATCACAAACGCATTGGCGAAGGCGATACCGGACCCAACACGGGCGGCATGGGCGTCTACTCGACCGACTCCATGCTTGAGCCGGAGATGCGCGAGTGGATCCTGCACCATATTGCGCAACCCACGATCACGGCAATGGCAGAAGAAGGTACTCCGTTCAAAGGTGTGCTGTACTGCGGCCTGATGATGACGCCACGCGGACCTGAGGTGCTGGAGTTCAATGCGCGCTTCGGTGATCCGGAGACACAGGCGGTTCTGCTGCGGCTGGAAAGCGATCTGGTGGATGTGCTGGAGGCCTGCGTGGATGGGCATCTATCGAACACCGAACTCAAGTGGAAACCGGGAGCCTCAGCCTGCGTGATTGCCAGCTCGTCGGGTTATCCCGCCAGCTACAACACCGGCTTCCCGATCAGCGGCCTGGGCATTGCCGGACAGGTGGAAGGCGTACAGGTATTTCACTCAGGTACGGCTCAGTTGGGGAGTCAGATTGTGACCAATGGCGGCCGCGTGCTGGGTGTAACGGCGACCGGTGACAAGCTGGAAAGCGCACTGCAACGCGCATATAAGGCAATGGCCGATATTCACTTTGAGGGCATGTATTACCGGTCGGATATTGGGCATCGTGCCCTGAGCGCGAATAACGCGAATAAGTAGGGCCCCACGCAAGGCTGGAAAGCCTGCCTATTGTGCTGTTTGGCAGCTATGGCTCGATGGCAGGGTCTCGAGGCTCCGTTTGCTTGCGGAAGCAGGAGCGGCAGAGAACAGGACGCCCTTGTGTGGGCCTGAAAGGGACCGTTGTTTCCGCACCACATTCGGCGCATGTAGCCCGTGTCTCAGGCCGCAGCCGTGCCCCACTATTGTTGCGCTTTGCCTTGCATTTCTTACAGAGTTTGGGATCGTTCTTGAACTGCTTTTCGAGGAAGAATATTTGCTCGCCTGCCGTGAAAACGAATTCTTCACCACACAAGCTGCATTTCAACACCTTATCGATAAATTCCATGGCCACATCCGCGACAGAGAAATATGTGGCGATAGCCATGCCCCCCGCATTGCCCGCCCGTCCCTGCTTCACAGCTGACTTCAAAAACTGGGCCCGGACCGCAAAAACGCGCGGTAATCATGAAATTGTTCTATAACTACAAAGCGCAAACGATAAGCCGCAGACTGTTCGGTCCGATATGGCTTTATGCGTATCGTGCGTCGATCAACAGGCGCCGTTCCGGGGTTTCCGCCAGAAAGGCCGAAGCCCCTCACAGCGCCTGCAAATGTAATGGTAGTGCTAGTCCTGCTCTTTACGTGCCTTCTTGCGATTTCTCTTGCGCGCCAAAGCCGCCTTCACGCGTGCTTTTTCGCCGGGCTTCAGGTAGTAGGAATGACGCTTGACTTCCTTGATAATGTCTTCCTGCTGAACCTTACGCTTGAACCGGCGTAACGCATTTTCGAGCGGCTCGCCGTCTTGCACACGAACCTCTGCCATTAACTCCCACCTCCGAACCTGCCATGAGGGCCTTTTTATGATAGGTGATAAGGTAGGTTCCGGGTCAAGTTTGGCAAGGCTTTTATCCGGCATCCTCGTCTTCAAATGAACAAAATATTGAAGTTACAGAAAAGATCGCCGTTTTTGATGAATTGATAACTGGCGCCGTCAACGCAGAAACTGAAGGTTCTTTCGGCACACAGATTGCTTAATTCCCTGAGCCTTTTAGACTGCTTTATGAGGATTTCAAACCCATGATTCGCACCTGGCAAGGCCACACGCCCCGTTTTCCCGCTTCCTGTTACATTGACCCATCCGCCCAATTACTGGGAGATGTTGAGCTGGGCGAGAACAGCTCGGTCTGGATGAACGCCGTGCTTCGTGGTGATGTTCACTCGATTCGTGTCGGCGCTAACTCCAATGTGCAGGATTGCGCGGTGCTGCACGGCCAGCGCAATCTGTATTCGGTAACAGTTGGGGACTGGGTGACGATTGGCCACAATGCCACTGTTCATGGCTGCGTGGTGGAAGATGAGTGCCTGATCGGCATTGGCGCGCGTGTGCTGAACAACTGCCGCATCGGGACGGGCTCGATCATCGCCGCCGGGGCCGTGGTGCCGGAAAATACCGTTGTTCCACCGCGCACGCTGTGGGCGGGTGTGCCTGCGAAGATGCGCCGGGAGCTCAGTGATAACGACCGCAAGCTCATTCTTGAATACGCACAAAATTATCTGGATTACGTGAAGATGTATCGAGCCGAATCGAACACCTTAACTTCTAATAAATGACAATTTGTTCATCTAAGCTCAACCAAGCATAGATTTAAGTATGGTAAAGCCAGTGAAGTTATACGCATTGGCTTCTACGATTATTTTCCTATCCTGCACATCGTTTTCGATGGCGCAGACCTCGTCGCTTCCCGACGCTCCACAACCCCAGTCCACCCGGCCTCCCGTTACGGTGCACAACACGCCGCGGAATATTCTCCGCGATCAGGCAGCCATCTGGACCAGCCCGCTGAAACTGCGCGACTCAAACGCTGCTGGTCCGATTGTGCTGGTATTGGCGACGACTGTGGCGGTCACAGCGGATCACCAGGCGATGACCTCAGTGGTCTCACAGGATGCCAACCTGAATAACCGTGCCGATCAGGCTTCCCAGGCGCTCGTAGGCGGACTCGTAGCGGCGCATGCGGCGTTGTTCGCTGTCGGGAGCATGCGTCATGACGAGCACGCAACGGAGACCGGCATTCTTGGAGCGGAAGCAGTCATCGACAGTCTTGCCGTGGGGCAGGTGGGCAAACTGATCGCGCGGCGTGAGCGCCCTGATGTCGATGGCTCGCACGGCAAATGGTTTCAATCCGGAGTGGGATTCAACTCCTCGTTCCCGTCAGACCATGCACTGGTGGCGTGGTCCGCAGCATCTGTTCTGGCAGGAGAGTATCCGGGATTCTGGAAGGACACGGCCATCTATGGGCTTGCTACGGGCGTGAGCGTTTCACGTGTGGTCGCACGGCAGCATTTTCCATCTGACGTTCTGGTGGGCAGCGCGCTGGGGTGGATGATCGGACGATACGTCGTTCGCCATCGCCGGCATCATATTCCCGCGGAGACGTACTAAGGGCGCAGCCGAAGCCGCGCCCTTGTTGAGCTGTGAGTCAGAGCTGTAAGGCTACACAGGCAGAGGATTCCGCTCTGTCGCGTTTCTCTGGTGCCAGTAAGGGTAAGCAGGCTGTACGGCGCTGGCCTCGTCAAGCTTAGCCACCTGATCCGCTGTGAGATTCCAGCCAACTGCGCCGAGGTTCTGCTTTAGCTGCGCCTCGTTGCGAGCACCCAAAATGATGGACGAAACTGTTGGCCGCTGCACAAGCCAGTTCAAGGCGACCTGCGGCACAGTCTTGCCGGTCTCCTTCGCCACTTCATCGAGCGCGTCCACAACCTTGTAGAGATACTCGTCGGTCATCTGCGGCCCGGGATCGGCAGCCTTGTGCAGACGGCTGGTCTCCGGCAATGGCTGCCCGCGGCGAATCTTGCCTGTGAGGCGGCCCCAGCCAAGCGGGCTCCATACGAGCGCGCCCACTTTTTCGGCCTGTGCAAGGGGCATCAGCTCCCACTCGTAGTCGCGGCCCACCAGCGAGTAGTAGACCTGGTGAGCCACAAAACGCGGCCAGCCGTAGCGGTCAGCAATGGCAAGTGACTTCATCAGGTGCCAGCCGGAGAAGTTGGATGCTGCTGTGTAGCGGACCTTGCCCTCGCGCACGAAGCTCTGCAGCGTGTCCTGCACTTCTTCGATCGGCGTCAACGCGTCAAAGGCATGCATGTGGTAGATATCCACGTAGTCGGTTCCGAGCCGCTTAAGGCTGGCTTCGAGCGCCTTGCGCATGCGACCGCGCGAGGTGCCGGCGTCATTTGGACCGTCGCCGATGCGGAAATAGGTCTTGGTCGAGATGAGGGCCTTGTCACGCTTGCCCTCAAGAGCCTTGCCAAGGATCTCCTCTGAACGGCCATCGGAGTAGCCGTCGGCTGTATCGAAGAGGTTCACGCCTGCGTCCATGCATACGTCGATCAGCCGCTTTGCCTCAGCGACATCGGTTGCGCCCCAGGCTTTGAAAAACTCGTTGCCGCCACCAAATGTCGCGGCTCCAAAACTCAACACCGATACCTTGAGGCCCGAGCCTCCGAGAAGTCTGTATTCCATGTTGGATAGGATGCCTGTTTGCGAAACTGGATGCAAAGCCTACCACCTGAAGTGCACTCCAAGCAGATACCCCGTAGTAAGAACGTGAAGTCGACAGGCTTATCGTTTGCTGCAAGGTCCACGAAGCGGACTAATCTTTTGTCTCCCACCATGCCCATACAACGGAGGCAACCCTGACAACGGACGATGTCCAGAAGTAACCCGAAGCCATTGCAAGTATGCTCAGCACAGTCATGACGAGGCCGCCGATAACCGTGCAATAGAACAATCCAACTGGTCCAAACAGAAAAGCCAGGACGACGGCGTTCCGTGTGCTCTTCTCTTTCAATTGGCCAAAATCGAGAGTGCGAAACGAGGAATCGGTGACATGCGCATTCCCTGCCATCGGCTCGGGCGACCTGTGCTTTTCGGAGTTGCTCTGCTGTGCGCGGACCGGAGGCGCACCACATCCCCGGCAAAATCCAGCTTTGTCACGAGATGCAGAGCCGCATTGTTCGCAGAGCGTTGTCATCGGATGCGCCGAACCCGCGAAATCTTACCGCAAGATCTAATGAGTTGAGCCGAGCAAGTAGTTGTCAGGAGCTATTCTTTCAAAACTCCGGCACGCGCAGATTGTCGTTCATTGCGAATCCGTGCTTCAGCTCTGCTCGATTTCTAGGAGTATCCGCCAGAACTCCGCAGCGATTCAGCTTGATATATGGTCCCTCTTTTGCTGCTTCCGGCGGTTCCGGATGCTTTGCGTCATAGTTAGGAAATGGATAGACCACTAGGACAAGGTACTTCTTACCAGGAGTCAATGACTCTGGAATGTGAAATGGTGGATTCACAAATTCGCCAGCATACGGATATGCCTTGAGTACGGTGCCACTCGGCCATGGAGTCTCGCCTTTAAGTGTCTCGATTAGTCGTATTTGTGCAACTTCGTAGGGCTGTCCGTCATACTTGCTCTTCTCAGTTACCGCTGACAGTACATCAACCGCGTAAACCGTGATCGCATCGCGGCCCAGTGCCCACACTGGAGTCCCGCATGGCGTTGCCCGTTCCTTCTTCAATTCCGGCTCAGGTGAATCCCCTTCCAGATGGTAGAGGTGCCATGGTCTTGCGGTCGGCAACAAGTCTTCAATTCGCGTGCACGGAAGCCACCTTGTGATGCACGACAGATTGAAGTCCGTAAGTCGCCGAATCTCCGACTGTGGAGTGGTAATCGAATAGGTCACTTCAGCCAACATGCATATCTCGCAGCCGCCAGGTCTGCCGGCCTTGTAATACGGATGCTCGGCTAATTGTTCATCGTTGCCAAGAATCCAATGGTCACGCTTTGTATGTGCCAATCTGTTTAATGACGACCGGCTTTGCGCTCGAACAATCAGCCCGTACCCATAGTCGTCATCTTTGGACGCGATGTGAGGTGGCACGTTCACCATGAATCCAAGTTGTGTGCGCCATACCGTTCCGTCCTGAACAATGAATCCAGCGTAGATTCTCGCCGTTCTGCCGCCAGTCCAGTTACCGATAGGCGAATCCAAAATTTTGCTTATTAGCGGCCGCGGAATGGGCAGCTTAGAAAATGCGCTTATCTGGTCCCAGTTATCTAAAAATATCCAGTACTTGCATGTCTGCTCGGTGCATGTCCCGTCGTAATGTCCCCACGCGCCCCATCGCCACATGAGGCGTTGCGCCTGATTCCAGCCTGTCTTATGCAGTTCAATGGCCTGCATATCCTTCAGCAGTCGCTCCGCTCGCCACCGCAGGAGCAATTGCTGCCCCTTTAGAAAGACCGCCAAACATAGAAGGCAGGTGAGCGCTGCCACTACAGTCCATCGCAGCACGTGCAGGAGCTTTTTCAACAGGCCCATGTTTCAGTTAGACACCGTGTCATTCCGCACAGTTCCACCTGCACAGGCATATTCCCCTTTCCAACCAGCTCACCAATTTAGACTGGAGATGTATGAGCACTTTGAAAGCTGTGCGGGGAACGCGGGATCTGTTGCCGCCGGAGACCGCGCTCTGGAACCGCATTGAGGCTACGGCGCGCGCCGTATTTGGCCGCTATAACTTCGGCGAGATTCGCACTCCGATCTTTGAGGACACGGGGCTGTTTGCCCGCGGCGTCGGCGAAGAGACCGACATCGTCTCAAAGGAAATGTACACGTGGGAGGACCGTGCCCGCGCACAGAGCGAGAAACCGCAGTCCCTCACCCTGCGCCCTGAGAATACTGCCGGCGTGGTGCGCGCCTACATTGAGCACAAACTGGGCAATACCGGTGAGTTGCAGAAGCTCTACTACATAGGCCCGCAGTTCCGCCGCGAGCGCCCGCAGAAGGGCCGTTATCGCCAGTTCTGGCAGATTGGCGCCGAAGTGATCGGTCCGCAGTCCGCGGGAAGCGAAAGTCCATTGCGCGATGCGGAAGTGCTGGAAATGCTGGCCACACTGCTGGACGAGCTGGGCATTACAGGCTGGACTTTGCTGATTAATTCTGTGGGATCGCCTGCCGACCGGGCGCGCTACAACGAAGTGCTGCGCGAAGCACTGGTTCCGGTTGCGCCGAAGATGTGCGTGGATTGCCAGCGCCGCGCCGTTACCAATCCGCTGCGCGTGCTGGACTGCAAGGTGCCGGAAGACCAGCCCATTATCGAGACGTTGCCCAAAATTGCCGACTCGCTGGACGAGGGAAGCAAAGCGCACTTTGCCGCAGTGCTGGCCGCGCTGGATGCGGCTGGCGTGCCGTACACGCGCGATCACAGACTGGTGCGCGGGCTGGACTACTACACCCGCACTACCTTTGAGTTCACGCATGGCGGGCTGGGCGCGCAGAATGCATTGCTGGGCGGCGGGCGCTACGACGGCCTGAGCGAAGCCATTGGCGGCCCTAAGGCTCCGGGCATTGGCTTTGCCATGGGGCTGGACCGGCTGGTGCTGACAATACAAGCCGAAGAGGCAAACCAAAAGTCTGCCCCACCGCAGGTGGATGCCTATATCGCTCCGCTGGGCGAGGCCATGAATGCCCCAGCTCTGGCGCTGGCACGCGAGCTGCGCCGTGGTGGTTTGAGTGTCGAACTGGGCGACGGTTCGTTCCGGCTGAAGAAATCGTTTGAAGCCGCCGACCGCGCCGCCCGCCGTATCGTCATCCTGGGTGAAGATGAGCTTCAATCCGGTATTCTGACAGTGAAGGACTTCTCCACCGGAAATCAGACAAAGGTTTCGCGCACGGAGCTGGCATCGCATCTGAGCCAACCCTCCGGCGCATAAAAGGAAATTCGTTGTGCTCGACTTTTTAGGCTCCCTTGAACGCACACATATGTGCGGTGAACTGCGCGCGGCGCATGCCGGTCAACAAGTGGTTTTGATGGGCTGGGTAAACCGCCGCCGCGACCACGGCAACCTCATCTTTCTCGACCTGCGCGACCGCAGCGGCATTGCCCAGGTGGTGCTTGACGCCGAGCTCACACCGGAAGGCCACGCCAAGGGCGAGATGGTGCGGCCCGAGTACGTGGTGGCCGCAGTAGGCAAGGTGCGGCTGCGCGATAAGGATGCCATCAACCCGAAGATGGACACCGGAGAAATTGAAATTGAGACAACCGAGCTGCGCGTATTAAACGACACGAAGCTTGCGCCATTCTCGCCGGCCGAGGACGCGATTCAAAACGAGGAAGTGCGCCTGAAGTATCGCTACGTGGACCTGCGCCGCGCGGAGATGCAGCGCAACTTCCGGCTGCGTCACGAAATTACGCATGCGGTGCGCGAGAGCCTTTCGGGCCAGGGTTTTCTCGAAATCGAAACACCGATTCTGACCAAGTCCACACCCGAAGGGGCGCGCGATTTTCTTGTGCCTTCGCGTGTGCATCCAGGCGAGTTTTATGCATTGCCGCAGTCGCCGCAAATCTTCAAACAGATCTTGATGATTTCCGGCTTCGACCGCTACTTCCAGATCGCACGCTGCTTCCGCGATGAGGATCAGCGCGCCGACCGCCAGCTTGAGTTCACGCAGATCGATCTTGAGATGAGCTTCCCCAGGCGCGAGCATGTGTTCGATGTGGTGGAGAAGTTCTGCGCCGCAGCATGGGCCGCCGCAGGCATCACGCTACCGACGCCTTTCCCACGCATTACCTACGACGACTCCATGCGGCAGTACGGTACGGACAAGCCCGACCTGCGCCTGCCCGGACTCACCGATGTCCGCCCTGCGTTTACAGACGAGGATCTGGCCGCGCTGCAGATTGACCCGGCATTACCGGTTGTGGCGCTGCGCATCCCCAGCGTAGGCGAACTGAGCCGCAAGGAGCGCGAAGACAACCATCCGCTCTTTGACCTGAAGAAGGGCGCGAAGTTCATTGACGATTTCAAGCGGCTGGCGAAGGGTTTCCCAGAGTCCGTCGAGAAGATTCGCGAGTTGACCGGCGCCGCCGAAAGCGACTTTGTGATTGTTGTGGCCGGCGACCCGGCGCACCACATCAAGGCCAGCGACACGAAATTCGAAGGCCGGCTGAGCGAGCGCGAGATCAACGTCTACGCGGCAGCGGGTAACTTCCGCACAGAGCTGGCGAAGAAGTACGCCGACCGCCACGGAGCATTCAAGGTCACAGATGAGATTGTCGCGAATGCCGATCCGAAGAGCAGAACCACGCAGGATGGATCGAAGGCCTTTCATCCGGTGTGGATCGTCGACTTCCCGATGTTTGAATTCGATTTGCCTACGGGCAAATGGATGCCTGCGCATCATCCGTTCACAGCGCCATATGAGGCCGACATGGCGAACCTTGTCAGCGATCCTGCATCCGTCCGCGCCGATTGTTATGACTTGGCGATGAACGGACTCGAGCTCGGTTCCGGCTCCATCCGAATTCATCGCAAGGATGTACAACAGCAGATCTTCGCTTCGCTCGGCATCAGCGAGGAAGAGGCAAAGAATCGCTTTGGCTTTTTCCTGGATGCACTCGAATATGGCACGCCACCGCACGGTGGTATTGCGCTTGGTCTGGACCGCATTGTGATGCTGCTGACAGGTGCGCCCAGCCTGCGCGAAGTGATTACGTTCCCGAAGACGGCGAAGGCGATCGATCTGATGGCCGACGCACCGACAACGGTAACCGAGCAGCAATTGAAAGAGCTGCATATTCGCGTGGCACTGAAGAGCTAAGGCGCAAGTGCAGCGCAAGCAATGGAAAGGGCCGCAATTGTCGCGGCCCTTTCTTCTTTCTCCAACCTACTTAGCATGTCTGTAGACCCTAATCTCCCGTCGATTCAGCCACCTGTTCCTGCTCATTCATGGCGGCGGTGTCGATGGAAAGGCAGCTGCCCAATTCGGCGAACTCTTCCTGCCAGCGGGTGCGCTCTTCGGCAGTCAGCTCCTGCTGGTTCTGCTCGGATTCTCGCAAGACTTCGTACCAGATATTCTGCGCCTGCCACAGGTTCAGGTCGAAGGGCATTTCGGTAAGCGCACGCGCAAGCGCCAGAGCCCGGTCCAGCATCTCCAGTGACCCACAGGAAAGCTGCAACTCCACCATTGAGCTCTTCATGCGCTGATCGGCCAGGTAGCTCAGTGAGGCCGTCTCCAGTGGAACCTTGTCCGTTGTGGCGCGCTGCAGAAAGGCACGCAGCATTACAACATCGAGTGGGTCAGTCTCCAGTGCACGCCTCAGTCCTGCATTGATGGCGAACCCTGCCGCCAGTGTGAGCGCTGGAGGCTTGGGCAAGCCCGACTTGGCAAGATAGTGCAACAGACTTGCGTGATCTTCGTAGATATTCGTGAGTGAATTCTCGATATCCCACAAGGTTGAGTTCAGGATCAGCTGGACGATACGGCGCTGTTCATCGGTAAAGAGCGATGTGAGTGAATAACCAGCTGTTCCATAGGTGCGGTCGAGAAGACGAATTACCGCGGGGAAATCCGCACTCTGTACAAGCTCTGCGGCCTCTGCCGCGAAAGCCTCGAATGTTTCCGCATCTTCCTCTTCATAAGGCTTGATGGCCGCCGTGATGTTTTGATCGCCGAAATGCAGTACGGCAAAACTGAATTTGCCAGCCGCGTCGGTAATGGTGCTTGCAACATGCGCGCGACCCATGGCCAGCTTTCCGCGGCCCGAGGTATACACCTCATAGGAAATTCGCCGCACACGGAAGCAGAAAAGCTCAGCTTCATCGGCGTACGTGGAAAAGATGCTGCTGATGGCATAGTGCGCGGCCACCTGCTCCAGGTTCAGCTTCATCGGCATCACTTTTTCCGTATAAATGCGCGCGCCGTCGCCTGCCTCCGCAACGTTGGACTTTGCCTCGCTCAGGCGTGTCAGGAAGGCAGCCTCAAGGCCGGCAACGCTTTCTCCGAACATGTCCTGCGCAAGCTGGAGAACCCGGCCCGCATAGGCGATGACCTGCACAGTCTCAATGCCCGAGATATCGTCAAAGAACCAACCGCAGCTTGTATACATCAGCTGTGCGTTACGTTGCATCTCCATCAACTTGAGCGCGAATTCACGTTCCGATGGACTGAGATTGTGCTTTTGATGGGCTTGAAGAAATTGCTGCACATTCTCTTCGCTGCGGTTGAGGATGACCTTGATGTAAGCATCGCGCGCCGCCCAAACGTCCTGGAAGAGCTCAGCTCCAGCGCTCTCCGTGAAGGGAACAATCGCATCACGCAATTCATCGAGCGCCTGCCGCAGGGGTCCGCGCCATTTCTGATTCCAGCCTGCACGCCCGCCATTGCAACCACAATCCGAACGCCAGCGTTCCACACCATGTGCGCAACTCCAAGAGGTGTCGTCGTAAATCTCACACTCGTATTCCGGCGGAAACTGTTCGAGGAAGTTTGCGTAGTTGGTAAGCTTAACGGTCTTGTCCCGTTCAAGCAGCCGGAGCGCATAGGCAAGGGCCATTTCGCCATGGCGATGATGATGACCGTAGGATTCGCCGTCTGTGGCGACGTGCACGAGTTGGGGTTGTGAACCCTCCTTGAATCCCGCTTTGAGGCGGCCAGCCAAGAATTCTCCGGAATTGAGCAAGCCTTCAAACGCGATTGCTCGTGAGGTCGGTCCGTCGTAGAAGAAAACCGCCAGGGATGCGCCGGAAGCAAACTTCACGAGATAGGGATGCGTGGTATCGACCGAGGCATCGGGAGTATCAACCCATTCAGCCCCATCTTTCATCAAGCGAATCCGCTTGCACTGATGGGGTGCGAGCAGCGTAAAGCGAATGCCTTCCTGCGCCAATATTTCGAGTGTTGCGGTGTCTGCGGCGGTTTCTGCCAGCCACATGCCTTCCGGTTTCGCACCGAAATGGCTTTCGTAATCCGCAATGCCCCAGCGAATCTGTGTGCGCCGGTCACGCTCATTGGCCAGCGGCATAATGATGTGGTTATAGACCTGCGCCATGGCCGAACTGTGGCCTTTGAAATTGTTACGGCTGCGGCGCTCGCCGTTCACGAGCATGCGATGGGTGCGTGGAGCATTCTCTTTGAGCCAGCTCAAAAGTGTGGGCCCAAAGTTAAAACTGATGCGCGAGTAGTTGTTCACAATGCGCGCAATTTGCTTGGTTTCATTGAGAATGCGCGCGGCGCCGTTGGTTGCATAGCATTCCGCGCAAATGCGCTCATTCCAATCGTGATAAGGCGCGGCGGAATCCTGTGTCTCTACCGTCTCAAGCCACGGATTCTCGCGCGGCGGCTGATAAAAATGTCCGTGTATACAAATGTAGCGTTTGCTTGCAGCCATCAACCATCCAGTTCAATTGCCCGTACCGTACAGGAACAAAGGTCTTCTGGCTATTGTAGGCTTACCGGTTGAAATGGCTCCTCTTTCGTTGGCACCCGCAATTCCTCATCACATACCTGGAGGAGCGCTCGACGATTTGGCCAGATCGCATGCCCGCCACAAATACCAGCTGGCAACGCTGCGGTAGGGAGCCCATTTTTTACCTCGCTTGAGAACCACTTCCGGCTTTGGCAGGTCGGCCGCTTCCATAGGTCGGGATTTTGGAACACGCATGAAGGTGAGGGCAAAGCCCTTGCGCACACCATAGTCGGTTACAGGAAGAACATCAGGACGTCCCAGGCGGAAGATCAGCAGCATTTCGACAGTCCACTGCCCGATTCCACGAACCGCAGTGAGCCGCTTCACAATTTCGGCGTCGCTCATCTTGAGAATAGCTCGATGGGTTGGGACAGTTCCGTCGATGGTTTTGGCGGCCAGGTCGTGCAGGGCTTTGGTCTTGTTTCCGCTCACACCGCAGGCGCGCAATGGCTCATCCGGTGTGGACAGCAGTGCCTGTGGAGACGGATCGCCTCCAAAATACTCGCGCACGCGACGATGGATGGTTGCTGCTGCTTTGCCATGCAGTTGCTGATAGAGAATCGCCTCAAGCAACGACTCGAAGGGAGAAGGAGACTTGTCGAGCGTTAATCCAAATGCACCGACTTTTTGAATCAGGTTGGCAAGCTTCGCGTCGCTGGCGCACAGATGCGCCAGAGCGTCA
>DASZRJ010000009.1:0-25452 GCA_035550015.1 Occallatibacter sp. | reverse complement strand
TGGCGAACGATCAGTATCCTGCGGATTTCATTCGTGAAAATCTTCAGATACAGACGAACGTAATTGACGAGAGCTATCGCAACGATGTGAAGAGGCTGCTTTTCCTCGGTTCCAGTTGCATTTATCCCAAGCTGGCACCGCAACCACTCAAGGAGGAATATCTCCTCACTGGTCCGCTTGAGCCAACCAATCAGCCATATGCTTTAGCAAAGATTGCTGGTATTGAAATGTGCTGGAGTTATAACCGGCAATATGGCACCCAATATATTGCGGCAATGCCAACCAATTTGTATGGACCAGAGGACAACTTCGATCTGCAGTCTTCCCATGTGATTCCTGCGCTCATCCGGAAGGCGTTCGAAGCAAAGTTATCGAATGATCGCAGGTTGAAAGTGTGGGGCAGTGGGAAGCCGAAACGTGAATTTCTCTTCAATGCAGATTTGGCGGATGCTTGCGTGTATTTGATGGCTCTGGAAGAGCATACCTTTGCTCGTCTTCTGACGCAGGACACGCCACCTCTTATCAATGTGGGGACTGGCAAGGATCTCAGTATTAGTGAACTGGCTGAATTAATCATGAAGATAATGGATTGGAAATGTGAGATCGAATTCGATACCAGCATGCAAGATGGTACCCCCAGAAAGCTGCTCGATGTGAGCAAGATGAATATGCTGGGTTGGAAGGCCGCCACTGATTTGGACGCCGGTCTTCGGCAGACAATATTGGCGGTTTCGGAGAGATTTATTCCGCAGTAAATCAAAACATGGCTGCTGCGTTGCCACATGGCACAAAAGCGAAGTCGGGGCACAAGAGTGCCGAAATTCGCATCACAACAGGATGGGATGAATGAAGTTGGTGCACCGCAAATTGATTGCGAACAAGTTTTCTAAACTGAAGGGCGTCGCACTCCAGGCATATTTTGCTGCCATATGTGCTTCGTTATGGATACTTCAGCCCGGCGCAATTGCAGCGCAGCAGGAGCGTCCCGCGCTGATTCCAAATGCGCAGGGAAGTGGTTCGGAAGGAAAAGATGCCCAAAAGCAAACCAATGAGTTGGGAGAACTGACAAACGACCCAATTCAACCTGGAGAAGCCGTTCATGTCAGCGTTTTTGGAGCGCCGGATTTTTCCATGTCTGCGCGTGTTTCTGAATCTGGCGAAATTCCTTATCCTGTGCTCGGCGCATTGCAGATTTCTGGGCTCAATAGTGCAGACGCCGCAAAAATGCTCGCGTCAAAGCTTAAAGATGCCAACCTTGTTCTCGATCCGCATGTGTTAGTGACAGTTGATTCATCCGCCAGCGCAATCACATTACTTGGAGAGGTAAAGAGCCCCGGAGTCTATCCTCCGCCAGCAAAACACATGCTGTCTGATTTGCTCGCAGCCGCGGGAGGACTTACCGCAACCACGGGCCGCGTGATTGAGATAACCAATGACCGCGACCCTGGCAAGAAAGAGCTTATTCCATGGGACCCAACGCTTCGGAAAATCGATGAATATGATCGTCCTGTGCACCCAGGCGATCGTATCGTGGTGAGAGCATGCGGTTTGGCTTATGTCGGTGGCCATGTGATGAAGCCCGGCGCTTATTCCTTATGCGGTTCATCTCAGATGACGGTCTCTGAAGTTATTGCAATGGCGGGAGGAATTGCGCCACTCACCTCCTACAAGCACACCTATCTCGTCCGCACCCAACCGAACGGAACAAAAACGGTTACTCAGTTCGATGTCGGGAAGATCTTAAGAGCGCAGATAGCTGATCCAACGGTCGACGAGGACGATATTCTTTATGTTTCCCCAAGTCAGCTCAAGGATGCGCTTACTCGGGCGATGGGATTTGCGCTTACTCTATCGGGGCCTTTAATTTACACCGCATATAGATAATAAGTACTTCGTCAGCAAGGTTTGCATCATGCAGTGGACGGACCAGATCGTTTTTGCACGCTTGAAGTACGTCGGGCACACGTAGGGGCTAAGTGCGAATTAGTATCGTCACTCTTTCGTTCAATCAAAAGCCGTTTCTCGAAGAAGCAGTCAATTCTGTGCTGGAGCAGCAGTATTCCGACCTCGAGTACATAGCCGTCGATCCCGGTTCACGGGACGGAAGCCGGGAGCTGCTTAATCGATATAAGAACCATTTTGCTTCGTTGATTTTTGAACCAGACCGCGGGGCTGCAGATGGTCTGAACAAAGGGTTTGCCCGCGCGACGGGAGATATCTTCGCATTCCTGAATGCTGACGATCTTCTTCTACCGGGGTCCTTGCATGCGGCAAATGAATTTTTTACCCAGCGCGTCCAATGCGATATCGCCATGGGCGACGGCTTCATTCTCGATGGAGAGGGAAAGCGCGTCCGGCATGTAAAGGCTCGGGATTTTACTGTGAACCGCTATTTACATTCCGGTGCCCGCTGGTTGCAACAGGCAACCTTTTTTAGACGTTCGGCATTTCTTCAGTCTCCCGGATTCAACATTGCAAATCGCACCTGTTGGGATGGAGAGCTGGTGATTCATATGGCTGCGCGCGGTGCCCGAGTCGATTACATGCATCGGGACATCGCAGGTTTCCGAATTCATGCTTCTTCCATCTCGGGGTCGAATAGCAATCTCGTGAACTATCGCGAGGACTGCCGGAGAATCTTTCGGGACATTACTGGGCGAGAGTGGGGAGTAATGGACGAGGGTGTTCGTGCTTTCTACCGCCTTGAGGGCTTGCTGCTTCGATGGGTACAAGGCTCATGATGGAAAAACGCTTGAGTAAGCAGCTTCGGGTTGCGGTGCTGTGGACGAGGCTCTCCGGCTATCTCAATGCGTGTCTGCATCAACTGGTTGCGGAAGAGAATGCTGCACTATTCGTCAGCTTTGCTCGGGCCTCACAGGATGCGCCATATGATGCAAATCAATTTGCCTGGATGAAGGAGGCTGTCTCCTGGACCGGAGAGCCAGACGAGCCGACTCTTGTGGGAAAGCTGGAAAGCTTTAACCCCGAAATCCTAATTGTGAGTGGATGGCATGTACGCGCCTATCGAAATATAGCAAAGCGTTGGAAGGGCCGGTGTCTGCGTATCATGACCATGGATAACTGCTGGCATGGCACCGCCAAACAATTTCTCGGATCCATCTTTAGCCCGCAATTTGTGAGACCGATTGCAGATTGTGTTTGGCTTCCGGGCGAGCGTCAAGCAGTTTTTGCTCGCATGTTGGGATTTCCCGAAGAATCCATCATGCGTGGATTGTACACATGCGATCAGAGTGCATTGGCCACCGTGTACCGGCAAAGAATTGATTCGAGTTGCTCAGTTCCAAATGCCTTTATCTATGTGGGCAGATTCGTGCCGCAAAAAGGGATCAACACCCTGGTAGAGGCGTATCAAAACTATCGCAAACAAGCATCGCAACCATGGCCACTTTATTGTTATGGCGATGGACCGCAAAAACATCTTCTGCGCTCTGTGGACGGCGTTCATTTGAAGGGCTTTTGCCAGCCGGAACAACTGCCGTCTGCGCTTTCACAAGCAGGCTGTTTGATATTGCCAAGCCATTTTGAACCGTGGGCGGTGGTGATCCATGAAGCCGCCAGTGCTGGGCTCGTATTGCTTGCATCCAATGCAGTCGGTTCTGCGGTTCACCTCGTTCAGCCCGGCTACAATGGCTATATCTTCGACTCCCACACCCCCCAAGCGCTCGCGGCACTTATGCTGAAAATCAGTTCCATGCCTCATCAGAAGCTTGAGCAAATGTCCCATGCGAGCCACGCCCTCTCGCATCAATTTACTCCTGAATTATGGGTGCAAAAGCTTGTTGAGTCTCATGACTCATGGGCGGGTCTTCACCAGGAAATTCACAAAGACAGAACACAGGCTATCGCGTGATAGAGAGCTTCGAGAACATTCGAATACCAGTCTCATTTTAGAACTTCAATCATGCCAAGCAGGACATTGAAGCAGTAGATGTTTAGTGTCTTGGCACTTCTCCTGAGGAAATGTGGAATTGAAAAAAGATCAACAGCATCAACAGGAAACTTCCCCTGCGGATTCGAATTACACGACACAACTAGATCCGCTGGTAGGCGGATCTGAAGAAGGCGATGCCTTTGCGCGATTTCTTCAGTTTTTGAAAAAGCGTGCATGGATCATCCTCGCATTCATGGTGGCCGGATTAGGTGTTGGTATCGGGGCAAACCTGATTCTTCCAAAGCTCTACACCGCCGTCGCGAATATCGAAGTCGCGGAGGATTTGTCTTCGCAATTCCGTCTGGAGCAGGTCCAGGATTTTAGCGGTGGAGACGACAGCGAAAAAATCGACACTGAAATCGAAATTCTAAGAAGCTCAACATTAGCTCTCGAGACTATTAAGGCACTTCACCTTGAATCGGACCCTGATTTTCTCGAATTTCAGGATGGAAAGCCGTGGAATCTCTCAGACCCGCAGGTCCGTCATGTACTGATTGATCAATTCAAGGGGGGACTGAATATACAACGAGTAGGGCATACAGCAATCATCAGTATCGCCGTAACATCTCGCCGCCCGGCCCTTGCTAGCTTGATCGCGAATACCCTTATCGATCGTTATATTGAACATTCATTTCGCGACAGCTATAACGCAACTGCGAAAATATCGGGTTGGCTCGGTACCCAGCTCAATGGACTGAAAGAAAATCTTGAAAAAAGTCAGGCGCGTATAGTTGCTCTGCAAAGAGATATCGGCGTTTATGGAATAGATCAGACGCACAGCGTTACTGTTGCCAATCTTGAAGAGCTCAATAAGCAGTATGCCGATGCGGAAGTGGATCTGCTTTTAAAGGAATCGAAATTACGAGTTCTCAGAAGCGCGTCTCCATCTGCGATCGATGCGCTGTCAGTTCAATCGACGGCATTACAGGCGACCAAGCAAAATCTCGTGCAGTTGAAAAGTCAATATTCCGCCATGTCTCAAACCTATGGTTCTGCATATCCTCAGCTCAAAGTGCTCAAAGCACAGATTGATGAACAGGAACGCTCCCTCAAGCTGAGTGAGAAAGCGGAAATCGAACGAGCCGAAAAAGAATACGAGGCCGCGAAGAACAATGAACAAATGGTACGCAACGCCTTGAATGCGCGGGAGCAAAGTACATTTGGCAAAGGCGAGAAGGCCATGCAGTATCAGCTTGCCAGCCGGGACTACGAAACCAATCGATTACTCTATGATGGCCTGCAGGAAAGGCTACAAGAAGCCGGTATAATGGCCGGCCTACATTCTACAGCCATTCACATTGTCGATAACGCGGATATTCCGACAATGCCCAGCCGTCCTAGGACTCGCATGAATGAGGCAGCTGGGCTGGGAATCGGTCTATTTCTTGGTTTGGGAATTTCTCTGCTCCTTGAGGCCGTAGACACCAATCTGAAGACAATGTCTGACATTGAGCAATCGCTGCAATTGCCCTTGCTGGCAGCGATTCCTGCCGTGGATACAGAGCATCTTCTGCCGGCAAATTATAAAGATGCAGCAGTTGCGCGTGGGGCAACATCCTGGTCCCGAGTGGCGGAGTCCTTAAGGGGAATGAGAACCTCGATTCTCCTTTCGAGCCCGGGAGCTCCTCCTAAGGTCCTCATGATTACCAGCACGAGGCCTTCCGAAGGAAAAAGCTCAGTGTCCACGCTTATTGCAATTACCTTCGCTCTCAATGGTTCCAGAGTCCTGTTGATCGATGCGGATCTCCGTAGGCCCTCTGTGCATCTGCGCTTCAAGATAGGAAAAGGCATCGGCTTGTCGTCCATCTTGTCTGGCAAGGCCTCTCCCAGGGAAGCAATTATTGAGTGGCAGGAGCTTCCCAATCTCAACATCCTCACATCCGGCCCTGTTCCCCCACTTCCGTCGGAACTCCTGGGTTCAAAACAAATGGAAGCGCTTATTGCAGACCTGCGAAATGCATATGACTTTATCGTCATCGACACGCCACCCGTACTTGCTGTAACCGACGCCTCTATGATTGGCCGCTTAGCTGATGCGACGATCCTGATTCTGAGATATGGAGGAGCAAAGAAGCACGTCGTGCAACGGTGCATTGACCTGCTCGATCGCTCCGGAACAAATCTGCTGGGTGTGGCAGTTAATGCCGTTGACTACAAGGCACCCGAGTATTCTGACTATTACGGTCGTAAATATTACGAATATTACGGAGAACGTGACCCTGAATAATATCCACGTTTAACTCCATTTGAATGGCACACGTGGCATGCGTCTGCATCGCAAGTCACGATGCTCTCGACAACCAGCTGCTTGTGCAGATTTCATGGCACCCTATGCTGAAGCCAAAGCGAAAGTTAGTCTAATGCGTCATGAATACGTCAATGAGCCTTCAAGGCCTCTACCCACAAGGCCGTGGAGACGACGTGCTACCAAACTCAACTTGAATACGGCCACTACGTATTTAATGAATGCGCTGATCGTCATCATCGGACTTACTTCTCCGTTCACAATCAAAATTGTGGGTAGCTTGCCGCTAGGCGAGATTGTGCTTCTGCTATCACTTCCCTCGTTGCTGATCATGCAAGGGAAGAACGCTTTTGGGGGGCGCCGCAATACTGTGGTTGTGCTCATTGCGATTTGGCTTCTTGGGCAGATCGTCACTGATTTTTATCGGAATACAGATCGATATGATTGGATGCGCGGCCAGGCGACAATCGTCTTTTTCCTGATCGATTTTATCTGTCTGGCTATACTGACCAGAGAAAACCTGGTCCGCAAAGTTGCATTCTTATTGGCATTCGCCGTCGGCTTGATATTTGCAATTCGATATCAACCGAATGAAATGATAAGAGACTACTCATGGAAATTCGGCTATGCCCTGCCTGTAACAATATTGGTTCTTTTGGTCGCGTCTCTCTTTTATCGGTTTCGTATCTATCCGATCGTGCTCGCGTGCTTCGTGCTTCTCATCTTTTTCAATTTCATCTTTTCCTTTCGATCGGAAATTCTGTTTCTTTTCGTAACCATTGTGCTTGTAGTTCCATTGATTCCGGAGCGAATCGGTAGAGTGAGACTCCTACCGCCACGAAAATCGATTGCGCGTGTTTTCGTTTTGGCGGGTTTGGCAGTGATTGGGGGAGGACTTTCCATTCTTTCAGTAAATTTCATCGCTTCAGCCGGATTGGGTGGAAGGCGCGCACAAGAAAAGAACACAGAACAGCTTGAATCAAAACAGGGGCTACTACTGAGCGGGCGTCCTGAGATTCTGGTTTCGTCTCAAGCCGTCTTGGATAGTCCCATACTAGGGCACGGGTCGTGGGCGAAAGATCCGAAATACGCTGAAATGCTCCATGATGTGGAAGTTCGTAATGGCGTATCTACTTTGGATATGCAATATATTCTGGAAGAAACCAATGGCCTGATTCCTGCACACTCTCAACTGATGGGTGCGTGGGTTTTCGCAGGGATCGCTGGTGTCCCCATTTGGATTTATCTATTCTGGATCAGCCTGAAAGCTGTATCGAAAATCTCGTTGTACCGTCCAGCTTTGACGCCACTCTATTGTTGGCTATTCACGTCATTTCTTTGGGCAATACTGTTCTCTCCGTTTGGTAGTACGGTTCGAATCACTGAAGCATTCACGATCAATATCGTGATCGACATCCTGAACTCAGGTGGACCTGCTCACACGATGAAGCGGGGTCGCAAGTTCGGAAAGTGGAAAAGGACTATCCGGCGCCGCCAAGCACTGCAAAATGCATAGTGCTCGCGTCATGTCGCATCGGAATCCCAGTAAACTATTTCGCACTGTATTGTTCGCTCAGACAGTATGGCGCTCAAGAGCTCTCCTAAAAATGAACCTTTCTTCGTTATCTGAAAAGAAGAGCCGACTAAGGACTGTACTGGCCCTCTTCATCCGAAGAAGAGGGCCTGGCGACGAGCCGCTCAATCGCTCTCATGAACGTTATCGCCTCGCCGCAATGTCGGGCGTAACAGCTCTTGCAGTGCGTGCTATCTCATTCATTGTCACGGTGCTTACAGTACGACTTACATTTCGGTACCTTGGGGCAGAGCGTTATGGCATGTGGATGACCATTACTTCGGTTGTTGCCATGTTCGGGTTTGCCGATCTGGGCATGAGCAATGGATTGATCAACATGGTTGCTGAAGCGATCGGACGGGAACGCCAAGATCAGGCCAGGCATGCAATATCGAGCGCATTTTGGATTCTTACAATTACTTCGAGCGCTCTGTTCATGTGCGGATTGGCGGCATACCCTTTCCTTGATGTAGCCTGGATTTTCAACGTTACTTCCCCACGGGCAGTGCAAGAAGCAGGTCCTGCATTGGGAATCTTTGCCCTGTGCTTCATTCTTCAGCTTCCATTAGGAGCCGTGCGTGGTGCACAATCAGGCCTGCAGAAAGGATACGTAAACAATATCTGGGCTGCGTGCGGGGCGCTTCTCTCTCTCGCAGGCATGATATTTGCGATTCACTTCAGGCTGGGTCTTCCTGAACTCGTACTGTGCATCTCGGGGCCGCCACTGCTCATGTTGGTGTTGAACGGGGTAGTTCTCTTCTATCGTTCGCATCCGGAGTTACGGCCACGTCTCAATGAGTTTTCACGTGCTACTGCAGCTGAGGCCCTCCATACTGGCCTCATGTATTTCATCCTCCAGCTTGCGATCACCATAGGCGTTCAGACGGACAATATCGTGATTGCTCAGATTTTGGGAGCAAAGGCTGTTGCCGCATATGCTGTGCCTGCGCGCATGTTTGCTCTTGTCACGTCCTTTCTTGTCATGCTTTCCGGAGTCATCCTGCCTGCATATGCAGATGCCTTTTCGAGACAGGATGGTGCGTGGATCAAGCGGACCTTTTTTCGTGTGAGCATCTTTGGAACAATCATTGCTCTCTGCGCAGCCGTTGTTCTCTTTGTTTGGGGGAATCGCATACTCACAATTTGGGTTGGGCCAAATGTGCAGGCCTCAAGCTCGCTTCTTCTAAGCTTCGCGGCATTGTCGGTTATCTATGCTTACTTGCAGCCAATCAACTTTTTGATGAACGGAATTCGAAGGTTTAGGGTACCGGTAATCTGCGCCATTGCAAATGCGGTGCTGAACTTAGGGCTCTCTATCCTCTTCGTAAAACATTTAGGCATTATTGGAGCGGTTCTCGGGACACTGACAGCAACTGTGCTTGTGCAGGTCGTACCTTTGACGATCGAGACGCAAAAAATATTGAAAGAACTTGTTCTCAAACAGATGCCTCGAATAGAGAATGCCATCATTTCTTAAGCTCCGTACACAAAAGGCAAGTAAATTGTGAAAATCCTTCGGGTCATCAAAAGCACTGACCTCGCTTCCGGCGGTCCAATCGAATCGCTTATCAAGCGTTCGACTGCCCTTACTCGCGATGGTCATGACATCGAAGTGGTTAGTCTGGACGATCCGCAGGAAGCTGCGAGCCGAAGCTTTCCATTTCCTCTTACAGCCTTGGGTAGGGGTGTGAGCCGTTACGGATTCAATTGGAAACTGACCCGGTGGATACAAGAAAATGCTTCGCGTTTCGACGTTGTCATTCTGCATGGTGTCTGGAATTACACTTCGTTTGGTGTCTGGCTTGGCCTGCGCAATCTTTCCATACCGTATGTGATCTTTACACACGGAATGCTCGATCCCTGGTTTCGTGATCGCTATCCATTGAAGCACTTCTTCAAGCAGGCTTATTGGTGGTTGGCCGAAGGAAAAGTTCTTCGCGATGCAGAAAGAGTCTTCTTCACTTCCGACGAAGAAAGAGTTCGCGCACAAGGTGTGTTCCACGGGTATAGCTATCGAGAGCAAGTCGTGCGCTATGGAACCTCCGATCCAAACGGAGATCCGGAAGCTGAAAAGAGTGCTTTCTTTGCACAAATGCCTCAATTGAAGGACAAGCGATTCCTGCTTTATATCAGCCGACTCCATCCCAAAAAAGGCTGCGACCTTCTCATCGAAGCATTTGCAGCCTGTTTGGATCAAATTCCGGCAAATGTTGATCTGGTGATGGGGGGGCCCGATCAGGTTGGCTGGATGAAGGACTTGAAAGCAATCGCGCATGCGACAGGTGTGGAAGACAGAATTCACTGGCCCGGAATGATCAAGGACTCCATCAAGTGGGGCGCGCTTCGTTCTGCAGATGCACTGATCCTCCCATCGCATCAGGAGAATTTCGGCATTGTCGTCGCTGAAGCAATGGCCTGCTCCACTCCTGTATTGATTAGCAACAAAGTCAATATATGGAGGGAAGTTGAATCTTCAGGCGCAGGGTTTGTAGAAGACGACACGGCTGAAGGTACTCGCAATCTGATTACAAAGTTCTATCAGCTCTCCGCTGCCGAGCGTTCAGTATGCAGTGCGAATGCTCGTATTGGATTTCAACGCCATTTTGACATTACTCATGTTTCTGAAGATCTTCTGCAGGCTCTGGGAGGCCGGGTCCAGAATCAACGGCAGAATCCTGCTTCAGGCTGGAAGATACTTCATGTAATTCGAAGCACCGCCGCCGCAACCGGCGGACCGATCGAATGGCTGATCCAACTATCCGATGCCCTTGAAAGCGCAGGACATGAAATTGAAATTGTCAGTCTGGAAGATATTTCCGAGGTAACCAATCAAAAGCTGCGTTTCCGGAATACTGCTCTCGGAAGAGGCATTGGCAAATATGGCTTCAACACTAAACTTCAATCATGGGTGCGTACAAATGCGCATCGCTTCGACATTATCATTTTGCACGGTCTATGGAACTATTCCTCAATCGGAGCATGGAGAGGGTTGTGCGGGTTGCAGACACCATATGTCATCTTTCCACACGGCATGATGGACCCTTGGTTCCGCGATCAGTATCCGCTTAAACACATAAAGAAGTACATTTATTGGAACCTGGCGGAGAAACGAGTCCTTCGCGATGCTTCCCGTGCGCTCTTTACCTGCGAAGAAGAAAAGGACCGGGCAAAAGGAGTTTTCGGCCGTCAGAAATACCGCGAACACGTTGTGCGGCTTGGTACGGTCGATCCGATCGGTGATACGGAATTGCAGCGTAAAGCATTCTTCGAGTTCATCCCAAAATTAAAAGGAAAAAGATTTCTTCTCTTTCTCAGCAGAATTCATCCGAAGAAAGGATGCGATCTGCTTCTGGAGGCATTTGCGAGAACAGCCAAACAATTGCCGAAGGACTTGGATCTCGTTATCGCCGGCCCGGATCAGCAACATCTTATGCCTCGTCTGCAGCAGATCGTTCGACGTCACGCACTGCAATCGCGAGTACATTGGCCAGGCATGATAGATGGTGATGCAAAATGGGGTGCATTCCGCTCTGCGGAAGCCTTTGTGCTTCCATCGCATCAGGAGAATTTCGGCTTCGTCGTTGCGGAGTCGATGGCCTGTGGTACCCCAGTCCTCATCAGCGACAAAGTCAATATCTGGCGCGAGGTGGTCAACTCCGGCGGCGGACTGGTCGATACTGACTCAGTTGAAGGGACCATGCGGCTCATCCGGACGTATTTCCAAATGGATGAGGCGGCAAGAATTAGAATGCGGAGCGCCGCGCGAGAAGGCTTTCTCTCATACTTCAGCATTGCTAAAGCCGCGAGCGAGCTGATTGGCACGTTTGATGAGATTTTGCGTGAGAACCGCCAGGTATCTGAGGCTTCAATCGCTGAGCTGCACTCGGCTTAAATGAATGACGGAACCCAGCATTGATTGCAAGTAAGTTATCGTTCTTGGGTTCTATTTATTTTCTATCGGCGATTATCGAGACATAGATTCATTCCGCCTTCTATTTTCTTGGCGGTCAAAATCCCCTTCAGTCCTGCGCGAGCAGTTCTTGCTTCGCGGTATCCTTCCCGGATTGCTTCCTGTCTTTAATGCGTGTGGCTGGAATGCCTGCGTAGACACCCCATGGTTCCAGATTGCGCGTTGCTACCGACGCCAATCCAAGCACCGCTCCATCACCCACCTGCACTCCTGGAGAAACCACTGCGCGTGCGCAAATCCACGAGTAGGCTCCAAACGACGCCTCATACGCCAGGAGTGGAAATGCAGGATCGTCATAGTCGTGTGTTGCACCGCAGAGATACGCGCCCTGAGAAACAATTGCGTGCGAGCCAAAGCGCATTGGCGCAGGGTTGTAAATTTCTGCGTTATCTCCTGCCGTTACCTGATCCGCGCATTCCAGGTTCCACGGCGCCCAGATCCTGGAGCTTGGATAAAAGTGGCAGTGCGGGCCCATTGTTGCTCCAAAAAGGCGGAGCAGCAGCGAGCGCCATCCATGAAACGGGCGCGGGGAAATGCGATACAAGATCAGCCAGCACGCATGCCATGCCAAGCGCCTGAGCCTGTCTGAAAGAGGAAACGAGGGCTTCAGGTAAGGGTCCTTGTCTGCAGGTGCAGCGATATGTTCTGAGGCGTTGTAATGCACTTGCCGATGCATTTCAGGTCCTTGGTTGCGCAAGCTTTCCTTCCACGAGGATACAGCCATCCGGTCGTATCCCAATCGCGTTTCTGCCAGGCCGTTCCGTCAGGCTTACGCAAGGGTTACTACACACGTAACCGCAAGGCGTTGGGCAGCTCCTCCATCCCCTCATCCATTTCAAGCTGGTCGCTATACAGCCGCAAATGTTCGTGGCTCTTCTTGCGTAGCCACAAATGCGCGACCACCGCCACTACGATTACCGCGCCGAGCTGTTTCGGCCCCATTTCCATGAGCCGTTCAAGGTGCAAATCCAGCCACAGCACGAGCGGAAACACGGTTACATAGCGCAAAACCGTAAAACCAGGATTCTCCTCTTCTGTCTCAGCTTCTCCGCTAAACGGCACACGTGCCGACTTCATGAAAAGCGTATCGACCAGCAGAAGACAGGTGCCAAAAGCGGCCACAATCTGTGCTGCGATTGACTGTGCGCCACCGAGCTCTGCTGGCGCCACACGATGCAGCACACCAAGCACAACGCAGGTTGCGAAGATTCCCCACATCAGCACCCACAGTCTCGTCGCTCTCGCTCTCTCCAGCAAGTGCTCAAACTTCGGGGGATTCCCCTGCACAAAATTCCAAACCCACAGCCCCTGCCTGTTTCCCGCCGAGCCGAGCGCCGTGCGTAATCCAGCAATCACCCAGAAGGCGACAATGCCAATCGCCGTTCGAATCCCATCCGCTGAGTACGCAAATTTCAGATGACTGTGAGTGACATTCAGCCGCAGCACTGACGACACCACGAGCGAGAGTCCGACACCGCAATACATCACCAGGTAAATCCGGTAGCGTGCAACACGTGCCAGAGTCTTTCCTATGAAATGAAATACGGCGCGCATGCCCGGACGTCGCAGCATCGTCCTATGCAGAAGACGCTGGACGGGCATCGACAGTTCACTACGCAGTGAGCGCGCCGGTGGACCTTCCACCAATTGCCGCACCCGTCTCAAATACGCAACTGGATAAGCGGCAACAGTTACTCCTATCGCCGCGGCAGTTGCTCCCAATGCAATCTCCGTCAGCGTCGAAAAGATCGGCAATGCGGACGTTCCCTCGAGTATTCGCTGATACATTCCAAGGAACCAGAATGGCGGAAAGGCCAATATCCATCTATTTCCCGACTGGAGCAGTGCGGGTGTTGCGCCCGACAGTACCGGAAACAGCAGCAACAGCATCACCAGCACGGCAACCAACATTCCTTGCAGTGCCAGAGATATCCGTTTGAATAATCTTTCTCCAAAAATCGCAAGCAACGAGCTTTGCACCGCCAGCACGAATGCTGCCGCAAATAATCCGCCACACAAGGTAGACGCAGCCTGTGCAGCCACAAAGGGCATCAGCTTGGGCGGATCGGTCGCAAGTGGGAGAATCAGCGGCGCCATCCAGTTTGCATCGATCAGAAAGCCGCCAATCAATATGGCAATTGCGCATACACGTGCGGCAAACAGCCGCCCGGCTGGCACAGGCAGTGTCGTTAACACAAACTGATCCAGCAAGTCTGGAAAGAATAGATCCCATTCAAAAACTGTCGCCAACCCCAGTGCCACAAACGAATACATCACGAAGAAGAAATGATGATTGATCTGTTCCCAGTATGGCGGCAGTCCGATGCGCGTGCTGCCCGGCGGCCATCCAGGCAAGCGGTGATACACCGGCCACAAGTACATCGCTACGATCATCGGCGGTAATCCCGTGGCAAAGGCAATCTGCACCAGCCGCGTCTTCGCGTCTCCCGAACGCGAGGCCGTCTCATTGCGGAAGAACCTCTCCAGAAAGTGCCGCAGCAGGTGGGAGGACTGGTTTCTCTCCGGCGCGCAAACCTCACCGAGTTCTGCCTGCGCATTCAGCGCGCGGATCTCTGGTCCGGCCATCATCAGCAGCCGCTGGAAGGAGTCACGCACGTGGAGCCTGCATCGCTTCAATTAGTTGCGCTGCGATTTCCTTCGTGTCCTGCTGCTGCACAAGCTGCGCAAACACGCTTTCCAGATTCGGCAATTGCATCAGGCCCACAAGCTCCGTCGGCTTCGCATCGGCCAATACGCGGCCTTTCGCAATCACAATCACACGATCGCACACCTGCTCGACGGTCTCCAGCACGTGTGAAATGTAAAGAATTGCCTTGCCCTCCTGTGCCAGCCTTTCCAGCACATCTTTGAAGAGCCGCGCGGAGAGCACATCGAGTCCCGAAAGCGGCTCATCGAAAATAAGCAACTGCGGATCGTGCAGTAAGGCCGCGATAATCAGGACTCGTTGCCGCATCCCCTTTGAATACGACGAAATTGGTGAGTGCTGCCACGACTCAAGACTGAGCAACCGCAATAATTGCGTCGCTTTGGCCATCAGAATGCGTTCGCCGATTCCTCTCAGTCTGCCCACAAGCTGCAGATATTCAAGCCCTGAGAGATAGGTATAGAGGTGCGCTTCTTCCGGCACATAGCCGAGCGTCTTCCTGAATGCGGCCATGTCATCGCGAATATCCTGTCCATCAAAGAGCACGCGTCCCCGGTCGGGCTGAAGCATGCCGGTCACAACCTTCACTGTTGTTGACTTGCCGGCGCCGTTCGGTCCCAGAAAGCCGACAATCTCTCCGGCGCCTACCCTGAAACTCACATCTTCCACCGCCGGAATACCGCGATAGCTTTTATACAAGCCTTGGATTTCAAGCACCGGGAACCTCCATGTACCCCTATGTAGCAATCGTCATAGATTCTTGTCAAGTAGATTGCTACATAGCTACAATCCCGCCATGGCTTCCGAGCCCAGGCTTTCGCACACTGCCGCACTGATCCTTCAGGCCATTAACGCTGGCCACGTCTATGGTTTCAGCATCATGGAAATGACTGGCCTGCCCAGCGGCACCGTATATCCCGCCCTGCGCCGTCTTGAGCGTGACGATCTGATTCGCTCGCAGTGGGAGCGGCAGTCCATTGCAGACGCCGAGCAGCGGCCCCCGCGCAAGTACTACAAAATCACCGCCGATGGCCGAAAGACACTTGAGTCGTCCCGCAAGCGCTATCCGCTTCTTGAACGCCTCATCCCCAGTGAGGAGGCGAAGTCTGCCGTATGATGAGCTCGCCCCGGAACCTCGCTTGTCACGCTGCACAAAGAACCCTTCTCTTTGCTGCGTCTCTTGTTGTGCCGTCATCCAGGCGTGCGGACTGGTGGCGTGAGTGGGCATCCGAACTATGGCACATTCGCAACGAAACCACATCGCTTCAATCCTTCTCTACGGAAGCGGAGGCTGCGGTCTTCTCGTTTTGTTTCGGCTCATTCCGCGATGCTCAATGCTTGCGTCGTGAGGCAGGTACCCAGGCCGCTCTGGTCCACAGCTCCGCATGGCGTTGTGTCTACGCGCTCGCATTGGCTCTGGTCTTCTGCGTGCTCGTTTCCCGCCTGCTTCCTGGCGTGCGCGCTGAACAGGAAGCTGCGCATTACGCTTTGCGTTCAGGCCTTCTTCTCGTTCAAAGCGACAATCAACAATCCACCTCAACTCCAGTCGTTACTGCTTCGCAATATCGCGATTGGCGCTCGACGCAGCAGCGCTACTTCGATGGCCTTGCTTTTTACACCAGCGCAAGACAGCGCGCGACAGTGGACGGCCTTGGCGCCTATTCATGGCAGGTTGCCCAGGCAAGCGCAAACATCTTCTCCCTCCTCGGTCTTCCTGTGCAGATGTCTGATGGGGACACCGCAGCCTCCGGTGATATTCCTGCCGCGGTTCTCAGTTACGACGCTTGGGTGCGCGACTTTGGCGCGGATGCACACGTAACCGGTCGTATCATTTACATGGGTGCGCGGCAAGTGCGCATCGTTGGTGTCGCTCCCTGTAACTCTGTTCAACTGCCTACTCATCCTGACCTTTGGCTGCTTGACAGCTCGGACCTCACAAAAATAAGCGGCAGTACCAGGGGATTCCTCATCGCTCTGCTTTCGCCGCTTGGAAAATATGTCTCCTCATCCATGGATGGCCGCATGCCCATTGGGCTAAACGGTGTGAATGATGAAGCCTGGAATCTGATTGGTATTTCGCTTGCCGATCAGGATCAGGGAATCTGGCCCATCGCCGCCTTCGCGCTCTTCCTCGCATTGCTCGCATTACCTGCAGTCGCCTCTGTTTCCCTCAGTGAATCTGCTTTCAGTTCGCACCGCCCCACATTCAAGCGCCGCCTTGTTCGCTGGACCTTTCTTGTAGCCAGCAGCCTGCTTGTGATCGGAATTGCTCTTTTTGCGTCGCTCATCGTTGCTTATGCATGGACTCCCGTATACTCACCCACCGCCGAGTTTGCGCAACTGGCCGCCGGATTTACCTTCACTCTTCTAGGCCTGCGTTGGGTCATCCTCGATCAGCGCAAACGCTGCCCGGTTTGTATGCGTCACGTTACACACCCCGCAAGTGTAGGGTCGGCTTCGCAAACGTTCCTCGGCTGGAACGGTACAGAGATGATGTGCGTCGGTGGCCATACGCTGCTTCATGTGCCCAGCCTGCCCACAAGCTGGTTTGGCGCACAGCGCTGGCTTTATCTTGATACCTCTTGGGAATTTCTCTTCGCCGACCCCTTTGCGCCATAGTCAACCTCGCAGACGGGCAGTCGGCAGAGCGCCGTTATCCCAACGCTCCGTAGGGATTTCCGCGGCTATTTTTCACGCATCGCATATGCCGTGGGTTGCACGCTCCGGGTGCTATCTGTCAGCTTGAAGAGTGGATAATGGAATCGATACCACAGCGCGTCATCGTCCAGCATCCGAATCGAAGCACTCTTCGATTTCCACTGCGATGCGCCTGGCTGAGAACAAGAGGTTACTCCACATGATGCTATTTCTCAGGCAACTCCGCCGGACGAACTTTCCAGGCACTCTTTCGCTGTTAGCGCTCATTCTGATCGTCTTATCTGCGCAAACTGGCACTGCGCAGACACTTTCTTCTACTGATCTGCAAGAGCAAACGCAGCAGTCTGTCGACCGCCTCCAGCATTGGTACAACCAGAAGACAGGCCTGTGGGATAAAACCGGCTGGTGGAATTCCGCCAATGTCCTTACCGTGCTCATTGACTACGCGCACGTCACTGGATCGCTGCTTGCGGAGCCTGTTGCGGCCAATACCCACACGCTGAATGCGAAGGACGGTTTCCTTAACGATTATTACGACGATGAAGGCTGGTGGGCACTTGCCTGGATCGATGCCTACGACCTCACCGGCAACAAGCAATATCTGGATACAGCGGAAAGCATCTTCCACAATATGACCACCGGTTGGGACAACACCTGTGGCGGCGGAATCTGGTGGAGCAAGAAACGTACGTATAAGAACGCCATCGCTAACGAGCTCTTTCTTAGCGTCGCGGCGCACCTTGCAAACCGAGTCGCCGATCCGGATCAATCGAAGGCGTATCTCAAGTGGGCCAGGCGTGAGTGGAAATGGTTCCGTCACACCGGAATGATCGAGCAGGATCATCTGATCAGCGACGGATTGGATTCCAGTTGCAAAGACAATCACAAGACGAAGTGGTCCTATAACCAGGGCGTAATTCTCGGAGGTCTGAGCGAGCTCTCGCATAAGACAGGAAAGAAGAAACTACTGCGGACAGCGCAGAAGACGGCGGATGCGGCGATGGTGAAACTCGCCGACAAAAATGGCATCCTGCATGACCCGTGTGAGCCCAAATGCGGCGCCGATGGGACGCAGTTCAAGGGCATTTTTGTGCGTAATTTATCGCTGTTGAACCAGACTGCGCCGCAGCAACGAAATGCGGAGTTCATTGTCCGGAATGCGGAAAGCATTCTCACGAAGGATCAAAGCGCGGATCATGCATTTGGGGTTGTCTGGTCAGGACCCTCGACCGAAGCCGATCCGTCCACGCAAAGTTCAGCGCTCGACGCACTTGTGGCCGCGCTCAAGCTCGAAATGAAAGGGAACGGGGAATGACGATGAAGAAGATGGAGAATGGAATGAATGTGCTGGCAACGCGGCGTACGGTTCTGAAGGGTACGCTTGCGGCGTGCGCTGCGGCGGCGGCACCGGCTGGTTTGTCGGCCATGGAATGGAAGCCGGAGGACGGCCGTCCCGCGCCCGCGGATCGCAAATTCTCCAGCCCGGCCATCGAATCGGCCATTGCCGATGTACAGCGCAAGATCGCCGACCCGACTCTGCGCCAGATGGTGGCTCAGTGTTTTCCCAACACTCTCGATACGACGGTCTTCCCTGAAACGTATGGCGGCAAGCCGTCCACCTACGTCATCACCGGCGATATCGATGCCATGTGGCTGCGCGACTCCTCGGCGCAGATGTGGCCTTATCTGCCCTTTGTGAAAGAAGATAAGGCGCTCGCCTCGCTTTTCGAGGGGCTGGTGCGCCATCAGGCACGCCTGATTCTGCTGGATTCTTACGCAAATGCGTTCCTCCATCACAAAACCGACAAGCCCCTGTCCTGGTCCCTTCACGACGACACCGATATGAAGCCCGGTGTGGGCGAACGTAAGTGGGAGATTGACTCGCTTTGCTATACCATCCGCATCGCGCACGGCTACTGGAAGCACACCGGATCGACCGCGCCCTTCGACGCGGAATGGAAGCAAGCCGCATGGAAGATCATTCAGACGTTTACAGAGCAGCAGCGTTTCCACGGCAAGGGACCTTACCACTTCATGCGGCCCACCATGATCTCCACCGACACGGTACCGCTCGGCGGCTACGGCAACCCGGCGCGTCCTGTGGGCATGATCTTTTCGATGTTCCGCCCGTCGGACGACTCGTGCATCTATCCGCTCTTCGTACCGGCTAACCTGTTTGCCATCCGGTCACTGCTGCAATTGCAGGAGCTGGCGACGCACGCAGCCGGCGATGAAAAGCTCGCCCAAGCATGCGCAAATCTCATCGCTCAGGTAAAGCCGGCGGTTGAGAAGTATGGACGCGTGCAGCACGAAAAGCATGGCGAAATCTGGGCGTATGAGGTGGATGGATACGGCAACCAGCTCATGATGGATGACGCCAATGCACCGGGTCTGCTGAGCCTGGCCTATCTGGAGTGCTGCGACGTGAACGATCCGCTCTACCAGCGCACGCGCAACTTTGTGCTCAGCGAAGACAACCCGTATTTCTTCAAGGGCACGGCGGCAGAGGGCGTCGGCGGCCCGCACATCGGCCTGGGGCAGGTGTGGCCCATGTCGATCATCATGCGTGCGCTCACGTCCACAGACGACGGTGAGATTGCCATGTGCCTCAAATGGCTGCGCGACACGACGGCGGGGACCAACTTCATGCATGAGTCGTTTGACCAGGACGATCCGAAGAAATTCACGCGTGCCTGGTTTGCCTGGGCCAACGGCCTGTTCGGCGAGCTCATCTTCAAGCTGGCACAGGAGCGGCCCGCACTGCTGCGCGAGTAGATTTGAGCGTGGCTATCATAAGAAAATGAGAAGGGCGCCTCGCGAGGCGCCCTTTCTGTTGCTGTGGTTGCGACTACTTGCCGATGAGGCGAACGGTCACAATCTGATGGGGTTTTACATCCACCTTGAACGTGTGCGCATCGTCTGTGGTGATGGGAGTCTTATCCCGCTCCACCGCATCGGTGAGGACGGCCTTTTCAATGGAGATCACCGGCACATGGACGGTCACTGTGCGTGTCTGTCCACCGAGGTCGATCAGGCGCAGGATGGTTCCGTTGCCGTCTACGGCCGGCTTCCAGGTATCGACAAGCAGATCGGGATCATCGACGGTGAGGAAGCTGCTCTGGGTTCCGCTGAGCGGTTCAGGCTGCTCGATGGCCTTGTCCTGCGAGCGAATCTGATTTTCTTCCATGGGCGTGGCTTCTTCCCAGCCCATGCGGCTGAGCGCCGCATCGCTCGTCTGCGCGGCGCTGGTGACGACATAGCGGAAGCGGAAGTGGCCGCCCTGCTCGGCGCGGTAGTTGGTGTGCCAGTAATTGTTCATGGCGTAGGAGAAGATATTGCCCGGGCGCTGACCGAATTCCGTGGGCCACTCACCGCGGTTGATGTCGCCGAGCGTGACGAGCGAAGCGTCAAGAGGCATCACTGTTGCGGAGACGCCGTCCTGCTGGACGGAGACCCAGTGCTGCACGGAGAACCACTCGTGGCCGGCGCCGGGATACATGTCCCTGGCTGGATCGACAACGCCGTTCTGAATCTCGTACTGGAATTCAGGGTGTGCCATGGCGAAGGGGAATGCGAAGTACACGGCTTCCTTCTTCAGCTCCGGCTTTTTGTCGACATCTTCGATGAGCTCAATCTTCTTCTCATTGTTGAAGAGGCGAATTTCGGTGTGAATCTCCGGCGTGTTTTCCGCTGAGGAGACCAAGACGGCCTGAGAACCCCATGGCGTCTGCTCGACGGAGAGCAGCTTTCCATTCTGCGCCGGGTGCGGATACAGTTCCGGTTTTGGAGAAACTGCGCGATATTGCAGGAGGCTGTTTGGCCACTTGTCTCCGCCGCTGACGTAGACATACTGCCCAAAGCGATACGGACTGCCGGTATTCACCAGCTCTTTGTTGAGCTGTTTGTCGAAGATGCTGCGGATACTGCCCGAGGCCGGGTCGAGCTCGACGCGGTAGTAGGGGCTTTCAAGCGTGGTGGATGTGGAGGTATGGACCGCCGGAGCCGCGGAGGAGTCCGCGTGGCGGAGCGTGTAGACCTTGTATCCCATGGCGGGCACATCGGCGGCACGGAACTCGACCTTGCGGTAGTTCGGTCCATCATGCAGCACGATATAAGGCACGCTCTGCTTCGTGGCTGCATCGGCAATCTCCATGCCCTTGTCGAGATCGATGACGACCTGGCCATCGCGTTTCCAGTTCAGGGTATTGAAGACAATCAGGTTATCAACTCCCGCCGCAACAGAATCGGCCAGCGTGGCCATGCTGGAGCGGAGGATATTGTCTCGCAGGTCAGCCGCGGTGGTGGCGCGCCCGTCCTTTACCTTGAGCTGCTTGACGGCCTCATCGCTCTCGGGATCGGAGACGCTGTTCCAGGAGAGCCAGGTGTGCTCGTCCATCAGGACCATATTGGCCCACATGGAGTTCAGTTCTTCACTGTCGACGGCAATTTTGGGATTGACCAGGGTGCTGATGGTGGCGAGTTTTTCCGCAGAGGGAGCACGGCTTTCGTTCTGACGCTCAAGCGCGGCGTAGAAGGCATCGGAACCGATGCCGTCCTCCCAGTAGGGTCCGCCATCGCCGCGTACGGTGGGAATGCTGTCGCCGAATTGGTGGGCAATCTTCTCAAGCGCTTCATGGAAGCCTGAGTAGACGATGTGCGGGTAGGCGTAGAGCGCATTCCACTTACCGGCAAGCTCGGCCTGCTGCGGATAGAGGTCAGTGTTCTCCACCTGCGTGCCGAAGAGGATGGCCGCATCGGCCTTGTAGGTGGGGCGTTGATACATCTGCAGGAAGAGCGGCAGGACTTCTTCGCCGGTATCCGTGTGCGGAGGCAGTCCGAACATGAACTGCATCTGCATGTAATGGCGCGAGTACCACATGAGCACCTTACCGCCATCGGGTCCCTCCCACCAGAAGGGCGTGTTCTCATTCAGGTGGCCCTGCAGCAGGACGGGAGCGCGGTCATTATTGCTGCCTGCGGCGAAGTAGCGAATGCCGGCGGCGGCAAGAATCGAGGCATAAGACCAGGAATACGAAGGCACGTCAGTGATGTTGGCGTAATTGAAGGGCGTGCCATGGATGCGGCTGAAGTCGGCCGAAGGATAAAGCGAGCGGATGAGTGTTTCCGCCGTGGGAAAGCCGGTGAGCACATTACTGGACTGCGCAGGGAGGTAGATCTTGTGGTCTTTGATGGCTTGCAGGATGCGCTGCTGCTCGGCCGGTGTGCGGGTATGCATGAACTGGTCGAGGTTCCACTCGCCGTCTGTGCTGAAGTGGAAGCCGGGATGCTTGTCAGCCAGATCGATGGCCTCATCAAGGATGCGGCTCTGGATGGCAGAGACTTTGGGCTGGTAGTCGGTATAGCCCACGTCAAGATGCACGTGCGGGACGAGATAGAGGGTCCACTTCTTTTGCGGGGTAAGCGCCTCATCCACGTGCGCGCTGTGGCCACTGGCGGAGACATTGACCTGAACCTTTGTACTGGCGGCGAACTCGGGCACGTCGAAGCTGATGCGCTCTTCGCCGAAGTCCTGTTTACCGGCGAGCGGCTGGGTGAAGGTATGGCCTGCGATGGCGAAGCGAACGTGGCCTGATTTGGGGCGCTGGGCATAACGCACGAAGACATCGACGCGTTCGTCTGTGGCGGCGCCGTGCGAGGTGTAGAAGATGGTGGGTTCGACGGTGGCGGAGACGGCAGCGGGCAGTGCGTCCGCATGGTCAAGTTCCACGGCATCGTAGTTAAAGGCGGCATCGGGGACGTCGTGCTCGCCGGGGGAGACTGCCTGGAGAGAAACGGTGTTCTGGCCGGACTTAAGCCAGGCGCCGGGGAAATCGACTTCGACCTCCGCGCGGCCGTAGGCCGGATAAAACGCGGCCACCATGTCACCCATCTTGTAGTCGAGTCTGGGATGCAGGTAGAAAGTGCCTTCGCGGCCATTGATGCCCACGCGGACGGCCGGCACGCTGGAATGGTCAATCATGACGGAGATTTTGAGCCGGTAGGCGCGACCGGGGCGGCCGTCGATATTGAAGAGGATATTGCGCGGAGCGGTTGCGAGAATATCTTCCTTTTTGCCCTCATCGACCGGCGCATAGGCATACCAGGCGGACTCGGGCTTGTCTTTCCCGATGGTGTAATTGACCTGGCCGGCGGGCTGGCCATCGGCGAACTCGCCAGAGGAGCCATCAAAGACGCCAACATGCCAGACGGACGCATCCTTTGTCTGGGCGAGCATTCGTTTCGCTGGGCATGGAAGGCAAAAGAGAAGAGCAAGGGCAGCGGTGCAGGCTTTCAGTTTCATCGGGTCTCCGCGTTGGATAGAAACCAGCGCCGTAATTGTTCGAATTGCGGCGATATGGTTACGTTTCCATTTCGATTTCCTAGAAATGCTACATCATTGGCAACGAGAGCGCTTCGCGAAATTCAAGCCGGAATCCGCAGGCAGCAAGAAATTGCCGGGTTGTGCGATGCGCAAAACCGGCAGATCTATCCGGCGGAACGCGGTGAAAAATTGCCGGTGCGGACCGGTGATTTTGGAGTTGGAAGTGGGAGTGCGGAAAACGGCAAGCAGAATGTGGCCGCGCGCGTTGAGATTGGTGAGGAGTTGGTGGCCAAATGCGTTTGCAGGCTGCGCACAACAACGGGAATTTAGCCGAATTTAGGCGATTTTTGCTGTGCGCGGAAAAGACGGCCTATATGAGAGGCCGGCGAGCCAAGCAGAGACGCGCGGAGACTGAAGCAGGGGTGTTTCTTCTCCTACCGCTGAAGGACGTCAGTTTCATTGCACTATTGGACCATCTGTCGCAGCAAATTAAATTGCTCCTGCGTTCCGAGCACAACCAGCACATCGTCCGCGCAGATGCGTGAGTCTTCCTTCGGGTGCAGATCAAAAGAGCCGTCGGATTTGCGAATGGCTAAAAGCAAAGCACCTGAGGTGTTTCGGATGTCCGCCTCCGCAATGCTCTTTTGATCCAGTGGCGAACCTGTGGGAATGGTGACCTGAAACAGGCTGAACTCAAGGAGCCCGCCGTGCGTCACCAGGTCGAGAAAGTCGATAGCCACTGGCTGCGTTGCCATGGCGGCCATCCGGACGCCCGAGATGAAATACGGAGAAATGACTCTGTTGGCGCCGGCCATGGTCAGCTTCTTCTCGGTATCTTTATGGCTCGCCCTGGCGACGATGTTGAGATTGGAATTTAGCTGGCGCGCGGAGAGTGTGACATAGACATTGACTACATCAGAATCCGAGCAGGCTATAAGACATTTGGCGCGATGGATCCCCGCAGCCATCAAGATGGTATCGTCGGTGGCATCGCCAATCAGAACCGGAAGGTCCTTTGCCTCGAGCTCATCACGCGATTCCTTTTTTGGGTCGATCACAACGAAGGGAATCTGCGAAGTCTCAAAGACCTGCGCTACCTGATGGCCCACTCTGCCAAAACCGCAGATGACGTAATGGTCCTTCATCTCCTTGATCTTCTTATCCATCTTTCTCCTTTTGTGATAACCGGTCATCTCGCCTTCAATGACGATCTCCATGATTTTTCCGGCAGCATAGATCGCGCTTCCGACACCGCCTACAGTAATGAATATGGTGAATACCTTCCCTGCCTGCGAAAGAGGATGGACTTCCTCGAATCCAACGGTAAAGAGCGTGATGACGACCATGTAGATGGAATCCAGGACAGTCCACTTCTCGATGAACATGTATCCCAGAATTCCGACCACAACAATGATCGCGAGAAACATCATGGCGGGAAGAAGTCTTCGAAAAGGGTGGCTCATATCTGGTC
This sequence comes from Occallatibacter sp., assembly GCA_035550015.1. GTDB lineage: Bacteria > Acidobacteriota > Terriglobia > Terriglobales > Acidobacteriaceae > Telmatobacter. The sequence continues at coordinate 596 of DASZRJ010000009.1, read as the reverse complement.
CGTTCCCGACAGGAGATCGGCATCAGGAATCTATCTCAAACACGATACATGTGTGCTCCTTGGCAAGGAAGAAGGAGTGGCCAACATCTCGCCAGGGATGCGGGAAAGCAAAAGCTCTTGCACCTATCTGTCGGTCCCGGTACACGGGTCTTCCCGCAACCAACGGAAGCCCCATAAAACAAAACGACGATCCGGAAAGGCCACATCTGCTTCATGCAAAAGATTGAGGGCTGTTGTTGATTGCTACTCTTCCAGGCCCGGCTGCCACAAATTTATCTATAGCAAATTGAGGTGAGCCCTTTCTTACAGGTCAGCTCCGCCAATATTTCTACCAATATTTTGCCTGTCATTTACCTGCCGAGTATTTCAGGCCCATCATTCATTTCAGTCTCTCTCGTAGATCAACTGGCACAAAAGAAGCCAGGTTGCGGTTCAGTTGGTCGCAGCTTTGTGCCGTTGAGGTACAGGGTATCGGCTCGGAGTATTTCCTGTAACTCTCTTGAATAACGCCGTGAAGCCCCATGCAGTTTCATAGCCCAGAAGATCCGCGATCTCCACGAGAGGTTTCCCCATTGCCAACATCGGAATCGCCGCGA
>DASZRJ010000008.1:0-130788 GCA_035550015.1 Occallatibacter sp. | reverse complement strand
CGATTCCCAAAGCGGCCGCCAAAGGAACGCCGATCTTGTTCTGTACGATCGTTCTGCTCAAAACCCCGGTCTTCACGGTCATTCCTGTGGCGAAACGGCTTGCGCTCCGCACGGAATTCTCCCCGTTCGCTTTCGGCGCTTTGCCATGGACGACCTTTCTGCGCAGGACGCTCAAAGCCGCGTGATTTGGCGTTACGGAAGCTTTGTTTGCCAAAGCGTTCATCCGTAGGACGATCCGATGCCGAACCGCTTTTCTTCCACAGAGGTTTGCCGTGCAGGTTGCGCACTTTACGGGCTTCTCGTTTTTGCTCGCGCTCTTCAGTGGTCATGCCAGCCTCTTTGGGCAGCATGTAGGTGGTTTTCAAACGGCGCGGCTTGAGCTTGCCTGCGGCAGTGAGACGCAATGCTTCCACTTCTTCGGGTAAGAGCTCACGCATTTTTCCGGGTTCGACATCAAGCGCGAGAGGTCCGTAGCCGACACGGCGAATCTTTTCGACGTGGTGGCCAATCTCCTCAAACATCTTGCGCAACTCGCGATTGCGACCCTCGGTGAGGACTACCTCAAACCATGGATTATTGCCCGCGCGGAGCTGCTTAATGCGGGCAGGCGCAGTTCTGACTTTGCTTTCTGTTTTGCTGGCACCGGGGCCGGTGCGTCCCTTGGCTATGGTGACACCATTGCGAAGACGATCAAGATCTTCTTCCGTAGGCTGCCCTGCAACCTTTACCAGATAGGTCTTTTCGACAGCGTTGGCTGCGCGGGTGAGGTCGTTGGCAAGCGGGCCATCATTCGTCACGAGAAGAAGGCCCTCGCTCTGATAGTCAAGACGACCGACAGGATAGAGGCGCTCACCGAGTTTAGAGAAGAACGCCATGACCGTGGGACGCCCTTCCGGGTCGCTGACGGTGGTTACATAGCCCTTTGGCTTGTTAAGCACGAAGTAACGAAGCCGCTCCGCTCCGTGGAGCAGCTTGCCATCCACCCGAATGTGATCGCGCGCGGAGTCGGCTTTGGCTCCAAGAACAGTGATGGTCTGGCCATTGACCTGTACGCGGCCCGCAGTGATGAGCTCTTCGGCATGGCGACGGCTGGCAATGCCGGCCTGGGCGAGGATCTTCTGGAGGCGTTCGAGTTTTGGCGCCCGCTCCGGAATGGGCTCAAACTCAGATTCCTCATCGTTGGATACAGCGTTTTCGGGCTCGGATTGAGCTGCAGCGGCTCGCTCAAAAACAGCTTCTGCGCCGGAAGTAATCTCCTGCTCAGGACCTTCGGCAGGATGATCAAGTGGATCAGTCATGGGACACCGTCTCAGCTTCCGGCTGCGGTTCCGTTTCCGCAGACTGGTGTTCGGAGTCGCTTGCAATGGCGGGCTCTGCCGGCGCAGATCCGGTGGCCTCCGTAGAGGTGACTGCAGCCTCAGCGCTTACGGTATCGCCGCTGCCATCCGTTTCAGGCGCATCCGGATCAAGCTCTTTGCCCGCACTCTGCACGTGTTCGAAACCGGACTCGGTTTCCTCAGAGGCCTCAGCCAGTTCGACGGCTGCAATCTTCTCGAATTCCTCCATGGAGGGTAATTCGGAGATGTCCTTGAGGCCAAAGCGGAGCAAAAATTCCTTTGTCGTTTTGTAGAGTATTGGGCGGCCTATAACCTGTTTGCGGCCGGCTGTAGTGATAAGCTTGCGGCTCATCAACGAGCCAAGCACGCCTGCCGACTCGACGCCGCGAATGTCACTGACCTCAGGCGCGGTGACGGGCTGCTTGTAGGCGATGACAGCAAGAGTTTCAAGCGCCGGCAGCGAGAGCTTCAAGGGTGGCTTGAGGCTCTTGATGAAGAGGCGAACCGCGTCATGGCAGGCGGGCTTGGTCGCCATGCGATAGCCGCCGGCGATTTCGCGAATTTCTACACCGCGGTCGTCGGATGCATAGCTGGCGATGATTTCGTCGAGAAGCTGGCGCACGATGGCGCGGACTTCCCTGTCGCGCTGCTTGGCTTGCTTCTTCGCCTCAGCTTCCGGGTCGACCTCGGGAGCGGCTTCGGCGGAAGTGATCTCTGCCGATGCTTCAGTCGAAGCGGCAGTGCCTTCTGACTCAGCCGAGGCAGCGAGAGCAAGCTCGACGGGTTCGGAAGCCTCAGAGGCTTCGGCGGTGAGAGGAAGCGGCTCCGGCTCTTGTATGGACTCGGCTTCTTCTGCGGCTGCAGCAGCAGCGGCTTCCTGCTCCGCCTTCCATTCAAGTGCTTCAACAGCAAACAGGGATGCGAGCTGCGCCAGTGTGACGGGCTCTTCGGAGGCGTAAATAACAGCTTCGAGCTTGGATTTAAGACTCATGCGACAAACAGTACCTCTTGTATGGTACCGGACTCGGTGCTTGCGCGCGCGTGTGAGAGGGTGAGGAAAACCAGACTGGAACGTGAACGTAGGAGCGATATTCCGCTTTGAACCGCTCTGGGAAAGACGTTACGGTATTCGATTACACAAGTTTCATAAACACCCAAAAAAGTGTTCCAGAAAGAAGCGCGGCTACCGGAAGAGTGAGAATCCAGCCTGTGGCTATGTTTCTTACCGTATTGAAGTGAAGCCCGCTCCCATTTGCTGACATGGTTCCCGCGATACCTGAACTAAGGATATGCGTCGTGCTAACTGGCAAAGCGAGATAGTCAGCGGCAAGGATCGTCCCCATTGCTACCAAGCCTGCGCTGGCGCCCTGGGCATACGTAAGATGCTGCTTGCCGATGCGTTCACCAACGGTGATCACGATGCGCTTCCAGCCAATCATTGTCCCAAGACCCAGCGCCAGCGCCACAGCAACCTTCACCCAGGTGGGGATAAACTTGGTGGCCAAATCGACCTTTTCTCGATAACGCTTCATCTCTTTCGATTCACGCGCGGAAAAGAGGTGGGGATTTGTTTTGTCGATAAGGTACAGCGCTTCATCAATGAGATACATTTCATTGCGCATTTGCGCTCGTTGTTGGGTTGGAACAGCCCTTATACCGCCAGTGCGCGACATCTGGCTGTCGAGGTCGTTCACCAGGGTTCGCAATGCGGGAATTGTTTGCGGTTGCAAGTGGCGGGAATGGAGAAAGGCCATGACTTCCTCATCCGCCTGTTCCACGGTAAGGGATGCTGCAGCAGAGTGATCGTCGAGCGCGCGTTCAACTTGCCGCGAAGCAGAAATGAACTGCTGCACGGCAGCTGGCCCCATGTTCTGATTGAGTGCATAAACCGTAGGCATCGTGCCAATAAGGATGAGCATGATCAGCCCCATGCCCTTTTGTCCATCATTGGAACCGTGGAAGAAGCTCACTCCTGTACAGGTGAGAATCATGAGCGCTCGAATTGGCGTAGGTGGCGGTTGATTGTCCTTGGGAGCCTCATACAGGCCAGGATATTTGGCGGTGCGCTTGGCTAGCAGCAAAAGAAGTCCTGCAAAGACAAATCCAATGATTGGTGAGATGACCAGAGCTTCTATGACTTTCAACCCTTGAGACCAATCCACACCGGCAGTACCAGGATGAGAACCAAAAAACTGATTCGCCACTCCAACGCCGATGATGGAACCGACAAGAGTATGGGAACTGGATGCGGGCAGGCCGAACCACCAGGTTCCAAGGTTCCACAGGATGGCAGCCAGAAGCAGCGCGAATACCATGGCAAAACCAGAACCTGACTGAACCTGGAGGATGAGCTCAACAGGCAACAGAGCAATTACGGCAAATGCCACGGTACCGGATGAGAACAGAACACCGGCAAGATTGAAAATACCGGAAAGGACCACAGCCAGTGTAGGTTCGAGCGAATGAGTGTAAATTACCGTGGCAACGGCGTTCGCCGTATCGTGAAAGCCATTGACGAACTCAAATCCGAGCGCGATAAAGAGCGCCGCAGCGAGCAGAATGAATGCGGGAAGACTCGCAGAAGCACCAACTGAAAAATCGCGCGCTACGTGAAATGCGATATATCCCAGCCCCGTGCTGATGGCGACAAGAAATACACCGGCCGCGACTGGACTTGAGCGGCGCATCTTCTGATCGAGCAGAGAGCTGCGCCCAGCAAGCGAAGCGGATGCTGTTACGAGGCCAGCCATTGTTCAACATTCCCACTTGGAAAGTTCCCTGCACTCCAATCGCGAGCACATGAACGGTACGCGGCGGTATAAGCCGCAAAACTGAGAGCTTTTGAATAAATGGGAGAGAGCGCTGCCTGCCTGGAATTGCGTTTCGAGCCAGCTTGAGCGATTAACATAAAACCCCTGCATTCGCGATTCGCACGAATGCACTTTCGACAGACCCCGAGGGGAGGCGGGTTCGCCGGAGATAGTGTACAACTGGCAACTCAAAAGCTGATGTGATGCCAACCAGTAGTGCGAAGACTATCGCCAGTCGTCCTGCGCGTTGGCCAGGGCCTCATTCATCACCGTGTCGAAACCAGTGTTCTTCTTGATGAAGATCTCGCTGAAGAGCTTGTCCTGGCGTAGAAGGATGGCCTGGAGACGGACTAACTCCAACAAAGCGAGGAACATGGCGACCAGAGCGCGCTCGGACTTGGTGTGACTAAGCAGGCGGCGCAGGGCCACGGGACGATCTTCCATGGTCAGGCGGCGAGTAAGGAACTGGATCATCTGACCGACGGTGACGGCGTCTTCGTCGACATTGAAGACGGGGCGGTGACGGGCGCGGTCGAGGATATCGCGGAAGATACGGACGAGATCGACCGTGTCCGCAGCGATCTCAGGCTCGGCGGTAACGTCGTCACGGAACTCGCGAACTCCGGGGTTGGTCCAAGTAGCGGCTTCGAGCATCTGCTTTTCCTGCAGCATCTGCGCCGCATTCTTGAAGCGCTCATGCTCAAGCAGGCGCTCTACCAGCTCGCGGCGTGGGTCTTCCTGCGTGCCGTCTGATCCAACCTCGGCGCGTGGCAGAAGCATTTTGCTCTTGATATGGATGAGGAGCGAGGCCGTATAGATGAATTCACCGGCCACATCCACGTCACCAGCCTTGAGCTGATTCACATAGGCAAGGAACTGCGCCGTGATTTTGGCGATGGGAATGTCATAGATATCGATATCCTGCTTGCGGATAAGGTCGAGCAGCAGATCAAGTGGGCCGTCATAGACCTGGCCCACGGTGACCTGGAAGGGCGACTCCTCGGCTTCCTTCTTGGCTGATTCCGCCTTCGCAGCATCGTCCTTCTTGCCCCTGGTGGCGGACTTCGCGGCCTTCTCTGCGGCAGGCGGAGACACCAGCACCAGCGGCTGCGCTTCTGGCTCGGAGGAAGCTGCGGTTTCAGCAATATTCGGCTTGGGGGTCTCTTCGGTCAATGCGATCTCTTTACTGCAACGGCGCGTAATTGCCTTGCTGGTCTGTGATATCCGTTCCGTGGCCGTCTGCGATGCTCAAGGAGAAGTGGCCTTCTTCTGTCCGCGAGATAGAGACCCTTACTTTTTCGTCCTTTTTGAGCATCTTCTTCGCTTTTGCAAATTCCACTGAGAATACCTTTTGCGGAACCACAAAGTCATGCAGTGACTTGTCCTGTTCACGCCAGCATAGAAGGGTCCAGACTTCGTAGCTCCGACCGGGAATCTCAAAAACCCAATGATCACGCTGCGCTGTGTCACGCGATGTCGTGACAAAAGCTCTCTTCTTTTTCGCGGTAAGAAAAGGTTCTTCCAACTCCCGCTCCAAAGAAGTGAATACCCGGTTGCTCTCCTGGGTTAACACAATATCGCGTGGAACAAGATTGTTCCTCCAATAGTCGCGGAGCTGTTTGGCGTGTTGATCAGCCGGTAAGCTCCACCAACCTGCGTACTCTCCTAGATCTCGCGGATTCCTCGAATCGTCTGCGGATGTGCCAAAGAATCGCCGCACCGATCCAAGGTCGTGAGAAAGATCGAAGATTGTCCGCACTTCAACCATCGTTTGTTCTGCACGGACTGCGGCTTTGGCCGATTGGTCACGGAGCATATCCCAAGTTTCGTCGATATTCGATTCCAGATGCATACGCCGTGTATGAATTGGATCCGTAATCGCATTGACGGAACGGGCAGCGTCGATTTTGCAGAATTCGCAGCGCATGGAAGCTGTACGGCAACCCTTTTGCGTCTCTTGAATCACTTCTGGAGAACTGAATACCTTGTGCAGGTCTCCAACAGGACACAGGTCAGGGTTACCTGGATCGGTTTGACGGATTCGCTGCCCTCCGGTGGACATGGAGTGAATCTTGAATGCCACAGAAAGCGGGGCCTCTGTCAGTCCGATGGTGTTGCCGTAGCTCTTCGACATCTTTCTGCCGTCAGTACCCGGCAGTTTTGGCGATGGAGTTAAAAGAGCATCTGGCTCAGGAAACACCTGTGCCTTATACATCGAATTAAATCTGCGAGCGACCTCGCGGGTCAGTTCGACATGAGCAACCTGGTCCTGTCCTACCGGTACAAACTGCGGCTGGTAAACGAGAATGTCGGCTGCCTGCAAAAGCGGATACCCCAGAAATCCGTACGTAGATAAATCCTTGCCTTTGAGATTTTCCTGCTGCTCTTTGTAGGTCGGTACGCGCTCGAGCCACCCAAGCGGAGTAATCATGCTGAACAGCAAATGTAACTCAGCATGCTGAGGAACATGGCTCTGAATGAAGATCGTAGATTTTTCGGGGTCGAGGCCGGCCGCCAGCCAATCCAGAACCACATCAAGAGTATTTAGTTTCACCCGGTCGGGATTCGCGTAGTCCGTCGTCAGCGCATGCCAGTCGGCAATGAAGAAGTAGCACTCGTACTGGTCCTGCAATTTGACCCAATTATGCAGGGCTCCCATGTAGTTACCGAGGTGGAGCTTACCGGTAGGACGCATGCCGCTTAAAACACGCGGGCGGCTGGATGAAGTGGGCTGTTCGGGCATGATTCTCGACTGCTTCCGGGCGATATGTACGAATTCTTCCCCGGACCTGACAAGGACGGTCAAAGTGGGGCTTGGATTATTGTAGCGGGCGCGGGCTCTGCAATTCACAGCATGTGAAGGACCATGTAGATAACGCGCATTGCCGGCCCAACAAACAGGTTGATGAGGATTCCGCCGAGAAATAGCATAAGAATCCAACTCAACCAATAGGGAATGCGGTCATAGGTCTGCACAGCGTTGTAGGGAAGCATGTTGCGCAACAGATGGCTACCATCGAGCGGGGGAACAGGAAGCAAATTGAAGATGAAAAGCGACAGATTGATGAGGATTGCCAGCATGGCCAACAGGATGATGGCTTGCGTATTGGACTGAACACCTAGCGTAAGGCCGCCCTCAAACGTAGAAGTGACCAAACGGTGGCCACCGGGAACCACGAACGAAATAACGACGAGCACAAGGAACGCGATCAGAGCGATGAGCAGATTGGACGCCGGGCCGGCAAGCGTAATCAGATTTTCGTCGCGGACAATCTTCTTGAGATTGCGGCTGATAACCGGCGTTGGCTTGGCCCAACCGATGAGCACTCCGGAGAGAAATGTAAAACCGACGAGCGGACCAAAGATGGCGAGCCCCGGAATCAGCAACGAACCGATCGGGTCGATATGGTACATCGGATTCAGCGTGATACGGCCTTCAAGCTCGGCCGTGTGATCGCCAAGCCGGGAAGCTGTCCAGGCATGGGCACATTCATGCACGCTCAAAGAAAAAATGAGCAGAACAAACTCAAAGACGGCAATAACAAGCTGGAGCGGCTGCAAACGAATACTCCGCGGCGTAAGGGTATTGAAGTGTCAGGGTAGCACGCGAACCAGTACCCTCCTCAGTTCCCCTCAGAGGGGAAGCTGCCCACGGTCGCGCCATCGGGGACATCGGTTCCGGCGAGAATGATGGCATGACTGCCAACACGGGCGCCATCGCCGATTCGAGTGGCTGTATGGCGGACAGGCCCACCATGTTGGGCCGTGTAATTGTGTGAAAAGATACGCGCGAAGGAACCAATAACCGCTCCTTTGCCTATGGATATGCCCCCACGATCACTGAGCAGAGCACCCTTGCGGATGACAGCTCCATCACCAAGCGAAAGGTTATAGCCGAAGGTGATGTCAACTCCGTGCTCAAAGCAGACGCCGGATCCAACACGTTCAAAAATATGGCGTCCGAGCATGCAGCGGAAGCGAATTCCGAGCCAGCGGTTGATGCCGATGGGCGAGCGGTCAAACATGTGCCAGAACCAGATGAGGGGTTTACGGCGTGCGTAGCGTTCCGCATCCACATCGGGGAAATACTCAGCTTCCAGAGTAACGTTCGCGGGATCGAGAGAGAGCCCCATGACCGCTCCTGGAAGTTCGCTTGTAAGCGAGGCGTTGAATTTCCCCCCAAATGGCCTGCCTAAATAAAGCTGGTAAAGCTGGTCACGCACGATTTCGGCGCGCCGCTCAGGTGTGCAATGGCGAATGAACTCTTCGTCGAGGAACTTGAGCCAGCGGCGGTAAACCTCCTCGGCCTCAGGAGTCGGATGCGGGGCAGGGACACTGACGGGAGCGGTAGCCATACACGATGGACGATATACCAAAACGGCGCGTTAAAGCGAGAACGCAGGCGGGCACCTGTTCGCGGAGACGAGGCGAGCCATCGCAAATCCTGGACGCGCGCTATCCTGAAAGGTGTGCTCCGGCAGAAAGCGGAGCACACCGAAGAGATAACGATATGGCAGAAGAAACGACAGAAATCCAGCAGAAATCCGCACCACTCGCCACCATTGCCACACTTGGCCAGCATGAGGGCCAGAGCGTCACGCTGAAGGGCTGGCTTTACAACTCTCGTGAGAGCGGCAAACTGCTGTTTCCCATTTTTCGCGATGGTACCGGAACGGTACAAGGCGTGGCGCATGTGAAGAGTGTTGCACCGGAAGTCTTTGAGGCACTCAAGGATCTGACGCAGGAGTCGAGCGTGATTGTGACTGGCAAAGTGCGCGCAGACAAACGTGCGCCCGGCGGCTATGAACTCGATATAGAAAACGTCGAGGTAGTGCAGCGTGTGCCGGAGTCGGACCCGTATCCGATTACGCTCAAGGAGCACGGCGTCGATTTTCTGATGGAGCATCGCCACCTATGGGTGCGGTCGCCGCGGCAGTCGGCGATTCTGCGGATTCGCGCGGAGATTATGCGTGCGGCGCAGGAGTACTTCGACACGAATGGATTTATCCGCACCGATCCGCCAATTCTTACGCCGGCGGCGTGCGAGGGAACGTCGACGCTGTTTCCGGTGGACTACTTTGGCGATCCGGCGTTTCTTACGCAGTCGGGACAGCTTTACATTGAGTCGACCGCGCTGGCGCTGGGCAAGGTTTACAGCTTCGGGCCGACATTCCGCGCGGAGAAGTCAAAAACGCGGCGGCATCTGACCGAGTTCTGGATGATTGAGCCGGAGGTCGCGTACTGCGATCTCGACGGGCTGATGGAGCTGGCGGAGAACTTCATCTCGCACATTGTGCAGAGCGTGATTAAGAACCGCGCGGCGGAGCTGGAGACGATTGGCCGCGACGTGGAAGCGCTGAAGAAGATTGTGCCGCCCTTCCCGCGTCTGCGCTACGACGAAGCCGCGAAGATGCTGAACGAGGCCCACGCAAAAGGCGAGCTTGAGCATCCGTTTGAGTACGGCAACGATTTCGGTTCGCCCGACGAGACATGGCTGAGCTCGCAGTTCGACAAACCCGTGATGGTGCATCGCTATCCCGCAGCAGTGAAGGCCTTCTACATGGAACCTGATCCGAAGGACGCCAATTTTGCGCTTTGCCTGGATGTGCTGGCGCCGGAGGGATACGGAGAGGTAATCGGCGGCTCTCAACGTGTATCTAGCTACGAGCTGCTCAAGAGTCGCATCGAAGCACACAATCTGCCGCTTGAAGCGTTCCAGTGGTATCTTGATCTTCGCCGGTATGGCTCAGTGCCGCATGCTGGCTTCGGAATGGGCATTGAGCGTGTAGTGGCATGGGTGTGCAAACTGGATCATGTACGCGAGACGATTCCTTTTGCGCGTACATTACACAGAATCTATCCGTAGTTGCCAGCGGAACGGATTGGGTTGCCAAGCATCAAGTACGAACATCGGAATCCTGGCAAAAAAAGAGGGCGGCCCGCAGGCCGCCACTTTTTTGATGACTCGGTACGCGCCTAGAACGTGAGGCGCAGAGCCAGTTGCAACTGACGCACATTAAAGGCGAAGTTGCTGTTATTGGTGCTGGTTACGGAAGAAAACGGCGTACTCGTGTACCAGGTCAAGGTGTTTGTGTGTGTTGAGGAGCTTGTGCCCAACGCGTACGCTGTAGAGCTTACGCCCGTGACATTCTGGTGGTTTGCCAGGTTGAACGCTTCAGCAAGAAACTCAAGCTTATAGCGCTCTTGAACCGAAATCGCCTTAGAGAGACGAAGATCAATGTTCCAGGTGCTGGGATAGCTGAAAGAGTTCCGGTTCAGATTCGGTAGCCGGACAGCGCCACTGGAGCCATTAAACGCAGTGGTCACCTTCGAGGTAGTTTTTGTTGCCCCATCCAGATAGAAGCCGGACGACGTACCGGTGATTCCAGCCGAGTAGGGTAATCCACTCTGTGTCTGGAAGCTGGGAGAAATCTGGTAGTCGTTCAGCAGATAGCCGAGCGGGCCATGGAACTTCCAGGGAGACTGACCCGTGGCGTAGATGAGCAGCCGGTTAGGCACATTCTGGTTGGAGTTGCCCTTTTCGAGTTTGATGTCGGTAGTGTCGAGCAATGCATTCGCACTTGCGCCGGTTGTGTTGTTCTCACCAAAGTCCATGGCGTGTGACCAGGTGTTGCTAATGCTGAACGAGACATGGTGTGAAAGCTTATGACTATAGCTTGCAACCATGGCTTCGTAGTCGGACGTAACGCCGCTGAAAATGTCGGTAATCGAGCTGTAGTTGGGATTTGGACGCCCATTGGCCGTAGCCGCCTTGAAGAAGGCATTGGCGTGAATTTCGGTGCCGTCAGGGAAAAGTCCTTCGTTGGAAGGATCCACAACGGTGTACGTAATCATCACCGGATCGGGCAGGTTGGTGTCGCGGAATGTAGGCAACCGACGCCCCCAGGAGCCAAGCCAGGAGAGCGAGAAAACATCCGATTTGGTGAACTGATGCTCGAATGTCAGGTCGGCCTGGTGAATCTCCGGCACCTTGAAGTTCGGATCCATATAGTAGGCCGTTGAGTTTCCACCGCCACTTAGGCAGGCGCTGTAGTTCTCGGGTGCAATCACCTGCGGAAAGACAGGCGTGCAGGCGTCACCTGGGTACAGGTTGGGGTTTGTCTGGCCGCCCGAACCTGAGCCGATGAGGGCCTGGTAAATAGTGGAGTTGATGGCACGTGCAAAGAACATGCCGTAACCGCCACGCAGGACTGTATTGCCTGTGCCGGAAAGGTCATAGGCAAAGCCGACACGCGGGCCAAAGTTCGTCTTGTTGGCAGGCAGAGAGAGCGTCTGCGGCAAGTCAGCATTGGGCAATTGTTGGTCAGGCAGTTGCTCATACTCCCAGCGGAGGCCCATGGTGAGGCTGAGCCGGGGGCTGACTTTCCACTCGTCCTGCGCGAAGAGCGCGTAGTCTACGGTGTTGAAATCCAGTCCTGCCGGGCCTGCTCCCTGGTTGAAGCGGGAGAAGTGCTGCGCAGTTTTACCTGCAATTGGATTCTGCGAAAGGTAGAGGTCGGTGATGTAGTCGGCCAGCGTAACCGAGGTGCCGGAAACCGTGCTCGAATAGCTGTAACCGCCGTACTGGTTGTAAAGGTTGGAGATGCGATCGTCGGTGTGGAGCACATCTTCACCGAACTTGAAAGTATGGTTGCCATGCACCCATGCAACCGTATCGGCAATCTGCCAGCGATTTTCATCGGGCAGCGCAGCACGGTTGAGGAACTGCGGAGTACCGAACTGGAAGAAGCTGCTCAGGTAAACGTTGGTGGGCAGGCCAAGCGGATTGGTATAGCTGGGCGTATTGACCAGGTTGTTGGTTTCGTAATCGGTCGGGGCCTGATTGAATTCGAACTCGAAATCGCGGCCATACATAAAGCGCACTTCGTTGCTGAGGTGCGAGGTCAGGAAGCTATCGAGCTTGGCCACGAGCCAGTTGTCGCGAACATAATCATTTCCGAAGCTTCGCTTGCCGTAGGCCACCGCAGGTGAAGTCTGAATGCCTGCGGGTGATGTCCAGCGCATGCGGTTTGCTTCCACTGCGAAATGGTGCTTGTCGTTGATCTGCCAGTCGATCTTGGGAAAGAAGATAGTCTGGTCGCCAGTACGTGGCGCGGTGCCGAGCATGCTGGTAAGCCCGGTGATTCCATTCTGATAAATCGTGGTGGCTTGGCCGGTAGACAATCCGGTGTTTGAGGCAATGCGATTCACCTGCGCATCAAAGAAGCTGCCGCTGGTGGCATAGAAGTTTGCGTTGTCGCTGGTGCCTGTAATGGTGGCCGCACCGGGAAAATCGTGATAAAAACGGTCGCCCGCGATGAAGAAAAAGAGCTTATCCTTCAGAATCGGCCCGCCGAAGGTAAAGCCATATTGGCGGCGAAGGTCCGTGGGCTTGAAAGGCTGGACCTCATAGGTAATGGGATTGGAAGAGACCTGGACAGGGTGTGTCACGTAGCCGTTGGTTGCGTTCCAGGCATAGTCGCGATCAAAGAAGTACCCTTCACCGTGGAACTGGTTTGTTCCGCTCTTGGTGATCGAGTTGACGATGCCACCGGCAGAACGGCCGTATTCGACTGAGTAGTTCGAGGTATTTACCTGAAATTCCTGAACGGCATCCTTAATGGTGGAATAGCCGGCACGAGTACGTCCGCGCTCCTCAGAGAAATAGGCCTGATTGTCGTCGGTACCATCGATGGTGACGTTGTTAAGCAATGTGCTCTGGCCGCGAAAACTCAGCAAGCCATATCCGTTCGCATCGTTGACCACACCTGGAGTAAGCAGCGCGAATGCAGACCAGCGATAGTTGTTAACGGGCACCTGACGGATAGCCGTCTCATCCACAACGCCCGCAAAGTCAGGCGACGTGGTGTTAATCAGTGGTGCGGCGCCGGTTACTTCAATCGACTGTGATTCGGCTCCGACGGCCAAACGCGCCTGTACATCTGTGAGCGAACCGACCTGAACTGTAACGTTGACTGAGCGATAGGGCGCGAATCCCGGCGCGGTAATCGCAACATTGTAGGAGCCAGGCTGGAGATGAAGAATCCTGAAATATCCGGATGCGTCTGAAACCGTGGTCTGTTTTGCGTTGGTCCCAATGTTCGTTGCAGTTACGCTTGCCCCGGAAACGACGGCACCCGTGCTATCGAGAACGTTGCCACCGATTGCACCATCGACAGCAGTCTGCGCATGCAATGACATGAACGTGGGAACAAATATAAGGGCGACCGCAAGAAAGGTACGGACGATCCACTTACTTGGATGAAACATTGAGGCTCTCCTAAAGCTTTCCTCTATCCGGTGGAATTTGACGTGTATTGTCAAACGATCATGCACAACACACCTGTGCGGAGGCCGGTTTCCTTCCGCAACTATCCTGAAATCAAAGGCGGCCATAACACCGGACACACGTGCGCCCGCGGCTGACTTAATGAATTCCAGATAGCGAGTTTACTTGAATTTTGCCATTCGCAAATTAATGCGAAGTTACATATCAGCTATAGGTAAGTATGTGACCTAAGAACTGTAACAATGTCCATTTTGTTATACAAGAAAAGTGCTCCCTGCCGAACCGGGATCCGACCGGCAGACCCTGCACTCCCTTTATTCTAACGAAATCAGGAATCCTTGGGATAGATTGAGCAATCTTTTTACAAGTGAGTTGAATATGAACAGGAGAATTGCGAATGCCTCTTTCTGCTGCTGAAGTTGACACGCTGAAACATGCGCCCGCTGTTGAAGGCGTTTTGCCGGTAATACACCACCGCTGGAGCACACGTGCCTTCGCAGACCGCGCCGTAAACGAAGAGACACTGAAGAAGCTCTTTGAAGCTGCGCGCTGGGCGCCTTCATCCAGCAATGAACAACCGTGGCGTTACGTCGTCGGTCTGCGGGGGACTGCGACGCATGATGCATTAGTCAAGTCTCTGATGGGCTTCAATCAGGCCTGGGCGCCCAATGCTCCTGTGCTGATTCTTGGACTGGCACTCAAGAACTTCAGTTCAAATGGAAATCCAAACGGATACGCTTTCTACGATTTAGGAGCGTCCACCGTCCTGATTACACTGCAGGCAGCCGAGATGGGCTTGAACAGCCACCAGATGGGTGGATTCGAGAAGAAGACCGCGCGCGAACTGCTGGGAATCCCCGAGGAATATGAACTTGGTTCCCTCATGGCACTGGGTTATCAAGCTGCCCCCGAGACTCTCGGCAATGAACAACTGATCGCGCGGGAAGTGGCTCCACGCAGCAGAAAGCCACTGAGCGACCTGGTGTTTTCAGCTTGGGGAGAGCCGGCATCTTTTGTGAAATAGCCAAACGCGGGATTGATCCTCCAGTGTCACGGTAGAGTGAAAGCTGGAGGATGATTTTGCCGGCAGGCCGCAGCTCAGCACGACTCAAAAAACAAGCGCCCGTTAAACGCATGCCTCATCGCAGGCAGGCTAGAAAAACACATGTTGGCTGGCGCGGCAAGCTGGTGCTTGCAAGTGCAGGCGCAATCGCCGTTCTCGCGGGATGGGCCTTGATGGCTCGTGCCTTTGCGCCACATGCGAATACCGAACTCAGCCGGTTCGATGCTGTGATTGTTTTGGGAGACCCAGCGGATAGTGATGGTAATCCGACTCCGGCGCAGTTGGCGCGTGTAAATGAGGGTGTGCGCGAATACGAGCGAAACGTTGCACCAAGGCTGATCATGTCCGGCGGCCCGGCCCACAATCGCTTCGTCGAAGCGCAGGTGATGGCAAGAGCAGCGGCCGCGCAGGGTATTCCGGCATCGCAAATACTGGTAGAACCACACGCAATGGACACGATTCAGAACGCCTGCTATGCCGTACGCATCATGAAAGAGCACGGATGGAAGTCGGCGGAGGTGGTGTCGAGTGCCGGCCACCTTCCCCGCGCGGCAATGATCTTTGAAAAGACAGGCATTGCCTGGCGGACCCACGCAGCCCCTCCTCTGGAACCGCATTCGAGTCTTTACAAAGCGGCAGAATCGACAGTGGAAACACTCAAAACCATGCGCTATCTGGTCTACACGCAATGGGCGGAAAAATGCACACCCTGATTGGTGCAATACACGACTAATCGACCGGACATAAAGGAAATTCCGTCACACATCAACCTCCGGTAAAACGTTGCTGCCTCTGGGAAGTCTAAGAACCGTAAGCCAATCCCTGAAAAAGGTTGGACGGTGTGAAGTCTGGCCGCGTTGTCGGCCCTTGGCGCGGTCCTGTAAGCTGTGTGGTGATGCGTCTTTCCGTAAGGTTTTTCCTGACATTTGCAGCAGTTGCCCTCGCCCTCCCTGTCGTAACGCTCCGCGTCGCGGCACAGGACCAGAGCGGGGCCTCCCAGACAACCGGCAATGGGACCTACATTGCTCTCGATCCGCTGGCCAACGTTCGCTATGACAACCGCTATGATCTATCGCTTGGCGCGGCGTATGCGCATATCAAGGCTGGGCCTCCGCCATTGCACGAGGGTGCGAATCTGGGCGGCCTTGACCTGAATGCCTCCTATTGGCTGGCGAAGCGCTGGGCCGTGGAGGGCACGGGACGCGCGTATCTCGGCACCAGCGGCGCGGCTCCAAATCCGTACAATATCAGCGGTCCATTTGTGTCCCAATATATTTTCGCCGCAGGGCCGGAGTGGCTCGGCCCCCACAACAAGCATGGGGCGCTGATTGCGCACGCCATGATCGGCGGCGCATACGGCAAGTTCGAACAGGACCTGCGTGGAAACCCGCCTTCGTCCGTGAACTTTTTCAATGATCAGTTGGCCATGGCCGCAGTCATCGGTGGACACATCGACTTGAACCGCTCGGCCCGCTGGGCATTCCGCATTACCCCGGATGCGATCTATACACGGTACGGCATCAACTACGGCAATCAGCAGGTTTATCCCTACTGGAACTTCGCAATTTCAGTGGGCGCCGAATACAGATTCAGCAAGAAACGCTAGTACGAAGACAAATTCAGATTAAGTAAAAAACCGGAGTACGGTGGACGATGTGATCTGCCGCACTCCGGTTTTTCACGTTGTAAGAAGGACATGGACGTGCAGGCTGCGCCGTTCATTTTCGTGTGATAACCTTCTGCGTTCAGGGTCCAAGCACGTTTGACGCCGCGGATGAAGATGACATCTCAAGTGGAATGGCGTTCCAAGGCACCTGCAACCAGACACTGAGCACCATGGACGGGATTGCATGCACACGATGAAGGATACGCTTGGAGTACTGCTCGCGGGCGGAGCCGGTGAACGGCTCTTTCCACTCACCCGAGATCGGGCAAAGCCTGCCGTTCCCTTCGGTGGCCACTACCGCATCATCGATATCACCCTGTCCAATTGCGTGAACTCAGGCCTGAGGCGTGTGTATGTGCTTACCCAGTACAAGGCTCTTTCGCTCAACCGGCACATTCGTGAAGGGTGGACCGGCATTATGGCGCAGGAACTGGGCGAGTTTTACGAACTTTTGCCGCCCATGCAGCGCACTGGAGCGAACTGGTACATGGGCACCGCCGATGCGGTCTACCAGAACATCTATTCGATCGGCAGCGAGCAGCCGAAGTATGTGATCATCCTGAGCGGCGACCACATTTACAAGATGGACTACAGCCGCATGCTGGACTACCACCAGGAGAAAAAAGCGGACGTCACCATAGCCACGATTCCGATTTCTCCCGATGAGGTGAAGCACTTCGGAGTGGTAGAAGTCGCGCCGGGCGGCGAGGTGGTCGGATTTCAGGAAAAGCCTGCTTCAACCAATCTGCGCTCTCCATTCAATCCAAACGCGGTGGATGCCTCGATGGGCGTCTATATCTTTGATACTGAGGCACTCATCAAGGCGCTCATCATGGATTCGGAGGACCCAAACTCGAAGCACGACTTCGGCCACAATATCCTCCCGAGCATGCTGGGCAAGAAACGCGTAATGGCCTACAGCTTTGTGGACGAGAACAAGCAGGAAGCGCTCTACTGGCGCGATGTAGGTACGTTGGACGCGTATTACGAAGCCAACCTGGACCTCTGCTCTGTTTCGCCGACGTTTAACCTCTACGACAAGAGCTGGCCCATCCGGACGCGCGTGCGGCAATATCCGCCCGCGAAGTTTGTCTTCGGCGAACCGGGCCGTACCGGCATGGCAGTTAATTCAATTATCACTGCCGGCGTCATTATTTCCGGCGCTTCGGTGTCGAACTCGGTGCTGTCGCAGGATGTACGCGTCAATTCGTACTCAGATGTGAATTCGAGCATCATTTTCTCGCACGTGAATATCGGGCGGCATTGCCGCATTCGCCGCGCGATTATCGACCGTGACGTTCATATTCCCGAAGGTACGGTAATTGGCTACGACCCCGTCGAAGACAAGCGGCGCTACTTTGTAACTCCGTCCGGGCTCACAATCGTCACACGCGAGGCTTCGTTGTTTGAGAATCCGGTGGAGCCTGAGTTCCTGAAGCAGTACTAGCCCATGTTGCCCATTTCCTGGGGCACACTCTCTCTGCCCCATAGGTAGACGGAACAAAATGCGTTGATCCCACGTATGAACTCCCTATGCAATGCGTGGGTACATTAAGCTGGAGCGTGGTGGGAGCGCCTTCACTGTCGAAGGGCTTCAGGGCGTCTGCGGCGCGGCCCCGTATCGAGGCCAGAATCTCCGGGAAGCAACCGGTGCCGCAGAATGTGGCCACACCCACAACCGCTGACGCAGCGAAAGTACACATGGCGCGCGGGGAGGAAAGAGCGCTGGAGATCGACTGGTCCCAAATCGTCCGTCGCTGCATGGACGGGGATTCCGGCGCATGGGCCGAACTGGTCCGTATGCACCATCGACGTGTCTACGGCCTCTGCTACCGGTTCACGGGCAACTCCACCGACGCTGAGGATCTCACACAGGATGTATTTCTAAAGATTTACTCGAATCTGGCCAGCTTTGATACCGCCCGTGGCAGTCTCCAGGTGTGGATCACCACCATGACACGCAATCTCCTGGTGGATAACTTCCGCCGCACGAAGAACTTGCGCGCAACCGGGTCACTGGATGAAGGTTGGGACGAAAACGATGAATTGCGGCCGTCTGACCGGCTGGCATCTAATGCTCCTTCCCCGCACGAGGCGGCCGCAAAGAAGGAACTGGCCAAAATGGTGCAGGCGGCTCTTTCAAAGGTGAGTGCAGAGCTGCGCGAGGCATTGATTTTAAGAGACTTGCAGGATATGGATTACAAGGAAATTGCCCAGGTTCTGGGCATACCCGAAGGTACCGTAAAGTCGCGCATCAGCCGTGGTCGTGCGGAACTGGCACGGCTGCTGGAACGTAATAAAGGACAGGTGATGTAGCCATGACAGAGCGCATCCACATCCCGAACTCTCCTGAATGCGGTCGTTGGGAGACCCTGCTGGCCGATGCGCTGGACGGGCTTCTTCGTCCCGAGGACGAGGCTACCTTCTCTGCGCACATGGCGGCCTGCCCGGCGTGCACCGCCCTGTTTGAAGAGGCGAGACGCGGGCGCGAGTGGCTGGAGTTTCTTGCCCCGGAACCAGAGGTTCCGGAGGGCCTGCTTGACCGGCTGCTGGCCGCCACTGGCCCCGGACAAGTGGCTGGCTATGGACTCGTAACAGCAGGCGGCTCCGGCGTGGCTATGCCTGAGCCTTGGCAGAAACCTGGTTTCATGGGTTGGGTACGGCGCTTTGCCGAGCCGCGGCTGATGATGACTGTCGCAATGGCCTTCTTCTCGATCGCGCTCACACTTAACCTCACCGGAGTCAAGCTCGCGGATCTGCAAATGGAAAACCTGCGGCCCAGCGCGGTTCGTTCCTTCATGGAGCGGCGCCTGGCAATGGCCTCAACACCCATCATTCGCTATTACGATCACCTTCGCCTTGTCTACGAAGTTGAGTCGCGTTTGCGTGAACTGCGCCAGAATTCGCGGCGCCAGAACAACCAGCAGCCAACCGGCCCAGGTGAATCGCGACAGACACCTCGCAAAGACGGCGGCTCACGCGTGGACCCTCCGCAACAGTCGGGCACTCCGACTGAGCTGGAATCATCGGACTATCTGGAAACATCCCTGACGCTTCAGGACCAGCCCTCGTTTGTCGGCGGCTCCCTGCCCCAACAGAGCCCTGTTGGGGATCCCGGATCATCGGGTGCAAGACGGGAAAGGAGCAAACCATGGATTGTGTAAACCACACTGGAGTTACCGCAACTGCCTTCTGCCAAAACTGCGGCAAGGCACTGTGCGCGACCTGCGTTCGCAATGCGCCGGGCGGTCAGATTTTGTGTGAGCCATGTTTCGTGAACTGGCAGAATCTGCAGCAACCCTTTGTACCGCCGCCTCCAGGCGCTCCCAATCCTGTTGCTGCCGCAATTCTGGGTGCAATTCCTGGCGTGGGCGCCATGTACAACGGCCAGTTCATCAAAGGCCTGATCCACGTCGTGATCTTCGCCGTGCTGGTAAGCATGGCAGAGCATTTCGGAATCTTTGGCTTATTCATCGCCGCATGGATTGTCTATCAGATGTTCGAGGCCTACCACACTGCTGTGGCTCGGCGCGATGGCCTCCCAATGCCCGATCCTCTGGGATTGAACGAACTGAGCCAATGGTTCACGCCTGGCGGACGCCCGCCTTATCAGGGCCAGCCTGGTGCCGGGCCTGTTGCTCCTGGAACAGGTACTCAGGGCCAAGGACCGGCCACTGGAGCTTACACACCGCCAACGGGTAGCCCCTACTCTGCGGGTTTTACACCTGTATCAGGCTATGGAGAGCCTTCAGTTCCACCTGTTCCTCCGGTTCCTCCCATGCCACCGGAACCGCCTACCTGCTGGCGGCGTAAAGAACCTATCGGAGCACTCATCCTGATTGGCTTCGGCCTCATCCTGCTGATGAATCAGCTGGGTGTTGTGACCGAAAGGATTGTCCATTTCCTGTGGCCGCTGTTGTTCATCGGTCTCGGCGCTTGGCTCATCTACCGCCGCGTCGGTGATACGAAGGGAGGCATGTAATGAACCGCTATATCCTGATTCGCCGACTGACCGGACCTTCCGTTCTTTTACTGCTGGGCATCATCGCTCTGCTGCATCAGGCTGACCTTGTCAGCTGGAATCTCTTTTTCCCGCTGCTGCTGATCCTGATTGGCTTGCTCAAGCTTGCCCAGCGCGCTGCTCTGGCTGCAGCGGGCGACGAAGCCTATAACTACTATCCCGGTAGTTATCCCGGTTATCCCTACGGCGCCGGCGCACCGCCACAGGCTCCGGTAACGCAGCCTGTTCCGCAGGGAACAAGCCAATCGATTGTTCCCTCACATAAGGACTTCGGACAGGGTGGAGGGCAGTCATGAGCAGTCAGCCTCCCAATATGCCGCCAGGCGGCGGAGTCCCCCCGTACGATCCACGCACGCAATGGCGCATTTATCGCGAGCAGCAGCGCGCGGCGTGGCGCGCGCAGCGCGACGCATGGAAGGCTCAGCGCTATGCCTGGAGAGCACACACGCCAGGATTGTACGGACCGCGCGTACCGTCCGTAGTCGGTCCCATTATTCTGATCGCCGTCGGCATTGTGGGCCTTCTGATCTATACAGGCCGTGTGTCGTGGGCAAGTGCGGCCATGTGGTACGGCAAGTGGTGGCCGCTGCTTCTGATCGCCGCCGGCCTGGCCATGCTGGCCGAGTGGGCCATCGACCTGAAGCGCGATACTCCGGTACGCCGTAGCAACGGATTCATCGGCGTGCTTGTGCTGCTTGCTTTCCTGGGATTTGCCGCTTCGGGTTGGGCAGGCTTCTGGGGGCCCTTTCGCGGACATTGGGGCAATAACGGTGATGATTTCTTCAATGTCTTTGGTTTGCCCGAACATGACTTCGACCAGGAAGTCCTCAACGTACAGATTCCAGCGAATGCAACGGTGCAGATTGAGA
Source organism: Occallatibacter sp. (assembly GCA_035550015.1). GTDB lineage: Bacteria > Acidobacteriota > Terriglobia > Terriglobales > Acidobacteriaceae > Telmatobacter. Next base: position 109,733 of record DASZRJ010000008.1, on the reverse strand, counting down.
ACCCGCGCGGCGACGTGAACGTGACCGCTGGCGACGTGACCAACATTACCGTTCAAGCGCATGAAGTTGCCTATGCAGGCTCGGATGACGAAGCGAAAAAGATTTTCGACGCTGAGCAGGCGCATGTGAATGTAAGCGGCACAGCCGTTCTGGTGCGTTCGGCGGGCAATAGTAATGGCCGAGTGAACCTGACCGTGACCGTACCGAAGTCGGCAAGTGTGTCCATCAACGCAGGTCGCGGAGATATTACTGCTGCAGGCTTGAACAACGGCGTGAATATTACCTCATCGCGCGGTGAAGTCCACGTGAACAGCATTGAAGGCTCTGTCGTGGCGCACTTTACAGATGGGCGACACGATTTTTCAGCTCATCAGGTCAACGGCGACGTAGCAATTTCGGGCAACAGTAACGATCTGACCCTCTCCGAGATCAAGGGAAAGGTCTCCGTCGACGGTGAGATCTTCGGCGATGTACATCTTGAGACGATTGCTGGACTGGTGCATATGCACACATCGGTCACCAGCCTGGACATCGCTTCGCTTCCCGGCGATATGACATTGAACTCCGATGACCTGCGCATCACGCAGGCTAAGGGCGATGTGCGCGTGGTGACGCGATCGAAAGATGTAGACCTGAACGACATTTACGGCAACTCATCTGTGGAGGACCGCAATGGCCGCGTTGCTGTCTCTCCGGCTGGCAACTTCAATGTTGAGGTAAAGAACGAAAAAGGTGATGTCGAAGTGACCCTGCCGCCCAACGTACAAGCCACGGTAAGCGGCAGCACGCGCAATGGCGACATTATTTCCGATTTCCCCATCACAATTACAGGTGATGAGGACAAGTCTGTAAACGGCCGCATCGGAGCAGGAACCGCGAAGATCTCTCTCAATACGGACAACGGCGACCTGCACATCAAACGTGCATCAAGCGAACCGGCAGCTCCTCCAGCTCCACCCGCGCCGCCGGTAAAGGGTGCATTGCACCTGCACGCGCCAAAGGCGCTTCCAGAGTCACCGGTTACGCAATAACGCAGTTGCCGCCAATTTTGATTGGCGTAGAAGGGCGCGGATGACATACATTCCGCGCCCTTTTGCTTTACTCCGTACGTAATGCCTGCATTGGATCGAGATGCGCCGCACGCCACGCGGGGACAAGGCAGGCGAGAGCCGCAACGAATACAAGTGCGATGGTGACCGCGCCGAAAACCGCGGGATCAAGTGGCTTGGTCTCATAGAGCATGGATTCAATGAGCCGCACTGTTGCCGCGCTGCCAGCGAGTCCCAGGAGCAATCCAATAAGTGCCGGACGAAGTCCGTCAATCAGCATCAGACGCAGAACGTGATCTCGTTTTGCGCCAAGTGCGATGCGGATTCCGATCTCGTTTGTGCGTTGCGAAACCGTGTACGACAGAACCCCGAACAGGCCGGCTGCGGCTAGCAGTAATGCAATCACTGCGAATGAGAAGATCAAGAGCGAATCGAACGCTGAGTCGAGCGTCGATTTGTCAATAATTTCGCGGAGCGTAAGTACATCGGACACAGGCAGGTCGTGATCCATACGGCCGATAATCTGCTGAACAGGCAGCGCCAGCGCCTCCGTGTTCTTCTCTGCACGCAATACGATTGTGGCGCCACTATTATTCCCTGCATAGAGCGGCATATACATCATGGGATTCGGTGGCTGAGAAACATCCCAGCGGACATCGCCCACTACACCGACAACCTGGAAGACATCTCCGGTGTAATTGACCTTGATGTGCTTGCCAACCGGATCTTCGCCAGGAAAGAACTGCTTCGCGGCAGCTTGGCTGATCACTACGACATTGCCTCGATCGAGGCGTTCGTCTGATCGGAAGATTCGACCCCGAATAAGAGGAATATGGATCGCCGCGAAATAACCGGGCTCGGCGGAACGCATCATCATGTCCAGACCAACACCTTTCGCAACCGGCGGGTGCTCAACGACAGTGATGAGGAAGTCGCCGCCCCAGCCTTGGCCTGGCGCGACACTGACAAGACCTGCCGATTGAACCCCGGGCAGCGCCCGCACCCGCGCAATCAGCGTTTCAAAGAAGTTGATCTTTTGTTCCGGCGTCTTATAACGAACGTCGGGCAGGCCTAGGCGCATGGTCAGCACGTTATCGATGGGCACACCCAAATCGCTCGTGCGCAGTTGCCGAAAACTCTTCAACAGCAGGCCCGCTGCAACTAGAAGCACAACCGTGAGTCCCACTTCCGCCACAAGCAGCGTCTTGCGCAACAATGCGCGGGACCTGCCACCGCTGTGGGAACGTCCACCTTCATTGAGCGTGGAAAGAAGCTGCCTGTCTCTGGCGCCGAGAGCCGAAATGATGCCGGAAAGCAACGCGCAGAAGGCGACGATTGCTACGGTAAACAGCGCCACATCGCCATCCATATGAATCGATTCGACGCGGTTCATGTCTGGCCGGGCAGCCACCAGCCAATGCACGGCGCTCCAGGCAAGCGCAAGGCCTGCGACCCCACCCGCCGCTGTGAGAAGGAGGCTTTCGATAAGCCGCTCGCGCACCAGGCGAAGTCTCCCGCCGCCTAGCGCTGTACGAATAGCCAGTTCCTTGCTGCGTGCAGCCGTGCGCGCAACAAGAAGACTTGCAACATTCAAACATGCGATGAGTAAGACGCAGCCCGTTGCCGCCAATAAGGCATAGAGCGGCGTTTTGTAGTCGAGTACGGCGTCATCCAGCATGGAACGGACTTCTACGGAATCGTGCACAGCGGGAACAGCGTGTTCCAACTTGATCTGGTGCTGTACGGCGGCGAGCTGTTGCAGGAGACTCGCTGGCGTAACACCCGGGTCGAGACGAGCGACACCTACAAATTCGTGATCTTCGTAGGTCTTCAACAGTGCGGACGAAGCCTCATGCCCGACAGTGGTCCAGGCCTTTATCGTGTTGCCGCCCATAGCGCCGGTGTAGACAAACGATTCAGGCAGCACGCCAATCACCGTGTAGGGCCGGGCATCCAGATAGATTTGCTTGCCGACGACCTGTGGATCTGCGCTGTAGCGGCGCTTCCAGAATGAATAAGTGAGCATGACCGTCGCATTGCTGTTGGCACTGTCATCGGCAGCAATAAATGATCGCCCGAGCACAGGTTGCACCCCTAGTACCTTGAAGAAGTTCCAGGAGCACCACCCAGCGTTGATGGTTTCAGGAAGCAAACCTCCTTCGGAAGAAACGTTGTACCCCTGAAAAGGAGAAAGAATGGCCAGTTCCGCCCTGCTCTGTGCAGCCTTCTTCCAATCCCAGAAGCTGGCGGCATCAATTGGCAAATGCTGAATGGGATTCTTGTTATCGATGTTGTGCTCATAAAGCGAAACCAGCCCCTCAGGATCCGCATAAGGCAAAGGTTTAAGAAGCACGGAGCGCACAACGGTGAAAAGCGCCACGTTGGCGCCGATGCCGAGCGCCATCACCAAAATAGCCATAAGGGTAAAGCCAGGTGTGCGCACTAATGTGCGCGAAGCAATGCGTACATCGCGTGCCAGTGTTTCGAGTCCATTCCACGCCCACGATGCGCGGGTGTGTTCGCGCACGACGGTGGGATTGCCAAAGCTACGCAGAGCCGCCTGGCGCGCATCTTGTTCGCTCATGCCCTCGGCACGATTCTCGGCGATCTGCTGTTCAATATGAAAGGCAAGTTCGTCATTCAGGCGTGCGTCCGCCTTGCCGCGCTGGAACAGTGCGAGGAAATTCATCTTCAGTCGATCGACTAAGCGCTTCATAGCTTATCGTTACTCCGTTCTGAGAGCCTGCATTGGATCAAGGTGTGCTGCGCGCCATGCGGGAATGAGGCAGGCCAGCGACGCCACCGCCAGCAGGGTGAAGGCCACAAGAGCAAAAACCGCAGGATCAAGCGGCTCGGTACCAAAAAGCATGGACTGAATCAGCCACACCGTAAGCGCGCTGACGATGAGCCCGAAACCCAGACCGAAGAGCGCGGGACGCAATCCATCCACCAGCATTAGCCGCACCACCTGTTCGCGCTTGGCGCCGAGGGCAATACGAATGCCGATCTCGGTCATCCGTTGCGTCATCAGGTACGAGAGCACTCCGTAGAGGCCAATCGATGCAAGCAGCAGTGAAAGAACCGCAAATGCCAGCACCAACGTTGCACTGAATTGCTGGTTGCCCAGCGACTCGTCCACAATCTGCTCCATCGTGCGCACGTCCGACACAGGAAGCTCCGGATCGAGCAATGCAACTACCTTCTGAATCGGGACTGAAAGCGCTAGCGGATCGCCCGCCGTGCGCACTGCCAGTGTCAGCCCCATGTTCCTGTTCCCATTCAGAACCGGAAAGTACATTGTTGGAAATACCGACTTGCCGGTGTGGTACAAGGTGTCTCCTACAACCCCGACAATCTCGTAATCGGCATCCCCGTAAGGCACAAGGTGAAGGTGTTTGCCGAGCGGGTTTTCACCCTGAAAATACTGCCGCGCTAACTGCTGGCTGATAATGACAGTCTTCGGCCGTCCAGCGCGATCGTCGCCGGTGAAAAAGCGTCCGCTCAAAAGTGGAATCTGTAACGCGGCGAAGTAGTTGGGGCTCGCCATGCGCAACTGCGCATCGGGCAGTACCGTGCCCGGCGTAGCCGGTGGATGCTCGGGAATTGTGAAGATGTCGTCTTCCATAGACCCCGCTCCAGGCAAGTCCGATCCAATCGCTACGGCGCGCACACCCGGCATTGTGCTCACACGCCTCAGCAAAGCTTCGTTGAAAGCGTTTGCCTTCTCGGGACTGTCATATTTCTGATCGGGAAGGCTGTATCGCATGGTCAACACGTTGTTGGCCGTACAGCCAAGATCGACCGAACGCAGCCGCATGAAGCTCTTGAGCAGAAGCCCTGCAGCGATGAGCAATACCACTGTCGCGGCGATTTCAATTGTCAGCAGCGTTTTGCGCAACATGGTACGCGACAGGTTTCCGCTCGTGGTGCGCGATGAAGTCTGCAGCGTGGCAAAGACCGATTTTGTTGTCGAAGAAATCGCCGGCAGCAGGCCTGCAAGCAGTGCAGCGAGGACGATAAGCGCACCGGAAAAACCCAGCACAACACCATCCACATGAATCCCCTGCGCTGTGGGCAGATCCTTCCATGCATGCGCCAGCCACTTTGTCACCACGATGGAAAGGCCTACCCCCGCAACGCCTCCGGCCGCGCAGATCAGCAGACTCTCGGTCATCTGCGCGCGCATCAGAGCGAGCCTCCGCGCTCCTAATGCGCCGCGAATGGCAACCTCCTTCTGCCGCGCCGCGCCGCGCGCCACCAGCAGGTTGGCGATGTTCAGGCAGCCAATCAACAGCATGCAACCGGCGGCGCACAACAATAGGACGAGCGGCTTTTTCACCTCGTGTGCAAGATCCTGAATAAGAGTTCTCGATACTACGTCCTCCGCGACGGGAGCAGGAGCATACTTCAAATGCAATTGGTACTGAACGGCTTCAATCTGAGCTAGAGCAGCCGCCAGGCTGACACCCGGCCTCAGGCGGGCCACCACCCGGGCAAAGTGATAGTCATGATGTTTGAGGATTTCCGGCGGCAGTGCGGCAGCAAATGGAATCCAAATCTGTGCCTTTGCATCCGGATAAGTGAACCATTTAGGCAGCACACCAACCACTGTGTACGGTTTTCCGTCGAGATGGATTTGCCGTCCAACAATCGACGACTCTCCGGCAAAGCGCCGCTCAAAAAGGTTCCACGTAAGCAGTACGACGTTTCCGTCCGAGCGATCTTCGCTCGCGGAGAATGTACGCCCGATGGCTGCGTGGACTCCGAGAAGCGGAAAGATATTCCAGCTCCCTGCACGCGCTTCCACGATCTCCGGCAAATCCCCATTGGCTCCCGTAAGGTTGAATTGCCCATAGCGCCAAGCCGCGATGTCCTCGAAGCCGTGTGTCTGCGTGCGCCAGTCGTAGTAGTCGGCTGGTGCAACGCTGTTGTAATTGAAGCCGCTCCGATTGGCCCAGGCCGCACGGAAATGCTCGTACACCATCACCAGTTTGTCCGGGTCGCGGAACGGCAGCGGCTTCAGCAGCACCGAACGCACAATTGTGAAGAGCGAAGTGGCCGCGCCAAGACAGAGCGCCATCACCGCAATCGCAATCAGCGTAAAGCCCGGCGTGCGCAGTAGGGTCCGTATCGCGATGCGTACATCGCGGCCCAGCAACTCCAGGCGTCCCCACCTCCATGATGCGCGGGTCTGCTCACGGACAACGGTTGGATTTCCGAAGGTGCGCAATGCGGCATAGCGCGCTTCGTCCGCGCTCATGCCTGCGGCACGGTTCTCCGCAATCTGCTGCTCGAGATGAAAACCAAGCTCCTCATTCAGGCGTGCATCGGCCCTGCCGCGCCGGAAGAGCGCAAGGAAACTCATCTTCAGTCGATCAAGCCGCCTCATGGGTGCCCTCCGTTCACTAGGCGAAGACTCAGGCTTCGCTCACGATCAGGTTGATGGCCGCCGAAAGACGATTCCAGTTTGCGGTTTCGGTTTCCAGCTGCTTGCGGCCCGCGGCGGTAAGCGCATAAAACTTCGCCTGCCTGCCCGTTTCACTCTCCTGCCATTTGGCACGTATCCAGCCCTGCTGCTCCAGTCTGTGCAGCGCTGGGTACAGCGAGCCCTGCTGCACCTGCAGCACGTCGCCGGAGAGTTGCTGAATCCGCTTAGCGATGGCCCAGCCGTGCATCGACTCGGGCAGTAGCGTCTTCAGAATCAAGAGATCGAGTGTTCCTTGAACAAGATCATTGGGCTTACCCATGCCTAGATTATCTACACAACATTGTGTAGACCGTCAAGGTATTCCTTTCGACAACTCATTTTGGTCCGGCGAAAAGCGTGGTATTTGCTTCCATGAGGATTCGTTGTATGCTCCAGTCGCGGGGGATTGCCATGGAACACACGCCGGTTCGAGTGATTACCATTGAGCGCGAATATGGCTCGCGTGGCGGAGCGTTCGCGCACGATCTGGCTCAGCAACTCGGTTGGAAGCTCTACGACACCGAGTTACTATGCGAGGCTGCACGGACAGCCGGGGTACCCGAGGATTTGGCTGCCCAGTACGATGACCGGCTTGACCCGTGGTATTACCGCTATGGCAAGGTCTTCTGGCATGAGTCGGTTTATCCGATGACAGGAATCCCCGAAGAGAAGGTCTTCGACTCGGAACGCATGTATACGCTGATCCGCCAGGAGATTCTGGATGCGGCAAAGCTGGGCAACTGCGTGATTGTAGGCCGCGGTGCGGCCTGCGCCCTGGCCGGCCAGCCCGGGTGCTTCCACATCTTTGTCTATGCGACATTGAAGGCGAAGAGGGAGTGGTTTGTGCAGGCGTTTCCGGAGAAGGCAGCGGATGCGGACCACCTTTTAGCTTCATTTGACAAGCGACGCGCGGCGGTAATTCGCCAGTTTTATCAGCAGGATTGGTGTGCGCGCAGCCTGTATCACATGATGTTGAACTCGGCGATGGGCATGGAGGCGATGATTGCGGCGACACAGTGCGCGGCGGGCGTCTGCTGCGAGAGCCCATCTTCGCTTGAGGACGCCAGCGCAGTTTAGACTGCCACGCGCGGAACCCTGGCGCCGATGCGCGTGAAGATCTCCCAGGGAATTGTTTGCGCGGCCTTCGCGTGATCGAATGCGGTAATCGTCTCACCCCCCTGGCTGCCGATGAGAATGACCTCGTCGCCGCTCTGAACCTCAGGAATTTCAGTCACATCCATCACAGCCTGGTCCATGCTGACGCGCCCGATCAACGGCGCACGCCGGCCGCGGACAAGCAGAGCAAAACGATTGCCCAGGCTGCGCGTAAGGCCATCGCCGTAGCCTACGGCGATGAGTGCGACGCGCATAGGCTCGGTTGCGGTAAACGTCGCGTTGTAGCCGACCGTGTCACCGGGCTGGAGTGTGCGCAGACTGACGACGCGCGTCTTCCACGCAAGAACAGGCTTAAGCTGTTGCTCTGTCAGCAGTTGCCGATCATCTTCAGCGCCTTCCACTTTCGGCGCCAGGCCGTAAAGGGCAAAACCGGGACGCAGCAGGGCCTTCATTCCGAAGCGGGCGGCAAGTGAGCCAATGGCTTGCGCCTGGCCGCCAAGCAGAGCGGCCGAGTTGCCGACGTTCAGCCATTCGACTGAGTGACCTGCTGATTTGATTTGGGTTAGTGCGAGCTCGAGGCGCGCGAGCTGCTCGCCGGTGATGCGCCCGTCAGCCTCGTCGGCGGCGTAAAGGTGCGTCATGACGCCTTCAAGGCGCAACGGCGACTGCGGTGTGAAGCGCTTGAGCACATTCGCGGTTTCTTCGGGCGCAATCCCCTGGCGACTCATGCCGGTATCGATTTCAAGATGCACCGGGATGGATTGCGGCGCGGCGTTTGCGGCACGGGCAGCGGACTCAAGCTCGGCAAAGTGCGTTTCATCCCACACCACGGGCGTGAGGTTATGCTTGAGCACCGCCGCACCCTGCCCTGGAAAGACACCTGAAATGACGAGGATGCGCGCGGAAGAGCACACGGTGCGGGCATGCACGCCCTCTTCGACGGAAGTGACGCCGAGCCATTGCGCTCCGGCCCGGACTACCGCCGGGGCGCAGAGCGCAAGCGAGTGGCCGTAGGCGTCGGCTTTCACGATGGCCAGAAGCTCAGCGTGTGGACTGGCCAGTTGGGCAAGCGCACGGAAGTTCTGTTCCAGAGCCCGAGTGTCGATTTCGACCCAGCAGGGGCGGGTTGCAAGCGATGAAGTTGGAGTTGAGCGCGTCACCCTTCAGTGTATGAGATGGCGGGCCAGAGCGCTTACGGCACCGATTGAAATGAACATTGCCTGCCTCCCCATTACCGGAGTCAAAGCGTAAACCATTCATTTCATGGATATTATTCGCTTGATTTGCGGGAACCGGCGAATACAAGGGCGCCGCCTGCGACCACTCCAATAGCGCCAAGGACGGGAGGAATGGGAATAGAATGATGCTCTTTTTTCTCGACCTGGATGGGGCCCATGTCGATTTCCTTTTTGTGGGTGGTGTAGGTGAAGCCGCCGTAGGCGAGTCCAATGAATCCAACAACAATCAAGATGAGTCCTGCGATCTTCATATTTCCGGCTCACTTTCTTTGAGGATGTGGTGGAGGTGAATGCCGACGAAGAGCGCACAAACCGCGAAAAAGTAAATCGGGCTGAGTTTTGCAAAGCCGATTCCGCGGTGCGGCGCCATTCGCCGGCGTGATTCGTGTCTGGCAGAGGGCGGGATGATCTCCGGACGCTCCATTACGGCACTCCATTCCCTTACTCGGAGTTCCGATTGACGGCATAGGCATGCTGGCGTTCGCCGTCATTTTGCTTGCCGTGATCCGTTTTCTCTTCAGCCTTGTGCACCGCATCCTTCACGCTGCCCACGGCTTTTTCCACTTTGCCTTTCACCTGCTGAGCGGCACCTTCGATCTGCGCATCGGTGTCGCCTGTCCACTCGCCGACCTGGCGCTTTGCGCGGCCGGCAACATCGTCGATTGCACCTTGAACTCTGTTCTTATCCATTGCATTTACCTCCGGGGGATTGGGGTTGTTGACTGCGCCGGAGCCGCACGCGAGGGTGCGGATACCGGCGCAAAGGTATGGGATAACCATGGCAACACTAAGCAATTGGCCTGCGGCCTTGAATGATTCGAATGAGTAGAACCACGAGGGCAAGGATGAGAAGAAGGTGGATGTATCCACCAATCGTGTAACTACTGACTATGCCCAGAAACCACAGGATTACGAGAACTACAAAGATGGTCCATAGCACGAGACACCTCCTTGTTGTGTTCTGTTGCCAATGACGACAACACAGGTTTGGACGCGAGGCCGGAGCGCAGAGGTTGTTTGAGACAGGCAGATTGGGGAGTAGGCAGGGCGAAAACGGGCGCGCAAACAACCCGTCCCAAACGAGGCGCATCTATGGGGCAAACAGCGCCGGACACAGGAAAAATGCAAGAAGTTTATGGCCGGAACGAGAGCGTATGACATTCGATTACGCGCCAAAACAGGCGCGCAGCGGTGAGACATGGAAAGCAGCATATTTATCCGGCGATGAGAGTGCGGAAATGCAAGCAATTTGTAGCCGAATGCGATGCACAGCGATTCCGCGCCAGCGAAAATAAGCCGATTTTAACCAATTTTAAGAAGTCGAAAACCGTTCAACCTGTATCGTTCCTACAGGTACGGTGCCGGGAGGGTGTGCCCAAGGAGTTGTTGGCGGGGCCGGATGGGATGGAGGCAGGGTAGATTATTGGTGGAGACGGAATTGAATGGGTTACGCAATTTCATGGCTGGCCGTAAAGCAGGAAATGGCCACGCGACTGCTGGAAGCATTCGGTCTGCAGCCGACGGGTGAGACGGCCGAATATGGAGAGCGGCTTTTTACAGGACGCACCCTCTCGACCGGATGGTTCCTGCTGTTTATCAACCAGGCCAACCACAACTATGTTTCGGCGCAAACTTTAGAAGCGCTTACGGGGCTTGGCGACGTGGTGATGTGCTCGGTGGAAGAGCACGTTATGGTGAGCAACGCCGAAGGCTGGCGCGATGGGACCGAAGTGTGGCGGTTGGCCCATGACGCAGAACGGGGGTTGGGCCACCTGCTGGTGGAGGGCACGCCACCGAAAGCGTACAAGGAGATCGAGGCTCGATTGCGGGCACGGCTTGAAGAGGACGGCGGAGAAGACGCAGATGTAGAGACGGACTATCTCTTCGACATACCAGTGGAGACGGCACAGAGCGTGGTCGGTTTCAAGCATGATGCGCCAGGCGGCGAAGACACATGCTTCACGGTCTACGCGCGTGGCTCAGCCGATGGAAAGAAGCCCTGGTGGAAGGTTTGGTAGTGGCTGCTTTGCGGATGGCGGGGTAAGAACAGTGCTTCCCCACCCTAGCAGAGCTAGGATGGGGCACCCGGAGAGGTGTGCCTGGGGTGTGAAGTGAAAAGCAGATTCTTCGCTTACCACCCCCGAACGGAAGTACGTTCGGGGTCCCCGTGCGCTCTGAATGACAGCGCTGTGGTGAAGTCAGGTTCGCGGTTGAATTGAGGACCGTGAAAGACAGCCGCAGGCCGCTTGGGATGACATGTTTTACGACGGGGTGAGTGGCGATCTTTCCCAGGCTCCAACGGCAAACACCTGCTCCCATCGACAAAGGCCTGTCCCATCCGCACGGACCGCGTGCCGGCACAGTTTGCAGCTTCATTCCAGGGCGACTATTTTTTGCGCGAGCGATGCGGCCGATCGCTCTGTGCCGTTGGGCGCGAACCTGCAATCAGAATGTTGACGATGCGGCGGGCGCTTTGCTCCCAGCCGGGCAGAGCGGTGGTGTGGAAGACACCGACGAGCGCGCGCACGAAGTCATTGGGATCAGTGTCCGCGCGGAGATCTCCATTGGCGATGGCGCGATTGACCAGCCGGATGAAGGCAGTGTGGATGAGGCTGCGCGCGCCTTCAATGAGGCGCATGGAGCCGCCGGCGACAGTGTCCATTGCGGGAATGATGAGCGCTTTTTCAGAAACGTGGTCGATGAAGAGAAGCATCCAGGCGCGCAGTGCTTCAAGGGGCGGCATGGTTGCGGTGAAGCGCTGTGCGGCGGCGGCAAGCTTTTCTACTTCGGTGCGGTAGACGGCCTCAATGAGAGCGTCGCGGGTTGGAAAGTGGCGGTAGAGGGTTGCGGAACCGATTCCCGACTGGCGGGCGATGTCGTCGAGGCTGGCCGATGCGCCATCGCGGGTAAAGGCCTGCTTGGCGACTTCGAGAATGCGCTCGCGATTGCGCTGCGCGTCGGCGCGTACTTTGCGTGCGGGCGGAGATGAGGGAAGCTTCTTTTTCTGCATACAAGCGGACCGGGCAAAATTTTCTGCAACCGGGGACACTCCCCGTTTATCTCTTAACCGGGGACTGTCCCCGTTTTATTGTCTGGAGCCCTGAAAGTCAATCCGGCGCGGCTCCGGTTGCGCCACCAACAGCAGAGGAGACAACGATGCGTGTATTTGTAACAGGTTCGACGGGATTTATTGGAACGGAGCTGGTGAAGGAACTGATTGCGGAAGGGCACCAGGTGCGCGGGCTTACGCGCAGCGATGCGGGAGAGGAGCAGCTAAGGGCAGTGGGCGCGGAGGTGTTTCGCGGCAACTTTACCGATCTGGATTGCCTGCGCCGGGGAGCCACGGGAATGGATGTGGTGGTGAACCTTGCGTTCAACCACGATGACTGGTCGAAGTTTGCGCAGAGCGCGCAGGATGAGATCAATGCAATTGAAGCGCTTGCCTCCGTAATGGAGCCGGGGAAGCTGCTGGTGGTGACCTCAGGAATTGGCATGACGAGCGGCGCGCCGGGCCAGGTGCGTAAAGAGACCGATCCACCGGTCGATTCCGCAGCATTACCCCGCAGGCCAGAGCAGACGGCGCAGGCCGCAGCCGCGGAGAAAGGCCTGCATGTGGCCATTGTGCGGTTGCCGCAGGTGCATGACACACGCAAGCAGGGCCTGGTGACGATGCTGATTCAGATTGCTCGCGAGAAGGGCGTCTCAGCCTATGTGGGAGACGGCGCAGTCCGCTGGGCTGCCGCGCCGCTGAAGGATGTGGCGCACCTGTACCGGCTGGCAGTGGAGAAGACCGGGCCGGGCGTGACGACTTATCACGCCGTGCAGGAGGAAGGCGTATCGTTCCGCGACATTGCCGAGGCGATTGGCAAAGGGCTGAACGTGCCGGCGATTTCGATTCCCGCAGAAAAGGCTGCCGAATCTTTTGGAATGTTTGGGCACTTTGCCATGCTGGATATGCCGGCCACGAGCGAGTGGACGCGCAAAACGCTGGGATGGGAACCGACCGGGCCCGGACTGATCGAGGACCTGCGCAACATGAAGTACTGACGCATTCACTCGACCCTTCCCCACCCAGATCGGGATGACAGCGTGTTGTGGTTGGGTGAGGGCTGAGCTTTCCCATTCATCGCGCAAATTGCGCGCGATGAATGGGGCACCCTGTTTTGGTGGCTGGGATTGTTTGCTCAGGCGGTCATGGAAGGTGGAGCGTCGGCTTTTCCGGCACCCAGTGTGAGGTTGGGCTTGTCAGCAAGGCGCAGAGAGATGGTTCCACCGTGCGCGATATCCGCGTGGGCGAACCAGAGGCGAGACTGCGCTTTGCCGTTGAGCGACGCCGCATCGATATACCGGCTTGAGGACGACTCGCGATGCGCATCGATGACGAGCTTGCGGCCGGAGCCTAACTCGATGGTGACTTTATCGAAGAGCGGCGTGCCGAAGACGTAATTGGCGCTGACTGGGTCGACGGCGTAAAAGCCCATGGCGCTCATGACGTACCAGGCGGACATCTGGCCGCAGTCCTCATTGCCGGCGAGGCCATCGGGCTTGGTGTCATACATGGTGTCCATGAGCTTTGCGACGTAGTCCTGGGTTTTGTGCGGCGCGCCGGCGTAGACGTAGAGATAGGCGATGTGGTGGCTGGGCTCATTGCCGTGGGCATACTGGCCAACGAGGCCGGCGATGTCGTCGGGAGCGTCGGGAGGCAGGGTGGAGTCGGCGGTGAAGATGCCATCGAGTTTTGCCTCAAGCTGCTTGCGTCCGCCGAGCAACTGGGCGAGGCCCTGGGGATCGTGCTGCACGGCGAAGGTGGCCTGCCAGGGATTGGACTCGGTGTAGTCGCGCCACTTTTTGGAGTGGCCGATTTCATTGGGCGCAAAAGGCTCGGACCATTTTCCATCGGCAAGGCGCGGACGGATGAAGGTGGAGGTTGAGTCGTAGAGATTGCGGTAATTGTGGGAGCGCTTGAAAAGCGCGGTGGCGTCGTCATGATTGCCGGCCAGCCAGGCGATGTGCGCGGCGGCCCAGTCGTTGTAGGCGTAGTCCATGCTTTTGCCGACGGACTCTTCAACGAGATCGCAGGGAATGTAACTGAATTTGCGGTACTCGGGCAGGCCGCGATAACTGCTTTCGAAGGCCTGCTTGCGGACGCAGGCATAGGCGGCCTTCGCGTCGATGCCGGGGAAGCCTTTGCGAAGCGCTTCCGCGATGACGCCGACGGAGTGATAGCCGGTCATGCATTCGGTTTCCTTTGCCTGGAGCGGCCAGACGGGCATGCCGACGGGGCTTTGCTGCGCCATGCGGATGAGGCAGTTGGCCATGGCGGGAACGCGTTCGGGCTGGAAGAGCGTGTAAAGCGGATGCGCGGCGCGGTAGGTGTCCCAGAGCGAGAAGGTGCTGTAGTTGTGCTCATCGGCGGGGAGGCGATGCACCTGACCGTCCATGCCGCGGTACTGGCCGTCGGCGTCGTCAAAGAGGGTGGGAGCGAGCATGGAGTGGTAGAGCGAGGTATAGAAGATTTGCTTCTGACGCTCGGTGCCGCCTTCGACACGGATTTTGGAGAGTTCGGCTTCCCACTGGCGCCTGGCATCGGAGACGACGCGGTCGAAGTCCCATGCGGGGATTTCGCCGAGGTTGAGCTGAGCGCCCTCAATGCTGACGCCGGAGATGCCGGTTTTGACGAGGATGGTTTCGTTGTCGCGTGTGGCGAAGTGAAGGACGCACTTGAGCGATTTGCCCTGAGCGGCGTGTGTGCCGGAGTCGAGCGGTTTGTCGTCGGAGAGGAGCGTGACGCTGTCAAAGGGGCGGGAGAACTTCATGGCGAAGTAGATTTCGCGGCCATTGGCCCAGCGGTTGATGCCGCGGCCGCCGACGATGGTGTCATTCCCGACGACCTTGACATTGGCCCAGCGGACGGAGTCGGGGCCGTCGTCGTAACCATGGAAGAGGTCGAGGATGAAGTGGCTGGAAGCATCCTGCGGGAAGGTGTAGCGATGGATGCCGGCGCGGGTGGTGGCGCTGAGCTCGGCGTGAATCTTGTAGTCGTCAAGCAGAACGGAGTAGTAGCCGGGGACGGCCTTCTCATTGGCGTGAGAGAAACGGGAGCGATAGCCCTCGCCGGGATTTTCGCGGGTGCCGGGCACGGTTTTGACGGCGCCGGTGCAGGGCATGAGCAGGAAGTCAAGCATGTCACCGATGCCGGTGCCGCTGAGGTGAGTGTGGCTGAAGCCCATGATGGAGGTGTCGGTATCGTGATAGCCGGAGCACCAGTCCCAGCCGCGATTGAAGGTGTCCGGACTAAGCTGCACCATGCCAAAAGGAACGGTGGCACCGGGATAAGTGTGGCCATGGCCGCCGGTGCCGATTTCAATGCGGACATAGTCCGAGACGTTTGTATTTTCCGAGCCGCTTAAAGATGCACCTGCGGCTTTAAGGATATGGGCGCCGCCGAGCGCGGCTGCCGAAACTCCACCAAGGAACTCTCTTCTGGAAACCACTTCTTCCTCACTTTCGATCATTGCCGATACGACCATGCGATTGGTTCGCATAAGGCGCCAATCGGAAGGACGTTTCTTAAGAAGTGTAGTCGGTGCATGGCGTGCAGAAGATGCGCGCTATTCGCTCGCGGGAGGGCGGCGTTTTACGAGGGCAAGCATGTGTGATGCGCACGCGTTGCGCAGCGCATGCCTCGCTGTAAAATCCTTGGCGAGAATTTTGTACCGCAGAACCTGCGCTGAAGGGGGTTTCTCATGTCGGCAAAGCGAATTGGCATTCTGACCGGAGGCGGCGACGTCCCGGGTTTGAACTCGGTGATCAAGTCGGTCGTTTATCGTGGGTCGGAGATCGGATGCGAAGTCATCGGCATTCGCCGAGGCTGGGAAGGATTGACGCACGTCAATTTCGATGACCCGGCCAGCCGGTCGCGCTACATTCTGCCGCTCAGCCGCGAGAATACGCGCACGATCGATCGCACGGGCGGGACGTATCTGCACAGCTCGCGCACCAACCCCACCAAGATGAAGAAGCTGCCGCCGGTGCTTGCCGGGCAGCAGTTTGCGAGCAAGCAAACGACCAAGAACGGCGAGACGACTACGGTGTACGACGTGACGCCGGCAGTGCTGAAGAATATCGAAACGCTGGGGCTGGACTACATTGTGGCCATTGGCGGCGACGACACGCTGAGCTATGCCGCCGAGCTGGACCGGCAGGGCGTGAAGGTGATTGCGGTGCCGAAGACCATGGACAACGATGTGCGCAACACCGAGTACTGCATCGGGTTTTCAACCGCGGTGAGCCGTGCGATGGACGCCATCGAGCGGCAGCGCACGACGGTCGGTTCGCACGAGCGGATCGGCATCTTTCGCGTCTTTGGCCGCGACGCCGGATATACCGCGCTCTACACCGCGTTTGTCACGTCACTGCGTTGCTGCATCCCTGAGTACAAGGTGAATCTGCAGCGCCTGATCGAGATTCTGGTGGAGGACAAGCGCAGGAATCCAAGCAACTATTCGCTGGTGATTCTTTCAGAGGGAGCGGAGTGGGAAGGCTACACGGTGAAGCGCTATGGCCAGGCCGATGCCTTCGGCCACCAGAAGAAGATGAGCGTGGCGGAAGACCTGAGCAATGAGATCCAAAAGACCGCGGGTGAAGAGACCGTGGTGAGCGACCTGACGTATGAACTGCGCTCCGGAAGCCCGGATTTTGTGGATCGCATGGTGGCCATTACCTTTGCCGGCATGGCGATGGATGCGGTGCAGGATGGCAAGTCGGGCCTGATGACGGCGATCAGCGGCGGATGCTATGCGCTGGTGCCGATTCCCGATCCGAAGCTGGGAGCGCGCAGAGTAGACGTGGAAACGATGTACAACACGGAACGCTACCGGCCGACGTATAACCGCAAGCTAGGATTGCCGATCTTCTTGATAAGGGATTAGGGGGGGAAGGCGAGTTAGCAAGCTAGCGAGTTGGCGGCTGAGCGAGAAGGTAGTCCACCATAGTCATATTTGGAGCAGGTAGGAGTGATCAAAGGAAAGGGTGTGCCGTCGGCCTAAAAATACAACATCACTGTCGTGGCGGGCCAACGAACCGCGAGCATAGTCCGAATTCAACCAAATCATTTAACATACCGGCCATGAAATCCTCCCTGGTTGTTGCGTTGTTTGTCTGGTTTCTTGCTTTCAGTCTGTTAACTGGCTGTGGCGGCTCGGGAGGAAACGGCAGTTCTGGTCTAGGAGGCGGCAGTTCCACACCGTCCATTTCATCCCTCTCCCCATCGAGCGCCGCTCGCGATAGCAAGGGTTTCAATCTGACTGTAAACGGTTCAGGGTTTGTCTCCGGTTCTCAAGTGCTATGGGAACAAATTGCGCTGACGACAACCTATGTGGGTTCAACGAAACTGACAGCCCAGGTACCGGCCACCAACCTTGTGGATCAGGGTACATTTGCAATTAAGGTGGCTAATCCTGCTCCGAGCGGGGGAACATCCGCAGCCTTCGACTTCTCCATTGGGAATCCCGTGCCAGCGCTTTCATCGATTGCGCCAACCAGCGCCCTCGCAGGAAGCGCCGCGCTCACGCTTGCACTTACCGGGTCAGACTTCCTATCCAGCTCACACGCAGAATGGAACGGCACCCCGCTGACAACAACATATGTGAATGAGACCACGTTAACGGCGCAGGTACCGGCAGAGGATCTTGCAGGAGCGGCAACAAATGTCTCCGTCGCGATTACGGTTGTGAATCCCAACCCGAATGGTGGCGCATCCTCTTCCTCCACATTCCAAGTTCAGGCGCCAATCACATATGTTCGCACGATCAATTTGCCAGCTAACGACATTGTTTGGGACGCAACACATGGGAAGATTTACGCGAGCTTGCCGAGTAGCGACAACAACGGAAACAGTGTTGTTGCCATTGATCCAGTTTCCGGAGACATTGGTACTCCGCAACCTGCAGGAAACGAACCCAATGAACTGGCACTGTCAGATGACGACAGCACGCTGTACGTGGGGCTTGACGGGATCGGAGCCATTGAACGGTTCAGCTTGCCTACTATGACGAAGGATTCAAGTTTCAACATTCAATTGCCGAATGACCCTACATTTGGCCAGCAAAAGGCTATCAGCCTGGCAGTAGCCCCTGGGAGCGCACATACGCTTGCGGTAAGGCTCGGATCTTCCCAGCTCTTTGGTGGAGTTGATAACAATGGTGGAGTCGATATTTTTGACGACTCGACGATGCGTCCGAATGGGACAACGTACCCCACGGAACATATGCAAGGTATCGCCTGGAGCGCCAACGGCTCGTTTCTCTATGGGGGCCCGGATAACTCGCCTGGCAACTTCACGGTAATGACGGTAGATTCGAGCGGCATCTCGTCCGTAACGAATTACGATGGCGAATTGCCGGTCGTTGGGAATCCGTACTTTGATGCAACCTCCGGACTGGTCTACATTGATGGAGGCTGGGTGGTCGATCCCGAACAGGGAAATGTAGAGGGAACGTTCAATCTCAACCCAATGAACAGCTTCTTCAACTACTACGACTATCTAGACTGGAGCCCGCGCTGCGTCGTCGATTCACAGCGTAATATCGTTTTCTTCCTCGGGCAGACAGAAGCACAGGCTTGGTCGCATACCGGAGTTACTCTAGAGGCCTTTGACTCCACCACATACAAACAATTGGGCATTCTAACCATCAATGAGCCCACGGGATATCTAGGAAGATTCATCCACTGGGGTAATTCAGGATTGGCATTTGTTATGGCTACCGCTCGGGGCTTGACTGGTGGTGGCTCGATCTACATTGTGGATGGAAACTTTGTGAATAACCAACAGCCTGCAGCTATGAGCTCGGGAACAGCTGCTTACACACAACCGAAGGTTGCGTCTATCTCGCCGCAAAGTGCGGTTGCAGGGTCGCCGACTTTGACAATGACAGTGACCGGGAACAACTTCTTTCCCTCGACGAAGGTCGTGTGGGGAGGTCGCGTGCTGCAGACGACGTTTATAAGCAGCACGGAACTGCAGGTGATGGTTGGACCGAGCAACCTTTCCACACCGGGAAATGTGCCTATCACGGTTACCGATAGCACAACTGGAATACAGCCTCCGGCGTCGACCGTGTTTACTGTGCTGCCGCCCTCGAGCGCAATCCTTGCCGAAAACCTTGCCGGTCTTGACGTCGCGTGGGACAGCAAGAGCCAGCAACTGCTTGTTCCAGTGTGGAGCGCTGACAGCCAATATCCAAACACGGTTGTAGCAATAAACCCAACAACTGGATCCGTTGTTCGGTCTGTGGCTGTGCAGCCGGACCCACAAACGATAGGTGTTACTGATGACGGTGAGTATGTTTATCTGGGATTCGCAGTCGCCAACTCGATGACGCGGCTCTCACTGCCTAATCTGGATGGACCGATGAGCTGGAGACTGCCCATTGATCCGGAATGGGGCCCACTTTGGGTAAATAGCTTCCAACCGGAGCCAGGATTCGCGCATACGGTAGCCGTGGATTTTGGCAGTACGGGTAAGCATCCCTGGTATGCAGGAAATGTCACACTTTACGACGATGGAATAGCGCGAGCACAGACGGGCGCAGGAAGCTACGATGACGATCTGGCCTGGGGGGCAAACAACACGCAGCTCTATGCTGCAAGTCCGACGCCCGCGCAATGGCTGTTCGATACTTTCGACGTAACTACTTCTGGATTGACATTCACTCAGCGCTTGGGAATTACGGGCCCCGCGCCGACTGAGGGTGCCCGCATACACTTCGACATGACGACGGGATACCTGTATGACGATAGTGGGACTGTCTACGACCCTGTCACGAATACGACCGTCGGCAATTTTAATGCCTCAGGATATGTGGTGGTCGATGCGGCGCTTAACCGTGTTTTTATTCTTGGCCAGGCAGGTAGTCAATATGCCATCGAATCATTTGATAAGACTACGTACGCGGAGGTTGGCGTCTTTGTCCTGCCTACTTTGGTGGGTACTCCCACAGCCTTCATACGCTGGGGTACCAACGGACTTGCAATAATGACCTACAACGCCGATGCGGCAATCCTCGTCGCTGACCCCTCTGGCAATGGAACAGGACCAGCGGGAATGTTGTACATCATCAATGACACGACTTTCGTAAATGCAAATGCTGCTCCAGCTAATGGCAACCTGAAATCTTCGTCAGTACATTCGTTCGTGCGCCCGGCGCCGTTTGGAGTAAGAAGGAATCAAACAGCGTCCATCTTTAGTCAGCGATAGCTTAAGGTGATTCCGGCTGTTACTCCACGGTAACGGATTTGGCCAGGTTCCTCGGTTGGTCGACGTCGCAGCCGCGGCGGACTGCGATGTAATACGCCAGCAGTTGCAGCGGGACGATTTCGATGAGGGGCGAGAGCAGTTCCGTCGCGGGCGGAATGTGGATGACGTGTTCGACTAATGTCCCGATGGTGTCGTCGCCTTCCGTGGCGACGGCGATGACGCAGCAGGAGCGCGCGATGACTTCCTGAATATTAGAGAGCGTCTTCTCGTAACGGAGTTTGGAAGCCGGGCCGGCTTCTTGAGCCTCTGCGATTGAACTAAAGAAATGCAGTTTAAAGAGAGATTGAAGTAGAGGCGCACAAGTCCAACAGGGTTCCACATGAGCTGAATCATTGCAAGGAAGAACAAGCCCTCGATCGCATGAATTCCATAGCGCCGGATTGATTCAGTTAATCTGCCAGCTCGACATGAAATCCAACAACGAGCAACCCGCCGCTCATCTTCGGAATGGCGAATGAGCAACATTCCATTTCTCTACCTTAAGAAAACCTAAAGAATTTGGCTTGTCACTGCATTTTCATACAACGCCTCTATGATCCACTCCATCTGGAGTGAAATGGCATGAAGGTCCTCGTCGCCGAAGACAAGCCCATGATGGCGGACCTGCTTACGCGGGCCTTACGCCGCGCAGGCCACTCCGTCCTCGTTGCGCATGATGGCGAGGAGGCGCTTGAATTCGGCCGTACCGGCGAGTGCGACGTGATTCTGCTCGACCTTATGCTGCCGCGAGTCGATGGCTTTACGATCATTCAACGATTGCGCGCCGAGCGTATGACTACGCCCACACTGATTGTGAGCGCGCGCGACGGAATGGATGACGTTGTGCGCGGACTTGATCTTGGCGCCGACGACTATCTCACCAAGCCATTCGCGCTGGATGTTCTGCTCGCGCGTGTGCGCGCTCTTTCGCGCCGCCTCCCGGTCAGCGCGCCGTCGCACCTTGCATTTCAAGATTTGCTGCTCGACACAAACACGCACGAACTGCACCGCAGTGGCCGAACCAGCGCACTGACCCGCACAGAGTTCGCCCTCATGGAAGTTCTGATGCGGCGTGCCGGCTCGATCGTTTCACACGAGGCTCTCATCGAAGCCGGCTGGGGCTTTGGCGCTGACGTCAATGAGGGCACGCTGTACGTCTTTATCCGTATGCTTCGCGCAAAAATCGGCGATCCTCAGCTCCTGCAAACGGCCCGCAGCGTAGGGTACGTACTCCGTCCGTAATGCGCGGCCTTTCCATCTCGCTGCGGTTGACTCTCTGGTTCTCAGCCATCTTTCTCTGCGGCTTCATCATCTTTGGCGCTCTGTTGCTGTTCACCGTGTACTCGTCCGTCAGCAGCAAAAGAGACCGCAAGCTCAAGGAACGCGCGGAGCGCATTGTTGAACTGATCGAGCAAGAACAGAAGAATCCACTTGATGCCTCGCTGAAACGCTTTGGAAACTTCGTCAGCACATCTCCGGACGGATATACGCTTCAGGTCTATGCGTTTGACGGCAAGCTCCTCACATCAAACAAGCTCGCCGAAGTGCATTTTCCGTGGCCAGTTATTCCTGTGGGCAAAACCGATGCTCTCGCAAGCACCACATTCGACCAGCAGCTCTATCATGCGTATGCTCTCGAAACCTCACTGCATGGCAGGCCGGTGCGCGTTTTTGTTGCTGCGGCGCTCTCTGACAATCCCACTCTCTTCGATCGTCCGATCTCGATTCTGATCCGTGCCATACCGGCCATGCTTTTGGTTGCAGCTCTGGCCGGCTACTTCATCAGCCGGCGCGCGTTGATGCCTGTTGTCCATCTGACCGAGTCTGCTCGCTCCATTACGATTGGCAATCTTTCCGCGCGATTACCTGTTTCTCCTAACGGAGATGAACTCGCCAGGCTTGCGGAAACATGCAATGAAATGCTCGAGCGCCTTGAGCTGGCAATCAAGCGAATCACCCAATTCACCGCTGACGCTTCGCACGAACTGCGCAGCCCCATTGCCTTTATCCGCGCCACATCGGAATACACCCTCAGCACGCCGGGCCTCGACGAGGAAGCCGTGCAGGCGTTCAGAAATATCGTTAGCGAAACCGATCATTCTCTCCGTCTTATTGAGGACATGCTGCTCCTGGCGCGATTCGACGCAGGCCGTGCAACGCTCGCCTTCGAGCCCGTTTATCTGTCTGAAATTGTGCGCAGTGTTGTTCTGCGCATGCGCGTGCACGCCATAGAAAAAAATCAGCATTTAACCGAGCACGTGACCGATGACGACATGCAGCTGCAGGGCGACACTCTTATGCTGCGCCGTCTGGTGTGGATACTGGTCGACAATGCCATCAAATACACGCACCCTCAGGGCTCAATTAAGGTGGCATTCAGGCATGCCGGTCAGCGCGCTGTGCTTACTGTTTCAGACAACGGCCCTGGAATTCCCGCTTCTCATCTGCCGCACATCTTTGACCGCTTCTTTCGCGTCGACCCCTCGCGCAGTGAACAGGATGGAACAGGGCTCGGGCTGGCCATCGCCAAACGCATTGCAGAAACACACGGCGCGCACATCGCGGCGCATAGCCAAGTCGGTATCGGCTCCACCTTCGAGGTCACATTTCCCCTCGCACGGCACAACATATCCGAGCCAGCCTGGCATTACTCTCTCGGCCCGGAGCTTAAAGAAGCCTGCAATTCTGTGACGGAAGTATGAGCGCTGCTTAGCCCATTAGTACGGAAAGTCGATTTTTAGAATTCGGTAAAAAGCCCTCCTCACTCATCCCTATTTTTAGGTTCCTTTTAGAGTCGCTTGCTGTAATGCAGCTACTCCCCTCCCAATTTTCCTTGGGACCTGGCGCAGGAACACAATGCGCACGACACAAAGTACGTAGCATAGCCAACCGGCAACAGCAAGTTGAAATCATTGAGGGGCATTGAGATGAACCATGCGTGCGGTCCGTTGATCGCGATGTTGTATCGCGCTTGACGTACGTGTGGATGGCTGCGCACTTACACCCTTCACAACAAAGCAAGAGGGGAATTTCATCGCCTCTTCTCCGGCATTTACGCCTTGTCCGCGTGCATTGCCAGGCCATTGGTTCGCGGTACACGCACCGCAGGGCGGCAACACAAAAAAGCATCGCATTCATGGATTGATTCGTAAGGAGGTTTCATGCGCAAATTAGTTCTTTTACTTGCTCTCGCGCTCTTCACTGCTCCGCTTATTGCTCAAACAGACCGCGCCAACCTGACTGGTGTTGTGATGGACACCAGCAAGAGCGTTATCCCCGGTGCCACCGTCACGCTGCACGCCATCGCCACAGGCATCGACTACGTTGCTCGAACCAATTCCACCGGTGTTTACACTCTCACCGGTTTGCCGATCGGTGATTACTCGACCCACATCTCCGCGAAGGGCTTTGCGACTCAGGATATTCAAACCTTCTCCTTGAACGTGGGTGAAACGCGCACTATGAATGCCACGCTCAAGGTAGCGGCGGTAACCTCGGCCGTGACAGTTGTCGATGCCGCGCCGAACCTGACGTTGAATACCGCTGAGATCGGCGGAGTCATTGAACACAGCCAGATCGCTCAATTGCCGGTCAACGGCAGATACTGGGCGGAACTGGCGGTGATGATTCCCGGCGCCACCCAGTCCGGAACAGGCACACAAAATAATCTCCGCTTCACCAACCTCTCGCAGGAAGACAATAACTTCCGCCTCGATGGTGTAGACACTTCGGGTATGAATCACGCCTATATCAAGGACCCTTTGCACCTGCAGGTTCCCATGGAGTCCATTGCGGAGTTCAAGGCAAGCAGCGCGGTCTACAGCGCCGATACAGGCGGCCAAGCCGGCGGACAGGTCAACATGGTCTCCAGAGGCGGCAGCAACGCCTTTCACGGTTCGTTCTATGAGTATCTGCGCAACGACGCTTTCGATGCTCTCGATTACAAGACCCCCACCGCACAGTCATTCAAGATGAATAACTTCGGTGTCAGCCTGGGCGGTCCTATCTTGAAAGACAGATTTTTCTTCTTCGCCAACTACGAATCGCAACGTCAGGCATTCCAATCACTCGTTTCCGGCAATATTCCCACCGACAGCTACCGCGCTCAAATTGCGCAGTCGAATCCCGATCTCGGTAAACTGCTCGCGGCATTTCCTGAACCGGCGCCGGGAGACGTTCCACTGGACCCCACGTACGAGCTGTACAAAGCCGTCAAGTCTGCTCCTGTTACAGAAAATGCCGGCTTGATTCGTCTGGACTACGAAATGAATCCACGAACCGCAGTCTCTTTTCGGTTCAACACAGACGCCTATCAAAACCTATCGCCCAATCTGGTGCAAAGCGAGGTGGTTGAAATTTATACGCCCAATGCAGTTCTGGAAGTGCAGAATCGCATCACGCCCTCATTTATTAACGACGCCAAATTCGGCTACAACCGTGATAACTACAATGACGGGGGCCAAGGAAACATTCTTCCTTTCGGTTTCAGCGTGGGTAATGCGTTCAGCTACAGCCTGTGCGATTGCTCGTGGAGAATCGATAACGGCTACAGCGTAACCGACGACGCAACACTCGAGCATGGCCGTCATACCTTTAAGTTTGGTATTGAGATGCGGCATCTGCAGGAAAACAAGCTTCATCCTCCCGTGCCGCCAACCTACAGCTGGCAGTCTGAGCAGGACTTTGAAAACAACGCCGTGCAGGAGTACGACTACAACGCCCCGAACCTGGAAACAGCGGCACGCAAAACGCCCATTTACTCGTACTTTCTTGATGAGTTCAAGATCCGTCCCAACGTGACCCTGAATGCTGGGTTGCGCTATGAGTACTACGGCGTCGACCGCGAAAAGCACTCGAGCATCAATCAAATCTTCGCGCCGTTTGATTGTGGAACATGGAATGCTCCGTGCCCCGCGGGAACGCCTTTCTATTACTCGAACTGGACCGACCTTGAGCCTCGCGTCAGCATCGCATGGGCCCCTGCA
Organism: Occallatibacter sp.; assembly: GCA_035550015.1. Taxonomy (GTDB): domain Bacteria; phylum Acidobacteriota; class Terriglobia; order Terriglobales; family Acidobacteriaceae; genus Telmatobacter. The sequence continues at coordinate 84,582 of DASZRJ010000008.1, read as the reverse complement.
TTTCTGCATGGCAAGACCGCCATCCGCGCAGGCTATGGAAAGTTCTACGGAGATGGACAGTTCGGTGCGCTGTACGCCTCACAACCTCGCTCCGGCACCAGCTATGTGTTCCAGGCGCCAAACTGCGCACTGGCCTATCCTGTTAATGATCCTTCTACTGTTTCCTGCAGCGGCAGCAGCGGCAGCGGAGGCAGTGCCTTCCCGGACTTCGGTGCTGTGAGAGACCTGCACCGCAAAGACATCGACATCAACCAGTGGACCATCTCGGTTCAGCATGAAGTACTGCGCGATACGATTCTGCAAGTCGCCTATGTAGGCACCACGGGAAGAAACCTGTTTCAGAAGGAATTTCCCATCAATCTGATTAACCCGGCCACAGGGAAACGGCAGTATGAGGATCTTGGGGCAAATCCCGATGCCAACCTGCTCTATGACACGGGCCACGGTTTCAACAACTACAACGCCTTGCAAGTAACCCTGCGGCGCAATATGTCCCGCGGCCTGCTCGTCACTGCCAATTATCAGTACGCGCACGGCCTCGGCAACGGCGCGGATGGCGGAGCGGAAGGTAACAAGCCGCAAAACATGGACTGCTTCACCTGCATGACAGCAGCCGATTGGGCAAAATACCTCAGCAGTGATATGAACGGCGAATATGGCCCCACCAGCGTCGACCTTCGGCATATCTTCAGCGCCAGTGCGGTATGGACGCTGCCCGTGGGCAGGGGACGCTCGCTACTGACACATGCTTCGCCGCTAGTCGACGGCATTCTGGGCGGATGGCAATTGAGCGGAATCGGCACGGCACGGACCGGCCTGCCTCTCACAGTCTCTTACAAACCGAAAAAGCGGTTGCCTGATGGCAGCACAAGTGAGCGTCCGGACATTGTGCCAGGCGTGCCGCTCTACGTTCATGGTGATGCGTCAAACGGGAATGCGCTCTGGGTAAATACCGATGCATTTGCTGCTCCCGCTGTCGGCGCATTTGGCAACTCTTCAAGAGGCGCCCTGCTCGCTCCAGGAATCTGGCAGGCAGACATGTCTCTGCAAAAACGATTCAACCTGACCGAACGGATTGGATTCAGTATCCGCGCAGACTCGTTCAACGTCTTCAACACGGCCGAACTGGGAAAGCCGAACACGACCTTCGGCAATGCCAGCTTTGGCCAGATTTCAGGCCCCTTCACCACAACCGCAATTGGCACAGGCACCGCGCGGCAGTTTCAATTCAGCGCTCGCCTGGAATACTAACCAACCCACTGAGGCAGGGAGTGCGCTTCTGTGCGTCTCCCTGTTTCAACGGACACGCGAGGAAAGTTCGTAAACCAGGCTTGGCGTTAAAGCAGAATGTGAACCTCACCTGTTTGCGCGGCCAGCGAATCTCCTCGCTGCCCATAAAATCGAAAATCTTACCCAATACCGAACAAAGGTGAATGTGATGAACCGAGGCTACTTGTTGGTGGCAGCTGTGCTGCTGGCGGCAGGCGCGAAAGCAGCGCCCCTGCCGGATGCTTTGAAACCTGTTCAAACAATCCAATTGCCAAGCGCTGTTCAGGGACCGTTCGATCACTTTGGAATCGATCTGGCACACAACAGACTCTTTGCTACGGCAGAAAATTATCATGCCGTTCTCGTCGTTGACATCAATTCCGGCAAGGTCGTACACGAAATTCACGGACTTGCAAAACCTCACGCAGTCCTTTATCGCAGCGACCTGAATCGCATCTATGTAACCGACGGTGTCGATGGCTCGCTCAAAATCTTCGATGGCAATACCTACCAGTTGATCTCACGAATTCCGCTGGAAAAAGATGCCGACTCAATCGGCTACGATCCCGCAACGCACTTGCTTTACATTGTCAGCGGCGGCAAGAATGTTGGTGAATCCAGCTCTTCGCTCACCACAATCGATACGACAACGGACAAGAAAGTCGCCAATCTCAAAATCGAGGGCGAAACGCTTGAGGCGATGAAGCTGGACATCTTCCGGCCAAAACTCTACCTCAACAACACTGCAAAAAATGAAGTCGATGTCATCAATCGCTTCACCAACAAAGTCATTGCGCGGTGGCCAATCACCAAAGGCACACGCAACGTCGCCATGGCCCTCGATGAAGTGCATCAACGTCTGTTCACTGCCTGCCGCAACGGCCAGCTTGTCATCTTTGACACCAACACAGGCAAGGAGCTTCAGGCTCTTCCCATTACGCAGGGTGTCGACGATATGACGTACGATGCCGCCAGCAAGCGCTTGTACGTAGTAGGCAACGGAACAGTCGATGTAATCCAGCAGTCAGACGCGGACCATTACGTTCTGCTGAGCCAGGTGCATGCCGCGCCGGTTGCCAAAACCGCAAGCCTCGTCCCGCAGCTCGACCGCTACTATGTAGCTGCACCAGCCACCGCCAAAGCCAGCGCATCCATCGTGGTCTTTGAGCCAGTCAATACGCCACCGTACAAGGCTGACCGCCCCGTATCTCTTATGCCGGTCCATGCGCCGCATGCGGAGCAGCTCGTACTCTCCACGTTGTCCAGCCATCCTGACCTCAGAAAGCTTGGACTGCACGCAATTCCTCCAGGGCAAACGGAAAGTGTCATCATCGCCAATGGCGACCGCTCCCGCATCGGTAAAAAATCGTCGAAGGGCGATCTTGAGGCAGTAAAAGACGGTAAGACCTACTGCGACAAGAAAGAGGACGGAGCCTTTTACAACATGAAGCTTCCCCTTTTTGACGCAGCCGGAAAATCCATTGGAATTCTCGTCATGGAAATTCCCTTTACATCGGCGGCAAGTGAGAGCGATGCCATTCACATGGCCGAATCGATTCGGGCAGGGCTGGCAAAGCAAATTCCGCAGCGCGGCAAGCTGTTCGCCAATTAACTGCACGGCGGCAATCGGCGTATCTATTTCTTCTCATCTTTTTTGGAGACCACACAGATGCAATTTGCTTCTTCCATCAAATCCATCCGATTGGTGCATCGCTATCTCGGACTTTTTTTCGCTCCGGCAATCATCTTTTTCGCCTTCACCGGCGCCCTGCAGACATTTGGCCTGCATGAGAACTCTCAAAATAGTTCCTATGTGCCTCCCCGCTGGATCGTCAGCATGGCGCAGTTACACAAGAAGCAAACGGCTCAGATTCCTCCCCCAAAGAATCGAGCCCAGCCTAAAAAGGGCGATGAAGCGCCGGCCGCAACGGCAAAACAAAAAACCGGCAACAATGGCGCGAAGCTCGCGCTCAAATGGTTTGTCTTCGTCATGTCGCTCGCACTCATGCTCACCACCTTTCTTGGCGTCATGATGGCTTTGCGCTATGGAGGCAGCGTCCGCGTCGTTTGGGCGGTTGTCCTCTTCGGCGTCCTTTTTCCGGTTGCCATCGTACTCATGTAGCGCGAGTGCGTCCCCTCAAAGCACGTCACAACTGCAATAGCTCAGGAGCTTATCGAAAATGCTGAAAAGAACCGTCCTGGCCAGCTTCCTGCTCTGCGGACTGATTTTTCCAGTCCGCGCGCAAGACGAGCCCAAGCCTCATAAAATGCGCCCCTCTGACCTTCCAACTTCCGGCCTCATCAGCCAGCCGGGCCCCAGCTTTATCGCGCCGCATATCAGCAAGCATCCCACCATCATCGTCTACGGCGATCAGCGATTCACTGACCCTTCAAACACGCACTCTACAGATCCCACGGTGCGCAAATGGCTTGTTGAGCAGATCGCCGAAGAAAAACCGGATGCCGTGCTGCTCAACGGAGATGTGCCACTCAGCGGTGACGTTGTCAACGATTATCAGGTCTACAAATCGGAGACCAAAACCTGGAGAGACAAACACCTTAATGTCTATCCTGCCCTGGGCAATCACGAGTTCCACGGAGACCCGCAGCAGGCCCTCGAACACTGGTGGAGCGCCTTTCCAGCCATGCGCAACCGCCGCTGGTACTCCGTTGCAATCGGCAAATCCATCTACACCATCACGCTCGACAGCGACACGTCGCTTCTGCCCGACAGCGATCAGGCCAAGTGGCTCTCCGTCCAGCTCAACGGCCTGCCCAAAGCGGTCAAATTCGTCATCATCAGCCTTCACCATCCGCCAGTTGCTGATTTCCAGACGCGCTATAACGTCAGCCACAATCCACGACCCAATGAGATTGCCCTGCGCGATTACCTGGAAAAAGTCGCTCCTACGTTGAACGCCAAAATCATCGTCAGCGCCGGCCATATCCACAACTATGAGAGAAGGCTTGAGGGTGGAGTCACCTACCTGGTCTCCGGTGGGGGCGGCGCATCGCCTGTACGCGTCGACCGTGCGCCTGAAGACCTCTACCAGAGCAATGATTTCCCCAACTATCACTACGTCAAGTTCGTTCTTGAAGGCAATGCGTTACACGCCCAGATGTTCCGGCTTGCCGACGCAAATGCCACCTCGCCTTCCTGGCAGATCCGCGACGACTTCACGATCAAGGCAAAATAAGCTGAGCAAGTGCACGGTATTTATGCTTGAAATTTAAGGCTGCCAATGTACTCGTGCATCGGCAGCTTTTTTGCGCTAAATGGCGGATCTGATTATTCATACTGATTCAAGGGCTGGGGCAGATCACTGGTACACACTTCAGTGGAATGTGAGCGCCCGGCAGCTATCGCGGAGACCACGGCTACCAAGTTCCTCGATCAGGTAGTGAAGCAAATCGCCATTACAGTGAAGAACGCTCTGGAGTACGAGGAGGTAGCTAAAGAGAATTATCGGCTGGCCGAGGCGGAAGAGCGATCACGGAATGAAAATCTGGCCTTGCGGGAACAGATTGAGTGCACCTCGATGTTCGAGAGCATCTCGGCTCCTCCCCAGCATTGCACAGTGTGCTGTTCCTACTCCACCGTCACTGATTTGGCTAAATTGCGGGGTTGGTCGACGTCGCAGCCGCGGCGGACGGCGATGTAATACGCCAGCAGTTGCAGCGGGACGATTTCGATGAGAGGTGAGAGCAGTTCCGTGGCGGGCGGGATGTGGATGACGTGTTCGACTAATGTCCCGATGGTGTCGTCGCCTTCCGTGGCGACGGCGATGACGCGGCCGGAGCGCGCGGTAACTTCCTGAATGTTGGAGAGCGTCTTCTCGTAGCGGAGCTTGGAAGCCGGGTCGGCTTCGTCGCGCGTGGCGAGGACGACGACGGGCAGGGTCTCGTCAATGAGCGCGTTGGGGCCGTGCTTCATTTCGCCGGCGGGGTAACCCTCGGCATGAATGTAAGAGATTTCCTTGAGCTTGAGCGCGCCTTCAAGCGCGATGGGGAAGTGGACGCCTCGGCCAAGGTAGAGGAAGTCGCGCGCGGTGGCGAAGTCTTTGGCGAGCTCTTCGCATTGGCTGGAGCGGGTTTTGAGGACTTCTTCGATTTTGGCCGGGACGCGGGAGAGCTCTTCCATGAGGGCGATGGATTTCTCCTTGTCGAGACGGCCGCGGAGCTGGCCCAGCTTGAGAGCGAGAAGGAAGAGCGCGGTGAGTTGCGCGGTGAATGCCTTGGTGGAGGCGACACCGATTTCAGGACCGGCGTGGGTGTAAATGGCGCCGTGCGCTTCGCGCGCAACCATGGCTCCGACGACGTTGCAGATGGCGACGGTTTTGGAACCGAGCGCGATCATTTCGCGCTGCGCGGCGAGGGTGTCTGCAGTTTCTCCGGACTGGGTGATGAGCAAGCCAAGTGCGTTGCGGTCAGGGATGGGATTGCGGTAGCGGTACTCGCTGGCGTAGTCGACGTCGACGGGCAATCTTGCCAGCCGCTCGATCATGTATTTGCCGGTGAGCGCGGAGTGCCAACTGGTGCCGCAGGCAGCAATGTTGATGCTGGAGGCAGAGGCGAGATCTTCGTCGGGGATGTCCATCTCGCCGAGGAAGACCTTGCCGGAATCGAGCGAGACGCGGCCCATGGTGGTTTCACGGATGGCGCGGGGCTGCTCCCAGATTTCCTTGAGCATGAAATGCTTGTAGCCGCCCTTTTCCGCCTGGATGGGGTCCCACGCGATGCGGGTGAGTTTGCGTTCGATTGGATTGCCTTCAAAGTCAGTGAGCTGGACGCCGTCACGCGTGAGGATGGCCATGTCGCCGTCGGCGAGGAAGTAAATATCGCGCGTGTGGTGGAGGATGCCTGGGACGTCAGACGCTATGAAGGCTTCGCCTTCACCGACACCGATGACGACGGGGGGACCGGAACGCGCGGCGACGATCTTATCCGGCTCGGCGGAGGTGAGGATGCCGAGGGCGAAGGCGCCGGTGAGACGCTTGACGGCTCGGCGCACGGCTTCTTCGAGGGGGATGGGGCTGCCAGCGGATTCAGCGTCTTTTTCGACCTGTTCGATGAGGTGCGCGATGATTTCGGTGTCGGTTTCCGTGACAAATTTGTGGCCCTGGGCGGTGAGTTCGCGCTTGAGCTCGAGGTAGTTTTCGACGATGCCGTTGTGAACGACGACGAGGCGGCCTGTGCAATCGCGGTGCGGATGGGCGTTTTCTTCCGTAGGGCGGCCGTGGGTGGCCCAGCGGGTGTGGCCGATGCCGAAGGTGCCGTCGAGCGGCTTGGTGGAGAGGACGGACTCAAGGTTGCCGAGCTTGCCGGGCGCGCGCGAGACCTGCAACGGCTCATTGACCGCGTTGCCAACGGCGATGCCTGCCGAGTCGTAGCCGCGATACTCGAGACGGCGCAAACCCTCAATGATGACGGGGACAACTTTCTTTGGTCCAACGTACCCGACGATTCCGCACATGGGTTGATTTTATTAGGGAACGGGGCTCCGGCCATGTCACCGAAGTGTGAAGAGGGTGCCCAAGGTGTGGCGCATGAGGCACGGCGATGGGCGAGTGAATGCCCCCAACCGGGAACGGCCGCGGCTGGCTATTCCTCTATCTGGTACGTGAATTCTTCGATGACAGGGTTGGTGAGGACATCGCGGGCGATCTTTTCTACGTGGGTCTGAGCGGCTTCGCGAGAGAGGCCATCAGCCAGATTCAAAGCGAAATACTTGCCCTGGCGCACGGCTGTGACATCGGCATAGCCGATTTTTCGCAGGGCGTTGTGGATGGTCTGGCCCTGGGGGTCGAGTACCGAAGTCTTAAGGGTGACATAGACATGCGCCTTCATAATCCGTGATTATAGTAGGGCCGGGCGTTCCCGGTGTATTGCACTTTTTCCGGCAATTTTGTGAGCCGGCCGATGCTTCCCCCCTTCCGTAAGGAGAACTTTGTGATCAACTACCTGGAACTGCCGATTGGCGAGCGTTCGCCGGAAATCTTTCGCGCAGTTATTGAGATTCCCAAAGATGCAACCAATAAGTTTGAGTACGACAAGCAACTGCACGTCTTCAAACTCGACCGCAACCTGCACTCACCCGTCCACTATCCCGGCGATTACGGCTTTATTCCTTCCACTTTGAGCGATGACGGCGATCCGCTGGACGTACTGGTGCTGGTGCCCGGCCCGAGCTTCCCTGGATGCGTGCAGGAAGTGCGCCCGATTGGCTTGCTGGAGATGATGGACCAGGGCGTGCTGGACGAAAAGGTGCTGGCGGTGGGCAAGAACAATCCGCGCTTCAGCAATGTGTGGAATTACACGGACATCTATCCGCACATGCTGAAAGAGATTACGCATTTCTTCTCGATCTATAAGGATCTGGAAGGCAAGCGTGTGGAGATCAAAGGCTGGCACGACGCGGCGTATGCGCGCGACCACGTGGTACGCGCCGCGAAGTTTTTCCACGAGCACAAGGCGGGGCAGCCCGTGCTGGAAGGCAAGACTGCAACGCCGGCGAAGATGAAGCACGCCAAGTAATCGTGGCGGGCTCATGAAAGCCAATGAGGGCCGTTGCGGAATGCAGCGGCCTTCTGATTTTGAAGCCTGCCGGGATTGTTTTTCGAGAACAGGAGGCGGCTGGGTGGGGCAGGTTTTCGAATTCCGGTATAATCGCCTACAGACCCGGAGAGATGGCCGAGTGGCTGAAGGCGGCGGTTTGCTAAACCGTTATAGGGGCTAAAACCTCTATCGGGGGTTCGAATCCCCCTCTCTCCGCCATAGCTTTTAGATTAAGAATTTTAAATATTTTCTGTTTGCCATCCTGCGCTAACAAATAATGCTCACTAGTGTTGGTTGCGTGTCCGAAACTCAATAGTGCTCTAGTGCGAAATTCGACCTCTCAAGTTTATTTGCTGCTGATTTTTGGAAAGCAAGAGTCTCTGACGGATTCCGACTGTCATTCGAGCACTTGCGGTCCAAGCTGCGTGGCATAAGTGAGTCTTAGGGCGTACGGGCTGGTGAATCAGCCGCGCGGCACGCTGTCCAACAGGCCAACACAGCGTAAAGACGAAGATCAACTGATCCAGATCATCGTCCAATTCGCCAGACAGTTCAGTCGGGTCGCCATGACTGTCGCCGCATCACCACACGTTACGACATGCGGGATAGCAAACCGGCAAGGATCAAGTCGAATACATCTGGCGCGCATACTCCGTACAGCAACGATCATTTATGGCTGCCATGCTTCTTTGCGCTCAGGCTTACAGTCACCGTTTCCTCAGATGGCACAGTTACAGTAATCCATGAGATGGGTTTTCCACCGGGAAGTGTTCCGTGTGCTGCAGCCTTCGGGCGGCCATCGGCGTAGAGTGTATCGGCAACTCCAACAAATGCAGCTCTCCAGCGAATCGGCTTCCCTTCTCGATTGTTCAATTGCGTAGATGTGGCTCCATAGCTTGCAATGTCAAGCACGTTGCCACGAATATGCAGTGAACTCACTGAAAGCTGTTCATCGGCTGTGTCAGGTTGTGGCAGTGTCTTCATATCGAACTCTTCACCAGCCTGCGATGGCTCAATGCCCATTGCTCCGGAAACGATGGCAGCTATGACAGCATAGGAAACCTCAGGGTATTCGCGGCGATGCTTTTCAGGAGATGAGAGATCAAAGAGAACCTGATAGGCAGCGGCAGGACGGCCGTAGCGGAAGAGTATACGCGGCACATATGTCTCCTCCTCAATGTTGATCTTCTTCCAAAAAGCTGGATCGGAAATGTACGCTAATGCACCCTCAATGTGCGCAGGATCTTTGACCGCATCGAAATAGAGAGCCATCGTATCGCCGGAATCGAATCCAGTGAGATTTTTTCGAATGACACCGTTGAAGTGTCCATGCGCCGATGACCAGGTCACAGTTTCGAGAATGTGCTGAATCTTGTCTGCAGTTTTCTGCAGATGCACGGCCAGTTCCTTGTCTTTGTGCGAAACGGCGATTTGTTGATAGGAACGCATAGCGCGATATTCGGCCGCAAGAAGATCCGTGCCAAAGATAAAGTCCTTTGGGCCTTCGCTATAACTTGGAATTCCACGCGAATTCACGAACTTGCCTTCGCGCAAGCGCTGGTTTGCAATGCGCGGCCGCTTCAGGATTTCATCAGGCGCTAGCTGCCATTGAGAGATGTAATCCGTCATCGTTTCACGAAAGAATGACTGGATGCGTGGGTCGTCGCGGTAGGAATTATCTCCGGTCCAGCGCCACATACGCACGATAGCGTCGAGCACATCGAAGTTGGCGGGCAGGTTATACCAGAAGTCTGCGTCGGAGACATAGTCCTCCGTGGATGGCTTTCCTTCATCATCGATCTCCCAATAGCCCGCCCAATTGCGCGACGCGGAAACAGCATTGGCAAAGCGTTCGAGCATGTTGCGATTAGCGGCAAATAAGCCTAGTGCAGCGGCTCCAGTGGTCTGGTGGGAGACGTCGCGCATGCAGAAGGCATTGCGCCCTGGCAGCGCAGCTTCATACCACTCGCCGATAGGCGACGATGGCGGACGCACATAGTCGAGTGCTTGTTGCTTTGCCCAGCTGAAGCTCTGATTGAGCTGTGCATTCGATGAATGAAATTGAAGATCGGACGTAACGGCAGAGTGCTGTGCTACCGCAGACGAGCAGCATAAGGCAGCAAATCCACACAACGTTCCTATCCAAAGAGCAAGTTTCTTCGTACTCATGATTCTCCTTGGTTGCGAGCAGGGCCCGATACCGATCACTTTGCTCAGTTCGTCCGCATGCAGCTCTGGCTCAGAGCAACGCGATGGCCACACCTGGTGAAGAGAGATCTCCTGGCGTGCGGCCATGCAATCCTATCTTGCGCAGCAAATTTCCCTTGAAGCGAATGCTGGTGCCACTCCATTCCACCGAGGATGTGATGTCGACCGGTTCATCAGCAGCAAGGTCTTGCGCCAGAGCCGTTCTACCCTTTTGTGACTTCCCAAAAACGAGTGTGAGCTGCTCAAATTCGCCGAAGACGCCAAAGGGACCAGAAGCATCTCCCACGTTGAGAGTAACCCTGGCACGCGGCATGCGCCATGCATGCCCGGGCTGGGTACGCTCCTGTGCACCGATTGCTACTGCCCCATTGGTGAAGCGCGCCGCGAAGACAAACGGCTTCTCGCCCGTTGTCTCAACCTCCGGCAGATCAATATTGCGCGCGAGAATTGCTGGAGCGCCTTGCCATACAGTCTGGCCAAGCAGGTCATGCTGCCAGGTTTCTCCTGCTGAGAATGTCCAGCCATCGCGAAGAATTTCTGCACTCGCACGGAAGCTCCCGTGGCCGCATGCGTAGGGAGCAGCAATACGCTGCCAGCGCAATGCACGTACCACCTCGTCTATACGTTGCTTGGCCTTGCGCGGGCCATTGAAAAAAAGGTCTGAATCTCCGTGTGGACGCAGACCATGCATCGGATGCCGCATAATGCCCATGGTGCATCCAAGAACGGCTGCTACATAGACCTCATCTTCGACATTGAGAAGGCTCTGCAACTCGGGGTGTCCGGCGGCGCTCTTCAGCATTTCGGAAACTCGGTCCAGCGTTGTTGGCAAGGAGAGAATCGACGTGACGTCGTAGGTCCGATAGACATCCGTATTCCGCAGAATCTCCATCCTGCGTGAATCCCAAGGCTGCACACCGAAACGCCCATCTGTCTTCCAATCTCCATTGGTTGGCGGCTCTCCATGCACATGCTCGAGCGTCAGGGCAAATTTTTCCTGATTCCGCGTTCGAATGAGATTGAAGTCTGGGTCGCCGATATCGATCTTCCAGTAACGAATATCTGCGGCATCACTTTGTTTTTCCAATGGAAGGTCTGCCGCACCGCCAGGCGTATTACGGCACCACAACGCTGTACCACGCCACCCATGGCCAGAGATTTTCTGGTTCAACGCACGAAGACGCTGCGTGGAGTCACCTTTGTATGAAGGAAACTTGACCGGATCGAGTTCGAAGGTCGCTGTTCCACCCTTCTCCCAACCGTCATCGAGCATCAAATACAAGTCCTCGCGGACACGTGGATAGAATCGAACCGCCCAGCCATTTTCCCCAAGCAGTGCTTCTTCCGTCATCGCGTTGTGGGCCAGCCGACTACCGGAACTGCCTTCGAGTACTGCTGGATCCAAAGCAGGATCTCCCTGCCCAAACATGTAATTCTGTACCGCCCATGTACACCAATAGTTCGGTGCTTTGGATGGCTCAGCAGGCACCAAACTCGCTTGCTTATGACGCGTTGAAGCCAATAATGCAGTGCCTGGAGCTGTCCCCACAAATGAAGTTGCCGCAAGTGCCTTCACAAACTCCCTACGATTTGGCAAAACGTTCTCCCCTTGCTTTGCATCTACACCTGGTTCAGGCCGGGCATAGCATGTATTGAAAATAGATTTCTGCATGGATGGCGAATTGCCGGAGGCCCTGACTGGGCCTCCGGTAGCTGCCGCATTGCATTTGCTAGAAGGTGAAGTGAAGCCCGAGCTGAATCTCACGGGGAATTCCGTTCGTTCCGCCAATCTGGCCGAAGTTCGAATCTCCAAGCTTCGTGTCGGGGTTTGAGTAGTGCGGCGTGTTCGAAACATTGAATGCGTCCACCTGGAACTTAAGTTCCATGCCTTCGCGCACTGAGGTTGTCTTGGACAAAGACAGGTCAGAGTTGTAGTAACCCGGGCCGCGCACCTTGCCAATGCCTGAGTTGCCCAGTTGCAGGGCACCTGGATAGGCAAAGCAACTTGTGTCGAACCACTTATCTACCGAGCCGATGGTTTTGACCGAAGAGCAGGTAAGATCCGCGAGGTTGGTGACACCGCTGCCCAGGTTGTCAATGTTTGTCTTGATGAGCAGAGGCTGGCCCGCCTGCAGGGTTGTAATCGTGCTCAATTGCCATCCACCAAGCACGGCATCCACCGGCCCCGAAGCGGACGACAACCACTGGCGTCCCTTACCGAATGGAAGCTGATACGTCATGCTCGCAATCAGACTCTGCGGAACGTCGGGAGCCTGGCTGGTGCCCACGCCACGATTGAGCTTGTCATCCAGCGGCCACCACATGTTCATGTCATCGATCTCTTTGGACCATGTATAGGCAATGCGCCCACTGAGGCCGTAGGAGGTGCTCTTTTTAAGCTGTACCTGCAGCGCATGGTAAATCGACGAACCGTCTGCCGCGGCATAACCAATGTTGGTTGCATACTGGTCGCCGTCTGAATTGAAGTACTGGTACGGCAGCCGCGAGTTGTACGAGGTTGTGCCTGGTTCAGGCGTGTTGAGATTCCAGCGGCGGAACAGGTGCGTGCCCTTTGTACCGACATAGGTCACGTCCAGCGCTGTCGTCTTGCTCAGCTCCTGCTCAATGCCAAAGTTCCATGCATTTGCCATATCCGGCTGCATCTTTTTGGACATCAACTCAGGAGTGACGGCTACCGGCGGCACCACTGGCTGTGCGGTGGAAGTAGGAACATAGCTCGGCAGGCCCGTTACGCTGAGTGGGTCGAGCGGCACATTCAACAACTGCGCCTGTGTGCTGAACACTTCAAAGAACGGGAAGTTACGCTCGAGGAATCCGCCCATTGCACCAAAGTTGCCAGGGAAGTGTGTAATTCCGAAGGCACCAGAAACTACTGTGCGCCCGTTATTGGGTGAGTAGGCAAAGCCCACGCGCGGCGAATAGCCACCATAGTACGTATCCACATTCGGTCCGCGGTTACCGGACTTGGCAAAGACCAACACCCCTTGAGCCAGGTCAAAGTTCGACTGGCGGTTCTGCCGGTCAATTGCAGGGGTAATCAAATCCCAGCGCAGCGCCAGGTTCAGAGTCAGGTTATTCGTGACGCGGAATTGATCCTGTGCGTAGATGCCGAGCAGATTAGCTTGTGTTGCCGGATCGGTTGCGACAAAGCCGCGATCCTGATAGGACTGCAGTCCAAGCAGGAAGCTGGCGAACTCATTGCCGCCTACAGAATCATGGTCACATGTTGACTGCATGGTGCAGCTGCTGGTGTAGTTCGACGAAAATGTAAAGTCGCCGTTCTTATTGGCATCTGAGTTGGTCAGCGATGCCGTCAACAAGCGATAGTCTTCGCCAATTGTCAGCGAGTGCCGTCCTGCTGTCTTGGTAAAGTTGTCCGTTATCTGGAACGAATTGCTAATACGGTGCGAGTTTGTCCAGCCCTGTGATCCAGTGCTGGCGATGTTACCAATTTGGAAGTTTCCAATTCCGGTTGCACCGAATTCAGGATCGTTGCCGTTCGGAATCCCTAGTGCGGTATTTTCGTTGGTTCCCAGGTCATTGCCGAAGTCCTTGGTATAGAAGCGGTTGTAGCCAATGCGCAGTTCATTCAGGGCCGTCGGAGAAAACACATGATTGTAGCCAATAGCCGCATTGTGATTGCGCGACATTGCGTTCACATCGCCAATCTGGATGAACTGCGTACCCGGAGAAGGCGCCGTTAGATCGCGCCGCTGGTACGACTCGCGCGCAAACACACGATCCCCGTTACTGAACTGGTAGTCACCTTTGATGTCGAACTGGTGACTGTCATCAGGCTCGGTTGTGTTCGCATTGAAGTTATTGCTCGTTTTGCTCTGGTCAGTTGCCGTTGGCCAAATTGTGGCTCCAGCCACCATGTTTGCAGAGACAGGATCAAACCTGTCAGTCGGAATCTGCCATGCATCGCCCTGGTCAGTCGATACTGTTGGGAAGGGCTGCTGCGTTTCCGGATCGTAGATTGCATTCGGAAATTGGCTTTTGAGGAATGTGCCCTGCTTCATGAGCTCTGTGGGCACGGTCAAAATGTAGCTGATACCGTTTTGCAGCAGCAGTGCCTGGTAATCCACAAAGAAGAAGGCCTTATTACGCAGAATGGGTCCACCCAACGAACCACCAAATTGGTTCGCCTTGTAGGGAGCCTTCGACGTTGCCTGCCACTTGTACGCGTTCAATGAGTCGCCGCGGTAAAACTCGTACGCCGATCCATGAAACGAGTTTGTACCCGACTTTACAAATGCATTGACCTGAGCACCGCCATACGTGCCCACAGTAGCTTCAGCGTTGTTTGTTGAGACCTTTACTTCCTGCAGCGAGTCCAATGGCGGCGTTACGTTGATAAACGCATTCAACAATTCCATGTTGTTGACACCGTCGAGCGTGTACGTGGTGCCACCCCACGGCATGCCGTTCACACTCGCCGTAATGGATGAAACAGCACCGGCGCCGGCGGCAGATTCGGCAGCGCTTCCAAAACCTGATGCCACAGAGCCTGGCACGGTTTGAACATACTGCGAAAAGATACGGCCGTTCAGTGGAAGGTTCGAAATCTGTTTCGTGTCGATTACTTCTCCCATCGACGAGCTGGTTGTATCGATGAGGGGTTGCGCAGCAGAAACTTCGATGGTCTCCCCGGTGCTTCCTACCTGCAACGTGGCATCGACTCGAGTTGCCTGATCCACATTGACAACGTTTCCATTTGAAACAAATGGGCGGAACCCTTGTGTCTTAAATTCCACGCGATAGGTTCCAGGCTGCAGGTTGTCGAACCGATACTGGCCATTTGCATCGCTTATCACAGTGGCTGAAATGCCCGTTCCTGTATTCGTTGCAACAACCGTTACATTCTCAATGACTGCGCCGGTTGAGTCCTGCACGGTCCCAAGGATTCTGCCGCTTACTCCCTGTGCACGCAGAACTGAAGTGGACCCTATCAGGCCCAAAATCGCCAGCAGGGGAATAAGCCACCAAGCCGCCTTTCGCATGCCTGTTGTGCTCCCTGAGCAATTTCCAAATTGCATACTGCCTCCTTATTGCCTTTCTTCTTCCTGTCTACCCCTGAGCCTCGTGCGCTGCCGTTCCTACGACACTGAATAAGCCCTTTCACATAACGCAGGCAGCAGGGTTTTCTGCCATGCCCGGTCATCTTGTCTCCATGCCGAGCTCTTCACACATTGCGGGATTTGCCCCATGCAACGGCAGCCAAGCTAATGACTTGTAGGAATTGTTGAAAAGTGACCGTGGGGTTACGGAGTTTTGAAACAGGCGCGTTTCAGTTGTGTTTTCATATGCGTTTCAGAAATGTTACACACTACGTTACATCAGTGAAAATGCGCTTTTTGAAGCACATAGCGAAAGCCGGAGAATTTTGGGGCGTTTGCATTTCGGAGAGCTCCAATTGAGTCATACTCACGTTTACATCGATCGATTGAGCGCAATCTCAACCAATTTCGTCATGCCTGCACCGAACTCTAACAATGAGAATTGCCTGCCAATTCACAGGGTAGTTCACCCATCTGTGAGGAGCAGGGGGACAAGATTGACAGCTCTATTTGGTGGTGGAAATAGGACTATGGAGTGGCTGCAGCTCCGTCAGTGCTTTGCCCATTCGTTGCATCAAACTTGTGAACCGCTTCCAAACTGGAACCCAACACCTCGTAGCCCTTCTCAAGACTCACACGCACTAATGCCTGGAACTGTGGAATAGTTAACGCCGTGCCCTGTTGGCGAACCATCGTCAATTGCTTGATTAGTGCGTCCACACCGGACCTGGAAGTTGCAAACATGGTCACACCTTCCGTCCCGGTTGTATCCAATCCGCCCAATACGGCAATATGCCTTCCTGGCACAACTCCTGCCTGTACCGAAAAGATGGAGTAATCCTGCTTCAAAATACGCGTTTGGGGGTCGCGTATTGTGCGATATATGGACGATTCTCCCTGTTGAGGTTTTTTATTCTGAATTTCGGCACGCCATTGCTCAAGCCGCGAGTCCGGGTTGTTAAAACGAAAATCGCCAGGCATCATCAGCTGCGCCACAGCTACGTTCTGGAACGAGGAACCTAATAGAATCACACTGTGCTGGCGCAGATCTACAGGCGTTATGTCTCGACTCGGCTTCAAAATTGGATGGATACCCATTTGGCCGAACAGGCCTGAAAGCATCCCAACTGCCTGTAATTCACCAACGCCTGTGTAACCATTCTCGAAATAGAGCGCACCCGCCTGGGCCACGAGTTTCGGATTGGATGCAAACTCCTGGGCAAGATGTGGATCGACGAGTGAACCCCGGTCGTCACTTGCTCCCTGCCGGTATCGAAAAAGATCATTCGAATTATCCAGGAGAAAAACGGCGTCTGGATAAGCAATGACCGGATTGGGATCGTCTCCAACGAAGCTTGCCCAAAATGCCTTTACAGGATCACCACCGATAGCCAATTCATGAATTGTGGCCGCGTGCGATTGTTGAATCGGCTGAGCACCTCGGCGTATACCGACCGCTACGCCGATCGCAAATACGAGAACGAGGGCAAAGCCAACAAGCACCGCCGTTTTAAAAAACCGTTTGCGGGACTGCTTCTGCGAAAGGTTCTCTTTATCATGTAGATCGAACGCATCGAAGTGCGCTCTGGCTTCTGTATCAATAGTTGAGCCGCCGTTGGCCTCGTGAGCATGATGAAGCGGTTCACCAGGCTCCGGGCTGCTTTCAAAGCGCGGTAGGTAATGCCCCTTCGGAATCTCTATCAGAACAGGATCGCGTTTGCCTTCGTTGTCGTAGTACTCCTTGAGCTTTTGACGTAAACGGTGCGTCTGGACGCGAACGATTGTGTCTATCTTCGGGTCAAAGTCCTGTGAACGCCCGAACGCTTCAACACCGATTGTGTACTCCTTCAACTGTTCTGACTGGCCATCAAGTGCGCGTGCAGTCAGAAACTGTAAAAGTTGTTGCAGGGTGCTTGCGTTGCGGAAGGTAACAGATTGAAGAACACGCTGGACCTGGCGATGGCAATCCGCAATCGGCGGCATTCCGGATTCATCAACCGCGCTCTCAGGTTCCACCAGCTTCTACCTCATTCGGCAACATTGGGTCTTTCCTGCACCGCTCCTACATGCAATGGAAAATCCAACATGCAACGGAAGAGTGGTTGGCCTGCCAATCAATACCAACAATTTGCTAGTTTAGCGTAGCTCGCATCAACTTGAAGAGCCGCATGGAATGAATACTCGGGCACCTGGATAAGTCTCCTGCGCCTTCATACGGACAGAGTCTGCGTTTACGGGTAGTCAACGTGGGGAATCGTTTTCTCACATGGACTTGTCTTGGTGTGCCATTGCGGAGAATCCGCAAATATGGCAGGGGACGTATGCTTACACTCAGCTTGTCTACGCAACAGATGAACCAATAGAGCCGGTAATAGCGCAAGTGGGGCCCGGTTTCCGGGTCTTTTCTTTTGCGCTGTGGCGCAAACGGTCTATGAGTGGCGATCAGGAGGCAGCGTTCTCGTCTTCCCGGTTGTCCTGGGTTGCGGCTTCGCCGATTGGCACCCAAAAGATGAAGCGAGTCCCCTGGCCGGTACCGCTCACAACCTTGATGGAGCCATGGTGGGCCATCACAAGTGCGCGAGCGATTGCAAGCCCCATTCCGGTTCCTTTACCGGTGCGGATTCCAGTCCTTCCGCGGTAGAGCTTTTCGAAGACGTGCGGTAAGTCTGCTACGTCGATTCCGGGGCCATCATCGGCAACGGTGAATTGCAGGCGATCCCGGGTTGTGTGGCAAGTGAGAGCGATCTGGCTGCCTGACGGCGCATAGCGCGCAGCGTTTTCAAGCAGGTGACGGAAAACCCGCCCTAAAAGACGGGGATCAAAGCGAGCCGGTTGTGTACCCTCCGCATGAATAGAGACTCGATGTTTGCCGAGGACGCGGTGCGATTGTTCGACGACCTGTTCGAGAAAGAGCCGGGGATCGAGAAGTTCAAGCTTTGGCTGAATCGTGTTCGCGTCGATTTCGGCCATTTCAACTGCCTGACCGATGAGTGAGTCCAGCCGCGCGCTTTCCTCGTCGACAACACTGGCAAGATCTCTACGGGTTTCCTCATCAAGCCCATCGCCCTGCAGCAATGTGGTGGCAGCCGCACGGATGGAGGTGAGCGGTGTCCGAAGTTCGTGGGTGACGGAATCGACCAGCGCGGTTCTCAGATACTCACTTTCGCGTGCCGCTTCAGCACGGGCCGTGGTTTCAATGGCGATGGCGCGCGTTAAAGCAATGGCAATTTGTGCTGAGATTGCTGTTGCAAGTTCCGGTGAGAGTTGCGCGGGCTTCCAAGCAAAGATGCCCATACACCTGAGACCGAGTTGCAAAGAGCATGCACGGTAGTCGCCAATCTGGACCGGAGAGGATGCGGCCTGTTTCATCCAATCAGGCAGTGCATTTTGATCGATCTCGGGTGGCGCGCCGGTGGTTGTGTGCCACGCGTGCTGGTCAAGAAAGTAGAGGGCGACTTCATCGAGCGCGAAGATGGATCGAATTACTTGCGGAAGCGCCTGCCTGAGCTGCGCGGCGCCTTCATAGAGCATCATTTCCTGGCTGAGTTTGTAAAGGTGCTCCACATCCTCGCGGCGTCGTTCGGCCTGTTCGGTCTGGTGACGCGCGCGCTCAGCCACCCCTCCAGCCGCCAGCGAGCTTGCGAGAAAAGAGGACATCGCGATCCACTCCGGCACGCCGGCGAGAACAAAGGTGTGATAAGGAAGCAGAAAAAAGTAGTCGAAGGCGAGACTGCAGAGAATCGCAGTAAAGAGAGATGGCGCGATGCCAGCCTGCGCGCCCGTCCATACAACCAGCACCAGAAAGCCCATTGCAGCGGTAACTTCACTGGCATGCGCCCATGCCAATGCGGCGGTGACAGCTACTGTCAGCAGCGCGGCAACAAACATCCGCAGAGCGGTTTTACGGGGATGGCCAAGGAGACGCATCAAGGATGTTGTAGGCATCATAGCGCTTGCCCGGAATGATGTAACCTGCCTGAGGGAACCCGCGCATGCCAACCCGCATTCTTGTCATCGACGATGAGCCGCAGATAACCCGTGTACTGCGCACAGCGCTTTCCGCGCAGGGCATGGACGTGCGAATTGCCAACGATCCGGAAGAGGGCTTGAGGCTCTTTCATGAGTGGAGTCCGGACCTGGTGGTGACGGATCTGATGATGCCGGAAATGACAGGAGTGGATATTTGCCGCGCGATTCGAGCCACTTCATCGACTCCCGTGCTGGTTCTCTCGGTGCGTGATCACGAGCGCTCAAAGATTGAGGCGCTGGATGCCGGAGCCGACGACTATGTGACGAAGCCGTTCAGCATTCAAGAGCTGCTGGCGCGGGTGCGGGCACACCTTCGCCGCGCACCGGAACGTGTTGAGTCCGCGCTGGAAGTGGGCGATTTTGTGATCGACATAAGCGCACACAGCGCCACTGTGAACGGAAAGATGCTCCGGCTTACACCAAAGGAGTTTGACCTGCTGGTTCTGCTGGCGCGGCATGCCGGAAAAGTCCTCACGCACCGGACGCTTCTTACGTCGGTATGGGGATCGCAGGCGGCGCATCAGCCGGAGTATCTGCGTGTCTTTGTCGGTCAACTGAGGAAAAAGCTGGAAAGCGAGACAGGCAAGAAGTTCATCCAGACTGAGCCGTGGATAGGATACCGGTTTGTGCCGGAAGGCACCACGGACACAGAAGAGTAATGCCAGAAGAGTCAGCAACCTTCCATACGTACGCGTGCCATGCCGGGCGGATTGCCACGGCATGGCAGTGAAAGCGCGTACATTGGCGCGCGGCCCGTGTACAACAAATCAGACAAAGCGCAGCTGGCCGCCAGCCATCACATCAGCGTGCGAGAGGGTGGACGAGTCGAGCTTGCGTCCGTTGAGTTCCGCGCGTTGTGAGGTGGAATCGGGCGTGCCGTTCACGATGCGCAGAGTTTTATTGCCGGGCAGGCGCACGGTCATTGCAGGGAAGAGCGACTTGCCAACCACATACTCGGCCTTGCCGGGGCAGAGCGGGAGAAATCCCATTGCGCTCATCACATACCACGCAGCCATGGAGCCGGTATCTTCATCGCCAGCAAAAGTGTCAGGCGAATACAACTCGTCCATCACGCGCCGAACCCAGTATTGCGTGCGATCGGGACGGCCAGCCAATGCAAAGATATAAAGCACATGATGCACCGGCTGATTGCTGTGGGCATACTGTCCGAAATCCACCGCGGCCATTTCAGACATCTCATGAATTTCCTGTCCGTAGATACCCACGTGAAAGACCGGGTCCTGAGTGCACATTTTTTCCAGAATGTCCGCAGCTTTCTTCTTGCCGCCGAGCTTTTCAATCAGCGCGGTCATTTCATGCGGAGCATCCCAACGATGCTGCCAGGCTGCGCCCTCGACGTAGGGACTGCCCCATTGAAATTCGTCAAACGGAGCGATCCAACTGCCGTCTCTCTTTTTGCCGCGCAGGAAGCCCGTGCTTGCGTCGAAGAGAATGCGCCAGTTTTCCGAGCGCTTCAGAAATTTCTCTGCATCCTCACTCTTGCCAAGCGCCTTTGCGACTTGCGCGATACAGAAGTCGCCGTAGGCTGCATCGGTGGTTTCCGCCACGGATTGTTCAACTTCATCGGTGGAGACATAACCGAGGCGCAGATACTCCTCAATACCGCGCCGCCCGTAGCCCTTGTCCGGATCGCCGGGTTGCGTGGCATGGCGGTAAAGCCCCTTATACGCAGTGGCAAGGTCGAAGCCCTGAATTCCTTTTGCAGCCGCATCGCCAAAGACGGAATCGATGAGACTGCCGGTCATGCATGCGCGGTAACCAGGCGCTGGAAACTGCGGCAGCCAGCCACCCTCGGTATATGCGTTGACCCAGGCCTGCAGAATCTCACCAAGCCGTTCGGGATAAACAACAGACATAAACGGATACCAGGCACGGTACACATCCCAATAGCCGTGATCGGCATACATGACACCCGAAGCGAGTTTGCCGGTGTATGGGCTGTAATGGTGAATCTTTTCATTCGCGTCCAGCTCATGCCAAACACGCGGAAACAACAATGCACGGTAGAGACAAGAGTAGAAAGTACGGCGTTGCTTGTCCGAGCCGCCTTCTACTTCCAGCCGAGAGAATGCATCGCTCCAGGATGACTTTGCCGCTGCGCGCAACTCGCCGATGGACTTTGTTCCGACTTCGCGGTTGAGATTCAGTACAGCCTGATCAAAGGAGATGAATGAGGTGGCGACTCGGGCAACAGTCTGTTTTGCATCTCCAAAATGAGCAATGAGCACTTGCCCTTTTTTGAGCTGTACGACATCGAACTTCTCCCACAGCTGGTCAAAGCGAACGACATAATAGGTGGCAAAGTTTTCGGGAACTCCACCTTCGTTGCTTGTCGATGTGAAACGAATTTCGCTTTTGGCTTTGTCCTGCGAAGCAAGAACGCCGCCCTCGGGAATTTCAATCAGGAAGCCGGACGCGTCGCCGCTGCTGTTTGTGCTTTCCACAATGCAGCAACGCTCGGTGGGGACGAGTTCGGTCTGCACCTGATAACGCAGCAGTTCAAAGCTCATGGAATATGGGTGCAACTCAGCCTTTTCCGGACGCCACGAGGAGGACCTTGGACCGGGCTCAGGATGAGGATCGCCCGCAAACGGTAGAAAGATGGCATGGCCGTAATCCGAGAGCCAGGGACTTAATTGATGCGTGCAGCGAAAACCCTGCAAACGCCTGTGACTCGGTTGAAAGAACCAGGGCGTGCCGCTTTCCGACTGCAGCGTCCAGTGCGACGTGCCGAAGGGCGTTGCCGCGATAGGCAGCGAATTACCGCGCGAAAACGTATATGAGGAATCGGTTCCCTGAAGGATATTTACGAGATCTATGGTCGATGATGTGTTGCTCTTTGAGTGCCTGGCCAGCTCTCCCGCCGCGTTTGCCGGGAGTTGAGGACCAAAGGCCGCGCCAAGTGCGGCAATGCCCGATGCTTTGAGAAATGTTCTTCGTCCCGATTTAGGTCCGTTGAAGATTTGATTCGATTCGCCTGACATCCAAACTCCTTAAGCTAGAGACAATACTCCACCTAGTATCGCAAGCCAGGGAGAAGCTATTTAGCTCCTGTCAAACTCTGGAAGATTTCCACTTCGCGTTCGCGATACGGTTTTCCGTCTGGGTAGAAGATGTCATGGAACCAGACAGTGGGCTCCTGGAGCACATATGGCCTCTGCCATGAATCCCAGGGGAGGTTGGTCTGTGTCTTGCCCTTCACAAGGCCCCAGTTGATGGCGCCGATGTGCATTTTCTTTGCAAGTGGAAGGATGGTGTCAAAGGTGCTTCCCGCACCGCGCGCCATATATTCCGTGCAGATGAGCGGGCGATGGAATTGCTCTAGCTGCCGGGCCTTCTTTTCAAAACCTTCTGGCCAATCGTAGTTGTGAAATGTGATGACATCGGACTCTTCAATCTGTATGCGGCCCATGGGCGACATGGTCTGGAGTGAAGACCAATCGCCTTGCCATACACCGCTGGTAAGCGGCTGTGCAGGATGTGCGGCTCGCGCCCAGGCGAAGACTTGTGGAAGCAGTGCCAGAACGAGGCTCGTCTTGTTAGCAGGTTCCAGCTTGCCGTACGCGGAGCCGTTTCCGTTGTCGGGCTCGTTCCAGACATCCCATGCAAGAATGCGATCGTCATTCGCGAATGCGCCCACGACGCCTTTCACATAGGCTTCCAGTTTTGGATATTGCGAAGTGTCCTGCAGCATAACGCGGCCGGGCGCCTGCACCCAGCCGGAGTTGTGCACGCCTGGAATGGGCGGATGCTGCGGACCCAGTTTCGGGTCGGGGTCCCAGCAGGAATCAAATAAGACGAAGATGGGCCGGATATGATGGCGGGCTGCGATGGTGAGAAATTCATTGATCCGGCGCTTGAATCCGTCAGGGTCCTGTTCCCAGACGAGGTTATGCAGAAAGACGCGCATGGTGTTCATGCCGAGCGATTGTGCCCAGCCGAATTCGCGGTCAATTTCCTGGGGATCGAAAGTGGCAGCCTGCCACATTTCAAGCTCATTGATGGCGTCACTGGGCACGAAGTTGGCGCCGACCAGCCAGGGTTGCTTTGCATACCACTGGTTTGCCTGCTCTTCCGTCCATCGCTGTGGCTGGGCCTGGAGCTGCATCCCAGAGATGACAAAGATTGCGCCGAAGATGAGGCTGATTCCCTTTTGGGCGCGAAAGATGTTCTTAACTGCGTTCACTGCGGTCTTCCTTCTCCTGCGCGCAAAGGTAGCGGTGCGTACAGGACATGCAAGATGGTTCAACACTTTGAAGAAGCAAGTGTAACGCGCAGGGCGATGCGCCCTGAAGATGGACAACAAAGAACGGACAGGAGCTCGGCCGCAGCCTTAATTACTTCTCGTTGGCAGACATCCACTGCACCGTCTCATCCAGCAGGTAGTTTGGAAGTCGATTGATGTCCCACGGCTCTTTTAGGGCGAGCTTCGATTGTGCGCTGTACAAGGAATAGATCTTTCCGGCATCTTCAACCGCATTGGAGACGTCCTGCGGTATGGCCTCACGATCAAGTTGAGGCTGAACGATCAGCACTGGGCGCGGCGCAATCATTGCGAGCAGATCGTTGAAATCGTACGGAAGCTGCGATTCATGCCCGGCAAAAAAGCCGAGACGCGGGATGAGGTCGCGGATTTTACTGTAACGGGCAATGCCGCCAGTGCCTGTGGCTGCGGTGTCGGTACGCATGGGCGTGAAACCCGCGACAGATACGATACCCTGCACACGATGATCGAGGGCCGCGGTATAGATGGCTACCATGCCACCGAGTGAGTAACCGTAGAGGTAAATCTTCGACGGATCCACTCGTTTCTGTGTTTGAAGCATGTCGATAGCCGACTGCACATCTTCGACGAGACGGCCCATATGGGACCACTGCGGATAGCGCTTGTAGAAAGGACCGGTCTCTTTGAGTCTGCTGCCGAAGCCATTCTGATCGTACGCAAAGACCGCATAACCGGCATGCACAAGAGCGAGAATGGGATGCACGTCTTCGTGATAAACCCACATGTAGCCGAGCGGATAGCTATACCCATGCAGCCAGATGACAGTGGGTAACTTCGCATTTTCCGGTGTGCCTGCGGGATAGTAGAGATCGCCTGCGAGATTGTCACCGAACTCGTAGCGATGAGTTTCCGTCTTGCTGCTCAGCTCCTTTGGCCAGCCGTATTCGTTGTCTCCATGACTTGCCGCCTGCATCACCCATGCTGGAATATCCGGTTTTACCCTGCCGGGGTATGGCACGCCCATCTGCAGAACCGGAAAGTGAAATCGGCCGGATGTGATCTCTTCCTCGGTCATTTTCGGAGGTTCGGATCCGAGCATGGACTCGACCGCAGTGAGCAGTTCGGCAGACTTCTTGTTCCACTGGTCAAGTGAATGAATCGAAGATAGATCGTCGTCGCCGTTGTGCTTTGCGTATCTGGCGATGTCGATAGACTGCCCGGTTTCACGACGCCATTGATCCCAGTCCCACTGGAAGATCAGATTGTTCGTCCACTTCTCATGCGAACGGCCAAACTGAATGTCGAGCCAATCGAGGCATTTCTGTTCGTCGTTCGCACCGTGGAAGCCCGGCACGCGCATGGTGCTGATGCGATCAGGAACCCCGAGAAGTTTGTAAACCTGCAGGGCGGAGTAGTAGGTCTGCTCGTTGCCCCATGTGTTCGAAACCTGGTCGTTCGTGCCCCACTCCATGAGCAACGAACGCGGCGCAATCATCGCGGCGACCAGATTGCCGTCTACTGGAAGGCGGTCCTCGCGGCCCGTAAAGAAGCGAAGCTGTGGCGCAAACCATGTGGGAAAACGGCGGGTGGTGGCTTCAATCCCTTCACCGATGCCGACCTCGCCCGAGGTACGCCAGGGCAGAACTCCACCGACGCCGGTGCTGCCCGCGATAACGGCAGCGAAACGCGTATCAAGCGCGGCGGCTATTGTCGCCATCTTGCCGTCGCGGGAGTAGCCATAAATGGCGATGTGTTTCTTGTCGACCTGCGGCAGCGTTTCCAGGTAATCCACCACGAGACTCGCGGCCCAGGCGCGCCGGGGCAGAAGAGCAAAATCATACTTCGGGTAGAGTGCGGCCAATGCATCTGCGTCGTCCATAAAGTCGTTTCCCGCAAAGCCGGCCGACATATATCCGCGGCGAATCAACTCCGGCGCCCAGCCGGTCAGGCTGCTGTTCACCAGAACCGGAAACGGCCCCTGGCCATCGGGAATCACCACGCGCGCCCGCATTGTCCCCTTATCTTCCGGCCCAAAGATCAGGCGGACATCGCGGACGATGTAGCCCTTCTCGTGCTTTTCATCCAGGACAACGACATGATCGACTTCCGGCCGGGGCGGGACTGTTCCCCATACATATTTTTGCGAGAGCCTGTCGATTTCTTTGCGCCGCGCGGCCCAGTCAGCAGGAGTTTTTACGCTGCGGCCATCGACGAAGGTGAGTGGATCGGGAAGCTGATTGTGTTTTGGAAGCCTGGTGAAGTCGGGCGGGAGCGCGCCCGTTTGCGCGAGCCACTTGTCAAATGATGGTGCGTCCGGAAAAAGCTGCTGCATTTTTTGCAGGTATGCCTTACGGCCCGCGGCTGTCGATGTGTCCTGCGCACCGGCAGAAATACAAGAGAGCAGAATGGCTGTCACAAACAGAAGGAATGAACCGCGGCCACAACGAGTCATGATTTGCTCCACCAAAACAGATAGGATTGCGCACCCAAACGCAAGAGACCCCGCTCCCGGCAAGGGGTGCCAAGAGCGGGACAAGACCAATCCGTGGAGAAGGTTGAGCCGTGCATCCTTCCCTCACCGATCGGATACGAAAGAAGGTTCACATGAGACGCGCGCCACTCGACCAACGCGCAAGCCATGACAACACGTGAGCATGAGGGCGGTCAAGAAAATATTTATCTATTGAATATCAGATCGTTCTTGCCTTTATTTTTCGCTTAGAAATCCCTTTCACAATCTGAATGGCAAATCCCGAAGAATTATCTCTGGGCCGGTGAAACACGGCTGCACGGCTTCCACGTGGGAGATTGCAATGCAGGATCTTTGGGCATTTCTTTTCACCGTCATTTTCTTCGCCGCCGCATTTCTCTATGTTCGCGCCTGCGAGAAATTGAGGTAAGTCATGACGATCTTTATAGCCATCGCACTCTTGCTGGCAATTGTTTTAACCGCCTATCTCTTCTTTACGCTGCTCTTCCCGGAGAAGCTCTGACATGACGGCCAATGGATGGTTGCAATTTGCAGTATTTTCGCTCCTTGTGCTGGTCACAGCGCGTCCGTTGGGCATTTACCTGGAGTACGTGCTGGAAGGGAAGAGCTGGTGGATCAATCGCATCTTCGGCAAGGGCGAGCAGCTCATTTACAAGCTGTGCGGGGTCCGGGCCGGGGTGGAGATGGAGTGGCAGGAATATGCCTTTGCACTGCTGGGATTCTCCGCTGTGACGCTGTTGGTCACGTATGGAATCGAGAGATTGCAGGCAATTTTGCCTTTCAATCCGCAGCACCTGTCCGGTGTTTCATCCCTGCTGGCGTGGAATACAGCCGTAAGCTTTACCACCAACACCAACTGGCAGGCTTACTCGCCTGAGACAAGCATGAGCTACCTGACGCAGATGGTGGGTTTGACGACGCACAACTTTCTTTCTGCCGCGGTGGGCATTGTTGCAGCCGTGGCTCTTATTCGAGGAATCAAAAGGACTGGTTCCAGGACGATTGGCAACTTCTGGGTCGATATGACCCGCGTTCTTCTCTATGTTCTGCTTCCTGCTTCAATCGTGTATGCGCTGGTGCTTGTTGCCACCGGTGTACCTCAGAACCTGCATGCGTATGTGCAGGCGCATACGCTTGAGCGCCCTACTACTGTGCAGGTGATTGCGCAGGGTCCGGTTGCCTCACAGGAAGCCATCAAGATGCTGGGCACGAACGGCGGCGGCTTCTTCAATGCAAACAGCGCACACCCCTATGAGAACCCCACACCGTTTTCGAACTTCTTTGAAGTCCTTTCGATCTTCCTGATTCCGGCCGCTCTGACCTGCACACTCGGCTCCATGACGGAGTGGGCGGGGCATGGGTGGGCGGTTTTTTTCGCAATGTACTTTCTGTTTGCGGCTGGTTTTGGCGCGGTTTATGCAGCCGAATCGCAGCCAAATCACTTGATTAAGGGAGTGGTTCAGACAGGCTCGGCGACCGCACCGGGCGGCAACATGGAAGGCAAGGAAGTACGCAACGGAATTGCCGAGAGCGCGCTGTTTGCCACGGCGACCACGGACGCAAGCTGCGGCGCGGTGAACAGCATGCACGACAGTTACACGCCGCTGGGCGGGATGGTTCTGCTGACCAATATCCTGCTGGGCGAAGTAATCTTTGGCGGCGTGGGCGCAGGGTTATATGGCGCGATTATCTTCGTGATTCTGGCGGTTTTTATCGCCGGTTTGATGGTGGGACGGACGCCCGAGTATTTAGGCAAGAAAATTGAAGCCTTCGATGTGAAGATGGCAATGCTTTATGTGCTCATTTTCCCTTTGGTCATTCTGATTTTGACCGGATTTTATGTTGTTTTACCCAAAATTGGGCTTTCCAGCCTGAACAATCCCGGACCGCACGGGTTGACTGAGATTCTCTACGCGCTCACTTCCGCGACGGGCAATAACGGCTCGGCCTTTGCGGGGCTGAATGCAAATACGCCGGCCTACAACATCGCGCTTGGCTGGGCAATGCTCGTCGGACGCTTTCTGATGCTGATACCAGTGCTGGCGATTGCCGGCAATCTGGCGCAGAAGAAACGGCTGCCTGTTTCCGCAGGGACCTTCCCAGTGAATACGCCAACATTCACGGTGCTCCTGATCGGCGTTGTGCTGATTCTTGGCGCGCTGACCTTCTTTCCAGTGCTCAGCCTGGGACCCATCCTCGAGCACCTGCAACTGCATGCGGGGAAATTGTTTTAAGCACCACCAGGAACGAGCGGAGAACTCTCCATGGTTGAAAAGCAAAGTCTGTGGAACAAGAAGATCCTTGCGCAAGCGCTGGTGGATGCGGTGCGCAAGCTCGATCCACGCCTGATGTACAAGAACCCGGTGATGTTTGTGGTGGAAGCGGGCAGCGTGCTTGCGACCGCCCTGCTCATTCAAAGCGTGCTGCATCATCGCGGCGATTTCGGATTCAATCTGCAAATTACACTCTGGCTCTGGTTCACGGTGTTGTTCGCCAACTTTGCCGAGGCGATGGCCGAAGGGCGCGGCAAGGCGCAAGCAGACACACTGCGCAAGGCCAAGGGCGAGACAACTGCGCGGAGGTACAACGCGCACGGCGAACTGGAAGATGTGCCCAGCAACGCGCTGCGTATCGGCGACATTCTCTATGTCGAGGCGGGCTATTACATCCCCGGCGACGGCGAAGTGATTGAAGGCGTCGCCACAGTGGACGAGTCTGCGATTACCGGTGAATCGGCGCCGGTGATTCGTGAATGCGGCGGCGACCGCTCGGCTGTTACAGGCGGGACGAAGGTGATTTCAGACTGGCTGAAGATTCGAATCACTTCGAATCCGGGAGAGACCTTTCTGGACCGGATGATTGCACTGGTGGAGGGTGCGTCACGCCAGAAGACTCCGAACGAAATTGCGTTGAGCATTCTGCTTTCGGGTTTGACGATCGTCTTTATTCTTGCGGTGGTGACTCTGCAGCCATTCGCCATCTACTCGGGAGCGCCACAAACGGTCTTCGTTCTGGTTTCGCTGCTGGTGTGCCTGATTCCGACGACGATTGGCGGCCTGCTCTCGGCCATTGGCATTGCCGGCATGGACAGGCTGGTGCAGTACAACGTGCTGGCGATGAGCGGCCGCGCCGTGGAAGCCGCCGGCGATGTGGGTACGCTGCTGCTGGACAAAACAGGAACCATCACACTAGGCAATCGACAGGCCGCGGAGTTCTTTCCAGCTCCACATGTCAGCGCGGAGAGGCTGGCAAGCGCGGCACAGTTGTCATCCCTTTCCGATGAGACGCCAGAGGGACGTTCGATTGTGGTTCTGGCCAAGGAGAAGTACAACATTCGCGGGCGCAATCTGGAAGATATGCACGCAGAGTTTGTTCCCTTCTCCGCGCAGACGCGGATGAGCGGCGTGGATATTGCAGGGATGTGCATTCGCAAAGGATCAGTGGATGCAATTACACGTTTCCTCGAACAGCAAGGCGCAATGGTTCCCAGACAGGTGAAGGAGAAGGTGGAAGAGATTGCGCACAAGGGCGGAACTCCGCTGGTGGTGGCGGAGAATGCAACCGCACTTGGCGTTGTTTATTTGAAGGACATTGTGAAGGGCGGGTTGAAGGAACGGCTTGCGCGGCTGCGCTCGATGGGCATCAGGACAATCATGATCACCGGCGATAATCCGCTGACGGCGGCAGCCATTGCGCGCGAGGCAGGCGTGGACGATTTTCTTGCCGAAGCAAAGCCGAAAGACAAGATGGACCTGATCAAGAGCGAGCAGGCGAAGGGCAAGCTGGTGGCCATGACCGGCGACGGCACGAACGATGCACCCGCACTGGCGCAGGCCGATGTGGGCGTGGCCATGAGCTCCGGTACGCAGGCCGCCAAGGAAGCCGGGAATATGGTCGATCTGGATTCGAATCCGACCAAGCTAATTGAGATTGTGGAGATTGGAAAGCAATTGCTGATGACGCGCGGCTCGCTGACGACGTTTTCAATTGCTAACGATGTGGCGAAATACTTCGCAATTATTCCGGCCATGTTTGCGGGAGCATTTCCGGTCTTTCATGTGCTGAACATCATGTATCTGCACTCGCCGCAGTCGGCGATTTTATCTGCCGTTGTTTTCAATGCGCTCGTGATTATTGCGCTCATCCCACTGGCGCTGAAGGGCGTGAAATACGAGCCTTTGCCAGCCGCGGCGCTGCTGAGGCGCAATCTGCTCATCTATGGCGTTGGCGGCGTGCTGGCCCCATTTGCGGGAATCAAGCTGATCGACCTTGCCCTTGTGGCGCTGCATCTGGCGTAAGGAGGCCATCATGCATTCCGTGTGGAAGACTTCAATACGGTTCACAATCTTTACTTTTCTGCTGTTCGGACTTGTTTATCCGCTGGCGATTACAGGCGTGGCGGAAGCGATTTTTCCGTATCAGGCAAATGGAAGCCTGATTGTTCGCAACGGGCAAGTGATTGGATCGGAACTGCTGGCGCAGGGGTTTACTTCTGACCGGTATTTTCATCCCCGGCCATCGGCCGCCGGGAACGGCTACGATGCGGCCAACTCGGGCGCCTCGAATCTTGCGCAATCGAACGCGATATTCGTTCATCGCGTTCAGGCTGATGCAGACAAGTTGAGCAAGGAGAATCCGGGCGTTCCGGTGCCGGAAGATCTGGTGACGACTTCGGGCTCGGGACTGGATCCGGACATCACACCAGACGCAGCGTATTACCAGGCACCACGCGTTGCAAAGGCGCGCGGTCTGAGCCTGGAAGCGGTGCGGGCATTGATTCAGCGGCACACGGCCAAGCGCCAGTTTGGCTTGCTGGGTGAACCGCGTGTGCATGTGTTGGAGCTGAATCTGGCGCTGGATGCGATGGAAGATGCGAAACGGGCAGATTGATGCAGGTCCAGGTAATTATCAACTCATTTCAGTGACGATGAAGCGTTGCCAAAAGCAGATGCGTCACTCACCATGCCCAGACTGATACGAACGCCTGAGCCCCGTTCGCTCAAAATGACACGCCTGCGGTGATGTGCGTATCGGTGACCCTCGCGACGTAAGAGACCGTGCTCAGCCCATGAAGCCCAGATAGGGATCGGTTCCGAAGTTGGTGAAGTTCGGGAAGATCTGACGGATTTGGCCGTCAGACAGACCGAACCAACGAGCGAGCGTACCGGCATACTGATCGACTGCGACGGTTGGGATGAGGCGGCCCGCACCGACATCGTTGTCCTGATTGGTGCCGACCACCGGATATTGACCGTACATGTCCTGACCGCGAACCGCACCGCCAACGACAAAGTGATGACTGCCCCAGCCGTGATCGGTACCGTCACTATTCGACGTAAGCGTCCGACCGAAGTCAGATGCGGTGAAGGTTGTGACCTGATCGCCGAGCCCGAAGGAGGTCATGAGGCCATCGAAGTATTCGAGCGCCTGGCCAAGTTGCGTGAGAAGGCGAGCGTGCTGTGGAGCCTGCCCATCGTGGGTATCAAAACTGCCGAGCTGCACAAAGAAGATTTGACGCGAGACACCGAGGCTGGCGCGGCCACCGATGATGCGGGCGACGGTTTGCAGCGAAGTGGCCAGCTGATTATCGGCCAGGTTATTCGTTACCGGATCGAGATACTGGGGCGGGTTGGGAACGCCTGCGGCGCCAGCCGGGAGCATGGACGTGGCCAGCATGGCCTGCGCCTGCTGCGAGCGATTGACGACGACTTCGTATTCCTTAGCGAAGAGATTGGTTTCATCGGCGGTGAGGATGGATGCGAGTGCATCCGATCCGGACTGGTAACCGAAGAGCGGATTCGCCTGCCCATAGATGGGAATGGGGCCATCGGATGTGACATTGAGTTGATACGACTGCTGGCCGGAGAGGAATAAAGCGATACCGGCAGTGGAGATGCAGGTGAACATGGAGTTGGAATTCATGTTCATGCTTTCGATGGCGTCTGCAACCGCGCCGCCCCAGCCCACGTGCTCCGCACTGCCGCCGTTGGAAGCGATTGCCTGCCATGCGGCTGTTTGATCGAAGTGGGAGAAGAGGGATGCGGGCAATGGAACGGTACGATTCTGTACCTGCGTTTTTGTGGCGGGGGCTATCAGCGTTCCGACGTTAGCCACGACGGCGGCTCTTCCAGCGGTAAAGAGATTCTGAACGCCCTGCAGAGAAGGGTTGAGAGCGAAGGTGCGGCCGCTTTGCGGTGTTTGCAGAGTGATGGGCAGAAGATTGCCGAGCGGATAGGCGAGGCCAGGCGCGCCGGAGCGAGCCGTGGTGAAGGATGCGAAGGAATCCGGATCCGTGGCAATGACTGTTCCGTGACCGTCGTTGCCTCCGTACAGGTACACGCAGACGAGTGCGCGGTAATCGCCGGCTCCGCTACTCTGCGCCATGGCCGCCATGGAGTTGAGGCCAAGCAACAGCGGGCTGGCCGTCATGCCCGCCATGGAAGCGAGAGATGCGGTTCTGAGAAACTGCCGGCGCGAGTGGTTACATGCACATTTGCTCATGGTCGCCTTCTAGTTCTGCGCCGCAAAAGACGGCGAAGCCATTGTGAGATAGATTGCTGTTTTTACCCGCGCGGCCCTGGCCGCATCAATGGCCGTCTGGCCACTGGCGGGAATGGGAATTGCGCTGACCGCATTGATGATCTGGCTGCGGAGGGTGCTGTCCATCTGGCCAGCCATAAGGAGCAGGTTGACGCGATCGACGAGTTGATCCGGCGCATCGGCCAGACCGAGTTCGGCTCCATATGCGGAATAGAGATCGGGACCATTGGTGTCATCCGCGCCGATGGCATATTGCATGAAGTTGAGATAGCCGACCACGGTGGAGACGTTGGTGATTTGCATCTCCGGAGCGACGAGCCCGGCCTGCTCAATGCTGGTTCCAGGCGGAACGTATCCAGGCGCGAACCAGTTAAAGACGCTGGGAGAACGCAGCGCCATCTGGCCGAGGCCCCAGATTGGGCCTTCGGTTGTACCCATGTAGTAGCCGCCGGTACGCGACTGCGCAGTGAACGCGCGCGCCCACTCAGTGAACCGGAGAAGCGGCTCGCGAATTTTGCCGTACTGCGGATTGCCGGCTGCGCTGACGGCGTCGCGGGCTTCCGGGTCGAGAAGGATGGCGGTGATGACGGCCTTCATGTCTCCGCGGACGCCGGAGCCATTGTCTTTGAACACAGCGGCCACACGGCTGACGTAAGCAGGGCTGGGGTTGCTGGTGACGAGATGCTGAATGAGCTGCTTGCAGAAGAACAATGGGAGATTGGGATGGTTGAAGAGAGTATCAAGCGCAATTTTCAGATCGCCGGTTGTGTCAGGGCTGGCCGACATGGGAATGGTGACGCCGAGAAAATTCTTTTGCGCCGTTGAGTGATGATTGGGGTAAGCCTGCAAGGGCAGAAGGTCTTCACCGTAGCCCGTACCCACGTACATGCAGCAGTTGGACCATGCGGCGTCCGACGTGTTTCCGGGGACATTCCAACTGAAGCCGGTGAGAACTTTGGCGAGCCCCATCACATCGTCATTGGAATATGTGGGGATGGGCTGGCCGGTTCCATCGAGCTTTTGCGAACCGTCGTCATTGAGCTGATAGAGCCCGATGGTGAAGAGCTGCATGACTTCACGCGCGTAGTTTTCATCGGGATCGGTGGTGGCGTTGCCCTTGTCATTGCCGAGCATCGAAAGGTACTCGCCCATCATTGGATTCAGAGTGACGTCTTCAAGCAACTGGCGGAAGTTGCCGAATGCGTCGGCGCCGAGCATGTCGTAGTAGTTGGCTTCGCCGCGCGGCATGTTCTGGATGTTGGCGTCCATGCCGGAGATAACGAACATCTCAGAGAGCGCATACTGCACACGCTGGCGGAGCTGGTCGCTGGCGGAGACACTTTGCTGCCAGAACGCATTCTCGACGTAGATCTGGTCCTGGTTGTTCTGCATGAAGAGCGCGGAGATGCATTTCTGGTCGCCTGAAGCACAGGGCGGATTGTTGAACAGAATTGCCTGCTCCACGCCGGGCTCCATTTTGGTTTGCGACATGCTGAATTGCTCATTCAGCCATGCCTGGTAGCCGATGAGCGAGAGGTGGTGAATATCTTCGTCGGTTGGGCCGAATGTGGCCTGAGTGAGGAAGCGAGATGCGTCTTGCGGGCTGACGACCGGGACGGGGACTGTGCCCTGCACTTCAGCGATGAGATCAGACGATGTGGCCGGACCGGGCGCGGGATTGAGCACTTGCAGATCGAGATCGCCCGGCTGTGTGAGATTGAGCGTGGCGGTAAGTTGCGTGCCGCTGTCAAAGGTTGTGGAGACAGGCGAGCCGTTCATGAGAACCGTGGCGCCGTTGATGAAGTCCTTGCCCTGCACGACTACGCTTGCGGAGCCTACGGAGAAGGACATGGGTGTAGCAGTCTCAAGCACGGGAACTGGGTTGAGCACGGCAATATTGCGCGTGATGAAGACGCTTGGATTGTCGACGCTGACGACTTTCAATTGCACAGCGTTGCTGGGAGTGGGTACGACGGGCGGTGCGGTGTAGGTAAGAGAGCCGTCAGCGTTTTGCACGACGGTGCCGAGCGTGGCATTGCCGCCCTGAATGCCGTTAATGAAGAGGGTCACGGCAGTGTTGGTGGTGCCTTCGACGGTGAGGCCCATGTTGAGCGAGTTGCGGACGCGGACGTCCGTTCCAAGATAGGGTTGAAGCTTGAGAACCACCTGCCCTGGACCAACAGTGATCGAAAGCGATTGTGAGTTGGCAGAGCCGGGATCGGGATTCGTAACAAGAATGGGAAATGTGCCCGGGTTTGGAGCGGCAATGACCGCGACGAGCTTGGTGGAGGAGACGTAGGTCGTGGGAACCGGCGCTCCATTCCACAAAACCTGTGAGCTGAAGATGAAGCCGGAACCGGCGAGCGCAACTGTGGTTGTTCCTTCGGTGAAGGCAGTCGGTGTGACGCTGTTGAGGACGGGGATTGGATTCAGCACACTGATTTCAACGGTGCCGGGCGGGTAATCCGGGTGTGCTGTGGGAACGGCGGTGATGGTGACTGTGTTGGGTGCGGGAACCGCAGAGGGAGCTGTGTACAGGCCATTGCCGTCAACGGTGCCAAACTCGGCATTGCCCCATGCAACGCCATTGACAGAGTAGGTGAGGGGCACCCTGGTGATGGCCGCGTAGCTTTGGATTTGAATATGTTCATTTACGCGGACAGAATTCTGTGACACCGTAATCTGCCCGAAAAAGGCAGGATCAATGCTGGCTGGTCCGCCGCAACCAAACAGGGCTGCCAGCGAGAAAAACACGATGGACCAGACGGCTGCGTTTCGGGACAATGAGCCGTCAACTTTCAAGAACATGGGCACTTCCTACCTCGCATTCGCGGGGACATGGATGAAGTGCCGTACTCAATGAAAGAGTGAGATGCGGTCACTTCACATAGCGAACCCTGCCGGAATGACGGAATCGGGAGCGGGGGGAGGGCCGCAAGCAATCGTCGATACATTTACCGAATACTTTGGATTGCAGTGGGCCCATGATAGCGCCACATGTATGGGGTGGCTCTTTCAGGTGATTACCTGTGCAGTTACTTTGGTGACATTTCGGAGCGGTTGGACGCTGAGCGTCCAGAATACGTACATCTTCGTACGCCGGGAGGTGAACCAGTAAAGCGAACAGGGAATAACTTCCGCGGCAGATTCGCTTCTTCAGTATTAAGGATTTGTGAGGGAAACTGGAGGCTTTCCAAAATCGGCACAGAACCACTTACCGTTCGCCAATACTGTTATCTGAATGTCTGTGATCTCAACGGGCAGAATGGAAAGCAGCCATTGGCCGGGCTGTGTTTCCTGTTCTGTTGTTTCGATCTGTGGGGGGGTTCGATCCGACTTTTCGATACGGTCGAGAATCACAATGCGAGCACCTGGCTTCGCGACCCAGATCATCTCTTTGAGTGCACGGGCTGGATTGGAAAAGTGACTCATGCCTCCGATATGAAGAACCCTGTCAAATACCTCGGAGCGAAATGGAAGGCGCGCGGCTACTCCCTGGAAGAGATGCGCGGTGCGACGCATTGCGGAAAGATTTTTTTTACACACATGCAGCATATTGAAGGAAATATCGAGCCCGAAGATTTCGACATTTTCAGGGATGTGGGGAATTGTGACACCTGTCCCAATGCCCACTTCGAGCAGACGCATTCCTGGTTGCAAATCGAGCTGTTCGATAGCTGCTTTTCTCAGGTTTTCCCTTATTTCTCTTCCGGGTTGGATCAGCTCAAGCCAATCGTAGATATTGGCCAACCAATCGTAACGCCGCATGGCACTGAGACTGGCACCGGACACGGTACTGACAAACAGGGGAATCTCTTCGCGAATGGGAAAGACACGGCCTGTTGCGGCATTCCTCAGGTTGCCGCCATCCCGTTCCAGAGAGTGTCGCGCGTCGGGGTCGCACAACAGCGATAAGACTTCAGCCTCTATTTTTAAACTCCAATACTGCGAGGCAGTGTCAAAGAATTTGCAATAAAAACAGCTCCAATCTACCACAGAATCAGGTGTTCATCCGTGGTACAAAGCAGCTTCTCTTGTAGTAAGTAAGACGACCCTTGCTACAATCGGTTTACC
Source organism: Occallatibacter sp. (assembly GCA_035550015.1). GTDB lineage: Bacteria > Acidobacteriota > Terriglobia > Terriglobales > Acidobacteriaceae > Telmatobacter. The sequence goes on along the minus strand of DASZRJ010000008.1, from coordinate 48,089 downwards.
CGCCAAGGCGGGAATATACCGCCTGACAAGCTGGCACCGCGACGCATGACACTCCGTCTTTTCAATACTCTTACAGGGAAACTGGACGAACTGAAGGCTTCTGATGGCGGCTCGATTCGCATGTATGCCTGTGGGCCAACTGTCTACGATTTTGGCCACATCGGCAACTTCAGAACCTTTCTCCAAGTGGACGTTTTACGCCGATTTCTGCTGCTGACCGGTCATAAGCTTCGCCACGTAATGAATATTACCGACGTCGACGACAAAATCATACGGAATGCGACCGCGGCAGGAATTCCAATCGGTGAATATACGCCGCGCTTCGTGGATGCATTCTTTGAAGATCTGGACTCGCTTCGTGTGCAACGGCCAGAGGTGATTGCCCGTGCAACTGAGCATATCGACAAGATGGTCGAGTTGGTGGAAAAGCTCTCCAAGGCCGGCGCCGCCTACAAAACGGAAGACGGAAGCTGGTATTTCAGGCTCTCTGCCTTTCCTGAATACGGCAAGCTGAGCAAGAAGGACCTTTCCGGTATGGAGGATGGAGCCCGCGTCGATGTGGATGAGTACGAAAAGGACTCGGCACGCGACTTTGCTCTCTGGAAGGCGGCCAAACCGGGCGAAACTGCCTGGGACACACGTATTGGAAGAGGAAGGCCCGGCTGGCACATTGAGTGCTCCGCGATGGCCATGGAATACCTTGGAGACAGCTTCGATCTGCATGCAGGCGGCGAAGACCTGATGTTTCCGCACCACGAGAATGAGATTGCACAGAGCGAAAGCGTAACTCACAAAACCTTCGCCGACCATTGGATGCATGTGCGATTTCTGCTCGTGGATGGACGGAAGATGTCCAAGAGCGAGGGCAATTTTTACACTTTGCGCGATCTACTGCTGAAAGGATTCAAAGCCTCTGCGATCCGCCTTGCATTGATTTCCGTGCCCTATCGACATCAACTCAACTTCACATTCGAGGGACTGACGGAAGCGACCAACGCCATCGATCGATTGAGGACCTTCCACCAACGGATCATGATGGTCAGTTTTCCAGACGGTGAAAATGCCGAACTGCAAGCCGCATGCAAAGAGGCACACGCGAAGTACATGGAGTCTTTGGCAAACGATCTGAATACAGCTGAGGCCCGTGCACCAATTTTCGATCTTGTTCGTATTGCGAATACAGCTATCGACCAAGGAAAGTTCTTTGCTTCCGATCGTGAAGCGGTGCTTGCCGTGCTGACTGCATTCGATGCGGTATTCGATGTACTGGAAGACCGTGATGCAGAACCAACGCGGCGCGCGCTCGAGTGGGCGGAAGCTTCCGGACGGATGAGCGAGGTTGCACCCGAGCTCGTTGAGCGGCAATCACTCACCGACGAAATGATTGAAGCACTGATTGCCGAACGGACTCAGGCAAAGAAACAACGCAACTTTGCGCGTGCCGATCAGATCCGGAATGAGCTTGCGGAAAAAGGTGTGATCCTTGAAGACTCGAAGGACGGCGTTCGCTGGAAGCGCAAGTAGCTGCATCATGTTGTATTTATTACATTTTCCAGGATGCCAGCAGACACAGCGCGCAACTTTGAATCATGGTAGACTTGCGGCCAAGTGAGAGTCATTCCACCATTTACGATATTGCTGCTGGCTTGCACTCTATCTGTCCGTGCGCAAGCGCCGACACCTGTATTGACAAGCCATCACGGGCTCCTCAATTACACATATTCTCTCCCTTCCGATTGGGAATTGCTCGATTCCAAACCCATGCTGCCAGCCGTTAAGGACGAGCAAACAAAGAAGGCATCGAACGCCGAGGAACGGAAGGGTGTTGAATGCGTCGATGTGCCCTTCACCGCACGGCACGGCAATCCGGCTTCAGTGGTGGTTGCCGTGGAACTGTCTTATGCCTGCTTTGGACAGACCATGTCCGACAAAGATCTGCCGGGGTTCGCGGATGGAGCATCGGACGGCCTTAGAAAGAGCTTTACTATTTCCGACGTCCAATACGGCACCTATCAGCTGAGTGCACATAACTTCTGGATTGAGCGCGCCAAGGGAACGGTAATTGACCATCCGGAAGCTAAATACACCATTGAAATTGCATGTACTCTCCTGAAAGAAGGAGCGGTCTGCTGGATGACAATGGCTGCGGATGCGGCAGCTCTAGAGACATTCGAAGCCGGCCCCGTGGCACTGGAAGGGGCGGCTCCAACGGCTTTGGTCCCGGCGAATGCATTTGAAAAGAAACCAATTCGCTGACCTCGAAGTGCCATAAGCGCTCCTGATGCCATCTGGCACCGTATCAATGAGCAATCGCGTTCGTGCTATCCTGAATGCGAGCGGCCCTTACAATGCACAGCCTTACTCTTTGCCGTGACTCGATCATGCCGGCTTACCGTCGCTGGTCTCGTTCGCGTGCGCGCTGCATCTGTCCTCGCCGCCATCTTCGCGTACTACCTACCCGCACGCGACCTAGTCTCTTCGGCGGAGACTGAGTTTCCCGTCCGCCGAAGACCCTCGCCTGCTTTCTGAGCCCGAAAAATGAGGCTCGCAGAAGAGATGCCCTGCCCAAAGCGGGGCCCGCGGCTGCCCGCACTGGTTTCCCTCAACCCGAAACGATGCGCCGCGCCAACGTACCTGTCCAGGAGAGATGACGATGAGCAATCAAGAACTGCACGCACAATTTGGGCCCAAGCTGGTGGGCGCCCTGCCGGGCCCGAAGGCTCAGGCTGCCGTTGAAGCCGATACGCGCTATATATCGCCCAGTTATACGCGTTCCTATCCGCTCGTCGCCAAGCGCGGCCGCGGCATTCGCGTGGAAGATGTGGATGGCAATGAATTTCTCGATTTTGCCGCCGGCATTGCCGTCAACTCCACCGGGCATTGCCACCCAGACGTTGTGGCCGCCATTCAAAAGCAGGCCGCCGAACTGATTCACATCTCCGGCACCGACTTTTACGACGAGCATCTGACCGACCTTGCCGCCAAGCTCAGCTCGATTGCGCCGATGAAGGGACCGCACAAGGTCTTCTATGGCAACTCCGGAGCAGAGGCAGTTGAATGCGCGTTGAAGCTGGCACGTTACCATACAGGCCGCCAGCACGTTATCGCATTCCTGGGCGCCTTCCACGGACGCACCATGGGCGCTCTATCACTTACCGCATCCAAGCCACAGCAGAAGCGCCGCTTCTCGCCGCTCGTTCCCGGTGTGACGCACATCCGCTATCCCTACGCTTATCGCGGCTGCACAGGCGGACCGCAGGAGGAAGAGGAGTTCGCACTCGGATGCGCGCGCTACATTGAAGAAAAGCTCTTCAAGACAATTCTTGCCCCCGAAGAAGTCGCAGCCATCTTTGTAGAACCCATTCAGGGCGAGGGCGGATATGTGGTGGCTCCCACCAACTTCATGCGCGAGTTGCGCAAGATCTGCGACCGCCATGGGATTCTGCTGGTTGCCGATGAAGTGCAGAGTGGAGCAGGCCGCACGGGCAAGTGGTGGGCGATTGAGCACACTGGCGTCGAGCCAGACATTGTCTGCATGGCGAAGGGAATTGCCAGCGGCATGCCTCTCGGCGTCTGCATGAGCAAGGCAAGTGTGATGGATTGGGTGCCTGGCTCGCACGCTTCCACCTTCGGCGGCAACCCCGTCTCCATCGCATCGGCTCTGGCCACCTTCGACATTCTCAGCAATGGTGCGATTGCGAACGCCGCAAAGGTTGGTGCGATGATGCTCGACCGTCTTAATGGATGGAAGAAGACACATCCGATGGTGGGCGATGTGCGCGGACGCGGACTGATGATCGGTGTCGAGCTAGTGAAGGACAAGGCAACGCGCGAACCTGCATCGGCGGTTCGCAATCGCGTGGAGTATCTCGCTTTCGAGAAGGGTTTGCTTGTGCTCGGATGTGGAGAAAATTCCATTCGCCTCTGCCCGCCGCTTATCGTCAGCGAGCAGGAAGCGACAGTTGCGCTCGATATCCTGGAGGACGCGTTGACAGCAGCCGAAAAAGAATTTGAACAGGCTGGCGAACTGGCTACCGCAAAGGCGTAGCCAGGCAATTAACTAATCAGAAAGAGCCCGGCGGATTCGCCGGGCTTTTATTTTCATGCAAGAACTGTTGCGCGCGTAACAGCAATGATTCGCCGCTGACTGGCGAACCCAATCTTCAACAGGCATTTAATATAGGCCGTCTATTCAAATCCATGTGAGAAGATGGTGCCTGCCTTTTGTTACGGATTTTTCCGGCCGTAACGACGTTACAGCGTAACGCTGGCAATTTCCAACTCTCCCAAGGAGGATGCGATGGCAGGCAAGTTTGTCATAAGGAAGTCTTCAGACGATCAATTTTGGTTTGTGCTCAAAGCCGGCAATGGCGAGACGATTCTCACGAGCGAGCGGTACAAAGCCAAAGCATCGGCTCTGAACGGCATTGAATCCGTACGCAAGAATGCTCCTCTCGATGAGCGGTATGAGAAGAAGGTGGACAAAGCAGGTCATCCGCGCTTTAACCTCAAAGCCGCGAATCACGAGATTATCGGCAGCAGCGAAGGATACAACAGCGAGTCCGCGCGAGATCATGGCATTGCATCCGTAAAAGCAAATGCACCGGAAGCGGCAGTAGTCGATGAAACTGCCTAACAGTGCTTCAAGCGAAACCGAACGGACGGAGCGGCAGTCCGGCGGACTGCCGAGCATTGCGCTTATCAGGCGACCCGTTCCGCTTCATTGAAGACGCAAGAGACAGGGCCCGGCATCAACGCCGGGCCTTTGTTTTTTTCAAGTCGCATGACGTGTGCTGCAAACTTAGCGCGATCCGCGCCGCAGACTCATTCACTCTTCTCGTTCTCTCTTCCAAGACAACATTCAGCAGTGACCGAAGACATTGCGAAATGCCGGCGCGCGCTTCAAAATAGTCGCCGATGGAACAGAGTATTTCAGGCCGGAGATCATGGTTGGAGCTTACCTCACGGTGGATGAGTTGGTTCAATCGAACGCCGCTGAAAAAGCAAACGACGGCGCCACATCTGGAGCTTGGAATCGCCGGTGAGGAAGAGGCTTTCTTTTATTTGCGACGTACCGGTTACAGGGTTGTCGCGCGACGCTGGACATCGCATGGCGTCCCTGGGGACCTGGATCTGATTGCGTGGAATGGACGCGTCCTGTGCTTTGTGGAGGTGAAGACCCGTTCGAAGCACGATGTTGCCGCTGCGGAAGTGGCCGTGGATGACAAGAAAAGACGGGTAATGCGTAGCCTTGCCCGGCGCTATGTACGGCAATTGCCGCTTTCCGAGTTCCCAGCTTGCCGATTCGATGTGATGAGTGTGTATTTGATCCCAGGTAAGCCTGCAGAGATCATTCATTTTGAAGGATCGTTCGGCTGGAGCGACCGGGAATACGACTAGCTTCTCTTTGATCTTGCCCGCAAATCAGCCTTTCGCGTCTTCGTACTCTTCGTGCCATGCCATCTGAATGGCCTCGAGCTTCGACTCATTCGATTTCTGCGGATCATCGGCGAAGCCCTCAAGCTCCGTCACATAACGATGCAGGTCAGTAAAGCGAACTGTCAGTGGGTCGACATCCGGAAACTTTTCCTGCAACTGAATGCCAATCTCTTCTGCGTCTGTCCAGTAAATCTCGCGCGGCATCTATTCCTCGTTTGATGTTGGGCTGCAGTTTTACTTGTTTTCCGCCAAGGTAAGCGGCTTGCCTTCGGACACGTAGTTGCGGTTCCACTTGGGAATTTCGACTACATAGTTGCCTGGCTTCGTAATTACGGCCTGGCATCCGAGACGCGAATTCAACTGCTGGTCGGCCGCCATGTCGAGCCTGTCCAATTCGTCGTCCTCGGCTTCACTGATGCCTGCCTCGCCGTCCTTCACCCAGATGTGGCACGTGGTGCAGGCGCAGGAACCACCGCATGCGTGATCGAGGAAGATGTCGAAGTTCTCCGCCACATCGAGAAAGGACATTGGCTTGCCATGGTGATCGTATGGCATGGTACCGAACTCAAATTCGACCGTCTTACCTTCCGGCTCAAAAGTTACGCGCACCAGTTTCTCGGGGGGGATGTTCGTTGTGTTCGCTCCACTCATTTTCATATCCTCTCTTCTGCTGCGGCGCTATCTGAACTCTGTGGGCGCAAAGGGATGCGGCGCGGAAATCGTGCTGTCATCAAGGTTTTCACCGGCATCCTGCATCGTCTTTCCACGAATCGCGCTTGTGACTGCAGCATCCATCATCAGTTCCGCCAAACGCTGTGTCGAACGGTCCAGCGTTGCTGTGGCTTCGCGCAATGCCGAGGCATCAGTTCCAAGTTTCGCGGATGCGAGTTTGTCTTGCGCGGCGGAGATGGCCGCTTGCTCTTCGCCTGTCAACTGAGCCCAAACCGGATTGTTTTTTGCCTGTTCCACCTTTGTTAAAAGCGATTCAGCCTCATTGCGAGCTTCAATAAGCAAGCGCTTAGCGAAGTCTTCTTCCGCGTGATCGAACGAGTCGAGAATCATTGTCTCCACTTGCTCGTCGGTCAGTCCGTAGGTCGGTTTCACTTCAATCTGCGCTTCTTTGCCGCTGCGCTGCTCGCGCGCATTGACACGTAGAATGCCGTCGGCATCAATCAGGAATTTCACCTCAATGCGCGGCAGACCCGCAGTCATCGGTGGAATCCCCTTCAAGTCAAAGCGCGCCAGGGAACGGCAATCTTCAGCCAGTTCACGCTCGCCCTGCACCACGTGAATGGCCACGTTTGTCTGCCCATCCACGCCCGTCGTGAAGTGCTCGGTTGCCGAGGCAGGTATTGTCGAATTGCGCTGAATGATCTTTGCCACCACGCCGCCGAGTGCTTCAATACCAAGCGAGAGTGGCGTTACATCGAGCAAAAGCAACTCTTCGGTTGCCTTTGACGCACCTGCCAGAATATCTGCCTGTACCGCGGCGCCCAATGCAACCACTTCGTCCGGATTCAGCTCCGTGTGCGGTTTCTTGCCGCGAGCACTCAAGTGAAAGAGCTCGTCCACGAGTTGGCGAACCGCGGGAATGCGCGTCGATCCGCCGACGAGTACAACTTCGTCGATGTCCTCGGGCTTCACGCCCGCATCCGACATCGCCTGTTTGCACGGTCCGGCGGTGCGTTCGAGGATTCCTTCAATCAGAGACTCGAACACCTCGCGTGGAATTTCGCGCTGGTAGCGATCACCGTTGGGGAGCTCTATGTCGAAACGTGCCACATCGGCAGATGAAAGCTGGATCTTGGCATCAATGGCGGCTTTACGCAGCGCCTGCACCGCTTCGGGCTGAGTTCGCAGATCAACTCCATGCTCGGAGTGGATTTCGTCGAGTGCAATTGCGAGTAGCAGATTGTCGATATCATCGCCACCCAGGTGCGTGTCGCCATTCGTCGACTGCACCTCGAAGATGCCGTCGCGCAACTTGAGGATTGAGATGTCGAAGGTACCTCCGCCAAGGTCATAAACAGCGATAGTTCCTTCTTTGGCGCGATCGAGCCCGTAAGCTAAGGCGGCCGCCGTGGGCTCATTGACGAGCCTCAGCACCTCCAGGCCCGCCATGCGGCCCGCGTCCTTGGTTGCCTGCCGTTGTGCATCGTTAAAGTAGGCGGGTACTGTGATAACCGCGGCCGTGACCGGCTCGCCAAAATATCGCTCTGCGTTGCGTTTGAGCTGGCGCAGGATATATGCCGAAATCTCCGGAGGCGTAAAGCGCATTTCGCCGAGCTGTACGCGCGGCACTTCACCTTCTTCCACATCGTCCGCAAGCCGGAAGGGAAACAGCTTCAACTCATTCCTGACTTCGGCAAGACCGCGGCCCATCAGCCTCTTCACGCTATAAATCACTCGTTCCGGTGTTTCGATCAACACACGCCGCGCACTGTTGCCCACGGTCACGGTTGGGCGTCCGCCTTGCGCGGGCATTGGATCGAGCGCCACGACCGATGGCACAAGATTCGAGCCATCGACACCGGGAATCACCACCGGCTTCTCGCCCTGCATATATGCGACCAGGGAATTTGTCGTCCCCAGATCGATTCCAACTACGCGTCCTTCCGCCATTCTTCTGCTTAATCTCCCAATACTTCGGTTACATCGCGCACCAGATTGCGCAAATACCGTCTGCGGTCGAGGAGTGCGATCATCGTTTTCTGAGCCGCGGCACGGGCGCTTTCATCTCCTTCATCCCATGCAGTCCATTGCGTCCGCAAGTCAGTATCCACGTCGTGCAAAAGGCCTTCAAATTTCTTCTTCGCTGCAGCAAGGCTCTTTTCCAGAGCAAGATCACTTTCACCAGAAGCACGTGCCATGCGCATCTCTTCAAGCTGCATGTTCAGGTCGAAAACTTCTTCCAACAAGTCCGCCGGAGCCCTGGAAGGATCACGACGATCCTTGCCACTGTGCTGCTCACCGATCTCCGCGCCGCTCAATTGCAGCAGATACTCCGTGCGCCTGATTGGGTCCTTCAGCGTGCGGTAGGCGTCATTGAGCAATGCCGTATCGGCAAGACTCCAATCCTTTTCATTTTCGGAGGCCCGTGCGAAGCGATCCGGGTGCAGCTTGCGGCTGAGACGGTGAAACTCAGTTTCGAGCTTTGCGATGTCAAGATTCAGCACCGGCTCAAGCCCAAACACCGAATAATAGTTTGCTCCCGGAGGAGGTTGAATCTTGCTGCAGTTGGGGCAAAACAGCCTGGCCTCATTTTGCGTCACCGAACACGACCAGCAGGCAACGGGAATCGCAGAATTGACAACCTTCAACATGCAGTTCATCCTCCAGACCCGCAATGCGGGCGATAAGCAACCATTCGGTTGCGTAAGAATGGGACCCGGCGTGCAGGCGGGGTCCCATTCTGTACAACGAAACTTATTCGGCCGGCCTATGCCGGGCTCAGGAGGAAAATGAAGTCCCGCAGCCGCACGAGCGCGCCGAGTTGGGATTCATGAAATTGAATCCCTGGCGCATCAGCGTCTCTTCATAATCCAGCGTCATACCGTGCAGGTACACAAACGATTTGGGATCGACAAACACACGTACACCATCGAACTCGAAGATACGATCCCGTTCGCGGGGCCGAGTATCAAACTTGATGGAATACGAGAGCCCCGAACAGCCACCGCCCATCACGCCAAGACGCAGACCGCCTTCCTCCGGCGCGATGCCTTCCTTGGCCATCGCGGTGCGAATGCGTGCAATAGCTTTGGGTGTCACCTGCAACCCTTGTACAGGAGCCTGTGGCACAGCAGCCACAGCATCTTGCGAGGGAGTGGCCCCAATTGTGACAAAATTCGACATCCAAATCTTCCTTGTTGTGCCTGGCTCAGCCGGTCTTACTTGGCTTCTGCCGCAACAGGTGCGGCTTCCGCCACACCATTCTTCTTCTTCCAGTCTCCGATGGCTGCACGGATTGCGTCTTCAGCAAGCACCGAGCAGTGAATCTTCACCGGAGGAAGCGAAAGCTCCTTCACAATATCCGTGTTCTTGATCGCGAGAGCATCTTCGACCGTCCGGCCCTGAATCCACTCCGTTGCCAACGACGAGCTGGCAATTGCCGAGCCGCAACCGAAGGTCTTGAACTTCGCTTCTTCAATCACCTGCGTCTCAGGATTCACCTTGATCTGCAGGCGCATTACGTCACCGCACTCAGGAGCACCAACCAGACCGGTGCCCACTTCCTGCAGGCTCTTGTCCAGCGTGCCCACGTTGCGCGGATTGTTGTAGTGGTCAACTACCTTGTCGCTGTATGCCATGGTTTCGATCTCCTTCGTGCGGGGAAGCCCGCTTTCTACTGTTCGATTTCTTCAGCGAGCTTCACGACTCGCCAATCTCTTCCTATTTGCAGCCGCATGGACCGTCCGCTCAAGCAGATGGTTTAGTGCGCCTGCCACTCAATCTTGGTCAGGTCGATACCTTCCTTCACCATCTCGTAGAGCGGGGAAAGCTCGCGGAGATGTTTCACGATATCGATCACCTTTGCTGCCACATAATCCACTTCCGCCTGCGTATTGAAACGGCCAAGTCCGAAGCGAATGGAACTATGTGCGACGTCATCACCAAGGCCAAGGGCCTTCAATACATACGATGGCTCAAGTGTCGCGGAGGTGCAGGCAGAACCTGAAGAAACCGCAACATCGTTGATGCCCATCAGCAACGATTCGCCTTCCACATACACAAAACTCATGTTCAGGTTGCCGGGCAGGCGGTGCTCCCACGAGCCATTCACATGCACGTAATCCAGCTCGGACTCAAGCTTCTCGCGCAGCCGGTCGCGCAGCCCGCGCAAATATGCGGCTTCCGTGTCCATCTCCTGCATGGCGATCTCGCACGCCTTGCCCATGCCCACGATGCCGGGGACGTTGAGCGTGCCGGAGCGCATACCGCGCTCATGACCACCACCATCAATCTGCGCGGCAATCTGCACACGCGGATTGCGGCGACGCACATAGAGCGCACCCACGCCCTTTGGCCCATAAATCTTGTGACCAGAAAGCGAGGCGACGTCCACGTTGTCTTCAATTACATTGAACGGCGCTTTGCCAATGATCTGCACCGCATCGCAATGAAAGATCACACCTTTCTCATGGCAAATCTTGCCAATCTCGCGAATTGGCTGGAGCACGCCAATCTCATTGTTGGCCGCCATAATCGAGACAAGAATCGTCTTGTCATCAATTGCGCGCTTCAGATCTTCAAGGTCGATGAGGCCATCTGCCTTTACCGGCAGATAGGTCACACGATAACCGTACTTTTCCAGGCGCTTGCAGGTATCGAGCACCGCCTTGTGCTCGGTGACCTGCGTGATGATGTGATTGCCGCGCTCGCGGTACATCTCAGCGATGCCCTTGATGGCAAGGTTGTCGCTTTCTGTCGCACCCGAAGTGAAAATGATTTCCTTAGCGGTGGCACCAATCAGCTTGGCGATCTGCGCACGTGCGATTTCAACCGCCTGCTCGGCTTCCCATCCGAAGCTATGGTTGCGGCTTGCGGCATTGCCAAACTTACCCGTCAGGTACGGCATCATCGCCTCCAGCACCCGGGGATCCAGTGGGCTGGTGGCATGATTGTCCATGTAGATCGGCAGCGTTACTCCTGCCGGCACATCTACCTGTGTCGAAACTGTGCTCATCTGCAACTCCATCCTTCCTGACAACAATCCCCACCGGTCAACCTCCGTGGGGCAAATCAACCCTGCTACAGTGTCAACGTCACCAGCGTCTGCGAGGGTGCTGGATGTTCCTGCTCGGCAAGGTCTTGAATACTGATGCTCTTCAGCACGCCGGCGATTGTGTCATTCACGCGCGCCAGCGGTTCTTTGATTGTGCAACTTGGGGTAAGGTCGCAACCTTTCGCACCCTTCGTGCAGCTGGTAATGAAAAACGGCCCATCAATGGCGTGAATCACTTCGTAGGCCGATATTTGCCTTGCTTCCTTAGCCAGCGCATAGCCGCCATTCATACCCGCATGCGATCGCAGTAAACCCGACTTGGTCAGCTGCTGCAGAATCTTGGCCAAAAGCTGCGCCGGAATTCCATATGCGTCCGCGATGTCCTTTGCGCTCAATGCGAGAATCTCCGGATGCTCAGCAAGGTACTTGAGCGCCATCAACCCGTAGTCGGCTTTTTTTGAGAGCTTCAGCATCTTAAATATCCGACTTGTTCAGTCCGTATTCAGTATACGACCAATTCCATCGGCCATTCAAGGAGGGGAGCATGCGCGCATGCCTTTCTTCGATGCCATTGTTGACGAAAACTGGAATGCTGAACCTGCGGAATTCCCCACTCGGCATCAGAATCCTTCAGCGCAATCACTTGGCCCTTGAAAATCATGGAAAGCTGACTACAATCGGCGGAAAGAGCACCAAAAATCCCCATCTCAATTGGAAGCGATGGCTACCGCCTGCAAACATCCTAAAGTGCGTATTGTTTCCCGGCACGAAGACAGTGAATTTGTTGAGTGCCTGGAATGCGGCGAAGTTTTTGATTCGGAAGAATTTAATGACATGGCGATTGAGGAAGACGCCGAGAAAGAAGCAGAAGAAGACGGCGAATAAAGGCCTGCACTGAATTTCCAGGCGGAATGGCTGCCCTTCAGTTGCTCAATAGGATAGGTGTATCCCGCACCTTACCTGGTCACAGGCATGGGTGACGTAGCTCCATTCATGAGCTTTGGCAGAATAATCCTTTCCATAATCGTATTCGGTGGCGTCGATTCGGCGTTGTACCTGCCGCCTGTAAAAACAGCAACCAGACCGAACTGCGGCGCAATGTAGATCTTCTGTCCGCCATTACCCTGCGCAGCAATCACAATCGTCTGCTGCACACCACCAGGCGTCTTCACATCGAACCGATGGCGCCACCAGAAGTATCCATAGCTCACGTTTTCGACATGGCTGTGCTCTGCGGTCGCGGTGCGCACCCACGATGCCGAAAGTACGCGCCGGCCATGCCACAACCCCTTATCCTCAAAAAGGATACCCAGCTTGAGCATATCGCGCGGCCGCATATGAATCTGCGAGTACTCTTTGTCGTGGTTGGTCAGGTCATAATTCCACGTCCAGTTGCTGCGCGGAATGCCAAGCGGACCGAAGAGAACATCCTGCGCGAAATCCGGCAGCTTTTGATGCACAGCGTTTTCTGTGACCCGGCCAACCACGGCCACACCGCCCGAACAGTAAAAGCCCTGGCTGCCGGGGTCGTGGATCATCTGCAGATCGAGCGTGGCCTTCACCCAATCCGGCGCATTGTCCAACACGGTCTCCCGCCCCGGTGAGGTCGAGCTATGGTCGTTGCAGTCCAGCCCCGAGCTCATCGAGAGAAGGTCGCTCAGAGAGATCATGGCCTTGCGCGGGTCAGGATGCTCGTAAATCGAGTAATGCAGCAGCGGCAGCACGTGCTCCTGCACGCCTGCCAGTGCGCCGCGATCGATGGCAATTCCCGCCAGAGTACTTACTACGGACTTGGTCGCCGAACGTAACTGGTTTGTCCGCTGCGCGTTGTAGCCGTAGAAATATTCCTCCATAACCAGCTTGCCATTTTGATAGAGCAGCACGCTATGTACGTCCTTATACGTGCCGTCGAGAATCGCATGCACAATGGTGTTTGCAGTGGCTACGCCCAGCGCAGTGTGCGTAATATCGCCGACGGCAATGCCGTCGTGCAAATCTGCAGGGGGATGGTAGTGGTAATCGGCCGGAGCGTCCTGCCCCTTCGGACGCGGTCTCGCCAAAGCCCTGGACTCGGGCGACACATACGCTGAAATGCGCGGATGAAAGCTGCCGTACTGCTCGTATCCGGTGACATTGCCCTTTGCATCGCGCACAAACGGGACGGTTTCACCCGAAACTGTCAGGAACAGGTCTTTCCCCACAGGGCGTAGTGGATACTTGGCATCGTCGACCACGGCAAACAGGCCATCGCCATCGACTATTTCGATCGTGTGGCCCGGCTGGTCTCTATAAGTTCCAGCATAGTCCGCCAAATGCTGCGTGCTGCTCTTCTGCGCTCTGAGAGCGATACCCGGTAGTGCAACAGTAAATGCGAACAACAACCAACTGAGAGAGTGCGCAACGCGGCCGTGTGCTCTCAAAGGGAAGCCTCCATTTTTTGTGCCGGAAAAGACGGATTGAAAGCCGGGCACAGTGTACCGCGCATTACCGCCACGATTGTTGCAACCATGTGCGTTACATGTTCGCGGGATTCTCTGTGCCTCTTCCGTCAGGCTGCGTGTCCGTTCGGATGGGCACTCGGCGCCCTTTTTGCTGCTAACCACGCATAATGGAGCCCTGAAACAACCGTCAGAATCATTGTGGCCCAGAGTGAGTAATCGTGAAGAATCTGGACCCAGCGAGCTTGCGAAAACTGGTGAAGTAGAACGACTGCAACAAGCGTAATTTGCGCCAGTGTGTTGAGCTTGCCAAAGACGCTCGGTTGAAACTCGCGCCACCCAGTTGCCGCCCACAGAATTGCAGCCACCAGCAGAATGCATACGTCGCGTCCGAAGACCAGAACAGTCACTCGCACCGGCATCAGCTTCTCGTGCATTAAAACCAGGAACAGGGTGCTCAAAAGGAGCTTGTCGGCCACTGGATCGAGATACTGACCCAGCACAGTAGTTTGCTTGAGAAGCCGCGCCAGCAAACCATCCAAGGCATCTGTCACTCCCGTGGCAATGAATAGCCAAAATCCAAGCTCAAACTGTCTTTCTAAAATTGCAGAGACCAGGATTGGAGCCGCACAAATGCGCAGCAAGGTCAGAAGATTGGGGAATGAGCGAAATGGATTGCGGTTTGGTATCTGTGGTTCAGTCATAGTGCCTGATCCCATTAGCTTTGTATAAACCCACTCAGCGCGGTGGCGCCCACCGCAAAAAAAGTTGCGCGCCGAAGGGGTCTCTGCTTATCCCGGATAGTACAGCACGCCAGCAGTAAGCAGTGCACGAAGTCAAAGATACAGCCAGCTTTGCGATGTCACAATGACGCTCACCCGCAGGCGCCAAGATAGACATTACCGGCATCGTACAATTCACCGCGCCTCCGGGCTTCACACCATTGCATTGCCGTTCCCTGAAGAAATTTTCCAATAGGAAACGTATCTATGCCTGATCCGCCCGAGCTTTATCATTCGCCATTTTGCCGATTGGCAACCGAACTGTACCAGCCACAAATTTCTCTATTCACTTCTGCGCAACTGGAAAGCACAGGAAGGATAAAATAAGGCTGACGCACATGAGCCCGATCTCCCCGTCTACACACGACCCTGCCTTGGGAAAGTCACCTGATTTTGCGGAAGAGAGGCAGGAAGTAGAGTGGCTTATCAACCACCCCGAATTAGTGCGCTCTGCCAATCTGGTCCGATTTCTCTCATTTATCTGTGACCGCTATTTTGAAGGCGAAGCCGAAGAGATTCGTGAGTATTCCATTGCAGTGGACGCTCTGGGACGCAAAGCTGAAAGTTTTGACTCACATGTTGACCCGATTGTTCGCGTTACCGCTCGGACACTGCGCAAGAAGCTCAGCGATATCTACGCGCGAGACGGCAAAAATCACACACTCAAAATTGTCTTACCAGTTGGCCATTACGTGCCGCAATTTGTCCGCTCCTCCGAGTTGAAACCTGAAGCGAGTGGCGTAACCCCTTTCTCGCAGCGCATCGCGCAAACAATCACCGCTCATCGCCGCACCCTTTTGCAATCAGGCATAGGACTACTGGCACTTATCGCTGTTTTTGCGATCGGCTATCTGTTTGGCAAGTGGTCGGAACCTGTACCGATTGTCATCAATCGAGCCCTGGACTGGGGGCAGCCCACCTGGAGCGATGAATTTGACGGAGCAACACATCAGTTGCCCGATCCTACCAAGTGGTCCTTTGAAACTGGCAATCAGAGTGGATGGGGAAATGGTGAGATCGAGGTTTATTGTTCACCTCTATCCTCAGTTCCACATGGCTGTGATACGAGCGAACCGAATGCGTTTCTCGACGGTTCCGGACATCTCGTGCTCCGGGCCAAACGCAATGCGGAAGGCCACTGGACGTCGGCTCGGATGACGACCATGGATAAAAAGGACTTTCAATATGGGCGCATCGAGGCCCGCATCAAGATGCCGGTAGGAGCCGGTCTGTGGCCCTCATTTTGGATGCTCGGCTCAAACTTCAATAAAGTAGGTTGGCCCGCTTCGGGATCGGTGGATATTGCGGAGAATATCTCCTACACTCAGCGCACGAACGGACCAGGCCCGCAGATGATTCGTGCCACTGTGCATGGTCCGCGCTATTACGGATTCAACGGACTCTGGCATGACTATAAGCTGCCGAATGGCGCACGAGTCGACGACCCCGGATTTCACACTTACGGCATCATCTGGTCGCCGCAGATGATCCAGTTCTACGTCGACGATCCTGCCAATGTCTATTACGTCATCGATAGCAGCGATATCCCCGCAGGCGGCAAATGGGTCTTCGACCATCCCTTTTCTCTCATACTCAATCTTGCCGTCGGCGGTGACTGGCCCGGCAACCCAAATTCTTCTACTCCCAATCCAGCCGATATGCTTGTCGATTACGTGCGAGCTTATCGAATCCCGCCCGTACCAGCACCAAGCATTCAATGGCAGTCCGTGCGTATCCGAGCCGGTGCCTCCGTGGCCGGTAGTGTCAACCTGAAAGCCAAGCAATACGCCGGACGTGTACTGCTAACCTGCTCTACCCAACCCTCCACGGCCGTCTGCTCACTGGCTACGTCTGTGGTTGATTTTTCAGACACTCTCACTCAGCAAGACACATTAACGCTTTCCACCGAGTCTTTCTCCGACCACGGCAGAACAGTGGCAGCCCCTGGTCGTTATACGGTGACAATTACGGCAACGACCATGAGCGGCGACCAGTCCCAGATCATCGTCCCTTTCGAGGTTACCGGCGGCTAACTCAAATTATTTCAGCGTAAATTGTGCCGATTAACCCCAGATTTACCTGTAAATTTCCCGGTGAGCATCCACTACTGCCCTTTCTGCGTCGCTCGGCCTCAGGAGGCATTCTCTCTAAATTGCCTTGCTTCACTCTCTCGTTATTCACAACTCTCTGGGCATGCCTGCACAGACACTAGAGACCCACCAAATGCCTTATCGTCAACAAGATCCTACGCAGCGCTTTTGAACACCACGCTCTGACTGGGTTTATGTCTATCTCATTCACTCCGGCATCGTAGCTGCACCTGGCAATGCTGAAACAGCATGGGTTTTTCTGGCATCCCGCCTATAAAGCCCCTACAGGGAATGCCTTGATTTACTACCCGTAAATTTATCTGCTCTTACGTTTTCAACAGTTGTTATGGGCGCGTTCAATGCGCGTGGTCCGGTAAAGCGTAATAAAGGTGGATCGAAAGGTCGCTAAAGCTTACCGGAGGGTTAAAAATCTATGAAGCAATTGCCTCATAAGTATTTTAAAAATAACGCTTTAATCAGCAGGCCCCACAATGCGCTACTGCGAACCTGGATCTGCTGAGAGGCGTTGCACACGTACCCGCACGTTCGATGTGCGGCATTATGGAGGAAACGCAGTGATGGTACGAAGAATTCTTCAACTGGTCGCGCTGCTTGCTTGTATCTGTTCGCTACCGGTGATGGCGCAGTCTGACCGCGCCACAATTACGGGTACGGTTAAGGATGCATCGCAGGCCGTAGTTCCCAATGTCACGGTCCAGGTTACAAATACCGGAACCAATATCCAGACCGTCACCACCACCGACGGCAACGGCTTTTACCGCGTCGGTGGATTGCCAATCGGCCACTACACGGTGACCTTCACCGCCAATAGCTTCAAAACCCTTGAACGCAAGGGAATTACACTTCTGATTAGTCAGGTTGTCGAAATTGACCCTATTCTAGAAGTGGGTGGCACCACAGAGACTGTGGAGGTAACCAGCGCTCCACCTTTGCTGCAGACCGAAAACACAGCGGTCTCAAGCAACCTGAACAATGAAGCCGTAAGCGAGCTGCCCCTGAATGTACAGGGGAGCCGTAACCTCTCGAACTTTATCTTCGACTATGTGCCGGGTGCAGAGGGCTCCGATTACAGCTCACACATCAACGGCAGCATGGCACTGACCAAGGAAGTACTTATCGACGGCACCTCTGCCGTCTCCCAGCTGGGCGGATACATCAGCGAGTCACAGCCTCCAATGGAAGCTGTTCAGGAATTTCAGGCTGATACCGCCGGCATCAGCGCGGATGCGGGCCGCAGCGGCGGCGGCGTTTTCCGCTATGAGCTCAAATCTGGAACCAATCAACTTCATGGGTCACTGTTCGGATTCCTGCACTCGACAAGTCTCGATGCCCTGAGTGCATCGAACCATCTGTCCGCTATCACGGACCCGGCCAACGCCGACGCCTACTTGAAGAAGAGCGATTCTCTCTCTGACTGGGGCGGCAGCTTTGGCGGCCCGATCGTCAAAGACAAGCTGTTCTACTTCGGTGCATTCGAACGCTATATGCAGGCCATGTGGAGTCTCGGGGCAAATACGCGCACTGTACCCACAGACGCGATGATGGGCCTCGATTCCAGCGGCAACGTCACAACATACGCAGATCTGAGCCCCATGCTTTCAACCAGCAATCAGATCAAGAATTATGACGGCACACCGGCTTACGACGACTGCGGCAACCCAATTTATCAGGGAGCCATTGTTGACCCGGCCACCGCCATCAACGGTTCCTTCGGTTGCGTCTTTGTGAATAACCACATTCCGACTAACCGGATTAGTGCCGCTACCGCCCAGATTCTCCAGCTTTATCATCAGTACTATCAGCCCGAGTCGAGTCTGACGACCAACAACGCCGGTCCGGCCTACAACCCCGACCCGTGGTTCCACAACACACAAAGCAGCATCAAGATCGATTACAACGCCAGCGAGCGGATGCATATCAATGGCTCGTACTACTACGACAATTATCCGCGCATCAACGCCGACCAGGGCGGAGCGTGGTCGCCGACAGCACAGTATGGCGGCCCCATGGCTAACGCATATTGGCACAACACAACTGCGCCCAGTGCACGTCTGAGCCAGACCTATATCTTCTCGCCACATGTGGTGAACACGGTTTACGCAACCTTCAATCGCTTCCGCAATCCCAGTATCGCCGTCTCGCAAGCAGGTAACTGGGACTCGAAGCTTGGTATCACGGACGGTGCGGGTAACTTCCCGTTGATCGTCTTCAGCTCCGGCATGTACACCAACGGTGGCAGCTACCAGAATGGATGGAATTTCTCCAATCTGGGAAGCCAGTTTAACGACTTTTATGCAGGCAACACCTTCGTTTACAGCGATGAGCTTGCATGGAGCCGCGGCCGTCACAACCTCAAATTCGGTGTCGAGTTCCGCGCAATGCAGTTCAATAGCCATCCAGACTCAGGCACCTTTAACAACATCACCTTCGACCCAACGTCCACGGCACCTGCCTGGTACCTTAACAACTCATACAATTTGATCGGCAACGCATTCGGCAGCTTCCTACTTGGCGATGTATATCTTGCTACCGCAACTTCGGAAGACCCCGTTTACGGCCGCCGCAAGACTTTCTCCTGGTATGTCACCGACGACTTCAAGGTCAATTCGAAGCTGACAGTCAACATGAGTCTCCGTTGGGATTTCAACAATCCCTATAAGGAAAAATACGGCCACTGGTCCAGCTTTGTACTCGACGAACCGAATTCCGTTACCGGGGAAATGGGCGCATACAAATACCTGACCAGTGGAAGCCAATCCTTCGAGACTCGCCAGAACTACTACAACTATTCACCTCACATCGGTGTGGCCTATCGAATCACTCCGAAGACCGTTGTCCGTGGTAACTTTGGCGTATTTTTCACTCCTCTCAATCTCAATACCTGGGGCGGCATCCCCTACGGACAGACCGGCAACCCCGGCTACTATCAACGCAGTTCGCAGTCGAACTTCAACTGGGATGCAGGCTATCAACCTGTACTTTCACAAGTGCAGACGCCTGATTACACGCAGTGGGGTGTAGTCAGCATCGATCCGCGCGCGCTCACGCCTGGCAATACACAGCAATACAACATCGGCGTACAGCGCGAGCTGGCAATGAATACTCTGCTGGATGTGAACTGGATTCAGAGCCATAGCTATCACCTGCAGAGCGGAACACTGCTCACCAACCAGCCAACCGTAGCTAACATGCAGAATTATGTACTCAACGGCGAGTACCCCGATTCCTATAACGGTTATTGGGGCTACTCCGGTACAGGCCCTGGCTATCAGGGCATCACTCCTTACCCGCAGGTGGCTGTTTCCTATGGTCCGCTGTTCACCGTTGGGCCACCGCTTGGCAATTCTGACTACAAGAGTCTGCAATTCAGCGTAACCCGCCGCTCGGCCAAGGGACTTTCCCTTCAGGCAAGCTATGCATGGTCACGCACACACGGCGACGTCGACTCCGGATTCGAAGAACTCTGGTGGGCCGGCAGTCTGCAGAACATCTACGACCTGAAGACCGAAGCGAAAAACATCTCTTCGTTCGATATGACCCACATTGTGAAGGGCTACATCATTTACAACCTGCCCTTCGGCCGCGGACGTTCGTTCTTCGGCAATGTTGGCCCGGTGGTCGATAACATCATCAACGGCTGGAGCCTCAATGGAGACTTCCACTACAACACCGGCACTCCAATTCAGGTACACTCCACCAACTCGTACCCCGGCTTCAACTCCGTGTATGTCAACCTGGTTCCGGGCTGCAAGCTCACCACCGGCAAAACGGAGCTCTACCAACCGTATCTCAATACTTCCTGCTTCGAAAATCCCGATCAAGGCCAGCTGGGTACGGCAGGAAACTACCTTGAACAGGCACGTAATCCCGGTCTCGCGACTGAAGATCTTGGCCTTCACAAGAGCATTGCCATGGGTCCGGATGGGCGCTACAACTTCACCATGAGGCTTGAGTTCTTCAACCTCTTCAACCGGAACCAGCTGGCTGGCCCTGTCACCAATATGTCGGATCCGAACTTCGGACAGATCATCAATTACGGTGGTCTGGGCGGCCGCGTGGGTCAGTTGGGTGCTCGCTTCACCTTTTAATTAAATCCATCCACAACGTTTAGGGCGGCTGTGCCACAGCCGCCCTAAATATCAACGAATTTGCCGCTTGCACGCATACTGCGTCACTGCAGCCCGACAGGCCCTTTAACTCAAGGTGAATCTTGCTATGTCCCGTTTACTCTATTCATCGTTGCGGCTTTCCAGCTGGATTGCAATCGTCCTGCTTGCCGGTTGCGGCGGAAGCAGTGGCAGCTCGCAAACCGGCAGCACCACCCAGCAGGCAGTGGCTCCGGTCATTACCACTGCTGCTGCGCAAAATAACGCGCAAATCGTCACACTCGCAACAAGCACCTCCGGCGCGACCATCTACTACACGCTTGACGGCTCCGCACCCACAACCTCCTCATCCATCTATGAGGCGCCTTTCCTCATCGCATCCAACGTCACACTGAAAGCGCTCGCGTCTAAAACCGGCTACACCGCAAGCACTATCAGCAGCCAGACCTTCACGCCTAACATTCCATCCGGCACGATGGTCTGGTCCGATGAATTCACAAATTCAACGAGCTCGAACGCGCAGCCCGATCCAGCCATCTGGACTTATGACACTGGGGCCGGCGGCTGGGGCAACAACGAGCTCGAAAACTATTGCGCATGGAATGGCTCTGCTTTTCCGTGCAGCACCGACAATCCCAATGCCTATATCGGCGCGGACGGCTATCTGCACATCGTTGCACGAGAGTCCTCCCCCGGCGTCTTTACTTCGGCGCGCCTGAAAACACAGGGCCTTTTCAGTTTTCAATATGGTCGGATCGAAGTGCGAGCCCAGGTTCCCGAGCAGCAAGGTCTCTGGCCGGCCTTTTGGCTGCTGGGCAACAACATTACAGCCGTTAGCTGGCCCGCCTGCGGTGAGCAGGACGTGCTTGAACGCGTGAATGCCGCCACCACACCCGACTGGAATGAAGGCTCCATTCATGGAACCGGATTCACCGGCACCAGCATCGGAACCAGGTTCTCATTTCCAACCGGGCAAACAGCTGCACAGTGGCACACCTATGGCATGATCTGGAGCAAAGGCGCCGTCTCCTACTACATCGATGATCCATCTTCGCCCTATGTGACCTACACAACAGCCGATCTTGCCGGGCACAACGGCGCGGTTTGGCCCTTCGATTCCGGCGCCAATTTTCTCCTCATCAACCTCGCCGTCGGCGGCGACTGGCCGGGAAGCCCGGATGCAACAACTTCATTTCCCGCACAGATGCTCGTCGATTATGTGCGGATCTACACCAACTAAGATTCGCTTTTCCGGTCCGCAATCGCTGCCCTCGGCGTAAGGATCTGAACACACAAACGTTGTCGCAAATAAAGAAGAGAGTACTTCATGCTTCGTTTCAAAAACTGGATTCCAGCACTCATGCTTCCTGCCTATCTACTGCTTGTTCCCGCATCAGGGCAGACTCTCGCGCAACAAGGTGGCACGGCCAGTACCGATCAGGTGCAGACCTCGCAACCAGACCAAACCCTCGTCTGGCATGATGAGTTCAACGGCCCGGATGGAAGCGCGCCCGATTCGCACAAATGGCTTTCCGTTGAAAACGATTCCGGCTACGGCAACAACGAACTCGAATATTACACAATCCGTCCCGACAACCTGAAGCAGGAAAATGGCAATCTTGTCATCACGGCTCGCAAGGAAGCGTATACGGGAACAGACAATCAGACCCGTTCCTATACCTCGGGGCGCATTGAAACCCAGGGCCATTTTGAATTGCAATATGGACGCATTGAAGCGCGTATCAAGCTCCCAAAAGGCAAAGGGCTATGGCCGGCTTTCTGGATGCTCGGCGCCGATCACAAGACACTTGGCTGGCCTGCTTGTGGCGAAATCGACATCATGGAAAACATTGGTATCGAGCCCTCAACTGTGCATAGCAGTCTGCATGGCCCGGGCTACTCAGGCGCAAATCCTCTCTCCGGCTCCTACACACTTCCCGGCAACGCCGTATTCGGTGACGGCTTCCACATTTTTGCCGCTGAGTGGCAGCCAGGTGAAATTCGTTTTTATGTCGACGGAAAGCTCTTCGAAACACAGCGCGCGAAAAATGTCCCCGCAGGAGCGCACTGGGCCTTCGATCACCCATTCTTCATTGTGCTCAATCTTGCAGTTGGCGGCTATTGGCCTGGTAACCCAGACGACACCACGCCTTTCCCGGCTCAGATGCTTGTTGATTACGTGCGCGTCTATAGCCTGAACCCACCTGCTCCCGGAGAAACACCTCTGTCCGCACAGCATTAATCAGTAGTTCAATTCATTCGAAGGCCGCGCATCCTTATCCGGCGCGGCTTTTTTCATTGCGGGAAGTTACCGGTGATCATTTGCGCTCATTCACCGGCTGTCGCCCGCACAGCTCCAAGCTGCAGATGGTGTGTGTGATTTCGGATAGGCACGTAGAGGTAGGGTCATAGGGGGGAACAGGCCCCTCGGTTTTCTGTGCTTTGACCCTTCTCATACCCAGCATTCGTCCTGGGATTGGCAGTCCGAGACTTAGCAACGGTATGCTCAATCAGGTTGCTCAGATGATATGGGTAGATTTCAATCCCCTTGAATCATATTGGCATTCGTTCAAAATTTTGAACGCAGATGCCATTCACCGAACGAGGGACAAGAAGCTGAACCTTCAACGCAGCGTGTAAAGCGCGTACTTTGAGCAAAGAGCTTTGGCATGTGGAATGCAGACAATAACGTAATGATTCCGAACAATAGCGACGGAAACTTTGAATCCAACCGTCCGGTTGACGCTTCCACAGAAACTATCGACCGGGGTCTCGTTACGGCTACCTATCTCGTCGTTTGGCTGGTGTTTTTTATCACGCAGAGAATCTTTGCCGGCCTCAATCGCATGCCGTCCGGAATCGTGGTTGCACTGCTTAGTCTTGCAATTTTGATGCGGATCGGTGAACTGCTCTATTTTCGTCGGAATGCGAATCGTATTTCGGCCCGGACAGAACGCGCTGTTGCTCAGATCTCGATCGCGTCCACGCTGGTTTTGGCTCTGATGCTGGCAATAGCCTCACGGGAACCCGATTCACCTTACTTTGGCATGCTGATGGTCCCGATTCTGGAGGCCGCTGTCTATTTTTCGCTGCGCGCTACGTTGGTCGTGGCCGCAGCTTCATCCTCGTTCTCTATTTTTTGGGTTTTTTACTCCGGCCACTTCAGCCCGCCGTATGCTCTGGGCGAAATGATGGAATCGGCCACGCTGGTGCTGGTGTTTTTCATCGTGGGCTTACTTGTGTGGTTGCTGATGAATCGCATTCGGAAGAGGACGTATGAACTATCCAGAAAGATGGAAGATCTGGAGCGGGCTCGAAAACAGCTTGTGGAAGAGGAAAAACTCGCGGCAGTAGGCAAGCTGGCAAGTTCTGTCGCGCACGAGATTCGCAATCCTGTGGCCATCATCTCCAGCGCCCTGGAGGCAGCCGAATCCAAGGACTTTGGCCAGGAAGAGCGTGAAGAGATGAGCCGGGTTGCCATGATGGAAGCACGCAGGCTTGAGAAGCTGGCCTCAGACTTTCTTTCCTATGCGCATCTTTCCGCCGATCCTTTCGAGCCTCTTAACATTGGCGCGCTTGCTTCCTATGTAGAAGCGATTGTCAGGGTGCAGGCCATGGGCAAGCGGCTACAGGTTAACTTGAGCGTGGATGCCGATGTGCAGTGTATTGTGCAGGGCAACGAGGGACAGTTGCAGCAGGTATTGCTCAATTTGATGAGAAATGCGGTGGATGCGGCGCCTGAGGGCAGTACCATCAGCATCCGTGTCGATCCCTGTAGCTCCGGTGAAGCCATAATCAAGATTGAGAATAAAGGCCCGGCGATTCCGAGCTCGATTGTAGATCGTATCTTCGAGCCCTTCTTCACGAACAAAGCAAATGGAACAGGGTTGGGACTGGCAATCGCGCGCCGTATTGCTGAACGCCATGGCGGACGATTATTCCTGGAGCACAATGAACCGGATCACATCGTCTTCGCGCTTACTCTACCCGTGGTACAGCAGCGAGAGCAAGAGGCGAGTGTAATTGTGTAATTAAGTGCCACAGGAGAAGGTATGGCCCGAGTGCTCGTGATTGAAGACGAACCCAATATGCGCAAGATGATTGCGATGCACCTGCGCCAGGACGGCCATTCGCTTGTGGAGGCTGGCACTGTGGGTGAAGGGTTGGCCGCCCTGGAAACGAACGACTTCGATGTGGTGCTTACCGATCAGCGTCTGACTGATGGTGAAGGAACACAGATTCTTGAAACGGTACGGCAAAGCGACCCCACACTCGCGTTGGTGATGCTGACTGCCTATGGAAATGTCGAACTGGCCGTGGAAACCATGAGGAAGGGCGCCTTCGATTTTTTGACCAAGCCCTTTGTTTCAGCCAACCTGAAGGCAGTGATTCAACGGGCAGCGCGGCACACACAATTGAACCGTGAGAATGATGTGCTTCGCAGCACGCTGGGGCGTCTGGAAGGCGGATGGGAGATTAGCGGCACCAGTCCGGCAATCGAGCGCGTACGCCAGATGATTTCCAAAGTGGGGCCAACGGACACAACTGTGCTGATCACCGGGGAAACCGGCACGGGGAAGGAACTTGCCGCACGTGCGATCCATCGTGCCAGTCAACGGGCTGGGCGGCCCTTGATCAGTGTCAATTGTGCTGCCTTCTCAGAAACGCTGCTCGAAAGCGAATTGTTTGGTCATGAGCGCGGCGCATTCACGGGAGCCGACCGCATACGGCAGGGACTGTTTGAAGCGGCGCATGATGGAACGCTGTTTCTGGATGAAGCCGGCGAGCTGTCTCCCTCCGCACAGGCCAAATTACTTCGTGTTATCGCCGAGGGCCGCATTACGCGATTGGGTTCCACGTCCGAACGCCGGGTCAACGTTCGCGTGATTGCTGCTACGCATCGTAACCTCACACGCGAAGTTGAGGAGGGCAGGTTCCGCCGGGATCTCTACTACCGTCTGGCTGTGGTCCCCATCCACATGCCGCCGTTGCGCGAGCGCATCGATGATATTCCCCATATTGCGCAATCTCTTCTCCTCCAGATTGCACTTGATCTCAAGATGCCCCGGAAGCAACTGCATCCCGACACCTTGCAGCAGCTGATGGGATACAGCTTCCCAGGGAATGTCCGCGAGCTGCGGAATCTTCTGGAGCGCGCTTACATCCTTACGTCCGGAGAAATGATCCTGTGGCTCGATCTGCCTGAGACGGAAGAACATTCCGCAGACGATGAGATGAGCATGTCTTTTGTGCCAGGCGGTTCGCTACCCGATGAGCTGTCTTTGCGAGCAACACTGGCATCATGGGAACGTTCGATTCTGGCGGCAATGCTTGCCCGGACCAACGGCTCGAAGGCTGAGGCCGCTCGCCGGCTCGGGCTTTCGAAGAGCGATTTGAGCTATAAACTCTCGAAATATGGGATGCTGAACGCGAACTCTGGTTCAAAAATTTGAACAGGTATTCAAAAGACTGCCCTCACTCGACACGCCGTGGTTCTCAGTCGCGGCATTTTCTCGAATTCCGAAGAAATTAATTTGGCATGTGACGTGCACATTTGAGCACGTATGCAATCTTCCAGATTCGGTCCTATTCTGCTACAGGTACGCGTGCGTCGCGCCTGGTTGCTGATCGCCTTCGGCGTACTGTTCGGGATCTTCCTGGTGCGCCCCTCCCGGGCCGAGGATCTCACGCTCGAGAGGGCGATCCAGACCGCCCTCATCCATCGCCCTGAGCTGCGGGCATCCGATCTTCTCACACGCTCGGCGGCAGCCATGCGCCACCAGGCTGGAGCTTTGCCGAATCCGCGTGTTTTTTACCAATCTGAGAATCTCGGTCCGAGTATGGATTTTGCGAACACAGTTGACACCTATGCCTACCTAAATCAACCGGTCGAGATCTCCGGCAAGCGGCACGCGCGAATTGGCACGGCAGCGGCGGCGGTCTCCATGGCCACCGTGAACGGCGATATGCAAAGGCGCGACATCGAGTATGCCGTAGCGCGGGCCTACTGGGAAGCGCTACGGCTGACTTATCTGCGCCGGATGGCCGAGGAGAGCCAGGGTTTTTATCACGAGATTCTTGAGTACAACCAGCACCGCTTTGAAGAAGGCAAACTTTCGGCTGTGGATTTGATGCGCATCAAGCTTGAGGATGCTCGCGCACAGACCCGCCTAGAGGCAAGCCGCTTGGCTGAAACGCAGGCACTCGAACGCCTGGCCGCGGAGATGGGTCTGCCGGTTCCCGGCTCCTGGAAACTTGTGGCAGATTTCGCAATCTTGAACGATCCTCGCCCGGGAGCTCTTGCCGAAGGCGTATCTCGGCAGCGTTTGGAAGTGAAGCTCGCGCAACAACGCGTGGAGTCTGCACGCGCAAATCTTGTATTGCAAAAGGCTCAGGGACGGCCGGACCTCGATGTGCTGTTTGGCTACAAGCGCACGCAGGGGGAGAACACAATGCTTGCCGGCTTTCAGGTGCCGCTGCCGATCTTCGATCGTAACCGGGCCGGCGTACAGGCGGCGCAATCGAATGTTCAGGCCGTACGGGAATCACTGTCCGGTGACGAGTTGCGCAGTCAGGCGGGCTGGGATCTGGCTCGTACTGCCTACACCACATGGAAACACCAGGTGGAAGCCCTCTATGGGCCAATGGCCACGCAGTCCAGGGAGATTGCCGACATTTCGCGCGCAGCATACCGAGAGGGCGGATTGGATCTCCTGCGGTTGCTCGATGCAGAACGCTTGCGCGTGGAAACGCAGACGGCCTGGGCTGAAGCGCTAGGCAACTATCACCAGAGTGTACTTTCGCTTAACTTTGCCGCGGGGATGGAGCCGTGATGAACGCATTACTTGAAAACAACTGTAGATTGGAAACCCGAACTGCCTGTTTGCTGGTGATTGCCTCATTTTTGCTTCCGCTTGCTACTGCCGGTTGCAAACGCGAGGCTCCTGCCGAGCCAGCCGCATCCGTACCTGCTCCACAGAGCGCTATGGAGGTCGTGCTCCCGCTTGAAGAGCAGAAGGGATCCCTGGATTTCAAGGTTGCCAAACTCACTGATGTTCCCGAGCTGCTGCACTTCCCGGGAAAGATCGCATTGCCCGACAACGAGTCCTGGCACGTGGGCGTTCTCTCCAGCGGCCGGGTTGAACGTGTCTATGCCAATCTCGGTGACTACGTGAAAGAAGGCACTGTACTGGCGCGCATGCATAGCCATGACGTGCACGAGGCTCAAGCTGCCTATGCCATGGCACGGTCCAATGAAACTCGCGCGACTGCGGCTGCCTCACTCGCGCAGGTCAATCTCGACCGCGCCCAGCGCCTCTATACCCTAAAGGCAGCATCCGTAGAGCAGGTGGAGCAGGCAAGGCAGGAGCTCGTGAACGCAAAGGCCGAGCTGGCTAATGCAAAAACCGATGTCGCCCGCAACCGGGTACACCTCGAAGACAATCTTGGTATTGATCCAGACGCACCGCTCGAAAGTGGCGCGGCCGAAAAGGAACTCATACCCATCGTCGCGCCTGCCAGTGGCTACATTTTGCAGAAGAACGTAACCCCCGGCACCACAATCGCTCCCGGCCTCGATGCATTCGTGATTGGCGACTTGAATCGCCTGTGGATGCTCGCTTCAGTCGGGCAGGAATCGCTGGCGAAGATTCGAGTGGGCCAATCCGCGCAGATTACGCTCCCCGGCGTTCCCGGCGCATCCTTCGATGGAACGGTGACCAACCTTGGACAGGCATTCGATCCTACGACACGCCGTCTTCAGATCCGCATCCAGTTGAAAGATTCATCGCCGCTACTCCATCCCGAGATGTTGGCCAGCGCCGAGGTTTCTGCCGGATCGAATAGCCCTATGATCCTTATCGACCCAGCCGCACTGCAGCAGGTCAATGGGCAGGATGTCGTCTTTGTGCGCGTCACGCCGGATCGCTTTCAAGTACGTAGCGTCCAGGTGGGCGAGCCAATCAGAGACCAGTTACCGGTAACCGCAGGACTCAAGAGCGGCGAAGAGATCGTAACGCGCGGTGCTTTTCTACTCAAGTCGCAACTTCTGCGTTCGAGTATGCAGGGAGAGTAACGAATGCTGACAAAGATCCTCAATTTCTCTCTGAAGTATCGCTGGCTTGTAATGCTCGGTGTGCTTTTACTCATTGCCGGCGGCGGCTGGGTCGTCTACACCATCCCCGTGGATGCATTTCCTGACCTCACCAATAACCAGGTCGTGATTGTCACGGAGGTTCCATCCGTTCCGCCCATTGAGGTGGAGCAGCTTGTCACATTTCCGATTGAGCGCGCCATGATGGGTATGCCGCGCCAGGAACAAGTGCGCTCGCTGTCAAAGCTCGGACTGTCAATGGTGACTGTGGTCTTTGAAGACTCGGTACCTTCGTATTTTGCGCGCCAGCTGGTGAACGAGCGGCTGCAGCAAATCACAGCCGCAATGCCGGACGGAGTACAGCCCGTGCTTTCGCCGCCGTCTACTGCATTTGGAGAGCTCTATCAATACACGCTATCCGGCGGCAACATGTCGCCCATGGCACTGAAGGATGTGCAGGAGTGGCTGATCAAGCCACAGCTCCGCGCTGTTTCCGGCGTAAGCGAGGTGAACACATGGGGTGGCGAAACGCGCCAGTATCAGATCAAGGTCGATCCGAGCCTGCTGCAGTCCTACGGCCTCACACTACATGATGTCGCGACACGCCTGGCCGATAATAATCGGAACTTCGGCGGCGGCTACATTGAACACGAAGCCGAGCAGTACATTCTCCGCGGCAACGGACGCGCCACATCGATCGATGATCTGGGCAACACTGTGCTGATGGCCAATCAAGGCACGCCGGTACTGCTCAGGGAGATTGCGCAGATCGTGGTTGCACCAGCTCCACGTCAGGGAGCAGTACTTAATCGTGGAGAAACCATCTCCGGCATGGTCATCATGCTGAAGGGAGAGAATGGCAAGCGAGTCATTGAGCAAGTAAAGCAGAAACTCGCAAATCTGCATTTGCCTCCGGGAGTGCAGCTTCATCCCTTTTACGATCAGTCCACCGTCATCGACGCCACTATCAAGACTGTCGAACACAATCTGTTTGAGGGTTTCATACTCGTCACGGTTGTGTTGCTTGTCTTTCTGGGCAGTTTCCGCGCTGCTTTGGTGACTGCCTCCATCATTCCTCTGTCACTGCTATTCAGCTTCCTGGGCATGAAACTCTTCGGCATCAGCGCCAACCTCATGAGCCTTGGCGCAATCGACTTCGGCATGATCGTTGACGGCGCGGTGGTGATGATCGAGAACTCCGTTCACCGGCTCTCGACAAACAACCAGACCGAGACTCCGATGCAAGCAATCGCGCGCGCAGGCAGCGAAGTCGCGCGCCCCATGGTGTTCGGTGTAAGTATCATCATTGCCGTTTATCTGCCCATTCTGGCGCTGGGGGGGCTTGAGGGGCGTATGTTCCGCCCAATGGCGATCACCGTATGCTCGGCGCTCCTGGGCTCGCTGCTGCTTGCCCTCACAGTGATTCCAGTGCTCTCCTCCTATGTCTTTCGGCACGGCATCTCGCACAGCACGAAGGAAAAGCGGATGGACAAGTGGATGGAACAGTTCACGGCTTTTTATGTGAAGAGTCTGGGCATCGCGATCCGCTACCGTCGTACAGTCACGCTCGCATCCGCTGCGGTGCTGCTCATCGCACTGGGCTCACTTTTCTTCATTGGCAGTGAGTTCATGCCGCGGCTCGACGAGGGTTCCATCCTGCTGGAGACACGCAAACTGCCCGGCATCTCGCTCACCGAGTCAATTGCGATCTCGAAACGCGTCGAAGATACGCTTCGCATGTTTCCTGAGATTTCAGATGTGACCACCAAGATTGGCCGGCCCGACTTTGCTACTGAGGCCATGGGTATCCACGAAGGCGACGTTTACATTGCACTCAGGCCCCAGCACGACTGGAAGCGCTTCAAGACCAAGGAACAGTTGATCGGCGCGCTCGATAAGTCTCTCGCAACCATTCCCGGCATCTCCTACGATTTTACGCAGCCCATGGCGATGCGATTGGATGAAACCGTATCGGGCGTCAAGGCAGATCTCGCCATTAAGGTATTCGGTGACGACTTCAACCAACTCAATGAGCTTGCCCAGAAGGTGCTCAGACAGGTGAGAACAGTTTCAGGAGCTGCCGACGCGCAGATGGAGATGAGTTCCGGTGTTCCTGAGCTCAGTGTGCATATTCGCAGGGATGCGCTGGCCCGCTATGGTTTGAATGTGACTGACGTGCAACAGGCAGTTGAAGCAAGCGCATCGGGCCTTCCGGTCTCAGAAATGATCAACGGTCAACGGCGCTATTCGATCGTGTTGCGCCTTCCTGACAGCTATCGCACCAATCCTGCTGCGATTCGCGCTATCACGTTGCGTGCCCCCGGTGGTGAAGATGTGGCACTTGGCCAGGTGGCCGACGTGGCTGTAACTTTCGGCTCGGAGATCATCAACCGCGAGCAGGGACAGCGGCGCATGGTGGTCATGTCAAACGTGCGCGGCCGAGACCTCGGCAGCTTTGTGGCCGAAGTCCAGCACAAGGTAGATGCAAATGTCCAGCTTCCGCCCGGCTACTCCATTACCTATGGTGGACAGTTTGAAAACCAACAGCGCGCGATGAAGCGTTTCATGATTGTCGTGCCCGTTGCACTCGCCATCATCACGGGCCTGCTCTACCTCACCTTCCATTCGTTGAAGCAGGCCATCCTGATACTGGTCAACGTGCCATTCGCGCTGGTGGGTGGCATTGCGGCATTGTGGCTTACGCACATCAACATGAACCTCTCGGCATCGGTCGGCTTCATAGCCTTGTTCGGCGTTGCTGTGCTCAACGGTGTGGTGCTGGTGAGTTCCATCAACAATCTGAGAGAAGCAGGCGCCCCATTGCATGTTGCCATCGAGCAGGGTTCAGCACGACGGTTGCGTCCTGTGATGATGACAGCACTCGTGGCCAGCCTCGGTTTTATCCCTATGGCCATCTCTACATCTATGGGTGCCGAGGTCCAGCGTCCGCTTGCGACGGTTGTCATCGGCGGCCTTGTCAGTTCCACCGCGCTCACTCTCATGCTGCTTCCTACGCTCTATGAATGGTTTTCAGTGGATATTCGTTTCAAGAAGCATTCCGTTGAAGTTACCTCGTAGCGCATCTCAATACGTACCGATTATGGAAAGAGAGCGAAGGGACGATTCTCTTGAACATCTCCTTCTTCAAAGAATCGCAACAAATGCGCAGGATATAAAACGCTGATGCCACGTATAGCAAACTGTTCACAGAAGGCTTGAACCAAAACGATCAAAGCCTGCTCCATCCACGACCGGACAGAAATAAGCGCAGGGAAATCTCTTCGACTTCCTCTTTCCGCGTATTTTGGGTTCGGCCTAGGTGCCAAAGCTTAAATTTGGATGCTCTTGGCAATTTCTATGTCGCCGATGAGCTTTATCTTCTTCAATGCGTACGGTTCGGAAATCCATGTCTGATCCCTGCAATGACGCAGAAGAGTGAGAACTTCGATTGATTGAAAATATCGCACTTCAATGAGTTACTACTTCCGCCTTTTGGGGGCATAGCCTGCCATGTCGCGAAGATGGTTCCGCATCTCTTTGCGCGCAGCCGCACTATCGTGGCCCCTAATAGCCTGCAATAAGCGTTTGTGCTGCGCACAAGCTTTCTCTGGAACACCCTTTGTTTCAACAGCGCTCAATATCCACTGCTGGAGAAGATTCCGAATGAGGTGGAGAGCGTTCATCAGAATCCCGTTCGACGCCGCACGCGCGATGGCAAGATGAAAGTTCACATCGGCCTGGACAAACTCCTGTGGATTGGCTTTGGATTTTTCCATTTGCGCGAGCAGTTCTTCCAATTGACGCATATCCGCGGCCTTGGCCCGTTCCGCGGCCATCCCGGCAAGCTCCACCTCAATCAGTACGCGCGCCTCAATAAGCTCGCGCACGTCGGCCTCCGATCCGCTGGCGATGGCCCACAACAGTGGACGCGAGAAAAACTCGGAACGCTTGCAGACATAGGTTCCGTCGCCGAGGCGGGTTTCGATCATACCCATGATTTCGAGAGCCTTGAGCGCTTCGCGCAGAGAGGCGCGGCCCACGCCGAGTTGCTGACAGAGATCGCGCTCCGCCGGAATCTTCTCGCCTTCTCCCCAGACTCCACGAATAAGGTGGTTCACCATCTGCCGGCAGATATCGGCGGTGAGAGTCGTTCGTACAACGGGTGTGAGAACTTCATTGGTCATGAGTGCCTCGGCTTCAAAGTTACTGCTGACTCTCTCTATCATCTACCGGCGGGTTCGCCGCTTACCGCTCCGTCGGGCAACTGTTCGCCGGAAAACGGGTGCACAACACTCCGCGCCTGAACCCGCATGGCGAACATTGCCGCGTGCACTCAAGCCAAGATGCCATCCGGGTGGCGCACAAACACCTCCGGATCGTAGATGGAGGCAACGATATCGGCTTCCCGGCGAATTCGCGCCCAGGTTGCATCCGCCTCCATCATGCTTTCCATTACGCCCAGATAGCGGCCGGACTCGATGTTCCCGTACTTGAAGAAGGAGTCCGTAATGATGACCGTGCCCTTTTCGGTGTCGATGGCAAAGGCCATCGAGGAACGGTGATGGACACCGGCCCAGAATGCGCGGATGCCGGGTTGAATCTCCTCCTCGTCGGCCAACAGACGCACCTTATCCCATCCTTCATTCTGCAGATAGCTGTTTACCTCGGGCGGAACGCGCAAATGGCGGGGGACGTGAAGATGGTAGTAAGGCGCCTGAAAGTCCTCGATCCAGCCACGCCGGGAAATGCAGATGGCGGCATTTTTGAACATGTGTATGTTCGCGGTAGCGTAGGCCTGCAACGGTGTGATCAGGGCCATGGAGATGTCGTCCGGTGTCAGGCCCTGCGAAGCGAGGATGTTCTGCGGCAATTGCGCATCCGTACGAGCGATCTGCGCCTCGGGATATCCAAAAAAATTCAACCATGCCTGATTGATTACAGTGAGGTCCTGCGGGGGGCCTGTGTTGATGAGGATATTCTGACCGCCGCCGCGAATGAGATAAAGGAGAGCATTCATCTCTTCGCGCTGGTTCCACGCCTCCATCCAGTAGACCTCGGGGCCGGGAACCCAGAATGTTCCGCCATTGAATGCCTGAACCGAATATTTCATTGTGCTCGACTCTCCTGGATCACATGCGCCTTGAACTTCCGCATACCATCGAGAAATACGCCAATGTCGCTCCCCAGACTGAGCATCCGGTAGCCCTTGTTTTTCCAGTGCAAGGCCGACTCCTGCGTCGGCGGCAAAAAGCCCGGAGCGACGCCATAGCGCCGGCAGGCTGCCACCAGATTGTCCATCGCCTGCAGCAGTTGCGGATGATCGAACTGGGCAGGAATGCCCATCGAGACGGTCAGATCGTAGTGGCCGATCCAGGCGACGTCGATACCGGGCACCGAGACGATGGCCTCGAGATTTTCGAATGCGCGCACCGTCTCCAGTTGAACGATGACCGTTGTCTCCTCATTCATCTGCGCAAAGACTTCAGGCCCTCCGGCTCGATAGAGATCGTGCGCCACTCCAAGCGCCACTCCGCGCTTGCCCTGCGGAGCATACTTGAGCTGCTGCACAATATCTTCGGTCTGCTCCCTGGTTTCCACGCGCGGCACCATCACACCGCGCGCGCCTAAATCGAGCACGCGGGAAAGCGGCGCGAAGCGAAGATCGGGAACGCGCGCCATGGGCACAATGCCGCTGCCCCTGCACGATGCGATCATCTGCTCGAGCAATGCGACGTCGCACCGGCCGTGCTCCATATCGAAGATGACAAAATCGAGCCCGCATGCATCCAGCATGGGCCCGATCCCCGGAGTGAAAAACTCCAAAAGCAGTTGGCCCAGCAGAACGTCTCCCTGCTTCAGCCGCTGCCGAAAATTCATCATGCTTCCTCCCGCGAAGCGAAGTGCGCTTTCATTCGTTCGAGTTTTTCCATAAAAAGAGGATTCGTGAGGACCTGCGGATTGACGATATTCGCCGGGGCTTCTCCGCGAAAGATGGAGAGCGCACCCTGGCAGTCGATTCTTCCCATATCGCGGAAGAGTTCCTCTGTCCAGGCGATGGAGTGCGAAGTGAGGATGACGTTTTCCATGCCAACGAGGGGAGACTTCACGGTCAGAGGTTCCTGCTCGAAGACGTCGAGCGCCGCCCCTGCAATCTGCTTGTTCTGGAGAGCCTCGATCAGAGCCGCCTCGTCCACAATGGGTCCTCGCGCGGTATTCACGAGCACGGCATCGGGCTTCATCCAACCGAACTGCGCCTTACCGAGCAGGCCTCGTGTCTGCGCGGTGAGCGGACAATTGACCAGCACGTAATCCGAATTCCGCAGAAGCTCTTCGAGACTCACCAACTCAACTCCAAGCTCCGCCGCACGTTCCACAGAAGCATAAGGATCGAAGGCCAGAAAGCGGCGCACATCGAGAACGCGCAGCAAGCGGATGGCCTCGACGGCAATGTTACCCAGTCCGACGGTTCCGACTACCCGGTCGCGCGGTTCCCGTCCGAGCTGATGCGTACTCTCCGCCCATTGTCCACTGCGAACCATTCTGTCTTTTTCAAGCAGGCGATGCGACAGGGCAAGCATGAGCAGCAAGATGGATTCAGCGACGGGCCGCATGACTCCACCGGGCGTGATGTAGACAGCGACTCCATGTTCGGTGCAGGCGTTCAGGTCTACATTGTCATAGCCAACGCCGCATCGTCCCACGGCACAGAGGCGCGTTACGCCTTCGAGCGATTGCACTGTGATCTTCGGCTTGAGCGAGATCACGACGTCATACGGCGCGAGTTGGTCGGGTGTGTATTCCGGCTTGTATTCGCGCAGAAACTCGTGCGCGATGCCGGGCACGTCCGCCAGCAGCGACAACCCGATATCAGGAAAGACAAGATGGCCGTCCGCATCGCAGAAATCCGCGGAGAGGCCCACACGAAATTCTTCGGAACGGCGCGCTGCACCGATTGATTGCGATTGTGTCAAGCGATGTGCTCCAGTACAACGACCCAGTCCTGAAAGATGGGGACTTCGGCGATCTTCCAGGTTCCGGTGGAATCCGGCGCGATCTTTCCGATTTCGGTTTCCTGCCCGTTCGTTGGATTAAAGAAGAAGGCCCGGTACGGCGACTGCGGCAAGTTGCGAAACGTAGCTCCGTTATACGCCGCGGGAGTATACGCAAAGATTGCTTCACCCGGAATCCGGGCCGCAAACGGGTTCCAGTAATCGCCGCTGTTCCATCGCGGATCGATGAGATCGGGCTCGGGTTGCAGCTTCCACCACGAGTAGCGTGTGAGTAGTTTCTTGGAGAGCCCGAGCTGCCGCGAGCCGGGCAGTTGTGCGGCGATGTCCCACGGCGGCCCACCCCATGAGTGCCCATGCGGAGAAAGGCCGTAGGGCTTCTCCCGCGTGTTCACCTGCCAGATTCCATTGGCGCCGTAGGTGTGGCCCGCGGTCCCGCTCAGCAGACTCGACCAGAACATGAAGCGCTGTATCTCCTGCCGGCTCGCCTCCATAATGCCCTCGTAACAGACTTCGCCAATGAGCACCGGCATCTTGGGTTCGGCAGCCAGCGATCGATTGACTGTTTGGATGGTATTCGGAACACTTGCGCGATCGTTATGTCCGGTTTGCAGCATGTCGAAGTCGAGCACGGAAGGATCCTCGACACAGAGGCGCGCGCTGCTGGATGGATGAATCGTGATGGGATGGCGGTGCGGATCGATTTCACAGACGTAGCGGGCCAGTTCTGTCAGTCCGTGCTTCTGCATTTCTTCATCTTTTTTGGGCGTTTTGGAGAGGTAATAGGGCATTGTGCCCTCGCCGGCCAGGCACCAGACCACGGGATAGGCGCTCCAGCGCGCGACAAGATTGCGCCAGTGCTTTTTCGCCTTTTCCAGGCCCATGAGCGGAATGAAGTATCCCCAGAATCCGACGATGCAGGCAGCCAGGCCGTGGTCGGCGAGATGCTGGATGCGCACATCGGCCATATCGAAGTAGCTAGGATTAATGCGGGCGAAGTCGCGCTCCCAGGGGAATCCCGCCTCGTTGGCGCCGCGCTCGTCGAAGGGCGGCATGTCGGGATAGAGGCCCGCAACAATCTGCACGATGCTGAAGCCCTTTTGCACGCGGTCGGCAGTGAGTGTCTCGAAGCCGTCCGGCCAGGGAAGCCGTTTGCAGAGTCCCATCCACCATGTGTCGCCCAGCCAGAAGAATGGTGTTCCGTCCGCGTGCCGGAAGTGTTTCTTGCCGCTGTCCACCTGCAGGACGCCGTGCTTGTAGTGCGGGTTGTCACCCTGGTATGCGTGCGCATCCAGAGTTATGGTCTGGCCGTGCAGGTCTTTGTTCGATGTATCCGTGCAGACGGAGCGAACTTTGTAGCTTCCCGGCGAGGGGGGCGCATAGCGCACACGCCATACCGAGCCGCCTGCCCAGAATGCCGGAACGCGCTCCTCTGCTCCCGCAGGAGTGGTGACAACCGCATCCACTTCGATCTCGTTGAAGGGATCCGCATATTGCTTTCCGCTCGCATACGACCACTCCGTGGCCATGCCGCATGTGGCCACTCTGTCTTCGGCAAACCCGTGGACAGGGGCCGCGGCGGCGGCGGAACTCAGGGCCAGCGTCTTCACAAACATACGTCTGGATATCTCTTCCGGCATGCGGAATCTCCTGCTTGAGAGGGAATCTCGAGGGGCGACCTACCCATCAGACCATCCGATAATTTGTCATCGGCAACGTTTCTGTCAATAGGTTCGTGCGAAATTCGCAGAAAAGGATTGCGCGTCCATCGGACTCAATCGCTCAATCCCCCTTGACAGGCTTTCCGGAATCGAAGTAATTTCCTGTTGGATACTCAGGAGTCCTGATGGTCATACCAATTTCATCGAAAAGGGAAACGGGAATCCAAGGCTAACCGGTTCCGTTGCTTTGTCCTTATGCTCACAGAGGTCATCATCTCGGCGCGCAGCGAACCCTTCGGTGTCATTACGCCAACGGGCGTGGAATTGCGGACGTTTGTCTCGGAAGACTGCGGCGCTGTCAACTTCAGCACAGGCATTGCGACATTTGCGCCCCGCACCTATCTGCCGTACCATCTCCACGCCTTCAGCGAAGCCATCACAGTTCTTGAGGGAACGGCGCGCGTGCTGCTGGAAGGCAGGATGTACCTGCTGAAAGAGCTCGATTGCCTTCATGTGCCGGCGGGCACGGCCCATCAGGTGGAAAACGCCAACCTGTGCAGCCGGCTGGTTGCGCATTGGGCCTTCGCGAGCGCCAAGACGACACGGACACCGGTCGAGAAGTACTTTTCTTTAGAAGACCGAGGGTATGGAGATCCTGCGGAAGACGATCCGGAGTCGGTCGTCCGCTTCGAGCGAAGCCCGGTTTACGAGCTTTCAGAGAACGCTTTTTTCACGGACCTCTTTGCGAAGAGGTTCGGCGCCCACGGCATCTGCGGAGGATACGGACGCTTCAGTCCCGGCGCATCGCTGCCCTGCCATATTCACGATTTCGATGAGTCGATCACGATTATTGGAGGCTCCGCAGTGTGCTTTGTGCAGGGAAGAACTTATGAGCTCAGTGGATACGACACCGCCTTTATCCGCAAAGGAGTGCCGCACCGGTTCATGAATCGAACGAACTCGGAGATGGCCATGCTCTGGGTATACGCGGGCGATGAGCCGGAGAGGCAACTGGTGGATACGCGCTTCTGCTCCGGCCAACTCGAGTGGAAGGGAATCAAGTGCTGCAAGGCCCATGCGCTTTGAGCGCGGATGCGAATTTCCGGCTGGGTTGCACATGAAGGGGAAACCATGAAGAATTTTGAAAATTTCATCAATGGAAAATTTGTTGCGTCCGGCGGCGGCGAGCGGATCGAAGTGAAAAATCCCGCTACCGGGCAGACAATTTGCACCGTTCCGGACAGCACGGAAAGCGATGTGGAGAGCGCCATTGCAGCGGCGCAGGCAGCGCAGAGCTCCTGGGAGAAACAGCCCGCGGCCAGCCGCGCCGCGCTGCTCAAGTCGCTTGCCGCGAAGGTTCGCGAAAACGTGGAGCCCATCGCGCAGGTGATCACCGAGGAGCAGGGCAAGACACTCGGTCTTGCGCGGATCGAGGTGGCTTTTACGGCGGACTATCTGAATTACATGGCCGAGTGGGGCCGCCGCATCGAGGGCGAAATCATCGAGAGCGACCGCCCTGGAGAAACCATCTTTCTCTTTCGCCGGCCGATTGGTGTGGTCGGCGGCATTCTGCCATGGAATTTTCCCTTCTTTCTGATTGCACGCAAAGCGGGTCCAGCGCTCATCACAGGCAATACCATCGTGATCAAGCCGAGCGAAGAGACGCCGCACAATGCAGTCAAGTTCTGCGAGCTTCTCATGGAGCTAGATTTCCCGCCGGGCCTTATCAACGTTGTGCACGGGCGCGGCCGGAACGCGGGACGCGCGCTGGCCTCTTCAGCTGGTATCGGCATGATCAGTTTTACGGGCAGCGTCGATACCGGTTCCGCCGTGATGTCGTCCGCGGCAAAGAACATCACCAAGGTGAATCTCGAACTGGGCGG
Source organism: Occallatibacter sp. (assembly GCA_035550015.1). Lineage (GTDB taxonomy): Bacteria > Acidobacteriota > Terriglobia > Terriglobales > Acidobacteriaceae > Telmatobacter. Next base: position 8,845 of record DASZRJ010000008.1, on the reverse strand, counting down.
CAAGGCGCCGGCGATCGTAATGGCGGATGCCGATCTCGATCTCTCGGTGAACGCCATCAAGGCGTCGCGCGTCATCAACAGCGGGCAGGTGTGCAACTGCGCGGAGCGCGTCTATGTGCAGCGCTCTGTGGCCTCCCAGTTTGCCGACAAGCTATGCGCGGCAATGAGTGCAACTCATTATGGCGATCCACTGCAGGATCAAACCGTCGAGTACGGGCCGCTGATCAACGAAGCGGGCTTTCACAAGGTGGAGCGCCTGGTGGAAGGCGCGGTGAAGCAGGGCGCAACGCTGCGCACCGGAGGCAAACGCGGCGAGGGCACAGGCGGCTACTATTATCAGCCCACCGTGCTCACCGGGTGCAGGCAAGAGATGGAGATTGTGCGCAAGGAGGTCTTCGGGCCGGTGATTCCAGTGGTGGAATTTGAAGATCTCGACGAAGCAATCGCCTTTGCCAACGATTGCGAGTACGGGTTGACTTCGTCGATCTACACGCAGGACCTGAACGTTGCGCTGCGCGCCTGCCAGGAGATTCGATTCGGCGAGACGTACATCAACCGCGAAAACTTCGAGGCGATGCAGGGCTTCCATGCGGGTTGGCGGAAGAGCGGCATTGGAGGCGCCGATGGAAAGCATGGCCTGTACGAATTTCTGCAGACGCACATGGTCTACATGCAGCGGCACTGATTGAAGCCCGAACACAAGCAGGCTTGTTGGCGCCGATCACAAAATCGAGCCGGCACTGGACGAAATCGAGGTGGACTTGAAAGCATTGGCATGCCGTTGAACCGGCGCAACGCATCCGGATATTCCAAAGATGAAGCTTGCAGGAAAAGTTGCAATTGTTACCGGCGCGGCCAGCGGAATTGGGCGGGCGAGCGCCATCGCCTTTGCCCGTGAGGGCGCAAAGGTGGTGGTTGCAGACCGAAATACAGAAGGCGGCAGGGAGACGGTTGCCGCGATCGAAGAAGCCGGAGCCGAGGCTTGGTTCGCGCATATCGACGTATCAAAAGAAGACGAGATACGCGCAATGGTGGGCGACACCGCCGCCCGCTGGGGCAGGGTCGATGTCCTGTTCAACAACGCGGGCGTGGTGCTGGTGAAGTCCATTGAGCAGATGACGGAAGACGAGTGGGACAGCGTGATGTCCATCAACGTGAAGGCCGCGTTTCTGGCAACGAAGCATGTGGCGCCCGTCATGCGCAGGAATGGAGGCGGAGCAATTCTGAACACCGGCTCTATCGGCAGCTTCACAGGACAGGTAGGCACTCCGGCCTACTCTGCTTCAAAGGGCGCGATTGCTCTGCTTACAAAGTCGCTTGCATTGGATCTGGGCCGCGACAACATTCGTGTGAATTGCATTTGCCCCGGCATCACCGATACGCCCATGCTGCGCGAGCATCTGGGCCACGGGGCGGAGGGCGAGGCGCGGATTCGCGCCCGGCTGTCCCGCGTTCCGCTCGGCGCAATTCTCAGTTCGGAAGATATTGCACGGGCTGCGCTTTATCTGGTTTCAGAAGATTCGGCTGGAATTACCGGCGTGCTGCACGTCGTGGACGGCGGGCTGTTGGCTGCGTCGGAGTTCGATCAGCCGATATGAGCCGTGGGGCGGGCGGCTGAGGTGTCACCGGTCTGGTGTAGATCGAGGACGGACCATCTCGTGGGAATGGAGCCTCAGCCGCCTGGAGGGTGAGACACTGGCTCGAACGTTTTTCTGCAAATCCCCGTTCCGCAAAAGAGAGAGGTAGATCTTTGGGCGCGAATCCGCTGTTGGGAGTCTTTCTGCACTGGCTGGGCGGGCTTGCATCCGCAAGCTTTTATGTCCCTTTCCGCAAGGTGCGCGGCTGGTCGTGGGAGACATACTGGCTGGCCGGCGGCGTCGCAAGCTGGATTGTCGCGCCGTGGCTGATTGCCGGACTGTTGACGCACGACCTGATTCCCGTGCTGCGCAATGCGCCTGTCTCGGCCATCTTCTGGTCTTACTTCTTCGGCGTTCTCTGGGGGCTCGGCGGTCTGACCTTCGGCCTGACCATGCGCTATCTTGGGCTTTCTCTGGGCATGGCCGTGGCGCTCGGCTATACAGCGGTCTTCGGAACGCTGGTCCCCCCCATCTTCCACGGGCAGTTCATGCAACTGCTTGCGCATCGCTCGGGCATCCTCATTCTTGCGGGTGTGGGAGTCTGCGTTCTGGGCATTGTCTTCGCAGGCGCCGCGGGAATCTCAAAAGAAAAGGAACTCTCCAGTGAGCAGAAGACGGCCAGCATTCAGGAATTCAATTTGAAGCTGGGCCTTGGCGTGGCAACCTTCTGCGGCATCATGAGCTCCTGCTTTGCCTTCGGCCTCGATGCCGGAACGCCCATCAAGATGCTCACGCTGCAGCATGGAACGAGCACGATGTGGCAGGGATTGCCTGTGCTGGTTATCGTGCTGATTGGCGGATTCACGACGAACTTTGTCTGGTGTCTCATCCTCAACGTACGCAACCGCACCTACGGCGAATACCTTCGCATTCCGAAGACGGCGCGGACAACCGCCGTGAGCGAGCATCCGTCGATGGAGAATATTACCGACGCCGCATCGACGGAAATGGCGCTGGAAATCATGCCGCATCCGCACGGCGAGCCGTCGCTCTTCTGGAACTACTTCTTCTCGGCGCTGGCGGGCGTCACCTGGTACATGCAGTTCTTCTTCTACACCATGGGCGAAACGCAGATGGGCCGGTACAAGTTCTCAAGCTGGACGCTGCACATGGCCAGCATCATCATCTTCAGCACCCTGTGGGGGATTGCCCTGAAGGAGTGGCGCGGCGTGAGCCGGCGCACGAAGACGCTGGTCTTTCTTACACTGCTTACCCTCGTGGGATCAACGTTGATTGTGGGATACGGCAACTTCCTCGGAGTATATGCAGGCAATTAGACAGTGAACCGATTCCTGACTCAGACTACGAATTCAGGATGAGTGGGTGTTGTCTATTTCTGCAGCGACGCCGAATATGGCATCCTCAGTGCACTTTTCGACCATGTTGCATCTTTTTCCGAGCTGAAGACAAAAGTTAGCGTGCCCCCCTGCATCAGCTCTTCGTGCGTCACATAACTGCGGTCCAGCGATTTCCCGTTCAGCAGCACGTCTTTTACGAACCCGTGTGCTTCGTCCATGCCCTTACTCTCCACCGTCAGCGTTTTTCCGTCAGGCAAATGCAGCACCGCGCGGTCTACGAATGGCCGCCCCAGTACATACTGGTTCGATCCCGGAGCAACCGGATAAAAACCCAGTGAAGTAAAAATCAGCCACGCCGACATCTGCCCCAGATCGTCGTTGCCTACCAGCCCATCTGGCGCGGGCTTGTACTGCGAGTCCACAATCTGCTTCAGCCGTGCCTGCGTCTCGAGTGGTGCACCGGCATACATATAGAGATAAGCCAAATGATGGCTCGGCTCATTGCCATGAATGTACTGTCCAATCATTCCCGATATGTCTTCCACATCGGCATACTTTGACGGATCTACTTTCTGGTCGAACATCGCATCCAGCTTGGCAATCAACTTTGCATTGCCGCCCAGCTGATCGATCAGCCCTTGCTCATCCTGCGGCTGGTACCATGAGTACTGCCACGCATTGCCTTCGGTAAATCCGCTACCCGCGCCTGCCTTCGTCGGATCAAAAGGTTTGCGAAACTCCCCGTTCGCCAGCCGAGGCTCAACAAATCTGTCTGCCTTGTTGAACGTATTCCGCCAGTATGCCGCACGCTTTGCGAACTCAGCAGCAATGTTGCTCTTGCCCATTGCCTTTGCCATGCGTGCAATCGTCCAGTCGTCAAAGGCATATTCCATCGTCTTGGACGCGGCCTCATCGTCGTCGTCCACCGGCACATAACCCAGCTTCATGTACTGGCCCAAGTGCCCATACGGCGCATACGTCGCGCTCGCTACCATCGCATCAAGCGCGGCCTGTGCATCGTAGCCGCGAATCCCCTTTATATAAGCGTCGGCGATAATCGGCACGGCGTGGTAGCCAATCATGCACCAAGTCTCCTGCCCCTGGAACTGCCACACAGGCAAAATGCCAAAGGGACTTTCCTGTTGCGAAGCAACCAGCGACCGTACCAGATCGTTTGTCCTCTTCTCCGGCTCGATGATCGTCATCAGCGGCTGCTCGGCGCGATACGTATCCCACAGTGACAGCGTCGACACAAACTCAAAGCCCACCACGCGATGCACCTGGTTGTCCGGTCCGCGATATTCACCGTTCACATCCATACTCGTGCTCGGTGCCATCATCGCGTGGTAAAGCGCCGTATACAGTGACTTCCGCATCTCAGGCGCCGCATCGAACTCCACCCGCCCTAGTTCCTTACGCCACAGCGCCTGCGTTGCGGCACGCACGGCGTCAAAGTCGAACCCAGGAACCTCGGCGTCCATATTTGCAATCGCGTTTGCTTCACTCACCGGCGAAATAGCCACCTTCACAATCAGCGGTGCCGATGCGGGTGCAAAATCGAAGACTGCTTCCAGAGCACGTCCTTCAATGCTCTGCGTATCCTGCGGAGACGTTCCCGGCGTCTTAAATCCGTGATACGGCGGCGGATCTTCTTCCTTGTTGTAGAGCGAGTGCCCCGTCATCGGTACGGAGAAACGCATCGCGAAATACAGCTGCCGCCCCGGCGCCCATCCGCGCGTTTCGCGCATGCCAGTCACCGTGCCATCTTTGCGAATCCGAATCCTCGACCACAGCACCTTGCCCGGATAGTTATAGATACTGCTGCGCAGGTCCAGCAGCACGTGGCGCTTCTCGCCCGGCGCATAGGTGTAGCGGTGTACGCCCACACGATTGCTCGCCGTCAGCTCCACCTTCACCTTGCTGTCCTTCAGATACACGCTGTAGTAGCCAGGCTCCGCATGCTCGTCCGCATGCGAAAAACGCGAGCGATAACCGGGCTGCGTCTTTGCAATATCGCCAGGCTCCAGCGGCACCTCGTCGCCGCTGATCGGCATCAGCATCACATCGCCCAGGTCGCTGTGCCCCGCGCCGGAAAAGTGCGTATGGCTGAAACCAAGAATCGTCGTGTCATCGTAGCGGTAGCCAGCGGCCCACTTGTAACTCTGCTTGAAATACTTGATCTGCGTATCGGGCGAAAGCTGCACCATCCCGAACGGTACTGTCGCGCCTGGAAAGGTATGTCCCTCGGGACCAGTTCCGATCATGGGATCTACAAATTTAAGTGGGTCGGGCACCTGCCCGAACGAAAGTGTTGCCGCAATCAGAACCGCAAGCCCGATAAACTTCTTCATAACTCAAAGGTATAGCAACCGGCCCTATTCACTGATGTGCATAAAGGCAATAGCGCCTGCGCATGACGCTATAGCGGTTTCAATTCTCCTGCCAGCGTCGGTATCAGCTCTGCCACTGTGGGGTGAATATGCACCGAACGCTGCAACAGCGATGCGGGCTTGCCTGCGTACATCGCGGTCAGAATGCAATGGATCGCCTCATCCGCATTGGGACCCAGAATCGACGCACCAAGAATCCGTCCCGATTCCTGCTCCACCAGCATCTTCATAAATCCCTGCGTCTCACCCTTCTCCACAGCACGGCCCACACGCGTCATCGTGCGCTTCGCCATCAGCGCCGGCATCCCCGCTTTCTCCACCTCTGTCTGCGTCATGCCTACCTGCGCCAGTGGTGGGTCAATATACAGCGCATGCGCAGGAATCCGGTCACTTACTTTGCGCGCGTCGCCATCCAGCAAGTTCGCAGCCACAATCTCGAAGTCGTTGTATGAGGTGTGCGTAAACGCGCCGTGCCCGTTGCAATCGCCCAGTGCCCACACACCCTTCACCGTCGTCTCAAGCTTGTCGTTAATTTGGATGTACCCGCGCTCGTCTACTTGAATTTCCGTCTTTTCCAGCGCAAGCGTGTCCGTATTCGGCGTCCGTCCTACCGCTAGCAACACGTGCGACGCCGCAACCGAAGGATCGCCATCCTCACAGGAGACATGCACCAGTGCACCGCCATTTGCACCCTTCTCCAGCCGGATGCACTCGGCCCCAAGCCGCAGAGCGATTCCCTCACTGCGAAGCACATCCGCAACCGCATCCGATACATCGACATCCTCGTGCGCTACCAGCCGCGGCCCGCGCTCCACCACAGACACCTTCGCGCCCAGCCGCCGGAATATCTGTGCAAACTCCAGCCCCACATAGCTGCCGCCCACCACGACCAAGTGCTCCGGCACCTGGTCAAGTTCAAGAATCGACGTGCTCGTCAAATAAGGAACTGTGTCGATGCCTTCCAGCTTCGGCACACTCGGCCGTGCGCCAACGTTGATGAAAATCTTCTCCGCCTCGTAGCGCTCGCCATTCACCTCCACGGTATGGCTTGCAGTAAACTGCGCAGCCCCTTTCAGCAGCGTCAACCCCTCCATGCCCCCCAACCACTTCTCCATCCCGCCGCGCGACTTCTTCACCACGGCATCTTTCCGCGCCTTCACGCGCGCCATATCCACTGTCACGCTGCCGTTGACGGTAAATCCCATCTCCTCGCCGCGCCGGGTCTGTTGAATCACGCGCGCATTCGCCACCAGCGCCTTGGTGGGTGTGCAACCCACATTCACGCAGGTACCGCCCAGCTTCTCTTTTTCAATCAGCGCAACCTTCTCGCCTGCAGCAACCAGCCGCGCGGCAAGAAATGGACCCGCCTGGCCCGCCCCAATCACAATGGAGTCAAATTCTGAAGGCATCTTTTCCTCCGTCAATTTCATTCATATTCGGCTTCAGAGCATTATGTTCCTGTCGCTTTGCCACGTAGCCCCTTTGCATACATGGAATGTGAAGCATGCCTACACGTCCATGCAGCATACCAATAATGCCGCGCGGCCCATCATGCACGTTGACAATACAAAAGTTACCGTCCTAGCCTTCCAGTAAACGCTTGCTGAACTCGTTCGAGCCTTTTAAGGGCCGTGCCCTCCATGCATGCTCGATCTTGCCAAAGGAGTTTTTCGATGTTGCACTCTTCTCGACGCCAGTTTCTCAAGACATCCGTAGGTGTAACCGGACTTTCCCTCATTGGCCCGTCCGCAGTAGTTCAGGCTTTTTCGCAAACGCATTCCTTCGGCGAGCATGAGTATCCATCCAACCGCCTCATGCCCTTTCCTCTACGCTCGGTCCGTCTCTCCCCTGGCATCTTCAAAGATCAGGAAGACATTAACGCGCGCTATCTCGACTCGCTTTCTGTCGATCGCCTGCTGCACTCCTTCCGGCTCACCGCAGACATTAACTCAAACGTCGCTCCTTACGGTGGTTGGGAGGAGCCCACTTGCGAACTACGCGGGCACTTCGCAGGCGGTCATTACCTCTCTGCGGTTGCACTCAATTTCGCGTCCACAGGCGACACCGATCTGAAATCTCGCGGTGACCAGCACATTGCAGGACTCGACGCATGCCAGAAGAAGATTGGGACCCGCTACCTGAGTGCATTTCCCACCGAACTCTTCGAGCATCTCGCACAGGGCAAGCCCGTATGGGCACCGTTTTACACCTACCACAAAATCATGGCTGGCTTGCTCGACATGTACGAGCACTCCGGTAATACGGACGCACTCCGCATCTGCGAAGGCATGGCCCAATGGGCGCAGGAATTCATGTGGAACTTCAGCGACGATCAGCGCCAGCGTATGTTGCGTACCGAGTACGGCGGTATGAACGAAGTCCTCGCCAATCTCGCAGCAGTCACTAAGAAAGAACGCTATCTCGACGCCGCCCATATTTTTGAGCAGCCCGGCTTTCTTGATCCGCTTGCCGCGCGTCGCGACGAGCTTACGGGCCTGCATGCCAATACTCATGTCCCAAAAATCATTGGTGCGGCCCGCATGTATGAGATCACCGGCGATCACCGTTATCGGGACATTGCCGAATACTTTCTCAGCGAAGTACTCGCCGCACGCACCTATGCCATTGGCAACACCAGTGTGGACGAACACTGGACCACGCCCGCCGATCAGCTCAAAGGCACACTTGAGTGGACCAATGCCGAATGTTGCGTCGCTTACAACCTGATGAAACTGGAACGCCACGTCTTCGGCTGGACAGCCGATGCGCGCTGGATGGACGCTTACGAGCGCACGCTCTTCAACTGCCGTCTGGGCACGCAGAACGCCGACGGACTGAAGCAGTATTTCTTTCCGTTGGCTGCAGGCTACTGGCGCGCCTACAACTCACCAGATTCTTCCTTCTGGTGCTGCACCGGCACTGGCGTGGAAGAGTTCGCCAAATTTGCAGATACTATCTACTTCCGCCGCGGCAAAGACATCTATGTAAATCAGTTCATCCCTTCCACGCTCACCTGGAAGGAAGAAGACCTTACGCTTGAACAGACCACCAAATTCCCGCACGAGCAGGGAACCACGCTTACCATCAAAACCTCGCGTCCTGCTGAGCGCTCCATTTACGTACGCATCCCCGGCTGGACCACCGAAGCCGCTGCAATCAAAATCAACGGACGCCCGCTTGAGGCCATGGCGTCGCCTGGCTCTTACCTCGCACTTCGCAAGGCTTGGCATGACGGCGACACCATCAACCTCAGTTTGCCCATGCAGCTCACCACAGAACCCCTACCTGGTGATAACTCCGTCATTACCGCGCTCTATGGCCCGCTCGTGCTCGCAGCCGATCTTGGCGAAGGCCCCGCAGCTGACAGCTCGCTGCGCACCGTGCACGGCCGCTCCACCGTCCCCAAGGATCTACCTGGACCTGTACCACTGCCGAATGCTTCAGCGGATACCAGTGCGGCCCCGAAGGATTGGCTCCAGGTCGACTCGCCCTCTGAACTGCTCTTCACCGCCTCCGGAGC
>DASZRJ010000007.1:0-78263 GCA_035550015.1 Occallatibacter sp. | reverse complement strand
GCCCGCACCGCGCCGCTATGGTAAAGTCAAAAAGGCGAAACCGACCGGGAGAGATGGCCGAGTGGTTGAAGGCGCACGCTTGGAAAGCGTGTTTAGGGGAAACTCTAACGTGGGTTCGAATCCCACTCTCTCCGCCAGCATTGCATGCCGCAAACGGCATCGCATGCAATCACTGCTGGCTCCCCGCTCGCACATGAATCGTACTTAAATAAACTCAATTTCCCCACAAGAAGGAACCCCCAGGCCTTATCCAAGCTCCGCTTGGATAGAGAAACACCGACCTTGATGTACCACCTGTTCGTCCAACAATCTTGCCCAAACAAGTGCCAGAAAAGCACATCCGATCAAAGCTGCCACAACCGTCATTAATAGAAGCAAAACAGAAAAGACGAAGCCGTCAAGGTTCATTGCATACTACACTCTTCAAACGCTACAGTTCCGATCTGGGCGGGTGTCTATATCTAAACTTTCCTTGGCCGCCAAAAAAGCTAAACCATCCCTGTAGCTGGCTCACTTTCTTATCGCGCATTCGACGCGCAGTAACCTGTGCGCCGCCGCATTGGCCTCTCCCGATCTCTTGCAGATGTTTCTTGGATGTATACTCCGTTCGTTGATGAAGAGAGGCATCAGTCTAAAGTGAAATTTGGTCTGGTCGTTCGCTCACTTTTCCTGCTTTTCGCAGTGGCTCCCTCTGTCGCTGTAGCCCAGCAAAGCTGCCCGGGCATTTCCACTCATCCTGACAGCCCGGCCGTCAATGCGTATGCACAGGGTAACTACAAGCTTGCCGAAGAACTGTACAGCCAGGAGTTAGCCCAGCGTCCGAAAGATGCAATGCTCTCTGCCGCGCTGGTTCAGACATGGCTCCGTGAGGGAGAAGTTGATAAGGCAGCCGCACAAGCCGCCAAATCTCTCGCCGACAATCCCGGTTCCGCCATCGCTCTCACCGCGCAGGCCGAGGTGGAGTTCCATCGGGGGCAGCCGTGGCTGGCGCTCACCACGCTTGCCGCCGCCGCCAAGGCCGATCCCTGCTACGCGCGCATCCATTTCGTTCGCAGCCGGATTTTGCGCATCGATTCCCAGTACGCATCTGAGCGCGCCGAGGTACAAGCTGCGCACGAGATCGACCCGAATGATCCTGACATCCGCAATGCCTGGCTCAGCACCGTGCAGGTCGCCAAAGATGTTCAATCGCTTCATCAATCCCTCGCGGCGGGCAGCGGACTCGACCCGGTAGCTCGTCAAAGGGCCACGCAAACTATGGAGGACGAGTTATCCCTGCTTTCTGAAAACACTCAAACCTGCAAAGCTACTCCCACTGTTACACAAAACGTCAGCCTTCCTTTAGCACCGGCCATTCATGAGATGAGGCATGCTGCCGACATCAAGCGCGACTACGGCACACTCTGGCATCCGGAGTCCGGCCGTGAGACCCATAATTCGTCCGGGCAACTCATCGGCTACAAGCTGGCTGTGGACTTCGGCCAATCCCAGGCTTCGCTCATCGTCGACACTGCCGCTTCAGGTGTCACCATCACGCGTGCACTCGCCGATGCAAATGGATTTGCTCAAGCTCCGAATGGACCTCCCGGTACGGTGTATGTCGATGAATTAAAAATCGGCCCGCTCGAATTCAAGGACTGCACTGTAGGAGTAACCGAGGCTCCCGTTGCGGGCCAGGCGGATGGTTTTATCGGCACCGATATGTTTGCCTTCTCATTGATCGATCTCGATCAGCCGGCAGGCAAGCTCACTCTTTCCCAGCTTCCTTCTCAATCGTCGATACTGCCCGGCGACCGCCCCGGCAGCGGTGTAACCAATCCACTTCCGTCCGAGTTGGAGGGCTTTACCCCGGTCTATCATCGAAAGCAATATCTGCTGGTACCGGTCACTTTGGACGGTCACGCCCGCAGGCTGTTTGCCCTCGACTCAGGCATGCTTCTCAGCACCTTAAGCTCCGGTGTTGCGCACGAGGTCTCTGCCACCAAGGTCAACTTCACCAATTCCGCCCAGACCACCTCGGGATCGACGCTTCAGCTCTATCGTGATGCCTTTGACTTCCAGTTTGCTTCGCTTCATCTCCCTCACCAGTCGCACATCATGGAGTTCGATCCCGTTGCTGTCCAACAAGCCACTGGAATCCAGATTGCGGGCCTGCTCGGTTTCGACATCCTGAAATCCGTAAGAATGCAAATCGACTACCGCGACGGACTCATTCAGTTCACTTCTGCCAAATTCGAATCAGCCCCGCAAAAGAATGACAGCGGCCGGCCCCGAAGCCTCGAGACGGCAGCGAATCCGATTGGCCCGGATTCGATCCGCGCGGAACGGCGTGGCAAAGGGTTCGAGCTGTCCCTCACCGCTTTAAAGAACGAGCCGGAAGCCGACGTGCTGCGTGATCTCAGCGGTGTCGAACTGGTGGAAAGAATGAGTACCCAACAACTCCAGCGTTGGAAAGCGGCCATGCCCGGAGAGCAATCCCGCAAAGTGATGATCGCGCTGGCGGATGCTTCGGCATTCCTCAACCTTCCTGAGGAGGAACTGCCCAAAGCTCCACCTCTGGATAAAGCCGCACAACAGCAATTGCTGGCGCAGATGAATACGTACGTCGACACGACGATGGCCAGATTGCCGAATTTCTTCGCCAGGCAGACTGTCAGCACGTTTGAGGCGATTCATGGTATGCGCGACAGCGGAGGCGCTATTGTCCATCAGCCCATGCACTATGTCGGCTTCGTCACCACCGACGTCCGCTATCACAACGGTAAAGAGGTGATGGCAACACACAAAGGAGAGGTGGATGAATCCGATCAGGTCGGCTACAAGCTCCTCTTCTCTGGCCAATTCGGTCCGGTTCTGAATACGATACTCGCCGACGCGGAACACAACAAACTCTCCTGGAGTCATTGGGAGCCCGGCAACTCCCTGGAAGCGGGACCTGGCTCACCACTGGCTGTCTTCCGCTATTCAGTTCCACGAAGGAAATCACACACGACCATCAAAGTCATCATGCCCGGGAATAAGCTCCCCTCGGTAGCACGGCCCGGCTATCACGGGGAAATTGCCGTCGATCCATCCAGTGGCGCCATCCTGAGGCTCACCATTATCTCTGATCTCACCACGGATGACCCCATGAGCACAGCCAACCTTATGGTCGAATATGGACCGGTCGAATTAGGCGGACAAACCTACATCTGTCCCATTCGCTCTGTCACCCTCGAAACAGTCAAGGCAGCTGGTTTCAACCAGCAGATTGTCGTCAACTCAACCGGTTCGCCGGATCTTGGCACCGGTCACGACACAAGCGTGACATACACATCCATGGGAGATGTCCCTTCTGCGACCCTCCTCAACGATCTCATCTTTGACCACTATCAAATCCTTCGCTCTGATTTCCAGATCATCGTTGATCCTGATGCCAAAAAGGAGCAGAACTGAATCTCAGTTCGTGCTCAGCATCTTGGAGAGCGAACCGGTCTTATGCTGCTCTGACTCGGTAACCACTGCCCGAATGCGGTGCTCGCCAGGTTTCACAGCAAAGGTGAACGTCAGCTCAATGCCGTTGGCATCGAGGTAGGCGAGCTGCTGAGGGGTGACATTGAGTTTGGCCGTGCGCGCTTTGATGAGACCTTCCTTGTCAGCACCATCGAAGAGAGCCGCCGCGATGGTGACTGTATCGAGGCTGTGATCGCCTTCTTTGTGGAAGGGCAACGCGCGCGCGTCGAGATGGATTTGGACGGAGATCTCGTGGCCGTCGGCACTGGTATGAACGTCCATGCCGATTGGTAGATCGGCGGAGTCGGTGGTGGCCAGCAAAGCCTGGCGAAGACTCTCGTCCATCTGCTCGGATTGCGGCGGAGCTTGATGATTGGCAGTTGACGCAGCCGCTGGCGTGGACGCCTGCGGCACTGGCGTGATGACTGCGGTCTCCGTAGGTTCCGCATTGGCCTCGCCGTTTTCCGTAGCAAAGTAGCCTCGGCGTGCGCTGACAGCCATGCCCTTATGCTGAATGGCCAGCTCTACTTTCAGCTTGTGGAACTTGCCGTCGCGCTTCAGGTCCCTGGGCGAAAAAGCGAGCATGTATTCGTCCGGATGCCCCGCCAGAGATGCGAAGCCCGCGGCCAGATCGTTGTTGTTGTGAAAAAATCTGCCGCCGGTTCCCTCGGTGAGTTCAAAGAGCACGTCTCCGGCTTCGGCGTTTTCTGCCGAATCGAGAGTAAAGGCGCTTTTGAGAGCGCCCTCGGTCGGAGCAATTGTCCGGCGAGAAGCGTCCTGCGTACGCATGAACGTGGCAAGCCCCTTCGGATCGAGCGCGTTGATTACCACCTGCGATCGCAATGCCTCATCAATAATGCCGTCCAACTGATGCTGCTCCTCGCTCGACAGAAATCCCGGTGAGACCAGCAGAATGGTGCGCTCTCCAGGCATGTGCGCCACATACCGTGTTACCTGCTCAAACTGCTCAAGGTTGGCGCGCGTTCTGGCCTGCGCCTGATCGACCATTTGCTGGGCCATGGACTTGATCAGAGCCGCTTCCTGCGCGTCCGGAGGAACTCCCGGATCCGAATCACGGCCCCTGCATTGGTTGTATTCGGAGTTTGCCAACTGCCATGCGGCATCATGTACGTAGTCGTTGGTGCGAAGCAGTTCCTCGGCTTGATATACAGAGAGGTCGGGACACTGCCGCACAGCTTGCTCTGGTCGATTGCTCGCCTTCAGTTGTGCAATGGCCTGACGGATTTTCTCTCCGTCCGAAGTGAAGCCGGCAAGCATCTTTTCTGAGGAGAAGATGGCAACCTTGTCCCCGTGCTGCAGATTTGCTGCTATGAATTTGTCGGCGGCATCCCGCGCCTGCATCAGGCTCGCTTGCCGGGCATCCAGATCGTCGAAGTAGAAAGCGACAAAGCGGCCCGTGCTCGATGGCATTGCAGCCGCCCGGGCGTTGTTCCCGATGTTGTTTGGTTGCTGGCCGGTTTCTCCGCCTGAAGTCTGCTCCGTGCTCGCTGGCTCCGTTCCAGAAATCTCGTCAAATTGAGCAATCTGCTGCTCTTTGCCGCGATCGAAGATCTTAAAATCTTCCTTCTTGAGCCCGGTTACCGCATGCCCCTGACTGTCGCGAACCACCACACGCACCAGTACCAGGTTCGTCTCCGATCTCACGGTTGGGGCCTGGTCTGTTTGGTTAGAAGTGGTTTGATTGGCCGCGGTCTGCTGTGCATGCACAGATGCCGCCAGAAGGATTGTCGTTGTGATCGCGAAAAGTGCGCGGAGGACTCCGGATAGCAGCATGGATTGAACTTTGAGTGTGCGCATGAGCTGTCTTTTCGAACGGCCCATGATAGCAGGATCGCAACATGGAGCCCACGCAACAGCATCGACCGTCGCTCCAATCAAGCGTCGTTCTCCCCAAAACATGGATACATTTCGGCGTATCGACTTTTATGTCTTTAACCAGGCATTGGGTCCCGGCATTTGATGGATTAGGACGGAGCACAATCCTGCGGAGTACAATTCCAACCGATTGCTCCCATGAAGATTTTCCGTCATGCTGGCCTCTGCATTCTCGTTGGATTGTGCTTCTCCATTGCACCGGCTTGTGTGCGCGCGGCCCGGTCCGCTGATTCCGCCGGCCAAGCCCAGCAGCAGGCCGTTCCGCTCTACACCGGGCAGTCCATCGACCACCTCACCAAAATCATCCCAGCTCTCGACGGCATTGCTCCCGCCCCCAGCCAGGACAAGCTCTCCTCCATACTCGACAGCATGGCCGGCGCCATCGGCAGCCTGCTCCCGCGTCTGCCTGACCTGATCTCGCACGAACAGATCTTCCGCACCGAGAACAAGCCCGGACCAGCCGCGCCACAGCAAATCCTCAGCCTCACCCGTCCTGGAACCGGCCCGCTCGACCTGACCACCATCACCAAACAGACCGCGCACGGCGAAGAGTTCCGCTACCTCATGTTGGTGCATCGCGCACCCGGCGGCGCCGTTTCGCTTGAAGAGTCGCGCACCGACATGAAGGGCCACGCGCTCAAACACAAGGGCAAGTCCGCGGTCTTCGCTTCCGGCTTCGCCTATCAATGGGTGCTCTTCGCCTCCGCCAATCAGTCTGAATTCCAGTTCCGCTATCTCGGCGACCAGGACGTAAACGGCCGCAGGACCTTCGTCCTCGCCTTCGCACAGGTGCCCAGCCAGGTGCGCTACCCCGCCGTCTTCGTTGCCGGCGACCAGCGCGCGCAGTACTACTACCAGGGCATTCTCTGGGTCGATCAATCCTCATTCAACATCGTTCACCTGCGCAGCGACATCGAAACGCCCCTCGACGAGCCTTACCTCAGGCAGCTCACCACCGACATTCGATTCCGCTCCGTCAACATCCCCGGCCTCGACCAGAGCTTCTGGTTGCCCGCCGATGTCGAACTCCTCATCGATCAGGGCACGCTCATCATTCACGAGCAGCACCACTACACCGACTACCACCTCTACCACTCCACCGCGCGGATCATCCCGTAGCAAAACCGCACGCGTCTTCACTGGCCGCACAAACTTTGCTGAAGGATCGCCATGAAACCCGCTGATTGCCCCGGCCTACGCGTGCTCGTACTTTTCGCGCTTCTCCTCGCCGCATCGCCCGCCCTCGCCGCACAATCTCCCACGCAATCCGCCCCGCCGCCACTCCGCGTCGAGGTCAACGCCCTCCTCATCCCTGTCGTTGTGCACGACACACACGACCGCATCCTCGACAACCTCGCTCAATCCGATTTCCACGTCTTCGACGACGGCAAAGAGCGCGCCATCACCGGCTTCTCCGTCCTGCGTGCCGCACCCAACGCCGCTACGGATACTCCGCCCGCTCCTCGCTCCCTCGTCCTGCTCTTTGACGACCGCCACTTCTCCCCTGCCGGCCTCCTCGACGCGCAAAAGGCTGCCACGCAGGTTCTCGACAGCATGCTCGGTTCCGAAGGCCGCGCCGTCGTCCTCTCCTTCAACGGCGCCAACTCCGGTTTCACCGCAAACCGACAGGCGCTCACCCAAACCATCGAAAGCATCAAGTCCCACCCCACCAATCTCAACGACCGCACCAGTTGCCCCGACATCACGTACTACGTCGCCGATCAAATCCTCAACAAGCACAGCGACGCGCAATATCAAATCGAGCTCGAACGCGCCGAAACCTGCTCGCACCGCAGCTCCGCCACAGATTCCGGATACCTCACCATCCTCGTCCGCGAAGCCGCCAATCAGGCGCTCCTCGCCGGTGACCAGGATGCGCTCACCTCCCTCTCTTTCCTGCGCAACGTCGTACACAGCATGAGCGGCCTTCCGGGGCAAAAGAATCTCATCCTCATCTCTCCCGGATTCCTCAACTTCTCTGACCAGGCCATGTACATCGAATCTGAAATCCTCAGCGCCGCCGCGCAGTCCGGCATCGTCATCAGTGCGCTCGACGAGCGTGGCCTCGTCTCTGGCGTCATGGGCGCCAATCAAAGCGGCACCGGCTCCGTCTACTCCGACATCACCGGTCAATCCATCTCCAACTTCAGCGGAGACACCTTCGAAGGGCAGGACGTCATGGCCGAGCTTGCCGCGGGCACCGGCGGCAACTTCCTCCGAGGCGGCAACAACCTCAGCCAGCAACTCGCCGACCTCGCGCACGGCCCCAGCACCACCTACTTGCTAGAGGTTTCCTTGAAGGGCGTAAAAGAAAACGGCAAATTCCATCGTCTGAAAATCAAAGTGGATCAAAGCGGAGCCAGAATCCAGGCCCGCAGCGGCTACTACGCTCCGAAGAAAGAGAAGAAGGACTAGCCGTCCAGACAAACGCGCTGCGCGCAAAACAAATCAAGAACGATCGAAAGAACTGGGTGCCCCGGGTGCCTCGCATTTGGGCACCCGGGAAACCGCAAATCTCATCCGGCCCAATACCAAACACTTTGAAATGCGCGCAGCGCACGACAGAAAAAACAGGGACCTTCAGGCACGAAAGAGTAGAACCAGAAAAGCAGATATCTACACCACGATCGCAATCAGCGCCCACCGTCCTCTTGTCACAGAAGCATTGTGGCTAGACGTTGCCAGCCGCGATTGGAAATCTGGACAGTCTGTTTTCATTGCATGCCATCAAGAAAAATTGGATGAGATGCAAGCCATCTGTAATTCTGGTTAAATCCTTGACAAGCAGTGAAAGTAGAGTGCTTGCTGAACTTTCAGGTACAGTTCAATGGACACATCGAATCGTCAATTCGGTCAGATAAAGAAAGTTAGTGACAAAGCCCTCGCCGAAGTAGATATCTTGCGGGATTTTATCGACTTCATCAATTGGCAAGTCGGAGTCTACAACGATTGCCTTTCGGGTTTTCAAGGCAATAAAGTTCGAGTAGAGCGTCAAGTCGCAAGAGTTCAACACCCAACATCACGACTCATCGAAAGCGGAAGACCTGTTGTCGTGCATACAAGCGTTGAAGACCCGACCTGCCCAGACGTAATACACCATCGCATTATTCGCGCAGACGAATTCATTGCGACGAACTCGGAAGCCGCTTTCAATGAGCAACAGATATGCTGGTCAATAATCGTTTTCATTTTTACATACTGGGAGGACGAAGTCCGTTCACAGATAGCAAAGATCAGAGGGCAGAATGTGAATGACATTAAGCTAGATGAACTAGGCGACTTGCGAGTACTAAGACAAAGCATCATTCATCACGGCGGTGTTATTCCTGCTGTAAAGCATAAAAAGCTGAAAATACTTGCATCATTATTCAACCCAAATTCTAAAATATCCCCCACACATGACCAAATGTACAAAATTTTTGTTGCCGTCAAACAGGCTATAGGAAGACTGATCTTGACCTATGCCGGAGACCTTCCCGGAGCACTCAAACCAGAGAAAATTGTCGATATTGCAATTCAGAATGATTGAAAAGCGTAAGCATAAGAAAAGAACAGCGATATGAAAGACAGGTAACTCACATCTGACTTTCATCCCATCCACGAATCGAGGGGTGGGTGGCACACCCTTAGCCGTTAAAACTCTTCCCTAACCACAAAAATAGGTGCCCCATCCTTGAGGAGCGAGGGTGGAGCACCCGCCCACCCGCCCTCTGCTAACCGAGAATCAGCTTCGCGGTTGCAAAGAAACAAGCCTGAGAGACTACCCCAATCAATAAAGAAAATAGTAGCTGTGTGTGACGTGACAGTCCTTCAACATTTCTTGAGCGTTGGACTAAGCTTGCGCAAACTAGAAGAATCAGAACCTGAAAAATTACAATTGCGCAGAGCATTTCAATATAATGGCCCATAATTTGCCCTTTCATCTCCCAACTCAATGAAGCAAGTAATTGAAAGAAGGCAATAGCAATTGATGATGTGACTATTGAAAGCGAGGCGGAATCAAGGCTATCGGCCAATGCTGCAATGCCATACTTGGTTGGACGCCTCGTGATTATCATGACACCAACAACCAAAAAGTAAAACCAAGCAACGAAGAATATGGAGTAACGTGCCGCCGAACCCCGAAGCGTCATTCCTGTGTGGGACATTTCGAGATTCAGCGTCTGTGGCACAACCTGAATGTTCACAGGCAACGCACGAGATATGACTATAGTTGTAATCGCGGCAAAAAGGCATATTATTACTGCTGCCCAAGCGTAATGATTTTTGCCTTGTTCCTGCCATTCTTTGATTTTGTGTTCAGAGAGTGAACCCAAAATCACAACTGCAAATCCGACAAAAACAGCTACGATTACTAGGTCCCCTATATCTTTGAATTCGACCATGGCAAAGATATAACACGATTTCGAGCGGACGGCATACCTTCCCACCCACTCAACTGACCCACAATCTCTGGCCTTAGCTACTTACCCACATCTCGCACTGGCGGATGGCACACCCTTCGCCGTTCACTTTTCTGATCCACCTCTGATGTGGGTGCCCCATCCTTGCGCAGCAAGGGTGGGAACCACATACTCTAATCCAAGGCAGCAACTACCCTTGTTCGGTCTCCAAAGTTGGACGACAGGCCAACACACTCACCCCACCACCAATCCCCAATCACCCGCCGTACGCGCAGTACCGCCGTCCGCGGAGGACTTCACCAGCTGTGCAGCCACTCCTCATCCCGCCCGATCCGCACCGGTGCGTGGAAGAGTTCGCTGAGCCGTGGCTCCGTCAGTAACTCCCCGCGAGGACCGTCGGCCTCAATCCTTCCCTGGCGCATCAGGATCACGCGGTCGATCTCCGGAAGAATGTCGCCCAGATAGTGTGTCACCAGCACAATGCCGGTTCCCTGCTGCGCCAGCCGCCGCAGCGTCTCCCGCAGGCCGCGCTGCGCCGCCAGGTCCAGCGCGTTTGAGGGCTCGTCGAGCAGCAGTTGCCGCGGCCGGTGCACCAGCGCTCGCGCAATCAGAATCCGCCTCTTTTCCCCGGCCGACATTTCGCCCACCAGTTGCGTAGCCAGTCGCGAGGCCTCAATGCGCTCCAGGGCCTCCCGCGCCCGCTCCCGCATCTCATCCGTTACATGAAGATTCGGCCATAAAGTCGAGGCGGAAAAGAATCCCGCGATCACCGCATCCAGCCCCGTCGTGGTGGCCGTGCGCTCGCCCGGCAAATCGGACCCGAACGGCCCAGCCGTCACCACTCCGAAGTGGCGGCGCAACTGCGTCAGGTCCCACCGCTCCCGCCCAAAGATGCTCACATGCATCCCCGGCTGCACAATGGGGTAGAGCTGGCAGGTAATCGTCAGGATCAGCGTGGACTTGCCGCATCCATTGGGGCCCAGAATGGCCACGTGCTCCCCTGCCCGGATTCGCAGGTTCACGTCATGCAGCACCACGCGGTCGCCGCGGGCGACGTTCGCGTTGGCAAGAGAGAGAAAATTTTCCGGATCGAATCCCGGCGGTGTATCGATAGAAATCACAGTTACAGATTACAGTCCATTCCTCACCCGCCCCGCGTCCCTCCCTCCACAGACTTGTCATCCAGAGCGAAAGGAGCCCCAGGAGTTCTTACCAGCCTGGGGGTGGTAAGCGAAGGATCTGTTTTTGTTTTTCTCACACCTCGGCCATAAATCTCCTGTGAGCGACGAGTGAGCGGCTGCCCCACCGCAGGTGGTGACGATATATCGTCACTTCGCTTACCTGTACAAACGATATAGATAAGGCCATTTTCGTCTTCTTAAAATCGGGCAAATTTGGGCAAATTTCCCTTGTCTGCACCTACAGGCAGACATGTTTGTGCACAAAAGGCTCGCTTTTCCGTATGCGCACCGCCGGATAAACCTGTCGAAATCCACCTCACATCACTTCGTACCCAAAATCGGCGTGCATTTCCGCGCCAACCACCCTCACTTCCGCTCCAATTTCCGCGTTTTTTTTGACCACCGGTCACTGACCACTGACCACTCCGCATACCTGGCCCTGACGTTACACTATCGAGTGATGAGTGACGTCAGTACGTTTGTGATTCCCAAGGGATTTAGGTTCGGTGCGGTAAAAGCCGGACTGAAGGCGAGCGGGCGTACCGACTTCGCCCTGATTGTGGCTGGCCAGCCGGCCAGTGCGGCCGCGCTTTTCACCGCCAACAAGGTCCAGGCCGCGCCTCTGGCCGTGGATAAGGAGCACCTCAAAGCCACCGGTGGCCGTGTGCGTGTTGCCGCCATCAACGCCGGCAATGCCAACTGTGCCGTGGGTCAGCCGGGCTTCGACGCCGCGCGGCGCACCTGTGAGGCCGTGGCGCAAGCCTTTGACTGCAAAGCGGAAGAGGTCTTCCCTTCCTCCACCGGCATCATCGGTGTGCCGCTTCCGGCTGAAAAACTGGTGGCCGCGCTGCCCGAACTCAAGACCGCGCTCGGCTCTGACGGCGACCACTTTCAGCAGGTGGCTCAGGCCATTCTCACCACGGATACGGTGGAGAAAACCGCCTTTGCCCGAGTGACCATCGGCGGCAAGGAAGTGCGCATTGCCGGCCTCTGCAAGGGCTCCGGCATGATCCACCCGCAACTGGTTCCCCACGCCACCATGCTGGTCTACATCCTGACCGATGCCGAGGTGGAACCTGCTGTGCTGGATGAGTTTCTGCGTGCGGCCGTCGAGGTGAGCTTCAACCGTATCAGCGTGGACGGAGACACCTCCACCAACGACACGGTGCTGGTCATGGCCAGCGGTGCAAGCGGTGCGGCGGTTTCCGCAAACGACCGGGAATTTGCGGCAGCTTTGAAGAGTGTGTGCACCTCCCTCGCCAAACAGGTTGTCGCTGACGGCGAAGGCCTGAGCCACGTGGTGGAGCTGCAGATTGAAGGTGCGGCAAGCGATGCGGATGCGGTGAAGGTGGCCAAAGCCATCGCCCACTCCCCCCTCGTAAAAACCGCCTGGGCGGGCAACGACCCCAACTGGGGCCGTTTGATGGCGGCCACGGGCTACTCGGGCGCGCAGGTTGATCCCGAACGCATCGATATATGGTTTGGCGATCTGCGTATCTGCCGCGACGGCGGCCGCGCCGCCGAATGGGATGAAAAAGCTGCCCACGCCTACGTCAGCCAACCGGAATTCTCCATCCGCATCGAACTCAATCAAGGTACGGGCAGGTGCACCTTCTGGACCACCGACCTGACCCACCAATACGTAAGCATCAACGCCGACTACTCCACCTAGCCATTGCATGCGGCAGCCATGAAGTTGGGCGCATGTTGCACAGAATCGATGAAGTTACGAACGCACCTCAATTTACAATGAACCTGTGAGCAAGAGAGCCATGAGCACGATTGCAGAGAACGAGCAGCGCGAAATTCACGCTGTAGAACCTGAAGAAGAGGGGTTTTCTCTCATCAAACAGGTGCGTTTATGGGAGATGTATGCGGCCATGCTGAAGTGCCGCATGACCGCCGAAGCCGTATCCGCCACCCGCGCATCAACCTATTTAGAAACAATAGGATGGGAGGCTGCGATAGCCGCGGTAGTGGTGGATTTGCACGCCGAAGACGGCTTGAGTTTGACGGCGGAAAGTGCTCTGGCCGCGCTGGTGAAGGGCGTCAAACTGGAAGCTTTGCTGACAGGACCGAAGAATTCCGCGGGACAGAAGAGCGCGATGCTGCACGGACTGGGCGTGGGTGTGTTGCCGCAGGAGGGCAGTAATGCCGCCCGCTTGCACACTGCGTGCGGTGTGGCCATGGCGCACAAGATGCGGCACAGCGGACGCGTGGTGGTGGCGTTCATGGAAAGCGCGGAAGATGCGGTGGCGAGTAACCGCGAGGCTCTGGCATTTTGCGGGCGGCACGAATTGCCTATGATCCTGGTGGATTTGCACGCGACAGAGAAGCGGGCAAGCCTGGTGCAGGAAGGCGACGAACGGCTGGCGCGCCTTGCGCATGGAGTGCCCACGATTGCGGTGGATGGAAGCGACGTGGTGGCTGTATATCGCGTGGCAAGCGAAGCGCTCAGCCGGGCGCGGTTGGACCGTGGCGCGACGCTGATTGAATGCCTGGGGCCAAAGCACGAAGCGATGAAGCCCTGGCGTAATGACGGGCAGCCGCACGATCCGATTGAAGCAATGGAGGCGTACCTGAGTGCGAAGGGGTTGTTCCGGGAGAAACGCAAGAACGAAATCGCCGCTGAATTTCGTCGAGAACTCAATGCGGCGCTCGGGTTATCCAAAAAGTAGAGTTTTGACTGGCGCTGAACGGGCTGAAATGCGCTAAAAATCTGCGCAAGTGGCAGAAAAGCGGAGTCGGGATGAGTGTAAGCAGTTGCGCTGTAGTGGGTGCGCCGCGAATGGGCCGGCGCGTGGGGGTTGCAATACTGTTGGCCGCGGTGTGCGCAATGAGCATGGCGGTCCCTGCAGACGCCCAGACCAGGGAAGATCCCAGCAGGCCCGCTCCAATCTGCGATCCGGCCACAATGGACTCACCGTTTATCCCTGTAGATAGCTGGATATATCCGGCGATAATGCGCCTCTATGGACTCGGATTCATCGACAACGTCTTCATCGGCATGCGCCCCTGGACTCGTGCAAGCGTGAGCCACATGCTGGATGAGGCGGGCGCTCGTATTGAGGATGCGGATGCAAATTCGGAGACGGATGAAGCGCAAGCTATCTACGACGCGATCAATAAAGAGCTCGAAGCGGACATGGAAGGACCGTGCGGGCCGCTGAAGGGCAAGAGCCGGATCGAGTCGGTTTATACGACGATGCGTGCGGTGAGCGGAACGCCGCTGAACGACAGTTTCCACCTGGGCCAGACGGTAGTGAACGACTACGGGCGGCCCGTTGAGAATGGGTTCAATAATTACACCGGCATGAGCGGATACGCTGCGGCGGGACGGTTCCTGTTGTATGCACGCGGCGAATTTCAGCGCGCACCATCGGCGTCAGGCTACTCCACTGGTTTGGCACAGACACTGGCGACAATCGACACAATCCCCTACATCAACCCTTCAACGGGATTGCCCTATAACAACGCGACAATCCCGATGGGGCCGATTGACAGCACGACAACTGGACGTGTGCTTGAGGCATACGTGTCAGCACATGTGATGAATCACGAGATCTCGTTTGGCAAACAAGACGACTGGCTTGGACCTGGCCTGGGCGGCGGCATGGCGTACTCGAATAATGCGGAGAATATCTATTCATTCCGCATCGATCGCGTGGAGCCCCTGTGGATTCCACTACTGTCGCGATTGACTGGGCCGTTCCGTTACGACTTTCTTGTGGGTTCGCTAAAAGGCCATGTAGCGCCAAACGATCCGTGGCTTCACGTGGAGAAAATCAGCTTCAAGCCTACAGAGAACCTGGAATTCGGCTTTGAGCGTTCGGTCATCTGGGGCGGTAAAGGCCATGTGCCGATTACGCTGCATTCGTTCCTGAAGAGCTTTTTTAGCTTTCAAAATGTGACGGCAGCGGAAAAGTTCAGCAGGAATGACCCCGGCGCGCGATTCGGATCCTTTGATTTTTCGTATCGACTGCCGCATCTGCGCAGGTGGGTGACGCTCTATGCAGACGGAGAAGTGCATGACGATGTGTCCCCGATTGATGCGCCGCGCAGGGCCGCATGGCGGCCGGGAATTTATCTATCGCACGTACCGCACATGCCAAAGCTGGATGTGAGGCTGGAGGGCATAACGACGGACCCTCCGGTTTCGACGAGCAATATGGGCAGGTTTATGTACCGGGAAGCTGTGCAGGTACAGGGGTATACAAACAAGGGCCAGATCATAGGCGACTGGATGGGCCGCGAGGGCAAGGGTGGCCAAGTGTGGGTTACCTATCACCTGAGCGGAAACGAGTGGGTGCAGGCCGCGTGGCGCAATCAAAAGGTTGCCAAAGATTTTGTCCCAGGCGGAACCACCTTGAACGATGTGAGCCTTCAGGTGGTGAAGCGGCTGGGCAAGGACTTTGAGTTTAATGGGAAGTTCGCGTACCAGCGCTGGAAGTCCCCGGCCTACAACTCGGGCGCACCGGTATATCCGGCAACAGAGAACAACGTGACGACAACAACAATTCAGCTGACGTGGTTTCCGGGGATGAAGCGAACATATTAATACGCTCGCTGGCAAGGCTGGAACCGTACACTCTCGCGTAGCCGTACGCCTTGGTGATTAGCAGGCGAACTAAGAGATTTCGCCTGTCACTCCAAATCGCAGAATGCTTGTAACCCTTGCTCTCAAGATGACACCCAACGTGAATCAGGCTTATGCAGCGGCCTTTGCTCTCTCTGTAGAGATATGAAAATTCAACGCGCGCGAGGATGGGTCTTATCGTAGACCTGCGTAAGCTGCGCTGTGGTGAGTTGGGTGTAGCGCTGGGTTGTGGAGAGGCGCTCATGTCCAAGCAGTTCCTGAATAGCGCGGAGGTCCGCGCCTTCCTCCAACAGATGTGTTCCGAAGGCGTGGCGCAGCGTGTGAGGATGCACGTCCGAGGAGAGTCCGCGCAGGATTGCGATGCGCTTGACGATGCGCGCGACGGAGCGCGTGGTGAGACGCGCGCTGCCTGAACTGAGCCCACGCAAACGGCGATTCAAGAACAATGCGGGAGTGGAGCGAGCTTCTGCGCGTGGTGTGGATTCTGATGCAGCATTGAGCAGAGCCGTACGCTCGGCGAGATACGCGCGCAGAGCGAGCGCGGCTGCATCACCCAGAGGGACGTAACGCTGCTTCTGGCCTTTGCCGCGGATGAGGATTGCTTCGTTCGCCCAGTGAATGTCATCGAGATTAAGGCCGACGAGTTCGGCGTTACGAATGCCACAGCCGTAGAGGAGTTCGAGAATAGCGCGGTCACGCGCGGGCCAGCTTGCGGCATCGGGCGTGACCGCATCGACGACGCGGTTCATTTGTTCAATGGATGGAACGCGAGGCAGATGTTTGGGCAGGCGAGGCGTAGCGACGAGTGATGCGACATTCTGCTCGACGTGACCTGCACGGGCGAGCCACTTGAACCAGGAACGAATGGCAGCGAGTGCGCGCGCGGCAGAAGCTTTGGAGAGTCCGCGTTGATAAAGAACGCCGAGATAAGCGCGAATGTGCGTGTGCTCAATGGCCGAAGGAGCGAGATCGGGTGCAATGGCGGATGCAAGCCAGTCCGCGAAACTATGCAGTTCGCGATGATAGGCACGGAGCGTATGCACTGAGGATCCCCGTTCGGCGCTGAGCACGTGGAGATAATCTTCAACGAGCGCCGAAAGCTGCGTGACAACGGCGGTACTCATGCGGCGTCTCCACTGTCATCTGAGACCACTTTGCGCACGTGCATATTCGCACGGGGATGATGCATGCGATGCACGGCCTTGAGACGGTTGAGCGCGAGATGCGTGTAGACCTGCGTGGTGGAGATGTCGGCGTGACCGAGCAGAAGCTGAACGCTACGCAGGTCAGCGCCGTTCTCCACCATGTGCGTGGCACAACTGTGACGCAGGCGATGCGGACTGGCCGAGTTATCCGCAGCTTTAACAAGATGCCAAATCCACTGGCGCGTAAGCGGGCTTCCGCGCAGCGAGAGAAAGAGATACGGCGCATTCAGGCGCGTTTCACGCACGTTGCGGCGCGGGCTGATGCGCGCAAGGTGCGGACGGCCTTCACGCAGGTATTCTTCAAGAGCGGTAAGCGCGGTGCGGCCGAGCGGCACGATGCGTTCCTTGTCACCTTTACCGCGGACGTGCACACGGCCGAGGTCGAGCGCGAGATCCGCAGTAGTAAGCGAAGTAACTTCTGAGACACGCAGACCGCCTGCGTAAAGCAGCTCGAGGATAGCGCGGTCACGCAGCGCAGTGGCGTGCGCCTTGGGGTGGTGCGCGGCAAGCGCAGCGCGCTCAAGCATCTCAGTGACTTCAGGCTCGGCAAGCGATTTGGGAAGAACCTTCCAGGCTTTGGGCGACTCGATGTTGACCGTGGGGTCGTGGTGAATACGCCGATCAAGCAGGAGCCACTTGTAGAATCCGCGCAGACAACTCAGCTTGCGCGCGCACGAGCGTGCGTCGATATTGTGCGTGCGGAGATGTTCTAGAAAAGCGGAGACATCCTGCTGCGCGGCGTTGAGGAGAACGCCGTGGCGCTCTTCAAGAAATTCAGCGAAGGTTTTGAGGTCGCCGTCATACGCCTCACACGTAAGCGGACGCAAACCTTTTTCTACGCGGAGATAAATCTTGTAGTCGCGAAGCAGTGCGAGATTGCCCGAGTCAGCCACAGTTCCGATTATGCGCAAGAGATGAGGCTTGTGGCGGCTTGAGTGTAATTTCAAGAACCTGCGGAATTACGGAATCAGGGTCGTTACTAATTCGTTTGATGGATATGAGTTGACGCAAAGGCTCAATGCTTTGGATGAGGCGGCTGAGCGAGAAGAGCTTGAACGGCTGCGTGGAGATCGTCCAGATTGGTTTCGCCTTCAAGACGGCGGACGACAGTGCCGTCGCGCGCAATCAGGAAGGTAACGGGAAGGCCCAGGATGCCGCCATAGGATTCGGCCAGCTTTGCGTCGCCCATAAGGACAGGATATGGAAGTGGCGATCGCTTGAGCGTGGCGCGGGTGGTGGAAGGAGAGTCGTCCATGGAGACGGCGATGACCTGGAAGCCCGAAGGACCGAGCTGGCGTTGCCATTGCGCAAAGCGCGGCAGCTCCACACGGCAGGGAGCGCACCATGTGGCCCAGAAATTGAGAAGGACAACTTTGCCTTTGTAGGCAGAGAGCGAGACAGTTTGGCCACTGAGTGCGCGGCGCGTAAAGGCTGGAGCCTTGTGATGCAGCGGCGTCACGTGCGGCGCGGACTGCGCGGGCACAACGAGCGTGGCGCCCGCGAAGACAGCCACGCCCAGTAAAAGACGCAGTGCGCGCGCAGATGTTGAATTCAATAGATTCATGCGGTCAATGAGCATGCTCTGCTATTTATTAGGCTGCGTTGGATAGCCTTTGGCCACCCAGTCATCACCGAAGTTGTTGGCGAGGTAAAGCACCTTGACGTTGGTGAAACCGAGTTGGAGGAGTTTGCGAAAGGCCGGCGCGATGTTGGGGCAGTGATTCCAGGGACAGCAGCCGCAGTAGATAACGATGAAGCGATTCTTGGGTATAGGAGCAACAGTGAGCGTGAGTTGCTCAAGGCCCTGAGGCGTGGAGCCCGGACCTGCATAAGTTGAGTAGGGGATGTGAGCCTGCTCAAACATAAGGTGCGAGCCAACCTGCAGAATGAGCGGCTGCGCGGTAAGCGGACCGGAGAGCGCGTGCTGTAGCTGCTCGGGGGTTATCTGGCTGGCGTGGGGGATGGAAAGTGCGCTGCTGGGATCGGCCGAGGCGGAAAACGACTGTGCCGAAGCGAGGAATGGCAGTACAAGCGCAAGGATGAGAGCAGGAAAAGCTACAGAGAAGTGTTGAGTTTTTGAGCGGGCGCGCATGACGCGACTCCTTTCTATGCACATATAGCAATGGACGGCATGACTTTGCAAATGCGTGCATCACTGGAGGTTGTGCGCGCAATACGCGCAAGCGGGCGCAATGAACGTACACGAACGGTAACGTGCGCGGCGGTTCATTTACAGGCCATTCACGTGCAAAGGCGCATGCCGATGAGCGAGAATAGAGTGGGAATAATTTTGAAAAGATTGAGGGAAGCGTGATTTCAACGCAGATGGATGTGAAGAAGTGGAGTGCTCAGGAGCTGGAAGAGCTGGTACTGAGCGCAAAGCCGAGCGTGGCCGTGTTCGATTGCGACGGAACGCTGTGGGGCGGCGACTCAGGACACGGGTTCATGGACTGGTCGATTGAGCAGGGATTGGTTTCGCGCTCGACGAGCGACTGGATCGACACGCGGTATCGCGCGTATCTTGCGGGTGACGTGAGCGAACTACAGATTTGCGGCGAGATGGTGCAGATTTATGCGGGACTGCGCGAGCAGGAGATCCGCCGCGCAGCAGCACAGTATGTGAGCGAGTTTGTCCGGCCGCGGGTGTTTCCTGAAATGGAGAGACTGCTCGGCCTGCTCCGCGAAGCCGGCGTGGAGTTGTGGGCTGTGAGCTCGACGAACAAATGGGTTGTAGCCGAAGGCGTGAATGTATACGGCATTCCAGATGAGCGCGTGCTGGCCGCGGAAGTTGCTGTGGTGGACGGAGTGATCCAGAGCGAACTGGTGGATGTACCAACGGATGAAGGCAAGGCCGCGTCACTGAAGCGCGTGGGGCTGAGTGCGCCAGATGCCGTGTTTGGCAATTCGATCCACGACCTGGCAATGCTGGAGATTGCAAAGAAGGCATATCCGATCAACCCCTCACCAGCTCTGCTGGAAGCAGCGGCGAAAAATGGATGGGGGTACTTCCGTCCTGCGAGCGCAGAGGGAGTGGACGCAGCCGTCGGCGGCGAACCGACTGCGTAAAAGTAGTGGCGCGCTAGCCGCTCGCACGGAAAGCCGTGCTGATTTTTGAAGGCGGATATCCGGCGCTGTTGGCCACAAAGGTGCCCAAGGCGAGCGTAACTGGTCGAGGGCTATTACACTAAATGCGTGGAAAGTCAGCGGAGTGGGAGTGATGCACGTCCACCTGGTCCGGCGCTGCGGTTTGTTGCGGCTGCGTTGATTTTGCGCGGCGGCGAAGTTCTGATCTGTCAGAGACGGCCGGATCAGCCAATGGCGCTGCAATGGGAGTTCCCCGGCGGAAAGCTTGAGCCGGGTGAGAGTCCCGAGCAGGCGTTGCGACGCGAACTCAACGAAGAACTCGGCATAGAAGCGGAGATTGGGCCGCGGGTGACGCACATCCGGCACAACTACAGACATGGCGGCGCAGTGGATCTGAAGTTTTTCGCGGTGCACAACTTTACCGGCGAGATGGATAACAAAATCTTTCATCAAGTGAAGTGGGTGAAGCTGGAAGAGCTTCCCTCATATGACTTCCTGGCGGCTGACCGTGGATTGATTCGCGATCTGGCAGCAGGTAAGCTGCTGTAGTCGCGGCAGGCGAATTTTACCCACAGCATAACCTTTTTTAGGTCCGCATTCCGGCTGCGCAAAGTAGTTCTGGATCACGTGGAGTCAGTTCTGTCTTCTCCAATTTAGTGTTTCATCTTCCTGCTTGCATAACTTGCAAGAGACATGTCATTCTCTCCGGAATGAAGCCCCTAACTGCTGTGCTTTTGCTTGCTTTGGCAGGCCTTACTGGGAGTGCGCTATGCGCACAGTCCGGAACTGGAACCGCATCAGCCACGAATACCCAGTCTCTTGCAACCTTGAGAGACCATCATCCTGCCTGGGCGAATCCACAAGATGAAATTGGTCCGCTGGCACCTGATTCCCCGATCAGTGGACTTACTTTGGTTCTTTCACGAACGGCTGAGAAGGAAGCAGAGTTCAAGAAGTTTCTGGCAGAGCAGCAGAACCCCGCATCGCCGCAGTATCACCATTGGCTGACACCTGCAGAGGTGGGAGAGCGCTTTGGACCGTCGCAGCAGGAGCTGAATTCGATCACCAACTGGTTGTGGTCACAGGGACTCCAGGTGAAGTGGATTGCACCGAGTGGAATGTTTGTCGGCTTTGGGGGCAAAGCCGCGGACGTGAACCGGGCATTTCATACGGAATTGAAGTCGTACCGGGTGCACGGATTGCAGCGCATGTCTGTCGCTTCGGAACCCATGATTCCCGCAACGATCGCGTCGATGGTGAAATCGGTGCACGGTCTCTACACGATCGAAAACCACCCCTATCATCACCTGGCTGCAAGAGAGACAGTGAACCCCAATCTGACGATAAGCAATGGAGTGAACTTTATTACACCGGGTGATTTCAAAACGATCTACGACGGCGTGGTGAGCACCAGCGGCTCTCAGCAAACGATTGGCATTGTGGGGCGTGCACGAACAGACTTTGACGACTTCAACAATTTTCAGCGGCTGACGAACACGCCATTTCAATCACCAACCGAAGTGGTGCCGACGGCATTTGGCGGAGTTGACCCCGGCCCTGCGTATACGAGCCCACCACCAACCGGAACCGACCTCGGTGAACAGTCGGAAGCAACACTCGATGTAATGCGCGCCGGCAGTGTTGCACCGAATGCAAATCTGCTGCTGGTGGTTGCAACCAGCGCGAGCGGCGGTATTGCTGCAGACACGCAGTATCTTGTGCAGACAACTCCCTTGCCTGCGCAGATCATAACCATCAGTTTTGGAGCCTGCGAATCCGCCGCAGGACAAGCGGGAGTGAACTTCTGGGACACGCTCTTTCAGCAAGCCGCAGCAGAAGGAATTTCCGTATTCGTCAGTTCGGGTGACTCGGGAGCTTCAGGATGCGAACAGGCTTTCACCACTCCTTTGCCGACGCCGCCCGCAGTCAGCCCCAATTACATCTGCTCGTCGTCTTATGCCACCTGTGTGGGCGGAACCGAATTCAACGACACGAGCAACCCGGGACAGTACTGGACTACAAGCAATGGGTCGAATCTTGCTTCAGCGCTGAGTTACATACCCGAGGGTGGATGGAACGAACCGTTGACTCAAAATGGAAGTCCGATAATCGCAGGCTCAGGCGGCGGAGTGAGTGGCTTTATTGCCACACCCGACTGGCAAACAGGGCCCGGAGTTCCTGGCGCACGCGCCGGACGCTATACGCCTGACCTGTCTTTTTCATCATCCTGTCACGATGGATACTTTGCGTGCATGGCAGCCTCCGGCGGAAGCTGTGTTGCAGGTTCCAATGGCAGCATTCCATTTATTGCATTCTGCGGAACCTCCGCGGCGGCGCCGAGCATGGCGGGAGTGGCCGCGCTGCTGGACGAAAAGATGCAGTATCCGCAGGGGAATATGAACCCTGAGATCTATGCAATGGCAGCCAATTCCCCATCTGCATTTCACGATGCAACGCCAGCGACAAGCGGCGTGGCAACCTGTGACATCAACACGCCGAGCATGTGCAATAACAGTACGCCGGGAACCAACGGGCTCTCGGGAGGTCAGGCAGGCTATCCGCTCACAACTGGATTCGACCTTGTAACTGGAGTTGGGTCGCCGGATGTTCTTAACTTCATGAATAACTTTGGAACGGCCTTGCCGTTGCCGACAGTCACGGTGACACCGTCATCCACAAATATCACTGCGCTGGATAGTCTCACAATCACAGTAACCTTGGACGGTGGTTCAGGGCAGCCAACGCCAACGGGACAAGTGCAACTGACCAGCTTCAGCTACAACCCCGATCCCATTGCGTTGAGCAACGGAACGGCGACGTTCACTATCCCCGGGGGAACGTTAGCAGGTGATACTGGTGTCACACTCTTCACTGTTCGATATCTACCCGACAGCACGAGCAATTCCACGTACGGTCCTGCCACCGGCACCTGCACTGTATCGATCACGACTGTCATGCCAACTATCGTCACAACATATGTACCCGCAAATCCCTCCACGGCACAGGACATCCAGGCAACGGTTACAGTAAGCGGCCCCAGCGGAGCTCCGACGCCCGCAGGCACATTAGACTTCAATTCTCTTGTGTCGGGAGCGAACTATGGCGCAACCGGAACGCTGTCAGCCGGAAGCATCACATTCACGATTCCTGCCGGCGTGCTTCCTCCGGGCACGGATCAAATGACCACTGTCTATATACCTGACCTGCAAAGTGCAAGGATCTACAGCGAGAATAATGTGAGCAGCTTTGTGACGGTAACGGCTGGCCCGATTACGACTCCAACCGTGAACCTGAGCTTTAATCCTTCCACAATCAGCCTTACCGATTCTGGCTCGGTCATTGTGAATGTTGTGCCAGCAGCGGGTGGCGTTACACCCACAGGCACAGTTCAGGTCAATGATGGCTTACACACGACCTCGCTCAGCCTGAGCGGCGGCACCGCATCCTCCGTTTTCCCTCCTGGTGAATTACCCGTCGGCAACGATACATTCACTGCAACCTACTCCGGCGACAACAACAACACTTCCGCCACAGGCAGTGGAACTCTAACCGTAACAAAGGGCACTGCAACAGTTATGTTGAACACCGATTTTGGAGGTGGCGGCATTTATGTGGACCAGTCTATGACTGTGCTGGTGAGGATCGAGAGTCCGGTTGTGCCCGCACCAACAGGCTCGGTAACTGTATCGAGTGGCAACTTTACTTCTCAAGCAGTCACACTCACGGGACAAAACGCGTCTGTCACAGTGCCGGGCGGCACATTGGATGTCGGCACCGACACGCTCACAGTCCAGTATTCAGGCGATAACAATTACAATCCCGCGACGGGAAGCATCTCGGTGTATGTGGCAGCAGGACCACCTTCCTTCACCATCGCCGGAACAGACGTAACCATCAGTACGCCGGGAGCAACAAGCGGCAATACATCCACGATTACAGTCACGCCCGCAAATGGTTTTACGGGCAGCGTTACTTTGAAAGCACAGCTTGCCTCCAAGCCCGTGAGTGGAGTTTATGCACCCACACTGAGTTTCGGATCGACGAGCCCAGTGAGTATCACCTCAGCAAATGCGGGAACGGCGACGTTGACGATTACTACGACCGCGGCGACCCAGAGTGCACTAAAGCTTCCTGCCAGGCAAGGCACACCGTGGTTACCAGCCGGCAGTGCGACCCTCGCATTTCTTGCAGTTCTTTGGATCCCCAAGCGGAGGCGCATTCTGCGCACATTCTCGGGCATGCTAACACTCCTGATAGTGCTCGCATGCGGAGTTTCCGCATGTGGCGGCGGCAGTTCAGGCGGAGGCAGCGGAAATTCGATCGCCGGCACTACGCCAGGTACCTACACCGTGCAAGTGACCGGCACTTCAGGAACAACCACGTCAACAGGTTCCTTCACGATCACAGTGAACTAAGTACGGATCAATTGCCGGGGATCATGCTCCAGAGCATAACCAGCGTCATGACGATGACGATGATGCTGGTGGTCCAGGCGATGATGTTGAAGACGCGCGAATTCTTGTGCTCGCCCATCAGGTCGCGGCGGTTGATCAACAGCAGCATGAGGATGATGACGACGGGAAGGAGAACGCCGTTGAGGACCTGCGAGAGGACCGCGAAGTTGATGAGTTGCGAGGCAGGCAGAATAAGGACGGTGACGGCTCCGCCGACGATGAGCAGTGTATAAAGCCAGTAAAAAAGAGGAGCTTCTTTAAAGCTTTTGTCGACGCCTGACTCAAAACCCATGCCTTCGCAAACAGTGTAAGCCGTGGAGAGCGGCAGGATAGACGCGGCGAAGAGCGAGGCGTTGAAGAGTCCGAAAGCGAAAAGGATGAAGGCGTAGTCGCCAGCGAGCGGACGCATGGCTTCAGCGGCATCGGAGGCGACTTTGATTTCTCCCATGCCGTGAACGTAAAGCGTGGCAGCGCATGCGACGACGATGAACCAGGCAACAATGTCAGTGAAGAAGCTGCCGACGACAACGTCGAGGCGCGAGGCTGTGTAGTCCTTGACGCGAATTCCCTTCTCCACAATCGATGACTGCAGATAGAACTGCATCCATGGCGCAATGGTGGTACCAACGATGCCGATGGCCATGTAGAGATAGGCCTTGTCGCGCCAGACGGAGGATTTGGGCAGAGTGATGGTGGCTTTGATGGCATCGTGCCAACTGGGCTGCGAGAGCACGCCAGCAAAGATATAGGCGATGTAAACGACCGATGCAACCAGGAAGATTTTTTCCGTTGTCTTATAGTTTCCGCGAACGATGAGCAACCAGACAAGAATGGCGCAGATGGGCACGGAGATGAAGCGCGAAACGTGGAAAAGCTGCAGCGACCCGGCGATACCGATGAACTCGGTGACAACGTTGGTGTAATTGACAATGACCAGACCCACCATGAGGAAGAAGGTGAGACGGAGGCCGAATTCTTCGCGGATGAGATCGCTAAGGCCCTTGCCAGTAACGACGCCCATACGGGCGCACATTTCCTGCGTAACGATGAGGGCCAGGGTGATGGGAATCATCATCCAGAGCAGGGTGTAACCATATTGCGCGCCTGCCTGGGAATAAGTAAGGATGCCGCCGGAATCGTTATCGACGTTGGCAGTAATGAATCCGGGCCCGAGCACGGCCAGGAACAAAAGGATACGGATTCGCCAGCGCTTCCACATGCCCGGTTGGGATTCCTAATGGAGGATTCATTTCGTAGTCCACACCGAACATAACAGGCGGGGGGTGAAGTTTGCGACCTTGACCGGCGCGTTTGTTCCGAATTGCGGAGATTTTTCTATTTAGGTACATTCGTACCTATGCAACAGGACAAAATAAATAAACAACCGATTGAAGTGGAGCGCGTGCAGACAGGCGTACGCATGGAAAAGCGCATGTTGAAGGTGCTGAAAGCAGTGGCCGAATTGAAAGACATGACGCTGGGCGATCTGCTGGAGGGCATTGTTCTGCACGCATTTGAAGGCAAGGTTCCATTTAGCCCGCAGACGTTGAAGGAAATTGAGCAGTTTCGCGTGCTGTATGGGATGAGTCTGCGCGCAGCGGACAGTCACAATCTGAAGGAGAGAAGGAAGTAGCCCTGTGGAACAGCATGGGCCGTCAGAGAGGTATTCTTGGATTTGGACTAAGCACAATGCAAGAGGTGCCAGTGGCCCAAATGTTGGCCTTCTGAAGCTGCGTATGAGGTGGTGACTTGGTCGGAGACCAAATTGGGCTCGTTGTCGGCCTTCAGGCTCTGCTGAAGATGGTAGACGGCAGGACCTTGCTGCTTGCAGCCGCATTGGCGGCAGGGGCATTTTCTCCCTTGATGATTTTCGGCAGACGCAGCCGCAGAATGTGCGAAGGCTGCGGGCGGCTGGCCTTTGCGCAGTTTTCTCTAGGAGCTCTTCTGTTTCTTGAGGCCGTCCACGGCCTGATTGGGAATTTGATTCCCGTTGTGCTCGGCAATCTACTTCTTTGCAGCTCCATGGTGATGCTGGTTCAGGGAATACACCAGTTCACCGGACGAAAACTGAAAAGCATAAGCCTGTATATTCTTTCAGCCCTCCATCTTTCCGCAATTGCGTATTTTTACTGGATCGACAACGACCTGAGAATGCGGGTCATGGTCATTGGCACTTTTCTGTGCATCGTACTGACCTTCGCCGCAGTGCCACTCCTACGAGGAGCACCGGAAGGTTGTCGATTCAGCTATAGGTTTACCGCGGTATTTCTGCTTTCGGGCGCTCTAATGTCCCTGACCAGGGCGAGCGTAGCGGGAGCGGCCAAGAGCATACATTCTCTGTTTTCAGGCCATCCGGTAGAAACCGGATTCTATCTATTCGACCTGATCTTCGTTGTTGGGATTACACTCTCCTTCTATCTACTAACGAACGAGCGCGCGTTGGCTGACCTAAGAGATGCCAATGTCGCCCTGGCGCTGGAAATTGAGGAAACATCAAAGAGCGCAAGCATGTTACTGGTCGAGGTGGAAGAGCGAAAAAAGCTTGAGAACCAGCTGAACCAACTGGTAAAGACAGATGAACTCACGGGCATCCTGAATAGACGCGGTCTGCTTGGCGTTCTGCAACAGGAAGTACTGAGGGCGGCCCGATTCAATCACCCGCTCAGCATATTGATTCTCGATCTGGATCACTTCAAGCAAATCAACGACGCTTATGGTCACGCAGTAGGCGATCAGGCTTTGCTGATGTGCGTAAGCCGATGTCGAAAGCAATTGCGTGCAATCGACACCGTAGGACGCCTGGGCGGAGAGGAATTCGCGGTGATACTTCCTGAAACAGACGCAGCTGGAGCCAGATTCGTCGGCGAAAGGCTGCGCCTGAGCATCGCGAATGAAGAGATTGTCTGCGGAAAGATCCACTTCTTCGTTACTGCCAGCATCGGCATTGCCGCGTGGACGAAGGACGATGATTCGGGGCTCTCAACAATCGCCGAAGCAGATCGTGCGCTCTACCAGGCAAAGGCCGCGGGACGTAACCGTGTGCGCATCGCGACCTAGCCAAGGGTAAAGATACAGCACCTATTCAGCATTATGGGCGTTGGCTGGCAGCCTTTCTACCAGCCAATGCATTCACGCACCGGAGCAGCCAGGTCAGTTGCCGGTGGTGAGCACGACGCGGAAGCGCGCCTTGCCGCTCATCATGCGGGCATAGGCTTCTTCTGCCTGCTCAAGCGGGTAGACCTCATTCATGGAACGGACTCCGGTGAGCGCGGAGAAGTTGAGCGTGTCTTCTGAATCCATACCGGTGCCGGAAGGCCAGCCCGCGACGGTACGGCGGCCGAGGAGCATGGGGAATGGCTGGATAACGACGGGACCATCGGGCGCGCCGATGAGGAGGAACTTGCCTGCGGGAGCGAGTCCGTCGACAACCCACTCGAGAGCCTTGGCGCTGGTGACGGTGGCAAGGATAATTTTGGCGCCGCCGATCTTCTGGAGCTCTTCGGCTGGATTTTGCGTGGTTGAGTCAATGTAGAGGTGCGCGCCGAGCTGTTTGGCGAGCGGCCCTTTATCAGCTCCGCGGGCGATGGCGACGGTGCGGTACCCGCTTTTGGCGGCATACTGCACAGCGAGATGGCCAAGGCCACCGATGCCGAGAATAGCCACGGTGTCTCCGGGGCGGGCGCCGGCGTTGCGCAGCGCGTTGTAGGTGGTGATGCCAGCGCAGAGCAGCGGAGCAGCGTCAGAGGGGGAAAGCTCGTCGGGCATAAGGGCGAGCGCGTTGGCGGGAGCGATGACGTAGTCGGCATAACCGCCGTCGAAGCTGATGCCGGAGACGAGCTGGTTCTGGCAAAGGATGAAGTCGCCGCGGCGGCAAGGCTCACAGAAGTTGCAGTGTCCACCGTGCCAGCCGAGACCGACACGCTGACCGGGCTTGAAGAGAGGGACATCGGGGCCAACCGCGTCCACAATGCCGGCGACCTCGTGGCCAGGTGCGCGCGGGAATTGGATGCCGGGCCAATGGCCTTCTTTGGTGAGCGAATCGGAGTGGCAGACGCCGCAGGCCTGGACCTTGATGCGTACATGGCCGGGGCCGGGTTCAGGGAATTCTTTTTGTGTGAGTTGGAAGGGCGCGCCGGGGGAAGGCACCTGCATAGAACGGCCGGTGACTGTGGGCATGTTTTTTCTCCTTTTACAGGTTGAGATGTTGCGCGGGCGGGCGAGGATGCGCGAATGGGGAAAGTTCAGAGTCCAGAGTGCGCAGTTCACATAGTTTTTATGTTTGGGGCAGACAGCGCGCAAAAATTGGCGCTTGCAGGTGTGGGCTGAAGCCCATCCCCTTCGGCTCGTGCAGGCTATGCCACATTGGTTTCCCAGGTCTCAAAATCGAGACCTGGGAAACCCGGATTTGTAGTGATCGATCGGCGAGGCTTTGCGGGCCTTATTGGGTTACCTGGTCGTGGCGTCAGCGTGGGCGAGCACGAGGGATGAGTGGGCCGAGGCTTCCTTGTAGTAGCCGACGAAACGCTGGGTTTCATCGGATTGGTAGGGAGCGAGGTTGTGCGCCCAGCGATAGCCTACCGGCTGATAGACGAGCTCGACAGAGACGTGAAGCGGCCCCGCGGCAGAGACAGGAATGCGGTAGAGAACGCGCGCCGAACCACCGGTGAACCCGGGATCGCCAAGAGCGGAACCGATGACCGCAATATCGTGCTGTGCGGTCTGCTTGTCAAAGCCGGTGGGCAGTAGGCGGTTGTCTTTCAGATAGTGCGTTGCGGTGAGCAGACCGGTGGTGACGCGATTCTGGCTATCACCCATGATTGCCTCAAAGATTTCAACCTGGCCGGGTTTGGTGATCTCGGTGTAGTGCGGCATGTAGCGGTGTGGATCGGAGTCATTGACGTTGCCAACGATGGAGCCATCCGGGTTGAGCTTGCCGGACTCGAAGACGATGTTACCGGAGTTGTCAGTCACCGTGACATGCAGCCACGCGCGACGCGAAGGATAGGCTGTGGGAAGCTTGTGGCCGGTGAGATTGTCTACCGTGACCGGGAATGAAAGTTCATCCGCAGACTGGCTGAGTGTACCAATGGCGACATGCGCGGCCTGCGT
This sequence comes from Occallatibacter sp., assembly GCA_035550015.1. Classification (GTDB taxonomy): domain Bacteria; phylum Acidobacteriota; class Terriglobia; order Terriglobales; family Acidobacteriaceae; genus Telmatobacter. The sequence continues at coordinate 48,842 of DASZRJ010000007.1, read as the reverse complement.
GGTGAGAAAGGCCTTGGTGCGTGCGGTAGCGGCATTGAACTCCTGCGGAAGCGCGGCCACGTCAAGCTCGTTGCGATGCGCATTCAGTATTCCTTCAAGCAGGAAGTTGGCTCCGACGAAGGTGTGACGATGCATGCCTTCTCGCGGCTGGCCATAGAGCGCGGTGACGGCGACTGCCTCATGCACCTCCGGCATGTGACATTGCTGGCAGGTTTGCCTGTCTTTGTAGTCGCTGTGCAACCACTCGAGGTACGGCATTTGCTCAGGAAGCTGGCCGATGGTTTTGCCACCGGGACCGAGCGCCGTGGTGTAGAGCGTGTGGCAGGAACCGCAGAGCGCCGAATCGCGAATGTGCTGCGCCTGCGTGGGCGTGTAGCCCGCAGTGGAGGACTGCATGATGCGAAGGTGGCCTTTATCGACAACGAAGGGGCCGTACTCTTTGCGTATGGACCCATCGGGCGGTGCGACGACAAAGTTGCCGTTGTAGGATTGCGGCGTACCAAGATTAGTGCTCTCGATTTGATGGCAGACTGCACAGGTGACGCCGTCGGCGGCCTGGCTGTTATCGAGCCCCTTGTGGACGGCGCCGAGCGGAAGGCGGGCGAGAACCTGAGTTTCATGGTGTCCGGCCTTGTCGATCAGGTGCTGCAGCGGCATGTGGCAGGTGGAGCAATCGTCTTGAATGAAGGCGCTGGACTCGGGGTGGTCGATGGTTTCACGGCGAATGCTGGCCTGCCAGTAGGGATCGCGGCCGGAGTTGGCCATGATGCTGGCGCGCCACTCAAAGCCGATGGAGATGTCTTCTCCCGAACTTGTTTTGAGGCCGTTGTGACAGGCGACGCAACGGTCGGAGGTGTGGAAGTCCTGCGTGATGGGCGGATGCGAGGCAGCACGCACAGGAGAGACGGAGCGCGGCATGACCAGCACGAGAACCGCGGCGACAAAGAGAGCAGAGAGGGCGGAAAACGAAAGACGCATGTTCATTTCCACCCTTTCCAGAGCTTGCCATCCGCCCAGTCCCATAAGACATAGAAGTAGACCTGCGGAGAGCGGTCAGAAGTATTGTTCATGGGCGTGCGCACACCGATATCCGCGCGTACATGCTGGCGGCGGCTGAGTGTGACCTGCATTTCAGGCAGGACGTCCCAGTCGGTTTTGGCGCCGTCGACAAGATCGCGCGAGCCGAGAAATTCGACCATGGGCGACCACTGGCGGCCCAGACGGTGGTCACCGGCAATGGTCTGGCCGATTGCCGTGTTCCAGTAGAGGCTTTGCGGTGAAATGTCGGTATGGCGCGGCAGATCGGCACCCATCTGAAACTGGACCCAGGTGTTGGTGGGAAAGAGCTGGTCAAACGCGGCGAAGGGCTCAAAGACAGTGGTGCCTGCTCCGCCTAATTTTTGACTGCCCGAGGGAGGAAGAATGCCGCCCTGGAGGCTGAGGATGGAACCGGTGCGCAGGCTGGAGAAGATGACCTGCTTCCAGCCGAAGGTGATGTCGCCGACATGGCTGTCCCAGTTGTGGTCGATGTCCTGATAATCCCAGGGCACATCGACTTCAAGCTGTCCGCGGCTGCCGAAGCTCTGCTCATGAATGAAATCTGTGGTGAGGCCGGGTGCTCCGCTGGCATTGACCGCAGTGGAGACAACAAGTTCATTTTCTGGATATGCCTTTTCTGTGACGAGCGCGCGAGGCAGATTCAGTTCACCTCGGGGCCAGTTGGAAACTTTGCAATACCCTCGCAGGTAGGCGATGAGATCGTCGACCTGATTATTGGTGAACAGATCTCCAAAGGCGGGCATGATGGTGGAAAAGCCGCGCGCCGGACCGCCATGAATGATGATCGATTTCCAGTTGGAGTTAGGTTCAGGCGCGGTCTGGTCACAACGTGTGAAATCAGGGAAGGTTTCGGGGCGCTTGAACTCCGTACTCGTCATGGGCGCGCCACGGCCATCGGCTCCGTGGCAGGCGACGCAGCCATTGAAGTAAAGAGCCTTGCCGTTCTTCGCGTTGGGCTTGCGCGTATAGCGAAGCGTTTGCGCCGCTGCAGGTGTGGAGAAGATGCAGACGAGGCCTGCGAAAAACACACAGCAGAAGGCAAACGCGCCAAGAGTGTGGAGCGAGAGAGAATATGAGTTCTTGCTTTGGTGAGTTGGAAGTGAAGAAGTCGACGAACGCAGGCAACGCGATGAACACGATCCGTCAGCAAGCATCAGATGCAGTGTAGACGACCGTTTGCATGCATCACATGACAATTCGTTCATCTTCTACCCCATAGCTCGCTCACACTCAAACTCTAAGCCGAAAGATACATGACTTACTAACTGCGTGGTTTGCACGAGCGTCGGCTTCACAGGCGCATGCACATTTGCAGCACGTGGCCGCACTGTGAACAAGACTATGCCAGTCGCCGATATGCCGCCTTCGAGTGAAGGCTATTTGGCGGTTACGTCGGCGTGGGCAAGATCGATTGCAGAACTGCCAGCGGCTTTGTTGAAGTAGGAGACGAAGCGCTGTGTCTCGTCTGCTTTGTATGGCGCGAGGTTTTGCGCCCAGCGATAGCCGATGGGCTGATACATAAGCTCGACCTTGACTTGGAACGGACCCGCCGATGCGGCGGGGACTTCATAGTGCGTGGTTGCTGTGCCGCCGGCGAACGCCGCATCGTCTGCTGCCTTACCGCGTACCGCGATGTCGTCGGATGCGGTCTTCTTGTCAAACCCGGCGGGAAGGATGCGGTTGTCCTTGAGGTAGTGCGTGGCAGTGAGCAGAGCCGTGGTGACGTGGTTCTCCTTGTCGCCGAGGATAGGCTCGAAGATTTCCACTTCGTCGGGCGAGGTGATGGTGGTGTAGTGCGGCGAGTATTTCGTGGGGTCGGCGTCATTGGCGTTGCCGGCAATAGAGCCGTTGGCGTTGAGCTTGCCGGATTCGAAAACGGTTTTGCCAGAGGCGTCGGTCACGACGACGTGGAGCCAGGCGCGACGTGATGGGAAAGCAGTAGGTAGCTTGTGGCCCGTAAGGTTCTGCACCGTAACAGCAAAAGAAAGTTTGCCGGAGGCGACGGATGGAGCCGAAATGGAGAGCTTGGCCGCCTTGGACTGCAGGAAGACGCGCGTATCGTCGATGGCCTTGGTGAAGTCGGTGGGCGTAGCTGTAACGGAGAGCTCATCGTGGTGCTCGTTGAGCACAGCCTGCATGAAGAAGTTGGCTCCTGTGAAGGTGTGCAGGCGGACGTCATTGTGCATAGGGCTGCCGAGCGTGGCAACGGGTGCGGGATCGCCCACGGCGGGCATATGGCAAGACTGGCAGGTCTGCTTTTCGTTGTAATCGCTGTGCTGCCACTCCAGGTAGACCATCTGCTCGGGGAATTTGCCGGCAGGTTTGCCATCTGCGCCAAGTGTGGTGGTGTACAGAGTGTGGCAGGAACCACAGAGGCCAGACTGGCTGAGGTGATTGGACTCGGTGGTGGTGAGACTGGTGACAGCCTTATGAATGGCGAGGGCACGGGCGCTGGCAGCGTAGGGTCCGTAGAGTTCGGCTTGCGCACCGGCCGGCGGCGCGTAACTTAGATTGCCGTTGTAGGAAGCGGGTGTGCCAAGCCCGGAGGGCTGGGCCTCGTGGCAAACGGCGCAGCTTACGCCGTCCGCGGCTTCCGCATTGTGATGCGCGCTGAAAGGGATTGTAGAGAAGACAGCAGTATCGTGGCCTGCGGCTTTGTCTGCCTGGAACTGAATCGGCATATGGCAGGTGGCACACTCTGTCTGAATGGCGGCGGAGGCAGCGGGATGATCGAGGGTTTCGCGGCGAACACTTCCCTGCCAGTAAGGATCGCGTGCGGAATTGGCCATGAGGCTGGTAGACCAGAGCTTGCCAATGGAAACGTCCTGCCCCTTGGAGGAATTGAGGTTGTTGTGGCAGACGAGGCAGCGCGTGGAAACCGTGAGCGTGGAGGATTGCTGCGCGCGGAGCGGTGCGGCCGGAGATGCAAAGAGAAAAGCTGCTGCGAAGGCAAGGAACGTGCGCAGACGGACGGACATGGTTTCAGGGCCTCCAGCGGGAAAAATGCGGTAGGCACACAGGATAACGGATGACGCTCAAGTGCGAGGTAAATCATAGCTCGTGCTACGAAAAATGCGCCATACGGGAACCATAGGGTGATTTGCCGCGTAGATGGTTATGCGGAGAGTGCAGCTTTGTTTTCATTTGACTATCACATCTTGACAATCATGAGGAAGAGGCCTAGGCTCCGCGTATGGACAATGCAAATACCGATGTGATTCAGGGAACAATGGACATGCTGATCTTGAAAATGCTCAGTCTGGAGCCGATGCATGGGTTTGGCATTGGGCGGCGCGTGGAGCAGGTGTCACGCGGCGTGTTCAAGGTAAATCCGGGATCGCTGCTGACGGCGTTGCAACGCATGGAGCGGGCCGGCTGGATTGAGGCCGAGTGGCGGCAAACAGAAAACGCACGGCGGGCAAAGTTTTACAAGCTGACGCGCACGGGCAAAAAGCAACTGGAAGTTGAAACGGAAGACTGGGCACGGCGCGCGGGCGCCGTGGCACGGCTGATGAGGGTCGAGGGGTAAGTAATGGCATTGTGGCACTCACTTCAACACGGGCTGCGCAATCTACTGCGCGGCCGGCAGCGCGCGCAAGATGTGGCTGACGAGGTGGAGCAGTATTTTGCTGAAGCAGAGACCGCGTGGATGGAGCGCGGACTTTCCCCAGAGGAGGCACGGCGGGCCGTGCGGAGGGAGATGGGTACGATGAGCGCGGCACGAGAAGAGGTAAGAACGTTCGGATGGGAAAACCAGGTGCGTGCAATCTGGTCCGATTCGCGCTATGCAATGCGACAGCTCGTGAAGCATCCTGCATTTACGTGGACGGCGGTGCTGACGCTGGCATTGGGTATTGGCGCGAATGCGGCGATCTTCACGGTGATTCAATCGGTATTGCTTGCTCCCTTGCCCTACGCAAACACAAGTCGGCTGGCGATGCTGCATACGCACTGGACCGACAGCGGGCACACGTCAACACGCGTGACCGGGGGCGATGCGGTGGATATGCGTGCACAGACGAAAAACCTGGACGCGGTGAGTCTGTACAACGGCGGCAATGAAGGCGTGCAACTGCGCGATCACGCGACGTATACGAATGTGGCGTGGGTGGATGAAAACTTTGCGCACGTGTTTGACCTGAAGCCAATAGCGGGCAGGCTGTTCAGCAATGCTGAGTCACACCGCGCGGTTGTGGTGAGCGAGGAGTTTGCGCGCAACAACTTTGGCAGTGTACAGGCGGCACTCGAGCAGGTGTTGCACATCGAGAGTGAGGCAGTGGTAATTGTAGGTGTGCTGCCGGGCGGGTTTCACTTTCCAGACAAGACCGAGATATGGGAAGCGGCGCCGTTGAAGCCGGAATCGACTTCGCGTACAGCATTCAACTATCGCGCGGTGGCTCTTCTGCGCAGAGGTGCGACGTTCAAGAGTGCACAGGCAGAGCTCGATGCACTTTCGCAGAGGCTTCAGACGGCGTATCCGCAGGACAATCGCGCGAAGTTGATGCAGGTTATTCCACTCGGCGAAGCTCTCACGGGCAATGCGCGGCCCACACTGCTGCTGCTGTGGGCAACCGTGGCGATAATTCTGCTGATAGCGTGTGTGAATGTAACGCACCTGCAACTGGTTCGCTCTATGGAGCGGCAACGAGAGATTGCGATTCGCAAGGCACTGGGCTCGAATGCGTGGCAGGTGATGCGGCCAGTAGTGATCGAGGGCTTGCTGGTGGCGCTGCTGGGCGGAGTAGCCGGCATACTGCTGGCGTTGCCCGCGGTGCGTGTGCTGGTGGCAATGGCTCCGAAGGAGCTGCCACGGGCGAATGAGATTCACCTGAACGGATGGGTTCTGACCTTCACTCTGGGAATTGCGGTGGCGACGGCACTGCTTGCGAGCCTGCTGCCGGCTCTGCGCGCGGCCAAGGCAAACGCAGCCGAGGCCATGAAGCAGGATGCGGCACGCGGCATGGAGAAGCGCGGTGCACGAAGACTTCGCGATGGGCTGGTAATTGCCGAAGTGGCGGCGACATTTGTGCTGGCGGTGGGCGCGGGCATGCTGCTGCGCACAATGACGACACTGATGAAGCGCAACATGGGCTACCAGACACGGCAACTGCTGGTGGTGGATGCGGACAATCCGGCGCATGCAGAGGACGATTACAAACGCGTGCTCACGCAATATACAAATTTGTTCACGGAGCTTGAACAGATGCCCGGTGTGGTGCGCGTGGCAGGCGTAATGGGATTGCCGACAAGCGAGTACGGATCGAATGGATATTACCGAACTCGCGGCGGGCTGCCGGCGGATGCGCAGCACATGCCCTACGCGACGTTCACAGTGGCGAGTCCTGGCTACTTCGGAACCATGGAGATTCCGTTACTACGCGGGCGTGACTTTGACGCAAGTGACGTGTATGACGGGCAGTTTGTGACGGTGATCAGCGAGAGCCTGGCAAAACAGAGCTTTGGCAATGCAGACCCCATCGGCAAGCAGATTCAATGCGGGTTGGACTCACCGAAGTGGATGACGGTGGTGGGCGTTGTGGGCGACGTGCGGCAGGACTCTCCCGCAGAACAGCCAGGACCTACCTTATATATGCCAATGGCGCAGCATCCGTATTATGCGAACCAGATTCATATTGTGCTGCGCACAGAGGTGAAGCCGCTATCGCTGGTGAACGCGGTGCGTGCCAAGATCATGCAGACAAATCCAGAGATCGCAATGAAGTTCACGACGATGGATGCGATGGTGAATGACTCGATCACGGTGGAGCGGTTCCGCGCGGTGCTGCTGGCGGCGTTTGCCGGCGCGGGTTTGCTGCTGGCGATGCTGGGCGTGTACGGAACGATTGAGTACTCGGTGGCGCAACGCGGATTTGAAATTGGGATTCGCATGGCATTTGGCGCGGACAAGAGCGCGATTCTCGGCGGTATTTTGAAGCATGCGGCACTGCTGGCATGCCTTGGGATTGTGCTGGGCGCGGGCGCAAGCCTGATGCTGACGCGGCTGGTGACGGCAATGCTGGTGGGTGTGCGGCCAATCGATCCAATTAGCCTGAGTGGAGCCTCACTGCTATTGATATTGACGGCGATTGTCGCCGCATCTGCGCCAGGGTGGAAAGCGGCACATGTGAATCCTATGGAGGCGCTCCGCGCCGAGTAAGCACATACCGTACTGGAACAAAGCGGTAATGATGCGGGCCTTGCCAAGCGGCGGGGCCCGATTTTCTTGTGTGAGAGGCTTGACTTTAGATTTCTTACGATATATCTTTCGATATATCGTAAGAAATCGGAGGAACACAACTATGTTTGGACATTACAAAGAACGCCATGACCATGAAGACCGGCACGGACGCGAAGGACATGACAATTGCCGTCATCGCCGCGGACAAGGCTGGTGGGGCGAGCGAGGAGGACGCTGGGAGGGCTTTGGAGGCTTTGGCGGAGGACGCGAACGGTTTTTCGACAGCGGACAACTGCGGCTGGTGATTCTGCAATTGATTGCGGACAAGCCGAGCTATGGGTACGAAATCATCAAGGCGATTGAAGAGCGGCTTTCCGGCGGCTATGCGCCGAGCCCCGGCGTGATTTATCCGACGCTGACTCTGCTGGAAGAAGAAGGACTGGCGGAGGTGACCTCGACCGAAGGCAACAAGAAGCTGTACGCGGCAACCGAAGAGGGGCGTGCGCACCTGAAGGCAAACCAGGTGATGCTGAAGGCGATCTTCGGGCGTATGCAGGAGGCCGGACGGCAGTTCGGGCGTGGACGGAATCCGCAGATCATGCGGGCAATGATGAATTTGAAGATGGCGATGCGGATGCGCGTGGAGCGCGGGCCACTGACGGCCGAGCAGGTGAGCAAGATTGCCGAAGCGATTGACGCCGCCGCACGTGCGATTGACGAAGCGTAGTGGAGACAGCAACTGTGACGGACCCAATGAAGATGGACACTGTTGACGGGGCGGAGCGCGGTTTGCTGGAGGAACAGCGCAGACGGCTGGAGACGCTGGTGGGTGAACTGCTGGCAGCAAACGAGAAGCTGCGCCTGAAGATTGCAGAGCTCGAAGAACGTACAGCGCAAGCGGAAGGCGGATTGAGCCAGGCGATGCGCTGGAGCGGGATGCTGCTGTAGAAGGCGCTGAACGCACAAACGAATATGACGTTTGTTGAAGTGCTTTCCGGGTAGTCGCCGGGCATGCTGGCGGCTACCAACGGAGCGATCCTGAATTCGCGGCAAATTCCGGGTTTAGGCTTGTCGGGGGAGTTTTTTGTGAATTTCGTCGATCGCCGGAAATTTATTGGCCTCATGTCCGCGGGGATTGCCGCGGGGAACGCTCTGCCCACATTCGCGTCTGAAGCAGAAATGAGCAGCTCTGCTGCCGTGCCGCAACGGAGCGATGCGCAACGGCCACCGAACGTGATCTACATGATCTGCGACGACCTGGGTTATGGCGATCTGGGCAGCTACGGCTCGAAGATGCCGACGCCGAATCTCGACCGCATGGCCGCGGACGGACTGCGATTGACGCACTATAACTCGGCACATCCGATTTGTTCGGCTTCGCGGGCGGCACTGCTGACGGGGCGCTACGGCCATCGCAGCAACACGACCGGCGCATTCGGGCCTAACTCGCCTACCGGAACTTCACTGGATGAGACGCTGCTGTCGAATCTCTTTCACAACGCCGGTTACAGCACGAAGGCAATCGGCAAATGGCACCTGGGAGACAAGCCGGAGTATCTGCCGACGAATCGCGGCTTCGACTCGTACTATGGCGTGCCTTACAGCGATGACATGTATCCTCTGCCATTGATTCGGGACACAACGATTCTGGAAAAGGATACGGACCGCACAAAATTGACACCGCGTTATACGGAAGAGGCGGTGAAGTACATTGAGGAGCGCGACGAAAAACCATTCTTTCTCTACCTGGCGTTTTCGTATCCGCACGATCCGGCACGCGCCTCGGAGCGCTTTCGCGGCAAGACACCCTTTGGAGAATTTGGAGACGCCGTGGCGGAGATTGACTGGAGCGTAGGCGAGGTGATTGGTGCGGTAGAGCGCAAAGGGTTGAGCGCCGACACGCTGATCTGCTTCAGCAGCGACCACGGACCGTGGTACCAGGGAAGCCTTGGACTCTTGCGCGGGCGGAAGGCTTCGAGTTTCGAGGGAGGCTTTCGTGTGCCCTTTCTGGCCAAGTGGCCGGGCACGATTGCGCCGGGCAGTGTGGTGGAGGAGTGGTATTCGAGCCTGGATATTCTGCCGAGCCTTGCGTCACTGTGCGGGCTGAAACTGCCCGAAAAGCCGCTGGATGGCATGGATATTTCGGATCTGTTTCGCGGCAACACGCCGCACACGATGGATCATCGTGCGCGGCTGTACTTCTGCGCCATGGGCAACGGCGGGATGGACCTGCACTGCATTCGCAAACAGAAATGGAAGCTACGTGTGGCTCAGAGCATCAAGGGCGAGATGTATATCAACGATCGGACAACGGGAGCGCGGTCGAGCGCGTGGCTGCAGCATCCGGAGTTGTACGACCTGGAGTTGGACCCGGCCGAGAGCTATGACGTAGCAAAGCTGCATACGGATATCGTTGTGGACTTGAGCAAGGAACTGCAGGAACTGATGAAGTCCTTCCCTGCTCCGGTGGTGGAAGAGTTTGCGCAACTGCAGCAGAGAAAGGGCGACATTACGACGCCTCCGGGCGCTTCACCGCGGCCGTATGGAGAGGTGAACCCTGAATGGAGCTGGGAGCCGCCGGACCGCAGGTAGTCTTCTGCAGCAGAATGGGACACATAACGGTTTGAGACGGTATTGACGGCTCGGACCGGGTGCGAACTTTATACTCATGAAGGCATGAGTACGTTTCTACCAGTAGACGAACAGATGGATTTGCTCGAGAAGGGCGCGGCGGAGATTATCCGCGTGAGTGACCTGCGCGAGCGTTTGGAAGAGAGCCGCAAGACGGGACGCCCGCTGCGCGTGAAGGCGGGGTTTGACCCGACGGCTCCGGACCTGCACCTGGGACACACGGTGCTGATGAGGAAGCTGAGGCACTTTCAGCAGCTTGGCCACCAGGTGATTTTTCTGGTTGGGGATTTCACTTCGCTGATCGGCGACCCGACGGGGCGCAACGTGACGCGCAAGCCGCTCACACGCGAGCAGATCGACAAAAACGCGGAGACGTATAAGGAGCAGGTCTTCAAGATTCTCGATCCGGAGAAGACCGAGGTTCGCTACAACTCCGAGTGGCTGGGCAAGCTGGACTACGAGGGAACGATTCGGCTAACGGCGCACTTTACGGTGAGCCAGATGCTGGAGCGCGATGAGTTTCACAAACGGTTCCAAGCCGAACAGCCGATCAGTCTGCACGAGATGCTGTATCCGGTGATGCAGGGATATGACTCGGTCGCGCTGGAGTGCGACGTGGAGCTGGGCGGGACCGACCAGCGCTTTAACCTGGGCTGCGGACGCGAACTGCAGCGGCACTACGGGCAGAAGCCGCAGATTATTTTGATGACGCCGATTCTGGAAGGACTGGACGGCGTGCAGAAGATGTCGAAGTCGCTGAACAATGCGATTGGCATTAACGAGCCGCCGAGCGAGATGTACGGGAAGCTAATGAGCATCAACGATGAGTTGATGTGGAAGTACTTCGTGTTTCTCACGGACTTGAAGACATCAGAGATTGAAGCGTTGAAGGCGGGCGTGGCGGATGGCTCGGTGCATCCGATGGCAGTGAAAAAACAGTTGGCGCATTTGATCGTGGCAGGATTCCATGGAGAGTCCGCTGCATGCAGTGCCGGCGAGAACTGGGCAAAGATGTTTCAGCAGAAGGATGCTAGTGCTCTAGCGGATGAAGTCAGCGTTGACTGGGAAAAGGTTGTAGTGGCTGACGCAGTGTATCTGCAAAAGCTTAAGTCCGATTCCAAACTTCCCTTCAGCGTGAATGTCGCAAAGCTCTTGGTCGCACTCAAATTATGCGAATCGCGCACTCAAGGTGAACGTCAGGCTTCCGCGGGCGTCATGTTTGACGGAGTAAAACACGTCGGAGCAATCTTCGAAATTCAGGAACGGCCGAGTCGATTTACAGTTCAAGTTGGCAAGCGGGCGAAGGTAGCCGTGATTTCGTAGCGAGTCGATCGACCAAAGTAGATAGGAGCTCCAGGGTTGAGACCCTGGAGCTTTTTATTGGCGGTAGCAATTAGTATTCGATGCGGAGGAGTTTCAGGGTGAATCGCAGAGAGTTTGTAGTGGGTGCGGGAGCGGCGGCTGCGCTGGTGACGACGGGGCGTGTAGCGCGAGCGCAGGACGCGACGGCGCTGACAGTGACACTGCGGGAGGACGATGGGATGCCGGATGTGCCGGAGGATTTCATCGGGCTGAGCTACGAGTTGGCGCAACTGACCGACCCTGTGTTTTTCTCGGCTAAGAATCGCGCGCTGGTGGAGTACTTCAAGCTGCTGAGCCCGCGCGGGGTACTGCGGCTGGGCGGGAATACAAGCGAGTTCTGCTGGTTCAAAGAAAGCGCGGCAACACCTGAGCCGAAGCTGCATGTTCCCGAAGGCGACCTGAGCAAGAACTGGATGCCGCATGAATTGTTTGCCGTTGAACCAAAGGCCATCGACGAGTTGGCAGGATTTTTGAAGGCGACGGGATGGCGGCTGATTTATGGATTGAATTTTGGAAACAGCACGCCGGAGCGCGCGGCCGTAGAGGCAGCGTATGTGGCAAAAGCGGTGGGCGACAGGCTTGAGTATTTCCAGGTGGGCAACGAGCCTGATCTTTATACGAAGGCGAGTAATGAAACTCGGCCCGCTGGCTGGACTCTGGTGAACTTTGTTGAGGAGTGGCTGGACCGCGTACGCGCGATTGGGGCAAAGGTTCCGGCGGCGCGGTTCGGCGGGCCGGATGTGGCCGCGTCGAGCGACTGGGTGCTGCAGTTTGGAAAGATGGTAGGCGGTGAACGCTTGGTAGCACTGACCGGGCACTACTACGCGGAAGGTCCGCCGGATGACCCGGCGGTGACGATTGCACGCTTGCTAGCCGGCAATGCAAAGGTGGCTGCGGAAACGCGGGAGATTGCCGCGGCGGCGAAACGAGAGGGACGCGTCTATCGCATGACCGAAGGCAATTCGTGCTACCGCGGCGGCAAGCCGGGGATGAGCAATGCGTTTGCCGCGTCATTGTGGTCTGCGGACTATCTACTGACGCTGGCGGCGAACTGGTGCGTGGGGGCGAACCTGCATGGCGGGCAAAGCAAGTATCTGACGGCGGGTTTGGGCGGGCACACGCCAGGAATGAATGTTGCCAAGGGTCCGCAGGCAATGCCGAGTGGGTTCTACACGCCGATTCGCACGGAGCCTGGTCTGGATGTGAAGGCAATGCCGGTGTATTACGGCATGATGGTGGCACAGCAGTTTGCGGGGACAACGATGCTGCGCTGCGATATGAGTGCGCCGAACGCGGACGTGACGGCATATGCGGGACGTGCAAAGAAAGAAATGCGCGTGGCGCTCATCAACAAGGGCGCGGATGCAGTAGACGTGACGCTTCGCGGTGCTGGTGGAAAGCGTGCGCGTATATGGCGGTTGGAAGGGCCGGCGCTCGATGCGACAGAAGGCGTGGCGCTGGGCGACGCAGAGATTGCATCCGGCGCGAAGTGGAAGCCGAAGGACGAGGAAGTGGCAGTTAGTGGAGATGCGGTAAAGGTGAAGGTGCCGGGGGCGAGTGGAGTGGTGGTGTTTGTTAACTAGCGCGGAGTAGCAAAATGAACAACCGGACAATTGACAACAAGACAGCTGCAAAAAAAGGATGCGGAGACGCCGAATCGACATTAGACAAACTACTGACAGGCGATTGCAGCAAGGAGGTATTTTGTCTTCTTTACTCGAAACTTCTTGAAGAGAGGCTACCCGGAACGAAGATTGAATTCACAGGAGATACTGCCCTTCGTGTCGTATCTCCAAGTGGCAAGGAATCGACAACTTATCTCGATAATCTGTGGCTGAAATTCAAGGGTGGTCACGAAGACCGTCGAGAAATCCTTGAGAGATACGTGCGATTCGCTGCAAGCCTTAACTCTCCACCCGTGGCAATTACAAGAAAAAATATCGTAGCGACGATTAAGGACTCGCAGTACATTTCCTATCTTTCACCCGAGGCCAAAACGGTTACAGAACATCTGTGCGGCGACATCTATGTTGTGTATGCAGTCGACCTTCCGGAAACAATAAGTGGGCTCGGGCGCGAGGAAATGGCAAAAGCTGGTGTTGACGAAAGCGAACTGAGAGCACTCGCAGTGAAAAATCTGGAGAGAATACTTCCACCCATCGAACGACATGGTGAAGGGCCTTGGTATCTGGTAACCGCTGGGAGCGACTATGTGGCAAGCTTGCTTCTATTCGAATGGCTATGGGAGCAATTTAAGAAAGAGTGTAGCAGCGATATCGTTGCCGTTGTCCCATCGCGCGATGTCTTACTTTATACAAGCACTAAATCTCAAGAGGGGCTAGCCCATATTAAGGAGCGTGCAATAGAAATCTCCGAAACAGCGCCACATGCCATTTCAAGCTCACTTTTGATCTGGAAGAATCGGACGTGGCAAATCTATCTGGCACAATGAGCGTAGCCTGAATCCTTATGCTTCCAAATCAATCTCCACAGCATCAATCAGCGGCACCAGCCACTCGAGCAAAGCGGCGTGCGCGGGGTGCGGAACGTAGGCGTAGAACGCTGCACGGCTTGCGAACTGCATGCACCCGCCGAAGGTATAGCCTTGGTCGCGTTCGGAGAGATTGGGGCCAACAACAACTTCGTGCAGACCGGGAATGGAGCCCTTAAAAGCAAGAATTTCCTGTGTGGCTCTGGCAACGTCAGCCTCAGTGGCTTCCGGTTTCCAGCGAAATCCGAAAATGTGAATGAACATGCGGCCTCCCCTCGTGGGATTCTAGCGCGCTTTAGCGAGGTTTTTCTTTAACGTTTATTCATGGATGAACGAAAGTCCGTTGAACAGCAATTTGTGTTTGCCAAGGCGGGGATGCGTTCAGGAGAATGCCATGGGGCGATCACGCAGCCTTCAATTCGCGTTGAACAATCTGCAAGGAGCAACGATGACGAAAAAAAATTCACCCTCCTCCACCAAAACCTCGCGCCGGAAGCTGCTCGGCGGACTTGCCACCGTTGCAGGCGCTTCATCCTTGCTTGCCGCTCCAGCGCTTGACGCACAGATGGGTGGAATGGCGCATGGGCGCATGGCGGAAGAGCTATTTGAAGCAGCCCGGTTGAAGAGCTATAAGTCGCAGCGCTCGGCAAGCTGGGACCGCACAGGCGGCAATGGCGACTCCGTGCCGGTGGAACCGGGAGCAACGGCGACGATTCTGGATGTGAAGGGCGCTGGCGTGGTGACGCACTTGTGGTTCACGATCGCTTCGCCCGACCCGATGCACCTCAAAAACCTGGTGCTGCGCGCATGGTGGGATGGAGAATCGTCGCCTTCGATTGAAACACCGATTGGAGATTTCTTCGGACTGGGATTGGGAAAGTATTTCACCTATCAGAGCGAACTGACGGCTGTGGCACCTGTGAAGGCGTTGAATGCGTACTTCAAAATGCCGTTCGCCACCGCGGCGAAGATGACCGTAACGAACGATGGTCCGCAGAAGACCGATGCTCTCTACTTTGCCGTGGACTACGTGGCGCTTGATCGGCTGCCGGAGGATCTGGGACGGTTCCACGCACAGTACCGGCAGGCAACGCCGTGCAAAGGCACGACCAATGACTGGGTACACAACTGGGACAGGGCAGCCAATGCAGCAAAAAATCTGGATGGCAAGAACAACTACGTCTTTATGGAAGCAACGGGACGCGGACACTTTGTGGGCGTCACACATGGCGTGTTGCAAAACCAGGAAGGCTGGTTTGGCGAAGGCGACGACATGATTTTTGTGGACGGCGACGCGATGCCGACGATTAACGGAACAGGTACTGAAGACTACTACAACGGCGCGTGGGACTTTGGCGGCGAAGCGTTTGCGAATATGCACCAGGGGTCGCCGCACATGGTGAATCCGGAACGCATCGGCGGCGAGTACTGCCTGTTCCGCTGGCACACGGAGAGCCCAATTGCGTTTGAGAAGTCAATCAAAGTGACAATCGAGCATGGACACGCAAACTGCCGTTCAGACAATTTCTACACCGTTGCGTACTGGTACCAGACAGAACCGCATGCGGCCTTCCCTGCCCTGCCGCCGGCAAAGGAGCGCGAGCCGCGCGTGGTGGCTGTCGGTGGAGGTGCTGGTCCGGAAGAAGAAAAGTGAGCGAATGCCCCACCCCCTGCAATATCTGATTGGGTCAGGCGGGTGGGGCTTTTTTGCGGTCTGGGGGAGTAGAGTCTGAGTCAATCGTTCTTAAGCCCCAGATCGTCTCCCATCTTTTTGAACTGATTCTGGTAGGCCTTCATTTCGCGCTCGGTGGCGCGTGCCTGCTCTGCAACACGCTTCCCGCTTACCTGAGACCCGGAAAGCTCCTGATCCATTGCCTGCAACCGTGTCTGTATGCGCTCGTGGATCTGGCTCATGGTTTCCATGCGCTGTTGCACGGCTGCTTGCTGGTCGTTATTGAAGCTTTGATGGAGTTGCTGACGCGTCTGCTCCATAGTGCGCAGCTCCTCCTGCAGCTGGGTTTGCTGACGGCGTGCGTCTTCAGCCTGGAAGCCAGATCCCTTTGCGGAGTTTGCCATGGATTTGGCACGTGTGCGCGCGCGATCCATGGTGCCGGTACAGGTCTTGAACTGGTCGCGTTGCTGATCAGTTGCCTGCGTCCGCAGGCGATCACGGTCCTGCTTGGTGAGTTGATCGCGTGTTCGATCCATTGACCGATCACGGGTTCTGTCTATGGTTCCCTGGCCTGCCCTTTGTGAGGCTCCCGCGGTCGTTTTCTGCGACTGTCTCTGTTGACCTCTTGCGCCCTGCTGTGACCAGACAAATGGAGCGGCAAGTGTAAATGCACAAATAGACGCTAGTACAAGTCTTCGATTCACGGCAGCTCCTTTCCGAAAGCCGCCTTGTGCGAGGCTGCTTCCACACTGCTGCCGGTTTGAACGCGAGACCGTTAAAAAAGTTGGTGTCTGTTATCACAATTTCGCGAAAATCGTGTGAATGAACAATGCTGTGTGACGAACTTCGATTACCAGGCACTTACAAGTACCAATCGTGCTTGATGTTCATCGCCGTTCATTGCTCGACGCGGTAACAGTCCACCAACATGAACTCCGCCCATGAGACGAGATCGCTTGATTTCTCTCCAAGCCAGGTAAAGTGATCGGGCTCCAGCGCAGTGTACGTAGCACGTGTAAAGGCATGCCCTGCGACCGGTTCACGAAACACATAGGAAACCGTGTTCTCGCCGAAGTGTGCGCCGCCGAGCTCATCGGAACATAAATCTGTCCATGAACCTGAGAGAGCATTGAGCCAGCGTATATTCCAACGCTGCTGTGCGGCATCGTAGCTGCGCAGGTTGAGGCCGAGAACAATGGGGTCGCCTTCGAGGTTGCTCATGCAGTAGTCGTCGGCGATTACAAAGCCGTCGAGTATGTAGCGGCCGGTCCAAATGGCGGGAAAAGTCTGCCTGCTTCCGTCCTCAAGCAGAATGTCGGCAATGCAGCGCCACTTGCCGATAAGAAAGGCAAAGCGGGTAAGCTCCGCCGGAGCGTTGGGGTTGGGAGAGCCGAAGACTGGATCGTGTGCAATCATGCAGAATCGATATGCGGACGCGATCCGCAATGCATGAGATTGTACCCGGAACCGGGCAAATGGACCGGGTCAAGCATGCGGATGGCGCGCAGCAAAAGTGGATGCCACACGCTAGCTTGTGTAGGAACTCTGTTTAATGCCTGGAACGGGTTGCCGTGGAGCTATGGGCATATTGCAGAGCCGCTCGCCAGTTGCGGCAAAGATAGCGTTGCCGACTGCGGGCGCAAGTGCGACGATGCCTGTTTCTCCGGCACCAGCCGAAGGCAGATCCTTGCGGTCAATGAGGATGACTTCTATCTGCGGTGTGTCTTTGAAACGCGGCAGCCGGTACTCCCTGAAATGCGGATTCAGGATGCGGCCGTTGGAAAAGAGCATGCGTTCAAAAAGCGCGCCGCCAATCGCCTGCACCATGGCGCCCATCACTTGATTGCGCAGACCATCGGGATTGACGATGGCTCCGCACTCCCACGCCTGGACCACACGTATAATGCGTACTTTCTTTGTTGCGGAATCAATCTCCACTTCCGCACACGCCGCAACGTAGCCGCCCTTGTCCGTTCCACCGGCAATGCCGTAGCCGCGTTCGGGTGTGGACTTGGCGCGCCCCCAACCGAAACCGTCGGCGGCTTTCTCAAAAACTGCACGCAGGCGCGGGTCGGTGAGATTCTTAAGACGGAATGCAAGCGGATCCATGTGGAGTGCATGGGCTATCGCATCCATATGGGACTCACGCGCGAAGTGGTTAGCGGTGGCTGCGAGCCCGCGATACGATCCTTGACGCAAAGGTGATTTGGTTGGGTGGAACTGGATAAGCTGATTGGCCACTTCGTAGGGAGTGCCGATCGCCGCGGGGCCCGAGTTGTAGTTGTGGTATTCCCACGCGACGAGAGTTCCATCGTGGCGCGCGCCGGCTTTAATTTCCATGAGACCGGCTGGACGGAAGTAGCTCCACGTCATTTCGTCCTGACGCGTCCACTCGACTTTTACCGGCTTGCCGACAGCTTTTGAGATCCGTGCGGCTTCAAGCGCGGCCTCACCAGTGTGCTTGCCGCCGTATCCGCTGCCCATGTCAGGCTGTATGACGCGCACCTCTTCCGGCGAGAGATGGAACGCCTCAACGAGTTCATCGCGTACGCCGAAGGGGCGCTGCGTTCCGGTCCACACAGTGACTTTACCGTTGTTCCACTCGGCCACGGCGGCACGCGGTTCAAGCGGAGCATGTGCAATGTACTGCACGGTGTACTGCTGCTCAATCTTCACTTCGGCTGTTGCATGCGCCTTTTCTACTGATCCAACCGTATGCTGCGGTCCATTTTCTCGATCAGTTTCGGGATTGTTCTTTAGATAGGTAAAAAGCTCCTCGTTCGACGGCTGCTCTGGAACGGTCCACTTTGCCTGAATTGCCTGGACGGCCTTACGCGCGATGTACGCATCTGGCGCCGCAACACCGATAAAATCTCCATCACGGACGATTTGAACGCCGTCAAGCTTTTCTGCTGCGCTTGTATCGATAGACGTGAGTGTTGCGTTAAAACCTTCAGGCCGCAGAACCGCGCCGAAAAGCATCGAGGGGCGAACAATGTCTGACGGATACTGGTGTTTGCCCGTAACGAAGGCGCGAATATCGGCTTTGGGAACTGATGTGCCGGCAACCTTCCATGCGGTTGCGGGAGTGAGTGCGGGCTCGACGGAGACGACACGCACAATCTTCTCTCCATCGGTTAATTCGCCGTATGTAATTGTGTGCGCACTGTTGGGATCGGAGATGCGGCCATTGTCGGCAACGAGTTTAGATGCTTCGACCTTCCAGCGCTTCGCGGCCATTTGCGTCAACGACTCACGTGCGGCGGCTGCCATGGTGCGCAACACCGGCGCCATGGTAGGCGTAGTACGGCTACCAAACGTACCCATGTCCCAGGGAACAAGATCTGTGTCGCCCATAATCATGGTGATCGCGTCAAAGGACACACGCAGCTCTTCGGCCACCTGCTGTGCGAGCGAGGTGCGAATGTTCTGCCCGACTTCAACTTTGCCGGTGAAAACCTTCACTTGACCGTCTGCTGCAATGTGGAGCCAGGCACTAATGTCCTTCGGCAGTTCATGACTGCCAAAGGAACGGCCGGATTCCTGTGCGAGAGAAGGCAAATCGGTCATGCAGATCAGTAGCCCGCCGCCAAACACTTTGAGGAAATCGCGCCGATCGAGTTTAAGACCGGCACGCGTCTGTGTATCGTTTGTCGGTCCTTGGCCGTATTCGGGAGCATCGAGGTGAGCGAGTTTCATTGGCCGCCTCCCTGCTGTACGCTGCCGGCAGCACGCTCTATGGCAGCGAGAATGCGCGGATAGGTTCCACAGCGGCAGATGTTACCGTTCATCGCATTGAGAATGGCGTCGTGAGTGGGTTGCGGGTTGCTGTTGAGCAGCGCAGTGGCGCGAACGATCATGCCCGAAGTGCAGTAGCCGCATTGCATAGCGCCCTCATCCATAAAGGCTTGCTGCACTGGATTGAGCTTGCCGTCTTGTTCGAGGCCTTCAATGGTTACGATTCTGCCAGGGGCGGCTGTCGCAACTGAAATCTGGCAGGAGTGCACAGGCTGACCGTTGACGAGAACGGTGCAGGCTCCGCACTGGCCCTCACCGCAGCCGCATTTGGTGCCGGTGAAATTAAGACGATTGCGCAGAACCCAAAGCAGGCTCTCGTCGGCAGGAGCATTCACATGGAATTGACCGCCGTTGACGTGCAAGACAAATTCACTCATCGCATTCTCCGCGGACGACCGTGCGCGGGCCGTCAAATGCTGTCCAGCATAGCGCGGCTCATGCAATGCGCGAAAGGATGTTGACGTAATACATATGCAATTCCTTTGATTACGTCAGCCAACGAGTCATTGATACGGCACATGGGCGTAGATAAGGCCGTGAATGAATCGCGTACTATTCGCAGCGCAACGCCTCCATTGGATCGATGCGCGTGGCTCGGCGGGCAGGCAGCAGACAGGCGACAACTCCCACGAGCAGGAGAACAGACGCGACCGCAGTGAGTGTGACTGGATCGGAGGGACGCACGTTGTAAAGTAAGCTGCTTAGCAAGCGCGTAACCGCAATTGCCGCAGCCAGGCCGATCACTCCTCCCGCAAAGACCAGCGCTACTCCCTGCCGCAATACAAGAATCCACATGTCGCGCCGCTGCGCACCGAGCGCGGTTCGAATTCCGATTTCGCGCGTGCGCCGTGCCACCTCAAAGGACAGCAGGCCATAGAGCCCCACACAGACGAGAAGCAGGCCGAGCGCACCGAAGAGGCCGAAGAGACGCGCGACGAGGCGCTCGTTGAACAGAAGCCGGTCGACGCTTTCCGATTGTGTGCGCATACGGATGACAGGCAAACTACTGTCGGTTTTGTTCACAACGTCACGCACAGATTGCATCAGCGCGGCAGGAGAAGCCGCCGTGCGCAACTCGAACGTTGCGCCGCCTTCGGTAAGAGGTATGTATGCCGTTGGAGCTTCTTCCCGGCGCAGAGAGTCGTATTTGGTATCGGCGACAACACCAACAATTTCCCAATCGGGTTCATTCGGATCACCTGAATCGAAGTGAAGTCCGAGCGGATTTCGCTTGCCGATGTATTTGTGAACGAATGCCTGATTAACCAGAGCACCACGATTGGTTGTGCCCATGTCTGATTTACGCAGCATACGTCCGTCTACAAGCGGAATCTTCATTGTGGAAATGAAATCGGGCCCCACAGCGAGCATCTGGGTCTCAAATTGCTTTCCCTGTGCCGAATCGCCGGTCTGCTCTTTGATACGGACATCTGAAGTCCAGAGCCCACCATCGAGCAACGCATCGGAGGAGTAAGTTGTCTTCAACACACCGGGAAGCGCAGAGAGACGTTCCTGCAATTCCGAGTAGAGCATGGAGATTTTTTCCTTGTTGTAGCCCGCAAGCTCGGGTTCAACGGAAAACAAGAGCATATGTTGCGTATCGAAACCCGGATCGATGCTATAGAGCTTGTTCAACGTGCGCATAAGCAGGCCAGCACCGGAAAGGACCACTACGGAAAGCGCTACCTGGAGAACCACCAAACCATTGCCAATACCGAACCAGCGATTGCCAGGCCTTGCCGAAGCCACTGTTGCAGAGCCGCCTTTCAGGCTAACGGCGGGATTGGCGCGCGCTCCGCGAAATGCGGGCACAAGTCCGAATGCGATCCCCGTAAGTACGGTGATGCCGATGGCAAAAAGCAAAACAGGCAGATCAGGATGCAAATTAAGGCGCAATGAAGAATAGGAGTTTTCTGAGAAGAATGCCGTCAATGATCTTGCTCCAAAGAAGGCCACAAGAATGCCGGCCGACGCGCCGGCGAACGAGAGCAGAAGACTTTCCGTCAACAATTGACGGATAACGCGCCGTCTTCCTGAGCCAACCGCAATGCGCACAGCCATCTCTCTCTGACGGGCGGCACCGCGTGCAAGCATCAGACCGGCAACATTCGCGCAGGCAATGAGCAACACGATACCGACAGCGGCCATGAGAAGAAGCAGCGGCTTGCCAAACTGATTGCGAATGCCCGCGAGCCCTTTTTGCGCAGGCAGCGTCAGGAGGCGTACCTTATCGGTCTTTTTCCAAAACGGCTTGTCGCCAAGCGTGACTCGATTGACGAACCAAAGGCTAAGTGCAGACTGCACCTCCGAGGTTGATATTCCGGGCTTTAGACGCCCCACCACTGTCAACCACCAGCGACGGTCTTTGATGTTGTCTTTCCGGTCTGTTCCGAGGGCATCCGCCTGCGAGATAGGAACCCACAGGTTGATGGACTTGCCGGGCGTGAGCCGTGTGAATGCACGATCCGCTACGCCAACGATGGTGAAGACGGAATTATTGAGGTGAATGGTTCGGCCAAGTACATTTACAGAACCACCAAATGCGCGCTGCCAATAACCATAGTCAAGCACTACGACGTGCGCCGCTCCAGGCGTGTCGTCTTCAGGGCCCAATGTTCGACCGAGCGCAGGACCAACGCCGAGCGTCTGGAAATAATTCCCTGACACCACATCACCATACGCAATGCTTGCCGGTCCGTTTCCGCTCAGATCCAGGTTCCACGGGCCCGCAAAGGCCATGACCCCGGTAAATAGGTCTTCCCGCGCGGAGATTTCTTTGAACATTGGATAGGAAAAGGAGCAGCCGGAGGAGTCTTCCGAATTCCTTTCGTAGACGCAGTCTCCGTAGCTACTGGTGCTCAAATGGCTCGGCTGGTTGTGTGCCTTCCATTGCAAAACAACTAATTGTTCGGGATTACGAACAGGAATGGTGCGCAAGAGAACCGCATTCACGAGGCTGAAAATGGCCGTGGTTGCTCCGATGCCCAACGCTAACGTGATGACCACAACAGCGGTAAACCCTGGAGACCTGCGCAGCATGCGCAGGCCAAAGCGTACATCCTGTACGACGGTTTGAACGAATGAGATTCCACGTGCCTCACGGCACTGCTGGCGTACTTGTTCACTGCCCTGCAGAGCGATTTGCGCACGGCGGGTTGCCTCATCGGCGGCAATTCCCTGCAGGCGAAGTTTCTCCGCTTCGCGGTCGAGATGGTACGCCAGTTCTTCGTCCATCTCCGCATCCATCGCCTTGCCGTGAAAGAAAGCGCGCAATCTGTACAGTAGATCGTTGAGCATTGTCCCCTCCCTAGCCCATATCGAGCACAAGGCCTACAACAGCGGCGAGTCTGCGCCAGGCGGCGGCCTCACTGGCCAATTGACGGCGGCCGGCGGCAGTGAGCTCGTAGTAGCGTGCGCGGCGGTTATTTTCGCTGATGGCCCAACGGGCTTTGACCCAGCCGCGACGCTCGAGCCGGTGGAGTGCCGGATACATGGACCCCTGCTGTACCTGTAGTGCGTCCGAGGTAATCTGCTGCAAACGCTCAGAGATGGCCCAGCCATGCATTGGTTCCAGTGCCAGCGCTTTGAGGATGAGCAGATCAAGTGTTCCCTGCGGCAGATCGAGGCGTTGTTCTGTCATTGCTTCCCTTGCTACTTCTACAGAAGAAAGATACATCATCTTCTGTAGAAGCACAAGGGTTATCGATGCCTTGATCAAGGTCAATTCAAAGCTTGAGCTCCATCACTTGAAAATCCATTTAGAGTTTTTCAACATTGCCGTTGACATTTCATAACCGTTTGGTTATGGTTTTGCGTGTGACAACAGCCAAAGCCAATCATGTGTTTCGCGCGCTCGCCGACCCGACGCGACGGGCAATTTTCGAGGATTTGACGCGACGAGGCGAATTGACCGTGCATGCTCTCACGCGAGTGGCGGGGGTATCGCAACCCGCAGTATCGAAACACTTGACCGTGCTGAAAAGGGCACGGCTGGTACGGCATCGGCGTGAGGGGCGGGAAACCCACTACTGCGCGCAACCCGATGCGCTGGCGCCGATGGTGAACTGGCTTGAACAATATGGCGCTTTCTGGCGCGAACGATTTGACCGGCTGGAAACGCTTCTGGAAAGGATGAACGGATGAGCGAAGCAACTGAGGAAACACGAAGTGTAGTGGTGGAGCGAGACTTCCCTCACCCGCCGGAGAAAGTGTGGCGTGCGCTGACAGAAAGTTCGCTGTTGACCCAATGGCTGATGAGGAATGATTTTGCGCCGGAAGTTGGAAAGATATTTCAGTTCCGGATGGACCCGATGCCACAGTGGGATGGGGTTATCGATTGCGAAGTGCTGGTGGTGGAACCGATGAAGCGGCTCTCGTATACATGGCGCGCGCTGGGGCTGGACTCGGTTGTGTTGTTGACGCTCACTGCGGCGGAAAACGGCACGCACCTTCGCATGGAGCACTCAGGATTCCGCGCAGATCAGCAGCAGGCTTACGGCGGCGCGAAGTACGGATGGAAGGGATTTCTGGACGGACTGGAGCGGTTACTCGATGGAGGCATGCGGTGAAAGCTTCCAAAGCAATCGTCGCAGGTTTCTGGATCGCAACGGTGCTTTTCTGTCTCCAGATAGGCTTCACCGCCTATGCACAACTCAGGCTGCCGCAGGTGGCACAGGCATTTCAGCACCTGGGCTTTCCGGCATATTTCCGCGTAGAGCTTTCATGGGCCAAGTTCGCCGGCATTGCCGCGTTGCTTGTGCCCATGACACCAGCTCGCTGGAAGGAGTGGGCGTATGCCGGTTTTGCCATCACGCTGATTTCGGCGCTAATTGCGCACGTGGCTGTGGGCGACGGACCTGCTGCCTGGGGCTGGGCTGCGGGCACGGGGATCTTGTGGGGCACATCCTACTTTTTCTGGCGTAGGATGGAGGCCGCGCGGATAAACGCAGTGGCACGGGCTTAGAAAGATCAGTGATTCAAGGAGGTTGCGTGGCTAAGAAGAAGGCAACCAGGAAGCCAGACGGTGAAGCAGAAGTAGTGGCAAATCTTGCCGCGATGCCAAAGTCGGATCGTGTAATTGGCGAACGGCTGCATGCGATCGTGAAGACCCATGCACCGGAACTTACACCAAAGCTCTGGTACGGTATGCCTGCATATGCAAGAGACGGAAAGATTGTGTGTTTCTTTCAGAGCGCAGCGAAATTCAAGACAAGATATGCGACGTTTGGTTTTATGCACGAGGCCAGACTGGACAACGGAACGATGTGGCCGACACATTACGCGGTAAAGGGACTGGGTGCGGATGAAGAGGCAATAATTGGCGCTATGGTAAAAAAGGCGATGCGCTGAAGCGCCGCTCACTACCAGAGCTGGAGACGATGATGACGAAAAGTGCTGGTGTGGAATCCGCGTCCACAAAGATTGACGCGAAGCTTAAGGAGCTGGGCGATTGGCGCGGCGAGATGTTGGCGCGTATGCGTGCGCTCATCCTCGAAGCGAACCAGGAGATCGTGGAGGAGTGGAAATGGGCGAAGGCGACATCGCCGGGAGTGCCGGTTTTCTCACTCGATGGCATTATCTGCACGGGCGAAACCTATAAGAGTGTGGTGAAGCTGACATTTGCCAAAGGAGCTTCCCTGCCAGATCCCTCGGGTCTGTTCAATTCAAGCCTGGAGGGAAATGTACGGCGCGCGATCGACTTGCACGAAGGAGAGAAGATCGACGCCGTGGCATTCAAGAAGCTGATTCGTGAGGCCGCGGAGTTGAACGCTCAAAGCAAGGCCCGGACGCAACGCGCGAAAAAGAAGTAGAACGCGCTCATTGCAATCGACGCAATACGAAATGCCTTCGGTGATTACCGAAGGCATTTGTATTCGAAGGACTATTCAAGCTCGGTCTACTTGATGGACACGCCGTCCAGACCTGCTTGATACTCGACGATCTTCTTGATGGTGGCGTAATCGACACCACCGATGGGAACCAGGCGGCCATTGATCATAAGTGTCGGCGTCTGGTTTACGTTGAGCGACTGAGCAAGCTTGACCGATGCCTCAACCTTGGCTGCGGTAGCAGGATCGGCAGCACAGGCATCCACCTTTGCAGGCGTGAGGCCGGCCTTGGTGACCGCGCTGTTGAGCGTAAGCGTGGCGCCGTCGGCGGTAAGGAGTCCCTGCTGTCCCTCAAAAACGGCAGCAGCGAACTGGAAGAAGGCGGTGCTGCCTCCAAGCTTGGTCACGCAGACGCCGTATTCAGCGGCGCGCTGCGCCTCTGGATGAATGCGCTCGAGCGGATAGTTCTGGAACACGATACGCGCCATCGGAAAATCGACGGCAAGTTTGTCCATGTTGGCCTGTGCTTCCTTGCAATGCGGGCACTCGAAGTCGGCAAACTCAACCAGTTCGAGAGTCTTTTCTGCCGCGCCGCGGAAGGGGCCATCGGCTCCCGCTTCGAGCTTTGCGCGTGCTTCCGCATAAGGATGCTCGCCAAAGGAAACAATGTCATTGCCCGCAATAATGTGCTTGCCGTCGGGTAGCACAAAGAACTGGAGAGCTGCCGGCCGTTCTTTCCCGGTCTTGTCGCCAATGAAGATAATCACCTTGCTGATGCCTTCCACAGGCGTCGCAAGGATGGCCTGCACCTGCCAAACGCGGTTTGAATCGTAGCCCCAGCTTGCCTGCAGGAACTTGTTGACCGTATCGACGGTTGGTGAAGTTGCGGTGAAGTTCTTTGGGTCGGGCTTGGGAAAGACCGGCGCAGTGGTAGGTGCCGGCGCTGCAGGAGCAGGATGCTCGGGCGCGGGCGGGACCTCATGTGCGGGCGCAGCGGGAACACTGGACTGCTGGGCGGCAACACGCGATGAGGTAAACGAAAGTGCAGCCAGCGCGGCAACGCTGGCAACGAAGAGCGACGGACGAATCAAGCTGCAATCTCCTTGGATGGATGGGAAGAATCGTGCATATCTAGCTTAAACCTGCACCTTGACGGCAATGGGAAACCTGCGGCCCATTCCGAAAGATTTGGCGGTGACTTTGAGGACCGGCGCGG
Organism: Occallatibacter sp.; assembly: GCA_035550015.1. Classification (GTDB taxonomy): domain Bacteria; phylum Acidobacteriota; class Terriglobia; order Terriglobales; family Acidobacteriaceae; genus Telmatobacter. The sequence goes on along the minus strand of DASZRJ010000007.1, from coordinate 22,607 downwards.
CTTGCTGGCGCTTGTACTCTGAGCGCTCAATCAGGCGAACTACCTGTTTGACGAGCGAGAGGTCAAAGGAGTGTGCCTCGGCAATCTGAGCCGGCGGCTCGTAGCGTTCCACATAGGCCTCCACAATGGGGTCGAGCACGTCATAGGGCGGCAGAGAATCGGTATCCATCTGGCCGGGGCGAAGTTCCGCGGAAGGAGGCTTGTCGAGGATAGCCGCGGGAATCACTTCCCTTTTGCGATTAAGCCAGCGGCAAACGTTGTAGACACGGGTCTTCATCAGGTCGCCGATAACGGCGAGCGCACCAACCATGTCGCCATAGAGCGTGCAGTAGCCAACAGCCATTTCCGACTTGTTGCCGGTGGTGAGCACCAATGCATTGAACTTATTGGATAACGCCATCAGCAGGGTTCCGCGAATGCGCGGCTGAATATTCTCTTCGGTAAGGTCTTCCGCAAGCCCCTCAAAGTGCGGCGCCAGTGCGTGTTTGAAACCTGTGAAAATCTCGCTGATACCGATAATTTCGAAACGAATACCAAGATTGTCCGCGAGGCGGCGGCTGTCGTCCACCGAGCCCTGAGAAGAGTATGGGCTGGGCATGCCAATGGCAAGGACATTCTCCGGACCAAGCGCTTCCGCGGCGATGGCGGCCACAAGCGCCGAATCGATTCCTCCTGAAAGACCGATGAGCACTTTGCTGAAGCCACACTTGCGCACATAGTCGCGCGTGCCGAGCACCAGAGCCTGATATGCAGCTTCGTTCTCATCGTCGGCTGGTATGGCAATGGGAGCGGCGGCAAAGGGATCAATGAGAACCAGATCGTCACGGAAAGAGGCGGCCTGCGCGACAAGTTCGCCCTTGGCATTGATGACGACGGAGGAGCCGTCGAAGATGAGGCTGTCATTGCCGCCCACCTGGTTCACCATCACCACGGGAATACCGTCGCGGCAAGCGATCGCGGAAAGCATCTGGCGGCGCACATCGCGTTTACCGTGCCAGAAAGGAGAAGCCGAGATGTTGAGGTGAATCGCGGGTGACTGGCGCATCAGCTCTTCCATCGGATCGATGGAGTAGAGCGGATGCTTCCAGAAAGACTTGTCGTTCCACGCGTCTTCGCAAATGGAGATCGCCAGGCGCAGCCCATCGAGTTCGACTACTTTTTGGGATTCGGCACGGCAGAAATAGCGCTGCTCATCGAAAACGTCATAAAAAGGCAGGAGGCGCTTGTGCTGTTCGAGCAGAATCTGTCCGCGGTCGAGCAGGACGGCTGCATTGACGGCGGGCTTGCCGGATCCGGAAGGAGCGGGTAGTGCGGTGCCAACCAAAACCGCCGTTGAGAGACCTTTGGTTGCCTGTGCAAGTTCATCGAGCACTGTACGGCAGCGCGCAAGAAAGGCGGGCTTTTCAAGAAAATCTGCCGGAGGATAGCCGCAGAGCGCAAGCTCCGAAAAAACGGTGAGGCGCGCGCCGGCTGTGGCAGCCTTTGTTGCTGCGGCGACAATCTTCTCCAGGTTGCCGGTGAAATCCCCAACCGTGGGATCAATCTGGGCAAGCGCGATGTTCACATTCTTAGTTTAATGGAGCCGGGTTGCGGCTGAGGGCCTCGAAGCAATCACCTTGATAGACAGGGCCAAGGGTTAGGTTCCTGTACCGGAGAGAATCACTCCAAAGGTGCGAATGATGATTGTGAAGTCGAGCCAGATGCTCCAACTCTCAATATAGGTAACGTCAAGCGATACGTAACTGTCAAAGGAGGGATCACGGCGGCCCTGCACCTGCCACAAGCCGGTAACACCGGGCATAACATCAAGACGGCGCAGGTGGTCGAGCTTGTATTCACGTACTTCAGAGGCGATGGGAGGACGAGGACCGACGACGCTCATCTGCCCAAGCAGGACATTGATGAACTGCGGAAGCTCATCGAGCGAATACTTGCGGAGAATGCGGCCCACGCGCGTAATGCGCGGATCATTGGTGACCTTGAATAACACACCATCGCGCTCATTGAGATGAGCCAGCTCTTCGCGGCGGCTCTCTGCATCCTGCACCATCGTGCGGAACTTGATGCAACGGAAGACGCGGCCCTTCTTGCCTATACGTTCAGAAAAATAAAAAACCGGCCCGCGCGAATCCAGCCGGATTGCTACGGCAATGAAGAGAAGAAGAGGAGCGAGGATGAGCAGTGTGGCAAGAGAGAAAACGATGTCAAAGCCACGCTTGAGCAGGAGAGAAACCTCCGGCACGGTGCCTCGATGCAGGGGAATGGTAGGAAATTGGCCAACATATTCAATCGGCGTCGGCCAGGCAATGCCGTCATATAGATCGGGTACTACACGTAAGTCCACACCATAGGCGCGAGCATGGTGAAAAACCTGGTGAATAAGTTCACGCTCACAGGGTGCTGTAAAGAAAATCTCGTCGACAAAATGCTTACGTACCTGATCGAAGAGCGAATCGAAGGAGCCCAGGACACCATCGGAATTACTGTCCGCACCGCGCGCTTGCCCCGGTGCGGCGATGAATCCCTTGAAGGTATAACCAAGATGGCGGATGCGATCCAGGTGCTGGCGCAGAGCATGCGCCTCCGTTCCGGTGCCGACAATCAATGCGTTGCGCGTGTCCAGCCCGCGTTCAAAACGGCGGTAGAGAAAATAGCGACTGACAAATCTGCGAACACTGACCGCGATGGTGACCAGTAGTACGGTGGCAAGAACGATAGTGCGTGAAATATCCTCGGCGCGGATGAGATAGAGAGTGCCCGCGAGGAGCAAGCCCGCATTCAGGCAGGCCTGCACACTGAGCCGTTGCTCATGCAGAAAACTTGGCAGACGTGTGGGCGAATAGAGGTTGAGCCTGCGGCTAATGACAATAAGCGCCACCGTGTAACCACTCAATAAAGCAAGCAACGTGCCCACGGAGCGTCCGTAAAAAAGCGTCCCATGAAGAAAGGAACGTGCTCCTCCAATGGGCGAGACATGAAACCGGTAAAGGGTAGTAATGATCGCGGCGCTTGCAACGGTAAGCGCATCAAGGAACATGCCGAACTTTGCCGACTGTTGTGATCCGCGGGCAGAAGACTTTCTGGGAGCTGCGAGCGACCCTGTTCCATCGGCAGGAGTCGTTCTTTGCCAGAAATTGGATGTTGCCATGCGTATCACCTACTTCAGGGCTGCTCTGATCCAACGGTGCACATCGAAGTCATGCGATCCAAGCCAGGCTCAGTGAAGCGCAAGAGCAATGACAGTAGTTCGCGATTAGGTCAATGGATAGATCAACATTTCACCGCAGGCACATAAGGAAAGTCAGCAGTGGAGCATTGCGTGAACTACCCGTCTTAATTGGTAAAAACTCCTGTGTATTTCTATTTCCATCGTTTGGACTCAGACCAGTCCAACAACCGCCGGAATCAGCCTGAGCACGACTTCCAGCCACCTCCTGGTACATGCGAACCGGAAGAAATAGTCCAATCAAAACCAGAGAAACACGTGGACCCAAAATCGAAAGCCCACACAGTGGAACCAATCGAAGAGCGAAGCTTGCAAAGTACCTGCATAGCCACAGCTTTGCCTGCGCTGCCGGACAATCAGTGTTTGATTTTTGATTCTCGGTACAGCATGGCGCGGCAGCTAACAGTCAAGCAATGAAAAACATAGAGTTTTCTGTTTACTACTTATACACCACTGGTGCGGTTATGTTAATGCCAGGCAAAATAGCGCCAATGACAGATTGGACGCTGTTCACGCATTGGGGATGACGTAAGCATCGAACTCAAGAAACTGGCGGATTTCCTGAACAGGTGATGCGAGGAAGCCTTTGAGAGGGCCGAAGTACGCGGCGCGGCCTTCATGGAGAAAAAGAACGAGGTCGGCAAGCCGCTCGGCAAAGCGCATATCGTGCGTGACGACAATGGAAGTGAAGCCGAGCTGGCGTTTCAGGCGCTGGATCAGATCGCCGAGGCGGCGTGCGATGAGTGGATCGACCATGGTTGTGGGCTCGTCATAAAGAACAATCTCCGGCTGCGAAGCGAGTGCGCGCGCCATGGCTACGGCGCGGCGCCTGCCCGTGGAGAGGCTCGCGGGCAGATCGTTGCGGACATCGTCTGCGCCGACCATTTCAAGAAGCGGATTGACAATCTGCTCGACCTGTTCGTCGTTGAGGCTGCCGCGCTCGCGTAGCGGGAAGGCTACATTTTCGAAGACCGAAAGGGAGTCAAAAAGCGCGCCATTCTGGAAGACCATGGTGATGTGTTTGCGCATTTCGTTCATCGCCTCTTCCTTGAGCAGGTTGATTTCCGTACCGTCCACGCTGATGGAGCCAACCTCGGGCCGTAGGAAGCCCATGAGAATGCGCAGGGTAACGGACTTGCCCACACCGCTGCGCCCGAGGATGCAAAGCGTCTGGCCGCTTTCGACGGAAAAGCTGACGTCCTTAAGAATCTGGCGGTCGTTGAGTGTGATGGTCACATGATTGAAGGAGATTTTGGGCGGCGGAGGCGCGTTGTCGTCCTCGAGCGGCGGCGGAGGTGGAACAACATGAGGAAATTCCGAGTTGGAGTCGGAGTTGAGCATGCGTAGGACTAGCTTACGACACCCATATTGCGCTGGAGAGAAGCGATCCGTTCAAGATCGGCGGGAGAATTGATGTTTGCGAACCAGAGATAGCCTGGTAATGCCTCGGGATGCTCGACATGGCCGGACTGGACGAGGCGTTCAACCGGAAGGATGGAGAGCGGAGTGGCAAGCGCCTCGGCTGCGGACTGGAAGGCGGCGAAGCAGCCTGTATGGGGAGAGCGGAGTGAGGACTCAAGCGTGGGCAATGCGCGGCGGTGGACGACTGCAGGAAAGGTCTGTGCAAAACCGGTGATCGAAGCAAGTGTGATGGGGGATTCTGTGACACGCGCGTGGTGAAGCATATAGCGGATCAGCGAAGCGGGAATGAGTGGCGCGTCCACAGAAAGAAAAACGGCGAGCGGCGCAGAGGTAGATGCGAGCGCGGCGCAGATGCCGGCGAGTGGGCCTCGATCGGATTCTGTGTCGGAAACAACGGGCGCAAATCGAGCAAGATCCGGATTACGCGCACCTGCGATAGATGCGGCGAGTTCGGAGTCCTGAAGGATTTGAAGTGCGTGCGCAATGAGCGGCTGGCCGTTGAGTTCAACGAGGGCCTTATCGGTGCCCATGCGGGAGGAGTGGCCGCCGGCGAGGACGAAGCCGGCGGCATTTTCCAGCTGTTTTCCGGCGGCGATTGCCAGCGGTTCCGTCACTTTCCCGCTTCTTCCATGAAGCGAATCAGCGACTGGATGCCGAGGCGGAAGTTTTCGAGGTTGAACTTCTCGTTGGGAGCATGCAGATTGTCGTCGGGGAGGCCGAAGCCCATCATGATGCTGGGCAGGCCGAGGTGGCGGTCGAAGTCGCCGACGATAGGAATGGAGCCGCCTGAGCGCATAAATACCGTATCTTTGTGCCAGATTTCGTGGAGCGCGCGGGTGGCGGCTTTGATGTAGGGATTATCGGTGGAGATCACGCACGGTTCGCCTGAATGGATAAGGCGAACATCGACTTCAACACCGGCGGGGACAATGGACTCCACGTAAGCCTTGTACTGCGCAAAGGCCCTGGCGGGCGTCATATTGGGCACGAGACGCATGGAGATTTTGGCTGTGGCTTTGGCGGGAATGACGGTCTTTGCGCCTGCTCCGATGAAGCCGCCGGGGATGCCATGCACATCGAGTGTGGGACGAGCCCAGGTGCGCTCAAGGACGGAGTAGCCTGGTTCGCCGACCAGCGAGGGCGAGCCGACTTCGGTCTTGCGGTAGTGCTCCTCGTTGAAAGGAAGGGACTTCCAGGCTGCAAGCTCCTCCGCAGTGGGCGCCTGTACATCGTCGTAGAAGCCGGGGATAAGGATGCGGCCGTTTTCGTCCTTAAGCTTCGCAATAATCTGTGCAATTGCGACAAAGGGGTTGGGCGCCGCGCCGCCATACATGCCGGAGTGCAGATCGGTTTTAGCGCCGCGCACTTCAAGCTCGGTATAGATCATGCCGCGAAGGCCGACGCAGAGAGTAGGCAGACCGGCAGCAAAAAGCTCGGTGTCACAGACAAGTGCAAAGTCTGCAGCGAGTTGCGGCGGCTTGCTGGCAACGTACCCGGCGATGCCTTCGCCACCGACTTCTTCCTCGCCTTCATAGATGCAACGGACGTTGATGGGCAGGCCTCCGGCGGCGAGAAGCGATTCGAGGGCCTTGACCTGCATCCAGAGCTGGCCCTTGTCGTCGACGGCGCCGCGAGCGTAGATATTGCCATCGCGCTCGGTGGGTTCAAAGGGCGGCGTATGCCATTCATCGAGCGGCTCGGCGGGCTGGACGTCATAGTGCGCGTAGGCGAGCGCGGTTGGTTTTCCCGCGGCATGGAGCCAGTCGGCGTAGACGAGCGGATGACCGGTGGTCTCAATAAGCTGCACGTTCTCCATGCCAATGCGCTTGAGCTCAGCGGCGACGGTTTCCGCGGCCTTGCGGCAGTCGCCCTTGTGCTCGGGCAGAGTGGAGACGGATGGAATGCGGAGGAGCGCTTTGAGCTCGTCGAGAAAGCGAGAGTGATTTTCAGCTGCAAACTTGACTGCGGTTGACGACATCGATTAACTCCAAGTCTAAAGAGCACGAAATGAAAGACAACTTCAAAGTATAGGCTTTGAGTCGCAAGCACGAGTGCGTTCATGCCGCTGAGCAGGTGCCTTTTGCGATGGAACCGGTGGTTGGGAGTCTTTCTGGCGGTTGGTCTGGCGACGACCACTGCATGCCTGGCGCAACAACAACCGAAGCAGCAGCCCGCACCGAAGACGTACTCCCGTGCGAACTCATTCGGAATCCTTTTCGCCTATTCCAACACTTCAAGCCACATGCTTCTAGGAGCGGCGCGCAATCGTAAATTGTTGAATGTGGGCGCCTCGTACAGCAGGCGGCTTTGGATGAACCGCGTGGTGAACTGGCAATACGATGCGGAGTTCATGCCGGTGGCGCTGGAAAGCGATCCGGTCAAACACGAAATCGACAGCGTGACCAGTCCGGTAACGATCTACCAGAACTTTACTTATCGCGATGTAGCCGCCTGCAGGCCAGTAAACAGTTCATTCAACGCAACAGTAGGCGGTGTCCTGTTTGCGAGTACACAGGTTGTGACGTGCTTCCGCGAGTGGACGGTGGGCGAAGCGTTCTCGCCCATCGGGTTCCGCTGGAGCTTTCGCCCGCGCCACAGATTGCAGCCTTTTCTTGGGGGCCATGGCGGAGAGATGTATTCCACCCGACCGATACCGATTGATGAAGCCGGTTCCTTCAACTTCACCTTTGACTTCGACGGCGGACTGGAATGGTACCGCGCCCATCAGCGCTCCATCCGCTTCGAGTACCGGTACCACCACATTTCCAACCACAACACGGCGAATCAGAATCCCGGCATCGATAACGGACTGTTCCAGGTGTCGTATGTCTTCGGGCACTGACGGGGCTCACCCCATGTAATTGCTGGATAAACCCGGCGATTTGGCGTGGATTTTTGCGGGTAATGTGCGGCGGAAACGATGATGCCGTCGAGGAAGCTGCGAAATTGCCAGGTTTATCCAGCGATGCGTGTGCGGTTTCAGGAGCTTTTTGTGCGCAAGCGCGCTACCCACGGTATGCACGCAAACGGAAATTGCCCGAATTTAGCCAAATTTAAGACAATGAAAATGGCCTTACCTATATCTTTGCAACAGGTAACGCGGTTCGGATGCCTCTGGATAGTGACGGGAGCTAATAGCGGGGGATGGCGGGGTCGATGAGGCGGGACCAGGCCTCGATGCCGCCGGCGAGGGACTGGGCCTGCTCGAAGCCCTGGTTGCGCAGCCAAACGACGACATTGAGGGAGCGCTGGCCGTGATGGCAGAGGATGATGAGCGGCTCGTCGGGGTCGAGTTCCTGGTGAGCGCGGGAGGGAACGTCGCCCATAGGCATGAGGATGCTGGGCTCGATGTGGGCGGTGGAGTACTCCCATGGCTCGCGCACGTCGATGAGGCGGGCTTTGTTCTCACGGAGGAGTTCTGCGGCCTGGGCGGGGGTGAGTTCGAGGTCGAGCATGTGTTCAGTGTAGCGATTTGAAGAGAGTCCGTGGCGAGGGTGAAGTGTGGGGTAAGGAATTGGTTATTAGAGGCCTATTTTAGTTTTAAGCCGGGGTCGCTAAGTGCATTGGCGATTTAGAACTCAGTAGAGTTCTAGAAGTCAACTATTGATTGATTCACGACCCCTCGTTGCGCACTGCAGCACTCTCGAATGCCAGCCCTTGCCAAGCATGATCACCGGCTTCCAATTTTCTTCGGTTTTGTCTTGCGATCTCTCGAAATAGACGGAGCGCGTCCCGATCATTCATGCCCGATGTGTCCCGATCTAAGTGTTCCTGCAAGAGCTCGCAGCGGAAACTGCGAACGGTGCTGGGATCTGAGAAAGCAACGTTCATCTCACCATTTCCGAAAAGTGAAAAGTGGTGCAAGTTACACGATCCAACAGTGGCCCATTCGTCGTCGATCAACATCAGTTTCGAGTGAACATAGACTGATTTGCGCCGTCCGTCGGCGCCTATTCCCGCAATACCAGCCAACAAGAAATTATCGAAACTCCCGAATTCTACTAGAGGTTTGAGAAACCCACGCCGCTCTAACTGAATCTGCAAAGCGGCATCCGGATCGGAGGGTACGAGCAAAATTATGTCAACACCGCGCGCGAGAGCCCGACGCAAACACTCCACAATCTCGGGCACGTCTATCTGCTGATTTTCAATGTAAATCGAGCGTCGCGCAGCATTGATGGCCGCACAATACTGTTCGAAGTTCGTTCGCTCACCCGACGCGATATCGTACGGCGCTCCTTCCGGAGTTGCTCGTCCGTCTACGTAACGCCCAGAGTGCATAGTTCTTTGTATCTGCGCAACCACCCTGCCGCGTTCTGCTGGAACACGGTTTGGACACTGCAAGCCCGCTTCGCATCCTGTTCCCCAGCGGCCATCCTCGGCGAATCGCTCGCTTGCTTCGTTCCACCTCTGCACGAAATTGTGATGTACGTCCACAACGGACGGACCCAAAAGCTCCAGGTAAACGTCATGATTGTGCCCTTCACCGTGATGACCAGGCGCAACTATCGAATGCGGATTGAGATTGATCCCGCCCACAAACGCGGTTTCATCCGCCGCGCCTGCATCGATAAGCCAGCTCTTCTGATGCTGGCAAAAGCCGGGACGAGCACGGTCCCAGCGGATTTTCACGCCAGATTGACGGCGGCTGAGAAATTCGATATGCGACATGGACCCCCAGAATGCGTTACGCCTGAGCCACGAGGTCTCCTCGTCGGGTCGCCAGAAAATGATTCGCACATCGATGCCTCGGGCAGCCGCACGGTCAAGGACATCCAATGTAGTTCCGCGGCCGTCCGGCATCTCGCAGGTTTGCCACATGAAAGTGATCGTTACCCAAACGCTCCGCTGGGCTACCTCAATCAATTGGCATATACGTCGGAATGCGGGTTGCCCATCAATCAACGGCCGCACCAGATTCCCACTGCGTGTTGGATACGAACCGGATTGTACGAAGGGAATGCCGCTGCTCGTCACTGGCACAATGTCCATGAAAACCTGCGCCTTTCGATTGATCCGTTGCTGAGCGTGCAGCACGGACACGACAACTCCACCCACCAGTTCGGTTGACCGAAATATTACTGCTCAAGTAACGGTAACAGTCCAAGTCACTCATTGATCGACGGACCACGGGCGGTCCTTCTCAATTTGATACCTGGCGATCAATCACTCGTGGACAACTGCTGGAGGAGGGGACTTGCCTACTCCGTGTACTCCAGGATGTCTCCGGGCTGGCAATTGAGAGCCTTACAGATTGCTTCCAACGTCGATAGCCGGATGGCTCTTGCCTTGCCGTTTTTCAGGACGGAGATATTGGCCATTGTGATGCCGACCTTCTCGGCCAGTTCGGTGACACTCATCTTCCGCCTGGCCAACATTACGTCGATGTTGATGATGATGGGCATGCTGATCCCGGTTATACCGTGAAGTCGTTCTCGGACTTTATCTCTACGGCGCTCTGCAGGATTCTTTCAAAGACGGCCGCGGCGGTGGCGACGACAAGAGAGACGAAAATCAGAACAAGTCCCATCATTACGCCGCCGGCAATGTCGTCCTGGCTGCGCCGAACAATCATGAAGTAGGCTTCTGCTCCGAGGAGAAATCCGACAATCGTCATCCCGCAATATTTGATCGTCCGCAACGCTTTGACGGAGCGTTGCGAGAAGACTTCACCTCTGCCCACATGTCCCAGGAGCGTAAATGCCTGGTAGAGGGCAACGAAAAATGCGATGGAGCCGGTGTACATATACGCCAGAAATGGATCGTGGAAGTAAATCTGAAAGGCGGTGGCGTGCGCGTTTCTGCCTTCGATGTGCGGTTCCCAAAGCAAAAGAGCGGCAGCGCCGATGCCGACGAGCACAATAACCGCCCGGAGAAATATGGTTGAACCTTTTCTCATACCGGCTATCCTGACGCTCTATTTATCGTTTGTCAATATATTTTAAATGTAAAACGATATTATTTGATCCGCTGTCGTGCTGCCGAGACCACAGACCGCTTACCGGTACGGATGCGGCGGCCAGGGTTCAGGAATCCATCCGGTTCGGGGCTTGCCGGTTGGCAACAGGCAAGTTGCTCGTTGATCGACAGTCTGCCGACGGCCCTTCTTCTTGCGCGCGACCGTTCATTGGGCAGGGCCCTGCGGCCAGCGCGACGATCGCATTCCGGTGAGGCGTGACACCTGTCACTGATTGGCAGGCACCGCCGGCTCAATGCTGGAACGCAATACTCAGGAGAATCTTTCCATGAATCGTTTCCGCGCATATCTGTTCGGTTTTGCTGTGCTCGCTTTTCTCTTTTCGGCTGCGGCCGTCCAACCCGCCATTGCTCAGCAGGAGAAACCTACGCATATTTTCCATCGGCTGATTCCAGCCGGGGATACCTGCGCCACCTGCCATAAGGCGATATCTGACCAATGGAAAGCCAGTCCGCATGCCGCCGGCGGCGTTGAATGCACGGTGTGCCATGGCGAGACAACGGCGAAGGACTTTGCGGGCAAGCCGGGATTGGGCACATGCGAGACCTGCCACAGCGATCAGGTGGCGCAACTGAAGTCCGACCCGTTCATGAAGGGCAAGACGTGCGTGAGCTGCCATCAGGCACACGTCTTTACGGAGCATAAAAAGGCAGCCGAGACAGACCAGAAATAACGATTTCCAGGCGTCGCATTCCGGCACTGCCGGCTGGCGTATCCGCGCTGACTGCTGTGGAAACGTGTCCTTACATGCCAAGAGGATGTGCGACCGGTTGCCCTGAAAAGCAGCTGGCCGCACGCCTGAAAACTTCCGCCCAACACTCCGATGTTCCGCAAACGCGTTTGCAGCGAATGCGAATGGGAAGCCGCCGGGCTTCTCTTCCATCTATCTGTTCTGTTTGGCAAACGCGAGACGATGGAAATCGCGCTGCTCGCTCATTGGTGATTTGCGGGCTCCCCACCCAGGGAGCCTGCATTACGGCTGGAAGGATGGGGGCGCGTCGGCGGCGCCGGTTCCCCAGTCTTTGTTAGGGGTTGTGCCGAGGTCGAAGTCGAGCGTTCCACCGTGCGCAACAAATTGCTCCGGAAGCCAGGTTTTCGTTGTGGCGTTGCCGTTGACTTTGACGCTTTGCACGTAAGGAGCGTTGGTTGCGGCATTGGGTGCTTTGATGACGATGTCGCCTGCCGGACGGCGGATGTGGATGGACATGAAGAGCGGGCTGCCGAGGACGAGTTCGGCGCGGCCGGGGATTTCCGGATACATGCCGATGGCCGACCAGACATACCAGGACGACATTTCGCCGAGGTCGTCATTGCCGGGCAGGCCTTTGGGTTCGTTGATCCAGATGGTGTTGAGGACTTTGCGGACGGCTTCTTGGGTCTTCCAGGGTTGCCCGAGGAAGTTGAACAGCCAGGGGGTCTCGATGGATGGCTCGTTGTTGAGCTCGGCATGGAGACCACCGGACTCAGTGACGGCGAGGCTGCCGTCGGGGTTGTAGAAGAAGGCATTGAGGCGCTGGCTTGCTTTTTCATTGCCGCCCATCATGGTGAAGAGGCCCTGCGCATTGAACGGCACCATCCATAGATATTGCGCGGCGCTGCCTTCGACGAAGCCATCGTCAGAGGCGGGGTCGAACTTGGGCCATGTGCCGTCGGCGTTGCGGTTCTGGATGTATCCGCCTTCGGGTGTGGCGTTGGGATTGAAGATGTTCTTCCAATACTGAGCGCGGGCGAGGAATTGCTTGTGGGTGGCGGTGTCGCCCATGCGGCGGGCAAGCTCGGAGATGGCGAAATCCGCGGTTGAGTCCTCGAGGGTGTCGGCGGCGGGGCCCCAGGCATTTGCTCCGACGGGGATGTAGTGCAGCTTGAGCCACTGGTCGAGAGATGGGCGCTGGCCCACGCACTCGACTGCACAGCCTTCACTGCTGAGGTCGTGCGCGGTGGGAACGGTGGCCGCGAGAAGCAGAGACTTGTAGGCCGCCTTTGCGTCGAAGTTGGTGCCGCCGAAGGCGAGAATATCGGCAATGGCGGGCGCAGCCGGATCGCCGTTCATGACGTGGGTGATGCCGGCATTGTGCGTCCAGCGATCCCACTCGCCGCCATTCTGGTCTGCCTGATTGAGCAGAGACTGGGCGAAGTCGCCAGCGACATCGGGCTGAAGCAGTGTGAGCAACTGTAACTGCGAACGATAGACATCCCAACCGGAGAAGGTGCTGTATTGTGCCTTCTGGCCAGCGGAGAGTGCGTGGACTTTTCCATCCATGCCCATATAGCGGCCATCGACATCGCTATAGAGATTTTCGCCCATCAAGGAGTGGTAAAGCGCGGTGTAGAAGACAACCTGTTCGTCGTGCGTGCCGCCTTCAATCTCTATCTGGCTAAGAGAGCTATTCCAGGCCGATTGCGCTTTCTGGCGTATAGCGGCGAACGTGGCGCCGGTGGGGTTCTCGGCACGCAGATTTGCTTCGGCGCTCTTTTCGCTGACGTAGGAAATACCGACGCGGACACCGACGCTTGGCGACTTCGACGTGTCGAGCTCCACCCATCCACCCGAACCTTTTGCGGGAGGAACGAAGCCTTTGGCGCCATACGTTGTGCCGCCGGATGCCGAAGTGGTTCCGGGACGCACGGCTGTGTCCTGCCAGGTTCCGGTGCTAACGAACGGTGCATCAAAATGTGCGACAAAGTAGAGCGTGTAGTAGCTGCGGCGATCGGTGGTGCCGATGTAGCCGCAGAAGTTGCCGCTTGTGACGGAGCCAGAGATGGTACGAGTGGCTGCGTCGATTTTTATGTGCGCGTCAGTGCTGCCGGTCTCAGAATTTGCGGTGCGAACGAGCATGACGGCGGGCTTGTCCGCGGGATAGGTGAATTGTCCGCTGCCGGTGCGAAGCGTCGCGGTCAACTCGGCTGTAACGCCGTTGTCGAGCTTGACCTTGTAATAGCCGGCTTTGGCTGTCTCATTGTCATGGGAGAAGGTGCTGCCGTAGATCTCCGCACCTAAGTCTTCCGCGGGTGACGAGGTGACCTGACCGACATAGGGCATGAATGGAATGTCGCCGCTGGCGCCAGCGCAACCAGTGCCCATGAGATGCGTCAACGAAAAGCCGCTGATGCGATCGGCTGTGTATTCATAACCACCGGGAGCTGCGGGACGTCCACGATCATCTCGCATCGATCCGGGGACGCCTTGCACACGGCGGCGCGGATGGGTCCGCGGTTCTTCCGGACTCCAGGCGACCATACCAAGAGGCATGGTGGCTCCGGGATAATCATTGCCGCCGTTGGTTGTTCCGATGAGTGGATTTACCAGCGCAGCCGGATTAGTTGCTGCGTTGTCCGTTTGTTGCGCCTGTGCACGTAAACCGCTCATTGCGAACACAACCAATAATCCAGCCGAACCCACCATCCACCGATTGCTCCAACCCAGCTTGCGCATCATGACTCCCAACAGAATTTGTACGTGGAAACGTTACCACATGCTCTTGTGGCATTGTAAAGGGCCGCGTTTCACGGATTGGCTGCGAGGGCTGGCGGAAACCTGACCGGTAAGCTGGTAAGGATGCCTCCTATATTGAATGCGCAATCGATCACGAAACAATTTGGCGCGACGCCCCTGTTCAGGAACATCTCGCTCACGGTGGAGGATGGGGCACGGATTGGGCTGATTGGGCCGAATGGCGCGGGCAAATCGACTCTGCTGGCGGTGCTTGCGGGACAACTGGATCCGGATGAAGGCGAGGTGGCGGTGCGCAAGCGGGCGCGCGCGGCGTATGTGCCGCAGGAATCGCGCTATGAGCCGGGGCAGACTGTTCGCAGTGTTCTGGAGGCTGCACTGAGCGCGGCGCACGCCAGCGATACCGAGCGCGAAGGCCGCATGCGAGAACTTGCCGGGCGTGCGGGGTTTGCGGACCTGGCGGTGGAGGCCAGTTCCCTTTCCGGAGGATGGCGCAAGCGGCTGGCGATTCTGGAGGCGATGGCCTCAGAGCCGGACGTGGTGCTGCTGGACGAGCCGACGAACCACATGGATGTGGAAGGGATTGAATGGCTGGAAGGACTACTGACGGCGGCGAGCTTCGCGGTGGTGACGGTGAGCCACGACCGGTATTTCCTGGAGGCCACGTCGAGCGAAGTGATTGAGCTGAGCCGCGTGTACGCCGAGGGGCTACTGCGCGTGAAGGGGACATTCAGCAAATTTCTGGAAGAACGGCAGGCATATCTTGAGGCGCAGACACGGCAGCAGGAGAGTTTGCGTAACCAGGTGCGAACGGAGATTGAGTGGCTGCGGCGCGGGCCGAAGGCAAGAACGACGAAGTCAAAGGCGCGGATCGATACGGCACACCAGATGATTGGGCAGTTGGCCGAAATGCAGTCGCGCGCGGTGACAAACACGGCGGGAATTGACTTTGCGGCGAGCGAGCGGAAGACGAAGCGGCTGGTGGAGTTTGAAGATGTGGCATGCAGCGTGGGTGGGCAGAAGCTTTTCGATGGACTGACGTTTGCACTGACGGCTGGAACCAAGGTTGGACTGGTGGGTCCGAACGGCAGCGGCAAGACGACGCTACTGAAGCTGCTGCGCGGCGAGATGGAGCCGGAGCGGGGCACGATCAAGCGGGCCGATGCGCTGCGGCTTGTGTATCTGAGCCAGATGCGCGAGCTGGATGAGAGTGTGACGCTGCGTCGGGCACTCGCGCCAGAGGGTGACAGTGTGATGCACCTGGGGCGCATGGTGCATGTGGCGAGTTGGGCAACGCGGTTCCTCTTTACGGGCGAGCAACTGAACCAGCCAGTACGGAACCTGAGCGGCGGCGAGCGAGCGCGTGTGCTGATTGCGCGGCTAATGCTGGAGCCGGCAGATGTGTTGCTGCTGGACGAGCCGACGAACGATCTGGATCTGGCAACGCTGGAAATTCTGGAAGAGAATCTACTGGAGTTTCCGGGCGCGCTGGTGCTGGTGACGCATGACCGCTATTTGCTGAATCGCGTTGCGACGACGGTGGTGGGCCTCGACGGCAAGGGACGCATTGGCGTATTTGCGGATTTTGGGCAGTGGGAAAGCTGGGTTGAAGAGAGCTCGGCGATTGAGCCGGAAAAGAAAGAGACGATCCAACACGCGGAGACAGCTAAACGAGAGCCGGCCAGGAAGAAGCTGTCGTATCTGGAAGCGCGGGAATTTGCAGGAATTGAGGAGAAGGTTGCGGCTTCCGATGAAGCGCTGGCTGCACTGAAGGCGAAGCTGGAGAGTCCGGAAGTGGCTACGGATGCGGCTGCGCTGCAGACGACGCTGGCGGAGCTTGAGAAGGCGCAGCAAGAGAACGATGCCTTATATGCGCGGTGGGCAGAGCTTTCAGAAAAAACAGGTTAGAACTTTTGAAGTGAGCATGCAGGCATTCCGAAACCGGACATTGAGGACTGAAACTGCATAGAATGGCGGATATGGAGAATTCGACCAAGGTACTGATTGTCGAAGACGAACCCCATGCGTTGATGGGACTTGCGGAGCTGATTTCAGGCTGGGGCTACCGGACGGAGACGGCGCGCGACGGCATTGAGGGCTGGGAGAAGGCTTTGCAGTGGAATCCGGCGATTGTGGTGACGGATTTGAAGATGCCGCGCATGGACGGGATTGGGCTGCTGAGCAAGCTGGCCGAGGATGGCGCGGGCATCGACTCAAACCTGGCAGTGATTCTGCTGACGGCGCAGGGAACAATCCAGACTGCCGTGGACGCGATGAAGCTGGGCGCGTATGACTTTTTGCAGAAGCCAGTGGACTCGGCGCGGCTGCGCACGACCCTGGCCAACGTGACCAAGCAGCGCGAGACGGCGATTGAGCTGGAGGTGACGCGGCGGCGGCTGCGCGATACGGGCGTGCTGGGATCGATGGTGGGCAGCTCAAAGGCGATGCGCGAGATTTTTACGCTGATTGAGCAGATTGCACCGTCGAATGTGAGCGTGCTGATTACGGGCGAGAGCGGTACGGGCAAGGAGATGGTATCGCGCACGCTGCATGAGCTGAGCCCGCGAAAGATAAAACCGTTTGTGGCGGTGAACTGCGCGGCAATTCCCGAATCGCTGATTGAGAGCGAGCTGTTCGGCCATGAGAAGGGGGCGTTTACAGGAGCGGCGGAACGGCGCGCTGGATGTTTTGAGCTGGCGAGCGGCGGAACGCTGCTGCTGGACGAGATTGGCGAGATGCCGGTGGCGACGCAGAGCAAGCTGCTGCGCGTACTGGAAGAGCGCAAGCTGCGACGGCTGGGCGCGAAGGCGGAACAGGAAGTGGATGTGCGCGTGCTGGCGGCGACAAATCGCGACCCGGCACAATCAGTGGCAGAAGGAACGTTCCGCAGCGATTTGTATTACCGGCTGAATGTGTTCCACATTCACATGCCGCCTCTGCGCGAGCATGTGGACGATATTCCTGCGATGGTAGAAGCAATGGTGCAGGAGATGAACCAAAAGCACAACAAGCGCGTAAGCGGTGCGAGCCATGCGCTGCTGGACCGGATGATGAGCTACAACTGGCCAGGTAATGCGCGTGAGCTGCGCAACCTTGTGGAACGCGCAGTGGTGCTGTGCGCGGATGGATCGGCACTGGACCCCGGGCACCTGCCGCCGGGATTTGGCACGGCACAGTCGACAGTGGCAGTGCCGGGCGACGCAAGCATGGTGCAAGTGCCGGTGGGCACGACAGTGGACGAGGCGGAGAAGATGCTCATCCTGCGGACGCTTGAATCAACCGGACAGAATAAGACGCGCGCGGCAGAGATTCTGGGCGTGAGCCTGAAGACGCTGCACAACAAGCTGAAGGAATACAATCAGGCGGCGCGCGAAGAGCAGCAGGTCTAGTGCGACACAAAGCGCAGAGCCAGGCTGAAAACAATTCCGAGCACAAGGCGAGAGACGGGAAAGCAGCATGCAATTAAGAACCAAACTGGTGCTGGCGATTACGAGCCTGGTGTTTTTGATTTCGGGCGCGCTATCGGTGGTGTTTATCCGGCAGATGCTGCACTACCAGGTGCGGCAGAGCTACGACACCGACAAGATGGTGGCAAGCGAAGTGCGGTATGCGGTGCAGAACGCGCTCGAGACGGGATTAAAGGATCAGCAGGTCAATCCGAACGATGAGAATCAACTGCGGACGCTGGCCGCCGAGGCGATTCGCAACAGTCATGTGCTTGCGTCCACGCTGGATTCGGTGAACCGCTACTCGTTCACGGTGTACGACGTGAACATTGGCGATGCGCAGGGCAGGACGCTGGTAAGCACGAATCCGGACAACCAGGACAAGCCAATGCCACAGCGGCCGGACTACGCGCAACTGCTGGATGCGAACTTTGTGCAACTGCTGCGCGAGGTGTATGGCGATCCGCGCGTGTTCGATGTGTCGGCGCCGCTGGAGCGGAATGGCGAACCGTTTATCAACGTACATGTGGGCGTGAGCACAGCGCTGCTGGGTGCGGTGTACAAGCCGTGGATCAGCGAGACCCGCACTCTGATGAGCTTTGCGCTGGTAACAGCGCTGCTGGTGGCTTTCTTTCTGAGCAATCTGGCGCTACGTCCGTTTGAGGCGATCAGCCTGGAACTGGAATACCTGACTACGACGAACGGCGAAGCAAAGGACGGTGAAGGAGGAAAGGACGGGCGACGGCAGGATCCGGCGCAGCGCGTAACGACGCAGATTCAACAAATTGGGCAGCGCATGCGGAACGTGGAGGAAGTGTTTTCCGCGTTGAAGGAGAATCTGGACCAGATTCTGGGCAATCTGCAGGACGGTATCGTACTGCTGACCAGGGATGGGCGCGCGGTGCTGGTGTCTGAAGCAGCGCGCAGGCTGCTGCAGATTAAGAATGGCGACGGGGTGGGGCTGCACGCGGATGAGATTTTCGACCGATCGAATGTGCTGGGCACGGCGTTGAAAGGAGCATACGACGCAGGCGAGCCGCTGATGCAGGAAGAGATGCGCACGGAGACAGGCAGGCGCGTGCAGGTGTCGCTGGACTTTATTCAGGACGACAAGACGCGGCAGGGGCTGGGCGCACTGGTGACGATGCACGATCTGGAGTCAGTGGAGGAGATTGAATCCGAGTTGGAGCTTTCCCGGAGGATGGCCGCGATTGGAAGGCTGACCTCGGGTGTGGGTCATGAGGTAAAAAATCCGATCAATGCGATTGTGGTGCATCTGGAACTGTTGAAGAACAAGCTGATGGCGAACGAGGACAATGCTCCGGCGACACGTCACCTGGATGTGATCGAGTCAGAGATTCGCAGGCTGGACCGCGTGGTGCAGACACTGGTGGACTTTTCGCGGCCGGTGGAAGTCCATTTTAAAGAACAGGATTTGCGCAATGTAGTTGGGGATGTGCTGGCGTTATCTGCCGAAGAGTTAACGCGGCGCAATGTAACAGTGGAGAGCGTTTTTCCGTCCAATCCACTAGTGGTGAATATCGATGCCGACCTGATCAAGCAGGCGGTGATCAACGTGGTGGAGAATGCCGCGCAAGCAATGCCCGAGGGAGGTAAGCTGCGCATTCAGTTGGAAGAAGACCGCAAGAGCGCCGTTTTGCGGATCAGGGATGAAGGACAGGGGATCCCGGCTGAGATTCTGGAAAAGATTTTCGATCTGTATTTCACGACGAAGTCGACAGGCAGCGGAATAGGGCTGGCGATGACCTACCGGATTCTGCAGTTGCACAATGGCGGCGTAGAAGTAGAATCTGAAGAGAGCCGTGGCACGGAGTTCCGGTTCCGGATTCCACTCGCCGCCACGGAATGGGGACGCAGGCATCCACAGCCCGCGGTTTTTGGGAACAAGGAAGGGATACAGAGATGAAAGGAAGCTGGCGCAGCGTCGCGTGGCTACTACCGCTGATGCTGGCGGGGTGTTTCCACAAGCAGCCGCAGGTGATTAATCAGCCGCTTGCGCCGCCCATTGTGGATGAGCCGCCGCCTAAGCCAGTTCCCTCGCCTTCTCCGAGCGAGCTGCCGCCGGTGGTTGTTTCACAGCCAGCCGATACGACACAGACCGCCGAACAGAAGCCGCCGGAAAAGCCCGAAGAGGCGCCGAAGCCTCCACCGAAGAAGAAACGGCCAGCGAACCGCAACACGCAGGTTGCATCGAGCGGTGAAGGCAATACGGTAAGCGCGATTGGGCAACTCACCGCAGGCGATGGCGGTGACTTGCGCAGCCAGACAGATGCCTCCATTCAGGCTACGGACAAAGCGCTGAAGGCGATTACGCGCCCACTGAATGACCAGGAAAAGAAGGTGGTGGCGCAGATTCAGGAGTTCCTGAAGCAGGCGCGCGCGGCGCTAGGTTCGGGCGACGTGGATGGAGCACATACGCTGGCGGCGAAGGCAAAGGTGCTGCTGGATGAGTTGAATAAGTAGCTCGTCTGCGAAGAATTGCCAGAAAAAATTCGACAATTGTAAAAGGCAACGGCCCTGGTTCGGTTTGACGCACCAGGGCCGCTACTTTAGGCTGGACGTGTTCTCGTGGGGCACATCGGTACGAATGCCGAAAGGGCTAAGCCCGCCCGCTGAAATCTCTCAGCAGGAGTGTGTCCATGCCTACAATTGAAACCTACCGCAAACAAGCCAAACTACTGCTTCGCTGGCATCGCGAAGGAAACTATTCCATTGGCGGACGTGTTCGCCAGCTTGAGCGCTACCACGCATTGACCGACCAAGAAGTTCTGGCACTTCCCTTTCCGCTTGCCCTGGCACAGGAAATTGTGGCCATGGAAGCAGGACAGGCGAGTTGGGCTGCGCTAAAAGCTGCGACAGAAGGCGCCGCGAAGACAACACGCGCCGATATGGGGCCGCCGGAACTGGAGAGAGTGGTTCCAATTCTGCTGGTTAGTGACGTAACGGCAAGCGCGCACTTCTTTGAGGAGAAGCTGGGATTTGCGATCGACTTTCTGCACGGCAAACCGCCATTCTATGGGGCGATTTCTCGAAACGGTGTTTGCCTGCACTTGCGTTTCGTCCACAAGCCGCGATTTGCAGAGATGGCGAAGGAAGAAGTCTCACTGATCTGCGCGTCCATTGAGGTGAGCAATGTGCAGGGCCTGTTTAACGAGTTCAAGGAACGCGGTGTGGCATTCGCGCAGAAGCTGACCAAACAGGCCTGGGGAGGAACGGACTTTCACGTCCGCGATCCAGATGGGAATGTGATCTCGTTTGTGACATACGGATAAGTGCGGTCTACTGCTCACCCCAACTGAGCTTGCTGCGCAGCGCCTCAAAGAAGCCGCTTTCACTGATGCGTACAAGTTTGACTGTAAGCGCAGAGCGGCCACAGCGAACTTCGTCACCGATTTCAAGTTCTACAGGCTTTTGACCGTCGACGATGAGCAACGACTGCGTGGGCATGGCTTCCACGCTCACGGTAAGAACCGCGTCACCGGGGACAACGATGGGACGCAGGGTAAGCAGATGCGGGCAGATGGGCGTGACGACCATTGCGTTGACGTTGGGCGTGAGTATGGGCCCGTTGGCTGCGAGGGTGTAGGCCGTGGAGCCGGTGGGCGTAGAGACGATGACGCCGTCGGCGCGGAAGTGCGCCACGGGTTTGCCATCGAGAACAACAGAGAAGTCGCCCATGCGAGCCATGTCGGCTTTGGAGACGACAGCTTCGTTCAATCCCTCGTGCGAGGAACAGAGTTGTCCGTTGCGCCAGACTTCGACATGGAGCATGGCACGCTCTTCAATGGAGTGGCAACTGTCACACCAGCCTTCGAGGGTGGCGTAAAGATCAGAAAGACGAATCTCTGTGAGGAAGCCAAGGTAGCCGAGATTGACGCCGAGGATGGGCGTGCCGGACTCGGCGAAGATGCGCGCGACCGAAAGAAGTGTGCCGTCGCCACCGAGAACGATGACGAGGCTGGGTTTGTGGGACGGCATGTTCTCGTGCTCGACGACGGGGACATTTTTGGTGAAGACGCCACCGACGGGATCGACGATGGGCTCATAGCCGCGCCGCTTAAGCCAGCCGATGAGCTCAGGCAAAAGATGCGCGATTTCCTCTTTATGCGGTCTTGAGACGATAGCGACGCGAGACATGCGGATTTAGTGTATCGGACTTGAGTGGATAGAACCTTTTGTTTGGTTGAGAATACCCCTTCAAAAGAACGAACCGGAAGGGTATTCAGGCAAATCTCATCATCCCTGGATATCATACAAGCGAGCGCTCCGATGAACTACGCAATTGAATTACATGACTCAGAGTGTCTGGCATTTGAACTAGATTCAAATGGAGATGTCTTGCTGACGCTGGATGCCTACGTTCATCGATCAGATGGAGTTCCATGCAAAACTCCGGGAGAAGGCGGAAATCAACGTGTGTGTTTTTTGTTTGAATCCGCGATAGTCTCCAGAAGATTCGGCGGCTTGCCTGCAATCATTCGCAATGGAGCCCTAATACTAGGAGAATCCAGTCTGGATTTAATTCCCTTGCCATTTGAAATGCACGGAAGTTGCAATCTGATGCTGGAATTTTTAGACGACGCTCAGAGTATCTACATCAGTGGCAAGAGTGTACGCGTCGTACCTGATGGTGAATTCCGATTTGTTGAAAGCGTCGATTTCACTCGCCTGCCTTGAAACCCCACAATCATCTCTACGAAATTGCGCATCAGGCTGCTTCATTCTTCCTGCGAATTCACGAGATACCCTGATTAGGGTCAACTGCCTGCCGCAGGTTGCGCGGCGCGGACCTCTCGCACACATTGCAGAATTCCCATCACGACGAAGTCGGGAGCTTCATGGGAGAGCTCATGGCCGGCACGTTCTGCGATGAACTGCCTTGAGTTTGTGGATAACTTGCGATAACTCTTTTGCATCTTCTGGGTCGCGTTTTCAAGCTTGATGGCGAGCGGTTCTGCAAGGCCGGGCACCATGCGGAATCCGGGGCTGTGGGTGAGGACGATAACGGGCTTTGAACCGAGGGAATGGAGTTGACGCGCCTGCTCCTCACTCGTGCGGACGTCG
>DASZRJ010000006.1:0-131413 GCA_035550015.1 Occallatibacter sp. | reverse complement strand
TGCGTGCTGCAGACGAATGCTCGTCTCTCATAGGTGAGACGTGGCTTCCTGCGTTTCCGCGAAGGGTTCCGGCGAGATGGACAGCCAGCGGAGGCGTCGGTGAGTGATAACTCGCAGGTGACCGGCTCGTCACCGGGAATTCTTCGATAAACGTTTTGGCGATTTGGCACTCGTTGAGAGCCAAATCGCCACCCGGTGGCAAGCAATTGTCAGAGAAGCCGGGTATGCGGACACTTCAAAGGCCATGCTTCATACGAATTGGCACCAGCGTGTACTCGCAACTGTCGTCACAAGACCACGCAGATCAGGCATAGACCGCGTAGATGCGATCCTGACCGGCTGCATTCTTGCCGCCAAAGAGGAACTTGAAATCCGCCCACCCGCCGAAGCCAACGGTAGCCGGAGCCGACACATTACCGGGAGTTCCATCATCGGTGTAAGAAAGCAGTTGACCTTGTTTGTTCACTGCGTAGATACGGTCTTGTCCAAGTTCGTTCCTGCCGCAGAACAGGAACTTGAACTGCAGCCAACCGCCGAAGCCAACAATGACGGGAGCCGACACATTGCCGGGATTTCCATCATCGGCGTAGGAGAGCAGTTGGCCCTGCCCGTTCACCGCGTAAATGCGGCCTTGTCCGGCTGCGTTCCTGCCGCCAAAGAGAAACTTGAACTGCGACCATCCGCCAAAGCCAACAATCACCGGAGCGGACACATTGCCGGCAGTTGTAGCGTCGCCGTAGGAGAGCAGTTGACCCTGCCCGTTCACCGCGTAGATGCGGCCCTGCCCGAGGTTGTTCCAGCCGCCGAAGAGGAATTTGAACTGCAACCATCCGCCAAAGCCAACGACCACTGGAGCGGACACATTGCCGATGGTTCCAGCATCTCCGTAGGAGAGCAGTTGAGCCTGCTTGTTCACCGCGTAGATGCGGCTCTGGCCGGAGGCATCTTGCCCGGCGAAGAGGAGCGGAAAGTCCGACCATCCCCCAAACCCGACGCCTACCGGGCTTGATACATTGCCGGGAGTACCGGCGTCTCCATAGGAGAGCAGTTGAGGGACGTGGAGGCCCTGACTCACGGACGCGCCTGAGGCGGGCGTGACTTGATCGTACACAGTGTTCGATGTCTCTGCTGTCCCCGGCTGGGAACCGCCGCAAGTATTGCTGCTTTGTACGGAAAGAGCTCCCGGCGACACCGAGTAGGTCAATGTGCCGGCGCCTGACGAAAATGTGCATGTCAAGCCCGGCGCAGAAACGACGTCGGCCTGAAAGCCGTAGATCGGAAACAGGGCATAGTTCGCCGGTTCAGACTGACCGGCGTAGTGCTGCCACGGCTGTGTGCTGACTGAGTGAACACTGCCGTTTGGATCGGTGATGCTGAAGGTCGCCCCCGTCACGTTTCCGTTGCTGTCGGTTGCGAGCTTGATTGCTATCCGTGAGCCCGCAAGCACCTTATTCGACGACCTGGAGCCAACGACGGTACCGCTTATGGCGGTGTGGGGAAAGACTGGAAGCCAGGGACTCGTATCAGCGGGGTTTGGCGTGTAGCCCGGGGGCCACCGTATTTCAGGCGGGTTTCCTCCCGGTCCACCCGTTTGAAAGGACTTCGCACTGGCCCAGTATTGAATTTCAAAGCTGACGTGTTTGTTCGCCACGATGATGAGGTATTGAAACCAGTTAAGTTGGCCAACGACTTTCCCCGGAAAGGTTGTCTCCGGGGTTGAATTCGGGGTTATCGCTGTAGGTTGCGGGTAAGAATTCAACTGCAGTGAGAATCCCTTATCGCCCACGGTGATCAAATCCTCAGTCACCTGCAGGGTCACCGTCAGATTCTCAAGGTTCTTGCAACCGTTCACCAGAATGCTATTGTTGCTGCCACTGCCTGCGAAGCCCATATTTGTCGTCCTCAATTGGAATAGTGAGGGCTTGGTGCGAAGCGTTTCACCACGACTTATGAAACCTGACAGGCTTGGCGAACTTGGACTAAGTCGTAAGTTTCATGGTGGCGCACCTTCTTCTAGAAATCCCTGATTCCATCGGTAAAGACCTGCTGCGAAACTGATATGTGTTCATTAGGAAGAGTAGTCTTTCTGGACAATTGATGTTTTCATTCAACTGCTGCGCTTGTCTGGAGATAACAGGCCAAGCCGCCCATTGATCGACAGACCATGGGCGGCCCCTCTCAGATTTGATACCTGGCAATAAACTATTTGCCGACAATTGCTGGAGGAGAGGGCTTCAGGAAAGCCGGTTTCTCTGCACCTGTCTATTTGCAGCAGGCTTTCTTTGACATTTCTTACCACAAGAGCTTCATGGCAAGTTGAAGCTCTCGCGACGGGCCTGTGGTTGTTATGCGGCCGAAGTTCGAGTCCGTCATTGTGCTGTCAGGGTTCAGAAATTGTGCGTGGTTCAACGCATTGAAGGCATCGGCCCGAAACTGCAGGCTCATGGATTCGCGCAATTCAAAGATCTTCCCGGCGCCTATATCCCAGTTGTTCACTCCCGGTCCGGTGAGGATATTGGGAGCGGAGTTTCCGAAGTAGCCCGGAGCAGGAGTGGCGAAACACGAGGTGTCAAACCAGTAATTGCCATTACTGCGAACATTCTTATTCTTCAGGCTCGACCTGCCGTTGCATAGCTGGTTGGCGCGGAATTGCGTCATCGGGTCCATTGTGGTGCTGCTTGCAGCCAGCACGGTGAACGGATTGCCTCCGGAGAAGGTTGTGATGACATCAATGGTCCAGCCACCTATGACCTGGTCCAACGCAGAAGAAATCCCTCTCGCATAACGCTGTCTTTTGCCGATGGGCAATGCCCAAACACCGCTGGCAACCAACCGCTGCGGGGTGTTGTATCCGGCCATCCCTCTGTCGCAACTGCGGCAGACTCCCCGCTGATTGACGCCGGCGGGCACTCCACCTTGCTCGGTGTTGGTGAGGACTTTCGACCAGGTGTAATTGGCCACAAAGCCCAGGCCGCCTGAAAACTGGCGCTGCACTTTGGCCACGAATGCGTTGTAGCTGGAAGATCCCTCGTTTGCCGCCTGGTAGATGTAGCTGAACTGTTTGTAGGGCTTCACCGACTGATCACAGATAAGGGAGTCCGGCACCGAGCAATCGTCGGCATTCCACCGGATAGGCAGCTTGCGGGATTGCGACCCGATGTAGTCGAGCTCGGCAATGGTGTTTCTTGCCAGATTATGCTGGATCGCCAGGCTCCACTGCGGGAGATAGGTTGTACGCAGTTTGGGATCGAGGTTGGTGAT
Source organism: Occallatibacter sp. (assembly GCA_035550015.1). GTDB lineage: Bacteria > Acidobacteriota > Terriglobia > Terriglobales > Acidobacteriaceae > Telmatobacter. Next base: position 128,152 of record DASZRJ010000006.1, on the reverse strand, counting down.
TGTGCCGCTTACATTGTCAGCGAATTGCTGCGTAATGGTTGTTTGCGTCATGGGCGGGAATACATTCTGGCCCAGCAAATAGGTTGGCGTGATCGAGGATTGATTGGTGATTGACTGAATGATCGCAACACCGGGCGCGGTGATCGCGAACAACTCGTAGATTGCATTCTCTGCCGGGTAATAGATCCCAGCACCGGCGCGCACGATCGTGCCATGCAAGAAACCAGGCTGCCAGGATACTCCCACGCGAGGGGCCAGGTTGTTGAGATCGATCTTGTATACCTGCGGACTGGATGCCCCCAACGCAGCGTACTCGACTTTGCCTGTCTCGAAATTAAATACATGGGGATAGTTCTTGTCGGGGCCGGAGGGGTTGGGCGGAGTACTGATATTCCATCCCAGGCCGAGGTTCACGGTCAGGTTTGTCAGAGCCCTCCACGTGTCCTGTGCGTAGGGCGTCACCGCAGTCCAACGGAAGTGTGTGCGGGGCATCGAGGTCACGCTGCCGCTTTGCGGCATTCCGAGCAGGAAATCGGCAAATGAGCTGCCCGTGTCCGCGACCGGGGCCAGTTGTCCGGCGCTGTTTGGCGCCAGTTGTGCCGTATAGATGGGATTGAAATAGACGCCGCCGCGGGAATAGAAGTTGGAGCTTTCCTGAACTGTCCGGATGTAGTTGAGATCAACGCCAAAGCTCATCTCGTGTTTTGCCTTCAGCCAGTTCACGCCCTCATGCATCTGGTACTGATTGTCGATGTTGCCGATCAGGCCCTGCGCGCGACCGAACGAAGGCGTCGCCGCAGTTGCGCCCGACGTGTTAAAGCCGCTGAGGTAGATTCCTGGCACTCCATTGACATCTGCTGTGCCTGTGAAGCCCAGATCTTCCTGGACATTGTTCTGCACGGCGCCGGCATTGAACACCGAAGTGTAAAGGAATCCGAGCCTGAACTCATTTACGAGATGAGGTGTCAGCGTGCTTGTCCATTGGGTCATGAAGAAATTAGTAGTTAACGGAAAACCGTATCCGGCGAGAGGAAACAATGCCGCGTTCACCGTCGGCGAGTTCTCATGGACATATTGGCCAAAGAGACTATTTTTCGCGTCGATGTTCGCATCGATTCGAACACCATATTGGTCGTAGTTATCGGTAGTTACCGGGTTACCCACGAGGTTTTGATTACCGTAACTCGGCGCGGAGATATAAAAGGCGAGCAGCTTCCGGGCCATGTCATTGATTCTGTCCTGCGGAATGATGTTGCCTGGGAAAGCCTGCCTCTTGCCGGTTGCCGCATCGTAGGTCGCCGGATCGTAGATTGGAGTGGAGAGTTCGGAAAAATCTCCGTCGAACATTTTTGCGGAGGGAACCGTGGCTTTGGCGGTGTTGGAAAGCACCTGTCGCCGGCCCTCGTAATGGCCGAAGAAGAACGCGCGATTGCGCAGGATGGGCCCGCCGGCGGCTCCGCCAAACTGATTGCGATGAAAGGGACTCGGATCGGCGCCCGGAGGATCGAAATACTGTCTTGTATCGAAAGCGGTGTTTCTGACGAACTCGAAAACCTCACCATGAAAATGATTGCTGCCACCCTTGGTTGCCACGCTCACCACGCCGGCGCTATTTGGCCCTTCAGAGGGGAGGAAGAATCCTTCATGAATCTTGAACTGGTCAATGGCGGCGATCGACAGATTCAATGACGCCTGCCCGAGGCGGCTCCCGGCAGTATTCATGCCGTTGATCGAGAACCCGGTCAGATCCTGCTCGATGCCATCGATGACGATTACGCGGTCGGGGTGACCGACCTGGAGCGTCGTAAAATCCGAAACCGTTGTGCCCGAGGTTTGTGTAGCACCCGAGAGAAGGCCCAACTGCAGAAAGTCACGACCGTTCAATGGCAGTTCACGGACATTGACCGGTTCGACGAGAGTGCCAAGTTCATTGGAAGTCGGCTCCCATAGCGATCCGGAAATGGACGCATCGACAGTTACGGTGGCGGAGGCTGAACCGAGGGCCAGAGTAATGTTCTGCGTTGCGCGCGCCGAAGCAGCAATGTTGAGGTTCTTGAGCGTATACGATTGAAAGCCGTCCCTGGAGGCCTCCAACGTATATACGCCGGGTTGCACGGCAGGAAAGACGTAAACACCGTCACCGTTGGTACGCGTTGCCAGCCGAGTCCCAGTGTCACGGTTGAGCAGCGTCACGTCGCACTCGGGGATGACGGCATTCGTCCGATCCTGCACAACTCCATCAACGACGGATGTGCTGGACTGCCCCAATGTCTTTTGAATGAACTGGCCCAAAAAGAGAACTACAAAAAGAAAAGCGAATCCGAATCTCCGCATGCTTCCTCTTTCTACGAACGCCCGCGCACAAGAGTGCACGCGGTGCAATGAGAAAGCCTACGTTAAGACGGAGAGCACCGCATCGGAGGATAGATCGGATTCTTTGTCCGCCATAAGTATCATTTAATGCGTGATTTATGTCACGTTGTTGCGTGTATATCCGGATTGCGACCGAGGTTATTTTCCTTACGTGCCTTTGGGATAGTACCTGCTGTATGGGCGGTGCATGCAGCGGACGATCGCTCATCTCTCACAGGTGAGACCGGCCGATTACTCCGATCTCCTCGATGAGTGTTTCAACCTGCAGTTGCCAATCGAGCATGTTTCACAGAGTTAGAGCAACATATTCCGCGTGCGTAATCATTCGCTTCGCAGCGTTCCCATTGGGTCGGTGAGCGCCGCGCGCCGTGCGGGGATGAATGCGGCAACGCAGCCGGCGCATGCGAGCACGAAACCCGCGACGAGAATAGCGAGCGAATTCGCACTGACAGAGCCATAGAGGAAGTGACTGGCGATGCGCACAGCGAGAATTGAAAGGATTGTGCCGGGCAGGATACCGCCGAGCAGGATGCGCATGGTCTGACCGACGATGAGCATTTGAATATGACGCCGGGTGGCTCCAAGCGCGAGGCGAATGCCGAACTCGCTTTTGCGGCGCGCCGTACGCGACGACATGACTCCGTAAAACCCAATCGCAACCAGCAGCAGCGTCAGGCTGGCATAGATTCCCGCGAGCCGCGCAAGCAGCTTTGCCGTGCCAAGGTCGCCATTTATTTCTGTAGACAGAGGCACGATTTCTCCGACAGGCATGGCGGGATCGACCTCATGCAGCGCCTGCCTCACGCTGTCCGCCAGCTGCCGTGGGTCACCCACGGCCCGTACTCGAATGCTGTTGACCGGCGCGGGAATCTGGTTGATGTTCATATAAACCACCGGCGGCGCCTCGCGCTCCGGACCATTTACACGCACATCGGCTGCCTCACCCACGATGAGGAATTTATGATCGTCGGGCGCCGGACCATAACCAACCCATTGCCCGATCGGGTCCGCATCGCCGAATAACTGACGCGCATAGGCGCGGCTGACGATCGCCACAAACGGCGTCTTGACTGAATCGCCTGGAGAAAAATCGCGCCCGCGCAATATGGGGATGCCGAGCGTGGAGAAGAAGCCGAGGCCGACGTGATCCTCCTGCCCATGTACCTGCGCGTCGGTGAGATTGCCGCGCCCGTGCACGTAGAGCGCCGTGATCCAGCCGCAGTGAATGCCGCCACACATTTCCACTGCCGCGCTGCGCACGCCGGGCAGTGCCTGCAGGCGTTGCTGTATGCGGCTGTAAAGTGCTGGCAGCATCTCCGGGTGAGCGGTGTACCGTGGCTGATGCAGTTCCGGATGCACGATCAGCACATGCGCGCGATCCATGCCGACGTTCATGGTTTCCCAGTGCACAAGAGTTGCGGCGAAACACGCAGACATGGTGGAAAGCAGAAGCGAAAGACTGACCTGCGTGCCAAGCAATACGTTAGAACGCAGCTTCTGGCGCGCGGTTTGGGCGATACCCGCAACCTTTGCACGCGATCCGGCCGTCCGTGCAACGCCGGTACGCAGAAAGAGGACTGCGGGAAGAATGCTGAACGACAGCAACGACAGAAGCATAAGCCCCACGCCCACAAACGCGAGAGGCAGATTCGGATGAAGGTCGAAGGTGAAAAGCGTATTGTGCGGAGAAGCCCAGCGCACGAGAATGCCGCTGGCCGCACGGCCAAGCATAAACGCACACACCGAGCCACCGGCAACCAGCAGCGCGTCCTCAAGAACGATCTGACGAATCAGCCTGCCACGACCCGCGCCAAGCGCCATGCGCACGCTGAGCTCATGCGCACGAGCATGGAGACGCGCAAGCTGCAGGTTGGCGAGATTCAGGCAGCCTACCAGAAAGATGGATGCGGACAGCGCCATGAGCAGCGCAAGAGGAACCGTGAATCGCTTCCTCATGCCGTTTTCGCTTAGCGGCGAGGTTGCGATCTTCGCGTGCAGAAGCCTGGCTTTGGCGGCTGGATCGGGCGTCGCTTCCGTCATTACCATGCGATCGTTGCCAAATACCTGATCCCAATGCGCAAGCACCGCGGCACGGCGTTCGGGCGGAATACGCGCAGTAAGCGAAAGCCAGAAGATGGTGGATTGGTTGTACCAAGGCTTGTCCAGGTGAACATCATGGCCCGGCCCAAGCGAGTCCCATGGAATGGCGAATGTGCCGGTGCTTTGTAAGGCAAGAGGCATCCAGATGTCGGTGGCAAAACCTGCGATGTAGCCGAGGAACCTGCGCTGCGCCACGCCGATGACAACAAATGCGCGGCCATTGATCACAATGTGCCGGCCCACGGCCCGCTGCGCAGATCCGAACGTAGTCTGCGCAAAGTCGTAGCGCAGCACCGCGGGCCACTCATCCTGTCCCATGCGCGCATCGGCCTGCACGAACAGGCGGCCTGCTGCAGGAACCACGCCAAGCCCGCTGAAGAAATTGTCAGAGACCAGCCTGCACGAGGCTTTGATCGACGTGCGATTGGGAAGCTCAAGCGTGGCATCCTGCGCATATGCAGCCGCCATCAGCGGAACATCGGGAGTGGACGCACGGAGGCGCTGGTAGGCGAGATAGGAAACCGTCCAGCTTTTATCGAAGGGCGTGCGCGCGGCTTCGACTCCAACTACCTCCTGCGGATGAGGAATGGGCAGTTGCGCCAGGATAGCGGCATAAAGCAACTGGAACACACCGAGATTGGCGCCGATGCCGAAGGCCAGCGTGAGCAGCGCCGTTGCCGTAAATGCGGGAGAACGGCGAAGCTGACGGAGTGCATAGCGGATGTCGTGGAGCAGATTTTCCAGCCACAGCCATCCCCAGTGCGCACGCGTTACGTCTTCAATGAGCGGCACATTGCCGAGTTCACGCAGGGCTGCCATGCGGGCCCGTGCCGGATCTTCTCCATCCGCAACACGCTCAGCGATCGCCATTTGCAGATGAGATTCCAGCTCTTCGGACAGATTTTCCTTTGCGCGCTCCCATGGCCAGCGCATCAGGACTGCGCCTCCGGCTCCATCACGGCGCCGATGGCGCGAACCAACTGGAGCCAGCGCTGGTGGCCGGCCGTCAGCTGTTTTCTACCGAGAGCAGTAAGTTGGTAGTACTTCGCGCGCTGCTTGCTTTCGGTCAGCTTCCACTCCGACTTGACCCACTTCTGCCGCTCAAGGCGATGCAATGCCGGATACAGTGAGCCGGTTTCCACCGTGAGTACTTCGCCGGACCGGCTGCGAATCATCTGCGCAATGGCGTAACCGTGCATTGGCTCGCGCGATAGAGCCTGCAGCACAAGCATGTCCAGCGTTCCCTGCAACAGTTCGATACGGTTTTGGTACCTGGAAGATTCATTCATGTGGATGTAGACATTCTACCTCCATAGGTGAAGATTGTCTACATCCATCGACGGATGTGTCCTGTCACTACAAACGAGCGCGAACTCGCCAATGCCGTCATTGACGCGATTGCGGGGGCGTTGGTGGATCAGCCGCCGAGGTCGACGAGGGTAACGGGGCCGGTGGAGCGGCCGAGAAAGCGGGAGCCGAGACATTCGAATTTCTCGACCGAGTCGGTGGCGAAGCATCGGACCTGCGCGGCCGGCGAATCTTTTTGAGCGTCAGTGGCGGAACTGAATTGCTGCGCGGCAACAGCGGCAGTTGAGTCGGCCGAGTCAATGACACGCATGCCAGGCGGAACGGCTTCTTCCAGCAATGGGCGGAGCAGTGGATAGTGAGTGCAGCCGAGGACGAGTGTGTCCGGCTGCATGCCTTTGGAACGGGCGTCGGTGAGGAGTTCGTCGAGGTAGATGCGGATGACTTCGCGGGTGACATCGACTTGAGGGTTGTTTGGTTGGAGGAGGTCCGTACTTTCCCAGATCGCAGAAGCGGGACCTGAGGCACCCAGATTTGTGCTGGGGTTGAAAGCCGTCGTCCAGCCTTCTTCGACGAGGGGGACAAGGAGCGGGCAGGCCTTCTCAAGCGCGCGCAGGCCGCGTGCCTCGCAGGCGGCGGCGTAGGCGTGGCTCTGTACGGTAGCGTCGGTAGCGATGACAAGGACGTCGCCAGAGTTGGACGCGGCGCGTGCCGCCTCTGCGCCGGGAGCAATGACACCCAAGACGGGGATGCCGGGAACGGAGGCTTGAATGGCGTCGAGCGCGAGGGCGCTGGCAGTGTTGCAAGCGATGACGAGAAATTCGGCTCCTTGTTCGCGGGTGAGAAATTGTGCGCTCTCGGCAGCGTAACGGGCGATGGTGCGGCGGGATTTCGAACCGTAGGGAAGGCGCGCGGTGTCACCGATGAAGGCGAAGCTTGCACCGGGCATGCGGGCAAGGAGCGAACGCAGAACGGTGAGGCCGCCAAAGCCTGAGTCGAAGACGCCGATGATAGGGGAAGGTGAGGAGTTAGTCATTGCGTGGACTCTGCGGATGGCGCCGCATTGGCGGTGAGGTAGGTGCGGGTGAGATCGATGTGGCCGGCAAGAGTGGCGCGCGCCTGGCCATCGACGAGGAAGCGCACTTCAGTAATTTGAGGAAGGTTCGCGTGCAGCGTGCTGCAGATGGATTGGACGGTAAGCAATTCGGTCTGGATGCCGGAGGGATGCGTGTTGGCGAAGGCGCCGGTGAGGTTGACGACGGCGAGTTCGCCGGGTTTGCCGGCTGAGGAGTTCGACTTTTCCGGGACGAGAAAGACCTGTGCGATGCCGGTGGGTCCTCCGGGGATGGGATGTTGCGCGCCGGGCATGGCGTAGACCTCAAAGAGCCGGGCAAGGAGGGCGCGCGCGCGGGCACCGGGGTCGGCGGGAAGAGGCAGCGCGCGCTCCTGCGCGACGATGGAGCCATCGACGTCACTGGCGACCATGAGCGAGGCCTGCACGGTGGGGGCGACTTCCGGCGCCTGTGTGGGTGCGGATGTCTGTCCGGCGAGCATTTGCTTATGGGCGCGCACGCGCAGATGCCAGAGGATACCGCCCATGGCGAGCGAGGCCACCAGCAGGAGAACGAAGAGCACCTTTTGATAGCGGGGGATCAAGGCCGATGCGCCTCCGCTGTCCATTGAACTACAGCCGCGGCGATGGCCGAAGCGACGCGCGCGCCGTAGGCTGTGTCATCGGGTTCGGATTGAACCGCACCGCTGGAGGAGCGGTCTGGCGCAATTTCAATGGCGACTGCAGGACAGGTCATGCTGTCCATACCGGGGAGGTCGGCCCGGCCAAGCATAACGGTGAGCCCGGCCTGCGACATGGCGGAATTCAGCGTTCCGGCGAGAGCGAGGCTGCGGGTGACATAGGCCGATTGCGCGGTCTTCCATGCGGGAAATTTTGCGGGCGGCTGCGGGGCCAGGGCCGAGGTAAAGAGATGAATGCCCGATCCGCTTTCTGTGGCGTGGAGAACGAGGCAGAGGCTTGCTTTGGCGTGATTGGCAATCTCCGCGCGTTTGTCCGCGTCGATGGGCTTGTCGGACTCGCGCGTGGTAACGACGGCGAGACCACGCGCCGCGAGCAGCGAGCGCAGGCGTACGCTCAGAGCGAGGGTGAGTGTTTTTTCATCCTTCCCGCTGGAGAGACGCGCGCCGGTATCGTCACCGCCGTGGGCGGCATCGAGCACGACGACCTGCCGGACGGCGGTCTGCTGGGCGAGCAGGAGTTGCTGCGTCATGGTCAGCATAAGTGCGGCGGCGAAGTGAATGAGTCCAGCTTTAGTCCAATGCATACGAAAATGAAGGCCATACAAGCTTTGCGGCTGGTGAATACGGCTTGCAACACGCACGGCCTTCAGCATTTCCATTGTGACAGGGTTGGTATGGCGGGCGGTAGCCTTTGCGACCGGCGCTAAATTTTCTCTTCGCCGCCGCATTTACGGTCTTCATGCGTCAAAAAAACAGAGCTGAAATTTGTTGAGCGGCCGGCTGAGGATGAACGCGGTGTGTACCGGCTGGAGGAAATGGTGAACATTGCGGACTGTCTGCGACCCCGCGGAGCGTGACCGATGTTAGCGCCATCGCAATGACCGTGCGATGACAGCATTGTGCCATTTGGTTCTTCATTGCATCAAAAGCATCCGGCGTGGGTTGCGGCAACCGTGCTAATATCGCCTTCAACCTTGCGAGGCTTGCCTGCATGAAGTGGATCTGCTCAATGCGCTCAGCAACCGACGCACGGTGGCTTTTGTGGCTATCGCTGGCGGCATGTACGCTGTTTACGGCCAACGCGCGGGCGCAGGAAGATCCTCTAAATAAAGTGCATGTACCGCCGCCTGCGACAGCGCAGCCGGCGAAGGGTGCGCCGAAGGGAGCCGAAGCTCCGGCGATGACCGGATCGTCGGCCTTGCGGGCGCGTCCGGGCGGATTGATCCGCATGAATGTGAATCTGGTTCTGATTCCAGTGACCGTGACCGATCCGATGAACCGGCTGGTGACGGGACTCGAGCGGCAGGACTTCAAAATTTATGAAAATGACGGGCAACAGAAGATTATTTCGTTTGCCAGCGAAGACGCGCCGGTCTCGATTGGGATTATCTTCGATCTTTCCGGTTCGATGAACTCCAAGCTGATTCGTGCGCGGCAGTCGATTCTGCAGTTCATCAAGACAGCTAATCCGCAGGATGAGTTTTTCGTGATCGGGTTTAACGACCGGCCGGAGCTGATCGAGGACTTTACGAGTTCTGTGGACGATATTCAGGCGCGACTAGCAACGGTGCGCAGCGGACACCGTACGGCACTGCTGGATGCGATCTACTACGGTGTGGAGAAGATGAAGCAGGCGCGACACGAGCGCAAGGCGCTGCTGGTGGTTTCCGACGGCGGCGACAACCGCTCGCGCTATACGGAAGGCGAAGTGCGGTCGCAGGTGCGCGAGTCAGATGTGGAGATTTATGCGATCGGTATTTTCGATCCGTATGCGGCAACGCCGGAGGAGCGGAGCGGGCCAATTCTGCTGAACGATCTTTGCGAGCAGACAGGCGGCCGTATGTTCCGTGTGGACGATATTTCCGAGATGAGCGACATCGCGGAGAAGATTTCGACCGAATTGCGCAATCAATATGTGATCGGCTACAACCCGAAGAGTCTCTCCCACGATGGCAAGTGGCGTAAAGTTAAGGTAAAGCTTGATCCTCCACCGGGATTGCCCCCGTTAACGGTTCATGCTCGCTCCGGCTACTATGCGCCTTTGCAATAACGCGATTCGTATTTTTCTTTTGTCTGTTTCGGTTCTTCCATTGGCCGCGCAACAGCCGCCCGCGAAGCCGCAGCCTGCCACGCAATCAAATACCCAGCAACAAGCCGCCCCACTGACAGTGGATACCGATCCGGTTCGTTCCCCCGATGCGGAGCTGGGACCTGCCACGCAGGAAGGAAATCCTCTGACCAAAGAGGGCAAGGGGTATGTGTACCGCGCCGATGTGGAAGAGGTGGTGCTGAATGCCACGGTGCTGGACGGCACGCGGATTGTGCAAGACCTGACGAAAAACGATTTCGAGGTTTATGAAGACGGCGTTAAGCAGAATATTGTGAGCTTTCAGCACACGGATCTGCCTGTATCGATTGCGTTGGTGATTGACAACTCGGGATCAATGGCGAAGAAGCGGCCTGCGGTGAACAAGAGCGCACTGGATTTAATTGCAGCGTCGAATCCGCAGGACGAAGCGTTTGTGGTGAATTTCTCTGACGAGGCATTTATTGACCAGGATTTCACGAAGAGCATTGCGAAGCTGCGCGATGGGTTGAGTCATATTGAGTCGCGCGGCGGAACGGCGCTGTATGACGCGGTTGTGGCGTCGGCGGACAAACTGGTTGCGGATGGGAAGAATCCGAAACAGGTGCTGATTCTGATTACTGATGGCGAGGATAATGCCTCGACGCTGACGCTGGAACAGACGATTCGCAGGGTGCAGCAGTTGTCGGGTCCGGTGATTTACTCGATTGGGCTGCTGTTTGGCGATGAGATGAGTCGCGGTGAAGTGCGGCACGCACGGCGGGCGCTGGAGATGTTGTCGAACGAGACGGGCGGAATTGCATACTTCCCCAAGAACGTGGAGCAGGTGGACGAGATTGCGGGCGAGGTGGCGCGGGATATCCGAAGCCAGTACACGATCGGCTACCGGTCGAGCAAGCCGTCGAGTGTGCCGGGCTTCAGACGGGTTGAACTGGTTGCTCGCGGTAAGGGAATGGGCAAGCTGACAGTGCGGACGCGGACGGGGTATTTCCCGTCGCCAAGAACGCCGAAGAAGACAAAGAGCGCGCAACAGTAGGGCGTTGATGCATCCTGCGCGCTGAGACGCCGTGGGCTTCGAGTGCGATGGTGGAGCGCTGCACACGGTACACTGGAGACTGAATCTCCAGGAGCTTGAAACCTCTGCAATGTCTGACTACAAATATGCGACTTTGGCTGTGCACGCCGGGCAGCACCCCGATCCTCAAACCGGCGCAGTAACCGTTCCGCTTTATCTGACATCCACGTTTGAATTGACCGGCATTGGCACGGACCGCGGCTGGGACTATACACGCGCCGGGAACCCGACGCGCGACCGGCTGGAGACGGCTCTGGCGGCGCTGGAAAGCGGGCACAGCGGACATGCGTTTACGACGGGTATGGCAGCGCTATCCGCGCTGTTTGCGAGCCTGCGCGCGGGCGATCACCTGGTGTGTTCAAAGGATGTGTATGCGGGCACGGTGCGTCTGCTGGACCGGTTTGTTTCCGGCTACGGGATTGCGGTGGACTACGTGGACACGAGCGACCTGAAGGCCGTGGAAGCGGCGATGCGGCCGAATACGAAGCTGGTGCATATTGAGACACCGTCGAATCCGCTTATGGTGCTGACCGATATTGCGGCGGTATGCAAGATTGCGCATGCGGCCGGCGCGGAAGTGAGCGTGGACAACACGTTCATGTCTCCGGCGCTGCAGAGCCCGCTGGCACTGGGTGCGGATATTGTGATGCACTCGACGACCAAGTATTTGAACGGCCACTCGGATGGGTTGGGCGGCGCGTTGATTGGCTCGACCGAGGAGCACAAGGAGCGGTTCATTCTGGTGCAGAAGGCAGCGGGTGGCGTGATGTCGCCGTTTGAATGCTTTCTGGTGCTGCGCGGTATCAAGACGATGCCGTTGCGCATCAAGCAGCACGAAGAGAACGGCATGGCGGTGGCGAAGTTTCTCGAGTCGCACCCAAAGGTAAGTAAGCTCTACTATCCGGGGCTTGAGAGCCATCCGCAGTATGAACTGGCAAAGCGGCAGCAGAAGGGCTTTGGTTCGATGCTGAGCTTTGAGGTGCCGGATCGCGAGGCAGCGGGACGTTTTCTGGCCGCGATCAAGATCTTTACGAATGCGGAGTCGCTGGGCGGCGTGGAGTCACTGGCGTCGCACTCGGCGACGACGACGCATGCTTCTGTGACCGAGGAGCAGAGGGCAATGATGGGGATCACGCAGGGACGGATCCGGCTTTCTATCGGAATCGAAGACAAGGAAGACCTGATCGCGGATCTGGACCAGGCGCTGGCGACGGTATAGCCATGTCCATGCTTGTGCTCGCAATCGACACGTGCGGAGCTGCCGGATCAGTGGCTCTGGCGAGGATTGGCGAGGCAGGCGCAGGCGATGGTTCCGTGGCGGAGATTCTTGGTCAGGAAGAACTGGCGGCCAAAACATATTCGGCCACACTTATTGGCGCCATTGAAACACTGCTGGAGAAGGCGCAATGCCGGGTGAGCGATCTGCGCTGCATTGTGGCAGTGAGCGGGCCGGGCAGCTTCACAGGTGTGCGTGTGGGCTTGAGCACTGTGAAGGGGCTGGCTGAGCCGGGCGGAACGCCGGTTGTGACGGTCTCGCGGCTTGAAGTGCTGGCAAAGAAGGCAGGAGTGGGGTCTGCGGCGCTCGACGCGCATCGGAATGAAGTTTTTCTGCGACTGGGAAGCAACGGGCAGGGGAACGAGGCGCGCGAGCTGCTCGCCGGACGAGCGGAGCTTACCGCGATTGCCGCACCCCCAGCTTCGATTGCGGTGTGCGATGATGCTGCGGCAGCGCTGCTGACGAGCGTGTGGCCCGGTGTTCATTGTGTATGTGTATCCGCGCCGACGGCATCCGACGCGGCGCAAGTGGCAGCGCAGAGAGTTATCGAGGGACAGTTTGCCGATCTTGCATTGCTGGACGGGCACTATTTGCGCCGGTCCGATGCGGAAATCTTTGGCGAAAAGGCAGCAGCGAGGGCCACGGGAAAGTGACCGTGAGCGCGGGATGGACGATCCGCCCGATGACCGAGTCCGATGTGGATACGGTTATGGCGGCTGCCGCAGCATCCATATCGGCACCGCATTGGCGGCGTGCGGATTACGCGAAAGTGTTGGATGAGACCGCGGTTCCGGCTCGGGTGGGGTTGGTGGCTGAAGCGGAAAGCGGTGAATTGGCGGGATTTGTTGTGGCCAGCATGATGCTCCCGGAGGCCGAGCTCGAATCGATTGTGGTGACCAAGGCTTTCCAGCGCCGAGGAGTGGGTCTTGAGCTGGTTCGAGCACTGTGCGACGCACTGCGTTCGCGTGCTGTATCCACGGTGCATCTGGAAGTACGTGCGTCCAACCGGGCGGCGTTGGCGCTGTATGCAGCAGCAGGCTTTACCCGGTCGGGAATGCGCCCGCGCTATTATGCTGATCCTGTTGAAGATGGCATTCTTTTCAGCCTCAACCTCGGGTAAGGGCTGAGAGGGCGCAACGGTGGCTTGTGCCTGAGATTGGGGCCTTTCGAGGTACTTTCAGACTAATCAACGTGATCGTAATCACTTATCAACGTTCAACGGAGCAAAATCCACAGAGTGCGGAAAAAATCATACGGATGACTCTTGCCCCCGTATATGCGTCGGAGCTATATGTAAATGTTCTGAAAAAACATGGAGGTGTCGGATGGAAGAAACAATCGACCAAACGCTGAGCGAAGAAATCGATCGCCTGCACGCAGAACACAGCCGTTACGCTCAGCGTTTAGAAGAACTGGTTGCGAAGCCGTATCTCTCCGCAGATGAACAACTGGAAGAAGTCCGTTTGAAGAAGCTTAAGCTTCATGCCAAGGATTTGATTTACGCCCTGGAACACCGGGCCACAGCAGTGGCTTAGATTCAAATGGGTTAGCCCGGCGAACAGGCGGGCAGACAGGCGATCGACACATCGATGGTGTCTACGGCACCTGCAGGTACTTTGTGTGTCCCCGGTGTGTCAGTTTGGCGACGGTTCAACCGTATAATCGTTGGGGACTATGGTTCGCGACGGTTACATGTACGGGTTGAGCCTACTGGCAGTTTCTGTGCTCGTAGGCTGGTTTACGCAGGGCTGGGTATGGGCTCTGCTTCCGCTCCTTCTTGCCTCATTCTTCCTCTGGTTCTTTCGTGATCCTCAGCGCGCGATTCCGCCGGGTGCGGGTCTCATTGTGTCGCCTGGCGACGGTCTGGTGACCGAAACCATTCAAATCTCCACTCCCGCGGGTCCACGCCAGCGCATCAGCATTTTTCTCAGCGTCTTCGACGTGCATGTAAACCGCTCGCCCATTGGCGGTGTGATTCAGGATGTGCGCTATCAGAAGGGGCTATATCTGAATGCAATGAATCCGGCGTCCGCGGAGCAGAACGAGCAGAATATCGTGACGGTACGCGGAGAGGGATTTGAAGTCACCTTCAAGCAAATTGCGGGCCTGATTGCGCGGCGCATTGTCTTCAATTACAAGGTGGGCGATGCGGTAGAGCGTGGACAGCGTGTGGGCCTGATCAAGTTCGGCTCGCGCGTGGATGTGCTGGTGCCTGTGGAAGCCGAGCTGAAGGTGGCCAAAGGGCAGCGTGTGCGCGGAGGTGCGAGTATTCTGGCGGTGATGCCGGAACCGGAGACAGCCACGGTTGCGCAGCCCAGGCTGGGGTCGCTGAAAGCAGAGGCCGATCCCGACGAGCCGGAGGGCCGTGCATGAATCACCGCGACCCGGCAGCCCGAGCTCACGCACAGGCACGCCTGCGCCGCGGCATGTACATTCTGCCTTCCGTATTCACGGCTGCGAATATCGGAGCCGGCTACTACTCGATTACGCAGACCCTGGCAGCGGTGGCCAGTAATGGGAATGCGCAGGTACATTTGGACTGGGCCGCGATCGCCATTCTTTTCGCGATTCCATTTGATGCGCTCGATGGGCGCATTGCGCGCATGACGAATACATGCAGCGACTTCGGCAAGGAGCTGGACTCGCTGGCGGATGTGATTACGTTTGGCGTTGCGCCGAGTCTGCTTGCGTTTATCTGGGGCTTTCATTTTCTGCCGGATTCAGTGAACGCAGAACTACGCCAGAACCTGGTGCATGCGGGCGCGTTTCTGTGTTTTCTGTTTTTGATTGGCGGCGCATCGCGGCTTGCACGCTTCAACATCAGCCACGACGCTCAACCGCGCAATCCGGGACGGCCAGACCGCAAGTATTTTGTCGGCATGCCGATTCCGGCGGCTGCGGGCCTGATTGCAGCAACGGTGCATTTCTTTGGCGGTTTTCCGGTGGAAGCGTGGTGGGTAGCGATTCCCTGGCTGTTGATTGTTGGCCTGTCGGGATTCCTGATGGTGAGCACCTGGCGCTTCTGGTCGGGTAAAGAAATCAACCTTTCGCGCCGTCATCCATTTCAATTGTTGTTTCTGTTAGCGGCGCTGCTTTATGTGATGATTCGTTTTTCGGGAACGGTGGTTTTCCTGATGACGCTGCTTTACATGTTTTCCGGCCTGTGGGCGCGCGCGGCCTATTCCTGGTCGAGGCGTCGCCGCTGGCAGCCTCGATCGACACCGGAGAGCGATCCGTCTTCCGCGGGTTCGCATCCGGACCCGGCGACCCATGCCTAGTTCGAAATTTTCTGTTGAAGGATATCCGTGTACAAGATTGCAATTGCAGGCGCCGCCACATTGGCGGGTAAGGAACTGAAGGACGCGCTCTCCGAATCGCCATTGGCTGCGGCGAGCTTTGTCCTGTTGGACGAGGATGAAGGTCTGGGACAACTGGACCAGGTGGGCGATGAAATCACCTTTGTGCAGGCCATCGAGCCGGATGCATTCAAAGGTTGCGACTTCACGTTCTTTTGCGGTTCAGCGGCATTGACAAAGCTGCACTGGAAGACCGCGCTGGCCGCAGGTTCAACGGTGCTTGATTTGACGGGCACGCTGGAGGACGAGAAGGGTGTATTGATTGCTTCTCCGTGGGTTGGATCGGTGGAGATGAACCCCGATCTTCTAACGCCAGCAGTGGTGCCTGCGCATCCGGCAGCTATCGCCTTGGCACTTCTGATGGAAAGGATCAGCGGCCGAGCGCCCGTCCACACGGCTGCGGCGACACTGCAACTGCCTGCAAGCGAGTTTGGCAAGGCGGCGATGGACGAACTGCACCAGCAAACGGTGAATCTGTTGAGTTTCCAATCGCTGCCTCGCGCCATCTTTGATGCTCAGGCGGCATTCAACATGCTGAGCGGATTTGGTGATAATTCCGCGGCACCACTGGAGGCAACGGCCGCGCGCGTGCGCCGGCATTATGCCGCGCTCGGCGGGCACCGGCTGCCACAACTTGCCTTGCAAGTGGTCCAGGCCCCCGTGTTTCACGGGCACACATTTTCGATCCTGATTGAGTTTGAACGGCCCGTGGAGATTGCGGTGCTGGAAGAGGCGTTGAACGGCGAGCGGCTTGACCTGATTCTGGAAGACACCGATTCGCCATCAAATCTTGCGGCGACAGGACAGAACGATGTTCTGGTGCGGCTGCGGCCCGAGACTGGCTCGCGGAATCCGCTGGAAGCAACACGCGTGTGGCTGTGGGCGGCGACGGACAATCTGCGCATGCAGGCTGGTAATGCCGTGGAGTGCGCCCTGGAACTGCGCAAACTGCGGCCGCAGGGCAAGGTGCAGTAATTAACCGCAGCGCGGGCATTGCATGCAACAAGTGTTCGCGATCACTCGCGAGAGACTTGTGCATTCCCCCTATCTGTGAAAATGGGAGATGAGGGACGCCCGAGCTTTCATCCTTCGCGGTGCAGGTGATTGACGCTCCGCCAGGCATCTTCAATGAAGGTGTCAGTCATGCCGGCGATGTAGTCGGCAACGGTGCGGGCGAGCCCTTCATGGGGTATCTGCTCCAGGTGATCGGCGGGCAGGAGTGCGGGTTCTGTCATCAGAAAGTCGAAGAGTTCCGTAACAACCTTCTCAGCGTGTGCATGGGCCAGCTGCATAGACGGGGAATTGTAGAAATTGGCATAAAGAAACTCCTTTGCTTCGGCTCGCTCGGATTCCATTTCCGAACTGAGCGTAGCCAATCGGGCGGGGGCGTTGCGCACCTGTTCGAGAGCCTGAATGCCACTTTCCCGGACATGCAGTATGATCTCTTCCATCAGATCGGTGGCCAGCGCATTCAGCATTCTGCGTAACGCCTCCTGGATTTTCAGCCGTGGAGGCGCTGCGGGGAACGCCGCGAGCGCGACGTCGTGGTACCGGCGAAAGAGTGTCACACCTTCGCGTACAGCTTCAAGGCTGAGAATGCCGGAGTCGAGGCCGTCATCGAGATCAGCCGTCAGGTAGGCAATTTCATCGGCCAAATCGATCAACTGCGCTTCAAGCGGCGGATATTGGCCGAGAAAGTACTCGCTTAGCTCAGGATGCGATTCCGCGGCATAATCGCGCGAATGTTTGATGATGCCTTCACGAACTCCCAGCGTCAGGTTGAGGCCGCGAAAAGCGGCATAACGTTCTTCAAACCACGTAACGATGCGAAGTGCGTGGAGATTGTGATCGAAGCTCAGGCCATGGGTGCGCAAGCGCTCGTCAAGCGCGCGTTCTCCTGCATGGCCAAAGGGCGGATGACCTATGTCATGCGCCAGCGCGAGAGCCTCAGTGAGCGATTCGTTCAGGCCAAGCGCACGTGCCGTGGAGCGCGCGATCTGAGCGACTTCAAGCGTATGAGTGAGCCGGCTGCGCGGATGGTCTCCCGGTAATTCGCCTGGGACGCGGCTAAAAACCTGTGCCTTGCCTGCGAGACGACGAAAGGCGCGGGCATGCAGGATGCGCGCGCAATCGCGTGCGAATGGCGAACGATAGACGTGAGAGGGTTCCGGGTGGAAGCGCCGGGTGAGCAGACCTTCGTTCTCAACCGCAAGGGCTGCGGGCAGGCGGCGCGTTGTCGTGGTGAGTTCGGTCATGGCGGGGGTAGTCTCAAGCTCAATTCCCGTTATATCGCAGGCGGCAGCCGCCTTGCAGGCTGGCCAGAGCCATGCTTTCATGCACGGTTTGTGTCACAGGCGATAGACACCAAGCCACTACCGGGAGTAGTATCCTGTCGATTTTTGGCGCGAGCGTTCGCCTATCCGTAAATTATCTGCGCACGTTGAACATGCAACGGAGGAGGCTTCATGAACCGTTCAGGCAAATTTGGAATCAGCGCTTTGGCCCTTGTACTGGCATTTTCAGTGGGCTGCAAACGGCATTCGAGCAAGGAAGTCTACTATCTGATTTCAGCCAATATGTCGCTACCCTACTGGCAGACGGTGGCGTCTGGTTTCAATAAGGCCGCAGACCAGTACAAAGTGACTGCCCGAGTGGCGGGCCCGGAGAACTACGATCCGCAAGGCGAACTGGAGGCATTGCAAAAGGCAACTGCCGCGAAACCATCGGGGATTCTGGTTTCTGTCGCGGATGTATCCGTATTGCAGCCGGGCATCGATGCGGCGATTGCAGCAGGAGTGCCCGTGATTACAGTGGACTCGGATGCAGCAGGGAGTCACCGGCTGTTTTTCATCGGCACCAACAATCTTGAGGCGGGCAGGCTGGGAGGCCGGAGGCTGGTTGAAAAGCTGGGAGGCCGAGGCAATGTGGTGTTCTTCACGATTGAAGGCCAGCCCAACGTGGAAGAGAGATTGAAGGGCTTCAAGGATATTCTCTCGACCCGGCCCGACATCAAGATTGTGGATGTGGTCGATATCAAGAGCGATCCACGCACAGCCTTCGACAAGACGCAGGCTTATCTGGCGGCAACCGGTGCAAACAAAGTGGATGCTTTTGTGTGTCTGGAATCCGCGTCGGGCAAGCCGGTTGCCGATGCGCTCAAAAGAGCCAACGCCACAGATCGCGTGCTGATTGCCTGGGACGCCAATCAGGACACACTGAACGGGATCAAGTCGGGAAGCATCGATGCAACAATCGCTCAAAAGCCATACACGATGGGCTACTACGGCCTGAAGGCATTGGATGAGGTGTTCCATGCGCCGCCGGCACAACTGGACAAGGACTTCGGCTCCGATCCGTTTTCGCCTTATCCGGTTTTTGTCGATACAGGAACGACGCTGATCGATAAGAACAACGTTGACATGTATCTAGCAGCCGCAGCCGGCAATAAATAGGCCCAGGCCGGTTTACTCGGGGTTGGGCTGGCCAGCGAGGACTTCTTGCTTGGCCAGCTTGACGCGGGCGCTTTCGAGCTTTTTCTGTATTTTGGAGACTTCGGAGGCTTCCACGTCTTCCGCGGCAGTCTTGGAAAACTCCGCGAGTGAGAGCTCCCACTGCGCCGCGGCGAGACGGATGCGGCCAGTCTTTTCGTAGAGATCGCCAAGATGATCGTGGACCGTTGGGTCAGTCTGGTTGCGGGAGACTGCACGGCGAAGATTGTCTTCGGCGAGTTCATACTGTCCGAGCTTGAAATATGCCCAGCCCAGCGAATCAAGATATGCACCGTTGAGAGGGTCGAGTTCCACGGCTTTGCGAATCATTTGCAGAGCCTCAGGCAGCTTGGTGCCTTTATCGGCAAGCATGTAGCCGAGATAATTGAGGACCATCGCATTGGAGGGATCGATTTCAAGCGCCTGGCGAAAGTATTTTTCGGCGGGTTCGTAGTGCTTTTGGCGCTCTTCATTGGCACCGTGCAGGAAGAGCACATAGATGCGGTCCTCCTTCTTGGTGGATAAGGCATCTGCTTTGTCGAGAACCTCTTCGGAATCCTTCCAACGGTGTGCGCGCGTATACATCTGCGCCAGCGACATCAAAACAGTTCGGTCGTCCTTGGTGCCCTTGAGCATGCTTTTGGCCATGGCGATACCTTCATCGCTCTTGCCCAGGTCAGCCATTTCACCGGCAAGCATCAACTTCAAATCGTCATTCTTGGGATTGGCGGCGACTGCCTTGCGTGCGGTGTCGACGGCCTTGTCATACATCTTGGCGTCGCGGTAGGTGTCCACCTGGCCCTGATAGCCATTAACCGCAGAATCGCCGCCCATGTCGATCATCTTCTGGTAGGTGGCGATGGAAAGGTCGACCTTGTTCTGCTCGTGATAAACGGCCGCGAGCCTGGCGAGGAAGATGCTGCGATTATTTTTCTCTTCGGCGGTGTATGCGCCGTTGGCGTGCGAGGTCAGATCGACCATGTGGGAGAAGACCTTCACTGCTTCGTCATAGCGCCCCAGCACGTCAAGCAGCAGGCCCTCGTTGTATCCACCTTCCAGAGAATCGGGGTCTTTTTCATTAGCCTTGCGAATGGTGACCAGCGCATCCTCGTACTTGCCCTGGCGGCGCTGAATTTCGGCAATGTGAATAAGAGCGCCGTTGTTTTCGGGATCGGCCTCCGACAACTGCTGATAAGCTTTCAGCGCTGCGTCGAGCTGTCCATCATTGAGCAGAGCCTGGCCCAATGACGACCACGTACGCGGATCACTGGGGTCCATGTCCACCGCGCGCTGATAAGCGGCAATAGCGTCTTTGGGCTTCTTGAGCTGCTCATAGGCGGCACCCAAGGCAAATTCCATCTTCGGAGTACGATCATCCGGGTCGACCGATTCCAGCGTCTTCGCGGCCTGTTCGACGTTGCCGTTTTCCGCGTAAAGCCGGGCCAGATTGATGACTACGTCTTCGGAGTCGGGATTGATGTCCTGCGCAATCTTGAACTGCTCTTCAGCTTTCTTTGCGTCGTGCTTCACACTGTAGAGCTGACCGAGAACCATGCGGTCATCGACGCTCTTAGGCTTCAAGCTGACAATCTTTTCGAATTCGGCTATGGCCTGGTCGAGCGCATTGCCGCTTGGAGAAGCGGAAGAAACGCCGTTTTGCGATTCGCCCAGGCGGCGCAGGTAAATGCGGCCGAGTAATTCATGCGCATCTTCATTATTGGGATCGCTTTTAAGCAGATTGCGTACAGTCGATTCCGCATCCCGTACGCGGCCCACGCGAAAGTAGAGATCGGCGAGCTCGTTGTTCAGCTCCGCTGAATCTGGATCCGCGTCGAGAGCCAGCTTGTACTCCTCAATGGCATGCGTCACATACTCGGGACGTCCGGTATTCATCGCCTGGTCTTCATAGACACCGGCCATCGCCGCGTGGAAGTACGCCTGTGCGCGCTTGTCATCCTTTGCCTGTGCTATGGCAGTTGCCAGAGAGGAGGACGAATTGGCGGCGGGCTCTGTCTTTGTCCCTGATTGCGCGCTGAGCAGCGCGGGGGTGAAAAGCAGGCTGGCTGAAGCAATGGAGAGCCAAAGAGCCGGCATACTGCGACGCATATTGATCATCGTAAACTGTTCCGTGCCTTTCAGACCGGACCCAAGTGAGGCCGGCGCGCAGGAAAAAATACCTATCTGCGGCGAGTGGCTGAATCCACCTGCCTAATGTAATGACGATTTTACTCTCGATTGGTCGCAGAAGGGCGGCGAGGACGCGCGTAAAGCCAGCGGATGACTGCAAGTTATACATGCCACAAGGAGCAAAAGTACTCTAATTCCGCACTGAAGATATGGGAAACCATCCATGATCCTGCAAAGCGCGCAACTGACGATGCAGAATGTCAGTTTGCCGTTCAATGCGCTGCATTTGCAGCTCCCCAGGATGGTTTTCAGTTCCCCCGGCGATCAACAATTGTGTGCTGGATTCAGGCCAGGGTACCGAGGCAGCGTGCGGCTCCAGGGCGGTGACCCGCTCTTCAAGCCAGACTAGACGCCGATTCAACAGGTCCAGCCGGTTGAGGGTTGCCGGAGATTGCTTCCAGTACGATTCTCCCTCAATTGCGGCGAGGGTTGTGACGCTCTGCGCAAATCGACGCAGATAGGTGACGAAGGCAGTGGCGAATTGGGCGAAGGGAGCACGGCGCGGCCAGCTTTCAGCGAGCAGGCGTTCGAGGGACTCCTCTGTGTCATTGTGCGCAAGACCCGCCGCACGGCGTGCATCGGCCAGCAGCCGTGAAGACCGGACGCCGGTACGCCAGTTTTCGGAAAGCCGCTCGAGATAGCGGCGGTCCGCGGCAAGGCTGGCGCGGAGGATTTGCGGGATGCGCTCGCGCTCGTAGTGAGGGAAGAGCAGCTTCATGGCAAGGATGGAGATTAGAGCGCCCGCGATTGTGTTGACGATGCGGATGAGCGCGAGTTTCCAGTCGCCGGAGTAGGGCAGCCACGCGAGAACGAAAGTGGGCGTGAGGAAGAAAGCGAATGCGGCATAGCTGACGGGAAGAGTGGCGAGCGAAAGCAGCGCCAGCGGGAAGAGCGCTGCGGCGGTGACCATTTGAGAGCGCAGGACAATGGCCAGAAGGGCAGCGAGAATGCCGCCTGCTACGGTGCCGCCGATGCGTTCGAGTCCGCGGCGCAGCGTGCCGGAGACGTGAGGCTGGAGAACAATGATCGACGTGAGCAGGAGCCAGTAGCCGTGGTCGATATGGAGCAACAGGATGATGGCTACATCGGCTCCGCAGACGAGCGAGACGCGCACAGCATGCCGTAAAGCGAGCGAGCGCGGATTGAGATTGGCGGAGAGTGCGTCAAGCCGCCAGCCCTGACGAAGTGAGGCAAGACGGCCCATGACATAGCCGAAATGACTGGACGACGCGCCGGGCGGTGGTGCGGGTTCGGCAGGTTTGCCGAGCCGCAGCAGAAGAGCCGCTTCGAGGGACGACTCGAGAAGAGAAGCCGCCTGAGCAATTTGAGCGAGAAGGAAGCGGCTTGCGGGTTTATCGGAACCGGGATCGCCATCGAGCGTCTGTGGCAAATGCTCCATTGCGATCCGCTGTGTGCGGGCGCCAGCGAGCGCTTCCGCACTTCTGCGAACAAGCAGTGCGGCAACACCAAGCTCGGCCGTGCGCAGGGCGCGAAGGTGGGAGAGAAGCGTTTGCGCGGTTGGATTTGCTGGTGTACCGAAAAACCCGGACTCGATATGCTCTGCCAGTGCGATGGTGCGAGCGATGAGCAGATCAGCGTGTTCAAGCAGAACAACGAGCTGACGGCCGCGCACTGTTTCTGCGCGGCTATTTGCCCGGATGTTGGCAACAGCAGTCCAGCCGTGCTCGACAGATCTGCGAATGCGGTATTGGTGATGCTGCGCGAGGCGATGCCAGAGTGCGGTCCGCTGCCCAGGCCGTTCTGCCAACTCGGCGATTGAAGCCAGAAATGAGGCAAGATCGCTGTAACATGCGGCAACTGCTTCCCGTGCGGGACGATAGGCGTCGAGGGGCCAGAGAAAGAGCGAAAGCAGGGCTGCCCATGCGCCACCCGCAAGCAGCAATAAGGCCCAGTCAAGAGCCTGATGCCAGTTGGCGGCAGGAGTACCAACGCCGCAGATATAGATGACCTGAACGAGGATGCTGGCCGAGGAAAAAGGCTGGCCGAGGACAATGAGGTACGTCCAGACGAAACACCAGATGAGCGTGGCAGGCAATGCGAATTGCAGACTGCTTCCGGCCATGGCGCCAAGCAGCAAGCCGGAGGCGCCACCCAGGGAGAGTGTGATGAGACTACCCATGCGGGTGCGATAGGGGCCGCCGGTGTCCGCAAGAATGGCTTCAAAACCACCAAGCCCCGCCCAGCCGAGATTGGGCCAGCCGGTAATGTAACCGAGCACAAGGGGCGCGCAGAGTGCCACGCCAGCGCGCAGTCCGCGAAGCCAGTCCATGCGGCGGATGAGCGAAACAACGCGCTGCTGGAAACGAAGGTCCGATTTGCCGGCTCTTGTCATGGAAATCATGCACGAGGTGCAGGATCAGTGCCGGAAATGACGAATTCCGGTGAAGACCATTGCAATGCCGAGCTTGTCAGCCGCCGCGATGACCTTTTCATCATTCACGGAGCCGCCGGGTTGAATGACGGCGGTCGCGCCGGCGGCGGCGACAGTTTCAAGCCCGTCGGGGAAGGGGAAGAAGGCATCCGAGGCCGCGACCGTGCCTTCGAGGGGCAATATGGCCTTCTGTGCACCAAACTTCGCGGCATCCACGCGGCTCATCTGGCCAGCGCCAACGCCAACCGTCTGACCATCACGCGCGTAGACGATGGCGTTCGATTTCACATGCTTGCAGACGCGCCAGGCGAAGAGCAGGCTGCGCAGCTCTTCCGGTGTGGGGGGACGCCAGGTGACAACCTTGAGCTCGGATTCGGTGATGCGCGCGCTGTCAGCGTCCTGCAGGAGCAGGCCACCGGAGATGTTTTTGATTACCGTTTTTGCGTCGGCCGCGCGCACTTCAACAAGGCGGAGATTCTTTTTGGCTGCGAACCGCTCGCGAGCTTCAGGTGTGAAGCCGGGGGCGGCGATAGCCTCCACAAAGAGCTTGCCCATTTCTTCGGCGGTTGCGCCATCCACTTCACGATTGATACCGATGACGCTGCCGAAGGCTGAGACGGGGTCGCAGGCGAGAGCCTTCTGATAGGCCTCAAGGATGCTGGAGCCAGTGGCTGCACCGCACGGGTTGGTGTGCTTGATGATGGCGACCATGGGCTCGTCAAACTCGCGCGTCAGCTCCCAGCAGGCATCAAGATCGACGAGGTTGTTGTAGCTGAGTTCTTTGCCCTGCAACTGCGTGGCTCCGGCAATTCCCAAGCCTGTGCCATCCCAATAAAGCGCTGCATGCTGGTGAGGATTTTCACCGTAACGCAGGGACTGACGAAGCGGATAGTTGATGCGGAGCGTTGCGGGCAGAGCGTCTGAATCGAGAACGGCGGGCGAGGCGGGTTCTGGTGCGTGCGGAATTTTATCGAGGGTTGTGGCGATGGCGGAATCGTAGGCCGCGGTGAGCGCAAAAGCCTGTTTGGCGAGACGCCAGCGGGTTTCGCGGCTGAGCGCGGCACCTGAGTTGTTTTTCATTTCTTCAATCAGAGTCGGATAGTCGGCGACGGTGGTGACTATGGCGACATCTTCAAAGTTTTTGGCTGCAGAACGGACCATCGAGGGGCCGCCGATATCGATGTTTTCAATGATGTGGCCGAAGGCAACGCCAGGTTTGGCGGCGGTCTTCTCGAAGGCGTAGAGATTGACGACCACCATATCGATTGGCTCAATGTTGTGCGCGGCAACGGCGGCTTCGTGTTCGGCATTACCGCGAATATAAAGGAGTCCGCCATGGACGCGCGGATGAAGAGTCTTGACGCGGCCATCGAGCATCTCGGGAAAGCCAGTGAGCTCGCTGATGTCCTTGACGGTGAGGCCCGCGTCGCGAAGAGCCTTTGCCGTGCCGCCAGTGGAGACCAACTCTACACCAAAGTCCGCAAGACCTTGAGCAAACTCCACCAGACCGGTTTTATCCGTTACGCTCAACAACGCCCGCCGAATCGACTTTTCCGCGCTCAAAGTACTTCTCTCCTCACCTGTTTCACAATTCGATTGGAAATACCAAGAACCAGACTACAACCTGCCCCCGGTTCGGCTGGGACTCCGGTTCAAACGCTGAAAATCGATTACGATAGTTCATATGGGAAGCTACTCCCCAGCGCCTCCGCCGGAAATTTTGCCCCCGGCAACAAGCCAACAGGCGCAGCCGAGCCGCAGGCGCTCCCGCTGGGCCGTCGCGCCGGCAACGTACGTTCTTATCGCGATCAATTGTCTTTGGTTCCTGTACATGTCCGCGCGGGGCGTGAGCTTCATGGACCCTACAGGCGAACAGTTGATGCATTTTGGCGCCGATAATGCGGGCTCCGTATTGATTTATGGCGAGTGGTATCGCATTTTTACCGCAATGTTTGTGCATGCGGGCATCCTTCACCTTAGCGTCAATATGTGGTGTCTGTGGAATCTTGGACTGCTCGCAGAGCCGCTGATGGGATCCACGGGCGTGTTTGCCGTGTATCTGCTGACCGGAACGGCGGGGAATTTGCTTTCCAATCTGGTGAACTGGTATCGCTTTCACGCACAGGGTCAATTCCCAGCCTGCGTAGGAGCGTCAGGAGCGGTATTCGGCATTGCAGGTGCGCTGATCATCCTGCTTAAGTCGCAGCGATTGCCTGTTCCGCCGTCGGATCTGCACAAGCTGCGGCGTTCCGTGATCTATTTTGCAGCTATCAACCTGGCAATTGGGTTTGCAATCAGCTTTACATCCGGTCTGACGGGCATCGACATCGACAACATGGCACACCTGGGCGGCGTGAGTTGCGGACTATTGTTCGCGATGCCGATGGTTCCGCGGCTTGGTTCGCCGCGCTCGGACTTTCAATCGCGGCTCCGGCTGGCGATTGGAATTGTCGTGGGGATATTGATTTTATTCACGTTCTATATTCACAAGGCCGTGCCTGTGCCTTAGTTGAAGGGTGCGGTTGTTCCGAGCAAAAGAGATAATTCATATTCCGTCACGCGCGGTTTGTGAAATCGTGTGCAACAATGTGCGCAACGGCAGCTCGTCTTCACCCACTGCAGAGGAGGATCCCATGGAACGACGTACATTTCTTCGTCAGGCTGCAATCACCGCGGCGGCTGCGGCTTCCGCGAGCCAGATGAAAGCCTCAACAGGCACACCGACGGCTCCGATTGCGCGGCGTACTCTGGGCCGCACTGGAGAGAAGCTTTCCATCATTGGCTTTGGCGGAATTGTGGTGATGAACGAGTCGACAAGCGATTCGAAGAATATCGTGTCCGAGGCCTTCGACCGGGGCATTAACTATTTCGATGTGGCGCCGAGCTATGGCAATGCACAGGAGCGGTTGGGACCCGCGCTGAAGCCCTATCGCAAAGACTGCTTTCTGGCGTGCAAGACCGAAGGCCGCATGAAGGACGATTCGCGCAAGCAGTTGGAGGAGTCCTTACGGCTGCTTGAGACGGATCATCTGGATCTGTATCAATTTCATGCACTAACCAAAATGGCCGAACTGGACAAGGTGCTGGGACCGGGCGGCGCGATGGAGACGATGGAGGCGGCGAAGAAGGAAGGCAAGATTCGCTATATCGGCTTCAGTGTGCATTCGGCGGAGACCGCGGTGGCGGCGATGGAGCGGTATCCCTTTGACACGATCTTGTTTCCGCTCAACTGGGTTCTGTATACGCAGGCTGGCTTTGGGCCGCAGATTCTGAAGAAAGCGCAGGAGAAGGGAATTGGCATTCTTTGCCTGAAGGGTATGGCGAAGACGGTATGGCCTGAGGATCAGCGGAAGGATCACCCGGAACCGAAGTGCTGGTATCAACCAGCTTTATTCCCACACGAGGCGTCATTGGGATTGCGCTGGACGCTAGGACATCCGATTACGGCCGCGATTCCGCCGGGAGATGAGAAATATTTCAGGTTGGCGATGGATGTTGCCCAGAACTACAAGCCGCTGGAGGCTCACGAGGAACAGGCCCTGCTGGCGGGTGGCCATGGAGTGGAACCGATTTTTCACCTGGGAAACGATGTATAGCAGCGGGCCGGAGGCGATCCGGCCCACGCGATAAAGCTTTTAGCGGACAGCTGTCGCGGCGAACTTTTTAACCATGGCAAGCAGCAGCTTGCGGTCGCTCTCATTCAAATTGCTCGAGTAGCGGCGAATCTGCGTGAGGAAACGCAACTCATCGTCAGAGAGGGAGCGTGTGTTGAGCTGACGGCCCACTGCCTCTTCGCTGAAGAACTGCGCGATGGGAAGGTCAAGCGCACCGGCAATCTTGCTTAGCGTGTCGAGCGAAGGAACGGTGTGGCCATTTTCCACGCGCGAGAGATAACAGCGCAGAAGGCCAGTTTTCTTTTCGATGTCGCCTTGCGAGAGGCCCTTTTGCAGCCTGTGCGCACGAATGGTGGTTCCAATCTTCATCATGACCAGTTCCTATCTGCGCTCTGCCGTGGTATGCACCGGCAGATACTAAGAAGGTATTGTCATAATGGTTAACACGCATGGCATTGCCTGCCAATAGGAAAACAGTGCTATATGCGGACATGGGTAACCTGTATGGTCAACCGCAGGGAGATTGGTTCATCGCAGGAGTTTCCTGAGAAACGTAATGCCATCCATGGAATTGTCATTGTAAGGAGAGCACGGTTCGAAGCCGAGTTCTAGGTACATGGCATAAGCGGAGGCCATGCTTTCGGGCACCGTATCGAGGTAGATAGCGGACTGGTGAGTTGCGCGGGCGCGAGTAATGACTTCTTCGGTGAGTCTTCGGCCCAATTTGAGGCCGCGAGCGATTGGGCGTACCCATAGCCTTTTCATTTCCCATGCGCAAGGAGCAGATTGCTCCGGCAAGGCGCGCCAGGCAACGAACCCGGCGGGATCGTGATCGACATAGGCCAGCAGTGAGCCGCCGTGCAGTTCAAGATAGCTTGCGGGTAGCCGCGCGGCCTCATTTTCTAACGAACCGAAACAGAATTGGGCAGCACCGCGTTGCGCAACAACGAATTGACCGTACTCAAGCAGCAGGGCGCGAGCTGCACTGAGAGTTTCACTGGAAGAAGCAGACGTCAGCTCTTCGATTACGATTGCGCGAGAGCTGGCAGGAGGAATGTCCATACCTGAGTGTACGATGACGTTTCTTTGCAATTCTTCCGTAAACCTTTCTCTGTGTTCATCCGTCAGTGTGAATGCCAGCGCGTCCGGGCCGGAGAATTCATGGTTTCAACAAACAAGTTGAGGGTAGGCGCAATGGCGGTTTACCTGCTGGCGTTGGGAGCGCTTGCGGGAGCTCAGACACCAGCGCCATCCGCGCAGCAGCCTCCGGTTCCGGCGCGGGGAGCAAGTGCGGCAGGCTTGGCCGCGCCAGCAAGCACTTCTGCTGAAGTTGAAGGTGGAACGCTCCGCGGCACGGTAAAGAGCGGAGCAACGCCGCTGCCTGGTGTGACGGTGACGGCGCAAAATACGCTGACTGGCAAACGCTATTCGACAGTGACCGACATTACAGGCACCTGGTCGATGACGATTCCTCAGAACGGGCGCTACGTGGTGCGTACGCAGTTTGCGGCATTTGCGCCGGGCGCGCAGGAAGCGCTGCTGAACGATACGAATCATGAGAAGACGTTGAACTTCGATTTAATGCTTGCCTCTCGTGCGGCAGCCGAGCAACGAGAGCAAGATGAACAGACCAGCCGAGTGGCGCAGGCAATCCAGCAACTTGCCGGCAATGGCGCGCAGAGTCTGAGCCTTCTGAATGCACTAGCAGGCAATGGCGATCAGCAAACCGGAATTGCAGGAGAAAGCGGAGCCACATTGCCATCAGCGGCAGGCAACGCCGACTTCAGCGATGAATCTGTGGCCATAAGCGGGCAGGCGGGATCGGTGAGTCCGCTGGCCGGGCTGGATATGGATCGAATACGCGACGCGATTGAGACAATGCGGATGCAGAATGGCGGGAGGGGCGGACTTCTTTCACTTGGCGGCGGTCCTGGAGGCCCAGGGGGCTTTGGCGGTCCCGGAGGATTTCGAGGGATGCGGAATTTCCGCAACTTCAATCCAAGTCAACCGCACGGCGCAATTTTCTGGAGCGGGTCCAACTCAGCACTCAATGCACAGCCTTACTCGCTGCGCGGGCAATCACAAGAACAGCCGGCAAGCGGAACCAATCGCTTTGGAATCACGTTTATCAGCGCGCCCTATATCCCAGGCCTTACCAAACCGAGTGGCAAGGATCATGTTTTTCTCACGCTGAGTGGACAGCGGAATTCCAATCCAATTGATCAATACGGAACAGTGCCAACGGATGCGGAACGTGCAGGCAATATTTCCGGTTTGAGCACAACGGTTACGCCTGTTCCACAAGCTACGGCTCTGCTGGCCTACGTGCCGGAACCGAATTTGCCAGGTACCACGCAGAATTATCATCTGTTGACCACTGAACAGAGCAACTCCACGCGCTTCGGGTTTCGTTATATGCGCAGCCTCGGGGCGAATGCTTCGCCATTTTTCGGGTTCGGCCGCGGAGGTGGAGGCAGGCGCGGAGGGCAGTCTCAGGGCCTGCGCCAGAGCATCAATTTCAACTACAACTGGAGCCATGCGGCATCGGACAACACGAACATCTTTCCGGAGCTGGGTGGAAAGACATCATCCGATTCGAATTCGCTGCAGGCGGGCTATACCATTGGCTATCACCGGGTAACGAGCATTTTTAATGCGAACTGGAATCGCAGCACTGCGCAGACCACGAACTTCTTTACGAATGGCACGGACGTTGCTACACAAGCCGGTGTGCTTGGACCAGGTGGCGCCGCTCTCAACACAAGCCCGCTCAACTACGGACTGCCCAGCATTGTGTTCAGCGATTTTACCGGGCTAAGCCAGCAGCAGCCGAGCTTTTCCACGCAGCAGACGCTCTCGTTTTCCGAGACGGTGAGCTTGCATGTGAGCAAGCACAATATTCGTATCGGCGGGGACTTCCGCCGCGTGCACCATGACTTTCTTGGCGGATCGAATGCAACCGGGACGTTTACCTTTACTGGCTTGTATACGGGATCGTCGTTTGGTGATTTTCTTTCCGGGCAGCCGCAGGCTACTTCAATCAATGCCGCAGTGGAGAAAAGTTATCTGCGTGAGAACGTCTTTGACTGGTATGCGCAGGACGACTGGCGGGTGCGTTCGAATCTGACGCTGCTGGCGGGTGTTCGCTACGAATACTTCGCGCCGTACACTGAGAAGTCCAATCGTTTGGCAAATATCTCCACCAATCCGGCGGCGAACTTCACGAGCTTGACGGAAGTGACAGCGCAGAACGAGACAAATTTGCCCCGTTCATTGGTCTATCCCTTCCGTATTGCGTTCCAGCCGCGATTGGGCATGGCGCTGCGTCTGCCGCACCAGACTGTGCTGCGCGCGGGCTATGGCATCAATTTCACCAATGGGCAATACGCGACATTCGCGTCGACGATGGCGCATCAGCCGCCTTTTGCGAATGAGCAGAACAACTCATCCACGACTGATTGCACAAATCCCGTGGTTGACTGCTATTCGCTGGCGAATGGATTTCCCACTCCGGCCACGATTGGCAACTATGGGCTCGATCCGCACTACCGGCTACCCATGGTGCAGGCGTGGAATGTGGACGTGCAGAAGACCCTGCCGTGGGGCATTGTGATGAACGTTGGCTACAACGGTTCGTATGGAAACAATCTGGACATCACAATTGCGCCACGCGCCTCGGTGAGCAGTCCAGATACCAATCCAGACGGCGTGCTATTCAACTATGAAAGCGCGTCCGCGTTTTCCCGATTCAATGCAGGCACACTGCGCGTAAACAAGCGGTTAAGCGGCGGCCTGGCGTTGGGCGCCAACTACCAGTACTCACATTCGATCGACAATGCTGGGTCGGTTGGAGGCACGTCCACAGTGGTTGCGCAGAACTGGCAGGATCTGCAGGCCGAGGAAGGGAATTCGAGCTTCGACCAGCGGCACAGCGTGAGCGGCAACTATCTCTATGAGCTTCCTTTTGGCCAGGACAAACGCTGGCTGACCTCGGGAACCGCCGCGCATATCTTTGAGGGATTTTCGATTTCGGGAAGCTTCAAGTTTGCGACAGGCACGCCGATTACACCGCATTATGCTGCTTCGATTACGGATGTGGGCAATGGAACGGCAGGCACATTGCGTCCGAATAGCGTTTCAGGCGTTTCGCCGACCGAAGGCGGCGGCACGCGGACGGAGTGGTTTAACACCGCGGCCTATGCGCAACCCGCTGCGGACGGCTTTGGTAACGCGTTCGGCAATGTGCCGCGCAACTCAATTACGGGACCGGGCACAATTTCGAACGACATGTCGCTCTCAAAGACGATGAGTCTGGGTGGAACACGCAGCATGGAGATTCGTGCGACGGCAGGCAATGTGTTTAACACAGTGCAGTACTCCGGCATCGATACGAATCTAACGTCGCTGACGGCAGGGCAGGTGATTTCCGCAGCAAGCATGCGGACATTCAATTTCAACGCGCGCTTCCGGTTCTAAAGCCTGGACTCTGTTTCGGGAATGTTTGGGCCACAGCAAACGATGCAGAAGAGATCGAATATGACGATGTGGATGAAGAAGGCAAAGGCGATGATGGCGGCAATTCTGCTGGCATTGCCAGGCGCCGTATTCACGCAGGCGCAGTCTTCCGCGTCCGGCCAGGTGCAGGATGCATCCGCCGACCAGGCGCAATTCGTGATCAAGGCAAACGCGGATCTTGTGCTGACAAACGTGGTGGTGCGCGACGCAAAGACCGGCCAGTTTGTGCGAGGGCTGACCCAAAACGATTTCAAGATCTACGAAAACGGTAAGCAGCAGAAAATCTCGACCTTCGATTTTCAAAGCGTGGATATGGCTACACCGTTGAACGAGGCGACAGTAAGCGGTCTGGCCGCAGGAACATCAGGCGACGGGACCAAAGCCGTGGTTGTCGCCAACCCAGAAGATCTGCGTAATCACCGGCTCATCATTTTCTTTTTCGACTTGACCTCCATGCAGCCCGAAGATCTGGATCGCGCGGTGGAAGCGGCGCGCACATTTCTGAAGACGAAAATGCAACCCGCCGATCTGGTGGCGCTGGTTTCGCTGGGCGACACACTGAAAGTGGATCAGGATTTTACGGCGGACAAAGATGCGCTGGCGCGCGAAGTGGGCGCGTATAACGGCACCGAGGGGCAAGGCTTTGCAGAAGGCTCCACATCGAATTCGAATCAGGTGGAAGATGCATCGAGCTACACACCGGACGAGAGCGAGTACAACGACATCAATACGGATCGCGAACTCTTTGCCTTGCGCGCGATTGCACAGTCGGTGGAGAAGATCGGTGTAAAGAAATCGCTGCTTTATTTTTCGGGAGGCATAACGCGCGACGGTATTGAGAATCAGGCATCTCTGCGAGCGGCAACGAATGCAGCAGTCCGCGCCAATATGGCCATTTACAGTGTGGATACACGCGGTCTGCAGGCGATTTCGCCGCTGGGCGATGCGTCTACGGGAAGCCTGCGTGGAACGGGTGCATTTAGCGGCGGCGCTTTACTTAACAACATGAATGCCAACTTCTCTTCGCAAGAAGTCATGGCTACGCTCAGCTCCGACACAGGTGGCAAGGCTTTCTTCGATTCGAACGATTTTGCTCCGGCCTTTGCGCAGATTCAGCGCGATTCGTCGGAATACTATGCAATTGGGTTTCATTCATCGAATCCGGTGCGTGATGGAAGATATCGCAAGCTCACCATCAAATGCAGCCGGCCGGGCGTGAAGCTTGAATACCGCCAAGGTTATTATGCTCCTGCGGATTTCAAGCATTCGGGTAAGGAAGACCGCGAACGCGAACTGCAGGAGCAGTTGGATAGCGATTTGCCTGCGACCGATATTGCTGTCTATCTGGATGCTTTCTATTTCCGTCTCGACGACAACCGCTTCTATGTGCCGGTCTCGCTTATCGTTCCCGGTTCTCAGATTCCGTTTGTACAGGGTGGTGACAAGGATAAAGCGACGCTCGACATTATTGGTGAAGTGATCGATGAAGCGAAGCGGCCCATTGGCAGTGCGCGCGAGACGGTCAAGCTGAACCTCGATCCGTCTCTGAAAGCGCGACAGCGCAATATTCAATACACGACAAGCTTCAACCTGCCGCCGGGCAAGTATCACTTGAAGTTTGTGGTGCGCGAGAATCAGACTGGGCAAATGGGATCGTTCGAGGCAGACATTACGCTGCCGGAGATGAAGAAGATGCCGCTGAAGATGAGCTCAATTCTATTGGCTTCGCAGCGTAGACCGGACAAGAAGGATTCTCCGCTGGTGCGCGACGGTGAGGAGTACATTCCGAATATCAGCCATGTGTTCCGGCAGGATCAGCATCTTTATTTGCTGTACGAGATATATGATCCCGCGCACGAGAAGGCTGCTGCCGGTGCGCCGAAGGGTACGAAGCCGGGCATCAATGTGTTGAGCAGTCTGGAACTGATTCAGGGCGCAACGAAGGCGTACGAGACGCCGGAGGTACGCGCTACATCTGTCAATGTGGCCGGACGTGACGCAGTGGCTATTGAGCTCGATGTGCCGCTCAAGGGACTTAAGCCAGGACAATACGTTTGCCAGTTAAATGTGATCGATGACGCGGCGGGTAGCTTTGCATTTCCGCGCTTCGCGATATTAATACGCGATGCTATCCGACCCGCTGAAGCGAGTGCTGCCGCGCCCACACCTCATTAATTGGGTCAGGATTTTCGTTTGACGAGCCGGAAGATATACACCACCAGAACCGCGCCGCCGATAGCCACGAGAATCGTGTAGATTAAGCCGCCCGATCCGCCGAAGCCGAGGCTTCGCATGATGAATCCGCCGACGAAAGCGCCGAGAATGCCGAGGCCGATGTCCGCGATAAAGCCGTAACCACTGCCCTTCATGATCTTACCTGTTGCCCATCCGGCAATCAGACCAACCAAAATCCACCAGAGCATGTTTCCTCCTCGTGCGCAATGCGCGCAAGAACAGATAGCTGATAGTACAGGTAAGGATGCCAATTAGCCAACGGATGTTGGCTCCTGATCGCCGGGTGCATTGCCGTATGGGCAGTGGCGGCAACCTGAGCCGCAGCAGGAACCGCGCTTCAAGTGGTAGGCCGCGGTGAAGACCATGAGACCGTTCTCCATGTAATAGTCTTCGGGCGTTAGTGACGCCGGGGCAACCGCGGGTGTTTTGACGGGCTCGTCCATTTGTTTCATTCTCACCTATCATGCGCGGCTCGATACAATCGGGCTATGTCACTGACCGCACAGGAGCGCGCGCAGCGCATCAAAATTATTCTTTTCGACGTGGACGGAGTTTTGACCGACGGTACGATCTGGCTTGTTCCTTCGCGTGGTGAAAGCAATGTGGCCGGGCATATCGCGACCAAAGAGGGCGAGGCCGGATTTGCGGTGCACTCCAGCACGATGACCGAAGCCAAGGGCTACAGCGCGCACGACGGTATGGGGATTTCGCTTGCACGCCTGGGAGGAATGAAATGCGGCGTGATTACCAAGCGCATCAGTGAGACGGTGGCGACTCGCGCGCGCGATCTGAAGCTCGAATATGTCTATATGGGGCAGGCGTTTAAGATGCAGGCGGTGCGCGAAATCATGGCGAAGGAAAGCATTACGGCGGATGAGATCGCCTATGTGGGCGACGACGTAATCGATCTGCCTGTGATGCGCGAATGTGGCCTTGCCATTGCAGTTGCCAACGCGCGGCCGCAGGTGAAGGCCGCAGCCCACTACGTAACGCCGAATGCGGGAGGTTATGGTGCAGGCCGCGATGCGGTGGAATTCATTCTTGCGGCAAAGGGAATTCTCGACAAAGTGATCGAGGAATACATCGACGAACGTAATCCGATTTCGCCGTCAATGGACATTGGAAGGGGTATATCCTAAATTTGCAATTTCTAACGCAATAAAACTGCCCAGCACACGGGGAAGCCCAGTGAAAGCACTTGGTTATTCACTAACTTGGAAAACAAATTGCTTTTTAGGCCCGAACAACGTCGGTTGTGGGGAGCTGACGTTTGCCCACACTAATGGATTTGGTGACTTTGTTCTTTTTGATTCATTAGGTTATCCATGGCCAATCCATAGTTGCTATGCAAACCGCGGGGACACTCAAAATGATGTCTGGAGCTTATTAGATGAAAGGGTTTTACCCAAGCCTAAGAAGACTTGGAGCAGTGGGTCTGATATTAAACGAGTTGACCCCAAAAGCTATCTAAGCAGCAAACCAATTCCAATCGTCGGCTACTTACAAGATTATTATTCCGGTAAACGCGATGAGTTACTGGGCAGGACTGAGGGCCTTGAGGCTAGGATTATTGAACGCGCACTTGGTAATTTTCCAGATCAGTTAACGATTGTGGTTTCTGACGCAGGGTTCAATCCTCTGTCATATACCGTATTCAGCGACCTCAATTCAATTAAACCCCAAAAGAAGGATACCTATTGCGCTACTGTCAAGGCGATTTCGCTTGGGAGGAAGGCAATATTTGTAGCAGAGAACCTGGTTCTGATTGACAGTGCTGGGAGAAAGAGATTGCTACTTTAGTTTAGAAGGGCACTTACCTACCCGAGTCGAATTATCAGATCAGGTGGCGTGCAGAAGGCTGTAGGCGAGAATTGCCAGCACGATGAGGCTGACGACGGTGTACATGCGATCCCGCTCGAGTGCGAAGCCAACCACGGCAAAGGCAACCCGCGCGACCGGGGTTGCAATCAGCAGCACCAAGCCGAGCTGCATGAGGCCTTCGCTATTCAGTTGGAAGGCGGAGTTCACGATACCTGGAAGGGTGCGCGTGCTGTCGCCGCCAGGCATGAAGGCATGATAGTCCACATGGTGTGCGTGATCATGCGCCATATAGAGGACTCCACCCGCAAAGACGATGACGGCCGCGAGTAAAACGCCGGCGCGCAGCAGATTGCCAATGATGATTTCGAGCCGTTGGTCGTTCATTGCTAGACCTTCCCCAGAATTCCGTTGACGATCATTTCCATAGCAAGCGCAAGCACGACCACGCCGAAGACGAGGCGCAGAGTACGGACACGAGCGCGCGCCAGTACGCGCGTGCCGAGGAGGGCTCCACCGAGCACGCCGAGCATGACCGGCATAGCGACGCGTGGATCGACATAACCGCGGCTGAGATAAACACCCGCGCTTGCCGCTGCGGTAACGCCGATCATGAAGTTGCTGGTTGTGGTGGAGACCTTGAAGGGAATGCGCATGGCGCGATCCATGGCGATAACCTTCACCGCGCCGGAGCCAATACCGAGCAGGCCAGACAGAGCGCCCGCGCCAAACATAAGACCGAAACCTGTAGGCACGTTGCGCACGCCGTAGTCCTGCAAACCATTTTCAGCGGGATAGTTGCCACCAAGGCGGAGTTTGCGTCCGAGAGTGTCGGATTTCACAATGCTGCCGGCGTCATGTTTGGAAGAGAAAGACTGATAGGCAGCTTGCAAGAGAACGAGGCCGAAGACAATCGCAATGGCATGCGTGGTGACGTGCGCGGCAATTATCGCTCCGGCAAGTGCGCCGAGGGTGGTTGCAATTTCAAGCAGCATGCCAATGCGGATATTGGAGTAGCCCTCTTTGACGTAGGCGGCTGCAGCTCCCGATGAGGTTGCAATCACGGATACCAATGAAGCCCCAATCGCGTAACGGATATCGACGCCGAGAGCGAGCGTAAGGGCAGGCACGACGACAACGCCACCTCCGAGGCCTGTAAGAGCACCCAGAAAGCCCGCGAGAGCGGAGACAGCAAGTACCACCAGAGTGAAGTCGAATGCAGTCATGAAGGCCTATAAGAGAAATATAAGTATACGGGGCCTCAGTGGCTGAAATGTGATGTGCCGCAAGCGGGATAGATGCTAGCCATCAATTGACGGCGGAGCGTGAGCCGCAAATCGGTCTGGCTGTCGGGTTCGGTGTTGGAGACCGCATGCGTCGATGTTTCTGGTGCCCCGGTATCGGTTGTGTTCACCATGAGCACGCTTGCGCATTTGCCCACCGGATCGATCATGAGTTCCGATGAGAAGCCGCCCTGGTCGCCATCGTGGTAGATGAGCTTATGTCCGCCTGTGTTGAGCACAAAGAAGCCGAGTCCCATCATGGGCCGTGCCTGACCTGAACTGGCTGTATAGGCGGTTGCAGGCTCACCGGGCTCAGCGACGGGAACTTCGCCTGTCCATGCTTCCTCAAGCGAGCTGCGTTTAAGCACCATCTCATAAAGCTTGTTGCCAGGTTCACCGATCAGGAAGCGCAGGTATTTTTCCATATCAGTAATAGGAGCTTTCAATCCGCTGTTGGAGGTGGTGATACCGGTATCGAAATTGAATGGCTGCGCTGTGAGTATTTTTCCTGCGCGCAGATAACTGGCCGAAACGTGCGACTCGAGAAAGTAGGGCGCGCGGTCGAAATAGCTGTCGGTCATGCCGAGTGGTTTGAGGATGTTCTTGTCGATATAAACTTCGAAATCGTCGCCGCTCAGCCGCTCGATGATCTGTCCGAGGAAGACGTAACCCAGGTTGGAATAGCTCCAACGGCTACCGGGTTTAAAGGCAACGTGGGTATAAGGCAGCATGGCCACAATCTGCGACCATTTGGTCGGCTCGAAAGCTTGCCAGGAACAGTCTTTCGGGTCGTCGCAGTCCCAGGGCCAAGTAGGGTTGCGGAAACCGGCACTGTGGGTAAGCAATTGGCGGATAGTGATTGCGTCGATGGGCCCGAATGGATCGTGGACTGCCGACAACTCGGGGACATAATGCACGACTGGGTCATCAAGCTTGAGCAGGCCGCGGTCACGCAACTGCAGAATGGCGATGGCCGTGAAGGTCTTGGTGATGGATGCCCAGTTGTAAGAAGTCTCGCGATCAATGGGCCGGCGGCTGTCCTGATTCATTGTGCCGTGCACGAACTCTGTTGCTGGACTCCTACCATCCACAAGTGCGAAGGCTCCACCTACTATGCCGTGACGCAGGAGTTCGATGTCAAATTGCTGGTGAAAGTTTTGCAAGGGAGATTGCGCAGCGACGGTGAAGCCCCCTGCAAGAAGCGATAACAGTATGCCTGCTGTACCAAAACGAGCCAGCCAGTTTGCTGAAACCATGCGCCAATCATAGAAGCAACCAGCGCGGAAGGGACTCTAAAAAATGGCTTTCGACGGGA
The DNA here is from genome assembly GCA_035550015.1 of Occallatibacter sp. Lineage (GTDB taxonomy): Bacteria > Acidobacteriota > Terriglobia > Terriglobales > Acidobacteriaceae > Telmatobacter. The sequence continues at coordinate 89,982 of DASZRJ010000006.1, read as the reverse complement.
GAGAAGAATGCCCGCGCCATTCAAATTTTTTCTTTGCAAAAAAGTTTTCATTTCGATGAAACGCCTGTGCATCCTTCCGCACTATCCACAAGAACACCTGATCTTACCGGACCGTGGGAGGACGGAAGATGAATATCCGCGGGAAGAAGACCGCAACGCCATCATCGCAACCAGCGTTGGACCTTCTTGCGTTTGCGTTCATGCCCCCAGAGCTGGCACGTGCAAATCTTCGCTGCCTACTGATTGAGAATCCAAATTATTTCGGTTCTCTCAGCGACGACTCGTTCAAGACGGTGCTCCATATCGAGCAGGACACAACCTATGAGTGCCTGAGTGGAGTCGATTTCAATCCCCGTCTGGAGTGCATAGGTGCGACGATTCAAATCAGGCAGCCAAAGGGATACTCCAGTGGAAAGCGTCCGTCCAAATCGCAGGAATTCGTTCGGTTTTATCTATCGGTGGATAACGGCGAGAACTGGCTCGACCAGGGCGTGTGCACGCTCAATGTGAGCGACAAAGCAGAACGGACCTGTACTGAACACCAGGTTGGTCTTGGCCTGGACCCTGGTGATGAACTGCTCTACTTCGAGGGATTACCTCGGCTCCGCGCGATTCTTTCGTGGAATCAGATTCCTCCACCAGATGTACCGGATTGGCTTCCGGTCTGGGGCAACGTTCTTGAATTGAATACTGAAACCGAAGGAACCCGCCTTATACCCGATCTTGCGGTGCCGGCCGATACTGTAGCGGAACGGGAAGCGGCCGGGCGTGTCGCAGTGCCGGCCGTTGGTACAAGCAACAGGGAAATACGGGATGCCTTCGAGCACAGCCGGAATTTTGCCACGGTAATTTCCGCAGTGGATGCTTTCAGCTTCGGATTACTTTCTCCACGGTGGCCGCAACTTGCGATCGGCGAGGGACGGAACCTGTTACCCAATGCGGAAGGTCGATGTGGGGCTGGGTCTGGCAGTGCGGCCATTCTCAGCCAAACCGTTATGTGGGGGAGCGCAGATGGACGGTCATCGCGCACAACATCTGGCCCATACATGCGTGCGGAAAATTAACGAGACCGCAAAGTTTCCCCCGGGAAGCGGGTGGGGTACTACTCCCACGGGCTCCACCCGCTCTCTCCATTGCATTTCTCCCCGGAGTTGCCATGGTGGTCGAACATTGTAGCCAAAACACGATCGCGTACCTGGCGGAATGGCGGAGCCGCCTGACAGATTCATATTGCCGGCGCAGGCTCGCATTGTCTCTGCAAAATGAAGCCGACGAACAGATAAATCTTCATGGGGCCGTCAAAGACTTCTGGTACAACGCAAGCCTCTGGTTTGCGCTGCCCATTTCCATTTGGGTTGCAAGCGGATTGCCGGGTTTGCTCCTTCATTGGCAAACGGTCAACAGTAGCGAAGAGCAACACGAAGGTGCGCCGGAATCTTTACAGGCTTCACTTTTTGATAATTATTCTCAGTCCCTGGCAGGAGAGGCATCATGTGCGGCGATGCAAAGCGAAGCGCCGTAAGGCGCGACAGTTCCGGCCGAGAGGGAGCCGTCAATCTCTGCTATTCGGGCCGAATTGCGGTACGGGTACGCGGAGTTGCTACGGGCCGGCTATACCGGTTTTCCCGGTCGCAGCCATCGCAGTGGGTTGACCGCCAGGATGCCCCGCCCCTTCTCCAAACCCAACTGTTCAGGGAGATTGAATGCCAGTAAGTGGACCAAAAAGGCAAATTCCCTGCCATCGCGTGCACCCAACGCCTGGCGTGCACCGGCGTAACGTATCGCGGTCCTTTCGGCTGTTATACTTACAGCCTCCGAGGTTTGCGGAGGCAGGGTTGAAGTTCGAATCATTTGATCAGGCCTATATCGATCGTCTCCGCTCCGGAGACCGAGCCACTGAAGAGCATTTTGTCGGTTATTTCACCGAACTGCTCCATATGAAGTTGCGCGCCCGGCTACGGTCACCGCAGGCCATTGAGGATCTGCGTCAGGAGACATTTGCCCGTGTGCTCGCCTCTTTGCGCAAGCCCGACACACTTCGTCAGCCCGAGAAGTTGGGATCGTTTGTTAACTCTGTCTGTAACAACGTTTTACTGGAATATTACCGATCATCGTCTCGTTCTGAGTCGCTAGACGACGAGGGGAAGACAGAGCCTGCTGATACCAGTGCCGATGCGCTTTCGGTGGCATCCTCCAAACAGCTTTCAGGAAAAGTGCGCGAAATACTGACGAAAATGCCGCCGCGTGATCGCTCTCTCTTAAAAGCTGTATTTCTGGACGAACGCGACCGGGATGAGGTATGTCGCGAGTTCAAAATTGACCGCGAATATCTCCGAGTGATGCTTTTCAGGGCACGACAGGAGTTCAAAACCGAATATTTGAGACATATGGGGGCCGGATCGGCCGCACAAAAAATCTGAAACGTTTCCGTAACAAGGCCCACCATTCAATGTGGGAGCAAGTACGAAGTAGAAGGCGGTTGTAATGGACCATAACGAAGCGATTCAAACAATGGCAGTTGAGCGCTATTTGCTCAATGAATTGCCATCCGAACTCCGCGATGAGTTCGAGGAGCATCTCTTCGATTGTCCAGAGTGTGCGATGGATCTGCGCACCGGCGCCGTGTTTGTGAAGGAAACGCGCGAATGCTTACCCACTCTGGCTGAATCGAAACCCTCGATTGGAACCCCTGTCCTGGTAACCTCACCCTCTCCACGCAAAAAGAACTGGTTTTTCAGCCTGCAAGCGCTTACAGTTCCAGCTTTCGCTGCTTTGCTGGCGATCGTCGGTTATCAGAATTTGAGCACGATTCCCCACCTGCGCACTGCTGCAGAGCAGCCGCGTATTCTTCCCTGGACGTCGATTCATGCGGGCACGCGCGGTGGGGCGGCGACTCCACTGAATGCGAGCCGTTCCGGCGGTGCAGTTCTACTAATCGATTTGCCGCAGGAATCAGGCTATACTTCGTATGCATTCGACCTGCTCAATTCCGAGGGGAAGTTGATCTGGAACCGGACCGAGGCTGTGCCTGGCATAAATAATCCCAATGCCAATACACTCTCGCTTCTGATTCCCGGCTCGGGTTTGCAGCAGGGTTCCTACACTCTTACCATCTCGGGTGTCAGTGCCGACGGTGGGAAAACCCCTATCGACAGGCGCACTCTGGACCTGCATTTCGAAGACTAGAGGCGCCTGCTTTTCCTAAAGAAAGTTGAGCCCTCATGTCTGAAGAGATGAAGCGTTACCACGAATATCACGCGGAAGCGCATGTTTTTGGTGGTTCATTCGAGCACCCCTTGCCTCAGGAAGTTGGGTCACAGGCTTACGTAAAGCTCCACAAGAACGGTGGCTATGGAGCGCAGCGTTCCAGCGGATTCCGGCTTGAGAATGTCTGTTCTTTTCGTTCGGCTTATACACAGGTGTCAGGAAACCCTGACCCGAAGCCAGGACATGGATGGACCACGCTAGTGACAGCGGTGATCGAAGGATTGAATGTTCTTGATGTTGTAACTGCGGACAGGATTGTGGCGCAGATCAGTACAGAGCACCCTCTTGAGGGCTATGTTCCAAAGGTGACATATTTAGGAACACGCTATGAGAATTTTTGCATCGCCGGTGATCCAATTTGTGTTGATCTGGATCTGAACTTCTTTGGCGGCAAACCAGCCGACGATATGCCGTATACACGGCACCCTAAGTTTCTTGAAAACGTAGCAAAACACTGCGACGCTGTTCACGGACGCGGTAATCTTCCTGCGAAACTTGCCGGGCGTTACAATCAAATTCCACGCGACAAGGAGAATGTGGAACGGGTTGAATGCTCGCTAGTGAACAAAATCGATGGTGTGCGTGCTGGCAGCGTTTATGGCAACGTAATCGATGTTCCAGATTTTGGCCTGATTCACCTGGCTGGCGTTTCTCTCATGCAGTCCAATTTTCTTCCAGGAGCGGGTATTCCGCAGCAAACCACAATTCAGATGACAATGGTGGAAATTCAGATGGGTTGCATCGCGGGCGGAAAGGTCACGGCCTCCGATACAATCATCAACGGACATACCAAGCCCTAGTTGCATGTTGCCTTTTGTTTGTCGCGCTTGCTTTTCTGAGTGATGCGCCGACCCGGACGGCAGCCGACCAATTTAAGCGAATTCACACACTTTTCGAGCAGGGCCAGTTACAAGAAAGCCAACGGCTGGCCCGGCTGATTGCACAGACACTGCCGGACAACGAACAAGCGTGGCAGGCACGCTTTCGAGTTATGGAAGCGCGCTCTGCGATATGGCGCGGAACGAGCAACGAAGCGCTCCAAGCGTTGACATTCGCTGATTCTCCATCCCTAGACCTTTCGACAGAGATTGAGCAGCACGCACTGCTCGCTCTGGCTCATGCGCACCTGAATCAGTTTGAAGAAGCCGAGAAAGAGCTTGCTCTTGGGAGCAGGCTATGTGCAGCAGGACGCATCGAGTCATGCGGCGAGCTGATACGAGCCCGCGCGGGACTCGCCATTCAGCGTGGCCAGATTGAAGATGCACATCGCTATTTTGTTCAGTGCCTCGACTGGTCCAGGCATTATGGCAACCGTTTTGAAGAAGCGGCAGCTTTGATGAATCTAGGCGGAACATCGCTAATGCAAGAGCACTTCGATGAGGCGATCGATTGGTTGAATGCCTCAGACAAAGTCGCAGAATCCATCGATGCCGGAGACATCCTGGTTAATAATCTTGGGAATTTGGGGTGGGCCCATTACAAACTTGGTGAACCCAGGCGGGCGCTCTCACTCTACCTGGAGGCTCAGCGCCGTGCCGTTGCTCTGGGAGATATCGACGATGCGATTGTGTGGCTTTCAACAGCCAGCCTTGCCTACCACGACACAGGAGATTTCAATCGCTCACGGGATTCGCTGCAGCGCGCTTATCAGCTTTCTGAGAAGATCGGCGACAAGCAAAATATGGTGAATGCGCTTGAAGGCCTTGCCTACGTCTCTCTGGATGCGGGCAATCTGAGTAGCAGTGAACAATACCTGCACAAGCTCAGTCCCTTGATCGAAGCTGGAGACAACCGGCTAGACAAGCTTGCTGTCGCGATTGCGAATGGACGGTTGGCCGCTGCGCAGCATCAGGAGGCTTCAGCCGATGCAATCTTCCATCGGGTCATCTCCGACCCAGACAGTCAAACTTCAATGCGGTTAGAGGCTCAGTATGAGCTTGCGCGCATGTACGAAAAAAATGGCGACGATAAACGTGCAACGAAAGCTTTTCAAGCTGCGCTTTCTACATTCGAGATGGCGCGCAATCAGTTGCAACGAGAAGACTCGAAGCTCCCATTTCTTGCAAACGCAGCGGGGATCTATGACGATTACATTCATTTTTTGATTACACAGGGAAAGACCGACGAAGCGCTTGCTGTGGCGGACCAGAGCAGGGCTCGCACGCTTGAGCAAGGACTGGGAATCGATACATCTATCGAGAGCATGCCCTCACACGGCATGCACACACTGAATGCATCTGCAATTGCCCGCCGCGCACATGCGACGCTGCTGTTCTATTGGCTTGGCGCAAGGCAGTCGTATCTCTGGGTTTCAACACCGGCAAAGGATGCATTCTTTACCCTTCCGCCGCGCGCAAAGATAGCTGATTTGGTGGAGCGCTATCAGAGGGAACTGTTAGGGCCGGAAGATACCTTTGCATCAACCACCGACGACGGTGAAGCTCTATACCGGATATTGATTGAGCCTGCCGTATCGATGATCCCGCATGATTCCAGCGTAATAATTCTTGGAGACGGAGCGCTCGATCGACTGAATTTTGAAACACTGATCGTACCGGGTGCACCGCCGCATTTCTACATTGAGGATGCGGTGCTCACATCGGCGCCTTCGTTACAGCTTCTGCTGGCATCCACAAAGCGGCCAGATACAACGGGCGGCAAGCTGTTGCTGATGGGAGATGCGATTTCACACGATCCGAATTATCCGCAACTGCCCATGGCAATACGGGAGATGCAAGAAGTGGAGAGCCATTTTGTCGCAGAAGCGCGAACAGTGCTGGCGGAGCAGGGTGCTACGCCCGATGCGTATCTTACCAGTCATCCTGCGCAGTATGGCTATATCCACTTTGTCGCGCATGGGACTGCAAGCAGCGCGGATCCACTGGACTCGGCAATCATACTTTCGCCTGACATTGGTCACGAAGACCGCAACTTTAAACTCTACGCGCGCGACATTATGCAACAACCCATCCGCGCCAAGCTGGTGACAGTATCGGCCTGTTACGGCAGCGGTGACCGCTCCTATATAGGAGAAGGTCTTGTCGGTTTGTCGTGGGCCTTTCTGCGTGCGGGTGCGCACAATGTAATTGGAGCGCTCTGGGAAGTCAGCGATGTATCGACGCCACAACTCATGAACTCGCTCTATGCAGGGCTTGCGGCGAGGCAGACTCCCGCACAAGCGTTGCGGCAAGCGAAGCTTACGCTGCTTCACTCGAAGGGCAGCTTCAAGCAGCCGTTTTATTGGGCGCCATTTCAGCTCTACACTGGCTTATGACGGCTTGTGCAGGGCAATTCAGGAGCGCTTGCCGCGCCCCTGAATTGAATAGCCTGACTCTGCATCCGGTTTAAGAAATGGTCAGCAGCGAACAGAGGTCCTCTCTCATCGCAAAGTAAGGCGCCTTTGTTGTCCTGCGAACAGTGGCTGATTGTTCTCCGGACTGTTATTTCGCAATTGTGTCTGTGCCGGCCAAATTCATGTCGATTTTGACTTCCTTGGCAACCTTCAAAATGAAGATACTTGGATTTTTCAGGCCCCACTTCACGTAGGGCACGATGAAACTGCCTTTGGCCGTGATTTTTCCAGCTTCCATATGAAGTTGCATGGGCACGGTAATGGTATGCGGTGTTCCATGCAATGTGAAGAGGCCCGAGACCTGAATCGTCGAGTCGCCCGATGTAGCGATAGTTCCCTGATAGCTTTGGGGATCAAATGTGACATTCGCAAAATGGGCCACATCGAGCACGTCGTTATGCATCTTCTTATCCCGGCTATCGTTGCCGCTTTCACCGCTTGCCGCTGACACAACAATGGAACCAGAGAGATCGTGGGATGACAGGTCAAAGTGGATTTCACCACTGGTGACGTGAAATGTGCCCTCGACTTCATGTTCAGTGCCGGAAAGCGAGAACGTGATGCTGCTGGTGGATGGGTCAAGGGTGAACGTATGTTTCTGCGCGAAGGCGTTTGCTCCGAATGAAAGACAAAGTACAAGTGCGGCGGTAAGGAGATGCTTCTTCACAGTGCGGTTCCTTTCAAATGAGTTCAATGTTGCGTAATCGTTTGAGAGTCGTTGTCACGGATCCAAAGTGAAATCGATGCGACCTGTCGGTCGCTCAACCATTCATGGCCAGGCATGTCTGTAGCATGTATTCCAAACTTGATGATTTGTGCTAGCTGCTGAGTGTTCTGGCTCTGTGCGCTTCGATGCATCTGGTTGAGACTGAGCGGCAGTTGATTGAATGGCCCACTCCATAGTTTTCGCGCGTCTCCATCGGACTCATGACAGGTGGCGCAATCCTGCCAATAGAGCCTCTCGCCCTCGGAGAGGTTCGCAAGATGCATTGCAGATGCAGCGGGATGCCAGGAGTGTTCTTCAGCCAAATGCGCAGCGATATTGCCGCTTTGCAAACTGGTAAGGTATGCAACCAGATCGCTACCGCGGCGATCCTCAAAGAGGTATGCGTACGAAGGCATGATCGAATTGCCGTTCAGCGCGCGAGGCTCGATGAGGTGCTCTCTGAGCCATGCCGGTGAGCGGCGGAGACCCACTTCAGCAAGGTCGGGCCCCTGCCGGCGATTTCCGATCAGCGGCGGCTTCTCGTGATGGACCTCGGCTGGAGTGGAAGCAGGTCCCCACATAAGTTCATCGCTTGTATTTGGCCGCACATACTGTGAGTGGCAACTGATGCAACCCTCTGCGATGTAGACTCGTTTTCCGCGTTCGATAGCCGTTTGTGAATTCTCGGCATTTGCCGATGGAATGAAATGCAATGCAATTGCGCTTATGGCGATAACGGATGTGAGTAACGCGACCTCTCGCGGCGCTCGACGGGTAAGGTCGATGCTTATGGGCGCTAACACAAGCAAGCCTGCCGCACCCACAAACATGATGGGAATGTGCCCAAGGTTCTGCCCCATCCCGATGCCGAGCGCTGAGCCAATCCATCCTGCGATTGCATAGAGCCAGCCCGCCTGACGGGCTCGTTCATTCAAGTTTTGAGCGGATGAGAGTGAAGAGGGGTAAAGAACCAGAGCGACAGAGTACAGGGATACTCCAGCCGGATAAAAAAGCCTCGCCGAGGCGGTGAAGGAGGGATGTGCCAAGAACGCGCATGCAGCACCCAGGAATGCAAAGGCGCCGGTCAGCACGAGTGCAATCTTGTGGCGCCGCAACAAGAGCGCCGACGCGACTGCGAAGACAAAGTGGACTCCGGCAATACTCCAAAGACGTACATTGCCTTCCCACGTGCCAGCTTTGAGTGCGCCATTGTGCTGGATGATGTAAAAGGCCGCAGAGTCCAGCCAGATAAGAGCTGTGAAGGCAATGAGTACAGACAGAAATGCGAAGTTGGGTTGCCTTTGCGCGTGCGAATGGACCCGGATCGATGCTCCGTTGGGAGTTATGGACAGCGGAAGCGAAGCAACTCCAACGAAGACGAGTGCGGATAACAGAGCCTGCAGCTTCGGAGTTGCTGCGAAGACCGTAGGGATATTACAAATCAAATAGCCGAGCCCAACACCCAACCCACTTTTCACATGGGTCGCATGCTCTCCGCACCATTCAGCAAGATGTGTGACGAGTGTGAGGGTGACGATGCCGAGCCCCGTACCAATTAGAAATGCCACACCAACCGCGCTGGCAAATTGAAGCGGACATAGCGAGAGCAAAGCAGCAATAACGGAGATACAGAGCCCGATCCGCAGACGCAATGCAGGATTTCCAATGATATGGATACGGGGCGTGAGCAGGCTGAACAGGATGCCGCCGAAAGCCATTGACACCATGGCGCCCTTAAGCCTTTCGGCTTGAATTCCATTGGCGGAGAGGATGGCGAGAAAGGCGAACTGAGCAAAGATTAGGAAATAAACGTACACTGCAGCGACGAGAATCACACCGCGCCAGTCGCGCACGCATCTTCTAGAGCGCATCCTTAAGCCACCTCATGCGCAGTCCGGTTGCCTGGAATAAAACGCATGCTCCATCAAAGGCTGCGATGGAAATCCACATCGTGTCCAATTGACCAACCAGCACAGCCTTCATGACAAAGACTGCTACAGACGCACGCGTCAATGCAGTCAGCATCCACACCATTTCAAGCGCAGGGACGGGTGCGTGACGGTGCATGAGAATGGCGCCACATATACCGGCAAGGCCAACTGACAAGACGAACGCTCCAATATAGGAGACGTATGCGGATGCATCTTCCGGGGCGCTGAGACGCATGGATTGAAGCGCGAACATGGGCGTTGCACACAAGAGAATGCCCGTCGCTGTATCGGAAATTGCCGTAGTCCATTGGTAGGCGAGTATAGGTAAACGTGTCATGTGACCCCCACTCCAACAAGCGGTTTCACTTCATTGCTATTCGCGGTTCGTACCGTGGCATTGTGCAGCCATTCAGCCGACGCTGCGAACATGGCAATGCCGGTAAATAGACGGAGGATGTAGAAGATATCGCGGACTATCCCCGGAGAGATGGTGAATGCAGGATTGCTGCTTTCGATCCAACCGGCTGCCGTCATCAGCAAGACATAGGCCAATACGCCGATATTCCAGGCGTGGAATGACCAGGTGCGATTGAATATCCAGGCGTGTTGTGTTCCACCTAACTCAATCATGACGAAAATCAGGAATGCGGTGAGAAAGCCGGCGACGGCAGTGAGTGAATGTCCGACCAGGCCATCCGTAAACTTGAGCCTGGCGAGAATACCGGGGAAGAAGAAGGCACACCCGGATATGACCAGGCCACTCCACCACCACAGGAATGCCAACCGCCATCGGCGTGACGCAGCGCTCCATTGAAACTCGTTGTAATAAGCAGGTATAAGCGGCACCCACACCAGCGCAGTGGCGAGACCGAGGTATTGTGCTGGAAGATGGTTGCTTGCATCAGCCCTTCCTAGAAAAGCGCAGAAGACAGCTTGAACAACGAACACAATCCACACTGTGCCAATCGTTCGACCCATTTTTTGTTTTCGTTGGGAGATCCCGAAGGGAAGTATGAGCAGAATCAGTACGATTGCGAGAGTGGACTCGAGTTGGCTTGCGCCAGTGGGGCCACCGCTGTCAGGGTTGATTGCTGGATACAGTCCCGGTCTGGATGCAATATAGATAGCGCTTGGAACGAGGCCCAGTACAACGATGCCCGCCAGTCGCGCCAGCTTTGCCATTGCATTTCCTGCGTAGCCATTTCGCAATTCAAGAAACAATGCCGCCACGATGAGAACCCAAAGGGTCTCCAAAGTGAGCACAAAAAAGATTCGTGCAAAGCCCGTCCAGTCGAGAAAAAGCTTGCCGCTTGAGCCGCCTTGCAGCCATGATATGGAGCCGATAACCAAGGCGGCAGTCCATAACCATACAACGGGTCTTATCCAGAGCGAAAGTTGACCTGTGTCAAGTCGATAGGAACGGAAGAGAAAGCCGAGCATAGGTATGCCACACCAGCCATAGAGCAGCACATTCATGTGCACCATCATCCATCGGCCGTAGGTCCACTCTCCCAGGAGGGCATTTAACCCAGGCAACAAGAGCAGCAATGCCAGTCCAACTCCGATAGCATTGCCAAATGCAAGCCATACGAGTGCGTGTCTTGTAACAACGTTCGGATCTGCTTCAGGAGCTTTCATGGATTCTTCCGTCGCGCATCTGGACAAGGCGGTCACAGCGTCGCGCTAGTGCCAGATCGTGGGTTGCCATCAGCAATGTGACGCCTTCAGTACGCGTCAGTTCGAGAAGCAATTCAAATACAGCATCGCTTGAGCGTTCGTCGAGTGAACCAGTTGGTTCATCTGCCAGGAGCATGGCAGGTTGATTCATCAGGGCGCGGCAAATTGCTGTGCGCTGCCGCTCTCCGCCGGAGAGCTTTTGAATGCGCTGTCCGAGCCGGTGTTGGAGCCCGGTTCGCTCGGCAAGCAGCTCAAGGCGCTCCCGGGCCTTTTGCTTTGGAGTGCCTGCAGCAATGGCAGGAAGAAGGCAGTTTTCTTCGAGCGTGAGGTCAGGTATCAAGTTGTGAAGCTGGAAAATAAAACCCACTTCTCTTCGCAGGAATTCAACCATATTGCGTCCTGCGCTCAGTGGTTTCCCGTGCACCTCGACAGTTCCATGATCAGGCACGTCGAGGCCGCCGATAATGTGGAGGAGTGTGCTCTTCCCGCAGCCAGAAGGGCCACAAAGAGCGACTGTCTGAGCAGGTAGTACTTCGAGATCGACACCGTTCAACACTGCAATGGCGCCCTGCTCGTAACTTTTCCACACGTCGCTTGCGCGAGCTGCGGAGGACGATACTGTCGTGTTGTCAACGCTCGCAGTCATTCGAAGCGAAGTGCCTCCACGGCACGAATGCGCATTGCATACGCTGTGGGATAGAGCGCGCCAGCGAGGCCTGTCAGGAGGGCCAGCAATACGACCCCCAGCATGAGCAGTGGGTGTAGTGAGCCGTCCACGTAGCCGTCCAGCGCGGGAATGTGCTTGAGAGCTACCAGAGCCATGGCCCCAAGGATGGCGCCTGCTATGCCCCCCAGTATTGACACCACTGCGGACTCGCCAAAAATAGTGGCCGCGATTTGCAGATTTGAGAAACCATTGACACGCAGAATTGCGATCTCTCGAATGCGCGTAAAAACAGACATGATCATGGTGTTGGCAACGCCAAGTCCTCCGAGGACGAGGCCGCAGGCGCCCACTGCCCAGGCAGTTGCGCGCAGTATTCTGAACTGCGAATACGTTCTGGAGAACTCACGATCCTCGAGAGCAATGAGGTCTTTGAACTGTGAATGCACAGCTGCTTTGAAACGTTCGGCGTCATCTTTATTGCGGAGTTTTATGGTCAATACGGAAGAGCCCTGCTTGTGAAAGAATTCTCTGGCCTCATCGAGCGGCATGAAGACTCCGCCATCTTCAAAACCGTTGCGTGTGCGGATTATTCCGACCACGGTAAAGACTTCATGACCGATTTTCGTCCGCTTTTCTACAGTCGCTCCAAGAAACTGAGCGGCCCGCTCTCCCAGGACCACACTATCTTCACGGCCGAAGTCCTGCGGTTCACCGGCAAGCCATTGTGCGTCGCGAATGCGGGCATCACTCGCAGTTACACCGAAGCAGGTCACAATGGGATGACCTTCACTTGCGACAACACCAAAGAGCACCGGATCCGCATGTGCCACCATAGGCCATTGCCCAATAGTGGCCGCGGCCGTTTGAGGAACGTCGCTGAAGAAGAGGTCCGAGACATTTCGTTCAAAGACGATCAACTCGGCACCGCTTGAGAGAATTCCTGAAAACATTCCAATGGCTCCCTGCAGCAACGCGACAACTGTAAGCATGGCCGCGACACTGAAGGCGATGCCTGCCATGCTGATGACGGTACGAATTTTATGTCGGAGCAAATTGACCAGTATCAGACGGAGAAAAATCATCGGACTCTATCGATTGGAATCGCCCCAGCTTCTTCAATTGCTTTTGTCAACTCATTCCGTAAGTTGGTTCGAAACTCGCGCAGAAAATCGAGGGAAGGCCGAGCCAAAAGCAGCCGCTCCATGACGCGGTCACCTGTGTGAATGAGTCTTCCCAGGCGGTCGAATGCGGCCGCCACACCGATGACCAATGCCGTATTCGGCCTGCCTAGTTTTCCGTCGCGCTCAGTGCTCTTGCCCGACAATGACTGTGTAACGAGAATGTCCTTCAAATCGTCGGCGAGTTGATAGGCCAAACCCCAACAGACACTCAACCGTTGCAATAATTGCACGTCCCGCTGTGGAGCCTCTCCGAGTAATGCCGGCAAAACCAGCGCAACTTCAATCAGTGGCACTGTCTTTTTACGCGCCACACGTTCAGCATCAGAAAACCCACGCGTGCCTGATTGGAAGCTCAGATCAAGGCTCTGTCCGTTCAATAATCCATCGACGCCGAGACGCTCATTGAGGAATGAGAAGACTCGTTCACGCAGCTCTGAAGGGATGGTGCACATTGCCGACCACACAAGGCCATATGCACGATTGACGAGAGCTAGAGCAGTGAGAATAGCTGCAGGCTCGCCATAGAGACGATGCACACATTGCGCACCGCGGCGCACGGTAGCGTCATCCATGCAAGGCAGATCGTCGAAAAGAAGCGAGGCCGTATGGAAGTATTCCAGCGCGACAGCAAGATTGAGAGACTGCCTCTTCTCGGCACCATAAGCCAACCCGATCTGGAGAGAAAGTCGGGGACGGGCAAGATTTCCGGGGTGGGCTAGTACATGAGATAGGGATTTTTCAAGAACTGGATCGATGCTCGATCCATGTTGGAGGGTTTGGCTGTAGGCTTGGCGCAATTCGTCTCCGAAGGTGTCCGACAAAATCACTTCGGCGCTATGTCTGTCTGCGAACGCACTTAACCTAGCCATCGTTTGTTCTCCAATTGCCGCTCACTCTCGATGCTCTTCAGACGCTGGAATACGTGCACTGGAGAGCCGGATATTTATCATTCTTCAGTGACAATTTGTTCATCTTCCAGAGCCGCTTGTTTGTCTTGAGCATGTGTGCTTTCGGGCCAATGCTAAAGACCGAAGATGACTTCTGGACGACGTCAAAATGACGATTTGTTCATAAAAGGCAATTGAAGATTTTTGAAGTAAGAACCTTACGCGAATGCCTGCACGGACGCGTTGGATGAACTAACATTCTCAACATGCGGCTACTGCTGGTTGAAGATGAGCACGATATCCGAGTGTTCTTGCAGCAGGCATTGACTGAGGCGGGATATACCGTCGATCTGGCTCCTGATGCGGAAACGGCAGAGAGCCTTGCACCGGCGAATGACTACGACATTCTCATCGTTGATTTAGGGCTGCCGGACAAGGATGGCATCGCTCTCATCATGCGACTGAGGCAACTGGGCGTACACGCACCAGTGCTGATCCTTTCGGCAAGGCGCACGGTAGACGACCGGGTAAAAGGTCTGGAGCAAGGTGGCGATGACTACCTTACAAAGCCTTTTGCGCTGGCTGAACTACTCGCCCGGCTGCGGAACCTGCTTAAGAGAAATGCTCCTCAAGGCAGTGAAGCCACACGGCTCAGAGTACTCGATCTGGAACTGGATTTGCTGCGTCGTGAGGCAGTTCGCGGCGATCAGCGGTTGCAACTCACACCGCAGGAGTTTGTTCTTCTCGAATATTTGTGCCGCAATGCCGGACGAGTTGTAACGCGGACAATGATTCTCGAGAAAGTGTGGGGCATGCGTATTCATCCAGACACGAATGTGGTGGATGTGCACATCTACCGTCTGCGCGGCAAGGTCGATGGTAATGGCCAGCAGCCGCTTATCCGCACGCTGCGAGGTGTAGGGTATGTCCTCAAGGACCGCTAGGCCTGCAATGCGAAGCGCCGCCTGGCGTATATCGCTGTGGGCAACGCTAGCCTATACGCTCGGAGCAATCGTCATCTTTCTTTTTCTCGATCGATTTGTCGCCCGCGATATCCAACGGCGTACCGATGCCTGGCTAACAGGTGAGGTGGAAGTGCTGGGTGATGTTGCGGCGCACACGCCTAAGGATGCGCTATATAACCGCGTGGTGGGAGAAGTGGCAGAGCTGGCTTCGCGCGAAGTACCGAACCGTGCGCCCAGTCTAAGCACGCAAAACGATTCGGTCTTTTTTTTGCAAACAGGTACAGATGAAAAACTCAAACTCTGGGTTGGCGTAGGAGACGGCCAGGCCGATCTTAAGGCGATTCGAGGCCTCGGGAAGATTTCCGATAGACCCTCCGATGTCAAAGTCAATGGATTTCCCGTGCCATTTCGAGTTGCGTCCACAACGCTGGATGATGGCAGCCGGGTCTACCTGGGACTTTCCATGCGCGATGAGCGAAGAGTTGTCTGGAACCTGCGCATGCGATTTCTCCTACTCTGGATTTCACTCGTACTGCTGGGGTTTGCAATAGTTTTCTTCGCTACACGCCGCACACTCCGGCATGTCCGCCGGATTACTGAAGCTGCTTCCCACATTGGAGAACTTGATTTGAAGACCCGCGTGCCGACCTCGCCCAATAACGATGAAATGGCGCAACTGGCCTTCACTCTGAACCATATGCTGGATCGCATTGAGAACGCGGTTCAGCAGTTGCATAGCATTACAGATTCGCTCGCGCACGATCTGCGAAGCCCATTGACCGCAATTCGAGGCAAGCTTGAAACGTCGCTCGTGAAGGCGGATGACGGAGAACGTCTAGAAGCGATTGCTTCGGCAATCGATGAGCTGGATAGTCTGGCAGATCTGCTGAACAAGTCTCTCGATGTGGCAGAAGCGCGTGCAGATGCACTGCGACTGGATCCTACGGCAATGGACTTCGAACAATTGCTGAGATCGATGGTCGATCTTTATGAGCCCTCCATGACGGAGAAGGGGCTCACCATCCAACTCCACCATTCCGGCCGGCTCATCATTGAAGCGGACCAGGGGCTTGTGCATCGGATGCTTGCGAATTTATTCGACAACGAACTCAAGCATCTTCCCTCTGGTTCCGTCATCTCCATCGATTTACAAGAGCGCGAAGGAAACGCGATTCTTTGCTTGCAAGACAATGGTCCTGGTTTTGAGCCGGATTTACTGCCCAGTCTCTTTCAACAACGCACACGCGGTAAACACTCGAAAGGTCAGGGACTTGGCCTTGCGTTCGTTAACGCAGTGGTACATGCACATGCAGGGCGCTTGACAGCTTCCAATCGACCGGAAGGCGGCATCGAAATCGAGGTGCAGTTACCTTGCAGTGCAATGCTCCGGGAGCAAATGAACGTGCCTGCATAATCTGCGTTCATATGCTGAGATAAGCGAAAGAGCTATGTAGCAGAGAGCACGAGAACATCTGCACGTTGTGGTAGGGTCTCTGTAATCCCACACTTGGTGCGAGCAAAGCCGGTCAGTAGAGTTGTTCGGGAATCTGTGGAAGGGAAATGCCTCTGGATAGCCAAATTAATTGGTGGACCTGATCGGGATCGAACCGATGACCTCTTCCATGCCATGGAAGCTAAAAGATCGCAAATTATTGATGGTAATAAGCTTAGGAGACGATAAAGCCGGCAAAAAACGGTCCAATTGGCGGCCTTTGACACAAACATTGACACAAACTTTCGGGCCGTGAGTTGCGCTCGTGGCGGGAGCAGCTCACCAATATTGCAACTGACTAGATCGGTGGCCAAGCGTCAGCTTGGTGGCGTCTGATTGAGTTTCGCCCTTTTTTTACCTATAACGTGAATCACACTTCGCGGGATAAAGGAGGCTTTTGTGAAGTGTCGTCGCTCGGTTCCGAGGGTTTTCGGAGGCAGTTGGAACGCTGAGAGAAGCCTCAAATCCAAACACAAATTCCTGAAGAGGTGCCGGCTCAATGCGCGTCATTCCTTATCTTGAATCAACAGTCGAGACTCAAATGTAGAAAACGATGAAGAATGACAATTTGCACCAGACTCGTGGTCATCCCGTCCGGCGCTTCTCATAATGGGTTCGGGAGCGCTAATGGACAGAGGCGCGCCAACCTGACCACTGTAGAAAAATCAAAATATTCGTACTCTGCCTGAATCAGGCGGGAAAGAAAAACAAGTTCGTCAGCTAACGAGTCATCGACGCTCGACAGACGTGTTAGCATGCATGTGCTTTTCGACCCAATCCGAAAGACCATCGAGAAGTGCAATAATTGGACTCCGCATGTCGCCCGCGATCTCGTATTCAACCCGTAGAATGGCACCGCTCATGTCGCGGCGCAGTACAAGCCCCTCTGATTGCAGTCTCCTAAGGCTCGCAGTAAGCGCCTTCTTGGAGGCGGTTGGGATCGCTCGTCGGAGACCGCTCAAGCGTATGGGACGATCACGCATCGCACAGAGGATTTGAATGGTCCATTTACCTTCAAGGAACCCTAACACGCGCGAGACGCGTCTGACATAGGAACTATCTACTTTCGACATCCGTCCACTACCTCCGCTTACAGCTCTCCGCCCGGTTGGTCAAATTGGGGCGCTAGACAGAATTAGGAAGCCATGTCGAAACTTGCAGTTCTTCTTGGCAGTGGCCGAATTCCCTTGTTTTCTGAGAAGAGTCCAAGTTTGACAGAAGGTAGATGTCCCGAGCTTCGTCTGGCTCCACTTGCTTCGCCGAGTGTTTGGAGATAGATGAGGTTGATTCTTCCGCGTGAACTATGACGGTGGCAGGCCAAGATTCGATTGCGTTGAGGATACTGTCGGATGGAGTGATATCGATGAGGTTCGCGATTGGGGGAAATCACATCGGGAAGCTCCTTTCAGATTATCGGCCGCTGTTCCCGCACCCGCACTCCAGGTCCAGAGGCTTTCTAGTGCGCCCGCGAAGTGTAACGGGTTTGTCAGGATCTTCCGATCCCGGTTATTGTTTTAGCTGCCAAGTTTGAAAATACGCGATCAAGCTCCTGTGGTCCGCTGATGGGCGGGCTCCGCATTGTTAACGTATGCATGCCATCATCCGCAGCTCTTGCGAACGAGCGCAACAAGACAGTTCACCTACCTGTAACACAGCTTTCGATCTGGCAAAGTATTCGTCGAAGGTAGGAGGAGCTCCTTTAATTCAAATGAAAGTCGAAGGAAAGACCGGTGCTCTTGATTTGCCGCTGAACAGCTTCGAGAGTCGTGAATTGGATTGCGCGCATACCTTGTGCTCGTGCCGCAACGACGTTCTCTTCGCGATCATCGAGAAAGAGAATCTCCGTGGGGGGAACTTCAAGCTTTTCAATTACGTGTTTGTACAGATTTGGATCGGGTTTGGCCATTCTTAGCCTCGATGACCAGAAGAGGTGGTCAAAGTCCTTCAGCCAGGGAAGATTGCGCTCAACGCTGGTTGCCAACTCCAAGCATATGTTGGACAGAATTCCCGTCTTCAGTCCTTTTTCCTTAAAGAGAATTGCCCATTCAACCACCTCTTGATTGATGTTGCTCCACATTCGGACATCCTGCTCAATCAGCTCCTGAACGGTCCTTATGTCGAGCTCAATCGCCGCGCTCTGAGCGAACTTGTCCCAATACCCCACTCCATCAAAGAGTCCCGCGTCGTACGCGTGTCGCCAGGCCCAGTAGAGCTGATCGAAATGACTTTTCTTCAGGCCGGTGAGTCCGATCATGCTTTCATGAGCATCGCTGTCCGCCGGGCCGCTGAGTACCATTCCATAGTCAAATAAAATGGCACGAATCCCCATGCAATGCGCCTCCCCAAAAACTTAATGTGATTACCGAGAATGAACACATTCACAATGAATGCACCCAGATAAGAGGTGAAGAATCAATCTAGCGCACGCTGGAGATAAACGACCTGCTTCTGCATATACTCATAGAGCCCGTGTTTGCCATCTGCCCCGCCAATTCCGCTCTTTCTCCATCCAGAGTGGAACCCTTGCATCGCTTCGAAGTTCTCTCGGTTGATATAGGTCTCTCCAAACCGCAATTCCTGGCATGCCTTGAGCGCGGTGTTGAGGTCGCGCGTATAGATAGAAGAAGTCAAGCCGTACTCTGAATCATTCGCGTACGAAATGGCTTGTTCCAGGTCATCGATAACGACGATTGGAATCACCGGCCCGAAGATCTCGCGCTGAACAATGTCCATCCCTTGTCTGCAATCTCTCAGGACTGTAGGCTCGTAGAAATTGCCGCGAGCGAATTGTTCGGCTCGCTTGCCTCCGGTGACAATTGTTGCACCTTGAGAGACCGCGCTATGGACAAGCTTCTCGACTTTCTGAAGGCCCGCCGCATTGATAAGTGGTCCATATTCGACGGATTCGTCCGCAAGAGGGTCTCCGTAATGAGTTGCTTGCATTGCACTCGCAAGCGACTCGGAGAACTCCTCGGCAATTTTCGAATCAACGTAAACTCGTTCTGCGCAATTGCAGACTTGACCACTATTAATGATGCGCGACATCCTGATCGCCTTGACCGCAAGGGAAAGATCGGCGTCTCGCATCACTATTGCCGGCGCTTTGCCGCCCAGTTCGAGATTGACCTTCGTGATATTTCGTGAGGCAGTTGCCATAATCTTCGAGCCGGTTGCTACGCTTCCTGTGAAGCTGACCATATCCGTGACAGTTGAGGAGCAAAGAAACTCACCCGTTGTCGAGCCTCGTCCATGGACGATGTTGACTACACCCGGCGGCAAGCCGACCTTTGCCAGAATCTCGCAGAATTTGGCGGCGTTGTGCGGGGTTTCTTCACTTGGCTTGATAACAATCGTATTCCCCGTGACCAAAGCTGGAGCCAATTTCCGAGCGATCAAGAAAAATGGGAAATTCCAGGGAAGGATTCCAACCACCACCCCCATCGGCCTCTGAAATAGCAAGATCGTCTCGCCCGGTCTGTCGCTCGAGAGTATTTCGCCTTCAATTCGTCGCGCCCACTCCGCCATATAGTCGAGATAGTCCGCAGTAAAATGCACCTCGACCCGCGCGAGATCTAGAGTCTTCCCCTGTTCTTCAACTATCACCTTTGCTAGCTCGTCAGCTCGATTCCGAACTTCCTTTGCGATTTCGCGAATGAACCGCGCTCTTTCAATCGCGGGCATATTCGCCCATTTGGGCTGTGCCGCTTTTGCCGCGTCGAGTGCCATTCCAACCACTGATTCATCACTGTCCGGAACTCTGCATATAAGTTGCCCGGTTGAAGGATTAGTCACATCGATGTGCGACGTTGACGACGGCTCAGAAAAGGTCCCATTAATGAAATTCTGCAAGTCTGGCATATACAAACCTCCGGGGATGTGTCTTTGGAATCAACCGACAATCGGTTGTCGAGTTCGCTGTTGCTCTCTAGCTAAAATCAATGCGCGCCTGTAGTGGCAGTGTTTTGCGAGGGATGATCGACTGACGAATATCCTGTTCTCCGAAAGCCTTCATGCCAATGGATCTGCCATCCGAGGTATTCGCGTAAGGCTTCGACGATACTCTCAGAGACCCAACCCAGATTGATGGCGACATGATGTTCGAAGCTCCGCTTGCAGACAAATCGAAGCAGTTCTTGAAGTTCTGGAACTTGCACGACGCCGATTCCTCCCCATGTGACCGCAGGATCATTAGTGAGCTTCCCTTCGGCAATATAAGACGTGAGTTCGCCGGTTATGTCGTCAGTGCTTACACGAAAGAGGGTTACTGGTCCGGATTTGATTCGGCCTTGAAGCGTTCCCCACGTCTGGTCAATAGGCAACACCGAAGCCAAGATTTCATGACGATCTATGGTGGGGGGAGTTTCGTAAAACTCTTTAGGAAAATTGGAGCAGTGAAAGAGGACGCATTTATCCGGATCATCGCTATAGTTGTTGTTCCAATCAACAATTGCGCTGGGTGACCCGGAGGCGAGCTGGAGGGTATACATGCCGATGAGACCCGCGATGTCAACTTCACAGGCACTTGGAAGAAGAGAGGAACCCATCATCGACATCAGTGTGCAAGGAACTACACCAAGGAAATCCTGCAAATTGGTCCAGCACTGAATAGCTGTTGCACAAAGCTCGTTTTCTTCCATCCATCTGTCAATAACGACACCTAACTTCGCCATTGCAGAGAGCGCATCGTTAGGGACATTTCGGGTCGAGACGTATTGTCGAATTGAGCTCAGTTTTGTCTTCACGGAGCCGTCCGAATCGGAGAGAGATTTAATCTGCTGCAATATCGCACTTAGATCGATCACTTCAACAGAAATCCCGTGTGCTTCAAGGATCTTTTCGCTATAACGGACAGAAGTGAACGAGCTGGGCCGGGTTCCGATTGCACCTATACGCGCTTTTCGCAGTCCCCGCACGACTCTGCACGTGGCACCGAATCTCTGAAGATCTTCGCGGAAACCTGCCGACGTGGGATGGACCGTGTGGTGTCGAGTCAAAGTGAAAGGAATGCGATATTGATTGAGATTGCTGCAGACTGAGAACTTGCCGCAGAAGCTGTCTCGCCGAGATCCGATCGCGAACTTCGAGAGATCATCTGGATAAGCGTGGACCAAAACTGGAACGTTCAATCCCGAAAGCCTTATGCTGTTCGCGACGCCACGTTCATCGCCGAAGTTCGGCAGAGTCACTAGAATCCCATCAATCTGATTGGTATGCCGCTGGAATAAGTCCGCGCACGCCTTGGCGTCCTGAAATGTGTCAACTGTTCCAAAGCGCGTGTCCTTTGGAGACAAGCATACGGTTTCGAAACCCTCCTCATGGAGAACTCGGAGGATTTCTTCGTGGCCTGTCTGTGCCACGCTATCGGGGAAGAAACCACGATTGCCAACGATAACACCTAATGTTCCTTTCATTACTTCTCCTTGCCCAAAAAGGGGTTGCTAAAGATTCGTCCGAAATCGAAACTCGAATATCTGGGTTGCGATTTCTTTGTATCGGCAGAATGCGGATTGGTACGCTTCCGAGATCCTCTTCCGTGGTGTAAATGTGCCGGACGGCCGCAGGAAAGCTACGGCCGCTTCGTCCCATGTTGAGAACGCTCCAATTCCCATCGCAGCGCATATGGCAGCACCTGCGCAGCTCGTTTCACCTTTGAAGGAAGTCACAGGCTGACCAAAGATATCCGCTTTCAATTGCAGCCACACTCGAGAACGGGATCCTCCACCGACTGAATGAATCGAATGGAGCTGGTTTCCTAACATCTCGATATTCCATTTCAGCTCGAAAGTGATACCTTCAAGTCCGGCACGGAAGATTGAATGTGAAGTCGTGTTGTTGGTTAGGCCGACGATTGCGCCTTTGGCCTCGGAGTCGAGCCATGGTGTACCGGTTCCGAATAGGTAGGGAAACACGAAAATCCCGGTGGGCTCATCGTCGACGAAATTGAGAATCGAGTCGTAATTCGGGGCTGCCTTTGGATCGATTCCAAGAATCTGTTCTGACATCCAGCGAGGGACGATTCCGCCAGGCACGTATGCCAAAGTGAGGTAATGTTCTGGAGTCAGGTCAGCCTCAATTGGGAAAATCGGGCCTACTACGCTTTCGGGTCCGCACTTACCTGAGAATGTGAGACATTCGAAGGTTCCTGTGCCATCAACCGCGGTGGTTTGCGATGATTTCCCTCTTGCAGCAATTGAACAGCATCCCTGGTCATGTCCTCCCGCGACCCAAATGGCCTCCTTGGGAAGACCCAACTCCTCAGCAATAGATGCATTAGCAGTTCCAAGCGGAGTCCCCGAAGCAACAGGTATCGCAAGGTGACTGGGATCCAGGCCGCAATGACTGAGAATCGTCTCTGACCACGTCCGTTTGGACACGTCAAACCCATATGTCCTGGACGCGAGAGAATAGCTGATATATGCGCCTATTCCAACTCTAGAAAGAATGTAGTCTTCGATGCAGAGGAAGCGGACAGAATCCGCGTAAATAACGGGATGTTCCTTTCGGAGCGCAAGGATCTTGGGAAGCGTGTACATCCCGTGACTTGGAAGACCGGTGGTCTCGTACATTTGCTTCTGACCAATCGCAGTTGCAAGTTCGTCTGCTTCTCTATTCGCAGTCGAATTGACATTGGTAACAAGTGGGGTCAGCGGGCTTCCCTGGCGATCTACCGGGACAAATGTTTCACCTTGACTGGATATACTCACAGCCTTGATGGGGCTGTGGCCGGCTTCACTAACCGCCTTTTGAACTACCAACTTTATGGCTTCCCAGAGATCTTCAGAGCGCAGTTCGCCACCTACCGCTCCTTGACCACCAGAAAGACCCATTGAGGCAACCGAAATCTGATCTCCGTCCAGAGAGAATACGGCAGCTTTAGGTCCACTAGTTCCGATATCTATCCCCAATAGTGCCAAATTCCCGTCCTCGTCTCATTGTCTCTTTATGTTCGTACGTGCGCACTTTAGTTTATTTGAAAAAGCACTGTCAAGCTGCAATATCGACCCAGGGGTTCGCCTTTCCGCCGTGAGCGGCATATCCTTTGCGGATATTTTTGGTATGTATGTATAACAAATAAAATGGATAAATGTGATATTGGGAATTCAGCCGACATGCAAAGAAAACGGTGAACTGATTCTTTGCTGATTTAAACCCGTTGTGAACAGCAGGTTCGATAAATGAACACGAAATATTGACAAAGAAACATAATCAAAAATATTCTCGCCTACGTTGGCAATTAGGAATTGACCGAGCATATCCGAGAGACGGGCAATTCCCCAGAAGGTTTGCATATGAATGATGCAGCAACATCTAGCCTGACTTTTCGACCACGACTATCAGGCAAACTTGGCGTAATGATTGTCGGTCTTGGCGCTGTTTCAACTACGTTTATAGCGGGTGTGGAAGCCGTGCGCCGAGGCTTGGCCAAGCCAATCGGGTCGCTAACGCAGATGGGCACTATCCGTTTAGGCAAACGGACAGATTGCGCATCCCCACTTATTAGAGATTTTGTTCCTCTTGCCGGCCTGGATGACCTGGTCTTTACCGCCTGGGACATTTTCGAAGATTCTGCCTATGAATCGGCTGTTCAGGCCCGGGTACTTGATAAAGATCTGTTGCTGGACCTTAGGCCGTATTTGCAGACCATCAAACCGCTCCCCGCCGTTTTTGACCAGCACTTCGTAAAACGGCTGCATGGAACCAACGTCAAGAAGGGCAAGAACAAGCGTGATTTGGCCGACCAGGTCCGGGCTGATATCAGAGCCTTCAAAGGGAACGTCGATCGCGCCGTAATGATCTGGTGTGGCTCAACCGAGATATTCCTTGAATCCGCTTTGGTGCATAGATCTATTAAGGCATTTGAGCGGGGCCTCGAGACGAACGATCCGAACATTTCCCCATCACAGATTTATGCATATGCAGCGCTCAGCGAAGGCGTGCCCTTCGCCAATGGAGCACCCAACCTAACCGTCGACTTCCCGGCCATGGTCGAGCTCTCCAAGAAGAACTCCGCTCCCATCTGCGGTAAGGATTTCAAGACTGGCCAGACCTTTATGAAGACCGTCCTTGCACCTGCCTTCAAGGCTCGCATGCTTGGCGTCTCCGGCTGGTACTCCACTAATATTCTCGGCAACCGCGACGGCGAAGTCCTCGACGATCCCGAGTCCTTCAAGACGAAGGAAGAGTCCAAGCTCGGCTCGCTCGAATACATCTTCCAGCCGGAGCTCTATCCGGACCTCTACAAGAACATCTTCCACAAGGTGCGCATCAACTTCTACCCGCCACGAGGGGACAACAAAGAAGGATGGGACAACATCGATATTTTCGGCTGGCTTGGATATCCGATGCAACTGAAAGTGGATTTCCTCTGTCGCGATTCCATTCTTGCCGCGCCAATCGCTCTCGATCTCTGCCTTTTCCTCGATTTAGCACAGCGAACTCCCGAGCTTCGATCCATCGGCATCCAGGAATGGCTCAGCTTTTTTCTGAAATCGCCTCAGGTTGCGGAAGGTATTCATCCTGAGCATGACTTGTTCATTCAGTTGATGAAGCTCAAAAATACGCTGCGCCACATTATGGGCGCCGAATTGATCACCCATCTCGGACTCGAGTACTACTAGTCCAGATCAGAATGCCCAATATGAACTTATAGCCAATCAGCCGATAGCAGAATGCACACCAATTACCTCGCGGGATGGACTCTTCCTGAATTCAGCCGATCAGAGACTGAACTGGGCGAGATAGGGAGTGCACGTTTCTGCGCCCATTAAGCACCGAGAGGGCTTCTGACAAAACATAATGCAACATAAATAAACAAAATAGTTGACAAAGAAATAAAAGAGGACATATAGTTTGCAACGCTGTTGAACTTCCATCTTCTGGAGTGTCATGTCTTGAGTGATTTCGGAAAACAGATTCGTTTGAATCGAGTCTTGGGTGGCGAAACATATCGGCCGCTCATTGTGGCCTTCGACCACGCGCTGCCTTTAGGCCCTATTCCAGGTACCGTGAACCCCGCGAAGCAGGTCGAGGCATTTGCTGAGAGTGGCGTTGACGCAGTGCTTTTGAATCCCGGAATGATCCGACATTGTCTCGGGGCATTCTTGCAACCCACGTCTCCATCCTTGATTATGCGGACGGACTGGAGCAGTCTTTGGACTTCATTCGGCGTTGACGGCAAAGTGTGTAGCAAAAGCGTTGGAACTCCCGAACAGGCACTCCGTCAAGGTGCCGATGCGGTCCTTGGCTACCTTTTGATTGGAACTGGCGACGTTGAGTTTGAAGCGAACGAGATTGCTCGCAACGCCGAACTGGCAAGGGAATGCGAGCGCCTTGGTATTCCATTGATCGTTGAGTCGCTTGCACGGGGTAAGGATGTAAAGAATCCTGCGTCCTCAGAAGCCCTCAAGCTCCACACTCGCATTGCTGCTGAACTCGGTGCTGACGTTATCAAAACCGAATACACCGGTAATCCAAAGACAATGGCGGAAGTAATCAACGCATGCCCGATTCCCGTTCTCGTCCTTGGAGGAGCTCGAAAGAACTCTGATGACGAGGCCCTTTCAATACTTCCCGACGTCATGAAAGCCGGCGCTAAAGGGGTGTTTTTTGGGAGAAATGTGTTTCAGTCGCCCAATATCCGGGAGTTCCTACGCCGTGCACGTTTGTTACTTAATCCTGACGAACATCGCAAAGAGGCCCTCGGGTAAAGCAGTGAGTTGAGGTCAAGACTGCTGCTTAGCCAATCTCAATTCTCCCCTTAGGAGGCCACCTGGTTGGCCAATCCAAATCGAATTAGGAGAAAGAATCGATGAAGTCGCTAAAATCCTTAAGTGGATTGATGCTCATAATGTTGGCCATGATTGCTGTTGCTATGCCCTTTGGAATGGCCCAGTCTGTAACTGCCAAGATTGTCGGAGTGATCCACGACCCAACGGGGGCGGTCATTCCCGATGCGCAAATTGTGGCTACAAATATCACTACCGGTGCTCGTTGGAATACAAAGAGCGGCCAATCGGGTGAATATGTTCTTCCGAACCTTCCTGCAGGCGATTACACTCTGACAGTAAGTCGCGATGGCTTCAAATCTGCCACTGTTGGCCACATCCAACTACAGGTTCTTCAAACCGCAGCAGTTGATGTCAATCTCGAAGTTGGTGCCGTGAGCGAAAATGTCCGGGTCGCTGTGGACCAAATCCTCTTAAACACACAAACATCTGATCTTGGGAGCGTCATCAACAGCCGCGAAATACAAGCGCTCCCTTTGAATGGTGGTGACGTTCTGCAACTCGCTACGTTAGCTCCTGGGGTCAATACGTTCTATTCGACTCAAGGTGCTCCAAACCGTGGAGCGCAGTCATTCCAAGGGCCAAATTTCCTAGCCGGAAGCCAGAACGTTGGAACGGATGTAACGGTTGGAATATCTCGAGAAAACTCCACAGAATACCGGGTGGATGGCGTCAATATTACAAATCCTCTTGTTGGCCAAATCAGTCTACTTCCTTCCACCGATGATGTGCAGGAATTCAAAGTCGAGATAGCAACGGCGCCCGCAAATTTCAGCTCGCCTCAGTCGATCAACGTGTTGACGAAGGGCGGAACGAACAGCATCCACGGGACAGCATTCGACTATCTACGGAATGATGCCTTGGATGCGAAGAATTTCTTCCAAGCCGCAGGAACATCAACTCCGCTTCGATTCAATCAATTTGGCGCGACTGTGGGTGGGCCGATCTTAAAACAAAAACTGTTCTATTTCGGTTCATATTCGGGCGTTCGTTCCCATACGCCCGCGACAGTTTATGCGGTAGTGCCAACCGAATCGGAATACGGTGGCGACTTCAATTACCCCGGAGCGCCTACTATTTACGATTTCGACCCAAACAATCCGAGCCAAGGTACGCCCTTTCCGAACAACACAATTCCATCAGACCGCATCTCGCAGTTCGCGCAAGTATTTAATAAGTACATGCCCCATACGAACTTTTCGGGAACTGGATCATTGGCACCCTACAATTTTTCTACGGTATTGAATAATCCCTTCAATATGGATCAGGGCAGCGGTCGAATCGACTACACAATTAGCGGGAAGGATCGACTGTTTGGCCGCTACACCTATGCCAACACAACGAACAATTCTCCGGGAATAATGCCTTTGTACGGCCAAACATTTCCGTACCTAGGCCACAATGCGGTGGTTGATGAATCGCATACATTCAATGAGCATTCGATCAACGTGTTTCGATTTGGCTTCACGAAATCTGAGCTCTCGGTCACTGCGGATAGAGGTGATGGGACTAACTATGTCCAGAACCTAGGTTTGAGTAATCTTGCTGGCGAAACTAATCCAAATCAATACGGACTTCCAACCGTTGTTATCACGGATCTGAATACATTTGGCCCACCCAATGGGAGCACTCCTAGGGGCGGAGACTGGAATTTATTTCAGTGGACCGACGACTTTACTTATGTCCGTGGCACACATACGATCCAAGTTGGCGCAGAAATCCAACACAACAAGTATGCCGTTACAAATCCAACGGCCTCCAGAGGATTCTTCGAGTTCCTGCCCTTTTACACGGGGCTCTATGGTTCTCAGGGAGGCATCGGACTTGCCGATTATCTTTTGGGATATCCGCTTTTTGCACTTGGGGATAGTGGGGACAGCTTCCAGGATCTACGCTGGACTCAATCCGACTATTATGCGCAAGACGACTGGAGAGCTTCGCGTAAATTGACGCTCAACGTGGGGGTTCGGTACACGTACACGTCGCCAGCAGCGGATCAATTGAATCATGAGAGTTACTTTGACTTTAGCTGTCCATGCATAGTCACTGCTGCATCGGGGAAAATACACAATGGTATTTTCTATCCATCAAAGCTGAATTTCGCTCCAAGAGTCGGCCTTGCGTGGTCCATGAATGCAAAAACAGTCCTTCATGCAGGCTATGGGATCTTCTATACGCAAGCCGAGCAAGCTGGAGACAACTTCGTTCACAATAACCCTCCATTCTATTCTTTCCAGTTCATTACGAATTTCCCGAATCCAAGTCCGATCTCCAGCTTCTTCCCATCGCCAGCAGGACCTGACCAATCAACATTCTTTCTCTTCAGTGTGAATCCGCATGATGCGACTCCTTACTATCAGCAATGGAATTTAGGAATAGAACGACAGCTAAATAGCTCGCTGAAATTCAACATTACCTATGCTGGTAGTGAGGGGACGCACTTACCTAGAAGGGTGAACGCCAATCAGGCAACACTAGGTTCTACGCCTATTCAAGAGAGGCGCCCATATCCGCAGTATGGAGATATTCTGCTGTCCGCTAATATCAGTAGTTCAAATTACGAATCTCTTCAACTCGCAATCGAGAAGCGCTTTAGCAGAGGGTTTTCATTCACAGGTTCATACGTACACGCAAATGGTTTTGATTACGCGACCGATCCTGGATCAGCAGGTCAAGATCGCACCAATCTCAAAGACGAATATGGACCGTCCAATTTCTTAGTTCGCAACCGTTTTACCTTTAATGGTTCATGGAACCTACCGATCGGAGAAGGCCATGCAATTCTCGGCAACCTCAAGGGGGTTTCAAATTCACTATTGGGCGGATGGCAAGTTTCGATGATTGAGCTCCTGCAAAGCGGAACACCTCTGACAATCACGGTTCCTAACGAAACGAACACAGGAGGATTTATCGATACTCGAGCGAACACGACATGCGATGGTGTTCTCTCCAAATCTTCGAGGACTCTAACGGAGTTTTTCGATACTTCCTGCTACTCGCAACCTCCTGTCAACACGTTTGGCAATGCTCGTCGTGGAACAATCACCGGTCCTGGGCTGAATAACACGGATATCAATCTCCGGAAGATATTCACGCTGACGGATAGTGCGCATATTCAGTTCGATGCCCAGTTCTTTAACGCGTTCAATCATCCGCAGTTTAACGCACCAGTAACGACTGTCGGCAGTCCGGGCTTTGGAGGGATAAATTCGGCTCTCTCAGGTAGAGACATTCAATTCGGTCTGAAGCTGATCTATTAGCGGTATAGACGTCTCGGCGGAGTGCGTGGCTTGCCTTCCGCCGAGACGCGTCAATCTTTTGAAACAGGCTGGAGGAAATCAATTGATGAAAGCCGTGGGCTTGACCTTACTTATTATCTTTGGAGGGTCAATCGTATATGGTGCCACACAACGAACGGCGACGACCGACATTAGACAGGCAGGACCGAGCGTATGGGTGGCCTCTTCAGGGTATTTCGAAGTCCGTATTGAGGCCTCTCCAACACCTTCGCTGACCATCTATAAGAGAATCAACGGTCAAAACAAGAAGATCGCTAAGTTCCCACTGCTTGCGGACCTCGCATTCAAAACCTCCGGTGAGGAACTCACTGGAAAGGCGTCGCTAATAAACGGCAGGGTTGAAAAAGCTCAGCGCGGGGGAACACTAGTCTTCAAATATGCCCTGGCTTCAGGCGGCCAGCAGACACTTCAGCTACATTTCTTTGACCGATACTTTACATACCAAAGTTCTTGGCAAATTGCCGACTCAGCGGGAAGGCCTTATTGGATTAAGTATTTCGCTCAAACAGACTCTGACGCGACATCGGATTCTTCGTTTTCAGTGGAAAACGACGAGATTAGTACATGGACACCTGACCTCTACAGAGCATTTATTCCCGAACACGGTCTGTCCCGAGTGATCCTTTCTACGCATGCTTCTTCGGGTCCAGATAGCTATCTGCGCGGATTTGGTGCTGGTTCGCCGCTGGTCCCACCATATATAGCTTCGCTGCGAGCTGGTAGTGAGTGGTGGGGGATAGGTACAGTTGCATTACCCGATACAGCCGATGGATTGGACTTAACTGTCGGGCGAGACCAATTTGGCATTTCGTTCGGAGCGGGCCAAGTGCCTGCACGTCAATCCAAAATCGAAGGACCCATTGTAGGAGTCTATTTCGGCGATCAGCCCGAGTCGATTCTTAGCCAATATTTCTCATCGCTTAAATCGGAAGAAGGCGATCCTGTTTCCGAGCAAAGCAAACTTTGGCACACTTGGTGGTCGGAGCCGATTTATTGCACCTGGGGGGAACAGGCCTACGCTGCTCGCATAGCGGAAGGAACTTTACAAGAAGATCACGGTGGACGATACATTACTGATGCAAATCTGTCGAAGTGGATCAATCTCGCAAAGCAACAACATCTGCCGTTTGGAACTGTGATTATTGATTTGGGTTGGATGCTGGACTATGGCGATTTCGAGCCGAACCCGGCAAGGTTTGCAAATCTGAGAAAGACGATAGATCACCTGCACTCTGAGGGTCTACATGTGCTTCTGTGGATTCCAATGTATGAGGCAACAGGAAGTCTTTTCTCGCCCGATAAGACGGTATCTGATGTTGCGACGAAGCATCCAGATTGGCTCATCAAGAGCCGCAGCGGCCACACCACGGATGTATTCGACTTTACTAACCCAGCGGTGCGCGCTTATGTGAAGGAGCGCATCCATTATCTCCTCACTTCAGAAGCAAACGGGCTAAATGCAGATGGACTTAAAGTTGACTTCATGGACAGGGTCCCAGATCCCGCAGAAAGCGACTTCTACGACGCAAGTTGGGGTGTAGGCGAATTGATGCAAGCACGTGTCTTGAGCCTCTTTTATTCATCTGCAAAGGAAGCCAAGAGCGATGCGCTGATTGATAGCTCATTCATGAATCCGCTATTTAAGAACTGGCAGGATATCGTGCGGCTGAATGACGATGTCAGCAATTCGATTGCAACATACTGGTGGCGAGCTTGGGCCGCGTCGCTCAATGAAGTTCCCGCAATCGACGGCGACGACTGGTGGGCGATGAAGAGATACTTTGTCCCACTCACTCTGGCCAAAGCCGCATGGGGCATTCCAAATGTATATGCCATTGAGTATCGGGGCGAATTGGGCACTCAGGGGCCAATTGGCGGAATATCATCCATCGCATCTGGAGGATATCCAGTAAGCATTAGCGATTCGGATTATAGAAGAGTGAGTGCCATCTTGCAGGTATACAGGCACGCACCAGCGTCGAACGCACAAAGAGTAAGTGTGTCGCCAAATCTGCGGGAAGCTTCGCGGACATATTCGAACGGCCCAATGGCTGGGCAATTGGCAGCAACGACATTAAACCATGGCTTCGCGCTCGCTACGTATGACAGATCATCTGTCTGGGTGACCAGCGTGTCGGATGACGAACTGGTGGTGCCAATTCCTAAAGGAGCTCACATCGCCAGGGTATTCGTCGTGGGCTTTGATGGGAAGCGGCAAGTTGTTCAATTTCAAATTGAAGCGAACGGCGACGTCCGTATTCGAGCGCAGGACAGCGCCGAGGGATCCGCATATTATGCGATCGACTATGGGGAGCAGAGACACGCTCAGTAACTGAAACTCCTACGACGCTGAACTTAGACTTTCGTTCCTAAGCTTTCCATGTGAATGTGCGAAATCGAGGGCGTGCCCGAGAGAGTCCCTTCTCGTTGTGCTAAGGGAGTAGCTAGTCGGTTCGCCCACAATGATCGCGAAAGTCTGGTAGGCATACTTAACGCAAGAACATGAGGCGGCGAAGCAGCATGATGGTATGGGTGAAGCACTCTTGTGTTTGGCCTCAACTCTTGATGGTTGTTGGTTGCCTCTTGTTGACAGGTTGTAACGGCAGTTCTCGACAAACAGGCAGCGGTTCTGGAGTAGTGGCGTCATCACAGGCGTTGAGCTGGACGAGTGGCCAATATGGAATTCCCGCAACGCCGATAGACAGCGGGATCCGGTTTGGATTCGGCGTGGCGGCCGCATCGGACGGAACCATATACTACGCCGAGTTTAATGGTCGGTCTATAACCAAAGTATCGGCGGATGGGACAATTTCCTCGATTGTTGGAGGTCTTGATTGTGGACCGTCTCATCTCTATGTAGACAAGGAATCAAACATATTCTTTACGGAATATCAGTGTGGAAAGGTGATGGAATATAGTCGCTCTGGCATTCTTTCGACACTCGCAACCGGATATTCCTCGCCCTCTGGTGTTGTGTCGACAGACAGTGGCGATGTCTACTTTGTGACTGAGGGAGGGGATCTTTACCTCATTCATAATGGCAGCATCGTCCAAGTGCTTTCCGGATTATCTACGCCTGAAGGCCTAGCTAGGGGCAATAATGGCGACCTCTTTCTTGGCATATATGGCAATCCTAACGCCGGCCAAACGTCGGGAGCGATCATGAAATACTCAGTAGATACGCTCACAACCCTTGTCAGCAAAGGGCTAAGTCGAGTGCGTGACGTTGCGTCCGATTCCAATGGGGATGTGTATTTCGTCGAGGAATCGAATTACGAAGACCAGGGGAACTCCGGCACGCTGGGAAAGCTTGATGTAACAAATTCGGTGGTGACGCTTCTGACGAATATTGACTATCCGGAAGGCCTCGCGGTTGCAAGTGATGGCAGTGTCTATTTCACGGCTGAGCGCGGTAATACGACAGACGCTGGGACAATTCTTTTTCGGTATCCGCCGAACGCCACTGCGCAAGTCGCAACTCCGATTGGTGGTACTGCAAATTCTCCGAACGCAATAGTGATAACGGGTGCACCGCCTGTTTCGGTGGCGATCAATGGAAGCACAATAACATATTCCGTGACAACATCACAGGAAAGCTCCTCAAGGGGATTTGTCCTTTTATCGCGCGAGCTTGTGAAGTGGGATGTAGATACTACCGCGAATCTGCCGATGCCCGGGAGTTGGTCACCGTTGCCCAGGTTCTATGTGACCATCGATGGGGGCGAAGTCGCCGAAACCACTTATCTGATGCGGGTTCACCAAGGGCAGCGATGGCCATCAACGATCAGCAATGGGATCGAGATTCCTGCGAGCGGCTTCAGCGAGCAGCCGTTTGGGTTCGTCTTGGCATTTCCTTTTGTGTTAGAGCCTGGGACTCACACAATTAGCATAAAGTTTCCAACATGAAAGTTCTTTCGTCTCACGCTAAGCGCTGGCGAGCTACTAGAATCGCGATTGCTTCTTGTGCCTGTCATTAATAGTCCGGGATATGTCATTTCGTAGTGAGTCTGATCAAATTATTCTGCCTGTGCGTGCCGTAGGAAGCACCTTGCCATGTGTCTTCAAGTTCGAGAAGGAGTTAAAATCTTATGCGCGCTTCACTCTTTGTCACATGTTACAACGATACACTCTTTCCTGAAACGGGACGCGCGGTGGTGGCTCTCTTGGAGCGGCTTGGAGTAGAAGTAGAATTCAGGCCCGCTCAGACCTGCTGCGGCCAGATGCACGCCAACACGGGGTTTCGCAGCGAAGCCTATTCGCAGGCCAAACGATTTGTCCGCATCTTCCAAGATGCGGAGACGGTAGTGATTCCCTCATCGTCATGTGTGGCCATGATTCGGGACCAGTATTCGGGACTGTTCGAGGAATTGGGCAACGAAATGTTACGGAGTGAATTTAGGGCGTTGTTGCCGCGGGTGTACGAGTTGAGCGAATTCCTGATCGACAAGGTGGAGATGGAAGACGTAGGCGCGTACTTTCCACACCGGGTGACGTACCACGCTAGTTGTCACGGGTTAAGAGCACTCCATCTGGGAGATCGACCTTTCCGGTTGCTGGCGAAAGTCCGAGGGCTGGAGCTTGTGGAGCTGGAGAATCTCGACCGCTGTTGCGGCTTTGGAGGCACCTTTTCAGTGAAAAATGCTGAGGTTTCTTCGGCAATGCTTTCGTCGAAACTGGCGGACATGCTGACTACGCGTGCCGAGTACTGCACCGCGCTTGACAACAGCTGCCTTATGCATCTGGGCGGGGCATTGCACCGCCAATTCGCGGCTATGCGAACAGTGCACATGGCGCAGATCTTAGCCAGCACAGAGGCTGAGCCTATGGAAGCGACGTTATGACTAAGCCGACGGTAGAGCATGCTGTCCTGGATCCAAAGAAAGCACCTCCATTTCCGGAAGCGGCGTTCAATATTCTGCGCAACACGCAATTGCGCAAGAATGTAGAGCACGCTACCGACGTAATTCAAAATAGACGGAACCTGTTAGTAGCAGAAAAGACCGACTGGCAGGAGCTCCGCTCGGCTGCGTCGGTGCTGCGGGCACATGTGCTCGAAAATCTCAGGCACTACCTCACACAGTTCGAGGAAAGGTGCACGGCGGCGGGCGGTCTTGTGCACTGGGCGACGGATGCGACTGAAGCTCGCAAGATTATTCTCGATATTCTAAGACAGGAGCAGGCAAGTGAGGTCATCAAGATCAAGACAATGACCTCGGCGGAGATTACGTTGAATCCGTCCCTCGAGGCTGCGGGAATAGAAACATTTGAAACCGACCTTGCGGAAGTCATCTTGCAACTCGCGGAAGATGCGCCCTCGCACATCGTGGTTCCGGCTTTGCATATGAACCGTTCTCAAGTGCGCGATATCTTTGCCGGCAAAATGAATCGTCCGGATTTGAGCGATAGTCCTGAAGAACTGACCGGCGCGGCGCGTTCTTTTCTGAGACAAAAATTTTTACAGGTTTCGGCCTCGATCAGCGGTGCGAATTTTCTTATCGCCGAAACGGGGTCGGTCGTAATTGTGGAGTCAGAGGGCAACGGGCGGATGTGCCTAACTATGCCGCGGACGATGATCACGCTGGCCGGAATTGAGAAGGTAATCCCTCGTTTCGAAGACCTGGAAATCATGCTGCAGATACTGGCACGTTCTGCAACCGGCGAGCGCATGAATCCATATTCGTCTCTGTGGACGGGCACGACGCCTGGGGACGGACCGCAACGGTTTCACATTGTGTTGCTCGATAATGGAAGATCTGAAATTCTTGCAAAAGAACGCGAACGGCAAACGCTGAAGTGCATCCGCTGTGGAGCCTGCCAAAACTCATGTCCAGTCTATCGGCAGACCGGCGGACAGGCTTATGGATCGCCCTATGGCGGGCCGATTGGTGCTATCCTTACGCCCCAACTCATGCGTCTCGAACATGCGAAGACACTGCCCTATGCCTCAACCCTTTGCGGGGCTTGTTATGAGGTTTGTCCAGTGAAGATTAATATTCCTGAGATCCTAATAGATCTGCGAGCCAAAGTAACGGACAAGGAGCGTGTTGAAGAGCTCCGCTTTTTTGACCCCATGTATCTTGGTATGCGCATTGCGAATCTTCTATTTCTTAGCGAGAGACGCTTTCAATTTGCGCAACACTTGGGGCGGTGGGCGCTGCAACCCTTCACGCACAAGGACGGTTGGATTCGCTCTTTGCCAAGCATCGGGGCGCGATGGGTAATGACGCGAGATCTACGAGGGTTACCGCAACAAACCTTCCGAGAATGGTGGGCCGCGCGAGAAAGGGATGACCGGCGATGAACTCCCGCGATAAAGTGCTGGCGCGTATAGACTTTGCAACCGGCAAGAATTCAACTTCTCCAGCCACGAGCTATGCAGCGCTCAAACGGGAATATCTGCGGGAAGGACGGCTCCACTCAGAAGAACGGGTTGCGCTCATGATTGAGCGACTTCGTGACTATGATGCCGAAGTATTGGAGTGTTCGCCGGATGATCTGATTCCGAAGATGAAAGCTCACCTTATCGCAAACAGGAAACGTGAACTCGTTGTACCGTCAGGGCTGCCGCGTGCTTGGTTGGTGCCGGGATTTCACTGGAGGATTGATCACAGCCTGACATTGGAACAGATAGATCGATGTGAAGGAGTGGTGACGGGCTGTTTTTGCGCAGTCGCAGATTCGGGAACGATAGTGTTGCATCACTCCCAAATGGAGGGTCGACGGCTGCTCAGCCTCTTGCCCGACTGGCACCTTTGCGTACTTCGCGAAAGCGATATCGTTGAGACTTTTCCCGAGTACTTCGCACGATGCACCTCTGCGCCACCGCTGGCTACCTACATTTCAGGGCCAAGCGCTACTGCGGATATCGAAATGACACGAATTAAGGGCGTTCACGGCCCGCGATATCTAAGTGTTCTTCTGCTACGAGATGCCCAACACTAAGAGTATGCTGCTTAAAGCGTCTAATCTCGATAATGCGCACTTTTACGCACGGCTGATTTCTCAGCAAGATCGCATCGTTCAACCCGTTGGAACCGGTATTGAGTACGCCTTTGCTCGGATGCGTGATTCAAAACGGAGATTGACTGTTGTCATCAGTCAATCTCCGTTAGCTTATCCAGGCTGCTATCACTACGCTCCAGCTTGAATAATAGTAGCTGAGGTCAGTGTTACTGTTCCCGATCCGGATTTGTTTACTGACCAATAGTATCCAGGTGGAACGAATAGCGTGAAAGGAAACTCCTTGGAATCAGGCGAAGCCATCGATGCAGCTGCAGCTGTTAACACAGTACTTGGTGAACTAGTGCTACCCACACACCCATTGACAGTTTCGCTTGAGGATGAAGTTGGAGTAATCAATGCGCTGAAGTAAATCACAATGGGAACCCCGTAGGTATTTTGTACAACAGAGCCAAGCGTTATCGTCACGCCGCTCGCAGGTAATTGGCCAGAATCCGGAGGCCCCGTCGTAACCCAATTGTTCGTACCACCATATGTAATACTCGGACCGCTGCTCAGGTTGTTTTGGATATAGACGGTGTTGTATTTCGCACTGCTTTCCATCTTGATATTGGAAGCAGTGTATCCGATGTACACATAGTTGTAGAGTCCATACATGTCCAATCCGAGACCGGAGGAGGCATTATCATCCATGGAGTCAATGAAGAATGTATTGCTCGTACTCGCAATATGAGTAGAGTCGTCGACCTGAATATTAGTGAAACTCTGATATATGTTCTGGATCTCAAAGCGGTTGGCTTCAGCACTAGAAGTAGCAGCGTCCAACGATATCATTAGAAGGCCGATTCCATTGTTAACAACCTGACCTAGCTTGATTGTGTTGTGCTGAATCACCTGAGGTGAATACACATCGCCCAGCCCATCCAAATATATGCCGCGATAGGTGAAGCTTTGGATGGCACCGACTTCCAGGAGGCTGAAGGCCATTGAGTTTACCTGAATGCCTGTAGTACCAGAGGTGTTGATGGAAGTGGGTTGCCCGGCATTTCCCGTCGAATTGTATAGGCCTGCGATATAGATGTTGTACGCCTGATTCCCATATGCCGGGGAGCTAGCGCCGATAGTGATTGCGGTGCCGGTGGTTGGCGAATATTCGATGAAAGAAAGGCACTTGAAGGCGATCGGTATGTTGATAGTGAGTCCTGATCCAATTTTGAATTTGTACCCAGAGGGTGCGTAAACGAGGCCGCTCGACCCTCCAAGGGGGGAGTGACTTGATCCGGCAGCGTCTATTGCACTTTGAAATGCGGCTGCGTCATCATGTGAGCCATCACCGACGGCTCCGAAGTCGAAGACATTGAAAATCTGTTGCAATCGCGATTCCAGCGTTGTGTTGATTGCTCCACTGCCGCCTTGATTGTAGGAAATGCCATATGCCGATGCTGATGGATTTTGGGAATTCAATATACCGACATTGACCGCGCTTAGACCGGAATCGAGCAGTTGAGTACCGTCTAGGACCAATGTGACTGTTGTCAGTGTCGTATATACCGAGGTTGCGATCGACCCGTAAACTGTTCCAGCCGTGACGGTTGCTTGCACCCGCCGCCCGACCTGAAACAGGCTGACGTTATTTCCGGGCACGCTGAATTGCGTGCTGCTGATATAAGTGGGCGTAAGCCCTGAACTCACCCAATCTGACATGTTTCCCTCTTCCTTTCATCATTTGGCAAATACCCAGGTTTTTTCTGGACAAGAGCTGGTAGTTCTGAAATCGAGGGCCAATTTATAGCATCGAAATGTTCGATGTCTATCGAAAAAGAATGAAAATGTAAAATAAAGTTTGTATGTGCGCGCTTGAAAAAGTTCGAGTTGAAGTGGGAGCATTTTGTCGGACGCAAAGCGCACAACTTTGTGCCAAAATGAAAACGATGAAAGAGGACAATATTCACATGCTTGCTGAAGAAAGACGAATGCGGATCCGAGAGATGCTCACATCGCAGCGAACCGTGACTGTCTCAGGGCTGATGAATACATTTCATGTCACGACCGCCACGATTCGGCGAGATCTTGCTGAATTAGAAAGCGAAGGGGTTCTTGTCAGATCTCATGGTGGCGCAGTGTCTCGCTCCGCAAGCACGGACTTTCAGCTTCCCTACGAGGCTCTTCGAAAGAGTAACACCACTGAAAAGGAAGCAATCGCATTGGAGGCGGATAAATTAATTGAGGATGGCGATACGGTGTTCTTGGAGGGCAGTACCACCGTTTATGAGCTTGCATGTGTTTTGGCCAAGCGTAGCCGCCTCACCGTAGTAACAAATTCACCTCCAATCATGGACAAGCTCCAGGGAAGTCCAGGGATTAGCGTAATGTCGACTGGTGGTGAATTACAGAAGGACACTTCGTACTTGTCTGGTGCGTGGGCGTTGCGCTCTCTGGCGGAGATTCGCGTAGACAAGGCCATTGTGGGTGTCAGTGCTATCGACCTCGAATTTGGCATATCTACAACTCGGCCAGCGCTTGCAGAAGTCAAGAGGGCATTGGTAAAGGCCGCGAAGACTCGAATAGCGCTCGTAGATCACAGCAAATTCGGAAAGCTAGATTTTGTGCATGTCGGTCCGATTTCCGACTACCAAGTGATTGTGACCGAATCAGAAACGCCGCCAAAGACAATCGCAGAGCTGAGGAGCTTGGGCGTTGATGTTGTGGTTGCGAAAATGCTCAAGAAATAGTTGACTTGGGTTTGCCTTGAGAGTGACGATACGCTTCCCTGTATCACAGGCGAGCAGCACCTCAGGAGGAGAACCGGCGGATCAGAAGTATTCTATTTGAAGTCTCTGACATGTTCAGGTGTAGCTCGTCTCTGAACAAGCTGTCTCTGCAATTCCTCCAGTGGAACTCCTTTCGTCTCCGGATATAAATAGAGAACCACCAGAAACTGCATTATCATCATCGCGCCGAAGAAGTAAAAAGGATATGCGCCAGACACGGCTGCGACCATTGGAAATAGCATCGAAATCAGGGCATTCATGGTCCAATGAGAGAAACTGCCAAGGCTTTGCCCTTTGGCTCGGACTGAATTGGGAAAGACTTCGCTGATGTATACCCAAATCACTGCGCCCTGCGACACGGCGAAGAAGGCAATAAAAGCCATCAAGAGCCAAAGCAATAATCCCTCATGTTTATGTACTGAAA
Source organism: Occallatibacter sp. (assembly GCA_035550015.1). Lineage (GTDB taxonomy): Bacteria > Acidobacteriota > Terriglobia > Terriglobales > Acidobacteriaceae > Telmatobacter. The sequence goes on along the minus strand of DASZRJ010000006.1, from coordinate 50,618 downwards.
AAATGAGTGCCACACCAAATAAACATGCGGCGGTACCAAGTGATCCGACGAGTAGAAGGAGCCTCCTGCCGAGAAGATCGATTGTAACCATTCCAACAACAGTAAAGACAAGAAGCGTCGCACCAACCAAAATTGCTTGTTGGCTTGAAGATACGGCTCCGAATCCTGCGGACGCAAAGATGTAATTCAAATAATAGAGAACAGCATTGATCCCAGAAAGTTGGTTGAACGCGCCGACACTGATCGCGAGGAAGATCGGAAGTCGATGTTGCCGAACAAACAGAGATTCCCCACCTGATTCGCGTTCGATCTTTATCGAGTAGATAATGGAACTAACTTCATCCTCACAATCTCCTTCGGTCAGTCGAAGGACATTGCGGGCGTCATCAATCCGTCCTTGTTTGATCAGCCAACGTGGACTCCTTGGAATTGCAAAGAGCATCATAAAGAAAAAGGCTGCTGGTCCTGCGGCCACTCCAAGCATCCAGCGCCATTCTGAGATGCCCAGGTTAAAACTGTTGATGACATAATTTGAAAAGTAAGCAAGTAAAATGCCTAGAACGATATTGAATTGGAAGAACCCGACGAGCCAACCGCGGCGTCTGGCGGGGGCTATTTCCGCGATGTACATTGGGCCCAGAACTGAAGAGCCTCCGATTGCCAAGCCTCCGACAACGCGAAATAGAAGTAAACTGTGCCAGTCCCATGCAACTGCGCATCCAACAGAAGAAACGAAATAGAGCACGGCGAGGCCTCTAAGACTGTCTCGACGGCCGTATCGTTCGCCAGGTATGCTGGCGAATAGGGCTCCGATGATTGTCCCAAGCAACGCGCTCGACACGGTGAACCCTAATGACTCGGCAGTCAAATTGAATCCACTTACGAGGTCACTTACTGCACCAGAAATGACGGCAGTGTCGAATCCGAAAAGAAGGCCACCCAGAGCTGCAACGACTGAGCTCTTTATCAAGAATCTGTTCATTTGATAGTTTCCGTTATCAGGCAATGGTTCATTTCAGAAAATAAATCTACAATATAGATCACAAAAGATCAATTTGAAACAGTTATTAAACGACATTTGTTTGACAAAATGCTCCATGCGCCAGAGCCATCCGCTGTGGAAATGCTGGGAAGAGGTCAGTAGAAGTGCCCGAGCTTAGCCTTTTGTTCGACCCCGGATCAATTTTCAGAAACTCAGCCTGGACAATTTCAGTTCGAAATCAAATCCGTGCGGAAGGCACCGTATATTCCTATTGGGGTGGGCGTCTCTCTGCGGTAATCCTCAAAAGGCAAAGCGTTAGGGGCAATCTTGGACGTTTCCGACCTTTCTCATACCGGTTCGCGAGAATGAGGCGGGACTAATTGAACAACCTGAAAAAGAGTACCTACGAGATGTTTCGCCTAAGAGACTTTGCCGACTCCAAATACGAAGTGGAGATCCCCGGCTCTGCACGAGGGCACTTACCAGGCTTGCCCTTTGAGTGGAAGAAGTATGCGGCTCCTGCGGAATGGCAGGAGCCGCATACCAGGGCGGGCAAACGGGCTGGGCAACAAAATCGCGGAGCCATTGGTCTAAGGCCCCGCGACCGTTCATAGGTGGAACTTGAGATTATGCGGCGGTACGTCCTGCTGCCGCCTTTGGTTGGTTGCTCTGAGACTTGGGCACGGGCTTCTTCTCAGTCTTCGCCTTCGCTTTGGCTGTAAACTCCCGTTTGACAGTCGCAGCGATGGCATCGGTGTGCACTTTGTAGGCCGCGGCCGCATCGCGCAATGCTTGTGAATCATTGCCACGAGAAGCGGTGAGAAGCACCACCGTCGTAACCAAAGCACGGCCCAGTGTGCTTTCGTCGGCACGCCGAAGGAAGGCACGATAGGTCCTCGCAACGCCGCCGTCATCCCGCTTCTGGCGGATACCGTGCTGTCGCGCCAGAATCGTAAGGCGGTTTTCGTCGAGCAGGTTTGCCAGACGTTCCGCCACAAACATGAGGTCGCGCTTCATGAGCCGCACCGGGACAGCCTCGGCAATTGCGGAGAGAACGCGCAAGCCGGTTGCGTTAGCAATGGCTTCCTCTCTGCGCCGTTTCTCCTGCTCGACCTTGAATCGCGTGTCGTTCGCGCCTGCTTTGCCTTGCTGCTTCGGGTGGTGAATAGGGCAGGCAGGATTGGCGCAGACCTTGTGAATGGTTCCCACGTCCGAGCCTTCGGTAATGATGGCGTCGGTTGTGAACTTGCACGTCTTGAACTCAGGCCTCTTGGCGTCGTCCTTCGATTTAGGTTTGTCGTCCCGAATCGCCGTGTACTTGTTCCGTGGGAGAACGGCGCTGCCCTCCTTCTGCCCACCGTAGGCGGTGCTGATTTGTACCAACTCCGGTTTGGCGGCGACCGTCTTGGTAACGTGTGCCTGCACCTTCGACTCATAACAGGCAGGGTCGGTGCAGCGGTCGCCTTGCCTGCCAAGGTCATCACCAAAGAGCAGTTTGTTGTGTCCTGTGCGTTTGGAGCAGTCGGCGCAACTGCCCGCCGCAGAAACCAGCGAGGCATCGCGCTTATCGAAGGGTGCGTCTTTCAGGATGAGCAGCACATTCGACTCAATCCAGAATTGCAGGTTGCGGACCGGCAGAAGAATCCGCGCGGGCTTCTGGCTGTTGCCGCTATAGACTTCCTTGAAGCACGCCGGAAGCGCATGTACCTGCACGTTTGCGGTCAACTTCGCGAGGAGAAGCGCGTGCCCTACGCCGATGTCATTGGCGTAGAAGGCTTCGACTACGGCGGGTGCAAGCTCGATAAGTTTCAACCGCTGCGCGACAAACGCAGGCGACTTGCCCACGCGGGCGGCAATCTGTTCGATGCTGTACTTCGGCTCCTCAAGACGCAGGAGCGCAGCGAACCCTTCGGCCTCCTCCATCGGATGAATTTCGGCGCGAATCGGGTCCTATCCAACCTGCTCCCCAGCCCAATACGGCGGCGCCAAAGAGTGCGCCGAAGAGGCCTGGAATAGCTTCTTGAAACCGACCAGTCATCATGCGAATACCGGCGAAGATCAGTCCGCCCAGACAGATGACTGCGCCCGCGTACATAGCGAAAGTTTTCCAACTTCAGCAAACATCTCAGCGAGACGCGAATGGGCAGTTGGATGCAACTCGGGATCACCGAATATCGTGAGCCGTTGAGCGACCGAATGGGTGTCAAGTTGCACACGGTCAGCGAGAACATCGTCTGACCGCATACAGACAACAAGAGGTGACTGAGCAACTTGGAGTACGCAGTATCTCGACGAATCGATTGGCATCGGGAGAATAGCGCAGTCGAGCAATCCTGCATCCAGTCTCTGCAAACATAAGACCGGATCTCCACCGAGTAATCGGACATGGCACCCTGCGAACAGTCGGTCGTACGCTTCGCGAAACTTCTCCAGAAGCTTTGCGTTTACGAACGATGAAAAGCCGAGTCGGAGTGGAGGTACGTTATTACTCTGTACAGCACGCGCCATCGCTACAGCATGTTCCCAATCTCGCAAGGTGTTCTCCGCATAAGCAACGATGATCCGCCCCGCCGCAGTCAGTTTCAGGCCGTTTTGTGATCGATCGAATATCGCGATATCGATAGTGTTTTCCAGCTTGCCAATCTGATGACTGAGAGAGGATTGGGCAACGAAGACCTTTTCGGCAGCGCGAGTGAAGTTCAGCGTCTCAGCCGAAGCTGAGAGGTACCTAAGAAGTCGGAATGTGAGGGAATCCGACATGCCCAAGAAGCTCCGCTGGCGTCTGCCGATCCCACAAGCCGCTGATCGATTAGGCTGTGGAAAACCTGTATATAACCCCATGCTTCCTTAAGGAATCAAGAGTGTCAATTAGGAGCTCGTCAGAAGCCGGACTCCTAGAGGATGCAAGGCGCCTCAAGTAGCCCGGTTTTTTAGAGAGCATTGTCATCGAAGAAAACTGGGGAGAAATCGAAAAGAAATGTTGGACTGTAACAACGCCATCCCTCAATTTCAAGACTGATCGACTCTGCGAGGTGACTCATGGCAGAAGCATCTGAAATCACTCCTATTGTCGGCCGCTCAGTGTCTATTCAGTTCCAGAGCGGGGCCTTGGGCGGGGAGCCGTCTCCACAGATGCGAAAGGCACCCAAGAGGGCGATAGAACTCGAACCATTACTTACTGCGGAAGACGTTGCGCGCCGACTTAACGTCAGCACAGATTGGGTATGGGATCACTCCTCGAGAAAGAAGCCGCTCCTTCCTGTGATTCGTATGGGCGACGGAGCCCTCCGCTATCGGGCAAGCGGTATCGAGGCATTCATTGATGAACGAGAGCGATTGAGTGCTTTGCGCCGGCGCGCGTGAGCGAATTCCGATGTGGCCTGCGCCCATTTTCCGCAGGTGAATGGGCGCGCTCTTTGTGCTCCAAAAGTGGCTAGGTGGCCCTATTTCTTCTGCGTGAATCGTCGGTAGAATATCGGTAGGCCCCCATCCTTTCCCGCCACAGAAATTGAGGAACGAATGGGTACAACATACCAACGGGGATATGTAACGCCTCGTGGGAAACAGTGGTACGGGTACTACCGAAAGGTGGTGAATGACTCGGACACGAACGAGCAGAAGTCCGTTCGTGTTCCTGTGAATCTCGGGCATCGGTCCAGGATGACGAAGACCGAAGCTCGTCATGCACTGGAACGCGAGATCACAAAGCAATTGGGCCAGCCGGGTTCTCCGACGCGAATTATGAACGATGGTTCCGTCACCCTTGGATGGTTCGTCAACAATCGGTTCCTTCCTCTCAAAGAAGCTGTTTGGAAGGAAGAGACCGCCAAGACCAAGAAGATTCTTATCCAACTGGATATTGTCGGGCCGCTTGGCGATATTCCGTTGGTCAATTTCGACAAATTCAGCTTGCAGCTACACCTCAACAAGCTGGCGACAACCAGGTCAAAGGATCGTGTTTTGCAGATGCGGGCATACATTCGGGATATCTTCACCGAGGCAGTCGATCAGGACTTCCTCGTGAAAGACCCCGCGCGCAAGCTTAAGGTTCCAGCACAACTGCGAGCCACGGACACAACCACACTGACATGGGATCAGCTTCGGCTGGCGCTCTCGAAGCTCAGTCTTCGGGATCGCATCTTGCTTGAGCTGGACATGACGAACGCCCTTCGGCCAAGTGAACTCTTCGCCTTCCGGTGGCGGCGCTTCGATTATGAGGCGTCTACTCTCACAGTCGCGGAGACCGTGTACAAAGGCAGCATCCGTGATTGGGGGAAGACAAAGAAGAGCCTCACAGTGATTCACATTCCACGAGAGCTTGCTGACGACTTGGAAGCATGGCGTCTCGAATGCGAACAACGGGCTCGTGAGGCCGCGGCGAAAGACAAGACGAAGTCTGCAGAACTTTCGCCGGACGCCTTCATCTTCGCAAACGAAGTCGGGCGCTTCCTCGACACCGACAACTACCGCAAGCGGGTGCTTCACAAACTGGCCCGTGAGCTGGAGCTGCCGAAGCTGACGTTCCAGGTCATCCGCAGGACGATTGCGACCCTGGCACAGAAGAAGGGAACGGTGAAGGACGTTCAGGGTGTGCTGCGGCACTCACGCACCGCAACCACCACCGATGTCTACATGCAGGAGATTCCCGCGAGCGTGCAATCCACCATCAACTCCATCAACCGGGAGCTGAGAAAGCCGGGTGGTGCTCACCGCACGAGTCGGAAGCAATCCAATGCAACCGGCATAGTGGTCAGCAGTCGCCGCAAAGTGTCGAAGTCGTTGACACAAAATGACACAAACTCACTGATGGGAGGGAGCCAACAGCTTCCGGCATCTGCTTGATTTGTCATGGGTTTTTGGTGGACCTGATCGGGATCGAACCGATGACCTCTTCCATGCCATGGAAGCGCGCTCCCAGCTGCGCCACAGGCCCACATGCTACATCAATTCAACTTTCCTATTCTCGCTGTTCAGGAGACTTTCGTCAATGAGCGCTGCCACTCTGATTGAGCTGCAATGCCATTCCATCGATGATGAGCTTTAGACCATCACCGAATCGCTCATCGAGGCGGCAGAAAAGCTCTGCTCCGGCAGCAGCAGCTAACGGGTTCAGTTCCTTGTTCACGCGCGCTTCGCGCTCAGCAAGACTGTACTGTGGGTTTGGCTCGCCAGGCATTAGCTGAATCGCCTGTTCCTCGATTACAAAGCCAATCGTGTATCCGTAGAGCGTACTTAGACCCACTACCGCCTGGCGGAGCGTAAAACCAGCTTTTACCATGCGGTTTAGATTTACCTCCATCGGAACGAACAAATCGGCATCAGTGAGATACGTTCCACTGAACATCTTTGCGCCGTCGCGGTATTCGAGCAGCGTTCGCCTCAGTTCCCGATAGTAGGAGTCGGTCCATGCGCGCCAGTCATGAAGATCGTTAAGGTGAGCGCTCGCACGCACAGCACGGCGGAGCACCTCGGTTGCCATCTCGTCCAGTAGGGCCTGCTTATTCTTGAAGTGCCAGTAAATGGCAGGCGCCTGCACTCGGAGGCTGGAAGCGAGGCGTCTAAGCGTGAGTCCTTCCAATCCCACGTCATTTAAAACCTGGAATGCTGCGACAAGAATGCGCTGTTGGTCAAGAGGCATTAAAACAGATTTTATTCGGATAATTTAACTATGTTAAATTTAACTTAGTTAAGGAGAATCTATGAAAGCCTCTGTTGTGCATACACTCGGCCAGCCACCGCGCTTTGAGGAATTTCTCGATCCAGAGCCACAGCAAGAGGAAGTGTTGATTCAGGTCAGGGCCGCTGGACTTCATCCTGTTGTTCGGGCAATTGCGAAAGGCGCACACTATTCCGCTTCTAAAGAGGTTCCATTCATACCCGGTTTGGATGGGGTGGGCACGCGTGCAGACGGTGCTCGTGTCTACTTTGGTGGTGCACGGCGTCCTTGGGGCACGATGGCGGAGCAGTGTTCAGTGCCTTCCGGAATGACAATTCCGTTGCCAGACGGAATTGAAGACACTAAGGCCGCGGCCATAGCTAATCCCGGAATGTCGGCATGGTTGTCGCTTAGCGACCGCGGAGAACTTGTTGCGGGTGAAACTGTGCTAATTATGGGAGCAACGGGCGTAGCTGGGCATCTTGCGATTCAGATTGCACGCCAGCTTGGCGCAAAGCGGATTCTGGCAGCCGGGCGCAATGAGGACGTCCTGAAAGGACAGGATGTGGATGGCGTTATTGGCCTAAGTCAGCCTGAAGATGCAATTCGCGAGGTTCTTACTTCGTATGCTCTCGAAAGAATCGATGTCGTTATCGATTATCTTTGGGGCAGGCCAACGGAGCTTCTACTTGATGCTCTTGCAAAGGGCTTCAAGCCGAGCGCCACGCATACTACCCGGCTGGTTGAAGTTGGGCAAAGTGCCGGCAGTTCGATTCAATTACGCGGTGAAACGCTGCGCAGTATTGATCTCCGCATACTGGGCAGCGGGTTTGGAGCTGTTCCGCTGGACAAGATCTTCGCAACTCTGCCGAAGCTATTCGACGCAGCCGCTGCTGGATTGTTGACCGTCGAAGTGGATCCGGTGCCATTGTCAGAGGTTGAATCAGCTTGGGAGCGGCCTCAGGGTGCGCGACGCACTGTTTTTACGTTATAGCCAAGGCGGTGAGAGAACCGGCTTCAATTCCAAGCAACTAAATTTGCTGTGGCCGGGAACACTTTGGCAGGGTGCCGGTGTCTAAATTTACAGTACGGAAGCCCGAAAAGGGCAGTAAAAGACAATTGAACCAGTCCAGGGCGTGAGGCGCGTATGACGCAGCGCACATGCCAGAGAAGGGTCAATTGCGGTAAGGTGGGAGGACTGATATTGCAGGCGGACCTCACCATGGGCAATCTTGCCAGCGCGATTCCGGTTCAATCCGAAGAGGCGGCGCTCGTCGAAGAACTACGTGCCGGTTCGGAGGAGGCTTTTGCCTGGCTTATTGCGCGCTACCACCAGCCGATTTATTCCCTTCTTGCCCGTACGGTAATTGATCGTGCCGATGCGGCGGACCTCACGCAGGAAGTTTTCGTGAAGGTTTTTCGCGGCGTGGGAAGTTTCCAGGGGCAATCATCTCTCCGCACGTGGATCTACCGGATAGCACTGCGTGAAGCATCAAATCAGCGCCGCTGGTGGATGCGTCACAAGCTGCAGGAGGTACCCATCGAGCAGGAGATAACGGATCAAGAGTCCGGAGCGCCAATGCGGCTCAAGGAAGTGCTCGTAGATCAGGGTGAGTCGCCTTTTGAAGCGGCGGTGCAGAGTGAAAATCGCGCACGTGTGGAAGAGGCCCTGCGACAGGTGCCAGAACCCTACAAAACGACGCTGATTTTACGGGATATTGAAGGATTTGTGTACGAGGAAGTGGCGGAAATGCAAGGCGTGAATCTAGGAACGGTGAAGTCGAGGCTGGTGCGGGGGCGCGCTTGTTTAAAAGCGCTGTTGACAGCCCCAAGACCGCATTCAGCCGTTGCCAGCCAAACGTCTTTTGGTCAGCCCGCCGGCGAGGAGGCTCGGTGAGACGCTGCGACAACTGGCAAGCCAAATTTTCCGAGTATCTCGATGGTCGTCTGAGCGGGCGTGAAATGCAGCGCATCGCGAAGCATCTGGAGCATTGTGAGGAGTGTGCTTCCGAGTGGGCGGCACTGCGTCAGTCACAAGAGGCGCTTTCCTCACTTGGTCCAGTACCGGAGCCCAAAGATCTTCTTCTCCGCATTCGCGTTGCAGTAAGCCAGGAGAGGGCGCGCAGCCGCAAGAGACCTCTGGAGGCACTCCGTGTTGCGTGGCACAACGCAATTGGACCTTTCATCCTGCAGGCAGGCGCGGGTTTTGCCAGCGCAGTACTTCTGCTTGGAACCGTCAGCCTAATGGTTGGAATGGTGGCGCAGCCGGAAGCTGTGCAGGCCAAGGGCGACCAACCGCTCGGAAATGCGACCGGGCCGCGCTTTCTTTATCTTTCAAGCGTTGCCGGCAGCAGTGACGAGATCAACGCGGCTTCCGGACAGGTCGTGGTAGAGGCCTATGTGAATAAAGAGGGTGAAGTATACGACTATCGCATTGTTTCCGGTCCAACCGATCCGGCAACGCGTGCGGAGGTTGGCAATCTGCTTCTCTACAGCGTATTCGAGCCGGCGAAATTCTTTGGACAGCCAGTGCGTGGTCTTGCCGTAATTTCTTTTGCCGGCATTTCCGTTCGAGGGTAACGGAAATTTTCAGCGTTTGTGCTATCAATTGACCCTGTGAGGCCGTCTCAATAGACTGGCACGTAGTGTCTTCCATGAGTTTTCGTTCCTTATCTCTTCCTGTCATGAGTGTGTCCCTGTTGGGATGCATGCTCGCTGTTCCGGCCATCCGGGCGCAGCAATCCTCATCGAGCAGCCAGGTGGGCCCGGGGCAGAATCCTGCGGCGCAGACCGGGCAAGAGCGTGAGCCCGCCATCGTGGACCCCGCCGGGCCCACCATCTCGCTCGTAAGTTCGGAGCAGGTGTTCATCATGGCCGCAACCCTCAACGCTTGCGGTTACAATGAGGGCCTTGACCAGAGCACTCCTGTTCGCGCTCAGGTGAGGGAAGAAATGAATCAGGTTCTCGCCAAAAGCGAGGACGCGCGTACCAAGCGAGACAAGGTCTGTCTCTTTATTGCGCAGCACCGCATGACGGGAACTGCAAAGGACATCGCGCAATATATTTCACTTGCGCTCTATTTGACTCCCCCGCCTGCACTTGAAACCACAGCCGAACTTCCGCAGATGCCCCCTGACTCAACGCAGGTGGTTGAAATTCTTCCACTTCTGCGTGCTTTCGCTGCTGCGGTCGACTTGCACGGAATCTGGCTTACAGTCCATCCGATTTACGACGAGCAGATCAATCGGCTTCATGACCCTCTCTCGAAAATGATCGTATCCACCAACCTCTATCTCAAGATGCCGGCCTCGGCCTACGAAGGCAGGCGATTTATTGTCGTGGTGGAATCGATGCTGTCTCCGAGTTTGGTGAATGCTCGCGTGTATGGCGCAGATTACGTAGTGGTAGTGTCTCCTTCGACGGATGGAGATATTCGTATGACTGATGTGCGCCATACCTATCTGCACTATGTGATCGAACCGTTGCTATACTCGCGCACCAATGCGATGGATCGTATGCAGTCGATTATGAAGGAAGTCCGCGATGCGCCTCTGGAGTTTCACTACCGTAACAGTATTACCGCGTTTGTCGTGGAGTGTCTGATCAAGGCGATTGAGGCACGTACGATGGATACCGGAATTCCGGTGTACAAGATTCCCACCGATATCAACCGCTCCGAGTTGCCACGCTATGAGCATGAGCGCCAGGTCACGCTAGACAAGATGGAAGCCGTCCGTGTGGCAACAGTGAAGCATGATATGGCACAGGGCTTCGTGCTTACGCAGTATTTTTATGAGCAGTTGCTCCAATTTGAGAAGCAGCCTTCCGGCTTGAAGGACACTATCGGCGAAATGGTCTATGGCATGGACATTGACCAGCAGGTCCATCGCGCCCGAGATACTGATTTTGACCAGACTGCGGACGGCGATGTTTTGCAGCGTTCAGGACCGCGCGTGCTCGAGGGGCTGGATCTGGCTGAGGCGCGCCTGGAGGCGGGCGATACGGCCGATGCCATCAAGCTGGCTCATAAGGTTCTCGCATCGAAAGGTGATTCGCCGGATGATGTTGCAGACCAGGCAAGAGCCCATTTCATCCTGGCACGGACTGACCTGATGACGGGCCACCCTGAGGATGCTATCAACAATTTCCAGCAGACAATCGCCACATCCAAGGAACCACGGCTGCTGGCGTGGTCTCACATCTATCTGGGCCGTATGCTCGATCTCTCCTGCAAGCGCAATGAGGCGCTTGCGGAGTACAAACTCGCTTTGGATAACCGGGATGGTGCACAGGATACACGACTTGCGGCTGAAAGGGGCGTCAAGGCGCCCTATGCGGTGAATGGTCATAGTTGTGAGGATGACTCAGACGACGCCCCACCACCGTCTGGTAAGCCAGCCTCACCAGGTGATGCTCCAGGCGCTCCGGCACCCCAATAGATGGTTGCATAATCGTTCCGACGCGAAATTGGCGTCTAATAAAGGTACCAAGGGTATTGCCATCCACGGTTCGCGCGTGGATGGCGCTGCTGTGCTTGCGGTACGATCAAGGCGAGGCGTGCGTGGAAGTCTTTCTTTCTGAGCTGGAGACGGCACTGGGCCACACGTTTGCGAGGCCCGACCTTTTGCTGCGCGCGCTTACGCACCGCTCTCTGGCCAATCAGCTTGCCATGGGAAATGGCCGCTCTGATAGTGCGGAATCTGGAGACAATGAACGGCTGGAATTCCTGGGCGACGCCGTTCTTGGGCTCGTAGTGGGTGAAGCTCTCTACCTTGCGCATCCCGACTGGTCCGAAGGGCAACTCACCCGTGTGCGCGCCCAGTTGGTTAGCCGCAAGCACATGGCGGAAGTGGCTGGGACCATTGGCCTTGGCAATCATTTGCGCATTAGCCGCGGCGAAGATCGGGGCGGATTGCGGCGCACAAGCACCGTGCTCTCCAACACAATGGAAGCCGTGATCGGTGCGCTGTTTCTTGATGCGGGGCTGGACCCAGTGCGCATTTTCGTTCGCCGTCTTGTCATGGGAGATGCAGCCGAGCAGCTGGCGCGTGAGCTGCAATCCGGGGCTGCACTGGGCAATTACAAGTCGGCTCTGCAGGAGCATTTGCAGGCAATACGTGCTGGTTCACCCACCTATCGCGTTGTCGAAGAGAGTGGACCTGACCATCGAAAGCGCTTCCTCGTAGAGGTTGCATTCATTTCGCTCAATGGCGATGTCGGCAATAGCCTTGCCGTGGGGTCGGGCAGCACAAAGAAGCTGGCAGAGCAGGACGCGGCGCGCAGGGCACTGGAGCGGTTGCGGACAGGTTCTGCTGCTCTTGAGGCTATGCGCGGCGGACCAGGACGCCCTGGTCCATCCGCAATTTCATCCGGGGAATCAGAGAACGATCAGGCACTTGCATGAGTATGCGGGCCCAATTCGCTGCACGCGCCGCAATTGCCCGGCGTATCTTGCGGCACCTGCCCACCGTGCCGGAGGCGCTCGCCTCTCTACTCGGCACCATTATCGTGGCCCTTTTTGTGAATACATTTATTCTTCAGCCATTTCTCATCCCTTCCGAGAGCATGGAACACACGCTTCTGGTTGGAGACTTTCTTCTGGTTAACAAGCAGGTATATGCCCCGGCAGGATCGGCTAGTGATCCAATTCGCTGGTTGCTCCCCTATCGCGACGTAGAGCGCGGCGATGTCGTCGTATTTCATTACCCCGAAGACCCCAAGGAGCTGCTCGTCAAGCGGGTAGTAGGCGTGCCGGGAGATCATCTCCGCATCGTTGATGGACACGTCACGGTCAATGGAAATGAGCTGCAGGAGCCATACGTCAGTTTCGAACCTGCGATGGCAAATCATTTCCGAGATAACTTTCCTGCCGCTGTCTATTCTGACCCCAACGTCGATCCGGCTTGGTGGCGCGTTTTGCTGAGCGACACCCATGACGGCGAGCTTGTGGTACCTCCAGGCAAGTTCTTCGTTCTCGGTGATAACCGCAATCACAGTAAAGATTCGCGCTTCTGGGGGTTTGTGTCTCGTCAGGCTATCGCTTCACGCCCATTGGTCATTTACTTCTCACTCAGGCGTCCGTCTACTACAGACGTACAGCCAACCGTGAATGATAGACTCGGACACGAAAGCCAGTTTTCTGCACGTCTGGCAAGCTTTGCCCGTTGGAACCGGATATTCCAGGTTGTGCATTAGCGCGGGAAAGTATTTTTAGATTTTTCTCTGCCTTTGTGAGAGTGAGCCATCAGGATGACCAAGAAGACGACGCCCTCTGCGGCAGCCACTCCCGAAGAATTGAACGAAACGCAGCAGGTGGAAGAAACACCCTTCGAGGCAGTGGCCAGCATGTGTTCGGTGCTGGTGGTGGGTTTATTTATCCTCACGTTTCTTGCTCAAAATTTTGTGATTCCATCAGGCTCGATGGAAAAGACGCTGCTAATTGGCGATCATCTTGTTGTGGATCGCATTACGCTGGCGCCGCCAACAAAATGGATGCCGCTGGTGCACTATCGTGAGCCTCGGCGTGGCGATATTATCGTGTTCATCAAGCCTGTACCCGATGGAACTGACGTCGATGGCAATCCTATCTACAATTTTCTTGTGAAGCGTCTGGTCGGCGTGCCCGGCGATCATATTCACCTGCGCGACGGCGTGGTGATCATCAATGGAGTGGCACAGTCCTTTCCTCATGCGCAGCCCACCACGCCAGAGAACCGCACTCCTTTTTTGGATGATTTTCCTTCGGAACCCGCGACCGTGGATATTGGAGCGACCGAGGAATGGTCTGTGGCCATGCCATCGCATGTGAAGGACGGTGACCTCGTGGTGCCGCCGGGAATGTACTTCATGATGGGCGATAACCGGCACAACTCACTCGATTCGCGTTATTGGGGCTTCGTTCCGCGGCAGAATATTGTGGGTAGGCCGCTCTTCAATTACTGGTCCTTTAAAGCGAATGAGGCCAACTACGAGACAACCGGAATCGGTAATAAGATTGCCTGGCTCGGCCATGTGGCACTTCACTTCTTTACAGATACCCGTTGGAGTCGTACCTTCCATGTGACCCGTTAACCGGGCGCATACTCCGTTTACCATCAGGAACCATGACGGACGAAGATCTTCAACCACGGACGCGCAAGCGCCAGATATTGTGGCTGGTGCTGGCCACGGTTATTCTCCTGCTCGCAGGTCTTCTGGTACCGCCCTTTATTTCCGTCAGCCGTTATAAAAATGGCATTACGGCGTTGATGTCGAGGTCATTGGGCAGGCCAGTGCATCTTTCGTCGGTGACCCTGCGACTGCTGCCCTGGCCAGGTTTTTTACTCGACAATCTGACAGTTGATGCGGACCCTGCATTCGGTACCGAACCTGTTTTGCACGCGAATACTGTAAAAGCATCCATACGCCTGCTTTCGCTTTGGAGAGGAAAGTTGGAGATCGACTCGATCAGTGTGGACGAGGCAAGCCTGAATCTTGTGCGCACCGCACAGGGAACATGGAATCTCGATCCACTCTTCCGTACCGCTGCGGCGCATGTACGGCCGGGCGGCTCTACGGCATCGCAGGAGAAGCCAGTGCGCCTGCCCTATCTTGAAGCTACCAATTCGCGCATCAACTTCAAGGATGGGCTGGAGAAGCTGCCTTACTCACTCGTCAACGCCGATCTTTCTTTCTGGCAGGAGAATCCCGGCGAATGGAGGATCAGGCTGCGCGGCCAGCCTGCGCGTACTGACGTTGTGCTCGATCTGGCCGACACCGGTGAGGTGCGCCTTGAGGCTAGTCTGCACAACGCGGCTGAACTGCGGCAGATGCCGATTCTTCTCAACATGCAGTGGCAGGATGCGCAACTTGGTCAGTTGAGCCGTCTTCTTTTCGGCGTCGATCCAGGATGGCGCGGAGATTTGAAAGGCCAACTGCACCTGGAAGGAACGCCCGATGCCGCAAAGGTGACCACGCGTTTGAGCGCAACTGGAGTGCATCGCGCGGAGTTCGCACCTGCGGATCCTCTCGATTTCGACGCTAGTTGTGGATTCCAGTACAACTATTCCACCCGAACGGTCGACAAACTCGCCTGTGATTCTCCGCTTGGTGACGGACACCTGCATGTTGAAGGCAGTCTACCGGGTAATACACCTCCAAAACTGACGCTCAAGGTGGACAAGATTGCGATGCAGGCGGGACTGGATCTCCTACGTACAATTCGCAGCGGAGTATCCGACGATTTGGAAGCAAAAGGAAGCGTGACAGGCACACTGAATTACGATCCCACTGCTGTTCCTGTGGCCGCAAAAGCTAAGGTGAGAACTGCTCGCCATGCGGCAGCCAAGGCTCCGACGACCGCTCCATTCACGGGGAGTCTGAAGGTAACGGGATTTGCACTGAGTGGCGGTCCGCTCGAGCAGGCGCTTACATTTCCAGATTTTGAAATGGTGCCTGTAACCGGGGATGTATCACAACCAGTGGCATTAAGCGCATCCGATGAGATTGCTGCCGGAGGCCCTTCTCCGCTCTCGGTAGCCTTCCGCGTTTCGCACGCGGGCTACGAACTCTCCTTGCAGGGGCCGGCCTCTTTCAAACATCTCCGTGAGTTTGCACAGTTGGCAGGTGTAGAAAACAAGGTGGGCCTGGATCAGTTTTCCGGAGAAGGCGCGGTACTGAATATAAGCGCAGAAGGGCCATGGCTCCCCTCCGAAGAGAATCTTGTTCCTGCTGCTCGTCTTCAGCAGACGGAATCACCGGGAACTAAATTGCCCTCTTTGCCGCCTGCGGGGCCATTCACAGGCTCGCTCACATTACGCAAAGCAACCTGGAAGTCGCCAGTGCTGGCAAACCCGGTCTCCATTGACACCGCAACATTGCAGCTGGGAGCCGGCGTTCCCCACTGGCAGAGCAATTTTGTTTTTGGTCCGGTGAAGGGGACTGCCGAGTTGACTATTCCTGTGCATTGCGAACAGGTGGCGCCATGTATCCCTGAGGCAAATCTAGCCTTCGAGGAACTCAATGCCGGTGTTTTGCAGACGGCGCTTCTGGGAGCAAGCGACAAAAAGACCTTGCTCTCTGCGCTAATCTCACAGTTCACCTCATCTGCTCCTCCCGCATGGCCACTTGTCAACGTCAATGTGGATGCGAACACAGTTGTTTTGGGGACAGTGAAGTTGCAGAAGGCCAAGTTCAGGCTGGCCATTCGCGCCACATCTGCGGATATTGAGAGTTTTGACGCGAAGCTCTTCGATGGCGATGTGCATCTGACAGGCATAGTCACAGATAGCCAGAGTCCTGCATACGAGCTTTCTGGGGGGATCTCAAAGGCGAATGCAAAATTGCTCTGTGAGTTTCTGAATTTGCGCTGTAGTGGTAGGCCAGTGGACGTATCCGGCAAAGTGAATCTCTCCGGCTTTGCCGCAAAGGATCTGGCAGCTTCCGCCACGGGTTCGCTTCAACTTGAATGGGCTGCAGGCGCGGTGCGCGGTTGGACGACTGCGTCCGGCTCGGCAGCTCGCGCACAGGCCATTCCACCTTCGTTAGCTAACTTCAGCCGCTGGACCGCTGATCTTTCGCTGAGAAAGTCACAGATTACATTTGAGAACAGCCAGGCGACGCGTGGCCGCAAGTCAGTCCCCGTTCCTGTTTCCATTGTCTTTGGCGAGCCACCCAAGGTGACTTTTCCCTCTGAGGAGCAACTTAAACGGAAATGAAGCAGTGCGTTTCACGCGGATGTTGTGCACATGCCGGCCGATACAATAACTCCATGTCTTCTTCCCCAATCTCCTCATCCGTTCAGGTTCAATGCCTGGGTATTCTGTTCGACATGGACGGTATTCTCATTTCGTCGATCGCCTCAGTGGAACGAAGCTGGACCAAGTGGGCTTTGATGCGTGATGTTGTGCCAGCCCGTGCTATTGAAGCTGCACATGGCCGCCGTGCAATTGAAACTGTAGCGCTGCTCAGGCCGGATCTCGACAGTGCGCATGAGTTGAAAGTGATCGAGGAGATCGAAGTGGAAGATGGCAAGGACATCGAAATTCTTCCCGGAGTTGAGGCTTTGCTGGCGGCGTTGCCTCCGGAGCGCTGGACCGTTGTGACCAGTGCAACCGAGCGTCTTGCGCGCGCACGATTGGCACAGGCAGGTTTACCCGTCCCAGGGAGAATGATTACCGCAGACCAGGTGGAGAAAGGAAAGCCTGAGCCCGATCCATACCTTGCCGGCGCTAAGCTGCTTGGGTTTCCGGCAGCGGACTGTGTGGTCTTTGAGGACTCAGGTTCTGGCGTACAGGCAGGGCATTCTGCAGGGTGCACCGTGATTGCAACTACCTTTTCTCACGACGCAGCATCACTCGCAGCGGCGGATTATCTGATTCCGGATTTAATTGGCGTGGAAGCACGAAATCACAGCGATCAAGTCGAGCTTCGCTTTCAGCCACTCAAGTTTTAGTCGTTTGCGGCAGTTCTATTTGTTCGCTTCAATCTTTCTGTCATTGCGGCTCTGCAATGGGCGTGAATTAAAGCGAAACAAACTGCTGAATGCGCGCAATTGGGCGCGGTTAATCCCCACATTTTGTTCCATCACGAACCATTGCACGCCCTCTGTACAGGGTGGCTCCGTCAATGAACCTGTGTAAGTCCAGTAGCCGGGATCGCTGGAGAGTAAGCCACGCGGGTTCACCATGTCCGTGATTTCCTCGGTTTGCCCCGGTTGCGTCGGTAAGTGTTCCCAAAGCGTGGCAAGAGTCGCATTGGGGTGGCTCTCATCCAGGTTCATCCGAGAAACGATAATTGCAATCTTGCCGTCTGCGCTCTTATGAATGAGCTGGGCATCCATGTCCGTTAATTTGCCCTTCACCGCCCCTTCACTGGGATGATGAAAACTCACCTTTTCCAGGTCGTAGCGAACCCCATTGGCGACGATATAGCTGCCTTTGTGAACGCGTAATTCAATTCCATGGCCGGTATTCACCATCGTTGCGCCGCCTCCGATGTAGTGAAATTCGATCGGCTTAAGGGACTTGTTCAGCCGTGCACCGCGTATGTCGATCGGTGATTGCAAATCCCCATCCGAGCAGGCCTTGTAGGCGGGGTCAATCTTGCTCCAGTTCAACGGCCCCATGGATCCTTCATATGTCCATTGCGTGTTCTGCGCCAAAGCCGAGGTCATACAAAATCCAAAAATCAAAGCAACACTGATCAAATAACGCATCCATATCTCCTTCGCAACAGGGGCAGGTGTTTGGCTCGGATGAATTCTATTGCATCGACGTACGCGACCGAAATGGAGCGCGTAGCTGTAATCCTTCAAATGCAAAAAGGGACCGTCCTTTTGGACGGTCCCTGCAGTGCTTGGTTAGTGCCGATGCGCTTACTTCGCAGCTGCTGTAATGCCGGCCTGCTCTGCAAGCAAAGCAGCCTTATCCGTGGCCTCCCAGGTGAACTCAGGCTCAGTACGTCCAAAGTGACCGTAGGCGGCTGTCTTCTGGTAGATGGGCCGGCGCAGATTGAGGCTCTCGATAATGCCTTTCGGCGTGAGCGAGAAGTTCTTGCGTATCAGTTCGGTGAGCTTGGCTTCGCTGATCTTGCCCGTTCCGAAGGTGTCTACAAGCACGCTGACAGGCTCAGCAACGCCGATTGCGTAGGCGAGCTGTACTTCGGCCTTGTCCGCCAGGCCAGCTGCCACAATGTTCTTGGCAATGTAGCGGGCCATATAGGCGGCCGAGCGGTCCACCTTTGTCGGATCCTTGCCCGAGAAGGCGCCGCCGCCGTGACGTCCCATACCACCGTAGGTATCGACAATGATTTTACGGCCGGTCAAGCCTGAGTCACCCATCGGTCCACCGATAACGAAGCGGCCGGTCGGGTTGATGTGGTACTTGGTGTTTTCGTCAAGCCACTCCGCCGGAAGCACAGCCTGAATCACATGCTTCATCACATCCGCGTGCAGCTCTTCATTGGTTACGGTTTCCGCGTGCTGGCTTGAAATGACCACAGCGTCAATGCGGACTGGCTTGCCATTTTCGTCGTACTCCACCGAAACCTGGCTCTTGCCGTCCGGACGCAGGTAGGGCAGCTTTCCGCTCTTGCGCACGGAGGTCAATTGCCGGGTGAGCTTGTGTGCAAGCGAGATCGGCGCAGGCATTAGCTCCGGTGTTTCATTCGACGCATAGCCAAACATCATGCCCTGATCGCCTGCTCCGCCTGTGTCGACACCCTGCGCAATATCACCCGATTGTTTATTAATGGTCGAGATGACGGCACAGGTGTTCGAGTCAAAGCCGTAGACGGCGTTGTCATAGCCAATAGAGGCAACAACGCCGCGTACAAGACTCTGGAAGTCGACGTAGGCCTTGGTCGTGATTTCGCCTGCGATGACAACCAGTCCAGTGGCGGTGAGAGTTTCAGCGGCAACACGGCTGTAGGGGTCCTGCTCCAGGCAGGCGTCGAGAATCGCGTCGGAAACCTGATCGGCAATCTTGTCCGGATGGCCTTCGGTGACGGATTCAGAGGTAAACAGAAAACGGTCGCTCAACTTCTTATCCTCCCCATTGAAGGGAATCTGAATTTCAAAGGGCTCACCACGGCAAAAAAGTACACTTCAACCCAGCCGGCGCCTCGAAACTTGTTGAGACCGGCAAGCAAGCCCGCATGCCAGGCCCCACGGCCCCGCATACATCTTTCTATGGTAATTGCCAACGCGTCACTGATGGCAAAGTATCGCAGTAAACAGGCAGGTTCCGGGGTTCGAAGGTACCTCCAGGCCGTTGAAAGGGAACCGGGACCTCTGACGAGCGGCCCGTCTTGTCACAGAAAGACAGGGAAACGCTCTTGTTTACAGCATGAAGCAGTGGTATCTCCAGTGGCTGCTCAATCAGGAATGAATTGCTTGAGTGACACAAGAATTGGAGTGCAAGGGAAGATTGTGGATTGGAATCAGGGTTACTTCGCTGTGTTTCCCGGAGAATGAACCACCGTAGCATCTGCATTTACGGTCACGTTGTGATCAGGGGTGGTGTTACTCCACCATGCAGCGCGCTGACCAAAGTAGCGAACGGTGAGAAAGGCAGCGACGCCAACAATCAAGACCAGCGCAATTGCACCAATCCAGCGCATGCGCGCCTCGAGAGCTTCACGGCGTTCCATGCGATCACGCCCCACGTTTGCGGCAAAGGCCGTCCAACTACGGTCATCGTCCAGCGTTGCTTCACCATTGGCCGAAGCTGAACTGGCCTGCAGGAAACGATCAGTCCAGTCGTGCTCGTCCAGGCCAACAGCGCCCGCGTATCCGCGCACGATCCCCTTGCTGAGAATTCCACCCGGAAGCTGGCGGAACTTCTCCTGCTCCAGCGCAACCAAATGACGTTGGCTGATCTTGGTAACCTCGGTGATTTTTTCCAGCGCGATGCCACGGGATATACGTGCCGCGCGCAAATCTTCGCCAAAACTGCCCATAGGTAACCAGTTAGGGGAGAGCCCCTGTTGGGATTTCCACAACCAAAATAAACGGCTTTACTCGGGCCGTCAAAGGGTTTTAGGGAAATTCGCCTTTGTTTTCTGCCGTCTGGGCACGATGTACCAAAACGGGAAACTATTCACTGCCTACAACTTTTGGGCCAATTTGCCGGTTTTGCCAGTCACTCATTACCTAAGGGGGCTATTTTTTCGGTTACCCGGCCCGGCCTATATCGCCCTTTGCAAACGGGCAAATCACAATGGTCAAATCTGACCTCATTTCTATTGTCTCACCTCAGGTTCTGGAGCCCCGAATGAAGCGGTGGCTGTTAGGCTAAAAAGGACGCCTTTGGCTGTTCGGAGTTTTCCTTTCTGCATGAATAAGCTTGTCTTTGCGAATCTAGTCCATCGCCCCCTGCGGTCCATTATCAGCATCCTTGCAGTGGCGATTGAAGTGGTCATGATTCTTTCCATCGTTGCCATCTTTATGGGGATGCTTGACGACCAAAAAGACCGCACCAACGGCATTGGCGCGGATCTAATTGTCCGTCCCTCAAATGCAAGCTTTATGAACGGCGTGAGCGGTGCTCCCATGTCTATTCGTCTGACCGAAGCATTCGCGAAGATGCCACATGTCGCTGTTGCGTCACCGGTGATTACCGACTTCAATATGTCGGGTTCGGTTGAAATCCTCTACGGCATCGATTACGCGAGTTACAACGCGCTGAAACCTTTTACGTTTGTTTCGGGCGGGCCGTTTAAAGGGCCTTACGATGTGATCGTGGATGATGTCTACGCGCGGTCGGGTAAGGGGCACAAAGTAGGTGACACCATCATGATCCACAATCATGCTTTCCGCATTTGCGGTGTTGTGGAGAGTGGCAAAGGAGGCAGGCGTCTCCTGCCAATCGATACGCTCGGAGCCATGATCGGGTCAGAAGGCAAGGCATCTGTGATTTACCTGAAGGCCGACGATCCTGCAAATGAAAAAGCCATTGTTCAGGAAATCCACGCAACGCGCGGCCTTGAAAACTATCAGGTGCAGACCATGGCCGATTTGATTTCTCAGTACACACCGGCGCGGTTTCCAGGCTTCAACCTGGCTCTTAGGGTGGTGATTTCGATTGCCGTGATCGTTGGTTTCCTGGTGATCTTCCAATCGATGTACACGGCCGTACTTGAGCGAACGCGCGAAATTGGCATCCTCAAGTCTCTTGGCTCATCTAAGCCCTCGATAATTGGCGTGGTTCTGCGCGAGACAGGTGTACTCGCGCTTGCCGGCGTTCTGCTTGGAATAGCGTCAACTTATGGAGTGCGTGAGCTGCTCTTAATGCGTTTCCCCACCTTCAGTTTTGAGCTCACTGGAGTTTGGATAGGCCGTGGGGCGATGATTGCGTTTGCCGGTTCGATTCTGGGTGCACTCTATCCTGCGTGGATGGCGGCGCGCAAAGACCCCATTGATGCTCTGGCCTATGAATAGGGCCAGGGTATAGCACCCCATCAGGCTGTACTTTACCGAAGTAGACCTAGACTGCAGCAGCCGCGCCTTTACAGCGCGCCATCAGATCGAGTCCTTGTTCTGTTGGAGCGATGCGGATCTTTTCTCCAAAGGCATAGGTTGATTTAGAGCTCTTTTCCATGAGCCCCAATTCACCAAGCAAGGCGATTGCCCTATAAATCGGAATTGTGTCACTCGTGCCCGTTATTTTAGGCAGATCTTCCGGAAGGCATGCGGGGTTCTCTCCTCTTTCCACATAACGGCAGCCTTCGGCCAGCAATTGGAAGTGCATGACGCGCATCAGGCTGAACGAATCCACATGGGTAAGGTTTGAGGTGTCCTTGCCATCTTTAGTGCAGGAGCTTGCCAGAAGGCCTCCCCAGTATTGCTTGATTAGGTCGAACTCGGCCCAGGAACCGTTCTCGAGAATACGGAGAACAACGCCTGGATGTGCGTGTAGTTTTGTTGCATTGCGATCAACTCCCATGAGCTGTTTTGCAATGAGCACAATGTCGACGGCACACGCAACGCGAGCCACTCCGAGTTCTTTTTCAAGCATCTGGGACATGGCGTCACCAGCCAGAGGACAAATTTGGCGCAGGAATGCGAGTGCCTCCGCGTAGCGCATTTCGCTGACCACATATTCAGGCTTGGACATATCCGTACCGCTCTCGTGCATCGACTCCCACAGATGCAGATCCATTCCGAGCGGCAACAGGAAACGCAGGCCCATACCTTCGTCTCCCGCCCGTACGGTCTCAGCCTCAATCTCCATGCGCAGGCGCGATTCCTGCTGAAAAGGGCCTTCCCGCTGGAGTGTGAGCTTTACGTGCTCGCCAATTTTCCAATGCTCATAGGTAATTAGATAGATGCCTGTGGAACTGATATCGCCAATGCGATAAGCCTCGGGTTCCTGACCGGGAGTAAGCCGATAGGCAACCAGCTCCGGAGACGGACGTCGCATTGAGATGCGTAGTTCGGGTGGAGAAACAAGAGTCGGATCGATCCAACGCAGAAAACGCTTGATGCGCGGTTCCTTGGGAAGCTCCTGTGCCTTTCCGGTCGGCGCGTCAGATGGAGTTGCCACACTACCGTCTGTGACCGGTTTGTGAACGCCGCTGAGCCCGCGGGAAGGCGGTCGATTCGCCGATGCTGATGCCGCGATAGTTGCTTGTGACGGAAGTGCACCCGGAATGTCGGGAACATAGAAAACAAGAGCTTCGTCAATCTGAATAGGAGTGGCAGCCAACGATCCCTGGGGAAGAATCAGCATGCTTGCCGCCTCACTGACAAGGTGGGGAAAACTATCTTCCGGCTTGAGAGAGGCCGCGTACAGAACACGCATGCCTGCGTCAAGAATCACCAGGTCACGCGCTGCGAATCCCTGCACATGCGGAATTTGATGGTATGGGCCAAGCCAGATTCCACCGGCGGAATGAGCCGTAAGCCCGTCGATAATAAGCTTAAGGGCAAGAAGAGGCTCCTGAGATGCATCGACAACATGAATCCCTGCACCGAGGATGCTGTTTGCCGAGGGGCTAAACACTGAATACAGCTTGTCTTGCATACCGGCCTCTCTGAGCCGGCAACTGCCCGGTGCTGTTGGAGCGCGCGCTATCCGGGGGAAGAAAACGCAGTCGCCGTACCTGAAATTGCTGACAACCACCCATCATAAACCGCACAAAGCAACACAGCGCCACATGAAACTGACGGTAAGCCGCTTGGAAGTTCCTAAATGGTTTACCCCCGAATGGCCAGCCCAAATTGGTTGTTCGATGTTCGTATTTGACTCTGCAACGTTCCGAATGCGGAGTAATTTTGCTTCTTCAGCCATGTTGACCGCGCTCGCTTTCCGCCCGTGACAGCAATCACTCGACAGTCCCATGGCCCGGTGATAGCCTTCCGGTGGTTTTCCCACGGGTATTGTACGGAGGTCGTATTATTCGGCCGTCATCATCCGGCTTCAAACCTTTCGCAGGGAGGATTTGTGAATCCAAACCGTAGGCTGTATCAATTTCCAGGTGTGAGCACCTTTTTGCTCCTTGTTACCCGGCTGTTCAAGCGGCAGTCGCCGGGAACAGGCAATCGAACTTCCGCAAACCAGCAGTCGGTCGGATTGAGTTTTCACATTGCATGTACGTTTCTGAAACGGCAATACAGAAC
This sequence comes from Occallatibacter sp., assembly GCA_035550015.1. GTDB lineage: Bacteria > Acidobacteriota > Terriglobia > Terriglobales > Acidobacteriaceae > Telmatobacter. The sequence goes on along the minus strand of DASZRJ010000006.1, from coordinate 26,882 downwards.
TGCAATAGCTTTGCTGGCAATATTTCTTCCTGCGATAGCTTACGCGCAGCCGGAACAATCCGGGGGTGGTGAGGCCAGCCTGAAGCTGCCCGATTTAACGAAGGTCCCGTTTCTGGGCGGTATCAACGGCCACAATCTTCTGATGATTGGCCTTCTGTTTTGCGTCGGTGGCCTGTTGTTCGGCCTGGTGATCTTCACGCAATTGAAGAACCTGCCGGTGCATCGGTCGATGCGGGAGATGAGCGAGCTGATTTATGAGACCTGTAAAACCTATCTGGTGACGCAGGGCAAGTTCATTCTCCTCCTGTGGGCATTCATCGCGGTCATTATCGCGCTCTACTTTGGCTGGTTATCGCCTGTACCGAACAAGCCAATCGGGGTGACGCTGCCGATTATTCTGCTGTTCAGCCTGGTTGGTATCGGCGGCAGCTACGGTGTGGCGTGGTTCGGCATTCGCGTGAACACGTTTGCCAACTCGCGGACGGCATTTGCGGGACTGCGTGGCAAACCGTACCCATGCTATGCGATTCCGCTGAAGGCAGGCATGTCGATCGGCATGATGCTGATCTCGGTCGAATTGCTGATCATGCTGTTCATCTTCCTGTTCATCCCCGGCGACTATGCGGGTCCGTGCTTCATCGGCTTCGCCATTGGCGAGTCGCTGGGCGCTGCGGCGCTTCGTATCGCCGGCGGCATCTTTACCAAGATTGCGGACATCGGTTCGGACTTGATGAAGATTGTCTTCAAGATCAAAGAAGACGACGCGCGCAATCCCGGCGTAATTGCCGACTGCACGGGCGATAACGCGGGCGACTCGGTTGGACCCTCGGCCGACGGTTTCGAAACCTACGGCGTAACGGGCGTGGCGCTGATTACGTTCATTCTGCTGGCGGTTCCCGACTCCAAGGTGCAGGTGCAGCTACTGGTATGGATTTTCGTAATGCGCGTGGCCATGCTGCTTTCGAGCGTGTGCGCATACTTCATCAACGAAATGATGGCGCACGCCAAATACGGCAACGCCGACGAGATGGATTACGAGAAGCCGCTGACCTCGCTGGTATGGATTACTTCGATCATCTCGATCGCGTTGACCTACGTGGTGACCTACCTGATGATTCCCGACCTGGGCGACGGAACCATCTGGTGGAAGCTGGCCTCGATCATCAGCTGCGGCACGCTGGCCGGCGCGCTAATTCCGGAGCTGGTGAAGGTCTTTACCTCGACCAACTCGGCGCACGTGCGCGACGTAGTCACCTCGGCAAAGGAAGGCGGCGCATCGCTGGGCATCCTGTCGGGCTTTGTGGCCGGCAATTTCTCTGCCTACTGGCTGGGCTTCTGCATGGTGGCGCTCATGGGCGCGGGCTACTACTTCAGTCTGAGTTGGCCGGCGGAGATGATGCTGGCACCGGCGGTGTTCGCCTTCGGCTTGGTGGCATTCGGCTTCCTGGGCATGGGCCCGGTGACGATCGCGGTCGACTCGTATGGCCCGGTAACGGACAATGCTCAGTCGATCTACGAACTGTCGTTGATCGAGACGCTGCCTGGGATCGAGGCTGAACTGAAGAAGGACTTCAACATCGACGCGAAGTTTGACCGCGCCAAGGACCTGTTGGAGGCCAACGACGGAGCGGGCAACACGTTCAAGGCGACGGCCAAGCCGGTGCTGATTGGTACGGCGGTGGTGGGCGCGACCACGATGATCTTCTCGATCATCATGGCGCTGACCGAGGGGCTGACCAACGCCGAGGCGGTCAGAAGCCTTTCGCTGCTGCATGCGCCGTTCGTGTTGGGACTGATCTGCGGTGGCGCGGTGATCTTCTGGTTCACCGGTGCCTCGACGCAGGCGGTGACCACAGGTGCGTATCGCGCGGTGGAGTTCATCAAGGCCAATATCAAGCTGGAAGGCGTGGAGAAGGCCTCGGTGACGGACTCGAAGAAGGTGGTGGAAATCTGCACGCAGTACGCGCAGAAGGGTATGTTCAACATCTTCCTGGCGGTGTTCTTTGCTACGCTGGCGTTCGCGTTCATGGAGCCATACTTGTTCATCGGCTACCTGATCTCGATCGCGATCTTCGGACTGTATCAGGCGATCTTCATGGCAAATGCGGGCGGCGCCTGGGACAACGCGAAGAAGATTGTGGAAGTGGACCTGAAGCAGAAAGGCACGCCATTGCACGACGCAACAGTGGTGGGCGACACGGTAGGCGATCCGTTCAAGGACACGTCGTCGGTGGCCATGAACCCGGTCATCAAGTTCACCACGCTGTTCGGCCTGTTGGCCGTGGAGTTAGCTGTATCGCTGAGCAAGGCAAACCCGCAGCTGGCAACGATTCTGGCGGTGGTGTTCTTCCTGGTGTCGATGTTCTTCGTGCGGAAGTCGTATTACGGCATGCGCATCAACACGAATGCCGGCGCTTAATTACTTGAGGTTCAAATTCCAAAGACGCCGTCTGGAAACAGGCGGCGTTTCTTTTTGGAATAGTGAAAACGGAACCTCATTTCGCCTCCGATTGAAGCTCCTCCAGCCGTTTTTTCTGGCTACCGTTCATATCGAAGTTCTTCGGGTCGAGCCAGGCCTCAAAGACCCGCTTCTGTTCGGGCCATTCTGTATCGAGCATGGAGAACCACGCTGTGTTGCGATTGCAGCCCTTCACAACCATGTGCTGACGGAAGATGCCTTCGAACTTGAAGCCGTAACGTTGTGCCGCGCGGCGGCTCGGGATATTGTCCGCGTTACATTTCCATTCGTAGCGCCGGTAACCCAAATCGTCGAATACATGCCGTGCCATCAGGTACATGGCTTCTGTGGCCGCCGTGGAACGCTGAATGGCCGGTGACATGAGGATATTGCCTACTTCGATCACTCCGTGTGCGGCATCCATGCGCATGTAACTCGCGTAGCCCGCACAGCGCGCCAGCGCTTTAGGAATGAGAGCAAAAAAGACCGCGTCATTCGCATGCTGTTTGCGCTCCAGAGCCGCATGCAGGGACTCTTCATCCGTATAGGGGCCGTCTGCCAGATAGTCCCACAGCTCGTCATGCCCATCCACCATCGCAAAGAGGTCAGGGGTGTGCTTGTCCGCATCCAGCGGCTCCAGAACCACAGTGCGGCCGGTATGTGTGACCCGCTCAGGCAAGGGAACGGGTTTCCAGGAGACGGGCGATTGCGTGGAATCATTCACAGGCCAAGCGTACCAGCCAGGGCTCTGGTTGATGGGGGTTCGGCGTTCCACATACTGACCCATTTCTCCACATTTCACACAGCCAAATTCGCTTAATTTGCACCAATCCTGCGCCTTGTAACAGCCCGAAACCCGCTCTACGCTTGGTCTTGGTGGATAGGCATTTGCTGAGAGCCCTGTCTGCACTGACTTTTGTGCATTTTCAGGAATTGAAACCCGTATAAACAGGGGCGAATTCAAGCTTTCCACAGCGCTACTCTGGGGTTCCCGAAATTGGTACGGTAGTCACAAAGAAAATACTAGATATTGTGGTTTCATGTTGACTTGCCCTATAGACAGCGCTAAGTTGTCATCTGCGGCTGTAAAAGGACTGTAAAGATTCTGGGAAGAAAACCCCTCCAGAAGGCCGCAAGCTTGGCAACAACTCGCGGTATTTCACTCCCGCTTTTGAGAGCTGTTTCCACCTCTAAATACGTCCCACAGGCAGGCGCTAAAACGCTGCATCGGGCGCAGTATTCGAACTTATGCCATTGGAGAGAGTTTTTATGAACGAAACTAATATTCACACCACTGCAGCGGACCTCCAGGCCCATTCGACTCATGCAGGTTTGAAATTCACGCGCCGTTTCTCAAAGGAAGGTGTGTCGCCTTACGACGAGGTCCAGTGGGATCTCCGTACAGCGCTGATTACAGACAGCAAGGGCAACACGATTTTTGAGCAAAAGAACGTTGAAGTGCCGCTTGATTGGTCGATGACCGCAACCAACATTGTGGCTTCCAAATACCTTCATGGCCAGATTGGAACGCCGGAGCGCGAGACGGGTGTACGCCAGCTTGTAAGCCGTGTGGTTGAAACCGTGACCGTATGGGGCCTTAAGGGGGGCTACTTTGCCACTGAAGACGATGCGCGTGTCTTCCACGACGAGCTTGCACACATGCTGCTTACGCAGAAGGTGGCCTTCAACTCACCGGTGTGGTTCAACGTGGGGTGCGACCGCTTGGAGCCCAATTCCGACGGTAAGAGCTGGCACTGGGATGCTCCTTCCGGCGGAGTGAAGTTCGAGGCTACGGGCTATAAGAACCCGCAGTGCTCAGCTTGCTTCATCAATGCCGTCGAAGATTCACTGGACTCCATCCTCACCCTGGCCAAGACCGAGGGTATGCTCTTCAAGTGGGGATCGGGCACAGGAACCAATCTCTCGGCCATTCGCGGTTCCATGGAGCAGCTTTCCGGCGGTGGACAGGCTTCCGGTCCATTGAGCTTCATGCGCGGCTTTGACGCTTTTGCTGGTGTCATTAAGTCCGGCGGCAAGACGCGCCGTGCGGCCAAGATGGTCATCCTCAACGTCGACCATCCGGACATCGTGGAGTTCATCGAGTGCAAGGCCAAGGAAGAGGCCAAGGCCTTCACGCTGATCCGGGCTGGTTATGACGGTTCAGGCCCGGACTCTGAGGCCTATTCGTCTATCTTCTTCCAGAACGCCAACAATTCCGTGCGAGTTTCGGACGAGTTCATGCGCGCCTACGAGGCGGATGGCGATTTCTGGACGCGGACAGTGAAGGATAAACAGCCTGTGAAGCAGCACAAGGCGCGTGGCATCATGCACAAGATCGCCGAGTCCACGTGGCTATGCGGTGACCCCGGCATGCAGTTCGACACCACCATCAACAAGTGGCACACCAGCAAGAATACGGCGCGCATCAACGCATCGAACCCTTGTTCGGAGTACATGTTCCTCGACAACTCGGCATGCAACCTCGCCAGTTTTAACCTGCTCAAGTTCGTCACGCCCGCGGGTACATTCGATATCCCGGCGTATCGCCATGCGATTTCCGTTGTCATTACCGCGATGGAGATTCTGGTGGATAATTCCGGCTATCCCACCGAGTCGATTGCGCGCAATTCGCATGACTATCGTCCGCTCGGTCTTGGTTATGCCAACCTCGGCGCACTGCTGATGGCCTTCGGCCTGCCCTACGACTCAGCCGCAGGTCGCGATCTGGCAGCCGCGCTTACCGCCATCATGTGTGGTCAGGCATATCTGCAGTCAGCCATCCTCGCCGCACAGTGCCCTGAGATTCCTTCGGCCACGCCGCTTACGGCTTCGGTGGAACGCCAGGGCGGCGCCTGCCCCGGTTTCTATGTCAACCGCGAGCCGTTCCTTGACGTGATCCGTATGCACCGCGCTGAAGTGAACAACATCGGCAAGTCGAAGACAAGTAGCGAGCCGTTCGTAGTGCCGCAGCTCGATGCGCTCATTGACGCAAGCCGCGAGTGCTGGGATATGGCTCTCGTGTACGGTGAGCGTCACGGCTATCGCAATTCGCAGACCACCGTGCTTGCGCCAACCGGAACCATCGGTTTCATGATGGATTGCGATACAACCGGTATTGAGCCTGATCTGGCGCTGGTGAAGTACAAGAAGCTTGTTGGCGGTGGCATGATCAAGATCGTCAACAACACTGTGCCTGCCGCGCTCTTCAAGCTCGGCTATAACCACGAGCAGGTGAATGCCATCGTGAGCTACATTGATGCGACCGGCACGATTGAAGGCGCTCCCAGCATCAAACCGGAGCACTTGGCGGTTTTTGATTGCTCTTTCAAGCCAGCCAAGGGCACGCGCTCTATCCACTACATGGGGCACATCAAGATGATGTCTGCCACGCAGCCATTTCTCTCGGGCGCTATCTCCAAGACGGTAAACCTGCCCAATGAAGCAACGGTGGAAGATGTGGCCGAGGCCTACGCTGAGAGCTGGCGTCGCGGTATCAAGGCGGTTGCTATCTATCGCGATGGCTCCAAGGGCGTACAGCCGCTCAATACTTCGCTTGACACCAAGCGCGAGCCTTCCGCGGTCGATGCTGCTGGTGCGCGTGTGATGGCGCAGATTGCCGCGGGGCATGTGGGCGCCGAAGCCGACGTCAAGACGCTCGAAACCAAAATCGATGAGAAGCTTGAAGTGACAGCGCGTCAGGTCATCGCGGCTTCCACAGCCTTCCAAAAGGCAATGGAAGACATTGCAAAGGCCGCCGCCGTGCCTGAGCTCAAGCCGGTCTCCATGCCCATCACGCAGGAGCGCCAACCTGTGCAGGATCTCAACGCGCCTCCACGTGCTGTGCGTCATCGGCTGCCGGAAGAGCGTGCCTCGGTCACGCATAAGTTCTCCATCGGTGGACACGAGGGCTACATCACTGTGGGTCTCTATCCCACTGGTCAACCGGGTGAGATCTTTATTCGCATGGCCAAGGAAGGTTCGACAGTCTCCGGACTAATGGATGCCTTTGCCACTTCTATCTCGCTCGCGCTGCAGCATGGTGTTCCGCTCCGCGTGCTGTGCGAGAAGTTCGCGCACACCCGCTTTGAACCCAGCGGCTGGACAGGTAACGAGCAGATTGGCTATGCCAAGAGCCTGATGGACTACATCTTCCGCTGGCTGAACCTCCGCTTCCTGTCGGGCACGCAGTTGACGCTCTTCGCCGGTTTGGCGCCAGATGCGCCGCAACTGCCGGCCTCGCCCTCCATTCTTGAGGAGGACGAACCGCAGATGCCGGCAGAGCCTGCGGCTTCATCAAAAGGAATGGGTTCCACCAGCGCGCCGCAAGGCGGCATAGCACCTGAAGTACAGGCTGTTTCAGCTGCCGCAAGCCCATCGCACGGGCCGGAACTCGCCGACCGCGGCGTCTATCACGCATCGGATGCCATGCGTTCGATGTACGAGATGGGTGATGCGCCGAGCTGCTCTACCTGCGGAGCCATTATGGTGCGCAATGGATCCTGCTACCGCTGCATGAGCTGCGGCTCAACAAGCGGTTGCAGCTAAACCGCATTGCATTTCGTATCGAATCCAATGCCGAAGCCTTCGTGCTTCGGCATTGCTGTGTCTGGAGGCCAGTACTGTCGTTTCCTTACTGATTCTCCAGCCGTGTATTCCATTCAATTTCTTCGTACAGCGTGCCGCCATTTCCTGCAATGATAGAAACAGATCTTTTGCGGCAAGTTCGCGTGGCCCGATGGGGTGGCGTGGTGTGCTGTACGGACGCTATGCAAAAAGTCGCGCTTATCTACAATCCAGCCTCCGGACAGCTCTCATCCCGGCGCGCCAAAATCATTTCGCAGGCGCTCGCTATTCTACGCAAAGCGGGCATTGAGGTTGAGGCCTTCGAGACGAATGCGCCTGGATCTGCTACGCAATTTGCCCGGCAGGCCGTGGATGGGGGATTCGACGCGGTTCTCGCCTGTGGTGGCGACGGTACCATGCACGAGGTCCTGCAGGCCCTTGTCGGTACGCAGGTTGCGTTGGGTGTTGTTCCTCTGGGCACTGCCAACGTGCTCGCACAGGCGCTCGGTTTGGGCAACTCCGCCATCAAGGCAGTACGCAAGCTGGTTACCGCACGTCCTATTGATGTTCCCGTGGGCCGCATCCATTTTCGCGATCCGCAGGGTGCGGAGCAGGTGCGCTACTTTACCGTTGCCGCGGGCATTGGTGCGGACGCGCTGTTGATGGCGCGCATGGATAAGAAACTCAAGCGTCGTCTTGGCTATGTTCTCTATATCATTGAGGGTTTCCGCGTCTGGGCAACTGGGCCATTTCCTCTGTTCCATGTGCGCATTCAGGCCAACGGCGATCCAGAACCGCAGCTGGCAGAAGTCTCGCAGGTTCTTGTGGTCCGCGTGCGCTCCTTTGGTGGTGCACTTGGCGTGCTCACGCCCGGCTCCACACTGCGCGGAGAAGACCTGCGCATTCTTGTCTTCAAAACACGCAGCCGTATGCGCTATTTCCGTTTCCTGATTGCCACTCTTGCGGGGCGGCAAACGTTCAGCGATGAAATCGAGATCCTCAATGCACATTCGGTCGAGTGTCTTCCACGCAACGGCGCGTCGGAAACGGTATACGCTGAAGCCGACGGTGAATGGCTTGGGTCGCTTCCCGCGCGCATTGAGATTGCGTCTGAACGTCTTACACTTCTGGCTCCCGCTGACGCGCAACCCTGATTGCGCCACACTCTCAAGACTGGTGAGGGGCTTGCGCCAGCCTTCCCTCAACTGCAATCATCGCTGCGTTCATTTTCTTGTGAGGGATTCCATGCTGAAACGTTTGGGTATTTCTGCCGCTCTGGCCATCATGGCTGTTTCGCTTTCCATTGCGAACCCGTACCTCTACAGCCAGCAGCCCGCGCCCGGCCATCTGACCATGAATCTTTGGCCTGGCAAAGCGCCGGGCGAGCCGGACAATATGCCGCCAGAAGCTGACAAGACCACAGCAAAAGACAATCTCATTGCGGGTCGTCCGCTCATCCGTCTTGGCAACGTATCCGTACCGACCCTGACGGTCTATAAGCCCACAAGCATTAATTCAGGCGCGGCTGTTTTAGTTTTTCCCGGCGGTGGTTATCAGATTCTCGCCATCGATCTGGAAGGCACCGAGGTCTGCCAATGGCTTAATTCCATTGGTGTTACCTGCGTTCTGGTGAAATACCGCGTGCCCAACACGGGCCCATATCCCAAATCGCCCGCGGCTCTGCAGGATGCGCAGCGTGCCATGGGCCTTGTGCGTGAACATGCAACCGAGTGGGGCATCGATCCACATCGCATAGGCGTACTTGGCTTCTCCGCCGGCGGACACCTTTCAGCTGCCATTAGTACGCATTTTGACAAGCGCCTTTACTCGCCAGTGGATGATGCCGACAAACAGAGCTGCCGTCCAGATTTTTCGGTTGTCATCTACCCCGGTTACCTCGCCCTCGCCGAGCACAACTTCGAAGCCAATCCGGATATCAATCCAACTGCGGATACGCCGCCCACCTTTGTTGTGCAAGCAGAGGACGATCCCGTTCACGTGGAAAATGCGGTCGTCTACTTTATGCAACTGAAGAAGGCCGGCGTTGAGGCTGAGCTGCACATTTACTCAAAAGGCGGTCACGGATACGGTTTGCGTCCTACGGACCTGCCCGTCACACACTGGCCGGACGAGGCCGCGCGCTGGTTTCGTACGATTCATGTGCTTTCGAGCGAATAGCTAGAATCATCGTATGCACTTTGCTGTTCTCACCATCTCTGATCGCTGCTCGCGTGGCGAAGCCATAGATACTGCCGGTCCGGCAGTGGCGAAGATGTTGCACGCAGCGTGGCCCGACGGGCAAATTGCCACAGCACTATTGCCCGATGATGAAGATCGAATTGCAGCCAAACTCATCGAGTGGTCCGGGCAGGGAATTAACCTTATTCTCACTGCGGGTGGTACAGGTCTCGGTCCGCGCGACTGTACTCCTGAAGCCACACGCCGCGTCATCGATCGCGAAGCGCCGGGTATTGCTGAACTGATGCGTCTCAAAGGCAGCGAGAAGCACGCTTTCTCCTGGCTGTCACGTGCTGTCGTGGGCATGCGAGGCAGAACGCTGATTGTCAATCTCCCTGGCAGTCTTCGTGGCGCCACCGAAAGCCTTGAAGCGATTCTGCCGCTCGTGCATCACGCGGTTGACGTGGCTGCGGGTGGCCAGCGCCATCCCTGATCTCATTTTGTAGTGATGTCGAGTTGCAGGACACGCAGGGAAACGCTTTCCAGAAAGTGCCTGAAATATCGGTTTAGCAGCGGCATTTCAGAACCGCAAAGAAGCGAAGTATCGCACATAATTTCAATCAAATTACTGCTTTTCCGGGGATTATGGGTCCACGCATATACTTTGAGAAACAAGAAGAAAGCGTACAATCGTTCCAAACGTGAAAACTTTGAAAAGCAAATCCTCCAAGCGCCGCAGGCACGCCTCAGTGAGTATCCGTGATGTGGCCGAGCGAGCAGGCGTCTCCATCGCAACCGTCTCGCGCACGGTCAATCGCATCCCAACGGTCGATCAGGATCTCGCCCAGCGTGTTTGGAAGGCAATTGAGGAAGTCGGCTATCTGCCCAACACGCAGGCGCGCGCGCTGGTGTCGGGGCGTAGTCATATGCTTGGCCTTATCGTTTCGGAAATCACAAATCCCTTCTTCCCTGAGATTGTGCAGGAATTCGAAAATCTGGCCGTAGCACAGGGATATGAAGTGCTCATTGGCTCCACAAATTATGAGCCTGCACGCACAGAGTCGCTGATTCGGCGCATGCTTCAGCGCAATGTAGACGGTGTGGCTGTAATGACCTTCGGAATTGAAGAAGAGCTTATACAGAAACTAGTGGAACGTGAATTCCCTCTGGTATTTATCGATCACGGTCCGAATTTGCCCAATATTCGTGTACTCAAAGTCAATTATGCTGAGGGCATTCGTCAGGGAGTTCAGCATCTTGCGGCTCTTGGCCATCGTGAGATTGCTTTCATTAGCGGTCCGCTGCGCCTACGCTCCGCGGTTGCGCGCCGCGACGCATTCCTCAAGTCAATGGCCGAACTTGGGCTGAAGGTGCCAGCCAGGCACATCATAGAAGGCACGCACACCATGGAAGGTGGAATGACTGCAATGGAGAAGCTTGTCACGCTGCCCCAGCTTCCCACTGCCATCATGTGTTCCAACGACATGACTGCAATCGGCGTTCTGCACGAACTCTATCGCACTACACATGGTGTTCCGCAAGAAATCTCTGTGGTTGGTTTTGACGATATTCATCTCGCCCAGTTCATGTTGCCACCGCTGACAACCGTGCAAATGTCATGCAAGGCGTTGGCTGCGGCGGCGGTGGAAGCCCTGCGCGCAGGCATTGAGCCGAACTATCCAAAGTCATCATGCAAAGAGTGGAATATCCCCACGCATCTTGTGGTTCGCCAGTCCACATCCTTTCCGCGTGGTAGTCTGCCCGCAAAAATGGGACTCGCAGCTCCATCTAAGTCATAACCAGCGGGCGTGACTCCCATCCGATGAATACAGTGGAATTCCGCTGTAACTTGTGGCGCTCTACGGGTGTCTAATAGGTGCGTAACAATTTTCCCCGCACGAGGTCGCACTATGCTCATTCGCAAACCCAATGCCATTCCTTCTTCTGAGATTACGCCGCGTGTTGCTTACGAGCGCTTTATGGCGCGACGCAAATTCTTGCGCACGGCTATGGGGGCGGCGGCAGTAGCAGGTGCATCTGCGTTTGGAGCCGATCGAATTGCGGATATTCTTGCGCCCCGTACACATGCTCATGCGGATACCAAGCTAAAGACCGTTCCCAGCCCACTGACAACTACTGGCGAACAGCTGACCAGTCTTGAAGATGTAACCCATTACAACAATTTCTACGAGTTTGGTATCGACAAGAGTGACCCGGCGAAGAATGCCGGTGGACTCCCGACTCGCCCGTGGAGCGTGAAGGTTTCAGGGAAGGTGAAATCGGAGAAAACCTTCGACATCGACTCACTTCTCAAGCTGCGGCCGCTTGAAGATCGTGTTTATCGTCATCGCTGTGTTGAGGCATGGAGCATGGTCATTCCCTGGGTCGGGTATTCGCTGTCTGAACTGATCAAACAATGCGATCCGCTTCCCAGCGCGAAGTACGTGCAGTTCGTCTCCTACTATGATCGCCACGTCGAAAAATGGTCAGGTCAGGATGCCACCATTTTCTGGCCATATTCCGAAGGCCTGCGCATGGATGAAGCCATGCATCCGCTGACTCTGCTCGCTTTCGGTCTTTACGGAGAAGTGCTGCCCAATCAGAATGGAGCCCCCGTGCGCATCGTTGTGCCGTGGAAGTACGGATATAAGTCAGCAAAGTCCATCGTTGAAATTCGCTTCGTCGAAAAGCAGCCGCCAACCACGTGGAATGATCAGGCCCCAAGTGCGTACGGCTTCTATTCCAACGTCAATCCGGATGTGGATACAGTGCCATGGAGCCAGAAGTCTGAGCGGCGCGTTGGTTTGCCCTTCTGGCAGCAGCGGCGCACCACACTTATGTTCAACGGTTATGGAGATCAGGTCGCTTCACTGTACAAGGGCATGGATCTTCGCAAGTATTACTGATGCAAAATTGTAAGTGGACCGGACCAAATTCCATGCCTCGTAAATATATTCTTCTGCTCAAGGTAGTGACCTGGATTGGCTGTTTGTCGCCGCTGATGGTGCTTGTCTATGAAGCGGTGACCAACACACTCGGCCCCGATCCCACGGCGAACATCACATTCTCCACGGGTTACAACACGCTGTTGTTTCTCATCCTCTCACTTGCCATCACGCCCGTGCGCAGTCTGTCACCTCGCCTCAGTTGGCTCATTCACTTCCGCCGCCTGCTCGGTCTTTTTGCTTTTTTCTATGGCACACTCCACTTCTTCACGTGGGTCGCGCTCTACACCGGATTTGATATCAATGCCATGACGAGCGACATCCTCAAGCGCCGCTACATCACGGCGGGCATGTTTGCCTGGCTCTGTCTGGTTCCACTTGCGGCAACGTCCACCACATGGTCCATCCGCAAGCTTGGCGGGAAGCGTTGGCGCGCCTTGCACAAGCTGGCCTATGTTGCGGCAATTGCAGGCGTCGTCCATTTCTGGTGGCAGGTAAAGCCCGGCGTGATGTCGCCACTGCGTTTGACCATTGTGCTGGCTGTGCTCCTTCTTGCACGTCCCATTCTCTCTATGCTGAGACGCAACAAAGGGCAGGTTGCCTGACTATCGCTGCAAATTCGGCGCGGAAGAAGCAGGCACAAGCTGAATCGAGAGAGATTCGGTATCTCCCTGCACCTGCAATGGCATCTCCTTGCTCGCATAGGTTCGAACATCACCCGGCGAGGAAGAGCCAGACGAACCATCATTCGAATCCTTGTCAGGACGGTCTCCGGCATTGGTCACGTTCAGAATGTAATTTCCTTGAGGAATGAACTGGAAGGAGAAGCTTCCATCTTCATCGGTTGAAAGTTGCCGCATCTGTGTTCGGTCGTCAGCGTAGAGCAAACGCACCAGCGCATGCGTTGGCGCATGGCCATCCGCTAGAACGGAGACAGTTCCTGAGACTGTGTAGAGTCCGCTGAGCGGAATCACGATGTCTTGTCCTGTTGCGGTCTCGCCGGGACCGACCTTGACCATCGTTGCATTTTTGCGTCGTAATACGTTTCCCAGGCACACATATGTCGTCGTATTTTCGTCCGACAGCGGAAATAGTGCGCAAATGATATATTCGCCAGCGGGCAGGCTGGCAATGTTGTAGTGCCCGCGGCTATCGGATTCAGCCTGCAGAGACCATTGACCAAACAGTCTCATTCCAACGCTGGTCCAATCTCCCTGTTGATTCTTGCGGTAAGCGCGGAAATGCATTCCGATCGCGGGGCTGCCATCGTCGTAGGTTACGGTTCCGCTGATCTCCGCCGCACGCTCCAGCGATAGATTCACCGTGGATTGGCGCCGCACATGGACTGAAACCTCCGCAAGATGGTCCTTCCACTGCTTAATCGATTCAAGAAGCTGGGCGTGGTCGCCTGAGACTTTCTGTACCTGATCGAAATCCAGACTCATCTCCGGATCGAGATACCCGTTCAACGTTGCATAGGCATAGTAGCGGCCGGGAGGTACGGCCTCCAGATCGAATTGTCCATTCAAGTCTGTGATGCCTTGCTCGACATCAGCCGGTCCCGCAGCCGGTTCTCCTTCGTGCGGAATGGCCACCAGCGTCACAGTCGCGAACCGCGCGGGTTTGTCGGTGTCTGCGCATATCACTGTGCCGTTTACACTGCCCTTTGTGGGGTCAGGCTTCTTGGACCGCGTACGGTCGCACCCAGTCCAGACCAGGCCGCAAAGTACCGGCAACAGAATCCAGCAACGCCTTACAGGGAGCTTCATAATTGCCCGAATTCTAACTCTACCTGTGCCACTGGACTAAAGCTGCGCCGATGCAGCGGTGTGGGCCCCAGACGTTCAAGAGCTGCTAAATGGAACGCCGTGCCATATCCCTTATGCTTTGCTAACCCGTATCCGGGATATGTGCTGTCCATCTCTACGATGAGCCGGTCGCGATAAACCTTCGCTAGTACACTCGCTGCGGCAATCGACATACTCGTTGCATCGCCTTTGATAATTGCACGTTGCTTGCAGGGCCAGTCGATGTAATCGCGGCCATCGATCAAGAGAAAATCCGGAATACGGCTCAACTGCTCCACAGCGCGGCGCATAGCCAGAAGGGAAGCGCGGCGTATGTTGATGCGGTCTATCGTTTCCGCATCGACTGCCGCAATCGCCCATGCCACGGCGCATGCCTGAATGGGCTCATACAGTTTTTCGCGGCTGGCCTCGGTCAGTTTTTTTGAATCAGTCAGACCGGTAAGTTCGCACGACTCCGGCAAGATCACCGCTGCAGCCACAACCGGCCCAAACAACGGTCCGCGCCCCACTTCGTCGAGCCCGGCAATCAAGCGTGCGCCACGCTTGCGCGCTGCGCGTTCATGCTCCCATCCGCAACTGAGAGTCTGGGCCATATCTCCAGTCTATGGAAACGCCTCTCGTTTGATGCGGCGGAATTTGAGCCTCATTGCGGAAAACGTGCCCGAAAACCGCAGATCAGGCCACAATGCGTTTACGTTGGGCTGCCTTGCTCTCTTTTGCTGTACTGGCTTTGCACAGCTGCCTGAATTGTGCTGGCGGAGCATTAAATGCGCGCTTGAAGGCACGGTTGAATGCTGCTTCTGACAGGTAGCCTGCCTCATAGGCCACCTCAGCTACGGTCTTCTGCGTGGAACGCAATGCTTCCGCACTTAGCTTCATCCGCCACGATGTCAGATATGCAATCGGAGACGTCTTCAGGTAATGCCTGAACCGTTCTACTAGCCGTGTGCGCGAAAGGCCAACCATCTTCGCCAGGCTCGCTACTGTCCAATCTTTTGCCGGCTGCCGATGCAATTCGGCAAGCGCTCTCGCAAGCATCGGATCGCGCAGGCCGGCCAGCCAGCCTGTCTGGTTGGGTGGAATGGTTGCGATGTACCTCCGCAATGTTTCCACGAATAATACTTCGGAGAGCTTTCCCACCACCAACGAACTGCCTGCAGCAGGACCGGTCGACTCGCCGACAGAGAAGCGAATGGAGTTCTCGATCCAATGTCCGGATTCATCCGTGGCGACAGACACCTTGAAGATTCGCGGCAAGCCCATCATCAACACTTCGCAAAGCTGTGAGTCGCATGCCATGTAACCGCACACGAAGCGTGTAACTTCACCGCCGCCGCCGTACCGGACAGCTTTAAGTCCGTCGGATAGATTTTTTGCGAATGTGCGGAACGAGTCGACAGGCTTTTGCGGATATCCATTGCCGATCAGATGCGGCTCGCCGTGCGGAAGGATGACAATGTCGCCGGCTTCCAGGTGCAGACGCTCTCCACCCGGAAGCGACGCATAAGCCCTTCCCTCGGTAAGGAAGTGAAACATGATCAGATGCGCGTTCTTTGAAGGTAGATAAGGTGCAATCCCAGCCGCGCCAGAGGAACTCAAGCACCACGGAGCTGAGAATTCCGCGTTGAAGAACAGCGCACCTTGCAGCCGGACAGAACTAAGAACATCGGAGAGGACATCCATGCATTTGCACACTCAACGTTCGGGTGTTTTGGCTAAAAATGCGGGCCAATAGAGCAAACGCAACGGGGAGGCCTAGCCGCATAGTTGTACATGATCTTAGCCGATCGAATTACCCGGAAGGAAGAAAGAAAAATGAGTGCTGCAACAACAATTTCCCCCTCTCTCTCTGAAATGAACCAATTGAAGGCCCGCCTTAAGTGGACGTGGATGGCCGGCGACTATGACATCTTCTCCCGCTACATGGAGCCGGACGCATTTCTGTTCTACCGGCGGATCGGGATGCAGCCCGGCCAGCACATACTCGATGTAGGTTGTGGCTCCGGGCAACTGGCGCTGATTGCCGCGCGCGGCGGTGCGCATGCAACCGGT
Organism: Occallatibacter sp.; assembly: GCA_035550015.1. Taxonomy (GTDB): domain Bacteria; phylum Acidobacteriota; class Terriglobia; order Terriglobales; family Acidobacteriaceae; genus Telmatobacter. The sequence continues at coordinate 10,878 of DASZRJ010000006.1, read as the reverse complement.
TGCGATATCGCTGTCAATTGGCTCGAGCGCGCCCGCGACCGTGCTGCGGAAGAGCAGCTCAGCGTGAGTTTCGACGAAGGCGATGCGGAAGCCTTGCCCTATCGCGATGGCGAGTTCGATGTGGTTGCCAGCCTGTTTGGCGCAATGTTTGCTCCGCAGCCCGATCTGGTTGCATCCGAGATGATTCGCGTATGCCGCACCGGAGGAAAGATCGCAATGGCCAATTGGACGGAACACGGTTTTGTCGGTCAGATGCTCAAGACCATCAGCAAATACATCGCGCCCAATGGCATGCCTTCTCCGCTTGCCTGGGGAGATCCGGCCGTTATCTTCGAGCGCATGAGCGAGGGAACACTCGACATCAAATGCACCTATCGTTTCCACCAGTTTGAGTATCCCTTCCCGCCCGATGTCGTTGTCGACTTCTTCCGCCAGAACTACGGGCCCATGGCGCGCGCATTCGAGTCACTGAGTGCCGAAGGGCAGCAAAAGCTCAGGGCAGAGCTCATTGCTCTCTGGTCTGGAAATAATCGGGCTGAAGGCAGGCGGACAATCGTCGATGCGGAGTACTTGGAGGTTATCGCGCATCGCGGTGAACTCAATAGCATGCCCTCACCGATCCGTTCGTCGGATAGGCGTACGGCAAACCGCCGTGCGGAAATGCTCGCGGATCGAATCGAAGAGGGCGCCATGCGGCTGCTCGAGTTTGCCGCACGAATGACCGAGGAAGAGTGGACGACACCGATGATGGAATCCGGAAAGCCCGGACGAAGCGCTGGGGTCGTCGTCCACCACGTTGCCAGCGTGTATCCCATCGAGGTTGAGCTGGCCGAGACAATAGCCAGCGGCAAGGCGATCACGCAGGTCACATGGGACGCCGTGCATCAGATGAACGCGCAACACGCCATGGACAATATCTCTGTGTCGCGTGAGGAAACGCTTATCCTGCTTCGCAAAAACAGCCTTGCCGCAGCCGCTAGGGTTCGCGAATTGACCGATGCTCAGCTTGATCGCGCAGCGCCATTCTCGTTGAGCTTCGGTGCTCCCATCACAGCCCAGTTTGTGCTCGAGGATCATGCGGTTCGCCATAGCTGGCATCACCTTGCCCGCATCCGCAAAGTGGTCGATCGTCCCATGCCAACCCCAACATCGCATCTTCGTTAAGTCACGCAGGAGTTTCAGGAACCGGCGGCTCGGGCAGATCCAATTTGCCCGGGCCGTCGTTCATTGGGCGGTTCTTTCACGTGAAGAAGGTGCCAAAGTAAAACCCCGGCCAAGTAAGCCGGGGTTTTGAGAAGGAGATACCTGCGCGTGCGCTTAGGCCTGTGCGAGCTTGCGATCCACTTCTTTCAAGCGAGCAGCCTTGCCGCGAAGTCCGCGAATGTAAAACAGCTTGGCGCGGCGCACCTTGTAGCTGCGAATCTTCTGTACGCGATCCACAACCTTCGAGTTGAAGGGGAAGATACGCTCGACACCCTGGCCGAAGCTCATCTTGCGAACGGTAAAGGTACCCTGCGGACCATGATTGACTGCGATTACTAGTCCTTCAAAGGCCTGGAGGCGCTCTTTTTCGCCTTCCTTAATCTTGACGTGGACCCGAACCTGATCGCCGGGAACAAACGCCGGCAGGTCGGTGCGCTTCAGCTTGTCGGCCAGGCGCTGCATAACTGGATGGATAGACATGGTTTCTTCCTGCGGTTGAACTCAGAACTTTGATTTTAGCAGAGAATTGCCTCAAACGCCTAGTCCGCCCCATATACCGTGTGCTATGTTTCCGACATTGTTTCACCCCGGTTCCTCAAAAGGACAAAGTCCATGCCCATCAAGAGTTTCAGGGTCTTCGGCGAGCCCGTCGACGTGCTCGTCGATGCATCCATGACTGAAGGAAAGTCCAGCCTTCTGCGCCAGGTTTCTCCTCCCGGTGGCGGGCCGCCGCCGCACTGGCACAAGAATGAGGATGAAACCTTCTATAACGTGGAAGGCGACTTCGAAGTCTTGATGAATGGTGAGTGGCATAAACTCGCACCGGGAGAGTCGGCCTATGCGCCGCGTGGCTCGGTCCATACCTTTCGCAATGCAGGTGCCACAGACGGAACCCTCCTGGTTTTCGTCACGCCAGGCGGTTTTGAAGATTATCTCGAAGAGATTTCGGTGCTCAGCATTCCTGACGATATGCCGCAACTGCTGGCTGTCTCTGAGCGCTATGGCATCACGTTTATTCAATAATGTTCTCGTGCGTTAAGGAGCCTATCGAACATGGATCAGTCCCGCGAACTGCTTCGTCACACGCTTGCTTCACTTGCCTATCGCGCCACCCGTGCCCTTGAGAATGCGCCGTCCGAGTTCGCCACATTCAATGGTTGCGGACGCGAGCCAGCGAAGATACTGGCACACATGGGTGACTTGTTCGACTGGGCCTTGAGCATCGCCAAAGGGCAACAGCAGTGGCATAACTCAACACCCCTGCCCTGGAAGGCCGAAGTGGAGCGTTTCTATGCCGCTCTGGGCGCATTCGACGATTATCTTGCCTCATCTGCGCCGATTCACACGTCGATCGAACGCCTCTTTCAGGGACCTGTTGCCGATGCACTCACGCATGTGGGCCAGTTGGCCATGATGCGCCGCATGGCAGGCTGTTCCACACGCGGCGAGAACTTCTTTGTCGCTGAAATTACATCGGGGAAAGTCGGCGTCGATCAACCGCCACCGGTGAAGACGTTTTAGCTCTTTTTGTCTGAAAGGGAATTCTTTAGCGTCTCAACTGTCTTGCGGTCTTCTGCACTCAGCGCAGCCCGCTCCAGCAGATCAGGCCGGTTCGCGAGCGTCTTACGCAGTTGCTGCTCGTGCCTCCAGCGGCGAATCGCCGCGTGATCGCCGTTCTGCAGCACCTCCGGCACTGCCATCCCCATGAATTCCGCGGGCCGCGTGTAATGCGGATAGTCCAGCAATCCACCTGCTCCATGCTGTGAGCGCGGCACGCCTTCCACATCTGTTTCAATCTCAGTGTCGGCAGCGCCAAAGCTCTCAAACTCGCCAGAAGCCTCATTGCCCAGCACACCGGGAACCAGCCGCATCGTGGCGTCTGCAATCACAGCTGCGGCCAGTTCGCCGCCGCTTAAGACATAATCACCAATGGAAAGCTCGCTGTCGCAATAGAGCTCGTTAATGCGCTCATCGACGCCCTCATAACGGCCGCAGACCAGAACAATGCGTTCCAACTTGGCCAACGCACGCGCCGTTGCCTGCGTGAAGACCTTGCCCTGCGCCGAGAGCAGCACCACATGAGCCCCGGAATAGGAATTTGCGGTTCTTTCCGGTTTCGGACGAACGCCAAGCGACTCCAGCGCCGCCGCCAGTGGCTCCGGTTTCAGCACCATGCCTTCGCCGCCGCCAAAGGGCCGGTCGTCAACTGTGCGATGCCGGTCGTGCGTCCATGTACGCAGATCGCGCAGACCAAACGAGACCAAACCGTCCGCCTGAGCGCGTCGAATAATACCGTGTTCCAGAAATCCCTGGAAAAAGCCGGGAAAGATGGTCACGATATCAAAACGCAGGCTCATATCTCTTTGATCTTAGCGGCTGGCAAGAGTCCCGAACCGAAACTTCCGCGCGCCGCTGGTGGTTAGTTCAAATCCAGAAGACCCTCAGGCAACGCCATCTCCACACGCTTGTTTACTAAATCCAGTTTGCGCAGGTAGCTCTTTGCGAAGGGCACCAAAACCTCGCCGTGGAGTGAATCCACAACCAGCAGGGCAACTGGGCCTGAGCTGCGATCCACGTCGGCAATGCGGCCCACCGTGACAGGCTCAGTCCCGGCCACGTCAATCAGCTCGCATTCGGTCAGGTCGCCTACGTAGGCTTCATCCTCACCAAGGGGCACGCGTTCAGCGCGGGGAATGGCAACCACAAGGCCAGCCAGCCTTTCGGCATCGGAGATCGACTCGACCCCGGCGAAGTGCAGCACAATGCCGCCCTTATGCAGCCAGTGGTTTTTGATCTCTGCCGCCCGAGGCGCAGAATCTCCCTTGGCCGCAATGTCCGGGCCTTCGCGGAGCAGCCACACCAGCCGCCGCTCAGAGAATTTCTCTGGATAATCGGTCAGAATCTCGGCAAAGACTTCGCCTCGCCGTCCCTGCGGGCGCTTGATCCGTGCCAGCCAGGCCCACTCTGTCTGTTCATCGATTGGGGCCATGTTGTGCTCCGGGAACGCCTTCCCGCGCTAATCCTCGTCGCCCTCTTCCAGAATGTCGAGCGTGTAGCGGTGATGCAGCTTCATGCTCACAGCACCTAGAATGGTGCGTACCGAACGGGCTGTACGCCCTTGCTTGCCAATGACTTTCCCTACATCCTGCGGAGCAACTCTGAGCTTGAGAACTGTATTCTCGTCCCTGCTCACAGACTCTACTTCCACCGCTGAGGGCTCATCTACCAAAGCCCGTGCGATTTCACGGACCAGCTCTTCTACTGCCACCATATCGTGTTGGGTCATGCACTTGCCTCTGACCTGCGTGCTTCTCGGGGGAAGCAACTCGGACCGGTGCGCGAATAGTATCAGTATTTGCCCCTCCGCGTCAGCAACTGAATGAATTGGCAGGGCGTTATACGAATACGAAACCGGGCTGTAGGGACGGGCCCGGCCGGTCTGAGTTGCGGCCGCTTAGGCTGCGGCCGGGGCGGGATGCTTGGCCACCAGCTTGGCGACCGTATCGGAGAATTGCGCTCCCACGCCACGCCAGTAGGCTATGCGCTCATGCTTCAGCTCAACGCTGGCGGGGTTAGTGCGGGGATTGTAGGTGCCTACCACCTCGATGGAGCGGCCATTGCGGGCGCGATCCTTCTCGATGACGACGATACGGTAGTAGGGTTGCTTGGTGGCGCCAACGCGCGCCAGACGAATCATAACCACGGCGTTTCTGTTCCTTTCAAAATCCTGTGCAAACCTTTGCGGCTCTTGGCCTTCTGGCTGTCCCTGCGGGTTTCATCCCGGGAACCTGGGCCGTCCGCCCATACAAAAGGCCGGACGCCTGCGTCCAGCCGCGCAAGACACAACACCTAAGTATCGCTGAAAAGTGGGGTTTGAGGCAAGAGCGGCGTGGTTGTTCCACCTGGCTTGGATGCGATTTGGTGGTGGATGAGGGTGCTGCCCCCTCCCGGCACGCGCTAGCAGTTCCCGAATGGGTGTGAACCGAAGGAATGCTTCCAAGTGGCCTTTTCCTCAAGAAAAGGCCACCCTCCACTACTTTCAAAAGGCCTGGGGTAATTCGGGAACTGCTTTAATCTGGCGTTTACCAGGGTTTATAAGACCCCGCTGCACGGCTGGTGCTATCCACCAACACATGCAGTCGTATGAGGGGTTCAAATCGCATAGCATCAAGATATCCATTTTCCTTACCGCCTTCAAGGAGCCCCCATGTCCGACCTCAATCCCTACGAAAAATTTCTCAACGGCCGACCACTCGATGAAATCCTCTCATCCACACCGGCCACCGTTGCACGCCTGCTTGAAAAGATGGGAGCGTCCAAAACGACAGCTTCGCCCGCGCCCGGTAAGTGGAGCCCCGCGCAGATTGTCTGCCATCTGGCTGACTGCGAAATTGCCTTCAGCTTCCGTCTCCGCCAGACTCTCGCCGAGCCCGGCCATGTCCTTCAGCCCTTTGATCAGGACAAGTGGGCACCACCGTATGAATCTTTTTCTGCTGCAGATGCCCTCGCCGCATACACCGCATTTCGCAACTGGAATCTACTTCTCATTGCCTGGGCATTGCCCGATCACGCAAACGATCCGGTCACGCACCCCGAGCGCGGCTCCATGACCTTCCAGACCATCGTGGAAACCATGGCCGGACACGATCTGAACCATCTGGCGCAGTTGGAGAAAATTGCGGCTTGAATCGTCGGCGCGAAGAAAGTGTCAGACCAGGGGCCAGGTCCGCCCTGGTCCTGCCTTACATTCGTTCCCGCAAGCAAGTACGGAGACCTGTTCTGTTGCTGTTTATTTCCCCGCAAGGCGCACAATAAAAGCAGGTCGGAATGCAACGCTCGGACTGAAACCGTCGAGTCGATTTGCTATAGCAGTTCCCAAATTGGTATGAGCCGAAGGAATTCTTCAAAGTGGCCTTTTCCTCAGGAAAAGGCCGCTTTCCATTACTTTCAATAGGCCTGCGGTAATTCGGAAACTGCTTTAAGTCATTCATTCCAGGGACTCTGCAGCTAAATTCTTTAGATTTCGGACTTTGGCTGCAACCACACTCCATAACTTCAATGGAATTCGGACTTTAGCTCCAGAGTCCGGACTTAGTTTTTTCCCGGACTTGAGGGGGGCGGGGATTGGATATCACTCCCGTGGAGACCCTTGTTTTGATTGTGAAGACTACGACTGTCTTCACATGAACTCGCGAACTGACTTTGTCAGCAAACAGGCGGGCCTGAGCCCGCCTGTCTTTACTTCGCCGTCATTGTATTGTCGGCGCGGTCGTCATCCGGCAACATGTGGTCCGGGTCTACCGTCGTCGAGGCAATCGGTTTGTAGCCGTTCCACACCACCTCGCCTTTTGACTCCCACGTTTCCACGGGCACACGGAAACGTGTCGTTGTTCCATCGGTGAACTTCACCTCCACCGTCGCCGGCAGCACAAGCTGGCCCTTATTCGCAATCGTCAGGTGGTCGCCGTCGATGGCTTTAATAGCCATGTCGAACCGCCAGTCGTTCATGTACCAGCCACGCCAGAACCAGCTCAGGTCTTCGCCGCCTTCGCTCTGCATTGCTCGAAAGAAGTCCGACGGTGAAGGGTGCTTGAAGGCCCACGCGCGGATGTACTTGCGGAAGGCCCAGTCAAACCGCTCTTTACCCAGAATCTGTTCGCGCAGCAGCACCATGCCGTACGCGCCCTTGAAGTAGCTGACCGGGTGTCCAAGTTGCCACGGGTACGAATCCGCCGGCATCATCAGCGTCGGCGCCGCCGGGTTGTCGAGTACCTTCAAAATCATGTCAGGCGGCTCGCCACCGGCCGAGTATTCTGAGTCGCGCTTTGGTCCGAACACGCCCCCTTGGAATTCCGCCGACTCGCCAATGTCGATGAACGTATTGAAACCCTCATCCATGAATGCGTGGCGCCGCTCATTCGAGCCCACAATCATCGGGAACCAGCCGTGGCCAATCTCGTGTGCTGTCACCCAGAAGAGGAATTTGCCCGAATCGTTGATGCCGTCGAAGACCATGCCCGGATATTCCATGCCCGTTGAGAATCCAGCCACGCTGACATCCGCCGGCCACGGGTATGGGTACCAATCGCGCGAGAAGCGCTCCACCGTGTCCTTCACGTATTCGGTCGAGCGGTCCCATCTGTCCTTGCCCACGCTCTCCGGCGGATACACGCTCTGGGCCAGCGCCGTTTTGCCACCGGGCAGGTTGATGCGCGCCGCATCCCACACGAACACCGGGCTCGCGCTCCACACCACATCGCGCGTGTGGTCCATGTGGAAGTGCCAGGTCAGCGTGCCGTCTTTCTTCGGCCTGCCGCCGCCGTTTTCCGCTTCGTCCACCGTGCGAATCATTACGGTTGTATCGCTCGCTCGCGCCTTGGCCAGCCGGGCAATCTCCTCCGCCGTCAACACCTCATGCGGATTCATCAACTCGCCCGATCCGGCAACAATCATCGAGCTTGGAACGGTTACGTAGTAGTCGAAGTGCCCGTACTCGAGATAGAACTCACTGCCCAGATACGGCAATGTGTCCCAGCCGCGAATGTCGTCGTACACGCACATCCGCGGATACCACTGGGCCATGTCATAAATCTCTCCCTGCTTCGACATGCCCCACGATGTCCTGCCGCCCCATGTTCCCGGAATCGTGTAGTGATAGCGAATATGCAGCTTGAGTACGCCACCTTTTGCGCGCAGAGGCTCCGGCAGCCGAACCTGCATCCGGGTGTCCTCAATCAGATAGTCCACCTTGCGTTCTGTTTTGCCCGTCTCGAGCGTTACCGATTCCAGCTCGAATCCATTCGTGCTCGGCGGAGGACCGTCTGCTGCCTGCTCATTTCGCCTGCGCCGCCGCATGCCCCCATTCACAATCCGTGCGCGTGCGTCGGGCTTGTAGATGTTCTGCTCCATATGAATCCATAGACAGGTCAGCGCATCCGGGCTGTTGTTCGTGTAGGTAATCACCTCATCGTTGTGCAGTACCTTTGCCTTGGTGTCGAGAACGGCATGCATCGTGTAGTCGGCTTCGTTCTGCCAATAGGCCGGGCCGGGCATTCCATCCGATGAGCGGTATGCATTCACCGCATTGGGCAAAGTGAGCGGGGCAAAGGTAAGACGCGGATCGTAGCTCGACGTCGCCAGAGTGGATTCCTGTGCGGAAAGCAGAACGGCAAAACAAACGAGAGCGAGTAGACACCACACCTGCAACAGACGATTGCCGCGCATCGGCAATGACCTCCGGAAGTTAGGTTTTTTGACGGAATGGAAGTGCTTGCACTTTCAGCATATCGCGGGCCGAGCGCCTGCTCACAACGGCAACCCTGGTTTTGTGCAAGAATGTTGAGCTATGAAAGGGAATGCAAAAGTCATCGAGCATCTCAACCGGGCTCTGCGGGACGAGCTCACCGCCATTAACCAATACTTCCTCCATGCGGAGATGAGTGAGAACTGGGGCTACAAGAAGTATTCCCAGCTCATCAAGAAGCAATCCATCGACGAGATGCGGCATGCCGAAGCTCTCATGGAGCGCATTCTGTTTCTTGATGGCACGCCCTCTATGGAGCCTATGGCACTGTCTATCGGCAAAAGCGTGAAGGACATGATCGAAGAAGATCTCAAGCTTGAGATTGAAGCCGTTGCCTCCTACAACGAGTCCATCCAGGTCTGTGTGGAGAACAACGACAATGGTTCACGCGATCTGTTCATGAAGCTGCTCAAGGATGAAGAAGGCCATGTGGACTGGCTTGAAGCACAGGTCCACATGATGAAGGAAATCGGTTACGAGCGGTATCTGCTCCTGCAGACCAGCGAAGAGGATTAGTTAGCTCACGGTGCGGGCCAGGCTTCTTGCCGGCCCCGCCCAGGCATTCTTCCCCTTGGTCTGGAACCCTTTTTGTCTCTCCGGGGTCAAAGGAAGTAGCATTCCGCAATCTCAGGGAGGGACCTGTGCGCCGACTCCTCATTGCCCTTGGTGTCTTTGCGTGCGCCTGCACGCTTGTTGCCCAATCCTCTACCGCATCCAAATCAGGACATTCCGCAACCGCATCCTCCTCTGCTTCCGCAACGCCAACAGAAGTCAAAGACCTTCCAGTCCGCAAAGTTGTTCTCTACAAAAATGGCGTGGGCTTCTTTGAACACGCCGGTACCGTCACCGGCAATCAGCGTGTCAGCATCGATTTCACCTCTTCGCAACTGAACGACGTGCTGCAATCGCTCACTGTGCTCGATGAAGGCGGCGGTCGCGTCGGTGGTGTCAACTACAACTCCACGACACCGCTCTCCGAGCAGCTCAAGTCGCTCTCGCTTGGCATGGGAGACAATCCCACTTCGACAGAGCTTTTTCAGGCTCTGCGCGGGCAGCGCGTGGAAGTCACCGGTGCTCCGGGTGGCGCCATCACTGGACGCCTCATGTCCATCGAGTCGCGCGATGAAAGGCTCTCCGGCTCATCGGATTCGGACGCGACGATTCAAAAGAATTTCCTTACGCTGGTTGCCAGCTCCGGCGCTGCACGCGTCATTGAGCTCACCCCGGTTGTAAGCGTGCGCCCGCTGGATGCAGGCCTCCAGTTGCAGCTTGATCGGTATCTCGAATTGCTTGCCACTACGCACGCGCACGGCTTGCGTCATCTCACGCTCAACGCAATGGGCTCGGGCGTGCGTACGCTGCGCGTGAGCTACATCAGCGAAGTGCCCGTGTGGAAGTCCACCTATCGCATCGTCTTTCCGCGTGACTCCAACGACAAAGCAATTGTGCAGGGCTGGGCGGTTGTCGATAACACCGTAGGAGCCGACTGGGACAACGTGCAGCTCTCGCTCGTTGCCGGCGCGCCGCAAAGCTTTATCCAGCCACTCTCGCAGCCGCTCTATACGCGCCGTCCCGTGATTCCCATTGCCGTTGCGGCGAACACAACACCGCAGACGCACGAGGCGGCGGATTTCGCTGGCGGGGGTACGATTTCTGGTATCGTGACGGACGCTTCAGGAGCAGTTATTTCAGGTGCCTCAGTTACAGTGACATCGACATCCACGGGTGCGTCCTTATCGGGTCAAAGCGGAAACGATGGAAGATTCACCATCGGTTCGCTGGAGCCTGGTACGTACAATCTTTCAGTTTCCATGCCTGGATTCCAGCGCTACATGATGAGTTCCATCAACGTGGATGAGGCGCGGAGCGCGGTGGAGAACGTGACACTCCAGGTGGGTGCTTCTGCCGAAACAGTCATGGTTTCAGCCGCACCTCCTCCTGAGCCAGTGGCCCTCGCGAGCAATAAAGCGATGCGTGGTATTGGTTTTGGTGGAGGTCTCGTCGCCGGCGCTGGTTCGGGCTATGGTGGCGGCGTCTATCGCCCCTCCGACGCCATCAGTCAGGGCGACGTTTCCACCAGCGCCTTCGACGACTACTTCGAATACGCTCTCACTCAGCCGGTCACCATTCATAAGAACGAGTCGGCAATGGTACCCATTCTGCAGCAGGAAGTGCCGGCGCAGCACGTCACGCTGTGGAGCGAGCGCCAGCCGCACCCGCTGCGAGCCGTGTGGCTTACCAACGACTCAAAGCTCACGCTCGACTCAGGCAGCTTCTCCATCTTTGAGAATGGCGAGTTCGCCGGCGAGGGACTGCTCGATCCCATTCATCCAGGCGAACGCCGCCTGCTCTCCTACGCCAATGACCAGGCC
>DASZRJ010000005.1:0-12980 GCA_035550015.1 Occallatibacter sp. | reverse complement strand
CGAACGGAACTTGATGTTCGGGTTGTGCTTCGACAACACCTTCGTGATCGCTGCCGTCAACGTCGTCTTGCCGTGATCAATATGACCGATCGTTCCCACGTTCACGTGCGGCTTCGAACGATCAAATTTTTCCTTCGCCATAAAAGCCTCGAATTCCCTTTCGTCTCTAAGTACTGCCCGTTTCAATCTCGGGGCGCCGGCATTCCGGCTCCAGCCCCCTCAAAACTCCGGCTGCCAGCTTTTCGCCTTCAGCCTTACTTCCCTTGCGCACGGCCGATGATCTCATCGGCAATCATGCGCGGCGCTTCTTCGTAGCGCGCAAACTGCATCGAGTACGACGCGCGGCCCTGTGTCGACGAACGAATGTCGTTCACGTAGCCGAACATCTCCTTCAGCGGCACAATCGCCTTGATCACCTGCGAACCGGCCGCATGCTCCATGCCCTCGATCCGGCCGCGGCGCGAGTTGATGTCGCCGATAATCGTGCCCATGAATTCCTCAGGCACCGTCACTTCGACTGCCATCACTGGCTCGAGCAGCACAGGAGAAGCCTTCTTCGCCGCCTCCTTGAACGCAATCGAACCGGCAAACTTAAACGCCATTTCGTTCGAGTCCACATCGTGGTAGCTGCCATCGAACAGAGTCACCTTCACGTCGACCACCGGGAAGCCGGCCAGAATGCCTAGCTCAAGCGCACCCTGCACGCCCTGGTCGATTGGCTTGATGTATTCCTTCGGCACCACACCGCCCTTGATTTCGTTGATGAATTCGTAACCCTTGCCCGGCTCATTCGGCTCGATGCGCAGCCAGCAGTGCCCATAGTTACCCGAACCGCCGGTCTGGCGAATGTACTTGCCTTCGGCCTCGGCCTGCTTGCGGATGGTCTCGCGGAAGGCCACCTTCGGCTCGCCCACATTGGCCTCAACCTTGTGCTCGCGCTTCATGCGGTCCACAAGGATTTCCAGGTGCAACTCACCCATGCCGCTGATGATCGTCTGGCCCGAGTCCTCGTCCGTACGAACCTTGAAGGTTGGGTCCTCATCGGCCAACTTCGAGAGAGCGATACCCATCTTTTCCTGGTCGGCCTTGGTCTTCGGCTCAATCGCCACCGAGATGACCGGCTCAGGGAAGGTGATGGCGCCGAGCGCAATCGGAGCGGAAGGCGCGCACAGCGTATCGCCCGTCTTCAGATCCTTCAGGCCCACGCACGCACAGATATCACCCGCATAAATCTCAGTGATGTCTTCGCGCTTGTTGGCATGCATCTTGACGAGACGCCCCACGCGCTCGGTCTTGCCGGTGCGCGGATTCAGAATCGTATCGCCTGTCTTCAGAGAACCCGAGTACACACGAATGAACGAAAGCTTGCCGAACGGGTCATTGATCAGCTTAAAGGCCAGAGCCGAGAAGGGATCGTTGTCGTCCACCTTGCGCACCAGTGTTTCCGCATGATTCGCAGGGTTGATACCTTCCACCGGAGGCTTATCGAGCGGGCTCGGCAGATAATCAACCACCGCATCAAGCAGCGTCTGCACGCCTTTATTCTTGAAGGCCGAGCCACAGATCACCGGGAAGACCTTCAGATCGATAACAGCTTTGCGGATACCGGCTTTGAGCTCTTCCTTGGTCGGCGTCTCGCCTTCAAGGAACTTCTCAAGCAGAACGTCGTCGGTCTCGGCAATCACTTCAATCAACTGCATACGGAAGGCTTCAGCCTTCTTCTGCAGATCGGCGGGAATCTCTTCGACCGAGTACTTGGCGCCCATCGTCTCGTCGTGCCAGAGGATGGCCTTCATCTCGATCAGGTCGACCACGCCCTTAAAGTTCGCCTCGGCGCCGATGGGAATCTGCAGAGCCACGGGTCGCGCCCCAAGGCGCTTGCGGATCGTATCGATCACAAACTCGAAATCCGCGCCGTTCTTATCCATCTTGTTCACGAAGCAGATGCGCGGAACCTTGTACTTGTCACCCTGCCGCCAGACCGTCTCCGTCTGCGGCTGCACGCCGGAAACCGAGTCGAAGACCGCAACCGCACCATCAAGCACGCGCAAGCTGCGCTCCACCTCGGCCGTAAAATCCACGTGGCCGGGCGTGTCGATGATGTTAATGCGAATGTTGTTCCACATGCAGGTAGTGGCAGCCGAAGTAATCGTGATGCCGCGCTCCTGCTCCATGTAATCCATGGTCGCCGTGCCCTCATGCACTTCGCCGATGCGGTGCGTGATGCCCGTGTAGAACAGGATGCGCTCTGTCGCTGTCGTTTTCCCGGCGTCGATGTGCGCCATGATGCCGATATTCCGGCAACGATTCAGAGGGATGCTGCGTGCCACTTGATTTCTTCCTTTTGGAGTCCCTCGGACTCCGGTTCTTCGTTCTTCGATTCCGCTTGCCGGACAGTCTTGCTCACCCGGCCCCTAAATCTTTTCCGCCAAGACCGCCCCGACTACCAGCGGTAGTGCGCGAAGGCCTTGTTGGCCTCAGCCATGCGGTGCACGTCTTCCTTCTTCTTCATTGCCGCGCCACGGCCATTGGCCGCGTCCAGCAACTCATTGGTCAACTTCTCGACCATGCCCTTTTCGCCACGGCTGCGCCCGTAGGTAATCAGCCAGCGAATCGCCAGCGACGTACGGCGCTCGGGGTTCACTTCAATCGGCACCTGATAGTTGGCGCCACCCACACGGCGGGTCTTCACTTCCAGCAGCGGCTTGCAATTCTCAACAGCCTTCTTGAATAGCTTGATGGCCTCTTCGCCGCCACCTTTGGACTCGAGGTTGGTCATCGCCTTATAGAAGATGCCCTGCGCGGTCGACTTCTTGCCGCCCCACATCATCGAGTTCACAAACTTGGTCACCAGGGTCGATCCGTAGACCGGATCCGGCGCCACTTCCCGTTTCGCAATGTGCCCTTTTCTCGGCATGATTTCCTTATCCTTCGGCGCGTTCCGCGCGCCCGCTTCTGTTACCCCAGTCCCGGCACCAGCACTCCGTCCGGGAACCGTACTGCAAACCCTCTTACGGCAGGCGACTACTTCTTGCCTGTCGCCGCTCCGCCCTTGGCACGCTTGGCGCCATACTTCGAGCGACCCTGCTTGCGATTAGCAACACCCACCGCGTCCAGAGTGCCGCGCACCACGTGATAGCGCACACCCGGCAGATCCTTCACACGGCCGCCGCGGATCAGCACGATCGAGTGCTCCTGCAGGTTGTGGCCAATACCAGGGATATACGTGGTCACTTCAATGCCATTGGTCAGACGCACACGTGCCACCTTGCGCAGAGCCGAATTCGGCTTCTTGGGTGTTTGCGTATACACGCGCGTGCAGACGCCGCGCCGCTGCGGCGAAGCCTGCAACGCCGGCGAGGCCGTCTTGTAACGGGGGGCCGTACGCCCCTTGCGGACCAGCTGATTAAAAGTAGGCAAACCGAAACTCCTTACCTTCCAAAACCTCCCGGGATTCCCGGGTCCAGCGCACGCACAGCTCCCGAGGCCAGCGCCCTGCCGCACGGCACATCATAGCCGCACTCGTCAGGCGCAAAAGCCCCCTGAAAAGCTCGTTTCGCGTCCGCCTTCGTTACCCTTCCAGACGAGAACCAGGACGGTGGTCTGTCGCTTATCTCCTGTTGCCAGATAAGGCTGACTCCGTTTCGCCGGTTCCGGCTCGCATAGCCCTCCAAGGTGGAGAAACGCGCGAGCACCGATGCGATACAGCCCCTGCCCTTCGCAAGAAAAGAGCATTTACGGGGTGATTGGGCCGGTCACTTCTCCAGACCCCGGGCTCCACTCCGGCCTTCACTTCTACGGCCGGGCTGCCCTGCCGCTTCCTGACGTTCAGACACACGTCGAGAGGCGTTCTTGCCGAACCTTCTCACAATATCAAGAAACGGGTGCGGGGTCAACGGTTTCCGGGTCTTGGAGCGAGGAATCCTTGTCGCAGTAGATTCCCGCCCTAAATTGCACTCATCATGGGGCAAACGCCCCCCCTTTATGGCACCGTATAGGTGCCATACACACTAACTTCTTTCACAGTTCCGTCTGCGGGAGACGCACCAGAGGCAAAACTTTCCTGGCCAATCGCCTCCTGCCAAAAAACATCCACGCCCGAAGCCGGCGGCGCAAGAAAACCAGAAATACTGCTCAAATCCGGCATAGCTATTGTGGTCGCGCTCCCCAGATAGTTTGCTGTCGCCCGTACCACCACTTCACTCGAAAAATTCGAACCACTCGGCGTCCACAACTGATAGCCGTCATAATAGACATTCGGCTTGCCCGCAAATCCCGTGTAATCGAAATTGAACGCAGGATTCACAGCTGCCGCAGGGGCTGTAGTCGTCCACGGATCTGGGTAAGTGAGCGTCACCGCGCCTGCGTTGGATGGATAGGCAATCGCTTCTTCAGAAGCATTCAATGGCGACGAATTCTGATATTCCGTGGATCGAATCGTATAGTAGTAGCCATTTGGCAGCACGCCCGCTGGAAACGCCGGATACTCCGTTAAATTTCCCGATGCCATTGTAAAGAAGTATGCACTTGCGCTCGTTTGTGGTGTTCCCGCACCAGCGGGCACATTGGCAAGCGTAATCGGCTCGGTAGGCGCCGCATCTCCAGCGCCAAAGACCACCGTTTTGCCGCCATTTAAGTTGCCTGGAACCGTCTGATTGCTGAAGGCCTTCGCGGCGATCATGGTTTTCGATGAGTCGAAGATCCCCATCACCACAGAATCGCTGCCCACGGGTCCCTGCAGTTGGGTGCTGCCACTTGCGGGCAGCGGGCCAACCAGATTCAAGTAAAGAGCTCCCGCCGAATCGACCCCCTGCACCACTGCTTGCATCGTTTGAGCCGTAGGAAATGTCGATACATCGAGATCTCCATCCAAATTGTCCAGCGTTACCGGAGTCGAGGATGCTACATAGCAATCCCGTGTAAATGAAGTACCGTCCAGCGTGCTCGCAAAATCGACCGTCTCCACGTAAGTGCCTGAAGAAACACCAGGGGTATTGAATGGACAAAGAAACGCCACCGAAAAGTTGGTCGTCCCCGATGGCACCGAAAACGTCAGTTTCCCATCGGTCGCGGCCTGCACTGCGTAGCTTCCCGTCCCCACCTTCACGGCCGCCACGGTCGGCGCACTACCGTTGAAGTTGAATGTCACAGTGGTCGGGCTGCTGCTTCCGCCGGAACCGCCGCTGCCACCCGAACCGCTTCCCGACCCACTCGAAGTTGAACTTCCCGAAGACGATCCTCCGCAACCGGCTGTCCACACCGCCACCAACGCACACAAAACAACCGCCAAAACCCGCTTCCTCTGGGTGCTCATGCCGTTCCACCTTCCAGCACACTCGGCTAATTTTTTCAGAGAGTTATGCGGGACCAGTCTATAAACTGGCCCCGCGCATTCACAAGACTCGCAAGTAACTCAGGAGTTATCTAACTTAACGCTCCATGTATTCTCAATGCATAAAACTCGGCGGCCGCTGATCGGCCGGCTTGCCGCGCTCCTTGTTCGGCGTTGAGCTCAGTTTGAAGTCGAGTTTCGACGTACCCGTCCCTAGACTGGACAACGGCAGCCATGAATTATCGTTTGCCTTGCCATCAAAGGTCACGGCTTCCACATAGGGCCCCGTCCCGCTCGCTTGAATCTCGAGCGTCCGCCCATCGGCCAAATGTACCGTCGCCGCTGAGAACATCGGCGTTCCAATCAGAAAGCCACCCACCCCCGGAATCCCCGGATAAAGCCCCAGCGCATTCCACACGTAGACGCCTGAAGTCGCCCCCAGATCGTCATTGCCCGGAATCCCATCCGACTTCGTATTGAACGTCTGTTGCTCCACGCGCGTCACCACGCTCTGCGTCTTCCACGGCTGCCCGGCAAACACATAGGTATACGGCGTCACAAAATCCGGCTCGTTGGCCATGTTGAAGCAGGGTTCCCCCCAGCAGATGAGCTTCGAAAAGAACTTGTCCAGCCGCGGCGTCACCGCATCGTCGCCGCCAATCCGCTTAATCAGTTCCGGATAATCGAACGGAATCATGAAGGTGTACTGGTAGGTATTGCCCTCTTCAAATCCATTCTGGTCGCTTGATACCGGCGCATTCGGCCGCTTGGGCAGCGACTTCTCCGGATCGAATCCCTCCAGCCATCGCCCTTTCGAATCTTTCGGGCGAATCCATCGCGTGCTCGGGTCGAACAGGTTCTTCCAGTTCTCCGATTGCTTCAGCAGCTTCTTGTACGCTGCCGTGTCGCCCATACTGCGCGCCATCTCGGCAATCGAGAAATCGTCGCTCGCATACTCCAGAGTGCGTGAAGCCGCACTCGCGTCCTTGTCAATCGGAACATAGCCAAGCTTCAAATAATCGTCCAGATAGGGTCGCTCTTCGTCGTTGTGCGGTCCCTTGCCGGGAGTCGTCGCCGCTTTCACCATGTACTTGAGCGCAGTCTTCTTGTCGAAATTGCGTGCCCCAAATGCATACGCACTGGCAATCAGAACCGTCGGCGAGTCGCCATTCATCACGTAGGTCACGTCGTTCGCCGCCGGCCACCGTGGCAGCCAGCCACTCTGCTCCGCATCGTTCACCAGCGACTGCATCATGTCACCTACACGCTCGGGTACCAGCAATGCCTGCAATTGAATTGTGTTGCGATAAATATCCCAGTCCGAGAAGTTGGCATACTGCGCTTTCTGTGTCTTCGATGCCAGCGAGCGTACCTTCCAGTCGAAGCCCGTGTATGCGCCATCGTCGTCGCTGAACAGCGTCGGACACAAGAGCATGTGGTAGAGCCCTGTGTAGAAGATCGTCCGCTGCTCGGGCGTTCCACCCTTTACTTCCACCTTATTCAGGAGCTCTGTCCACGTAGTACGTGCTGCTTCATGCACCTTGTTGAAGTCCCAGCCCGGAATCTCCTTTTCCAGATTGGCTAGTGCGTTCGCCTGGCTCACGTAAGAAAGGCCGACCTTGACGCGAAGCTCGGACTGGCTGCCGAAGTCCAGCCAGGCTCCCGTATGCTTGCCTGCCGTTTCCCGCTGGCCCTTCTGAATATCCTTCCCCTTCCACGTCGAAAAGCTCGTAAATGGCTTCTCAAAGCGTGCCGCAAAATAGACCGTATACCGCGTCGGCGTCCCGCAGAACCCACCCGCAGTGGCCGTTCCGGCAATGCCATCATTCCCAATCACGCGCACGCTGTTGCCGTCGTGTTCCCGGCCCACCGGCGGCAGAATAGACATATGCACATCGGTATCGCCGCTTCCCCCCGTATTCACCAGCAGCCGCGCGGGTTCGCCCTGCGGAAAATGTATCTCTGCGATGCCTGAGCGTTCGGTCGTTGTCAATGCAATTTGAATGCCGTTGGCCAGCGTCACCTCGTAGTAGCCCGGATGTGCCTCTTCCTTTGCATGCTCAAATTCCTGCGCATAGGCGTTGGGATTGGATGCCGGTGACACGCCCAGCTCGCCTGTCATCGGCATCATCGGGAAATCGCCGTACATCGGGCAGCCTGCGCCGCTCAGGTGCGTCAGGCTGAATCCATAAATTTTGTTCTTGTTGTAGAAGTACCAGCCGTCCGTGCCTGTGTCAGGGCTCCACTGGATCATGCCGAACGGCATTGACGCACCTGGAAATGTATTGCCCCCGCCAGAAGTTCCAATGATCGGATTCACCGCATCGTACGGCGCTTGCGTCTGCGAAAACACAAGCACGGGAACGGCAAAGACAAAGAGGGCAAAAACCGCAACAGACTGCAACCGGGACATGTTCATCTCCTGGAACGCTCAGATAGTAGTGTGCGAAATCGCTGTCCACTCTAGCAGAGCAGGCGGAGGGGATGGAAACGCAACCATCCCCTATTTAAAGCGGTTCCGGGAAATGTTCAGAATCAAATACGCGGCTGTCGCCGTGCCTATTGCACCCCGTGCAGCTTCCACGCCCCATTCTCTAATGCGAAATCAGCCTGTTTGCGCGAACTCAGCTGGTTGCCGGGATTGTGGGCAATATCCTGCAGCGGTTCGGGAATCCCATCCATGTCCACGCCTTCCACGAAGCTGGCGCCCATGGCCGTCTTCACGTTGGGCAGAATCTCGCTGTGCACATTGCCAATATCGTGCGGCCGCAGATGATTCTTTTTCACTGTCACCAGCACAATCGAGTAATCCGTGTCATTGGCCTGATCGGGCCGCCACTGAATCACATCGCCGCCGCCAGGAATTGCAACCACCTTCTTGCCCTCATCGGTCAGCTTGAAGTCAGCCCATATCCGGTTCGGATACACCTTCGTGCGATCCCAGTACTTGGCCGTAATCCCTTGCCGCATACCCAGATCGTTCACCACAATGTGAATGCCGGTTGGAGCCTGCTGATCGTAATAGGCTTGGATCATCGTCATCGCCTGATCTTGCGTTAAATCCGGCGCCGACTTGCAACCAGCCAACAAACCCGCTCCCGCTATCAGAAGTGATCCCAGCCAAAGTGTGCCATAGTGCTTCATGCTTCTCACATCCCCCCTTCGCGCGGCGGATACATCCGCCTTTCAACGACCCGCCATTTTTCTCCTACAGTGCAGGTCTGTCAACGGTGAAGGAAGTGACCGCGCGCACACGTCCGCGCAGCCTCTGCAACCGCGGAATCTCGTATCGCAGGAATCAAGGAAGATTTTGCTGGCCGCGCAGCCGTTTATTTACCTGCCACCCGCCCCATCAGCAGCTTCAAAAATCCCTTCTCATTCGACTGCAGGCACACGTTTGCATTCGGCGTGCCCTCCACCGCGCGCGTCATCCCTTTGTCATCCACCGCGATCCGCAGCGGCTTCACCGGGCACAGCGCCGGGTCCAGCACATAGGCCACAGTCACCGGATCGAACAGTGTTGGAGTCTCCTGTTTCGTACCCTTCGCCCATTGGTGGTAGAGCAGAACCAGTTGATCCGTTAGCTTCGCCCCATGCGCAAACAACTCCGTTCGCTCTGCCTTCTCTAAATGGATTTGCGTCGAGTCGAGGGGCATCATGTAGATCGGTACTCCCGAAGCAAACAGCTCCTGAGCCCCCTTCGGATCCCGGTCGATATTCCACTCCGGCTCCGGCGGCCTCCGCTGCCCGTTCGGTCCGTCGTAGCCGCGCTCCACGCTCCCGCCCATCAGCACCACGCGCTTCAGCTTCTTGAACGTCGCAGGATCTCGCTCAATCGCCGCCTGCACCGTAAAGAGCGGTCCAATTGCCAGCAGCGTCACCTTACCCGGATGCGCCCTAATCGCATTGAGCATTAATTCCACGCCATCCACATGCTTCTTCTTCGGCGCGCCCTCGGCATACGCCTTCTGCGTCATCACGTTGTCAGTCTGTGTCGCCGGTCCCGCACCCACTGGAATATCGCTCCGCCCCACCGCCGCCAGATACCGGTCCAGCAGCCGCGCACGCATCTCCGTATTCCCAAAGGTCGTCGTCACGCCCAGAAACTTCAGTTCCGGACTCTTCAAAGCCAGCGCTAGCGCGAACGCATCGTCAATGTCATCGCCAATGTCCGTATCCAGCAGTACCAACTCCTGGTGACTCAGCTCATGGTGGCTCTTCGGCAGGCCCTGCGCCATCGCACGCGCCGCCAACCATCCGGCCGGAATAGCCGCAGCGCAAAGCGCCGCCAGCATTGCAAATACACTGCGCGAAATTCTCATGCGCACCACTCTACCTGTGTGGGCCGTCTTCCGGCGACCCCCTACGACACACTCAATATCTGTTGCTTCTCAATCTTCGCCTCGTCAAACTCAATCCCAAATCCCGGCGCCGTCGGCTGCGCAATATGCGCCCGCTCCACCATCGGATAGTTCTTCTCGAAATGGTGATAGTGCTGCATCTTCAGCACCAGGTATTCGCCCAGTGGAAACGTCATCGGCGACTGGCTGAAGATCGTATGAATCGCCGCACGCAAACTGTGCCCATGCGGAATCACGCGCACATCGTGTAGCGACGCCACTGTCCCAATCTTCACCAGCTCGCTCAACCCGCCGCACCACTCCGGATCGGCCTGCACAAAGTTCACCGTTCGCGCCTGCAGATAGCGCTGCACCTCCCACCGCCCGTAAAAATGCTCACCGCTCGCCAGCGGTACAGTCGTCCCCCGCCGTATCGCCGCAAAACTGTCGATCTTCTCCGGGTGCGTCACCTCTTCCATCCAGAACGGCCGGTACTTCTCCACCTGGTGCGCCCACTCCAGCGCGTAGTCCTGGTCCCATCCGCTGAAGGCGTCGAACATGATCTCGTAGTCTTCGCCCAGCGTCTCGCGCAGCGTCTTCACCAACTCAATATTCTTCCGCATTCCCTCCGGCCCCGAGCCCGGACCGTAGCCAATAAACCACTTCTGGTAGCGGAATCCCTCGTTCTTCTTCGCGAGCGCCTGCTTGCGCACCTCGTCCAGTTGCAGCGAGTAGCCCAGCATGCTCGCATACATCTCCACCTTGTCGCGCGACGGGCCGCCTAGCAGCCGCCACACCGGCACGCCATAATACTTCCCGCGCAAATCCCACAAGGTGTTGTCCACGGCGCTGATCGCCATCAGGAAAAACCCCGCGCGTGAGTGCCGGTTCGAGCGGTACATCTGGTCCCACAGCACCTCGCCTGCTAACGCGTCCTTGCCGATCAGAAACGGCCGCAGATCGTCATACACCACTGCCGCCGCGTCGCGCTCAATCGGCCCGTACACGCCCTCAAGCCCCTGGTTGGTCTTGATGCGCACATAGATCGCCTCATACTGCACCGTGCGCGTTCCATCTGGATTGTCCTTATAGGGAGCGGGCCTGTAATCGTCGTACACGTCCAATGGGTTTACTTGGCGTTGCTGATTGATGCCCTTTTCCGTCGTGTAATGCCCGTGCAGCTCCAGCAAATCCACCGCTTCAATCTTCAGCGGAGCCAGTCCCGAATGCCCTTGCCCACCCGCCTGTGCCTGTCGCACTTCACTCAGCGCCGTCGCCGCGCCGCCTAAGGAAATTCCCGCGCCCGCCGCCGGCAGCGCGCCCAGAAAATGCCGCCTGCTTAGTTGACCGCTCCACCCGCTTCTACTCATGCAGCCCAAATCCCTCCTCTTTTGGTCCGGGACAGTATGCCACCACACATGCGCACACCGCCCGGTCCAAAGAGAAAAGAGTCCGGCTCAGCTGAAGCCCAGCACCGGATGCGGTACATACGGCTCTTCGAGCAGCTTTAACTCCTCATCCGTGAGCTTCACCTTCAGCGCGTCCACCGCGTCTTGCAAATGATGCGGCTTCGTCGCGCCCACAATCGGCGCCGTCACCCCAGGCTTGGCCAGCAGCCAGGCCAGCGCCACCTGTGCCCGCGGCACACCGCGCTTCTCGGCCACTTCGCCCACGCGGTCCACAACACCATGGTCCGCATCCGCCGTCTGCGCATACATTTGCTTGCCAAACGCATCCGTCTCCAGCCGCTTCGTCGCCTCCGCATCCCATGCGCGCACCAGCCGTCCACGCGCCAGCGGACTCCACGGAATCACGCCGATCCCCTCTTCTTGGCATAGCCCCATCATTTCCCGCTCTTCTTCGCGATAGAGCAGGTTGTAGTGGTTCTGCATCGAGACAAACCGGGTCCACCCGTGCCTGTCCGACAGATAGAGCGCCTTTGCAAACTGCCACGCATACATTGACGATGCGCCGATGTATCGCACCTTGCCCGCCTTCACCACGTCGTGCAGCGCCTCCAGCGTCTCTTCCAGTGGCGTCTCCAGATCGAACCTGTGGATTTGGTACAGGTCTACATAATCCGTCTTCAGCCGCCTCAAACTCTCGTCCAGCTCAAACAGAATCGCCTTGCGCGAAAGCCCCTTCCCGTTCGGCTCATTGCGCATCGGCCCCCACACCTTGGTTGCAATCACCACCGCCTCGCGCCGCATATTGGCTTTTAGAAAATTCCCCAGCACAATCTCGCTGTCGCCGCTCGAGTACACATTCGCCGTATCGAAGAAATTAATCCCCAGCTCCAGCGCCTGCTTCAAAAATGGCTGGCTGTCCGCCTCGCTCAGCGTCCACGCATGCCGCCCCGCCGTCAGCGGACCCTTCGCCGGCTCTCCGTAGCTCATGCAGCCCAGGCAAATGCGCGACACCTTCAATCCGGTCTTTCCCAGATTCACATAATCCATTCCCAACTCCCTTTTGTCTCTTTGAAATAGTTAAATATCCGAGCCTGTCCCGTTGCGTCTTCTTTGCTCGTTCCTGAATCGATCACAACACTCCACTAATCCCCGGCCTGTCATTCAGAGCGAAAGTCGGGGCCCCCATCGACAGGCATTCGTCGATGGGGTGAAAAAGGGCCCCGAACGTTCTTCAGTTCGGGGGTGGTGGGCGAAGAATCTGCTTTTGTGTTTCCGTCGCGCACCGCCAGTTTTACTCATGAAAAAACCTGAGCCCTTCTGCGGCCCACTGCAAACCATCTCTTCGTTAAGAGCGCACTACCCCGCAAAAGGATGCAGCAATCCGCCACATGGAGCGCGCTCGAATGCGCACTTTTTTACAATCTTCAACTTCGCCTGCACGCAAAGTTTGCACGCCGCACTTCTACTTCCCTTCGGCCAGTGCATTCTCGATCCGCTCCACGTCGTACACGCATCCGCCCCACACACCGCCGCTCGCTTCCACCAGTGCGGCCCACAGCCGCGTATCGTCCGGCAGCGCCGGATGCGGCGCAAGATCGGCCCGTGCTTCACGCCCATGCAGCCTCTGCGCGGCCTCACCGCCGACTGGCAGGTCTTCCCCGCCACGCCCTGGAACTACGCCCTCCAGATTGACGAAGCCGCGCCCGCCCGCTCCATCGCCGTGCGCGAAGCGCCCTTCGCCCTTCGCCCGCCAATCGGCGCCCGTCGAGCTGCGCGTCAAAGCCCGCAAGCTCCCCGCCTGGCGCGCCGAAGACGGCGTTGCCAACCCCCTGCCGCAAAGCCCCGTCTCCTCCCCCGAACCAGAGGAGGAAATCACCCTAATCCCCTTCGCCGCCGCCA
>DASZRJ010000004.1:0-16276 GCA_035550015.1 Occallatibacter sp. | reverse complement strand
GATGGCGAGGCCCTCAAGGCGTTGGAGCAGCACAACGGAGGAACGGCGCGCGGGCGCGCCACCCGACGGATCGATTGCAGAGGACACAGTACCCATAACTCATCCGATGCCCCTGACGTAGCGTTGAGAGCAGAATCTTTGCGTGGTCAAGCAAAAAGGGAGAGCGTAGAGCTCTCCCTTTTTGCTGTTTCAAGTACAAGAAAACTACTTCTTCGGCGGCGCGATGGCATCCTTCGCGGCCTTGGCCACGCGGAACTTCACAACGGTCTTGGCCTTGATCTTGATAGCCTCGCCCGTCTGCGGGTTGCGGCCGATGCGCGCCTTGCGCTCTGCCTTCACCAGGCGGCCGATGCCGGGGATGATGAAGACGCCGTTCTTCTTCGTTTCCTTGATGGCGGTCTCTGCCAGCAAATCGAGGAAGGCTGCGGCCTGCTTGTTGGTGAGTTCCAGCTTCTCTGCCATGTGCCGGGTAAGGGCAGTCTTGGTCATACCTGTTGCCATTGAGTTGTTCTCCTTCTTGGGCCAGCCCTCGGGGCCGCCGGTGTTGCCTGGGTTTCCGCCGTACGGCATGCTCCAGCATGGCTGGTCTCTGCCGCTAACGAGTTCCGCATGGGGGAGTGCGACCGTGGCAACTGAATGCACGAAACCCTGTATTCATGCGGGTTCTCGAGAACCCTGTCAGTTGAAAACAATGCGGCTTTGGGGGGCCTAAAGTCAACCGAAAAACAGCCGATTTCCACAGTTTTTATGGGTTTTTGTGGGTATTTCTTCTATTTTTCCCGATTTTTACCGGTTTTTGGGTACTTTCGGGCTATTCCGGGCCGTGCAACCGGTGAATGCGGACGTGCGAAAACCCGCATGAAATGCGGCTGAAAACATGCTTCGCGCACTCATATATGAGATGCCGTACAGACAATCTAGTGCAGTCCGAAGAGCACTTTTTTCTTCGGTACAAGCGAGGCAGCGATCGGCGTATTCAGTGCGTCGACAACCGGAGCCGCCAGCTTGAAATATTTGATCAGCGTCGCCGCGAGATCGGGCTTCAACGCGGCCTCGGCGGGCAACGTTGCGGCAAGTCCCCACTGCCGGCACTTGATCAGATCCATCCCAGGATGTTCGGCCGGAAAGCCCTTAGGCGGGCGGGTCAGCGCATTCCCTTCGAACTCCTCAAAGGTCCTGCGGACAGCGGGCTTTTGCAGCAGTTTGCGAAACTCTGCATGATGCTCCAGCAACCAGTACCGGATCACCGCCAGTTGCTCCTTCTCCGGCATGTAGGCACCCGCGGCCACAATCACTTCCTTTGCGCTCACATGGAAGTAGTAGCCCGCACCGCTGGTCTTCGCGAGTCCCTGGTGCGACCACCACGCGGCAATGTGCGTCTTGTAGGGCCGCTTGTCATTGCTGAAGCGCGTATCGCGATAGATACGGAACAGGCTCTTCTCCGCCGGGCGCACATGCTGCGGCGCAAAGTCGAGCATGGCATCGGTGATTTTGCGCACCACCGCCAACATCGGCTCCTTCAACTCAGCCTCAAATACGGCCTTGCGCGGCTGAAACCATGCGCGATCGTTGTTCCTGGCAAGATTGCGCAGAAACTTCAGCGCTTCGGGGCGGAAGTAGGGAACAACAGCGGCGGGGAGAGCGGTCTTTTTCGTGGCCATGGCAAGAGCAGTGTAGCGTGAAGGGGCGAGCCTTGAGGGTGCCTTCGATATTGAATCATGGTCTTCCCCAAACAAGATCAATTATTCGACTCTCGCTTCCAAAGGACCGGACCGTAACTGTGACAGCCTCAGACCATCCATCACCTGCTATAGAAACGTATGCCCAACCTTCAGAATCGCAATCTCTCCCGTATAGCATCGGGCGATTGTTGACGACTGACACATCTGGTATTCCATCAGGTTGCGCATATTCCACCATTCTTTCGTATTCATCCTTCAAATTTGCCGCAGTATACACGCGTTGTAGTTCTGGACTAAGCAAAGAATGCGCGACTTCAAACTCGCTATTCACGAGGGCTTGAGCAAACTTGAATCCGACGATACCGTGTGGCTGGTCCTTTGTCTCCAAATTGCCTCTTTCAACTCGCCAGCGACTTCTTCACCGCCTTCGGCTCGTGCACGTTGCCGATCAGTGATCACTGATCACTGACTCGTGATCACTGTTCTTACCGAATCACCTTCAACGCGCCCCTGAACAACTCATCAAAGTTGTCCTTCAGCGCAACGTCCTTCGCAACAGCCTGCTCGATGGCCTTCTCCGCGGCAGGCCGCTGGTAGCCCAGATTCACAAGCGCGCTCAGCACATCATCCACCGCCGCACCGGCAATCGTATGGCCAGCAACTGGCGCCACGGCAAAGTCTTCGAGCTTGTCCTTCAGCTCAACAACCAGCCGCTCGGCCAGCTTCTTGCCCACGCCGGGAATGCGCGTCAGTTGCGCGTGGTCCTGCCCGCGAATGGCCTGCACTGTGCGCTCGGCGGACAACCCACTCAGCATCTTGATCGCGAGCTTCGGCCCCACGCCGCTTACTGTAATCAGCCGCTCGAAGAGCCGCTTCTCTTCGCGGTCCAGAAATCCGAAGAGCGCAATCTGGTCCTCGCTCACCTGCGTGTGAATGTAGAGCGACGCCTCCGAGCCCAGGGCCGGCAGCGCCGTAAACGTGGGTACACTGATGGCCACGTCATAGCCCACGCCCCCGGCCTCCACAATGGCCTGGCCCGGTTCTTTATGAATCAGTTTTCCCCGCAAGTGCGCGATCATGTCGCCTTATTGTAAGAGGCCGCGCTTCTTCGCCGCCCTTTCCAGCGTTTCGAGCGCCTTATCAAGATGCGCACGCGTGTGCTCGCTCGTCACGATCAGCCGGATACGCGCCTTACCCTCGGGCACTGTGGGAAAGGCGATACCCGTGCCCATCACGCCCTCGTCGAAGAGTTCGCGGCTCATCTCCATGGCCGCGCGCCCCTCACCCAGAATCACCGGTGTAATCGGCGTTTCAGTGGCCGGCGTGGTTACGCCGCCAATGTTGAAGCCCATGCGTTTGAGTTCGCCCTGGAAGTAGCGCGTATTGCTCCACAGCCGCTCGATGCGCTCCGGCTCCTGCTCCAGAATGTCGAACGCCGCCATGCAGCTTGCCGCCACCGACGGTGGATGCGACGTGGAGAACAAGAACGGCCGCGCGCGGTGGTAGAGATAGTCGATCAGGTCTTTGCTGCCGCACACATACCCGCCCAGCGAACCGATTGCCTTGCTCAGTGTTCCCACCTGCACATCCACGCGCCCGTGCATGCCAAAGTGATCCACGCTACCGCGCCCATTGCGGCCCAGCACGCCGCTCGCATGCGCGTCGTCCACCATCATGATGGCGCCGTATTTCTCCGCCAGCATGGCCAGCTTGTCCACCGGACCAATATCGCCGTCCATCGAAAAAACGCCGTCCGTAATTACCAGTTTTTTGCCCGGTTCGTTCGCAACTTCCTTCAGCAGTTCTTCGCAGTGGTCCGCGTCTTTGTGCCGAAAGACCTTGATCTTCGCCCGCGACAGCCGCGCGCCGTCGATAATGCTGGCGTGGTTCAGCTCGTCAGACAGAATGAAGTCCTCTTTGCCCAGAATCGAGCTCACCGTGCCTGCATTGGCCGTAAAACCCGACTGGAAGACCACACAAGCCTCCACATTTTTGAAGGCGGCAATCTTTTCTTCCAGCTCCATGTGAATGCGCATGGTCCCGGCAATGGTGCGCACAGCGCCCGAGCCCACGCCATACTTCCGCGTGGCCTCAATGGCCGCTTCCACCAGCTTTGGATGGTTGGCCAGCCCCAAATAGTTATTGCTGGCCAGGTTGATTACTTCTTTGCCGTCGTAGTGGCAAACAGGGGCTTGCTGGTCGTCCAGCACGCGCAGGCGAAAATGGGTTCCCTTGGCCTTCAGTTCGTCCATAGCGGCAGTCAGGTGGGCAAGTTGCGGCCGGGCAGCGTCAATCATCGTCAATCACCTCAACTCCGACAGCATAGCGCGGCCACCCTGGCCTGCAACCCACAGCCCCGGCCTCCTAAGGCTCCCGGCAAAAAGCGCCATTCCCGTTTGCTGCACGTCCAACTAGAACAATGCCACCAGAGACGGCCCGCGCCCTGGCCGGATACAATGGGTAGTAGCTGCCACGTTGGGCAAAAACCGCATAATTTGCAGGGATTTATTGGAGCAGGTGCACGTGAGAAGTTGGATGGGCCGCCTTGTGCGGCTTAACTTGGTTGCAGGACTGGGTATCGCCATGGCGCTGCCCGCGCTGGCGGCAGGCACATCGCAGGGCCTGAGCACTGAAACCACCATGGCAACGCAGATTCGCGACGTGAACGCGCAGACGCGCGCCACGCTCTCCATTCGTGTTGTCGGTCAAGATGGCCAGCCCGTCTCCGGCGCCGTCGTCATTAAGGATGGCGGTCACGCCATAGCAGGCATCGCACTCAACGCACAGGGCCAGGCAACCACTACCGTCACGCTCCCAGCAGGCAGTCACAGCCTCACGGCGGAATACGCCGGCAGCGGAACCTATCGGCCGTCCGCATCCGTTGTAGAGCCAGTGGGTGCGGCCACAGGCGCCACGCCCACATTTACCGTTTCCGTTGCTCCCGGCGATCTTTCTCTTACCGCGGGCCAGTCAGGATCTGCCGTCGTCTCCATCACGCCGGTCAATGCCTCCTCGCTCACCGCGCCCATGTTTGTTACGCTGTCCTGCTCCAATCTGCCTGACCAAAGCAAGTGCACCTTCACGCCGGAGAATGTAGAAATCCTGCCCGGCGCGACAGCAGACGTGACGTCTTCGGTCGTCGTTGCCACTCAGGCTAAGTCGCAGGCGAGCATAGCGCCGCACGGACCGTCCAGCGGCATGGCACTCGCCATCCTGTTTCCAGGTGCGCTCGGCCTCGCCGGTCTTGCTTTCGGAACACGCCGCCGCCGCTGGGTCAGCCGCATGATGCTTCTCGCTTTGGTTGGCCTGATGGCAACCCTTGGCATGACCGCCTGCTCGCCGCTCTACAACTACTACAACCACGGTCCCGATACCAACCTGCCCACTCCATCGGGCACGTACTCGGTCAACATCGACGCGCAATCCAGCAACGGCGTCACTGCCATCAATCAAACCACTACGCTTGCGCTGACGGTCAAGTAAAACCAGTTCTGCTTACGCAATGAAACACCGGTACCCGGTTCCTCCAGTTATTTACACGCTGGTTGAGAAAATTCCGGGTACCGTTTTGCTTGAGACTGCAGACCCCGCCGCCGAACGTCCGCTCAGCCGCCTCTTCCTCGATCCACTCGAAACCATCGCGGTCCATACACCGGCTCAACTTCCGTCGCTCTTCACACAGATTGAATCCGCAATCAGATCCGGCCATATGGCCGCCGGCTACTTTGCTTATGAGTGCGGAGCGGCTTTCGAGCCCAAAACCATACAGCACGTGGCTCGATTGAATGCGAGTGCCGCCGATCCGCTTGCCTGGTTCGGTATCTACCGGAAGGCTTATGTCTTCGACCACACAACCGGCGAGTGGCTCGACGGCGAACCCTCCGCGCTCGCAGAAATCTCCTCTACATTTCCGGAAGACACTGCCGAACCAATCGAAGCCGCCTTACCGCTCGCTCTCGACCCCTACACGTCGGAAATCGAGAGGATTCACGAGTGGATTCGCCGCGGCGACGTCTACCAACTCAACTTCACGCAATCCATGCGCATTGCATGGCCGGGTAGCACTACGGCGCTCTATGCACGGCTGCTTGCGAACCAGCCCGCGGCTTACGCGGCCTTTATGCACGCCGCGCACAATCACCGCATCCTTAGCTTTTCACCTGAGCTTTTCTTTCGCGTGGAAGATATCGGTGGCTCGCGCCGCATTGTCACCCAGCCCATGAAGGGCACCGCGCCGCGTGGCCGCACCAATGCGGAAGACACACGTATCGCCGAGTGGCTCAGCAATGACGAGAAGAACCGCAGTGAGAACGTCATGATCGTTGACCTTCTGCGCAACGATCTCGGCCGCATCTGTAAGTTTGGCACCGTACAGGTCGACCATCTCTTTGCCGTCGAACGTCTCCGTACGCTCTGGCAAATGACTTCAACTGTCAGCGGCGTTCTGCATGAGAACACAGGTTACGAGCAGATCCTTCGCGCCCTCTTTCCCTCCGGCTCTGTTACCGGCGCGCCCAAGGTCCGCGCCATGCAGTTGCTTGGCGAATTAGAAGATCATCCACGCGGTGTTTATACCGGCGCAATTGGCTTCTTCGCACCACAAGAAGCCGTCTTCAGTGTCGCTATCCGCACGCTCGAGCTCAAAGGCCCCAAAGGCTGCATGGGTGTGGGCAGCGGCATCGTCATTGACTCCGATCCGCGCGCCGAATATGACGAGTGCTGCCTGAAGGCCACTTTCCTCACACAGCACCATGAATCCTTTCAACTGATTGAGTCGCTGCTCTGGCAAGATGGCTATCCACTCCTCGCGTTGCATCTCGACCGTCTCGCCGACTCGGCCTCGTACTTTGATTTTGTCTTTGACCGTGGTGCTGTTGAAGAAGCGCTACGCGGCCACGCCGCTCAATTCAGTGGTTCCTCTCCTCGCAAGGTTCGTCTTCTTCTCGATGAATTGGGCGCAATCACCATCACCAGCGAGATCATCGCGGCCTCCACACCGGCCGACCCACCGCTTCGTGTAATCCTCGCCACCGAGCGTGCCGACTCGCGCGATCCCATGCTCTTCCACAAGACCACGCATCGCCCGCTCTACACACATGCCTTGCACGCCGCGCAGCAGGCCGGCTTTGACGAAGTTCTTTTCTTCAATGAGCGCGGCGAACTCACCGAAGGCGCCATCAACAATCTCTTCGTTGAACGGAACGGAATCCTGCTCACGCCGCCTGTCGCATGCGGACTTCTGGCAGGCGTCTATCGCAATCACCTGCTTGCGACACGTACCAACATCCGCGAACAGCTCCTTACTCTCGACGACCTGAAAGACGCAGATGCAATTTATCTCGCCAACGCCGTCCGTGGACTTAGACGGGCAATTCTTTCCGCATAAATGGAGGTGGCCAGGCACTCCAGTCAGCGCGGTAAACACTGCGGGAGTCCTGGCCGTGGGTGGGGGAAGCCGCCCAGCTTTTAGAAAAAGCGTGAAAGCCCCATGATCACGGTATAGTCGGCGAAGGCCGCATCGCCGTGGATACCGTTTGCGTAGTCCGTTACGCTGGTCTTGCGGTTACGTTCCATCGCCCAGGGTGACGTCACGTTAAGCATGTAGCGGCCGTGCTCGTACATGAAGCCCGGTTCAATGGAGATGACATAGCCAGGACGGCGGAAGCCGTTGCTTGAACCAAATGCATCGCGCACCGGAATGCCTTCCATGCGCCCGCCGAAGCTGAACGCCAGCCCGCGCAGCAACTTCACTCCTGTCACCGGTCGCGAAAGACCGCCGCGCCACAGGTACTGGTCGGTCGCGGAGATTACCTCTTCACCCGGATGAGAACGAAACGTCTTCACGCCAGTGGTGTCCTGCGGACTGAAGAGCCAGGAACCCGTGAAGTATGCGCTCGTTCTCCAGATCACCGGATGATATGCCTCTGTTGCCAGGCTGAAACCCCAGGTACCATCGCCCGGCTGAATCGATTCGTCGAATGGGCGTGTCTGCGGGCCGGATGACGTCTGCGTCGTGCCCTTCGCATCATTGATGCCAGTCGGCAGCTTGATCTGCGCCGAGATATTTACGTTGCCGTGGTTCTCTGTCGGGGGACGGAAGATCCACGACTGAACGCCAATTGTCACATCGCCAATGCCGCCCGAGCGATAGTAGTTTGTATCCGAACCCTGCCCATGACGGGTAGCTTCCATGCCCGGTACGGTGGCAATGATGCTCCAGCGCGGTGTGAGCTGGTAGTTCACGTCCATCTCGAACAGGTTCACGTGGTTCACCACCGCATTGTGAAGTGCCTGCCGCTGCGGCTGGTACACCGTGCCGATGTAGTGCTTGTAGGAGTTGTAGAAACGGTAGCCCGTCGTGATCGTTAGACCGTGCAGAATCCCGCTGGCCGAATGCCGGCCGTTGGTAACCGAGCTTGGCTCAAGGCCTGCAATGATGGGCTGTGGCGAGTGAGCGGCAACGCAACCCTGCGCCTGTGATGCGGGCTGCGTAAAGGCAAACACTGTAATAAGGACGGCGGTAAGCGCCAGCCCAGACAAGGGGATGTTCTTCATCTTTCTTCTTGCTCCCTTTGGTTTTTGTGACCTGAACTCAAACAAGAAAGGCTCCACATGGGGCATGTTTGAGCCTGCATTGCATGGACAATGTGTTCGAAACTACCAGCCGTCTGTGCATTCGTCGTCGCTCTAGTGATGGAGTGTTATCTCAACCTTTTGGTGGGGGACAACGCCTAATGCAGTCCTTAAAGTCAGGAGGCTATGTTCAAGCTCGACTTTCCCCGTCGCCAAACCGTACTTCTGCTTACATTGCTTGTTTTAGCCCTCCCCGCCTTCGCCAAACGTGCGCCCAATCCCACTTTCAAAACCCTCGACGGCCAGAAAGAGAAGCTCTCCGACCTGCGCGGGGAGGTCGTAGTAGTCAATTTTTGGGCCACTTGGTGCGGCCCCTGCCAGGAGGAGCTGCCTCGTCTCACCAAAATTGCGGCCGACTACGCAGCCCAGGGCAAAAAGGTAAAGTTCGTCTTCATCTCCATCGACGAAAAGAAGGACTATAAGAAGATTCCCGCCGTCCTGAACCGCCTGCATGTTCAGTTCAACAGTTGGGTCGACGCCGATACTTATACGCTCGGTGATTTCGGTCTCGGCGAAATCGTTCCCGGCACTGTGGTACTCGATCCCGAAGGTGAAATTGTCGCCCGCGTGATGGGTGAGGCTCACGAAGCCGATGTCCGTACGCCCGTTGACTGGTTGCTTAACGGCAAAACCGGCCCCGCCCCCCAGGAAATAACCAAACGCTACTGATTTTCTGAGCGGACGCTGCAACCAGTGAATCGTTCCATCCCGTCCACGGGAAGAATCGTGCAGGCCCGGAATGATAGAACGTTGTGGTGGCAAAGTTTCACCCTGCGTTTCGAAATTCTTTCTTTCTTACTGTCTTCGCGATCGCGCTCTGCGCAGTGCGACTCCTCCACGCGCAATCGGCCGCCTCTGCCTGGCTCGGTTATCACGCGCTGAAGACCGCCCCTCCTGTGCCGCTCCACCTTCGCGTACTCGGCAAAGACGCGCTCGAACAGTCCGCGCACGACGAGCTTTTGCGCGGCCTGACCGGCCTCTTCGGAAGTGACGGCAAAAAAATTGCGCCACACGGCGACATTGTGCTCGGCACCGTGGAAGAAATCCACGCCGCCTATCCGCATCTTGCAATCTCCGATGATCTCGGTGCCGAAGGCTATACCATTCGCCGCGATGACCACGATGGAAAGGCACTCGTAGTTATCGCATCGGAAAGCAGTCGCGGCGTTCTCTATGGCGTCTTTGCGCTCCTGCGCATACTGGCACAGGGTGAAGACATTCCAAAGCAGGGAATCAGCAGCAGCCCGCAGTGCGTCATCCGCTGGGTCGACGAGTGGGACAACGCCAGCGGCACGGTGGAACGCGGCTACGGCGGCCGCAGCATCTTTTTTGAAAGTGGCGCCGTTCGCGACGACTTGAAACCCGTCGCGGAATATGGCCGCCTGCTCGCCTCCGTCGGTGTTAATGCCATCAACCTCAACAACGTAAACAACGCGGCTGTTTTCCTTGAGCCCAAAA
The DNA here is from genome assembly GCA_035550015.1 of Occallatibacter sp. GTDB lineage: Bacteria > Acidobacteriota > Terriglobia > Terriglobales > Acidobacteriaceae > Telmatobacter. The sequence goes on along the minus strand of DASZRJ010000004.1, from coordinate 6,503 downwards.
TGCTCCAGGGAATTGCCCGTGTGGCGAACACACTGCGCCCCTGGGGTATCCGCGTCGCCCTCTCGGCGGACATTGCCAGCCCCCAATCCATAGGCGGACTCAAGACCTTCGATCCACTCGACCCCGCCATAAAGCAATGGTGGGCCGGCAAGACCGCTGAAATCTACAAGCTCATTCCAGACTTCGCAGGCTTCACCGTGAAAGCCGATAGTGAAGGCCAGCCCGGTCCTGCAAGCTACGGCCGCACGCCTGCCGATGCAGCCAACACGCTGGCCGCGGCTCTCGCGCCTCACGGCGGCATCGTGCTCTATCGCGCCTTTGTCTATAACCACCATCTGGACTGGCGCGACCCGAAAGCCGACCGCGCACGCGCGGCGTACGACATCTTCCATCCGCTCGACGGCAAGTTCGCCAACAACGTTGTCGTGCAGATCAAGTACGGCCCCATCGACTTCCAGGTGCGCGAGCCCGTCTCACCGCTCTTCGCTGGCCTTGAGTACACCAGCCAGGCCATCGAGCTGCAGATCACGCAGGAGTACATGGGCCAGCAGCGCCACATGGTCTACCTGGCTCCGCTCTGGAAAGAAGTCCTTGACTTCAATCTGCACGCGAAAAGCACGCCCACCCCCGTCAAAGACATCCTCGAAGGCAAGACCTTCTATCGCCCACTGGGCGGCATGGTCGGCGTTTCCGATGTCGGACGCGACGGCTGGCTTGGCTCGCCCATGTCCATGGCCAATCTCTACGCCTTTGGCCGCCTCGCCTGGGATCCCGATCTCTCATCCAAAGCCATCGCAGAAGAGTGGACGCGACTCACCATCAACAACAATCCGCAGGTTGTCGCCACCGTAACCAAAATGCTTATGCAGAGCTGGCCCGCCTATGAAGATTACACCGGACCGCTTGGCCTGCAGACACTCACTGACATTACGGGCAGCCACTACGGACCGAATGTGGAAGCCAGTGAGCGCAACGGATGGGGCCAGTGGCATCGCGCCGACCACAAAGGCGTCGGCATGGATCGCAGCGTCGCCACCGGTACCGGTTACGCGGGCCAGTATCCACCTTTTCTTGCAAAGAGGTATGAGAAGGCAGCCACTACGCCCGACAATCTGCTGCTCTTCTTCCACCACGTTCCCTACACATACAAGCTCCACGACGGCAAAACCGTTATTCAATACCTCTATGACAGCCACTACCGCGGAGCGGCCATTGCTGCCTCGTTTGTGCGCGACTGGGAATCTCTGCAGGGCAAAGTCGATCCCGCGCTCTACAGCGACGTGCTCGCGCGCTTTGAATATCAGGCCGGTCACGCCATCGTGTGGCGCGACGCGATTACGCAATACTTCCTCAAAATGAGTGGCATTCCCGACAAGAGAGGCCGCGCCGGACATTATCCCGGCCGGCTTGAAGCTGAGAACGCACAGCTCAAGGGCTATACCATCATCGACGTGAAGCCGTGGGAAGATGCCTCGCACGGCAAAGCCGTCACCTGCGACCTGACTACCTGCTCCGCCGCGTGGCACTACACAGGCCCAGTCGGCCACTTCAATATCGCCGCGCAATACTTCGATCTCAAGGGCGGCGTGGCCCAGTTCGTGTTGCTCGTCAACCGTAAGCAGGTCGGCGCGTGGAAGGCCGGCGACACGTTGCCTTCGCGCATTCCCAATGGCGACAACTCTACGCGTCACATCGTGCAGGATGTTGAGCTACATCCCGGTGACACCATTCGTGTGGAGGCCGCGCCCGATGGCGATGACCACGCCGCACTCGATTACATCGAAATCCAGCCGGCAAAGTAGCCAACATTAGTCCGCGCGTTGGCTCTACAGCGTATCCTCAACTCAGCACGTTTGTGTTTCCTTACATCTCTGGAGGGTTCCGGCATTGCGCAACGCAATCTCTCGGCGTGGTTTCTTTGGCAAAGGCGCGGCAGCAGCAGCAGGTGTTTTGGGAGCCGCATACGCGGGCACAGAACCTATTGGCGCACAAGCACCGTCCTCCTCACCATCCGAACCTGAAGCAATCAAGGCTCTGCCCAACCTCACCTCGCTCGCCCGGCCCTTCACCAACGCCGAGCGCCAGGCACGCATCGAACGTGCCAGGGGTCTGATGACTGCAAACAAACTCGACGCAATCGTCATCGCCAATTCCAGCGCCTCTTCGGCCTACTTTGCCGATATGCGTCTCGGCGGCGGTGAACGCTTGTGGGCGCTCGTGCTTCCCGCCAAGGCCAAACCCTTCGTTGTCTGTCCCGCATTTGAAGAAGACCGTGCACGCCAGCTTCTTGATGAAGGCCCTCTCGGCAAGGACGCGGAAGTCATTACCTGGCAGGAGGACCAGAGCCCTTACGTTGCACTGGGCAAGGCGCTCCACGACTGCGGCATTGCTACCGGTTCAGTCGGTCTCGACGAAAACATGAAATTTGTCTTCTCTGATGGCATTCATCGAGCCAACCCGCACCTCGCGCTTACCAGCGCCACGCCCGTCACCGCAGGCTGCCGCATGATCAAGGAGCCGCACGAGCTTGAGTGCATGCGCCTGGCCTGCCGCGCCACGCTGCTCGTCTATCGCGCCGTCGCGCATTCGGTCCGGCCCGGCATGACCAATCACGACGTCGAACATCTCGTCGATCTTGCCTACCAGCGCGTCGGCTTTCGCGGCAACGCCAGCCTCAACATCGACGAGTACACCGCATTGCCTCACGGCTCACGCACGCCGCAAACACTGCGCGAGGGCTCCATCCTCATGCTTGACGATGGCTGCGTCGTCGAAGGCTACACCTCCGACATCACGCGCACCTTCGTTCTCGGCAAACCAACTGACAAGATGAAGCGCGTCTTTGACATTGTGCACCGCGCGCAATCCGCGGCGCTCCACACCGCGCGTCCCGGAGTACCCACCGCGGCCGTTGATGCCGCTGCGCGCAAGGTCATCGTCGACGCCGGCTACGGCCCCGGCTTCACCTACTTCACGCATCGCGTCGGACACGGCATCGGCCTCGACATGCACGAGTGGCCCTACTTTGTGAAGAACGACATGTTCGGCTGGGAGCTCGATCCGCATCTTCAGAAAGACATGACCCTCAGCGACGAGCCCGGTATTTACATCAAGGGCCAGTTTGGCATCCGCCTTGAAGACGATCTCCACGTTACCGAAAATGGCGCGGAGCTCTTCACTCCGCAAAGCCCCTCACTCGAAGATCCATTCGGCGGCATGGAAGCCTAGCGCAAGCAATCATCAATGGCAGGCGCCTTTATCATTTTCACGACCGGTAGTACTTCGCCGTTTTTCAGCGGCACAGCAATTTCTTCGACCTCGACATAGCCCTTCAGCCGGTAGAGCGGCACACCTGTCAATGTCGACCCCATCTCGAAGTGCGTAAATCCCGCACGCATCGCCTCGGCTTCCACGTGCGCAAGAATCAGCGATCCCAGTCCCTTCCGCGCAAACTTCGGATGTACAAAAATCGCGCGCACCTTCGCCGCATCCCTCGCCGGGTCCAGCAACTCAGGCTCTCGTCCCGGCCCTGCATCTGCGCCAAACAGAGTCTTCCTCTTTGACCAGCCGCCGCATCCGGCCATGCTTACCTGCCCAGCATCATCGCGCGCCTCTGCCACAAAATATGTTCCATCGTGAACTAGCTGCGTATCCACACCCAGCACCGTGCCTAGTGCGCCATCCATCTGCGCCTGCGTATAATCGCCTGCCTGCAGCACGCGCACGCTCGCCTCAATCAGCGCATGCAGAGCAGGAATGTCATCGAGAGAGGCCTGCCGCAGATGAAAGTGCGCAGCCATAGAAAATAAGGTTACAGCTTCTTGCCGGTCACAATATAGAACGCGCGCGCGTAAGAGCCGATGTTGAACGCATTCTTATAACCAATCGCCCCAAGCCGCTTTACAGCTTTGCTGCTGCGCATGCCGCTCTGGCAGTGAAGCAGCAGAATCTTGCCCTTGTCTTTCGAATAATTACCTATGTTCATCTCGATCTGGTCGAGTGGAATATTCGTAGCCTGGGAAAGATGACCCGATTCAAATTCTCCGGGCGTACGTACATCGATGATAAGTGCGCCCTTCTTCACAAATTCCTTCGCTTCTTTTAAAGGCAACAGGCCCGTCCTCTTGTACACGAAGTACAGGATCGCAATGCCCAATGCGACAAAAAAACCAGTCGTACTCATTATTCTTAGGGTATCGTATTAGCCCAGATTACGGTTTCACCTTGTATGTCAAATTTAAAGTATCTCTTTGTCTCGAATAACTTCGACCAGAGTCGAATAGAACGTGGCCGCTGCGCCCAGATCGGTAACCCGCTCACTCGTCAGCGCATTCACATTATCTCCACCGGGACTTAATTTGGCCCAATCCAAGTGCGCCGCCACCACACCTGCTGGCACACTGCCGTTCACATGCGCCGTCAACGTAATTGCACCTCTGTCGTTCCAGACCCGCACCATATCGCCATCCGATATTCCACGTGCTGTCGCATCTGTGCGGTGCATCTCCAACACACGTGTCGTCTTTGTCTGCATCTTGCGGTGTCCGTCCAGATTGGCGAACGTCGAGTTCATGTAGTTGTCCGCCTTGCGCGGCAAAAATTCCAATGGATAGCGCTTCGCTTCTTCGCCCCACCGTGATTCGACGGGTGGGATAAAGCCTGGAAGGGGATCGAGTCCCTGCGCGGCCAGTGTCTCCGAATAAAACTCGATCTTCCCGCTCGGCGTTGCCAGCTTTCCGCTGGTAAAGGGAAGCAGCGGCTCACCCTCCGGGTCGCGATGCAGTGCCACCGGAATGTGTCCTTCACGCTTCAGGTCCTCCAGCGTGATGTGTTCCATACCGGCATTTGCTGAGTGCCCGTCGGCCCCAATGCGCAGCGCCTGCGCAATCATCTCCTCGGCAGTATCGTTGAAACACTCCTCTGTAAAGCCCATCCGCTTGGCCAGCTCGGCAAACAGCCACACATTTGGCCGCGCCTCGCCCAGCGGCTCAATTGCCTGTTGCGACCACTGCGCAAAATAGTGCCCGTACGCGCCCTGCACATCCGCGTGCTCCAGAAACGTCGTCGCCGGCAGCACGTAGTCTGCGTAATCCGTCGTATCGGTAAAAAACTGCTCGTGTACCACCGTGAATAAATCTTCGCGCAACAGGCCGCGCTTCACTGCGTTCTGGTTTGGTGCAATTGCTCCGGGGTTTGAGTTGTACACAAACAGCGCATGCACCGGTGGCCCCTCTTTCGCAGCTGACTCTGGCGTCTGTCCAAGCTCTGTCAATGCTTCGCCAAGCTTCGACATGTTCACTACGCGCGCCAGTCTTCCAATAGGCGAAGCCTTCGCCAGGTCAGGCCGCTGCAGCGCGTCCTTGTCCCACGTGAACGCGCCGCTCGTTGAGAGCCATCCGCCGCCGCCGCGAACCTTCCACGCACCCGTCAACGCCGGCAGCATGGCAACGGCCCTTGTCGCCGCGCCTCCGTGTTCTCCGCGCTGGATTCCGTAATTCAGCCGCAGTGCCGCAGGCCGCGTCGTCGCATACTCGCGCGCAAGCTGCTCCACCTCAGCCGCTGTCATGCCCGTCCATGCCGCCACACGCTCCGGCGTGTACTCCCGCACACGCTCGGCAAGCTGCGCAAACCCATATGTACGCTCTTCAATGAACGTACGGTCTTCCAGACTCTCACGCAGAATCACGTGCATCATGCCCAGCGCCAGCGCCGCATCTGTTCCCGGCCTGATCGCAATGTGCCAGTCCGCCAGCGCCGCCGTACGCGTTTTGTAGGGATCGATCACAATCAGCCGCGCTCCGTCGCGCCGCGCCTGCTCCACCATTGGCCACAGATGCACATTGTTGCCATGGATGTTCGCGCCCCACGCCACAATCAGCTTGGCCAGCCTGAAGTCCTCCGGCGGTGTGCCCAGCTTCTGCCCGTACACCAGGTTCCATGCCACGCCACCGGCTTCGGAGCAGATGGTCCGGTCAAGCTGGCTGGCGCCCATGCGGTGAAACAGCCGCCGGTCCATCGACCCGAAACCAAGCTGTCCAATCGTCCCCGCGTAGCTGTACGGCAATATCGACTCCGGCCCATACCGCTCGGCCACTTCCTTCAGCCGCGTCGCAATCCCATCCAGCGCCTCGTCCCAGGTCACACGCTCAAACGCCACGTGCTCCTCGCCCCGTTTCAATTGCCCCTTGGCTACGCCGGCCTTTCTCTTCAGCGGATACAGAATCCGGTCCGGCGAGTACACGCGATCCAGATACTTCGCCACCTTGCCACATAAAAATCCCTGCGTTACCGGATGCTTCGGATCGCCCTGCACCTTGACGGCCTTGCCCGTATCATCCACGGTCACCAGCACTCCGCAGCTATCCGGGCAGTCGTGCGAGCAGACCGCATGCACAATGCGAAACGGAGATGTCTGTGTAGCCGCCATAGCTTCATTGTAAGCTGAATCGAAGTTTGTCCGCGCCAAGGAGAGTCCCCGCATGAAGCCACTTTCGCTGCTGTTC
>DASZRJ010000003.1:0-8406 GCA_035550015.1 Occallatibacter sp. | reverse complement strand
TTTTCGTATGGATTGCTTCAGTCCTCAGCCACCGCGTCCAGAGCGGCGCATCCCAGAGCTGGCGGCCAATTAGATCTCCATTACCCACGTATCTGCACCGGGAATGCATTGCCTGCTCACCCGTACTATTAGTCTTCATGGAAACGCACGCGGTAGGATGCGCCTTTGCGAACTTTGAACTCCCCATTCTGTGTCGCAATCTGTTTTCCATCTGTGGTCCGAACATCTGTCACCGCTTCACCCGCAGGTGGAATCAATCGAAAACTGCCATCGCTGTTTGCGTGTAGTTCAAGCGAAACAATCTCCCCTGCTCTCCAGTGCATATCCAGCGTCGCATCGCCTCGTATGTGCAATCCGCGAACCGATCCCTGCGTCCATTCCTTCGGCGCGGCGGGTAGCAGTTCCACCTCCGTCCCATCCGGCATCCAACGCGACTGCGCCAGCGCCTCCAGCATTCCGTTCGCCGCGCCCAGATTTCCATCAATCTGAAACAGTCCTGGCGGATGCGTGTCCATCAGGTTTGGAAACGTGGACTGCCGGAACATCACTTGCATGCTGTCATATGCCTGCGCGGCATCGTGCAGATGATCCCAATAGTTGATGACCCACGCGCGCGACCAGCCCGTCTGCCCGCCTCCATATGCAAGCCTGCGCTCCAGACTCGCGCGTGCCGCCGCTGCCAGCTTCGGCGTGTGTTCCAGTGAAATTTGCGTTCCCGGATACAGCGCCCACAAATGCGAAATGTGCCGGTGTCCCGGCTCCGGCTCATCGTAATCGAGTTGCCATTCTTGCAGTTGTCCGTACTTGCCAATCTTGAACGGCGGTAGCTTGCTCCGCGCCTCTTCCACCCGCTTCAGAAATGCTTCGTCTTCGCCCAGAATGCGGCCAGCCTCTAGTGTGCGTGTAAACAGTTCACGCACAATTTCAATATCCATCGTTGGCCCCATCGTCAGCGAGTGATCTGTTCCGTCCGGCAGGCGATATCGATTTTCAGGCGAAATGGATGGCCCCGTCACCAGGTGCCCCGATCCATCGTCCACCAGATAATCGAGGAAGAAGAGCGATGCATCGTGCAGGATCGGCCACGCCCGCTCCCGCAAAAACTCCTTGTCCAGCGAAAACGCGTAGTGCTCCCACGTTTGCAGCGACAGCCACGCACCTCCCATGGGCCACATACCCCACGGATAGCCGTCAATCGGTTCCGCATCGCCCCAGATGTCCGTATTGTGATGAATCACAAATCCGCGTGCGCCGTAATAGTCGTGCGCCACTTTCATTCCAGTGCCGCTGCCCGGCATGCGCGCCATGTCAATCAGGTTCACGAGTGACAGAGATGTCTCACCCAGTCCCGCCGGCTCCGCCAACCAGTAGTTCATCTCCGTATTCACGTTGATCGTCCACTTCGAACCCCACGGATTTTCTACGCCCGCAGCCCATATACCCTGCAGGTTTGCCGGCAACCCATCGGGCCGCGACGAACTGATCAGCAGATACCGCGCAAATTGAAAGTAGAGTTGCTGCAGTCCAAGGTCTTCCGCTCCCGCGCTCACGCGCTTCAGCCGCTCGTCGGTCGGCACATTTGCGTTCGCATCGGTTACGGGGCCAAGCTGCAATGCCATGAGATCGAAGATAGGCCGATAGACCGCCTCCTGCCGCTTCAGCAATTCACCAAAGCTCCGCATGCGCGCCTGCGTCAGCGTGCGCTCGCACTGCGTCTCGGGGGCACCACCCTTGAACGGACCGCCCTTAAAATCCGTCGCCGCCGCAATCAGCACCGTCACTGCATCGGCATGCAATACAGTAATCTCCGGTCCATTTACCCGCATCGTGCCGCCCTGCGGAAGCAACAGAACCTCGCCCGCAAAGTGAATCGCCCCTTTGTGTTCAGGACCTTCGCGCAGCACAAGCGTGTTGCCATCGCGTGTGTGTACAGCAAAGTCTTCTGGACGATCCATGCTCGCCGTAAAGCTGATGACGCCCTTCTTGTCCGCGCTCAGCCGCATCGCAATCACTTCGTCCGGCACTGAGGCAAACACTTCGCGCGTGTAGTGGACGCCACCCATCGTGTACGTCACACGTACCACGCCTGTTTGCAAATCAAGCTCTCGCCGGTAGCTTCTGACTGTGCCCTTATTTGTCGCGCGTAGATACAAATCGCCCAGCGTGCTGTATCCCGGCATCTTCGGCGGAATCGCAATCATGTCTTTAGCCGCAAGTTTTTCGGCCTCGGCAATCTTCGCCCCGTCCAGTCCTTTGGACTCGAGTAGCAGCTTGCGTATCTCCGGAAACGCCGTATGGGCTCCCGGATTCAGCCTGTCCGCGCGGCTTCCCTGCCACAGAGACGATTCGTTCAGCTGCAGATGCTCGTCCGCGCCCGATGTCTTGCTTCCGTCCATCAACGCATCGTTTTCTTTGGATGCTTGTAGGTCGCCATTGTTCGCGCCGGCATTCGCGCCGGCATTCGCGCCGCCAAACACCATCGCACCCAGCCGTCCGTTACCCAGCGGCAGCGCTTCATCCCAAATCGGAGCCGCCGCGCGATACCACAGCACATCGTGCGCACGTGCCGTACGTGCCTGCCCATACACACTGCCGCACACAAGCAGAAGTGCGACTCCTGCCAATTCCATCAGCCTTTTCATTCGTACTCCCACCGTTCGGTAAAACCGCGCGCATGCGTGGCTCTGGTTTAATACGGTCTGTGATTCTGCGTCTCGAGTGGCCAATCATCCGTGCGGAATGGTCCCGCGGGCAGTCCTGCTCCGTTAAACAGAGTCGCTTCCGGATTCGACTGCCACGCATAACGCACCTCTTTCGGGTGCGGCACATCGGGCGACGACACGATAACCGTGTCGCCTTCAATGCGCGCATCGGCCCAGTGCCACACCTGGTCGTTGCCTGCAATTGAAAACTCACCCAGCTTCGGCCCTCTTACAGCCAGCCCGCCATCCGCATGCGCAAAGTGCAGCCGAATCTCATCCGGTAGCCGCTCCACCCGCTTCAGCGTCGGCCCGGAATCCACCACATGCTTGTGATAGTACCCAGCCAGAGCGCACAGCCCGAGCCGGTCGCCCACTGGCTTCTTCTCCTTGGGATGAATACTGTCCGCTTCGCCCGTATCGATCGTCACCGCCAGGCACGAGTTCGGCACACTCTCCGCCGCAATCGCCTGCGACTCGCGCGTATCGGCCCAATCGTCGTCTACCGGCGTCGTGCTGTGCTTCATGAACTTCGGCAGGCTCACGATATAGAACGGAAACTCGCCCTGCGCAAAAAGCTGGCGCCAGTCCGCAATCATCGCCGGCATAATCCTGCGGTATTGATATCCCCGTGGAGAATTCTGTTCGCCCTGATACCAGATCGCTCCACTCAATGCCAGTGGTGCAATCGGCTCCAGCATGCCCTTGTAGAGCACCGTCGGCATCACGGGCCAGTTCTCAAAGCCAATCGGCATCGCGTGCGGCGGCCGTGCATCCACACTTAGCTTCGCCTTCCACTTGCCCGCCAATGGAATCACACTCTTGTCACCAAGCATTAGGTGCAGAACATCAGGTGAGCCCATGAAGCCGCCGTCAGGCTTTGTCTTGAAAACACGGATCACAATCTCATTCTTGCCCGGTTTCAGCACTCCATCGTGCAGCGGATACACACGCGGATTTTCCACCCACGCACTCCCGCCCACTTCTGTTCCGTTGATATACGCCGTATCCATCCGCTCCACTTCGCCAAGAAACAGCGTCGCCACCCCCGCTGGAAGCGGATCAGGCAAATCAATCTCTCTGCGGAACCACACCACCGCGGGCGTTTCCGGTACGCCAAGCTCCTTGAAACCGCCCGGCACGTCTACCGTCTGCCAATCCGCATCGTCAAGGTCCGTCTTCTGCCAATGCCCCTTCAATCCCACGTCGTACTGGTCATACCAGTGCATCACGTAGTTGCCGTACTCGGGCGCGCCTTCATCGGCAAGCTTTTTCAGCATCGCCAGTGGCACATCGAAATCATGCAATGGCTTCAACGCAGCCGCGCTTGCCCAGGCCTCCGCCGGCGTTCCGCCCAGCGCATCCACCACCAGCCCAATGGGCACATGAATCTCGCTCTGCACTTTCAGAGCAAAGTAATAACCCACTGCTGAAAGCCACGACGCTGTCTCCGGCGTCACTTCTTGCCATTTGCCCTGCACCGTATCCGTCGCGTGGTACGCCGGATGTGCGGCCACACTGAAGAAGCGAATCTGTGGATGGTTTGCCTCCTTCACCACCTGCTCTCCATCTTCGGAAAACCGCAGCGGCAATTGCATATTGGATTGACCGCCACACAGCCACACATCGCCCACCAGCACATTGTGCAATTGCACACTCTGCGCGCCCGTAATGGTCATTGTGTACGGCCCGCCCATCTTCGGCGGCTTGATCTGCACTTTCCACTTGCCATCCGCGGCCGCCACGCCTTCTGCGTGCTTGCCTGCAATCTCCACACGCACGCGATCGCCTGACTTTGACCAGCCCCAGATCGTATTCAGCTTGCCGCGCTGCATCACCATGTTGTCGCCAAAAATGGTGCTCACAAACGGCAGTTGCTTCGCCGTTTCCTGCGTGGCAGTCTGTGCATATGTGCAATTCGGAAGACCGGCAGAAAAACTTCCGGCAATCAGCATCAGAGCGATCAGAGATTTTGAGATCATCGGAGACAGCCTCATAAAGATCACTGGCATCTTACTCGCTCGCACCGGCGCGTTGCGTCCTCTCGCAGATAGGCGGCCTGCAATAGAATTGGGAGCGCAAGGCTTTCGCCCAACGCTCCCATTCGCAACAATCAACTGCGCAACGCCGGTGCCCGCAGGAGCCGGCCAGCCTCTTACTTCAGCTCTTTGATCTTGATGTTGCGGAACCACAACTTCTCTCCGGGTTCGCCTTTAGGTTCCGTACCCTGCAGCGAGATATGTCCCATGTGATATTTGCTGTATCCCGGAAAATGAGCAAACTTTGTTCCTTTAATCAGTTCCTTCCACTGCTTGTCCCACAACTGCGTTTCAATCACCTTATGGCCATTCTGAAAAAGCGTCAGGTGTCCATGATCCTGAATAATCTCGAACGAATTCCACTCGCCCGCATCTTTCACATATTCCACCTTGTCGGAAATCATGTCGAAGATGTCGCCTGAGCGCTCCATCAAAATCCTGCTGTCCGGCACCGTGCACGCCAGATCGGCAATCTGCATCTCAACGCCCGTGTCATACGTGTTGTGGTACTCAGGCGACTCATGCACATCGAACATCACGCCGCTGTCGATGCAAGGCTTTGCCTTCCACTCCAGCTTTAGATCGAAGTTCTGGTACTCACCGTCCGTCACAATATCGGCATAATCCGCTTCCGGGTCCTGATTCGTCTTCTTCAACTGAATCGCGCCATCCACCACGGACCAATCTTTGCCCGTACCCTTCTGCAGATAAGAGTGCCACCCGCTCAAATCTTGGCCGTTGAACAGCAGCTTCCAACCATCGTGCTGCTCCTGCTCCGTGAGCGTATTGGGCGCCTGCGCATAGGCCAGTCCTGTCATCGTCAATCCGGCAACCAACATCCCCAGCATTCTGCCGAGTTTCATCTGTTTCCTCCGCAACTTCGCAATTATTTTGATTTGTTTGAAGACAGCCAGACACCGCAGGCCGCGTCGTCGATAAGGATATAACTCTGTGCTTCATCGTCATCGAGTCAAGACACAGCTTTCATTCATATATGCGGCCCGAATGCATATGCCTTCGTCCTGGGACCTGATCGAAATAAAGCGATTTATTTCATTGCGGGTTCATCGGCCAACTCTGTATATTGGGCTGTCTGAAAAATGAGGTCCCGTCCACGATGAAAAAATATGCATTACTCTTCGTTGCGCTGGTAAGCGTTTACTTCACTCCACGCATGCACGCTCAGGTGCAAACCATCGTTCCGCCTGTGATCCCGGGCGCAAAGCCTGTCACCGTTGAGCACATCAGGATTCACGGTAAACATCTTGAGGGCAATCTCGAAGGCGATGCCGTCGATCGCGATGTTATCGTCTTTCTTCCGCCCGGCTACAACAAGGACAAGCATCGCCGCTATCCGGTCGTCTATGCGCTGCACGGTTATTCCATCGGCGCCGAACAGTGGACGCACGAGATCCATGTTCCGCAGACCATCGAAGGCGCATTCGCTCAGGGGGCGCATGAAATGATCGTCGTCCTGCCTGATTCCAAAACCGTCTACAACGGCTCCATGTATTCCAGCTCCGTCACCACGGGCGACTTTGAAAACTTCATCGCCAAAGACGTCGTCTCCTACATGGACACTCACTATCGCACCATCCCCGAGCGCACCAGCCGTGGGCTTGTCGGCCACTCCATGGGCGGCTACGGCGCAACGCGCATCGGCATGAAGCACTCTGACGTCTTTGGCGCGCTCTACATCATGAGCCCCTGCTGCATGTCGAACATGACCGGCAACCGCGGCCCCGGCACTCCCGAAGAGCAGAAGCAACGCACCATCGAGACGGAAAAGAAGGTCGCCTCCGCAACCTCTCCGCAGGAACTCGCTAAAATGATGCCCGGCTTCGCCTCTGCGCAGTTCGCGCTCGCTGCCGCCTGGTCCCCTGACCCGAAGAATCCGCCCCTCTACTTCGATCTGCCCACCAAAGACGGCGAGCCGCAACCCGATATCCTCGCCAAGTGGACCGCAAACTCGCCTTTGGCCTTTGTCGACCAGTACATTGGCAATCTGCGCCAGTACCGTGCCATCTCCATGGATGTGGGCGACGAAGACGGGCTCCGCTTCGACACCACCAAACTCCACACCATCCTCGATAACTACGGCATTGCCAACGGATTCGAGATCTACCACGGAACGCACACCAGCGCCGTCGCAGATCGTTTCCAGAATCACGTCCTGCCGTTCTTCAGCAAAAATCTCTGCTTCACGAAAGAGTGCAAATAGATCGCCACGTCTGCCGCAGACGCCTGGCGTCTGTGGCAGGCAATGTCCGCCCTGTGAGAGTTCGTCGCCTCCATTTCCCACTTGCTGCTTCTCTGTTTCCTGCCCTGGCGATATAGGTCTGCCTGAATTCGTTTCCTTAAAATTGACCAAATTCGGGCAAATTTCGCTAAAGTGCAACCGCGCGCACGCGCCTTTGGCCACAAAACACTTGCATTCCCGCACGCACGTTGCCGGATAAACCCGCCAAAACGCATCCTCACCACTCGGCCCTTTGAATCGGCGGGCAATTCCTCACCATTCCCATTCACCCCGCCCATAAAATGCACGTATTTCCTATCACTGTTCTCTGACTCCGGCCCCCTGCTATCGTGGAACACAGGCGCCCCTCCGGAGTTTGCGCCATACACGTGCACGAGTTATCCATCGTTCAGTCCGTTGTTCAGTCCGTTACCGAATGGCTGCAAACTCAGCCGCCCGTGCGGGTAAAGACGGTCACATTGCGCGTCGGTGCGCTGAGTGCCGTGGTGGAAGACGCTCTTCAGTTCGGCTATGGTGTGGCCACGGAAGGAACTCCTCTCGATGGCACAACGCTTGTGGTCCACTCGCTCCCCATTGTTGTGTACTGCCCGCAATGCCAGGAGTTGCGTGAACTTCCGGGAACGCAGGCCTTTGTCTGCCCCGCCTGTGGCGCACCGGCGGGCGACGTTCGTCAGGGCCGCGAAATCGAGATAGAATCTTTGGAAATTGAGGATGAAGAGTGAGCACAACCACTCGCATTGTTGAACTTCGCAAAGGCGTTCTAAAGAAGAACGACGAACTGGCCGCCGGCCTCCGCAGCCGGTTCACAGACGCCGGACTTCTGGCCCTCAATCTTGTCTCCAGCCCCGGCACCGGCAAAACCGCGCTCCTTGAGCGCACGCTGCGCGAGTTGCGTGAACGCGGCTACCGTCCCGCCGCTCTTGTTGGCGACCTTGAGACCGACAACGACGCGCGCCGCCTCGCAGCCAGTGGGGCGCCCGTACGCCAGATCAACACCCACGGAATCTGTCACCTTGAAGCCGAGATGGTCGGCAGGCATCTTGAAGGCTGGAATCTCACCGACTTCACCCATCTCTTTATTGAGAACGTCGGCAATCTCGTCTGCCCTTCCTCTTATGACTTGGGTGAAGAGATCCGCGTGGCCCTTCTGTCCGTCACCGAAGGTGAAGACAAGCCACTTAAATACCCTTCTATCTACAACTCAGCCGATGCGATGGTCATCACGAAGATCGATATTGCAGAGGCCTGTGAGTTCAATCGTGCCGCGGCCCACGCCAGCATCCAGGCCATCCGGCCGGGAGTGCCCGTCTTTGAAACTTCCACCAGAACAGGCGAGGGTTTTCCCGCCTGGCTCGACTTCCTGCTCTCCCGTACCACGCGCACAGCATCGCCCAAATCCTGAGTCGCA
>DASZRJ010000002.1:0-10139 GCA_035550015.1 Occallatibacter sp. | reverse complement strand
GGAGTTGCTATTTGATGGCGGGCGCCGCCACGCTTATACCGATGCGGCGCGGCACAACTTCGAGGCCCAGTCAGCGAACTACAAGGCAACGGTGCTGGCAGCGTTTAACGAGGTAGAGGACCGGCTTTCGGATCTACGCATCATGGAGCAGGAGAGCGCGGCTGAACAGAAGGCTGTGGATGCGGCGCAGCACTCGCTCGACTTATCGAACCAGCGCTACAAGGGCGGCGTAACGAGCTATCTGGAGGTGCTGACCGCAGAGAGCGCACTATTGCAGAACCAACGCACAGCAACAGACCTGGAGACGAGGCGCTTTGTGGCGAGTGTTGGCCTGGTACGCGCGCTGGGCGGCGGATGGGATGTAACGCAGTTGCCGAAATAGATCTTTCATGGAGCGGAACCGGGTATATGCGCCGATTCCGCTTCGTTCTTAAATTCCCTCGCCCATTGAGACGTACTCATTCACCTGGCTTAGTTCCATTCGATAAGCGCTGCGCTCGGCCTCTTCCATGGCAAAGTTCACTTTTTCTTTTGCCTGTGCTCCGAGACGTCCCTCAAGTTCTTCAACACGAGCGGAGAGCGCGATGAGTGCATCCGAGAGCGGGTCCTTGATATCGTGCGGATCTGTGATAAGGATGCGCTCGCCATTGCGATAGACGATGTGCGCGGGTACGCCAACGACGGTAGAGTTCGGCGGCACGTCGGTAAGAACGACGGAGCCTGCACCGACGCGGGAGTTTTCACCCACCGTAATATTGCCGAGGACATTGGCGTTATTGCCGATAAAGACATTGTCGCAAATGGTAGGGTGACGCTTGCCGTGCCCTTTGCCGGTGCCGCCGAGCGTGACTCCCTGATAGATGGTGACGCCACTGCCAACAATGGCAGTCTCGCCGATGACGACGCCAGTGGCATGGTCGATAAAGAGACGGCGACCAAGCATTGCGCCGGGGTGAATGTCCACTCCGGTGAAGAAGCGGGCAACCTGCGAGAGGATGCGCGCGGGCAATCGGAGATGCATGCGCCAGAGCCGGTGGCTGACGCGATGGAACCAGACAGCCCACAAGCCCGGATAGCAGAGAAGGATCTCAATCCATGAACGCGCCGCGGGGTCGCGCTCGAGTACGGATTGAATGTCTTCGCGGATGCGTTCGAACATGGGTTGCCGGCTTTCAATGGCCGGCAGCGCTGGATGGCGCAGCCGGCCGTGGAGTGCGATTACATGGTGACAGGTTGCGTGGGAATGGCAAGAGCTTCCTGACGCAGTGAGTCGAAGAGCACAGAAGAAAGATAACGCTCACCAAAGCTGGGCAGGATCACGACGATCAGCTTGCCTGAATTTTCTGGGCGCGCGGCAACCTTGAGCGCGGCAGCAACCGCAGCGCCGGAGCTGATACCAACGAATAGACCTTCCTCCTTGGGCAGCCGGCGAGCCATGTCGACCGCTTCATCGTTGGAGATCTGAACGACTTCGTCGATGAGCTTGGTATCAAGAATACTGGGCACAAAGCCGGCGCCAATACCCTGAATCTTGTGCGGACCGGGCTTGCCGCCACTGAGCACAGGGCTGTCAGTCGGCTCAACGGCGACCGTCTTGAACTCAGGCTTTTTTCCCTTGATGAATTTGGAGATACCGGTCAACGTGCCGCCCGTGCCGACGCCGCTGATAAGGACGTCTGCCTTGCCGTCAGTGTCCTCCCAAATCTCCGGACCGGTGGTGTGCTCATGAATGGCAGGGTTGGCGGGATTATCGAACTGCTGCAGGACATAACCGTTCGGTGTGGCGGCAAGAATTTCATTAGCTTTGTTGATAGCGCCCTTCATTCCGTTAGGACCGGGCGTGAGCACAAGTTCCGCACCGAGGGCGCGAAGGAGCACGCGACGCTCGACGCTCATGGTGTCAGGCATGGTAAGGATGATCTTGTATCCCTTGACGGCGGCGACGAATGCGAGAGCGATGCCGGTGTTGCCGCTCGTTGGCTCAATAAGAACTGTCTCTCCGGGCTTGATCTTGCCGCGCCTTTCGGAGTCTTCAATCATGGCAAAGCCGATGCGGTCTTTCACGCTGGCCATGGGATTCTGGCTTTCCAGCTTGACGACTACTGTCGCCGGCAATCCAGCCGACACGCGGTTGAGCTTCACCAGGGGTGTGCGCCCAATCAACTCAGTAACATTCGCGGCAATACGCGCCATCGTTTTCTCCTTTTTCTGTCCGCGAGGGTACGCGGAATACTGCGGTCAAAATTGTCTCGGGTAGATCGGCGGCTAAACCCGCCAGGAAGAGATGCGTTGCGCCGCGCAAGGGCGCAGTAAAGCATCGCGGCATACACCAGGGCGGCGTTAGCGACATCGACGCATGCCAACAGCGTAGCCGCCTGGTGCTGGATTTGGCAACCGCAAAGGCCAAATCTACACCTGACTTTGGTGCAGACTTTTGTGGGATATAAGGGTCAAGCCGGTCTTTGTAAACGATTGAGCCGCCAAATCATTGCATTCAGGCTGAATGCGAAGCTTACCCAGGCCAGATAAGGAATGAGCAAGCCAGCTGCAAGAGGGTCAACCAGAGCGAAGACACCCATGGTAGCCGCAATGGCCAGCCAGAGAAAGAACAATTCAATGGCCGCAACGCCAAGGGCATGGTGCCGGAAGAAAATCCAGCTCCAGGCGAGATTCAAAGCTAGTTGCACCACAAATAATGCGTGACAGACGGCGTGCAGCTCCGAAGCCGGCGCTGCGTCAATTCGCCACATGGCAATGGCCATGAGGATATAGAGAAAAGTCCAGACGGGCCCAAAAATTCGATCAGGCGGATTGAATATGGGCTTGCGCAGGCCACGATACCAGGTGTGGATCTCGGGTGCGGTCCAGCGGGCACCGATGGCGCCTGCACCAAGGCAAAGGAAAATCCACGCTGCCAGATTGAGCCACGTCATACGTCCAGTTTCCCACGCGGAATAGCTCAGGGCTTTTTCGCCGTGCCATGCGGTTGCAGATGATTTGACTGTTTCGGCGCACATGGCTGCTCGCCGCACAGAGCACTGGTAACCCCCTTGCCTTCTGTAATGGTGTAAATGCGGTCTACATGCGGAAGACGAACCTTCTCATGGAAGCCGGAGGGCCAGTGGATCTCAACAGAGCCGGCATCCTGTGACGCGCCTAGACCGAAGTGAACACGTGGATCGTTGGACGAGATATAGCTTCCACTGCTCAGGACGTCGCCACGCTGGTGAATACCGTTGGCGGAGAGAAGGACAATGGCGCCGACAGCATCGCGAGGGCTTTTAGATCCTCCAACGAGTTTCAATTCGATCCAGTGGTTGTGAGTGTCATCGACATTGCGCAGCAACACAGCTGGACCATCGATGGGACTGAGAACAGCGTCAATTTTGCCATCATTGAAGAGATCACCGAACGCGGCGCCACGGGCGGAGAGAATAACAGCGAGACCGGTTCCTTTAACAGCAGGAACCGGAGTAAAGCGGCCATCCTTCAAATTGCGATAAAGCAGAGGGCGCTGGGCATAGGTAGAACCCCAGTTTGATTTATCGGCAACGGGAAAGACATGGCCATTGGCAATGAAAAGATCGTTCCAGCCGTCGTTATCGAAATCAAGAAAACCTGTACCCCAGCTAAGAAAGGGAATAGAGGTTTCGCCGATGCCGGAACGATAACTGACATCGGCAAAGCTTGCATCACCATCGTTGCGGTAGAGGACTTTACTGTCGTCGGCGAAGTCTGTAATGAGCAGATCAAGACGGCCATGGTTAAGATAGTCGCCCGTAGCGATTCCCATGCCAGCCACTTCACGACCATCCTTGTTGAGTGCAATGCCGGACATGTAGCTTTCATCGGTGAAGGTACCGTCGCCCTTATTGCGGTAGAAGTAGTTGGGAGTGGAATCGTCGGCGACAATGAGATCGATTCTGCCATCGTCATCCGCGTCGGCAAAGACGGTGGTCAGGCCAAAGTACTTGTTCGGATCTGAGACGCCAGCCTTTTCGCTTACGTCTGTGAATGTGCCGTCGCCGTTGTTGTGAAAGAGGTGATCCGGTTCGCCCTCAAGTCCGCGCGGGCCGCAGGTCAGGTTACCGATGCCGCGATATGCGCAATCTGCAAAGCCCACAACCGCGCTGCGCGGATAAGGCAGGCGTTTCAGGTCAAAGTGAACGTAGCCAGAGACAAACAGATCAAGGCGCCCGTCGCCGTCGTAGTCACCAAAGCTGGCGCCTGCAGACCAGTTTCCCAGCGCAACACCAGCCTTCTCTGCAACGTCAGTAAATGTGCCGTCGCGGTTGTTGTGGTAAAGGCGGTTCTTACCGTAGTTGGCCACAAAGATGTCAGGCCAGCCGTCGTTATCGTAGTCGCCAACGGTAACACCAAAGCCCCAGCGATCATTGGAGACGCCAGCCTTTTCAGTCACATCTGTGAATGTGCCGTCGTGGTTGTTATGAAAGAGCGCCGCATGGGGTGGCGTGGCCTTGCTGTTGAGCGCATCGAATGTCGATCCGTTGACGAGATAGATGTCAAGCCAGCCGTCATTGTCGTAATCGAGCAAAGCGACACCGGAGCCGTTTGATTCAAGGATGAAGGTCTTTTCCGGTCCTCCCATCACATGACGCCAGCCGGCGAGCCCGGCTGACTTGGTGATGTCTTGAAAAATGATGGGGCCTTTGTCCACAAAACCGCCAGCTGTGATGGGACGGCCTTCGGCATCGAACTCGGCTGGATGTGCAGCGCCGCTAGACATGGTGTTTTGCGGCCGGGCCCATTGCACACAAGCACCGGCCATGATTGCCACACAAATGAGCCAACGGCAGACACAGAACAGCTGCACGCGACGACCCCCTGGGGGAAACCGGCGCTAATAGTAGCGCAAGCCCATATGTGACGAACAGCATTTTGTAAGCTGTCCGTTATATCCTGAAGAGTTGCCCCGGCTGAGCGCGGCTCTTTGTTCCGGCCTCGCACCCCGCGGCTCTAATGCTATGAGTTCGAATATGATTTCCATTCACCTGCCCGACGGCTCTATTCGTGAAGTGCCGCAGGGCACGACCCCACTGGACATTGCCAATTCCATTTCGCCGCGCCTGGCCGCGGCATCGGTTGTGGCACGCGTAACACCACTCGTTGCGGAGACCGCAACTCCGGCGGAAACCAAGGATGCGGACTCGACCGAAGCAGCGATGTATGCCGCTGAGGATGCGGCAGCTCCACGGCTGGTGGACCTGGCCTCCCCTCTGACCGCAGACGTAAAGCTGGAGTTGCTGAAAGAAGGCGACCCCGACGCGCTGAAGGTGGTGCGCCACTCCGCCGCGCATGTGATGGCAACGGCAGTGCTTGAGCTGTTTCCAGAGACAAAGCTGGGGCATGGGCCGGCGACGGATGCGGGATTTTTCTACGACTTCTACCGCGAAAAGCCATTTACACCCGAAGACCTGGAAGCCATCGAGAAGCGCATGGCAGAAGTGGTACAGCGCGACGAGAAGTTTGAGCGCATTTATGAGCCGCGGGAGCAGGCGCTTACGGAGTTTGAAAAGGACGGCGACTTTATGAAGTCGCACTTTGTGACGCGCTTTACCAAGCCAGGCACAGAGGTGAGCTTTTACCGCAACGGCAAGTTCGTGGACTTTTGCCGCGGGCCGCATGTGCCCTCGACGGGACGCGTGAAGGCCGTAAAGGTGACCAAGGTTGCCGGCGCGTACTGGCTGGGCGACGAGAAGAATCCGCAGCTGCAGCGCATTTACGGCACGGCGTTCTTCTCAAAGAAGGACATGGATGCCTACTTTACGCAGCTTGAAGAAGCCGCAAAGCGGGATCATCGCGTGCTGGGCAAGCAACTGGACCTGTTCAGCATTCAGGAGATTGCGGGAGCGGGTCTCATTTTCTGGCATCCGAAGGGATCCATCATTCGCAAAGTGATGGAGGACTGGATGCGTGATGAGTGCCTGCGGCGCGGCTACCAGCTTGTGTTTACGCCGCATGTAATGCGCCGTGAGCTGTGGAAGATCAGCGGTCATGAGGGTTTCTACGCAGGCAATATGTACGCGCCGATGGAGTTGGACGACGCCGAGTATAGGCTGAAGCCGATGAACTGCCCCGGCCACATTCTCATCTACAGGAATTCGCCGAAGAGCTATCGCGATCTGCCGGCGCGTTATGCAGAGCTGGGCAATGTGTATCGCTATGAGCGCTCAGGCACCATGCACGGATTGCTGCGCGTACGCGGCTTTACGCAGGATGATGCGCACATCTTCTGCATGCCTTCGCAGATTGAAGGCGAAGTGGCGGCATGCATCGACTTTGCCGAAGCGGTGCTGAAGACATTCGGCTTCTCGGAATACAAGGTTGAGCTTTCGACATGGGATCCGAAGGACCGCGCGCACTATGCGGGGTCGGACGAGAACTGGGAGCTCGCTATTCGCTCGCTGGACAATGTGCTCACCGAAAAGGGGATTCCGTACAAGACGATTCCCGGCGAGGCTGCATTCTATGGACCGAAGATCGATGTAAAGCTAGTAGACGTGCTGGGCCGGTTGTGGCAGCTTTCTACGGTGCAGTTCGACTTCAACCTGCCAGCGCGCTTTGAGCTTGAGTACGTGGGCGAAGATGGCCAGCGGCATCAGCCGGTGATGGTGCATCGCGCACTGTTCGGTTCGGTGGAGCGTTTCTTCGGCGTGCTGATTGAGCATTACGCTGGCGCGTTTCCACTGTGGCTTGCACCGGTGCAGGTGGGACTGGTGCCCATCAGCGAGCGGCATGCGGTCTATGCGGAGAAGGTGGCAAAGGAACTGCAGGGTGCGGGACTCCGTGTGGAAACCGATGTGCGCAATGAGAAGATGAACGCGAAGATTCGCGACTTTGCCAACCAGAAGACGCCGTACATTCTTGTCTTCGGTGACAAGGAAGAACAGGCAGGTGCGGTGAGCGTACGCACTCGGGGTAAAGGCGACCAGGGCAGTATGCCGCTGGCGGAGTTCATCGCCAAGGCAAAAGGCTTCGTGGACAGCCAGTCGACGGAGCTTTAGCAAGTCATTCAAATACTATGGCCCGCTCACTAGTGAGCGGGCCATAGTATTTTTCCGATCGGCTTCATCAGCCTAAGCGTTGATGGCCATGCCCTCAACAGCGGCGTAGGCGTCGAGCATCGCCTCGCTGAGCGTGGGATGCGCGTGGATGGTGAACACGAGTTCGTCCACAGTACCTTCCAGCTCCATGACAGCAACGGCTTCGGCGATAAGCTCCGTGGCCGAAGGGCCAATGATGTGCACGCCGAGAATTTCGCCGTATTTGGCGTCGGCGACGATTTTGACGAAACCGTCATGGTTACCGACAATAGTTGCCTTTGAGTTGCCGGCAAACGGGAACTTGCCCACTTTGACTTCGTAGCCCTTTTCTTTAGCCTGGGCTTCCGTTAATCCTGCGCTCCCGATCTGCGGTTCGGTGTAGGTACAGCCGGGGATGCGGTCGCGGCGGACAGGGCGGAAGGTGCGGCCTGCA
Source organism: Occallatibacter sp. (assembly GCA_035550015.1). Taxonomy (GTDB): domain Bacteria; phylum Acidobacteriota; class Terriglobia; order Terriglobales; family Acidobacteriaceae; genus Telmatobacter. Next base: position 2,642 of record DASZRJ010000002.1, on the reverse strand, counting down.
ATCTTTGTTACGGCCACAATACCGCTCATGCCACCGACATGTGCAAGCTGCGGCAGACCGGCAACGATGTCTCCAACAGCATAGACACCGGGCTCCGCCGTTTCATGCGCTTCATTGACCTTGATAAAGCCACGGTCAAGCTCGACGCTGGTCTTGTCGAGGCCGACGTCGCCAGTGCGCGGCGCGCGGCCCACGGCAACGAGAACCTTGTCGGCTTCCTTTTCGACGGTCTTGCCGTTGGTGGTGGTCCAGGTGACTTTCACGCCGGAGTCAGTCTTCTCGATCTTCTCCACCTTGCAGCTTGTGTTCACGTCGATGCCGCGCTTCTTGAAGAGGCGTGTCAGTTCCTTGGAGATGTCTTCGTCTTCAACTGGCGCAATGCGCGGAAGGAATTCAACGATGGTGATCTCCGCGCCGAAACTTTTGAAGATGGAGCCGAATTCCAGACCTACGGCGCCGGCGCCGATAACGATGAGCGACTTGGGCACTTCGGGAATTGAGAGCATTTCAATATTGGTGAGGATGCGGTCGTCGGGCTTGAGGCCGAAGATCATTTTGGCTTCAGAGCCAGTGGCGACGATGACGTTTTTAGCCTGAACGCTGGTAGCCCCTCCCTCAGGCGTATTGCTGAGAGCAACTGTATGGACACCGTCTTTTGCCGGTCCTGTGAGGCGGCCGTAGCCGCGCACAACCGTGACCTTGTTTTTCCTCATGAGGAACTCGAGGCCCTTGGTGTGTTTGTTGACAATGCTGGTTTTGCGCTTCTGCACGTTGGCCCAGTTGAGGGTGCGGCCTTCGACGTTGTCAATTCCGTAGTCGGCGGCGTGCTTGAGGTGATCCCAAAGCTCGGCGTTGAAGAGCAAGGCCTTGGTGGGAATACACCCTACATGGAGACAGGTGCCGCCAAGAACATCTACGGCTTCAATGAGTGCGGTCTTAAGACCAAGCTGGCCGGCGCGGATAGCGGCAGTGTATCCGGCGGGACCGCTGCCGATGATGGCGACATCGAAGATGGGCTGTGCGGCTGTTTCGGGCATAAGTGACTCCGTTTCGGCGGCTTCGCAGAAAGATGCAGGTGCCGCAATAACACTCTTCAGTGTACTGGTTAGCGATGCGCGGAATGTGACGGCAGTTTCAGAGCTGCATCTCAATGAATTTGGCGGCGGAATGAATTGTGTCCGGGCTGTTGCCGAAGGCCTCTATCCAGTGCACTTCAGGCTCGCGGCGGAACCATGTCATCTGGCGCTTGGCGTAGTTGCGATGACCTTGCTGAGCGGCTGTCAATGCATCGTCAACACTTAGAGTTTCCCGCAGCACGCCTAGTGCCTGGCGATAACCGAGGGCGTCGAGTGCTTTGACAGCTCCATACTGAGCATAGAGCGTGCTGGTTTCATCGATGAGCCCAGCGGCGAACATGGCAGCGCAGCGCGCATTGATGCGCTCATAGAGCTGTGCACGCGGCGGATTGAGGCCGATGCGGAGAAGACGGAAGCCGGTAAGAGGATCGCGTTTTTTTACCTCATTTTGGAGATGCTCGGAGAGAGGGGCGCTCGATGCCAGGCAAACTTCTATGGCGCGGATGAGCTTGGGCGTATCATTCGCGTGGATGCGCGCAGCGGACGCGGAATCGAGGCGCGTGAGGATGCGATGGAGCCATGCGCTGCCGCGCTGTTCAGCGCTGCGCGAGAGACGGGCACGGAGTTCGTCGTGCCGTTGCGGACCAGCAAAAAGGCCTTCGGTAAGTACGCGCAGGTAGAGGCCCGTTCCTCCTGTGACGATGGGCAGGCACTTACGTGCACTTATCTCTTGGAGAGACTTTCGGGCCAGGCGCGAGTAGTCGCCTGCGGTGAAGGGCTGATTGGGCGTAGTGACGTCGATCAGATGGTGCGGAACACGGGCGCGTTCTTTGAGCGTTGGCTTGGCAGAGCCAAGGTCCATACCGCAGTAAACAGCCACCGAGTCGCAACTGACGATTTCGCCGCCGAAACGCTCAGCAAGAGCAAGCGAGAGCGCAGTTTTGCCGCTGGCCGTTGGGCCAAGAAGAAGAACAACAAGCGGAAGCGGGCTGTGTGCATTTTCTTGCGAAGCAGACATAGTGCGCGGCATTACGCCTCATTCCATGCTAGCTGCGTCGCTTGCCCGGTGGGCGTCCACCTGGCCTACCCCCGGTACGCCCCTGCCCCTTAGAACTATTTCCGGAACGAGGTCCTCCGGCCTTACCGCCAAATTTAGGTTTGCTGCCAAATTTAGGCTTGCCGCCTGGACGTGGACCAGAACCTGAACGCGCTTGAGAACCAGATTTCGTACCGAAGCTGCTTTTCCTGCCGTAGGAGGACCTGGATGAAGAGCCTTCCGCCTTGTCATCGCGCAGTTTGCCGTCAAATTTAGGCTTGCCCGTGAATTTTGGCTTACTGCCTGATGGCGGCTTGCCATGGAACTTCGGTTTGGAGCCCGCATGGAATTCGCGCTTGCTGCCTTCTTCACCCTGGCCGCGCTCAAAACGATTCCCAAAGCGGCCGCCAAAGGAACGCCGATCTTGTTCTGTACGATCGTTCTGCTCAAAACCCCGGTCTTCACGGTCATTCCTGTGGCGAAACGGCTTGCGCTCCGCACGGAATTCTCCCCGTTCGCTTTCGGCGCTT
>DASZRJ010000001.1:0-136911 GCA_035550015.1 Occallatibacter sp. | reverse complement strand
AGGGCGAGGGGCAGGCATTGCATGCAACATACGCTCGGCACCTGCGGTGCGGCAACCGCTCGCTAAATGTTTCTGGAGGATTGGGCTTGCCAACCCTTCGCGATGCAAAAGGTTGGCACGGGAGATTCACCAGGTGAGGGTAACGGTGATGGTTTGGTAGCCAGTGCCGGGGGGGAAGTGGACTTGAAGGAATGGTTTGTTAGAGGATTCTTTACTTCCAGAATTGATCGTTGCACCGTTTGCGTGGAGCTTCTCCATAGCGACTTCGCTCACCAATGGAAGTTGAGCTTCGGTTCCTCCAAGACCCTCAAGGTCAAGCGTCAAGCCACTTCGGTTTGTATTGTATCGGGCACTGATCACGCGGAAGCCTTTGGTTCGGTCGCCTGGTTCGGGACCAGTGAAAGCAGGGGCAATCTCTACAGATTGGCGCGAGAAGGTAAGAGTGTCCCGGTCCAGCATGCACATTGCGTCACCTGGTCTGTAGCAGAAATTTGGTTTGCGCAACCTGATTGATCCATGCTGCTGCTGAATCAGTTGCGCCTTTATACTTCCTGCAGTTCGTGTGAATGACAGATCTGCCTTTTCTTTTCCTACGACGATATTCCTAACCAAAGCATGACCCCAACCGGCGGGAAGATGAGGATCCAAAATGATCGAGTTCGTTGATGCATCAACGCTGATGCCGAAGAGGCCGCGCAGGGTGGGTGTGATGACCATGGCGCTGGACCAGAGCTGGTGTGAGGTGCTGCGGCCGAAGGGGACGAAGAAGTCGCCCGAGAGCAGTTCGGTGTGGGAGCCGAGGTCTTGCGCGCGGGTGAGGTTGGCGTTCTGCATGAGGAGCTGGTAGCCGGCGAGGGGCTGGTTGGCGCGGTACTCGGCGAGTGCGGCCCAGCCGGTAAAGAGCGGCCAGACGGAGCCCTGGTGATAGCTCATGCCGTCGTAGAATTTTTCATTGCTGGCGACATCGCGGAGGCCCCAATCTGTGTCGAGTGAAGCGGAGATGAGATTGGAAAGGCAACCGTCTGGTTGCGTAAGGATTGAGCCTTTGCCGCCGGGGCTGGCGGTGCCGGGAATGTTGCTCCACCAGGCGAGCGCGGGGTAGACGGTGGTGGTGCGGTCGACCTTGCCGGGGCCGTTGTAGCTGAAGGCATAGCAGCCTTTTTCCTTGTCAGCGTATTCGGCGTTGATGGTTTTGGCGATGGTTTCGGCGCGCGCTTGTGCGGTTGCGGATTTGTCGTTGCTGCCGAGAAGCCTTTCGATTTGCGCCATGGCGGCGGAGGCCTGCTGATCGAGAAGGGCGAGGTAGATTTCCTGATGCGGCATGCCGGAGGGCCAGCTTTCAACCCAGCCGGTGCCCTGCGAGTTGTCGTAAATGCCGTCGTGATCGGTGTCATGCGCGGGGCCGGTTTCAAAGGCCCAGGCTTTCTCGATTGCATCGCGATGGGTGCGGAGGAAATCGACGTCGCCGCTGGAGCGGACGTAGTCTTCGACGGCGAGGAGGAAGAGCGGGGTGGAGTCTGCGGCGGCGTACTGGTAGGGGAACTGCTGCCAGTCGACGGCGGGCGCGGTTTGGGAGTACTCGTGCATGATTTTGCCGTCGGCGCGCTGGCGTGCGATGAGGAATTCGAGCTCGGAGCGGGAGAGCGCGAAGTCGCCGAAGCCGTTCACGGCGTAGAGGGTGTAAAGCGCGTCGCGGCCGAAGAACCAGCCGAAGCCGGGGCGTGCGGAGTCGCCTGACTCGTAGTAGCCGGCGACGAGCGCGGTTTTATCGGCGAGCTTTGCCCTGAGCTGTTCGATGGAGATGACGGACCACTGGAAGGCTTGATCGAGGGACTTGTCGGGAGTCTCAATGGTGGTGGCGTTGGCGAGGAGCTTTTGATAACTGGCGAGATGCGCGGCGTAAGTGACGGCGAGGGTTTGATTTTCCTGCTGGAGCGCGTTGCCGAGTGAGATGTTAGTGGCGAGTTCTGGATTGGTACCGACTGCCATCAAAAGCGGGAAGAGTTTTTGCTGATCCGTGGCGGGGTCAATGTGGAGAAGCAACTCTGCGGGATGGAATTGGGGGCGCTCTTGGTAAGGCGCGAGGATGCCGGGACGCGCGCCGGGAATGGTGACGGCGCCGGCGAGGTCGGGGTAGTCGCCGTGAATGACGTAATAACCGCCGGGTGCGTACTCGTCGTTGTGGCTGGGCGAGACCCACTCGATGCCGGGGTGGCCTTCATTGCGCTCGGGCCACATCCACTCAAGGTTGGGCGTGAAGCGGAAGGTGAAGTCGGTGGGACGGACGCAATCGAATTGAAAGAGGACGACGGGGCCGGTGAGGGGCGAGGCCTTGTCTGGCGAGAACATGATTTGGCGCACCGTGAAGCCGATGTGGCTGTAGGTGATGGTTGTGCGGCCGGGGCGGACTTCAATGGATGCGGCCTGGCGATTGACGTCGATGGGGACACGATAACCCTGGATGTTGGCTTCAATGGTGAGATGCGAGAGGAGCTTGACGGGGAGCACCCATGCCTCGAATGTGCCGCTCTGGCGACCGACGAGTACGCCCTTTTCTCCTGCGACGGTGAAGGGTTTTTCCGTGTCGGTGGCGGCGCGCAGGACGGGTCCTGAATCGGAGAGGACGATCGGATCAAGTGCGCTGAAGACGGGCGGCGGTGCGGGGCTTTGCGCGCGGAGGAGCGGCGTGAAGGCGGTGAGGGAAAGCAATACGGCCAAGGCGACGTGAGTCAAGGCACGAAACGTCATTGATAAGCCTCTGGTGAAATGCTTGAGGTCAACAGTTTAGTAGATACGGTCATTCCGGGCGGCCGGAGCCGCTTGCGCGAAGTGCGCCGAGGCATTCGCCTAGACTGCTTCTGTAAATAGACTTCATTGACTCACGCAGTCTCTTGAACACGGCGTGTTGTCGAGTTCCCTACCCGACCCCAAAGTTCATAAGAATTTTGAGTCCAGCGGTAGTCCTAAAGTCACTTGCCTGATTCCGCACACAGGCAAAGATTGTTTGAAACGCTCACTAGCCCTTCCTCACTCTTTCTCAGCGCCCAGTACACGCTGCCTTCCCCTCCTGCTGAACCGGCACGCGTTTCTTCTGCGGCAAGAACGGAGAGTCCCCCATGCTCGATCGAACGCTGCCTGGTGTTCAGCAGCTCAAGCATCTCGTTGTTCTGATGATGGAGAACCGCTCCTTCGACCACATGCTGGGAGCGCTGCAGGCCACGAATCCCAACATTGATGGGCTGACCGGGAACGAAAGCAATCCGGATGAGATGGGCAACGCAGCGACGGTTGCACCCAACGCCGAATATCAGAGCCAACTCGATCCCGATCCGGATCATCACTTCCCTGCCGTGGACCTGCAGATTTTTGGCGGCGTGACGACGGCGCAGGATCCGAATCGCAAGGCGAACATGCAGGGCTTTGTGAAGAGCTACTACAACCAGCAGCACAATCTGAACCACTCGCACCTGATCATGAGCTACTTCACACCGGACAAGCTGCCGGTGCTGACCACGCTGGCAAAAAACTTCGCAGTGTTCAATCGCTGGTTTTCGTCGATTCCCGGACCGACGCTGTGCAATCGTGCCTTTGCGCATTACGGCACATCGTTCGGCCAGGTGGCGATGGACATTTTCTACTGGAACAAACAGTACAAGAGCATTTATGAGCGGCTGCAGGCCGCGGGCCGTACGACACGGCTCTACTACTTCGATCAGGCAAGCTCGTCGCTGGAGGTGGTGAACCTGCTGCAGCACCAGCCGGAGTTATTCGGCAGCTTTCAGGACTTTCTTTCCGACTGCGCGAAGAACAAGCTGCCCGAGTATTGCTTTATCGAGCCGAACTACACCGATCACGATTCGCCCGATGGACAGGGTGAGTGCATTGCATGCGACCAGCATCCGGACCACGACGTGCGCGCGGGTGAGCAGTACATCGCAACGGTGTACAAGGCGATTCGCGGCAATCCGAAATTGTGGCCGAATACAGCACTGCTGATTGTGTACGACGAGCATGGCGGCATCTACGACCATGTTCCGCCGCCAGCCTGCACGCCCGACGGATTTGTGGCGCAGCCGAAGGACACGGGTACACCGGATGCATTCCGCTTCGACCGGCTGGGCGTGCGCGTGCCTGGAATTCTGGTTTCGCCGTGGGTGCAGAAAGGCTCGGTGATCAATGAGATGTTCGAGCACGCATGCATTCCAGCGACGGCAACAGAGTTTTTCCTGGGCAGCTATGACCAGCGCTCACCACGCGAAAAGGCTGCCAGCACATTTCTTGGCAACCTGAGTCTGTCCGCGATGCGCGCAGATGACGACTGCCCGATGTTCCAGGACGAAGACTGAGGCGAAGGAGACAGCGATGGAAATTGTGAAGGTAATCGGCGCCCCGCGCGCATCGTTCAACAAGCACCGCCGCATCTCAGATCTGGTGCGTACGCAGGTGCAGCACTTCAAGCATCTGGCCCACACCATGGGACCAGAGGCACACGAAGAGATTCCGCATCACGCGGTGCTGACAGAGCACGATGCGGCGGTATTTATCCACGCCATGACGGGCCTGGTACGCCGCCCCAAGGGGAAGACGGTGCCAATTCGCAAAGCGAAGGCTGCGCCGAAAGAGACAGTGCTTGAGCTTGCGGCAGCGGCTGAGGAAGAGAGGAAGCCGCGACGGAGGAAAGCGAAGAGCAAAGCCAAGAGTGGCGGGAAGACGCAGGCGAAGAAAACGGCTGCGAAGCGCAAGGTGGGCAAGTCCGCAGAGAAATCCGCGGTGAAAAAGAAAGCCGCAGTCAAGAAAACAAGCGCAAAGAAAGCAACGGCAAAGAAGTCTGGCGCAAAGAAGAAGGCCACTGGCAAGCGGAGCAAGCGATGAACCGACTTACCTTCCCCCAACTCATTGTGCTCGCCGCGCTCGCCATGCTTTCTCTGCTGGTGGCCTGCCTGCTTGTACCCGTTTATGCGCAAGCGCAGCAGGCGCCGGGACAACCAGCACCGCATATCACAAACCCTCCCGAATTGAATGAGTCGCGTCTTCATCGAGATTTTCGCGTGGAGGCTGAATCACTGAAGAAATGCGCGCAGTTCAATCTGGGTGGACTGATGGACTGCGGACAGACGCTGGTGATGGGACAGCCCATGCACGTGGCGCTGGGCAGCATTGCTCCGCAGAATGGGTTTGCCGCGGGACTGGCATTTGTGGAGCACAAGAACTTTGCCAATGAGCTGCGTACGAGCTACGACATGGACGGCGTGGCCACGCTCAGCGGTTCATGGCGAGCCGGAGCCTATGCAAAGCTCTTCAAGCAGCCCGGCGGATTTACCTATCGCCCCGCGCCGCTGGTGAATTTGTATGCACAGGCCATCTCACTAGAGCGCGCGGACTACTACGGGTTAGGCCCCAGTACGCCGCAAACCGCGCAGACAACATTTGGTTTCCGCGAACAGATTTATGGCGCATCGGCGATCATTCCGACATCTGGTGCACTCCACACACTGGGCGTCATCTTTGTAGGAGAGATTGACGGGCGCATCCCGTCGCTTCGGGCAGGGTCGAGCGATGCAATTCCGTCGATTGAAACACTGTTTACGGATGCGACAGCGCCGGGCCTTGCGCGCCAGCCGGCAACGCTGCAGGCTGGGCTTGGCGTACGACTGGTACCGGTAATGCCGCGGGTGCCGTTTTCCATCAACTATCTTGGCCGCATCGATCAATTTGCTGCGCCGGGCGACTCGGCATACTCCTTCCGCCGCTTTACAGCGCGCTTCGATCATCACATTCCGCTCTACAATCTGTTGCCGGTGCGTGCGCGCGCCGCGTACTACAAATCGGCAGCGCCGGTGATTCAGTACCACGGACCCGACGACTGCACCGCTGCAACCTCAAGCCGCAACATCGACCCGCAACACGCGGTGCACGCGAGCGATGCGGTCCCCTGCCCGGTACCCGGAGCAACGCGGCAGCTTGAAGGCTCTATCGATCTCGGCGTGTACATCACACAAAACTTTGCCGGCGCGGGCAGCCGTGTTCCCTTTTACTTCATGCCCACGCTGGGCGGATCGGACGTGAATGGCGCGGGAGCATTGTCGAGTTATCCGGACTACCGCTTTCGCGGGCCTGACACGTTTCTGCTGCGTGGATCGATTGAGCACTCTCTCGGGCACTGGCCGATTGGCGCGGCGTTCACGGTAGACGAGGGTAAGGTAGGAATGGCGCGGTCGGATATTGGCTTCAGCCATCTGCGCCATACGTTTGCGGCAGGGTTAACGCTGCGCGCGGGCGGACTACCGGTAGTCTCACTGCTCTTTGCATGGGGAGGCAACGAAGGGCACCACACAACAGCTGCGGTCAGCCCGACTCTGCTGGGTGGCTCAAGCCGGCCGTCGCTCTACTAGTGAATCATAGCCAGCAGTTGACACCAGTGCGGGCATCGTATGCAGCGGATGCCCGCTGGTTGTTTGCAGGAAAGTTGTGGATTCCTGGTCCCCTGACACGGAGCACCCAGGAATGATGGCATCCACCGTGCCTCTTACGACTGCTTGCTTCCCTTCGCGTCTTCCTGCTGGATTTCGCGCAGAAGCGCCTTGAGCTGGTCACGGTCGGGACCCTGCGTCTGCAATTGGATGGCTTTGCTGGCCTCTCCGAAGTAGATGCTGGTGTGCGGGAACGGGATCTCGATGCCGACCTCGTCGAATTTCTTCTTGATGCGGCGATTCATCTCGCGCCCGACGGTCCACTGCTGCACAGGAGCGGTCTTGAAGCGGGACTTGACGATGACAGCCGAGTCCGCGAACTGATCGACACCGAGCACCTCAAGCGGCTCCAGAATAAGGCGCTTGTACTTGTCTTCGTTCATCATCTCGTCGGCGACGCCTTTTAGGACTTCGATGACGTGATCAGTGTCCTCCTTGTAGGCGACACCGATATCGAAGACATAGTAGGAGTAGCCGAAGGTCATGTTGGAGAGCGTGCTGATGGTGCCATTGCGAAAGACATGTACCGTGCCGTCAAGTCCGCGCAGGACAGTGGTGCGCAGGTTAATGGCTTCCACCAGGCCGCCGGTGCCGTTGAGTACGGCGACGTCGTTCACGCGAATCTGGTTTTCAAGAAGGATGAACATGCCGGAGATGACATCCTGCACAAGATTCTGCGCGCCGAAGCCGACGGCCAGGCCGACGACGCCCGCGCCGGCGAGGATGGGGCCGATGTCAAAGCCGGCCTCTTTCAGCGACATGATGATGGCCACAACCCAGATGATGGCCGCGATGGTTTTGCGGATAATACCGCCGAGAGTAGCTGCGCGTTTTTCGAGCTCAACGTCCACGCCCTCGCGCTGACCCGCCATATGTCTGACGATCTGCATGCGGAGGCGGGGAAACCACTTGTGTAGAAGGCTGGTGACAATCCAACTGGAGGCGAGGATAACGATGATGCGGATGGCGTGTCCGGCGGCGGCATACAACTGCTCCGTCTTGGGGAGTTCGAAGCTCGGCAGTAGCAATAGATCCTCCGATCTTTGAAAAGTGCGTTCGGGGTCATTGTAAAGAGCGATACCAATACAGCCGGCATCTGGGGTGAATTGTTGCATGGGACAGAATGTGCAAATTACTGAAGTGATGCATGCGTAGTTCGGCGCATACGGAACAAAGCAAAGGATGATAGCCGATTACGTGGGATGGGTCGAAGCGGAGCAATGTTTTTCATAATTTGAACGAAGCAGAGTAGGCCGAGGCAGATATATGCGCGTCATGCCCATCCAAATCGGGCGACTAGAGTAGTAGTTGCGTAAGAGTTGAGATTTTGGGCCGTAGAGTGCGCGATACGCAGCGCCACCCAGGGGGTAGTTTGATGAATGGACACGGATGGGATGGGGGAGAAATCCATGAACCGGCAGGTTGGCCGCGAAAGACGCGGAGTGAGCGCCGACGCAATGCCCGGTTCCTGTTGATTGCAGCAATCCTGTTTGTGGCGCTGCTTGGGAGCCAGACGGCGCTGACGTACTGGGTGGACCTGCTTTGGTTTCGTTCGCTTGGATACGGACAGACTCTTCTGCGCATGCTGGGCATACAGTGGGGTGTGTTTGCCGCATTTGCCGCGGCGACATTTGCGATTTTGTATGCAGGCTTGCGGCTGCTGTTGAGAATTCACCGGTATGAACTGCCGCAAGACCACACGGTGGCTTTTGGCCGGCAGGAGTTTCAACTGTCTGTCCGGTCTGTGCTGCGCATACTGTCGCTGATCGGCTCGGTACTCATCGCACTTGTGTCGGGCGCGGCGATGATGGCGCAATGGCCGAAGCTGGTGCTGTACTGGTACGCGCCGAAGGCAGCGGGCGGTCCTGTCGATCCGGTCTTTGGCAAGCCACTGCACTTCTTTCTGTTTACATTGCCGGCATGGAATGCCATTGCCAATTGGCTTTTCGGACTTGCGGTACTGCTGTGCCTGGCGGCAGGTGCGCTCGCAATGCTGGCCGGCGGGTCGCGCGCCATGACGATGCGCAGCGCGCAAACGATGCTATTGCCGTGGCGCGGGCTTTGCGCGGCATTTACTTTTCTGCTGGCTGTTCTGGCGGTGCGCGAGTACCTGGGACGCTTTGCGCAAATCTTCATCCACCATACGATCTTCGACGGCATTAACTACACCGATGCGCATGTGAGGCTGAACGGCATGCTGGCCATCAGCATTGCTCTGGCTGTGGGCGCAGCGATTGCGGGTGTGAGCGCGGTACGGTCTCCGCGCGGACGGTGGCTGGTTGCGGCAGTTGCTCCCGCGGTGATTTGTTTTGTCGCAGTGGGCGTGGTGGCCTGGTATGTGAATGGCTTCATTGTGAAGCCGAACGAGTTGGTGCGTGAGAAGCCGTATATCGCCAACAACATTGCGATGACGCGGCAGGCATTTGGGCTGGACCGCTTTAATCGCCGCGAGTTCCCTGCCGAAACAACCGTGGCCGCGATTGATGCGGCGAACAATCAGCCCACGCTGAACAATATCCGGCTGTGGGACTGGCGGGCGCTGCAGGATACACTGCGCCAAATTCAGGAGATCCGCACTTACTACGATTTTCCCGATATCGATATCGACCGTTACATGCTCGACGGCAGGCTACGCGAAGTGATGGTTGCCGCGCGCGAACTGAACCAGAACAAGCTGCCTGTGAGCAGCCGCAACTGGATCAACGACAAGCTGATCTACACGCATGGCTACGGCGTGACGATGAACTCCGTGAACGGATTTACATCTGAGGGACTGCCGAAGCTGATGCTGAGCAACATGCCGGTGGAAAGCGCCGTCCCCGGGTTGAAGGTAACTCGCCCGGAGATTTACTTCGGCGAGCTCACGAACAGCGATGTGTATGTGAAGACGCGGCAGAAGGAATTCAATTATCCGGAGGGACAGGACAATAACCTGACCACCTATAACGGCACGGGCGGTATTGTGATGGGCGGATTTGTGCGGCGTGTGCTGCTGGCTTTCGCACGCGGAGATCTGGCCAAGGTGCCCTTCAGTGACGACATCACTCCGGAGAGCAGGCTGCTGATGCGCCGCAATGTGAGCGATCGCGTGGCCGCGCTGGCGCCGTTCCTGACCTTCGAGCGCGATCCTTATCTTGTGGTGGGCAACGATGGCCGGCTTTACTGGATGCTGGACGGGTTCACGACATCGGGCGACTACCCGTACTCGAGCCACTACCAGTTCGAAGGACAATCAATCAACTACGTGCGCAACAGCGTGAAGGCAGTGGTGGACGCTTACGACGGGACGACGACCTTTTACGTCTTCGATGCCACAGACCCGATCATAGCTGCATACCAGCGCGTCTTTCCCGGCATGTTCAAGGATGCGTCGGCAATGCCGCAGAATCTGCGCCAGCATGTCCGCTACCCCGAGTGGCTGCTGCAATTGCAGGCGGCAGTTTATGGGCTGTACCACATGACAGACCCGGAAGTGTTTTACAACCGCGAGGACCTTTGGACAGTTGCCAATGAAGTGGGTATGTCCGGCGGCGGCGAACAGGCAACAATGCCAATGGAACCGAATTTTGTGCTGATGAAACTGCCCGGCGAAACAAGCGAGGAGTTCGCGGAGATTCTTCCTTTCACGCCGGCCAATCGCAACAATCTGATTGGATGGATTGCGGGCCGGAGCGATGGAGCGAACTACGGTACCGCGGCGGTATACGATTTTCCCAAAACGAAGTTGGTGGACGGCCCGCTGCAGATTGAAGCGCGCATCGATCAGAATGCGGAAATCTCGGGACAACTGACCTTGTGGAATCAGCAGGGCTCGCATGTGCGGCGGGGCAACCTGCTGGTGATTCCCTCGGGGCACGCGCTGCTGTATGCGGAGCCAATCTATCTGCAGGCCGAGCATAGTCCGATGCCGGAACTGCGTTTGGTGGTCCTGGCTATTCAGGACAAACTTGCTTACGGGCCAACATACCAGGACGCGCTAAATGCCTTGTTTGGCGGGGGAGCTTCGTCGCTGACGGGATCCGGTGCGGCACAGGATTCAGACCAGGCTTTATCGAATTCCAGTCCGGCCCCTTCCGGTTCGGCTACCGCACCCACGAGCGATCTGCAGGGACTGATTGCCAAAGCAGCAAGGGATTTCGACGAATACCAGCAACTGACCGCGCAGGGCAAGATGGGCGAGGCAGGCAAGAAGCTTGACGAGCTGAAGAATGTGCTGAAACAACTCAGCACACATGCGCAATAGCCCGCGGTGCATAGCCGCGGCCCGCGGGTCAGCAGTATGAAAGATCAGAGGTGCGAGGTTTAGCGCCTCTTCCAGGAAATATGGGGCCTTCGATGTCTGGCGAAGCAGCAGAGGCACGCAAAAGATGTCCTGAAAATAGTGAAGTGGATACTTGACAATTTGCAGCTTCCGGTCAACACTTAAGTTACTGCTTCAGTATTGAAACCGCAGGGGGAAGCAGAAGAGCCTTATGAGAATGGAGAGGAGAAGTCCATGACTGGAAGCGGAATGATTCACAACACGTTTGTGGTGGAGCGGAGTTATCCGCAGCCGCCGGCGCAGGTGTTTGCTGCGTTTGCGCAGGCGGACAAGAAGCGGAAGTGGTATGCCGAAGGCGATCATGAGCTTGAAGAGTACGTGATGGACTTCAAGGTGGGTGGAGGTGAACGCCTGCGTTACCGCTTCAAGGAAGGCCATCCCATTGCCGGAATGGAAATTGAAAATGTGGGCAGCTACAAGGACATTGTGCCAGAGCAGCGGATTGTGGAAGCAAGCTCCATGCGGCTGAATGGCACAGTGATTTCTGTGACGCTCGTGACACTGGAGTTCCATGAAAAGGATGGCGGAACGGATCTGGTGTGCACGCATCAGGGTGTGTTCTACGAAGGCTCCGGCGGATGGGAGATGCGCAAGCAGGGCTGGGAGAGCCTGTTTGCCAAGCTGGCCAAGGCTCTGGACGCATAAAGGGAATGGGGGCGGAGTGCGCATGGGTGCGGTGAAAAAGAGCACGAAGAGACCAGTTGGAAGACCGGTGCGAGTAAGCGAGGATGAGTCTTCCCTGCTCTTTCACGCATTGGGCGACCCGACGCGTCGCGCCATGCTGGACATGCTAAGCGCCGGGCCCATGAGTGTAAGCGGATTGGCCGAACCATTGGGAATCACTCTGACCGCGGTGACGCAACACATTCAGGTTCTGGAAGAGGCGGAGCTGGCGAAGAGCGAGAAGGTGGGACGCGTGCGCAGCTGCCGTATTGAGCCAAAGGGATTCGACAGGCTGGAGCAGTGGGTGCACGATCATCGTACGGAATGGGAGCGGAAGCTGGACCGGCTTGGAGCGATGCTGGAAGAGGAAGATGGCCGCAAGTAGCCGGGCGGCATGCTGCAAGCAAAAAGCGCCGGATTTCTCCGGCGCTTTTGTTTTGGCTCTAACAGTAAATTGCGGTTACAGCCGCGTAAGTGTGTTTGGCCGGTCCGCTGTCGTTTCCGCGAGCAGCATCTGAACCACGCGGGCTGCTGAGTATGACGTCCGGCCTGGTTCCAGAAATTGCGCAATGGTTCTAATATCGTCGCCCACGGTGACGAGCGGCGGTTCGGCAGTGCCATCGGAGCGCGTCTGCGCATGACCGACATTCGCCAGCAATGCATTGCACAGGCATTTACGGCCCGCGGTCTCCTCGGACCTGCCGCCCTTGATGGTGTAACTCTCAACAGGTTCGGCTGCGCAACGATAGCCGGTTGCGCCCTCAGGCGTTTCATAGGGCTCGCGCAGGTAGCCTAGATCGCAGAAACGTTTGCGCGCCAGGTAGACACCCTCGTCAGACAACGTGCCGTTGAGCTGGGCCACCTTGAATGGAAAGCCGGTGGGAGAGGCAAGCGGATCGGTGAAGACTTTTCCATCGCCCGCATTGACCTGTGCGATGAGCATTTTCTTGAGGTCGTGACGCAGGCCGGACTCCTCGCTGAAGGCAAATGCGGTGCCGACCTGCACGCCGGCCGCGCCCTCATCGAGCGCCTCACGCAGTTTGGCTGGGCTGCCATAACCGCCCGCCATCCAGAAGGGCACGCCAAGCGAGCGCAGTTCTTCCACATTCACGCGGTCGCGCTGTCCGTACACGGGTTCCCCGCTGGCTGTGAGCTGCATTTTTCCGCGTGGCGGAGCGTTGTGGCCGCCCGCTGTGGGGCTTTCGATCACAAGGCCATTCACCTTGCCATTACTGCGGCGCAGCATGGTGGTTGCCAGCGTGTTCGACGAGACGATGGCCAGGAAATCGGGCCGCTCCAGCACGGGCAGCGGTCCTTCCGCATAGTCAGCCGG
This sequence comes from Occallatibacter sp., assembly GCA_035550015.1. Taxonomy (GTDB): domain Bacteria; phylum Acidobacteriota; class Terriglobia; order Terriglobales; family Acidobacteriaceae; genus Telmatobacter. The sequence goes on along the minus strand of DASZRJ010000001.1, from coordinate 124,124 downwards.
ATCGAAATGCATCATCGTGTCGCGTTCGGGAGCGGCACCTGTAACGCTGAGCCTGTATTCGGCGGGCTTCCGCGTGGAAAATGCATTGAGCACGCCGGGGATATGCAGAGGGATGCCTGCTCCCATCAATACATAGCCGACTCCGGCGAGCATGGCGCCGTAGATGGAGGCAAGATGAGGCAGTTGAACCTTTTCAAGAAAATTGATGCCCACGCGGTTCAAATGCCCCTCGCGCGCAAGGAAGACTTCGACGAAATTCGAAACCATGCACAACTCGACGAGCTTGCGTGGTTCGATCAGCCGATGCATAGGCTGGATCACGTACGGCTTGCCGGCAGGCTTGCCTCCAGGAACAAAGAACTCGTCCCATATACGCCGCGCCATGGCGGGAAACGGAAACGCATCGAGTCCCCTTCGCATGTGTCCGTCTTTATCGCCGTCCTGCAAACGGCGAACGAACAGCGTATCGAGCGCCGTGCCAGAAACGACGCCGAGCTGCCCGGTGCGGGACACGGTGTTGGCCAGACGCCAGTTCGATACGCCTACACCCATTCCGCCCTGAATAATCATCGGGAACTGAAGCATGCACGCATTGTTTCATATGCCGAGCATTCAGGCCGTGCATCTGCGCACATCTTTCACTCTGCGGGACATGCCGGATGGGCAGCCGCACCTATTGAAACGGGCGTTCGAAGGTCTTTTCCACACCGGGATAAAACATGAGGTAGAAGCAAATGGCCAGATTAAGGCAGGCGCTCACAACCAACAGGCTGAGTTGCAGGCGCGTAAGTGGAAATGGGTTACCCACAGGGACTGAGCCGAGAATGTAGAGCACGGCGTCCGGTATGGCAACGGCGAGGACGGTCTTGATGGCAGTTGCGCCTGCGAGAAACATGAGCGCCCATCGCGCCAGCCAGTGGCGGACAATCCATCGCCAGGCTGTAAGGCTATAAAGCAAGCCGAAGAAGACGCAGTAGCCTCCAAGAAAATTCTGAATGGCGGTGGCGGCATCCGGGCCACTGGTGGAGATGGGCAGGCGGCGTGTAAAGAGCGCGGCGTGACCGATAAGGAAGGCTGAGAGCGGATTATCCGGCGGACCAAACAGGAACAGAGCTGCAACAAGAAACAGCGCCGCGCGGATGACCAGATACCAGGTAAAGATGCGGATAAGCAGCGGCTCATCCGGCTCAGCGGAATGATTGCGTGTTTGCAGGTGAGCCGGGATGGTAAAGGGCGGTGGAGTGACTCCCTTCATGCGAGGCGGAGTTTTGCGTGCGGCGGTGGGCAAAGCATTCTCCTGTGAGGGTGAAGGCTGCACGCACGTGCCCCGGCAGCGGCTCTCTGCTATGGATGGCCTGTTAGGTGTGGTTGTTGAGTGCAGCAACAGAGTAGCACGGGAGTTAGAGATATGTTTATGGAAAGCCAATACGAGTTAGCGAGCACGCGGCATGGAGTTAGATGCGGTCGCGGAGGAAGGCGATAACATGATCGGCCTGGACAACACCCACCATGCGCTGCTGCGCGTCCACAACGGGAAGCGCATTGAGATTGTATTTATCGAAGAGTTCGGCCAGCTCTCTCTGATTAAGATCCGCCGGACAGGAGAGTACGCGCGGCTCGGAAAGTACGTTGAGCCGCGTCTCCGGCTGTGCGAGAACAAGGCGCGCCAGCGGCACCATGCCGTATAGAACATTCCTGTCGTCGAGCAGATAAATGGCAGTGACGGACTCGATATCCCCATCGAAACCGCGCAGTGCGTGAACAGCCTGCGCAACGGTAGCGATGGGCGAAACAGCAACGAAGTCGGTGGTCATGGCGCCGGCAGCAGAATCTTCGTCGAACTCAAGCAGCTCTTCGACTTCCTGCCGCTCCTCGGGCTCCATCTCTTCGAGGATGGCGTCAGACTGCTCTTCGGAGAGCTCGGCCAGCAGGTCGGCGGCTGCGCCGGGATCCATTTCCTCGACGATATCGGCAATCTTCTCCTCGTCGAGCTTTTCGAGCAGGGCCTTCTGCAGCCGAGGTTCGACCTCTTCCAGCGTTTCGGCGGCCACTTCTTCATCGAGCGAGGCGAAGACAGCTTCGCGCTCGGCGGGAGCGAGATCTTCGAGAATGTCGGCCAGTTCGGAGGGATGAATATCGGCGAGCCGCTCGTGTTCGATGCGCAGCTTTACCCGGCGCGCGGGGTCCACTTCGATCACGTCGACGAACTGCCAGGGAATGGGATTGGCACGGAAGCGGCGCGAAAGGGCCTCAAGCGTGGGGCGTGGAAGAATGCCTTTGAAGATGCGGAGTATGGCCCCACGGAAGCCGACCTCCACTTCAGCAACCCGGAGCAGGTGCGCTGAGCCTTGCCCCAGCCACTCCAATTCAACATCGTTGACGCGGACGACCTTGCGGCCGTGAATGTCGATGATCTGGCGGTCAATCAGGTCCTGCGAAAGAAAGAGGTAATTGGTCTCGTCGCTGAGCGGTGCGAGTGCGCCTGCGGAGCGGAGTTCAAGCGTGCCGGCAGGGGTTTCCATCACCTCCTGCGAAGGGACGAGGAACAGTCCGTCGCGCGATTTAAGCACGATGCCCACAACGTGGCCGGCATCATGATCATGGCCTGTAGCGACAGCAATATCTTTGAGACGGCCGCGGACATTGCCCTGCGCATCGGTAATGGGTGTACCAAGCAGCGCGGTAAGACTGACGCGGGCTGAAGTGCGCGGCGGCATGAGGTGAGTGTAGCCGGATTGGCTGCGGTGTGGGGAGTGGCAAATCACAGACGTGAAATGAGGCCATTGAAGTGAAGCATCGAGGGCCGGTTTGGTGTTCACGCAGGTAACCGCGATGCGAAACCATTGTTTAAGAGGAGTTTTCTTGACACATGGAGCCTGAGCGGTGAAACTGCCAGCAAGGTTCCCAAGGCTAAGGAACGCGGCTTGCTTGTTCCTGCGGAGGGGGAGACACTCTTTGAGCAAACCCAGTACAGGCAAGATGACGTTTACGCTGCCCTCCACCATGGAGAGCGTAAGCGAGGTGGAAGCCGCGGCGGAAAAGATGGCCACAGAGGCCGGTTTTGACGAGGACGAACTGTTCAGGCTGGCAATGGCGGTGCGCGAGGCGGCGGTGAATGCCGTGCTGCATGGCAACGACTACGATCCGACGAAGAAGATTGCCGTTAGCCTGGAAAACACGGGCAAGTCGCTGGTGATGTCGATTGCCGACCAGGGAAAGGGGCTGGACCCCGATTCCCTGCCCGATCCGCTGGCGCCGGAGAACCTGATGCGCGGAACCGGACGCGGGATTTTCCTGATCCGCTCCTTTATGGATGAAGTGCACTTCAAGCAACTCGATCCGGGGACTGAGTTGACCATGATTAAGCACCTGCCCGCTGAGGGTGGTGCCGTAAGTTAAGGCGAAGGGGGCCGTTGCGCGGGTACCGGGGGGGAAGAGGCGCAGCGGAACATTCCACAGAAAGAAGCCTGCCAACCCCTCCGCACAGGCGGGCAAAACTGCTATAAACGTATTACCCAACAAGGAGGAACATCCGTGGCGTTATCGATTGCATCCCGTGAAGTGGACGGCGTGACCGTTCTGGACTTGAACGGGCGTATCACTCTGGGCGAAGGAAGTGTGCAGTTGCGCGAAGCCATTCGCGACCTGATCAGCAAGGGCTCGAAGAACATTCTCCTGAACCTGGGGGATGTGAACTACATCGATAGCTCGGGCCTGGGCGAGTTGGTGAGCGCATACACAACGTCGAAGAACCAGGGCGCGAACCTGAAGCTGCTGAACCTGACCAAAAAGGTCAAGGACGTTCTGCAGTTGACCAAGCTTTACACTGTGTTCGACGTGATGGACGACGAAGCCAGCGCGATCGCCTCATTTAAGTAAGCTCTCCGCGGTTTTGAACAAGAAACAAAAAGGCCGTTCCCTGCCCAGGGAACGGCCTTTGACATTGGCGCACGCGGTACGGCATGCATGCAGCAAACGCTCGCTTTTCGCTCGAAGAAGCGTTGTTCCCCTGTCATCCGCTCTTTTCGAACAGCCGTTCTGCGCCACGCTCCATTTATGATTTCTCTGTTGCGATCTGTTCTCATTCATCGCAACCGTATGCCGCACGGGCAAATTCATCGGGCTTCCCTCGTTGAGATGTTCTTGAGAAAAACGCGACTGTTCCACCTCCTCCTTCTCCTGGTAATCGCACTTGGCCTCTCCGCGGCAAGTGGCACGTTGCTTTTCGCAAAAGGCAAGGCACATCACAAGGCTGGTATCCCGCGAATTCGCCATGTCTTTGTAATCGTTCTCGAGAACAAGGACTACGACCAAACCTTTGACCCCGGTTCAGACGCGCCTTATCTGGCGGAAACTCTGCGTGCCAAGGGCGCCCTGCTTACGCAGTACTACGGCACGGGCCACAACAGCCTGGACAACTACATTGCGATGGTGAGCGGCCAGGCGAATAATCGCGCGACCTCAGCCGATTGCGGTACATATGCAGAGTTTCAGCAGACAGGCACGGCGGACGATGGGCAGGCCGTAGGCGAGGGGTGCGTCTATCCGGCCAATGTGAAGACGCTGGCCAATCAACTGACGGATGCCGGCCTGAGTTGGAAGGGCTACATGGAGGATATGGGCAACGATCCTGCGCGCGAGTCGGCCACCTGCGGGCATCCGCCATTAAATGCTCCTGACCTTACGCAGCGCGCCGAAGCTCCGAGCACCGCGGTTCCCGAAGGCGACATGTATGCCACCAGGCACGATCCCTTCATGTACTTCCACTCGATTATTGATGAGCCGGCCTGCGCTAAGAACGTGGTGAATCTGCACACGCTGAAGACAGATTTGCAGAAGATCGCCACGACGCCGAATTTCTCCTTTATCACTCCCAATCTGTGTAATGACGGGCACGATTCTCCCTGTGCCAACGGTGGTCCTGGCGGATTGAAATCGAGCAATGTGTTTTTGGAAAAGTGGGTTCCGTTGATTATGGAGTCGCCGGCCTACAAGAAAGACGGGCTGATTGTGATCACCTTCGACGAAGGCGGCAGCGGCACAATTACACGGACTCCGCTGGAAACAACTGTCACCATTGCGGGAGCGAGCTGCTGTGGTCAGCAGGAGGGGCCGAACCTGCACGGAAAGTATCCGGATGAACAAAGACGTATTTCACATGGCCGCCTGATTGTGAAGCGGACGCTGAGCTTTGGCGGCGACAGAACCGGCGCGCTGCTTTTGTCGAAGTACATTCGTCCCGGCACCGTTTCCAATACACCCTACAATCACTATTCTCTGCTGAAGTCGCTTGAAGAGATCTTCGGCATTGACGAGCATCTTGGCTATGCGGGCCAGAAGGGTCTTGTGGCTTTTGGACCGGACGTATTCACCGGCGACTGAGTTATGGAGCATCGCACTCACGCACGGGCCTTGCATCCGCACCGGCGAACCTGGGCAATCGCGAGCGCATGCATTGCGGCTGTGTGTTGCACAGCGGTAGTTCTGCTAATCGCGGCACCGGGCGTGCAAGGCAAGGCTGGAGCGGCTGCGGATTCTGCGGCGGGCTCCGCACTGAGCCCCGAAGCAGAGCTGGGCAGGCAGATCTTCTTCGACCGGAGTCTTTCGGCATCGGGCAGAATGGCCTGCGCCACCTGTCACGATCCGCACTTTGCCTACGGGCCGCCCAATGGGAAGGCCGTGCAAGATGGCGGGCCGGCGCTGAAGAGTCCGGGATACCGGGCTGTGCCTTCGTTGCGCTATGTGCTCAACTACGTGCCGGTATGGACCCACGTGCGCGACACCAATCCCATTGAGCAGTTGACCGAGGCCGACACTTCTCCGGCGGGAGGATACACGTGGGACGGCCGCTACAACACCCTGAGTGCGCAGGCCATGCTTCCCTTCTTTTCGCCCGTGGAGATGGGCAATGGCAACGTCGCGGAGCTGGCCGGAAGACTAAAACACGCGGCCTACGCGGATACATTCCGTGCAGTCTTCGGCAAGCAGATTTTCGACAATCCCGCCCAGGCTGTCCAGAAAGCCGCGCATGCGCTTGAGCAGTTCGAACTGCAGGATAAAAGCTTTCATCCCTACACCAGCAAGTTCGACCGCTGGCTCGACGGCAAAGCCTCACTCACGGCGCAGGAGTTGCGCGGCATGCGGCTGTTTGACGATCCGGATAAAGGCAACTGCGCTTCATGCCATCTGGACCAGAAGGGCGCCAACGGCGCGCATCCCATCTTCACCGATTTTCAATTTGAAGCATTGGGTGTACCGCGCAACAATGCCATTTCCTGGAATGCCGATCCGCATTACGACGACATGGGACTCTGCGGTCCATTCCGGAATGACGCTGCCAGCAAGGACCAGACCAACTGCGGACTCTTCCGTACTCCCACGCTGCGCAACACGGCCATCCGCACAGTGTTCTTTCACAACGGAGCATTCCACTCTCTGCGCGAGGCGCTGCGCTTTTATGTGGAGCGAGACACGAATCCGGAGAAATGGTACCCGGCAGGACCGGACGGTAAAGTGGAGAAGTTCAACGACCTGCCTTTGCGCTACCGCCGCAATGTAGACACATTCGATTCACCGCTCAATCTTCATCGCGGCCAGAAGCCGGTGTGGAACGAGCAGGATATCGACGACGTAATTGCGTTTCTTAAAACGCTCGTAGACGAGGATGTGGTGAACAAGGAAGGCACTGCGAACGCCCGTTGATTGCATTGCGCGCTGTGGAAGGCGCTTTAAGGCTGGAGAAACCTTACTTCCTCCGCAGCGGCCTCCGCGCCACGCTGGTTAACTTGCCCGTCACATTCAGCCGCCTGTGTTCCACGGGAGATGAGAGTACCAGGCTTGTCACCGGCGTCCCATACGGCAGCAGTGCTTCAATCAACGCTTCCAGATCCGCCATGCTCGTCGTCGTCACCTTCAGCAGAAGGTCGTCACCGCCCGTCAGATGGTGGCATTCGCGCACCTCTTCAAGCGTTTTGATGAAGTCCAGTACCCGGTGATAATTTGTTCCTCCGCAGCTCATGCGGATAAACGCCATCACTTCCAGCCCCAGCGCCTCCATATCCACATCCACCGAGTAGCCGCGCACGATGCCCACTTCCTCCATCTGCCGCAGCCGCTCCGCAGTCGCTGTGGGAGACAGCCCAATTCGCCGTCCCAGTTCCGCCACGCTCAGGCGCGCGTTTTCCTGCAGATCCTTGAGCATCTTCCGTCCGTAGTTGTCCAACAGGCTAGTGGAATCCATGGCAATATCTTACCAGCATAGTGGAAACCGCCACCATCGCCAAGCACTACGCCTCAACTCCCCTGTACTCAGACACTTTCACAGCCTTACCATCAATCGTATGGACGCAGTTCTCCTTAACGGCCAGCCTCTCTCCCTCGAAATCATTGAATCCGTCGCTCTGCACAATCGCCCCGTTGCGCTTGCCCCCGAAGCACTCGCACGCATGACCACTGGCCGCAACACAATTGAGGAAATCCTCTCTGCCGGCCAAACCGTTTACGGCGTCAATACCGGCTTCGGCAAACTGTCGGATGTACGCGTCCCACCGGAAAAGCTCACTGAGCTGCAATTCAATCTTGTTCGCAGCCACGCAGGCGGCGTCGGCAATCCGCTCTCCGAGCCGGAGGCGCGCGCCATGCTGCTGCTCCGCGCCAACGTCCTCGCCAAAGGGTTCAGCGGCGTGCGGCCCGCGCTTGCACAACTGCTCATTGACTGCCTGCTCTTCGGTGTTCATCCCGTCATTCCTGAGAAGGGTTCCGTCGGCGCCAGCGGCGACCTCGCTCCGCTCGCGCACCTTGCGCTCGTCATCATTGGTGAAGGCGAGGCCTTTTACCAGGGCGAGCGCATGCCTTCCGCGGAAGCTCTCAGCCGCGCAGGCCTTGCTCCGCTTACACTGGGCGCCAAAGAAGGGCTCGCTCTGCTCAACGGTACGCAGGCCATGACCGCCGTCGGCGCGCTGGCCATGGCGCGCGCACAGCGCCTTGTCCGTCTTGCCGATCTCGCCGGCGCCATGTCTCTCGAAGCACTCATGGGAACCCCCGCGGCTTTCGACGCGCGTATTCACAACGCTCGTCCCCACTCCGGCCAGATTGCCGCCGCTGCGCATCTGCGGTCCCTGCTGGAAGACTCCGAAATTCGCGAGTCTCACCGCGAGCACGATACGCGCGTGCAGGATGCCTACTGCCTTCGCTGCATGCCGCAGGTCCACGGCGCCGTGCGCGACGCACTCGCTCACGTCTCCGGCGTTCTTGAAATCGAAGCAGGCTCGGCGACGGACAATCCTCTGGTCTTTCCTGCCAATCCGCATGAAGAGATGCCCGATGCCGTCATCTCCGGAGGCAACTTCCACGGTGCACCGCTCGCCTACGCATTCGATTACGCGGCCATCGTCCTCACAGATCTCGCGGGCATCGCCGAACGCCGTATCGATCGCCTGCTCAATCCCGATATCAACGAAGGTTTGCCCGCTTTTCTCTCTACCGATCCCGGGCTTTCCTCCGGTTTCATGATGGCGCAAATTGTGGCCGCCGCGCTTATCAACGAGTGCCAGGTGCTTTCGCATCCGTCCTCCACCGGTTCGATTCCAACCGACGGAGGTAAGGAAGACCATGTCTCCATGGGCATGACCGGCGCGCTCAAGCTCCGCGCCATTCTCGATCACGTGGAGCGCATCGTGGCTATCGAACTCATGTGCGCTGCGCAAGGCATCGAGTTCCGCCGCCCGCTCCACGCTGCAAAACACGTCGAAACAGCACTGGCCGAAGTCCGCAGAATCATCCCCCGGCTCGAGCGCGACCGTGTTCTTGCGCCCGATATTGAAGGCCTTGCTGCCGCCGTTCGTGCCGGAGCCTTCAACGCCTTCACGGGCTAATTCCACGCACACCCTGCGAGCCTTTCAGCTTCGCCGTTCATGTTCGTTGCGCGCGCAACATGCGCCTTACCTTGTACGATGGACTGCGCAACCGGGAGGCACTCGCACGTGAAGCTCTATCGCACCACCGCCGGCATCTTCGCCGAAGAAGATAACCTCACCTACCGCATTGACGGCCACACGTGGAGCGCCCTGCTCGCCAGCGATGAACTGCCCGAACTACTCGCAGGCATCATCGCCGCAACAAAATCTGTCGATCCTATTCATGTGAGTGACATTCTCGCGCCCATCGACGCACAGGAAGTCTGGGCTGCGGGTGTTACTTACTACCGCAGCCGCGGTGCGCGCATGGAAGAGTCCAAAGACGCCGGTGGCGGCGACTTCTATGACCGGGTCTATTCAGCCGAGCGCCCTGAGCTTTTCTTCAAGTCCACCGCCAGCCGTACCGTTGGTCCCAACGGCAAAGTACGTATCCGCGGTGACGCGCGCTGGTCTGTCCCCGAACCCGAGCTCACCCTGCTCATCAGCCGAGGCGGCCGCATCACGGGCTACACCATCGGCAACGACATGAGCTCGCGTGATATTGAAGGCGAAAACCCGCTCTACCTGCCGCAAGCCAAGGTCTACAACGGCAGTTGCGCACTCGGTCCCGGCATCCTGGTTACCGCCAATCCGCTGCCACAGGCTACTGAAATTCTGCTTGAAATTTTCCGCGACAATCGCATTGAGTTCACCGGATCCATTCCGCTCACAGAACTCAAACGCGACCCTCAACTTCTGGTTGAATATCTCCGTCGAGACAACTCATTCAGCGAAGGTTGCTTCCTTATGACCGGCACAGGCATTGTGCCTCCATCGAGCTTCACGCTTCACAATCGCGACCGCATCCGCATCACCATTGCGCCTATCGGTTCGCTTGAAAACGAAGTCGCCTAGCCTGCGCTCACAACGGAAAATCAGGCCACCGCGCGCAGCAACTCCATCACTTCTGCACGTGTGGGCATTGCCGTCTGCGCTCCGCTGCGCGAAACCGAAACCGCCGCGGCCGCATTCGCAAACCGTCCAGCCTCCCACGGATCAGCGCCTTCCATCAGCGCCACGGCGAACGCGCCGTTAAAGCAGTCGCCCGCACCCACCGTGTCCTTCACGTCCACATTGAACGGTGCAACCCACCGCCCCTTGCCGCCTGCACGAGCAATATAAGAGCCCTCGCCGCCGCGTTTCAGCACCACTCCACGGACGCCGCGCGAGAACAGTTTTTCTGCGGCATCCTCCACGCCCAGTCCCCTGCCCACGTAGAGTTCCAACTCTGTCTCATTTGGAGTGAGCCACTCAATCTGCGCGAATACTTCCTCCGGCAGCGCGGCTGCAGGTGCAGGATCCAGCATCACCGGTACGCCTGCTTCCGCACACAGCGCGATCGCATGCAGCGTCGTTTCCAGCGGCAGCTCAAGCTGGCACAGCACAATGCCCGCGCCACGAATCGCGCCTGCATGCCGGTCCACAATCTCCCGCGTTACTCTTCCATTCGCCCCTGGCACTACCACAATCGCGTTCTGCCCCTTGTGGTCCACAAAAATCGGAGCCAGCCCGCTCGGGCCTTCCACTGTCTCCATCGCGCTGATGTCCACGCCCGCGCTCTTCAAATTTTCAATCAACTGCGGCCCATATACGTCGCTGCCCACGCAACCCACCATCTTCACAGTCGCGCCCAGCAGCGCGGCCGCCACCGCTTGATTGGCGCCCTTGCCGCCCGGCGTTGTCCTGAAGCCCGACCCAATCACCGTCTGTCCGATCGCAGGGATCATTGGCGTCGACGTCACCATATCCATCGTCACCGACCCCACAATCACAATCGGCTTTGCATTCCCGCTCAATCCATCACCTCAGCACGCGCTCAAACGTACAATCTTCGTCGGTTCAATCCCTGACCACCGGCACTGCCCACTGGTTCTAGTACAGCGGCGCCACCGCCACAGTCCCCAGTCCCACAATGAAGAAAAAGAACATTGCCACCAGCAAACGCTTTGCCACCGGCGGTGCACCTGCAAACTCGCGCCACACAAACACACCCCACAGCGCGGAAACCATCGTTGCACCCTGCCCAATCGAGTAGCTAACGGCCGGCCCCACCAGGTGCGCGCTCGATGCAACGAAGTTCGCGACTGCGCCCGTACACCAGATTGCGCCACCCAGAATGCCGGCTACATGCCAACTTACCTGCCCGTCAAAGTAGCTGCGCATCGCCACTGGAGGCTTCCCATCCAGCGGCTTTGCCATCAACAGCAGATTCGCTGGCACTGTGGACACCAGTACTCCGATCGCAAAGAACAGAGCAATCGCATACGGGCCCGGTGAAACATGTTCCGGCGTTCCAGCCATCGCGTGTGCCACCAGCGGATAAAAGCTTCCCATCAACACACCAGCTATCAAGCTCAGGGCAATGCCGCGCGTTGTCGCCGCCTGCGCATCCCGCTCGCGCTTGCGATACGCAGCCGCATCCAGCACAATGGCCACCGCCACCAGCGCCACACCGCCAAACAGCAGCACAGGATTTCCCGCCGGCGAAACAAAGTAGCTCGATACCGCGCCCACAACCAGTGCCAGTCCAATTCCAACCGGAAATGCCACGGCCAGCCCGGCCACATCGATTGCGGCCACCAGCAGCAGATTCGCCACGTTGAACACCACACCGCCGCCCGCCGCCCATAACGCCGCATCTGGAGAAGACTCCACGACTGCCGCCAGAAACTGCAACCCCTGATGCCCGGCCGAGCCCGCTGTCAGGCCCCACACAATCGCGCCCAGCAGCACGCCAATTGCATAGTCCCAATAAAAAAGTTGAAAGCGAAAACGGGGGCAAAGTTTCAATGTGTTCGCCCACGATCCCCAGCTCAGCATGCTGAGAATCATGAAGAAAAGTGCGGCAGTGTACGTCGCAGGCAGATACATGCGGCAAAGTCCGTAGGTGCGAAAGGGTCGCTGGACAACGACGCCACAATAACGTGACGGCCGCACATCGCGCAAATGAGAAAGAGATTCAGATATAGAGTGAAGCGCGGCTCATTCGAGCCGAATGAGCCGTAACCTGCAAATCAGCCAAGATGCTTGCCTACCCCTTCGCTGCCTTCACCGCTTCAGTCAGCGCGGGTACCACCTCAAACAGATCGCCCACAATGCCGTAGTCCGCCACCTCGAAAATCGGTGCCTCGGCATCCTTGTTAATTGCCACCACACATTGCGAGCCCTTCATGCCGACGAGGTGTTGAATCGCACCCGAAATGCCCACGGCCAAATAGAGCTTTGGAGCCACCGTTTGCCCGCTTGAGCCCACCTGCCGCTCCATTGGCAACCAGCCTGCATCGCATATCGGCCGGCTCGCCGCAATTTCCGCTCCCAGTGCCTGTGCCAGTGCCTCCACCATCGGCAGATTCTCCGCTTCCTTGATGCCGCGGCCCACGCTCACAATGGCCGACGCCGAGCTTAGATCCACCGTCTGTTTCGACTCGCGGAACGGCTCGCCCGGCTTCGTCCGAATCTGCCCCGCATCCAGCTCAGGTGTGAACACTTCCACCGCGCCGGCTGTTCCTGCAGGCTCGCTCGCCCGAAACGCACCTGCCTGCACTGACACAAAGCACGTACCGCCGCCAGTGTGCTTGTAGTCGCCGTTTAAGCGGCCCTGCATCAGTTGCCGCGTAAAAGTCGGACCGTCACCGATTGCCGTTACGTCGCCAATCAGCACTTGCCCGCACCGCGTCGCCAGCGCCGGCGCAAAGTCGCGCACCTGATAGGTATGCGGAAACACCACATACGCAGGCTGCTCTTTGTCGATTAGCTGCTTCAGCGCCGCCGTGAAACCGTCCGGCGTATATCGTTCCAGCAGGTTGTGCTCCACGCGAACCACGCGCGCCACATCCTTTGCCGCAATCTCCGCGCCCGCGGCTTCCGTCGCCGCGCCCACTAGAGCCGCCGTCACTGCGGCACCCGTCAACCCGGCCAGCTTCTGTCCTGCCGCCAGCGCCTCATAACTGATCGCGCCAATCTTCCCTGCGCGTACTTCCATCACCACGAGAATGCCGCTCATAGTACCCGCGCCTCCGTCTTCAGCTTCTCCACCAGCGCGGCCGCGGTTTCCTTCGGCCCACCGCTCAACATCTGCGTCGTCTTCTGCTTCTTCGGCTGCGTAATGCTCTCCAAAGTGTCCACCGTGCTTGCCGCCACGCCAAGCTCTGCAGGAGTCGTCTTGCGCACTTCCTTTGTCTTTGCCTTCTTAATGCCCATCAGTGTCGCGTAGCGTAGCTTGTTGCCGCCCGACTGAATCGTCAACGCGGCAGGCAGTGGAAGTTCAATCGACTGGAACCATCCTTCCTCCAACTCGCGTTTCACCGTCAGCCCCGCGCCCGTCTTGTCCACGTGCAGAATCAGCGACGCATGCGGCAGCCCCAGCAGCTCCGCAAGAATCACGCCCGTCTGCCCATAGCCCAGATCGTCCGACTGCAATCCCGTCAGCACCAGGTCGGCATTCTCACTGCGCGCGGCCTCGGCCAGCAGTTTGGCGACGCCCAGCGCATCCCAGTCTCCCAGCCCGTCGCTCTCCACATGGATGCCGCGGTCCGCGCCCTTGGCCAGCGCCTCGCGAATCGTCGAACCCACGCGCTCCGGCCCTGCCGACAGCACCACCACTTCACCGCCGTTCTTTTCCTTCAGTTGCAGAGCCTCTTCCAGTGCATACGCGTCCGACTCATTCATCGACCACTGAAAGCCCGTCTCCTCAATCCACTTGCCCGCCGCATTCACGCGCACCTGCGCATCGCGTTCGGGCACCTGCTTAATTGCAACAATGATCTTCATAATCTTGACCAGCAACCATGATAGTTCGAGAGGGTACAACTGAAGAAGTGGATCGGTTGATCCGAATCAGCGATAGAATTCCGAGATGGCACGGACTGCAGAACAACGAAGAGTGGATCGAATAGAAGATGCACTCCAGAAGAACGAATGGAAAAAAGCGCGAGATCTGATTAGAGACTGGCTGCGAGAAGATCCAAAGGACCATTGGCTACTCTCACGCCTTGCTTTGACCTATTACGAAGAACATCAATATAAAAAGGCGATTCATTTTGAAGTTAAAGCACTTCAGATTGAGCCATACTGTCCGTGGTCTGTATGGGGATACGCTGGTGCTCTTGAGATGCTGGGGGAGGCGAGCAAAGCTTTGATGGTATTTCGCTGGCTTGCGAGCTGGGGAGAAGGCTATCTCGCTGAGGATCCCTGCGTGGGAGGTGTTCGCTTAGCACGTTCTCTCATCGCCGATTGTCATTACCGAATTGCTGGGATTCTCGTCGAAATGCATCAATGGAAGAGAGCTAAAACTGCATTTGAACAGCATTTTGCACTTCGAAGAAAGGGTGCGCACAGCACCTACCCCTTGAAGGAAGTACAGCGTGAGTACAAAAAGCTTCTTGCGCGCTAATTCACTTCCTCAGGCAGCCTCCGCGCCGTCAACTGCGCAATGTCCACCAACTGCGGCGCACTCTCACCCTGCTCCGCAAACGCATCCCTGAACATCGAATTGCAGAACGGGCACGCCGTCCCCACCGTCTTCGCGCCCGTCGCCGCCAGCTCCGCCGCGCGCACATGGCTTACGCGCTCGCCCGTCTCCTCACCCAGAAACGCCAACCCGCCGCCCGCGCCGCAACAGAAGCTCCGCTCTCCATGCCGCTCAGCCTCAACCAAAACTCCGCCAGCGCGAACAACCTCACGCGGCTGCTCATACACATTGCGATACCGCCCCAGATAACACGGATCGTGATACACCACCGTCTCTTTCTCCGTAGCAGCCGGCAAACGATCCACAAACCGCGCCATAAACTCGCTGTGGTGCTCCACCTCGGGCACCACGCCGAACTCCTTCCAGTCCTCGGCCATCGTCCGCACGCAATGCGGACAAATCGTCACAATCTTCTTCACCTTCGCCTGGGTCATCATTTCCAAATTGCTCTCAGCCAGTTGCTGAAACACCAGATCGTTCCCCAGACGCCGCACCGGATCGCCCGTGCACTTCTCCTTGCGCAGCACGCCAAAGCTCGTGCCCAGGTAGCGCATCACGCGCGCAAAGTCGGCCACAATCTCGCGCCCCTTCGGGTCATATGCGCCCATGCAGCCCAGCCACAGGCAGTACTCCTGGCTCCCGTCAAAAATCGGGAATCCCTGTTTCTCAATAAACTTGTCGCGCTCGCTCGCAGCAATCCCCAGCGCATTCGATCCCCGCTCCAGCGCCAGAAACAGCTTCGCCCCATGCTCGTCGTCCCACTCGCCCGTATTCACCGCGCCGCGCCGCATGCCCACAATCAGCGGCAAATGTTCAATCCCCACCGGGCATTGGAACTCGCACGAGCCGCACGTGGTGCACTGAAACACCGCCTCCTGCGAGTTGTACTTGCCCAGCAGCGGCTCCTCGCCCTTCGGGCCATACTCATTCAGATAGCCCCGCAGCCCCAGCACAATTTCCTTCGGGTTCAGCGCCTTTCCTGTATTCGCGGCCGGGCAATGCTCTGTGCACCGCCCGCACTCCACGCAACTGTACGCCTGCAGCGTCGCCAGCCGCGTCAAGTCTGTGCCCGCAATCAGGCCAAAATCCTCGTCGCCCACCAGCGGCGGAATTTGGCTGAACCCGCCCCGTGACAAAAACACCGTCGCCGGACTCAGCACCAGGTGCAGATGCTTGGTATGCGGAATGATCGGCAGAAACACCAGGATCGTCAGCGAGTGCGCCCACCACAGCACATGCGCCGCCGCGCTGCCCTCCTGTACAAAAAACTGCGCCAGGTAGGTCACCATCAGTGCGAAAATCAGGAACGCGATGAAGCCCGACTCCCAGCTCAGCTTCGCGCCCAGCCATTTCGGTCTAATCAAAAACCTTCGAACAAAAAGTCCAAAAATCCCCAGTGCGCACGTCAGTGCAAACGCCGCGGCAAAGTAGGAGTAGAACCGCCCGAACCAGCCGCCCGGAGAGAGAAACCCAATTCCCAGCCCCACCGCCGCATGGTTCAGCGTCACCAGCGCAAACGCGCAGAATCCCCAGAAGACGAACGCATGCGCCAGCCCCGGCAGCGGCCGTTGTTTTATGACCTTGGACTGGAGCATCACTTCGGAAAAGAAGTCCCACGTGCGCCGCCCAACAGGCGCCAGCTTGAAGTCCGCATCTTTTTTGGCCGCAAGAATCTTCTTCAGCACCACGCCAAAGCGCTGCCAGAACAGACCCGCCGACAGCAGGACGAACGCAATAAACAGCAACTTTTCCCAGAGAAAAAAGCCCGCAGGCTCAGCAAGAGTGGAGTGAAAGGAGAACATAGCCGAACTCCTCACGATACACGATCCGGCTTCTCTGCGCAGTTGAAGTGGTATCGAACCATTTCACCTCAGGAATCACGGCGTCTCAGTCGCCTTCAATGAAGTCGTCTCTTCCGCGCCGCTTGCGGAAACCTGCAGATTGAACTTATCGATCAACTGCTGAGGAGTAGATATCTCCTTGTTAAGGAGCGCCGCCAGAATGTCGTGTTCCAGCAGTTCCGGCGCTTTCTGTGCAACACCATATTTAGCCGTCTCTCCAGGGAAGTGCACCATTAATACCGGCCTCGGATCGAACTGCCCATTGGATACGCGCGCTTCCTCCTTTGTCCAACTGGGTTCAGCGCTCCACAAGGGCACTCGCCACGAGTGATCGGAAGATACTATCAATGTCGCCTTGTCGCCTTGCGGAGAATGATGAATCTCATTCAGGAGATGTCCGAGGGTATCTTCCGCTAAAACTAGATTATCCAGATAGTTTCCGCACTTACAAAGCATGTGTGAACGGCGGTCATAAAATCCCGGAGGATGCGGAATGGGCAGATGGATGAAGATAAAACCTGACTTGCCGTCGCGAATGAGAGAGTCCGCTCGCGACATGATTGCATGATAGTTCTTAATTCGGGCATCGAGCAGGAAAGACTCTTCGGATTTTGGCGATAAAAACTGCGCACGGAGGAGATTGCGCGAAATCAAAGACGTATCGTGGAGCGCTGAGTCGTACTCAGTCGCACCCAGTTGCTCCAGCGGAAACCATTGAAATGGGCTCGCCTGCCACCTGCAAGCGGATACGGTTTCGGCAAAGGTGCGGCAATACGGGTTGTACCAGCCCACAATTGCCGGATTCAGGCCTCGCTGATCTGCAAGTCCGAAGAGTGTGCTCTTCGCATCAAATCTGATCCAGCGGCGCTGTGTCTCGTCGTAGTAGAGCAGGTCGCCATGAATCGTGCTGCTGATTTTTTCAATCGGCTTTCCCGCAAGCAACGAAGGTATTACGCTCTCCGTGAAATATCCCACAGGATCAACATTCGAGAAGGAAACACTGCTGGCTCGGAACCTTGCGAATTCAGGAAATTGCATGCCTTCGGGGGGATGGTCATAAATCAAATTCTCAGAGAGCTCATCAAACAGTAACCAGATGACGGGGCCCTGCGGATGGCTCTGCTGACTCGATGCCGCCTCTATCCGGTTAAACGGAGGAGTGGCATGAAGCTCGTATGCCAGATAAGCAAGTTGTGGCACAATCCAGATTCCGCAAAATGCAAATGCCGCCAATGCCATGCGGGTTGTGCGCGCAATTTTTGAGCCCATGTCCACTTTAAAATATGCAATCAAGGCAAGACATAGCGGCAGGGCAATGGCAAGTGTCATTGATTTTGCGATCACGACTGGAAGAATGCTCCAGACGGAAATTTTTGCTTGGGTGGGATGCACCTGAGCAAAAAATATCTCCCGAAGATGCTCTGAATACAACGACGTTAAGGGCTGCAGAAATAGCCAAATTGCCGCTCCCGACAGAAGTCCTTCCGCCAGGCAATGCAAAATCCTTGGAAGCCTGGACAGAAGTACAAGAGCCGCCAGCAAAAGGAGAAAGACCCCTGCCAGTACCAGAAAAATTCCGCCAATCATGTTGGTGAAATTCAGATAGTGATGGTATAGCGCTACGTTGCCCGGCAGCAGCATTGGATAAAAATACGGCCCCACCAGCAGCAGAGCTGCTCCCGCCGCTTCCAGTATCCAGCGCGATTTGATCAGTTCTTTTCCAGAAGCCACAACGTTCTCCCGTTTTGCAGGCTGTTCTGCCCCCTCACAACAAATCGGCGGGAAATCTCTTTCTTGAAAAACTCTTCGTCCAGATGCTCGTAGAGCGCCTCACGGCCGCGGCTCAGCCCAACAAACTGGGAGTCGGTCTTCGGGACCCACTCAACCAATGCATATAGAGTCGTAATCTCGCCGAGCATACCGAGTATCTCCTCGAGTGGAATCTGGTCTGCAACAAGAAGGTGATGAAGAACTCCTAGCATCAGTACACAATCAAAGCGCTTACGTGCGCGCGCAAGCAGACTCGCGCATTCTCGATTGAGCCAGCCAGCCGCAGGTGTTGGGCGTGCAAAATCGGCGACCAATGGCAGAATGCGAGCATTTTCACGATAGGCCTGTTGCCAATTTAATTCCGTGGCAACAATGTCAGAGTCCCACGCCACCACATTTGACCCGCAACTTGCCGCAATGCGTGAATACACCCCGGTATTAGCGCCAACATCCAGCACGTTCACTGGGCGAATTCGCTCGAGCATTTCTCTTACGAAATCCTGTTTGGTGGTCTGGTCGCTCGATGCATAATGCGTAGCCGTCTGTGTGTAGTCACTCCAGCGCGACGCTTTGGTACTAGGTGCAAGCGATGCCAGTTGCTTACGCAGACTGCGTACGGTACTCCGCAAGATCGACGCCGATACTTCCTTCGAAGTCGTTCGCTTGAAGGCCTGCACGTTTGTGTTCTTCTTTACAAAGCGCCGTTCCAGCATATGTGGAATCGTTACAAGTGAGCGAAATGGTCCGCGCCAGCGCTGTAGCGGTCCCAGCCAGGGAGCCAGATCGGCCGGTTCGTATCCGTCGCGACGTTGCAAGGTCGCCGCGAGTGGCCAGCCAAGGTGCGTGTTTGCCACCAGCGGCAAAAGAAACATGCGGATGAATTGTGCGTGCGCCAGCCACAGCGGAGACTCTATCTCTCTCGCGCCGAAGGATAGAACATCCACAAAGATCGGTTTTGAACCCGAATACAAAACATTGAGCGGTGTCGCGTCCTTGAGGATCAAATCCTGTTTCAGCGCTTCTTCGAGAAGGTCGAGCGTCAAGGACGCTGCGGCACGCCATTGGCCAGGCGTCCACTCCCATGGATAGGAAGGGAAGAAGATGCGCTCATGTTCGAGATGGAGGTGTTTGCCGGCTTCGGTGGGAAGGATTTGCGTCGGCACCATTAGTCGCTGGTTCATCCAGTCCTGCGCAAGGGACGATTGCAGCCATGCGGTAACTGCCTGCTCGTGCGGAGGGCGAATTTCGCGGAGAATGCGACCGCTGTCCTGCTCTTGAAAG
The DNA here is from genome assembly GCA_035550015.1 of Occallatibacter sp. Classification (GTDB taxonomy): domain Bacteria; phylum Acidobacteriota; class Terriglobia; order Terriglobales; family Acidobacteriaceae; genus Telmatobacter. The sequence goes on along the minus strand of DASZRJ010000001.1, from coordinate 104,808 downwards.
AGTCTGCCTTGCGGATCGCGGAAAGTGCCTCGTCGCGGTATCACGAGTTCGAAATCGTCCTGCACCAAACTATTTAGCGAGCTTCGATTTCTTCGCAAATATACCGAAGAAATCTCGAATCCGTTTGCGGATGAGGAACGTGGCTCCGGCTACGATCGAACCGAGAATCTGAATCAGCAGCAGCCCAGAACCGGGATCTACATAGGCGTATGCTGGATCTGCCACAAGGTTGCAGACACAAAGAACCCATATCACACAGCAGGTAATATCAACAATCTTCACGATTCTGCATAGAGAAGGATTCGATACTGCTGAATCGATGTAACTATATAGACGGGTTTTGAGCGTGTTAAGCATAAGAGAATGCTGAATTTCTTGGTGAAATTTGAGGTCTCCGGAAGACTATCACATGCTTTCATCAACCTCTCCAGTAAATTGGCATCGTCTGATCACGTAAGTACCTTTTTGATGAATGCATTTGATACAAATCGGACGATTTCCTTGGTTTTCATACAGAGCACCAGATGTATTCAGCCGATTCTCTCACCCCTCCGCCACAGCATCCTTACCGCCCACCGCCTTCGGCTCCCAGCTCTTATCCACTTCCTCAATCAACTTCCCTGCCGTCTTCGCCGACACCCAGCCGTCGTTCATCGCCTGCTCAATCGCACCCTTCTCCGCGCTGCTCAATTGCGCTCGCGCTACGCGGAACTCATCCGCAAGCCGGTCCTGGTTATCGCCGAGAATGGAATCGATTGACGTGTTCGCATCCTCCAGCCGCGCATCCAGCTCCTTGCGCAGTTGCCTGTGTACCGGCCGTGAGATAAGTTGCTTCCGCGCGATGCTGTCCAGTTCGGCAATGGCTGAAGCTATTGCCACCTGCCGCACGCGCGAGCGCGAGTAGTCGTCGTCCGTACTCTGCGCAATTCCCAACAGGCGGATCAGCGGCTTCAGCGTAATGCCCTGCGCCACAATCGTGAAGGCAACCACGGCAAACGTCAGGTTCAGCAGTTGGCTATGGTGCGGAAAGTTGTTCCCAATGCTCAACACCAGCGCCAGTGAAAGCGCGCCTCGCATGCCGCCCCACACCATCACGTGCTGCCAGCGCAGCGGAATCTTCGGCGAGAAGAGGTTGCTGATCGGCACCAGCCCATACACCGAAAAGATCCGCCCCACAAACACCGCCGCAATCGACAGCGCTGCCGCCTGCCAGATGTGCATCAGTTCGCCCAGATGCACCTGCAAGCCAATCAGCAAAAATAAAATGGAATTGATTAGAAACGACGCGTACTCCCAGAACGACCACAGCGCAATCCGCGTGCGCCAGCTCATGCCCACGCGCATGCCGAAGTTGCCCACCATCAGCCCTGCCACCACCGTGGCAATTACGCCCGAAACATGCATTGACTGCGCAAGCAGGTAGGCGCTGTACGCCAGAATCGTCGTCAGCGTAATCTCAATCTCCGGATCGTCGATGCGCTGCGTAATGCGGCTGAACACAAAGCCCAGCGCCGCTCCCAGTGCCGCGCCGCCCGCCACCTCCACCACAAAATCGCGCACGCCGGCCAGAATGTCGAGATGCGAGCTGGCCACCGCGCCCACCAGAATCCCGTACAGCACCACCGACGTTCCGTCGTTGAACAGGCTCTCGCCCTCCACGTTGATCGTCAGCCGCTTGTCCACCGACATGTCTTTGAAAATCGACAGAACCGAGATCGGGTCCGTCGCCGCCACAATGGAGCCAAACACCAGAGCAACGAGAATTGGAATCCCCAGCACCCAGTGCAGCACATAGCCTGAGATCAGCGTCGCCGCCAGCACGCCCACCGTCGCAAGCAGGCCAATGGGAACCATGTTCTCCCGCAATTTGCGAAATTGAATCTTCAGGCTACCTTCAAACAGCAGGGCGGGCAGAAAGATCACCAGGCTCGCATTCGGCGTCAGCCAGTCCGGCGAGTGGGCAAAGTGCTGGTCCAGAATCGGCACATGGAATGAACCCAGAGCTACTCCGCCCAATACCAGCGCCACCGTGTAAGGAATACGCAGACGCGCCGCGGCCAGTGCAATCGCCGATGCGGCAATCAACATCCAAATCAAAAACTCAATCTGCGCTCCAATAGACATGCGTGCTCTCCAGAAACAGGTTCTCTTTGCCAGGCCAGGCGCAGAAAAACCAGATTGCAATCGGATTTGCCGCCGAGAGGTCCCAAACCTCGCTTACGGGCACTCTCAAGTATTTCACTCCGCATGAACCGCATAAAAGCCAGCGAGCCATTTACTTCTGATTGAGAAACCCCTCCAGCACCGTGCGGTATTTTTCCGGCTCTTCATACGACGGCAGATGGCTGCTCTTCTCAAAGAACACAAGCTGTGCGCCGGGAATGGCATGCGCCATGCGCCACGCCGTCAGCGGAGCCACATTCATGTCGTAACGGCCTGTAATCACCAGCACCGGAAAATTGAACTTCGGCAGAGCCGCGGTCAGGTCGATATGCACCGTTGCTTTTGACACTGCTTGGCCCACCGCGGGCTCATAGCCCAGGTCACCCATCTTTGCCATATAGGCGTCGCGCTTCTCCGGCGAGTAAAAAATCATCCTGAAGTGATTGCGTAATCCTGCGCGCGCTGCCGCATCGGGATCGGCAGCCAGCTTCTTCTCCATTTCCGCATCCTGCTCTTCAATGTCAGGAAAAGTCTGCGGCAACAGATGCACCATGTCCTTCCATGCCGGCGGCGCGGAGTCTGACAACACTAATCGCGCCACATGCTCCGGATGCGCGGCGGCATAGGCCATCACAATCAGCCCGCCATACGAGTCGCCCACAAATGCCGCTTTCTCCAGGCCAAAATGCGCGCGCACCGCATCCAGATCCGCCACCTGAGCATCCATGTCCTGGCTGGCATCCGGCTGCATATGCTTTGAGGCGCCCGTGCCACGCTGGTCGTAGAAAATCACGAACCTGTGTTCCGCAACCTTCTGCCACATGTCGTTCATCAGCATGTAAGCATGCGACAACCCCGGTCCGCCGTTCACCGCAATCACAGGGAGAGCGCCGCCCGGCTTTCCAAAAGTTTCGTAGCCAATGTCGACGGCAGGCGTGTGGACCACACCTGTGGCGTGCGCAACCGTCTGCGCCTGCGCGGTGAGCACGGCCGTGGAGAGTACAGCACAGAAAAAGAATGGGAAGAAACGCATGGCTCGCATCATAAGAATGCCTTCAGCATACGCGAGCGCCGTGGAATCGCTCCCGTGTTCTTCCGCCTAGCTCGAATCAATTCGCGAAGAAAGCCGGCAGTCTCACCCTGCATAATGGAGTGCGAGTCCAGGCGTCCCTCACATTTGCAGCAAGTCAGGATTCAAGAAGTACAGGCGCTTCCCCACCGCCACACATTTCAACCAAGGATGATCACTCCGTGCAGAGACGACAGTTTCTCGAATACGCAGGATGCCTGAGCGCCGCGGCAGTCAGCGGTCTCGCCGAACCCAGCCTTGCCAGTTCCACCCTTGCCGCATCCCGCGCAAACGCCGCGCTCCCTCCGGCAGCAGACCCCGAACATCCTCTCGCGCTTCACCCTGAAAACGCACGCTACTTTCTCTTCCGCGGAAAGCCGCTTGTCCTCATTGCAGCCACTGAGCATTACGGATCGGTCGTGAACCGGCGCTTCGACTTTATGAAGTACCTCGAGGACGCCGCCGAAAAGAAGCAGACCGTGACCCGCACATTTCTTCTCTTTCGCGAGCTGCAGGGCGCACGCAATCCATGCTCTCCCGTCAAGCCTGACTCGCCCGATTACATCGCGCCCTGGCCGCGCACCGGTCCCGGAAAAGCCATGGACGGAGAGCCCATCTATGATCTCGACCAGTGGAATCCCGAGTACTTCGACCGGCTGCATCGATTCCTCACCGCTGCCTCCAATCTCGGCATCGTCGTTGAGCTCACTGTGCTCAGCAATACCTATGGAGACAGCGTCTGGGAGCTCAATCCTCTGCGCGCGGAAAACAACAAGCAGAAAATCGGCAAGGTCTCCTGGCAGGAATACACATCGCTGCGCAACCCTGAACTGCTCGCGCGCCAGGAAGCATACGTGCGCAAAATCGTTCAGGAAACCTGCAACTACGACAATATCTACTACGAAATTTGCAACGAGCCCGGCGGCGGCGAACCCGGCCATGTTACTCCGGCCGATGTGGACGCCTGGCAGCAGAAGATCGCCGGCATTCTTCGCCACGAACTGAGCCGGCACAACCGGCATCACCTCATCTTCGGCCAGAATGCGTTTCGCTATGCGCCCAGCTTCCAGCAGTCTTTCGACGACAGTTATGCAGGTTCCATGCTCGACGCCGTCAACGTTCATCCCTTGCCCAATCTCGTTTACCGCAACCGCACTTACCAGTTGGGCAATTTCATGTCGAAGGAGCTTCAGCTTGAGCAGTTCCGTGCTTTCTTTCTGGCCACCTCCTCCGCCTCCAAACCCTCCATCTCCGACGAGGACAACTGCGCGAGCATCTATCGCGACGATGACGGCTGGACCATTCACCGCAAGCGCGCCTGGATGGCGGTCCTTTGTGGCGCGCATTACGACTACATCGATTTCTCGATCACCGTCGGCAGCGAAGCCGGCACAAAGGAGTCACGCCACAAGATTCGCAGTTGGATGCAATACCTTTCGGAGTTCATTCACTCCTTCGACTTCATCCACTCTCAGCCCGATTCGAGTTGGCTCACCGGCAAACCGGACCATCTGGTAGCGGGCACGCTCGCCGTGCCGGGCTCGGATTACGTCGCCTATCTGGCTGATGGCCGTGAACTCACAGACTCATCGGCAGGCCAGCCCATCGGCGGCATGGTTTCGCTCGTGCTGCCGCCAGGCAAATTTCACGCAACCCTGTATTCGCCTCTCACCGGCATGTACTCTCCGCCGCTGCGCATCGACGGAGGACAGTCCGTGGCGGTCGAACTGCTTCCCTTCCAGCACGACATTGTGCTGCGTATACGCCGCGCGTAAGTGAACGTGCAAAATAGCCAGATGACCAATTTGCTGGATGCACGGAGTCTTGAAAGGTCAGAGGTCATCGCAAATGCGTGCATGAATCGCGAGCGCAACCTCACCGGCGGAAACAGTTACGGGAAGGAACTGAGGCTTGCTCCAGTGGAGCACTTGAAGAAAGTGCTCACTGCAAAGGAGCAGGCCACATGGCTTGATCTCTGTTGTGGCACGGGCCGTGCGCTTATACAGGCAGCGGAAACTCTGGAGCGTCTGGGGTTAAGCGACAGCGTACGCATGGTTGGCATCGACCTGGCGCCCATGTTCGTCCCTATCACGCCGGAAATGCGCTCGCTGCGTCTCATTGCCGGCTCGGTCGAGCGCTGGAAGACCAGGGATCGCTTCGACCTCATCACCTGCGTACACGGTCTCCACTACGTTGGTGACAAGCTCGGTCTCATCCAACGTGCGGCGCACTGGCTAACAGCGAACGGACAACTCATGATGCACCTCGACATGCACAACTTGAAATTGGCACAGCCTGCAGCACGCAGCCGCTTCGCTGCCGGCCTGCGCCGCGCCGGGTTCCGCTATCTGTCCGGAAGGCACCTACTGCTGCGTGAAGGCAACGCGGAGTTCTCTCCACTGCCCTACCACTACATTGGCGCTGACGACACCGCCGGCCCAAACTTCACCGGCCAGCCTGCAGTGGATTCTTACTACGAGCCAAAATAAGAGTCTCGGCAGCGCCCCTCGCTTCGGCGCACGAGACTGCAGTTCCTGTATTCAGAACATCGAATCCATATTTCTTCATCGCGTCAAACGCTGCTCTCTTGCCGCACGCTCACTCTCCTATTGACATTCTTCAGGAGCCAGTGATACTCCTATCGACGCTCAATAGGAGAGGCTGAATGCAATCCAAACAGGCGAATCTTCTCCAGGGAACACTCGATCTTCTGGTTCTGAGAGCTCTTGAAGCGGGAGAGCTTCATGGCCTTGGCGTTTCTCGTCGCATCGAACAAATCACAAGAGGAACTTTCCAGGTAAAACCAGGCTCCCTGTTCCCCGCGCTTCACCGGATGGAGGAAGCGGGCTGGCTGAGCTCGTTCTGGGGCGAGTCTGAAAATAACCGCCGCGCCAAGTTCTACTGTCTCACCAAAGCAGGTAAGCGCCAGATTGCCGTGGCAACCGAACAATGGACGACCGTGGCTCTGGCCATGACCAACGCTCTCAAAGCCACTTAGGGTAACCGCCATGAAATTTTGGTCCCGGCTCAAAAGCACTTTTCGCAATCTCTTCCGCAAGCCCTATGTCGAGAATCAGCTTGACGAGGAATTGCGCGCCTATGTGGATTTGATTGCGGACGAACAGATAGCGGAAGGCATGCCAGCGCCTGAAGCCCTGCGTATTGCAAAGGCTGAGTCGGGTGGCATCGAGCAAATCAAGCAGTCCGTGCGGGACCATCGCGCTGGTACAGTCCTTGAGCTGTGGTGGCAGGATGTCCGCTTCGGCCTGCGCCAGCTTCGGAAAAATCCCGGTTTTACACTTTCCGCAGTCGCGGCACTCGCACTCGGCATCGGCGCCAACACGGCCATCTTCTCTGTCGTGAATACGGTTCTACTCAAACCGCTTGGTTATCCTCACCCCGATCGCATGGTCAAGTTTCTGGCGCCATCGGAAGAAATTGCCAACGATCTTCACAACATCCCCGAGTTTCATTTCTTTCAGCAACAAACAAATCTCTTCAAAGAAGTTGTCGCGTTCGATAACGTAGGCCCCGGATTCAACCTCACCGGCGGCAGCCATCCAGAGCAGGTCAACGGAATTCATGTAACCGAGGGCTACTTCCGCATGTATGGAGCCCCGATGGCGCTGGGGCGTACCTTTACGCCGCAGGAGGACTTGCCCCACGGAGGCAAGGTCGTCGTACTCAGTTATGGCCTGTGGCAGCGCAGGTTCAGTGGCGACAAAAATATCGTTGGAAAATCCATCTCGCTCGGCAATCAGCCCTACACCGTGGTTGGCGTCACCGGCAAAGACTTCGTGGGTGACGTGCGAGCCGACATCTGGCTGCCATTTCAGTTCGCCCCAGACAGCACCGACATGAACGTTTGCTATTTCGTCACCGGATTACTCCAGCCAGGTGTATCCGTATTGCAGGCAAACGCTGCTCTGGCGGTGGCAACCCCCGAATTCCTCCGCGAGTACCCAAACGCGTGGATACCGCGTTTCCGGGTCGGGCCGCTGTTCGATAGCATCATCGGCGACGCGCGCAATTCTCTCCTGCTGATGCTGGGCGCCGTGGGTCTCGTGCTGCTCATCGCATGCGCCAATGTCGCCAATCTGCTGCTGGTGCGCGCCACAATCCGCAAACGCGAGTTCGCCATCCGCTCCGCACTGGGTGCCGGCCGCATGCGCATCATGCGCCAGTTGCTCACGGAAAGCCTGATGCTCTCTCTGGCGGGCGGTGTATTCGGCATGATGCTCGGCTTTGTGGGCATGCGCGCTCTGCTTGCCGTCAGTCCCGCCGGTCTGCCGCGCATTGGCGAACACGGCTCCGCGGTCGGCATTGACTGGCGCGTACTCGGCTTCACCCTTGCCGTCTCGTTGCTCACCGGCATCCTCTTCGGCGTCTTCCCGGCATTCAGCGCCTCGCGCTCCGACCTGAACTCCGCGCTCAAGCAGAGCGACAACCGCTCCGGTACAGGCTTTCGTCAGGGAGCGGCCCGCTCATTCCTCGTCGTCAGCGAAATCTCTCTGGCGCTCGTGCTGCTCATTGGCTCGGCCCTGCTCATCCGCACCTTCATCGCCCTGCACAATGTCTCGCCGGGATTCGATGCGCACAACGTTCTCACTATGGAGATGTCGCTTAATGGCCCGCGCTACCAGAAGACGGCTGGCCTGGCTCAACTCCTGCGCGACGGCCGCACCCATCTCAACGCGCTCCCCGGCGTAGAAATTGCTGCCGCTGGCTTCTGGATCCCTATCGATGTGGAAGATGCAACAGGCGGATTCCACATCGCCGGGCGTCCGGTCAAAAAGGACTGCTGCGGCAGTAAGTGGATGAGTATTACGCCGGGTTATCTGAGTCTTTTGAATATCCCCGTTCTCAGCGGGCGCGCCTTCAATGACAACGACACCGCCGATGCGCCCAGCGTCGCGCTTATCAATGAGGCATTCGCCCGGAAATTCTTTCCCAATCAGAACCCCATCGGGCAGAAGATCGACCACGGGCAGACGGGTGCACAAAGAGGAATACAAACCATTGTTGGCGTGATCGCTGACTTCCACGACGGCGGATTGACCAGACCTGCCACGCCCATGATGATTCTTCCTATTGACCAGGTCACCGATGACTACAACGCGGCCTACGCCGATGTCCAGCCGATCTTCTGGTTCGTGCGGACCCACGATGACCCGCACCAGTACATCGAAGCCATCGCCCGGCAATTGCGCTTCGTAAGCCACGGATTTCCCGTAGCCCACATCCGCACCTTGGATGAGGTAATGGGCAGCTCCACCGCCCGGCAAAGCTTCAATATGCTGTTGCTCACCATCTTCGGGGCCGTGGCGCTGTTTCTCGCCGCCATCGGTATCTACGGCCTCATGGCCTACTCCGTCGCGCAACGCACCCAGGAGATGGGCATCCGCATTGCGCTCGGCGCCGACCGCTCTGTCATTCGCAACTTCGTCGTCAGGCAGGGTATGCGTCTCGCATTCGTAGGCGTCGCTGCCGGCATCGCTGCTTCCTTCGGCCTCACTCGCTTGCTCTCCATCTTTCTCTTCGGCGTCACGCCCTGGGACCCCATCGTGTTCATTGCCGCGCCCATCATCCTCACAGCAATCGCCCTGCTCGCTGTCTGGATTCCTGCCACGCGCGCGTCCAAAGTGAACCCCATGCAGGCCCTGCGCGCAGAGTGATACAGACCGGAAGTGACCAGCCAATAACTTTGGATAAGCAGACCGCTTCCCGAATTCCGCATCGTCAGCGATGGGTGGTGGCCCGCATCTCCGGATCAAGACCCGCCCAGCAGCTTTCTTTCCTATCCCGCGTTCTCTATTCCTTCGGCGGATGGCATAGCCTTGCTCTCACGGGTCTACCCCGACTGAAAAGTGAAGGGAAAGGGTGAGCCACCCGCCCCGAGGATTACGATGGAAATGTGCTCAGGTCACCATATATAAGAAGATTCCAATGCAGATAACACCAGCGAAATAACATATTACGACCACCGACCAAAAGTTGCCACGCTCTTGAGTGCGGTAGACCCATCCATACCCCCAAGTTCTCGCCTTCCCAGTGCAAGTCGCAAGCACAGCCCCGACAAGAAACACGATTCCAAGAATCAAGTAGATGGACGGCGGTCTTAGAAGTGAATAAAGGTCAGGCATGAAAGACTCCGCCTTTTGTCCCTGGTTGCGTGAAAGTGTTCATAGCTTTCTCTACAGCATCGAGCTTATTCAACACACGCTCCAATCTTCACAATCACTTAGACTTTGCGGAGAGGGGATGTTGTGGCCATTCCCATCGGGTATAGTGTCTGATTGTGACGCGTCTGGAACAAAAACCTTATCGATGACCTGATGAGAAACAAACTTGCTTCCGGCCCAAGCTGCGCCACCAAATGCGAATGGCACGCGCAGTTCAGGGACGGCCCACGGGAGCCCGTTCATGATTATGTTTTTAGAGCTTGGATCGTTGATTACACTTAGAGCTGTACCTGCAACCCCCAGCACCTTTCCCCCTTTCTGATTTACTACCGCCCCTACCTTTAGTGCTTGTGCGCCATCTGCAACGTACGGATTGTTGGGCAAAATTCTAAAGGTCGACGACTCCCGCATCATGTAGTTCCATGAATGAAAATGAATGAGATTGCCCAAATGTTGTCCCAGACGATGCCAGAAGGCGGGTGGCCCACATCTTGGGGGTAATCGTTCCACCTCTGAGTTTGGGTGCCCCACATCTCCTGCTTTTGGAGACGTGGGAGATCGATACCTTCCACTAGCCGGGGCGGAATACCCGCTCTGGTATGGAATTCGAGATTCAAGCAGAGTTGAATGCTGGACTTTCATTGGGAGACTTCTTCCGTGGCTCAGGGAGTGCTTACCTCTCCCACATCTCGAACGGAACGAGATGTGGGGCACCCACTCTTGTGGTTAGGGAAGAGTTTGAACGGCGATGGGTGCGCCACCCGCCTACGATGCAGATTCGCTCTTAGCTTTCTCCATCTGAAAAGTCTCAAGATCTTCCGGCAAGCGCTCCAAGAGGCCATCATAGTGAGCCTCATCTCTCACGATGCGTTCGTATCCCATAAGAAATTGGAGTACCTCTCCGTTTCCTGGATATGCAGCGCAGTACCAGTCTCGCGGCACTTGTGCATCCGAGATGGTAAACAGGTCGATCGGATACCAATTCGGTAGATCAGTATTATCTTCAGCAAGAAGCAGCATTGAAGCCCCCCCATATACAGAAAAGGCAAACACTGTGTACTCCGCTCCAAGAGTCAAGTTAAATACCGTTTCATCACAATACCCCACCAAAAATTTTGTCAGCAGGGCCTTGCCAGTAGTTGCAATGCACTGAACCTTCATGGATGCCTCATTTGAACTTGAAATCAGCAACTTCGCCAGTATTCATGTTCTTCACATAATGGATTTCCGTTCCATTGATGTTCTGGCGCATTTTGACCCACCCATCGCTCCCAGGATAATTCGGGTCCTTCATGCCGCCCTTTAAATTGATAGGCTGGCCCGCATCGGGGTTAGACTTCGCCTGCTCCATTGCAAGCTGTTCATTCAGGTTCCGAGGCTCTGTACGACCAGTTGATGGTCTCGATCCACCTGGCAGCTGTTGGATGGTAGATGCTAGACCTATTGCTTGGCGCAGGTCATCTGCTTGTACGCAGAGTTGACTTGCCCCGGAGTCATATGTGCGGCATCAGTGATGGTCTGTCCGTCCGTTAAAACAACTCCTCTGTTAGCCAACTCTTGCCGGTGCTCAGCAGTAACCTTTGCCTGATGATGGATGTACGTGTAAATGCCCACGGAGACGATTGCAAGGCCAACAGATTTCAACTTGCTGTCAATGTTGCAGAGCCATCGCGGCCAGCAATGGCCGTCGGCATCAATATGAATCAGCGGATTGTTTCCTACATAGCTGTAAAGATTGAGACTTTGGGGGTTTCCGAGATTAGCGTAAGCAACGGCCTCCGGACTACTGCTCCAATCCGGCGAAAGAAAACGCGCCATGGAGTGCGCATAGTATCGTGCGCCGAAGTAATCGTTGCCGGATTCGGAGTCGTGCTCCTTGCCGGTGAAGAGATGCTCGGTGGGCGTGGTTCCGCAGCTAAGTGCGTCGCCATAGGGCAGGTTGGAGCAGCTTACGGGATTGTTACCGGCGTAGTCGGTCTGCAGGCGGCGCGAGCCGAGCCAGTCGTCGGCATAGAACGTGACGGTTCCCGGCGCCTGTGCTCCGGTGGCTGCGGCATAGGTGGCGACGAGCCCAACCGGCCCAGCCGCGATATTGGTATGCGCCCACGTCACAGGGCCAGTATTGGACGACCAGCTCATCTCGGTCAACTGCCCTCCACCGGGGCCGAGAATATAGGACACCTGCATACGGCAAGACACTCCACTGACCACTGCACAAACGATATAGGTTTCCCTCTTTTCGCCTGCATAAAATCAAGTAAATTCGGGTAAATCTCGCTTGAGTGCGATCGCGTGCATGCGCGTTCGCTCACAAAGAGCTTTCCTTTCCGCACGCGCATCGCCGGATAAACCCGTCAAAACCCATGCTCCACCACTTGACTCGTGAAAATGGCGTGCATTTCCATGCCATTGCGCCACGTTCCGCCACAATTCTCCACGCCTTTTGATCGCTGCCCCTGACCGCTCGGCCCCTCACTCCACCTGCCATTCACAAGCCGCACACAGTGCCTGTGGTAGGGTAAATCTGGAGAATTATCAGACACATGTCAGCCATTACGTCCTTTATCAAGCACCACTATCGTCATTTCAACGCCGCGGCCCTCGTGGACGCCGCCGAAGCCTACAACAAGCTCCTTGCCGACGGCGGCAAGATGTTCATGACCATCGCCGGTGCTATGAGCACCGCGGAGCTCGGCCTCTCCCTGGCCGAAATGATCCGTCAGGATAAAGTCCATGCAATCACGTGCACAGGGGCAAATCTTGAAGAAGATGTTTTCAATCTTGTAGCCCACGATTTCTATGAGCGCGTGCCCCATTACCGCGATCTGACCCCCTCCGATGAGGCAGCCCTGCTGGCGCGCCACATGAACCGCGTTACAGACACCTGCATCCCCGAAATGGAGGCCATGCGCCGCATTGAGAACGTGGTGCTTGAGGAGTGGGTGAAGGCCGACAAGGCCGGTGAGCGTTACTTCCCTCACCAGTTCATGTACAAGATTCTGCTCTCGGACGCCCTCAAAGGCTCTTACCAGATCGACCCGAAGAATAGCTGGCTGCTGGCCGCTGCCGAAAAGAACCTGCCCATGTTCGTCCCCGGCTGGGAGGACTCAACCCTCGGCAACATGTACTCTGGCCACTGCATCTCCGGCGACGTCAAAAACGTCCACACCGTCCGCACCGGCATTGAGTACATGATGGAGCTGGCCGAGTGGTACACCGAAACCACCGCCAAGACACCGCTCGGCTTCTTCCAGATTGCCGGAGGAATCGCCGGTGACTTCCCCATCTGCGTGGTCCCCATGCTCCACCAGGACCTGCAGCGCGACAACGTTCCCCTCTGGGCGTACTTCTGTCAGATATCTGATTCCACAACCAGTTACGGATCGTACTCCGGAGCTGTGCCGAACGAGAAAATCACCTGGGGCAAGCTCGGCGAAAACACCCCCAAGTTCATCATCGAGTCCGACGCGTCCATCGTCGCCCCGCTCGTCTTCGCCTACGTTTTAGGTTGGTAGACTCTGCCATTCGCCACGAGGCAATCACACACGCATGAGCGGTCAACGGAACCCCGTTGGCCGCTCATCTTTTTTTACTGGCAACTGACTGCCGTCTTCTCCGCCAACGGAATTGCCACCTGCTCCACAATCTCCAGCCCAAAGCCTTCGAGAGCGGGAATGTGCATGGGTGTATTCGACAAAAGCCGGATGCGGTGAATGCCCAGGTCGCTCAGGATCTGCCCGCCCAAGCCGATGGCCCGCAGAATGCGTCCATGGCGGTCCTGCGCGCCTTCGCGCTTGCGCAGCTCATGATGCAGCACCAGCGGCGGCGTCTGCGTGCGTGACGCGTCTTCAATCGCCTCACCGCTCGGGCCAAAGACCGCCGGCTCTGTCGTCACCGGGTCAATCTCAAAGCCGCGCGAAGTGTTGTGCAGATAGATCAGCGCTCCGCATCCCTCCTCGGCAATCATGCGCATGGATTGGTCGAGAATCTCGCGGCAGTTGCAATCGGCGCCAAAAATATCGCCAGCCGTACAGCGCGTGTGCACACGAACCAGCACCGGATGGGCGCACGGATCGTTCAGTGTCTTCAGAGGCCCCTCCGTCACTCCTCCGCTGTGCACCGCGGGGCAATGCGGGCAGAGGCCGCCGCGTACCAGCGCAACGTGGCTTTCGCCGCCGTTGACCACGCTCTCATACGAGATCATACGGAACTCGCCGTATTTTGTATGAATGCAGCTCTCGCCTGCGCGGACAATGTAGCGTTCGTGGCGCAATCTGTAGCGAATAAGCTCCGCAACGGTGAGCATTTTGAGGCCATGCTCGGCGCAGAATTTGATCAGATCGGGCACTCGCGCCATCTCGCCATCGTCCCTCATAATTTCGCAGATGACGCCGCTCGGGTTGAGGCCGGCCATGCGGGCGAGATCGACGCTGGCTTCGGTTTGTCCAGCGCGTACCAGCACACCGCCCTTGCGCGCGCGGAGCGGAAAAATGTGCCCTGGACGGGCAAGGTCTGTATAAGTGGAACCCGGCGCAATGGCTGTGCGGATGGTATGTGCGCGGTCGGCGGCGGAAATACCGGTCGTGACGCCTTCGCGCGCTTCGATGGTCTCAGTAAATGCTGTGCCAAAACGCGAGGAGTTTTGCTGCGTCATGGGAAAGAGGCGCAGGTGGTCGGCGCGCTCCTCGGTAAGCGTGAGACAGATAAGGCCGCGCCCATAGCGGGCCATGAAGTTGATGGCCTCGGGCGTGACGTGCTCGGCGGCCAGGGTCAGGTCGCCTTCGTTCTCGCGGTCCTCGTCGTCCACCACGACGACCATGCGGCCGGCGCGAATCTCGGTCAGGGCGCCGGGAACATCTGTGAAAGGTGCCTCCAAAGTACGTGCTCCGTCGGTCATAAAGACTGCTCTATTCTCGCCCATCGCCGCCCCGGACAGCAAAAACGCCGCCCGAAGGCGGCGCTTTTGTCATCACTTGGCTCTAGAAAGGCTTACAGCGTGGACTCAATCTCAAAACCCCAGGCTTCTAAGAGAGCCTCGGGGATGTACTTGCTGTTCTTGTTCCGGCGTGCCCATTCACGCAAGCGGGTTGAACGGATGTACTGATCCGGGCTGAGTTTGAATTCCTTCACAATCTGTTCGAACGATGTAACGGTGGGCACAACAGGGCCAATGGGCTCTGGCTTGCCCCAGTTCGGATTTCCACGACGCTTTGCCATTGAATTGTCGGTCCTTCAAGAAAGGGGTGATTTCAGTTCCAAAACGTGGCCGAGAGGGGTGGACGCTTGGTCCTTGGCCACTGATACGTCTGATTTTACGGATTTTTTCTTCAGAAATCAATAGTAATGTGGCAACGCAACCACAGGCCCAAAAGCCACTTCCGGAGCGAAAATTTTCACTCAACTCCTTTTATTAGAATAATATAAATAACGCACAATGAAAACGATTGCAAAATCGCCCTGTGCTTTTAACCATGCAAAACCGAAGAATTTTTATACTACCTCGAAAAAAATTGGAAACGTTCTTGCCCCGACCGTCACTTGTATTGTTTGTGCTGGCCGCTGTCACCCTGCTGAGTTGCGCAAACGTTTGCATGGCGGGCGAGCTGCGCGTGAGCCGCGATGCTCTGGAGCGCACTATGCGCCAGCAGCTTTTTAGCGGACCTGACGGCCGTTACTATCTGAAAGGCTCCGCCAAGTCCGGCTGCTGGGTCTATGCAGATGGTGCCGACCTGAGTTTTGAGCAGGATCGCATTGTGGCCCGTATCCGCACCCATGCCAAACTGGGCAAGTCTGTGGGTCACACATGCCTGGGCTTTGCGCTTGGACCCACGGCCGAAGTCTCCCTGGAACCCTTCGGCGAGGGCGAGACCATTGGCTTTCGCGATGCGCAGGTGGTGAAGGTGAGCGACCGGCGCGAGTTGAATTTCCTGCTGGTTCCCTTCCTCAGCCATCAGGTGCCGCGGTCAATGCAGGTGAATGCGGCAGACCTGCTGCGCAAGGCTTTGGTGGGTTCCACCGCGGCGTCGGGCTACAAAGTCTCGCTTGACCGGCTCAAGGTACATTCCATCCAGATCAAAGGCGACAACCTGATTGTGGATGTGGACGGAGACATCAGTGTGAAGTAGGGAACGCTGTTCCCTACCCCTGTTCCTTGTTCACTGCTGTTCTACCACCACTCCATGGGCCGGTTGAACGGCACTTTGGCGCTGGATTCAGGCTTGGGCGTGCGCAGCAGCATGACCGGGCACTGCGCCAGCTTGATGATCTTCTCCGCAGTGGAGCCGAAGACCAGCGGATACCAGCCGGAAAGGCCATGCGTTGAGATGACCAGCATGTCCGCCTTTTCACGTTCAACAACATCAATGACCATGCCCGCGACATCGGCGCTTACTTCAATGAATGCGGTCGCGGTGATTCCCTTTGAAGCCAGCGCTTTCTGAGAAATGCCCAGCTTGCGTTCAGCCTCAGAGCGGGCGTGCTCAACGAGCGCGGCCTCGGAGATCGAATCGGGAATTGTGGCCGCAGGAAACTGGGGCACAACATGGAGCAAGACAATTTCCGCATGGAAACGTACGGCAAACTCCTCGGCCGTATCGAGCGCCGAATGCGACGATGCACTGAAATCGATGGGAACAAGAATCTTAGTAGGAATTGCGGGCGAAGTTTCCGATTGAGACATACTCTTTCTCCTTCTGGCCGCCGGAGCAGAGCCGACGACACAATGACGCCACTTATCTTATCGCCATAGCGCCGGTATGTGCGCCACGTGCTGAGACGCTGATGCCGCTTGAGTGTGCAGCATCGCGTCATTCAGCAGCCAGTCAGAATTCCGAACCGTGACCATATCAGGCATGCTCTATCCAAAACTGAAGAAACTCTCTGGCTATGGACGCAGGCTTGAGCTCACATCGGCAGGACAGCCGAGCAATGGCGGGAGTAGAATTCCGGTCATTCATCGATACGGTTGCTTATGTTGGGTGAACAGACTGGAACGGCAAACCGGTGGCACATTGTTGCGCGAGGAATTTTTCTTGGCGCGCTTTTAACGGCTTCAGCCTTGAGCTGCCTTGCCGCAAAGAAGGTGTCTGTTGCCGAGCTTGAGAGCACGCTGCCTGAGCTGTGCGGGCATCGGACGGATGAAAACTGCGCGAATCAGATTGCGGATTTCGAACTAACCGAACGACTGAGCAGCGCGAAACTGGCGCATCTGTACGCATCCTTGCCAGGAGAAAAAAGCCGGCAAAGTCTGCTGGCGTTGGCCGATCAGTCGGCACTTCTTGGGCCTCCCGCGGCCAGCATTCCCACCAAGGCCGCGCCCGAAGTTGCCGAACAGAGGCGCATGATGGGCCTGGTGGTGGCGTATCTGAGCAAAACCATTCCCAACCTGCCCAACTTTTTCGCCACGCGCCAGATAACGTACTTTGAGGATCAACCCTTCATCTTCGGCACGACGCCCTACCAGCCTCTGCATCCGACGGGTAATACAACCACGACAGTCCTGTACCGGAACGGGCTGGAGGTTGTGGATACCGGCAAAGAAGTGAAGGAGGCATCGAAGGCAGGCACTTCGGGATTGAATGCCTGGGGAATCTTTGGACCGGTGCTCGGTATCGTGCTGGTGGATGCGGCGCAGAATACGCTGGCATGGAGTCATTGGGAGACCACATCGGCGGGAACCGAAGCCGTCTTTCACTATTCCGTACCACAGGACAAATCGCACTACCGCGTGGACTATTGCTGTGTGGCGGTGCAAACCGAAGCGGAAGCATCCATGATGCCGATGCATCGTAACGACACGCTTCGTCCCACTTACTCGTCCGGCACGACACTGCAACCTTTCCGGCAGTATGTCGGGTACCACGGAGAAATGGCAGTGGACCCGGATACTGGAACCATACTGCGACTGACATTGATTGCCGATTTGAAGCCCACAGACCCCATCGATCGCGCGTCGATCATGGTGGAGTACGGGAAGGTGGACATAGCAGGCAGGACCTATATCTGCCCGGTGCGCAGCGTTTCCATTTCTCACGCCCAGGAGATGCGTTACTCGAAGTCAACCGGTACGGCGCTGGCCGATGTCAACGTACCGATGCAGACACGACTGAACGATGTGCAGTTCGCGGACTATCATGTATTCCGCGCAGACTCACGCATCGTTAAGGCCGACACGAAGGGGGATGCGGCAGCAGATACAGCCGCGCAAGCCGGAACAGAAAATAGTGCTGAAAATGCCCTTGAGGATAAGGGCGCCACAACGGCAGCGGCGCAACCGGCGTCTGCCGCACCTGCGGAAGCCACAGCTTCAACCCCGGCCGCATCTACGCCGGCGACTTCTGCCACGACGACGACAGCCAACGGAAACGCCACGCCTGCTGCTGTGGCCGCGAAGCCTGAACCGGAATACGCAGTGGAAGGTAACGCGACTGTACCCACAAACAGCAACTCCACGGATGCGGACACCAACAACCTGACGCTGCACGCGGAGTCGCGGCTTGTGGACGTGAGCGTGATTGTGACCGATAAGAAAGGCAAGCCTGTTCGCGGCCTCGCACAGGATAATTTCGTGGTGGAAGACAATGGCGTTTCTCAAGCCATCAAATTCTTTTCCGCACCAGGTGAGGCCGCACCGAACACAGCTCCGGTTCAAGCACCTCAGACCGATGAAAAAACCATCGAGCCCGTTTTCAGCAATCGAGAGACCGCGGCGCGGAAGGTTCTTGTCAGCGGGCACTCCATCATCCTTCTGATTGATTCCTCCAATATTGCGTTTGGAGATCTCTCCTATGCGCGCCAGCAGATGCAGAAATTTCTGCAATCGGTGGATGGCGCCGTGCCCGTTGGTCTTTACATTCTTGGATCACAGGGCTACCGGATACTCGCTGAACCAACGCAGGATCATTCCGCAATCTCCGTGAAACTTGCGCATTGGATGCCCACCGCACAGGACCTGGCGCAAGCGCAGGCAAAGGAGGCTCTCAATCGCCAGCAAATTGACGAAGTACACAAACAGAGCGACCTTACGCGCGTGAACGGTCATACGGATTTCTCCGATTCCAGTGGCGGCACCGAAGCGCTCGATCCGCAACTGCGCGACTATGGGAGGAACCCGGGCCGGGACGCGCTCGCCTTCCTGCTTCCAGTCGCAGATCACCTGTCATCGCTGGCGGGACATAAGAGCCTGGTCTGGATAGCCAGTGACAACGTGCTGGCCGACTGGGCCGGACGATCGACCGATGTGGGCAACAACAACGCATCGCTCTCTGCCGCAACACTGCGAACGCAGGAAGCCCTGAACAATGCGCATGTCAGCATTTATCCACTCGACGTTTCACAACTTGAAGCAGGTGGTGTGGATGCAAGCCTGCAACATCGCAATGTTGAGCTGACTCAGGCTGCAAAGGATAACGTCGGACTGATGGGATCGGGCGGCGGATCATTCTCATCCAGCTCGGGGGAGGACGTCTCTACTGGACGCAACATGCAGCCAGGCCGCGTGACGGCGCAGATGCAGCAGGATATTCATGCGATCGCGCCGCTTTATCAGGAAATGGCGAAGGCCACAGGAGGGCGTTCGTTGCGCCGTGCCGGAGATATTGCGGGCGAGCTCAATGGCATTAGCGCCGATGGAGATGCCCTCTATCAGTTGAGCTTTTCGCCGCAGGCCCCCGCGGACGACAAGTACCATCGCATTGACGTAAAGGTCAACGCCAGGTCGAAGCTGCAACTCCGCTATCGTACCGGCTATTTCTACACAAAGCAGCCGGTCACGCTGCACGACCGGTTCCAGAAGGCGATATGGCAGGCGGCGGATATGAAGGAGATTGGATTATCCGCCGAGGCTGCACATACTTCAGAAGGTGCGGCCCTGAAGCTGCGCATCGCGGTTTCCGATCTGGGTTTGACCGAGCAAGGCGGACGCTGGATGGGCAAGATCGATCTCTTTGTGATTCAACGCAACAATGCGTCCGGCCGCGCGCGCATCAGCGGGCAGACAATCGGTCTGCGGTTGCTTCCGTCCACATATCAAGACGCACAGAAGGACGGCCTGCCGTTGGAAACGGCGATTCCAGCAAAGCTGGGTGAAGGCGACCTGCGCATTCTGTTGATCGACCGATCATCGCAACGCATTGGCACGCTGACAATTCCTGCATGGCAGCTTGAGGCCGGACCTTCAGCAGCGCAGAATGTGAAGCCCTAAGTTGAAACCTTCTTCTGCAATTCCACTGAGCGTCAGGTGATACCTTGGTTGCGATATGAGTTCCGAGACGGCTGCACTGCTTGGCGAAGTTGGCCTGCCTTTTTCCATTCGTGAAATGCAAGCGAAGACATGGGACGCGATTGTTGTGGGCGCGGGCCACAACGGGCTGGCCTGCGCTGCGTATCTGGCGCGCGCTGGCAAACGCGTGCTGGTGCTTGAGAGCCGCCAGCGTGTGGGCGGCGCATGCACCATCGAAGAGCCGTTCCCCGGCGTGAAGATGTCGCCGTGTGCATACCTGGCTGGGTTGCTGCATCCGCAGGTGGTGGAAGAGCTGGATCTGCCGCGGCGGGGCTACCAATGGACGCCTGCGGTGAATGGGCTGTTTGTTCCCTTTCTTGATGGCTCAAGCATTCAGCTTTGGGACGACGATGCACGCTGCACTGATGAGGTCCGTGCGCTGTCGCCAGGCGATGTGGACGGCTTTAATGCAATGTGCGCCGTGGTGCGCCGGTTGCGCGATGCGCTGCGGCCCGCAGGCGAAGGCGACATGTGGATTGGCGAGGCTCCAACACGCGAACAGATTGAAGAGCGCCTGGGCAACGACGAGGAAGCGCGTGCACTGCTCTTTGACTGGTCAATGGCCGAATTCATGGAACACTACGTGAAGGACGAACGCCTTCATATTGCGTATCTCGGACAGGGCGTCATCGGCACAAATGCGAGCCCGTTCGATAAGGGCACTGCGTCGATTCGTTTTCATCACTCGTCTGGCCGGTTGGGCGGCATGCCCGGCATGTGGGGTTATGTGCGCGGTGGTATGGGTATGGTGTCGTTTTACTTTTGCGATGCGGCACGTGAAGCAGGTGCGGTGGTTGCTTCGGGTGTGCCGGTGGCACGCATTGTGCCCGGCGAAGGAGTCGAGCTGGAAGGCGGCGAGAGGATCGCTGCGCCCATTGTCATTTCCAATGCGGACCCAGTGCGCACACTGCGCATGCTTGGCGATGCTGCTGATTCCGCATGGCGCGCAAAGATCGATGCGACGCCCATTGAAGGCTGTACGGTGAAGCTCAATGTGCATTTGAGCGAGCTGCCCAATTTCACAGCACGGCCGGGCGTGAACGAGCCACACCATTACGGCCAGATCAATGCATCCCTGACAAAGGACGAGTGGAAAGCTGGTTACGCCGCCGCGCGCCGCGGAGAATTGCCTGAGCATCTCTGGTGCGAGCTCTACTTCCAGAGCGTGCACGATGCATCGGTCATGCCGCCGGGGACGCACACCATGAGCGTCTTTGCGCAGTATGTGCCGTACACGTTTGCGCAGGGCACGTGGGAGTCGCGCCGTGAAGAGGTGAAGCAACTTGCGCTTAAGTCGCTTGCGCGTTTCTGCAGCAACATTGACACGGCGATCATTGACGCGCAGGTGCTGGGACCGCCGGATATCGAAGAGAAAGTCGGCCTTACAGGCGGCCATATCTTTCAAGGAGAATGCCTGCCGCCGTACATGTGGTCGAACCGGCTCTCCGCGCGAACGCCGATGAAAGGGGTGTACCTGTGCGGTGCGTGCACGCATCCGGGCGGATCGGTGATCGGCATTAACGGCCGCAACGCTGCGATGGCTGTGCTGAAGGATTTGGATAAGCTCTGAGACGCGGCATACTCATCCCAAAAATTGAACGAGATTTTACGGTATGAGGAGCGCTCTGCTATCCTCCGCCGTACATGCCCTCGGCTCCCGCTCTTAAACAAAGTATTCGCTTCCGCGATCTGACGCTGTTCTATATCGTCAGCGGCCTGAGCGTGCGCTGGGCCGCAACCGCGGCCGCAGCCGGTCCGAGCATTCTGGTCATCTGGGTGGCCGCGTTGACGTGTTTCTTTATCCCGCTCGCGGCCTGCGTCATGGAGCTCTCTTCACGCCTGCCCGACGAAGGCGGCCTCTACGTGTGGACGCGCGAGGCATTCGGCGACGGCTCGGGCTTTATTGCCGCATGGACCTACTGGATGAGCAACTTGCCGTACTTCCCCGGCGTGCTCTACTTCGGCGCGGCATCTGTATTATTTGCCTTTGGCGAACGTGGGCATGCGCTGGCAGCAAACCCCTACTACTTCATGGCCTTCGCAGTGGGCTGGCTGGCTATTATTACGCTGCTCAACATGCGCGGCGTGGATGCCGGCAAGTGGCTCAATAACTTCAGCTCTTTGGGCGCGATTCTTTCGGTTACGGTGCTGGTTGTTCTGGCAACGCTCTCGTGGATGCGCTTTGGCCCGGCCATCCACTACACGGCAGCCGACTTTGTGCCGCATCTCTCGTTGGATAATGCGGTCTTCTGGTCCACCGTGTTCTTCGCGTTCGGCGGTGTGGAAGCCGGCTCCGCCATGGGAGAGGAAATTGTGAACCCACGGCGCACAATTCCGCTGGCCATTCTTGCAGGCGGAACAGTGCTTGCCGTGGGCTATATCGCCAGTACAGGTGCGTTGCTTTCCGCGGTTCCACCTTCAGCCGTGGAAGGACCTGATGGCGTGATCAATGGCGTACGCGCATTGGCCGCGCATTTGCAGATGAGCTGGATTATTGTGCCGGTCGCACTGCTGCTCGGGCTGAATGGCGTTGGCGGAGCCGCAGCATTTCTCTCATCCACCTCACGCCTGCCGTTTGTCGCCGGTATCGATCGCTATCTCCCCTCAGCCTTCGGGAAGATCCATCCGCGCTATCGCACACCATGGATTGCCATTGGAATTTACGGTTTGGCTGGAATGCTCGTGGCGTTTCTCAGCCAGGCCGGCACAACTGTCAAGGGGGCCTATGACGTACTCGTGAGCATGGCCATCATCGCTTACTTCCTGCCATATCTATTTCTCTTCGCCGCAATGATTCGCCTTCAGAGTGTTCCTGTTGGACCGGAAGTACGGCGCGTCCCCGGCGGCAGGCCGGTTGCCATTCTGCTTGCGTGCGTGGGCTTTGCCAGCACAACAGCAACGATCCTGCTCTCCATGGTGCCCGCGCACGACGAAATAAATAAGCCATTGGCGGTAGCCAAAGTGCTTGGAGGAACAGCTCTGCTTGTTGGGCTTGGGCTGCTTATTTTTCTTGCGGAACGGCGCAGAAACCGAGATGCAGCAACAGCTGGCTGAAGCGCGTCAGGATCGCGCAAACAATGCACAGAGAGTCGAAGTCCATGCTTCCAGTTCGGCGATTGGGACGCATTCGCGTTCGGAATGTGCGGTCTGCATATCGCCCGGCCCAATGACAATGACCTCGCCCGCAACGCGCGCAAGGCGGCTGGCTTCCGAACCGAAACTAATCCCGACCGGTGTGCGGTCCGCCGGAAGTAGTGCGCGCAGACGCTGCTGAAGCGCACCCTCACCTGCCGGAGCAAAACCAGCATCGCCGCGCAGGGCTTCAACTTGGATTTTGAGGCGCGGTTCCCTTGCCTCAAGCTCACCGGCAATTGCTTCAAGCACACCAACAGCGTTGTGCGGATGTTCGGATGGAATCGGACGCCATTCCACGAGGAACGAGCATATACCGGGAACGATGTTCTTCGCTGTTCCGCCTTCAATGACGCCGACATTGAACGTGGTGCGCGGGGGAGTAAAGAGCGCATCCGATATTTCTGTTCGCTTCATCCGCTCTTCCAGCGCCTGGATGAAATGCGCCGCGTGCTGAATGGCGGGAACACCCTTCTCCGGGAACGCCGAGTGCGCTTCCGCGCCACGAACCGTGACACGGGCAAGTCCGTAGCCCTTGCCTGCTACTCCTGGATGCAATTCCGTAGGTTCGCTCACGATGGCCGAGCCAATTTTGAGCGAGTCAGATTCGAGCAGGCGTTCCATGCCGCGGCAGCCAATCTCTTCGTCGGCAGTGAGGATGAGTGCGCAATCGGGCTGAACGCGCGCAGGATTCAGTCGATCGATCGCGGCAAGAAAGCATGCGAGCGCACCTTTCACATCGCAGGATCCGCAACCGTGCAGTGTGCCCGTCTTTGTATGCTCGTTTAACCGCAGAGCGCCGGTCCAGGCAGATGCATATGGAACCGTGTCGGTGTGGCAAACGAATGCGAGGCCGATGGGAACATCCTTCTCCGCACTCCGCGGGCGGGCAATCAGATTGGCTTTCGCAGTTCCCTGCTCGTCATTGTAGGAATGTATGTCTGCTTGCCAACCATGCTGACTGAGAAAATCGACAACCCAATCGATCAGCGGAACGTTGCTCACAGACGACGGCGTAGGAATGGCAACGAGAGCTTCAAGGATTTCGACAACCGTCATACTCTCACTTCCGCGCCGGCAATGAAGACTCGTGGGCGCGCGGGCGCAGCCATGAAGTACGCCAGCTCACGAAAATCCTTGAACTCGTGGACCAGAAAATCTGCGCGCTTGCCTTCCTCCAGTGTGCCGATGTGATTGCCGAGATTCAGGCTATAGGCAGCATTCACCGTGCTGGCGATCAGCGCTTCGGCAGGCGTCATACTCATGTAGAGACACGCGAGCGACATGACAAACGGCATGGATGTGATGGGCGAGGAGCCGGGATTGAAGTCTGTGGCTATGACAACGCCGAGGCCTTTATCGATCATCAGGCGTGCGGGAGCGTACTGTGTACGGCTGAGTGCGAAGACCGATCCAGGTAGAAGCACAGGCTGCACATTCGCATCGAGCAGGCGCATGATGGTGGGCTCTGTGATGACTTCGAGGTGGTCGGCCGTTGCCGCGCCAAGCGAAGCAGCGAGCGCCGCACCGGTACCCGGCTTGAACTGGTCTGCATGAATACGCAACCCCATGCCCTTGGCCTTGGCCGCTTCCAGCACCACACGTACTTCGTCCACCGTGAAGGCGTGCTCGTCGCAAAACGCGTCGCAGTACTGCGCAAGCCGCACGGCGACCACTTCAGGAATCAGCTCTTTGGCGATCCAGTTCACATAATCATTGCGGCGGCCAGCAAATTTTGGAGGAAGCGTATGCGCGGCGAGCAGCGTAGACACGATCGTCGCCGGACCTTCTTCATTCAATATGGCAAGCGCACGAAGCTGGCGCAGTTCGGTTGCGTAATCGAGCCCGTAGCCGGACTTGGCTTCCATGGTGGTGGTGCCAGTGCGCATCATCCAGTTACGATGACGCCGCGCCGCATCGACAAGCTCTTCCAGAATGGCTTCGCGCGTTTTGCGAACCGTACTCCAGATACCGCCGCCAGAAGCCGCGATCTGCTGGTATGTGGCTCCGGCAATGCGCAGCTCGAACTCCTCTGCACGGTTGCCCGCGAAGACCATATGCGTGTGCGCATCCACAAAGCCGGGCGTCACACAGCAGCCTTCGGCATCGATCACGTCTATCTGAGGATCGATGCGTGGACCAAACTCTTCAAAGCTTCCCGCGGCTTTAATGCGTCCATCTTCAACGATCAGTACCGCATCGTTGACAATGCTCAGCTCATTCATCTCGGCGCCGGAGCGCGGGCGCGCAGGACCGGCGAGTGTAACGAGCTGGCCGATGTTAACGACTGCGAGTGAACCTGCCATCCCTACCTGTCCGCCATGGGAATATGAATGCCTCGTTCGCGCGCTGTTTTCTGCGCGAGCGGGTAGCCCGCGTCTGCATGGCGCGCGACGCCGAGGCCCGGATCGTTGCGCAATACGCGCTCAATGCGGCGCGCCGCATTTTCCGTGCCGTCGGCAACCGTGACCTGCCCCGCGTGCAGCGAGTACCCCATACCCACGCCTCCACCATGATGAAAACTGACCCACGTGGCACCGGATGCGGTGTTCAACAGCGCGTTCAGCAGCGGCCAGTCGGCTATCGCATCGGAACCGTCGAGCATCTTCTCCGTTTCGCGATACGGACTAGCGACGGAACCGGTGTCGAGATGGTCGCGGCCAATGGCAACTGGCGCCGAGAGCTCGCCCTTCTTCACCAGTTCGTTCATCGCAAGGCCCATCTTGTCGCGCTCGCCGTAACCAAGCCAGCAGATGCGTGAAGGCAATCCCTGGAAGGCGAACCGGCCACGCGCCAGCTTAAGCCAGCGAGTCAGAATCTCATTCTCAGGGAACAATTCAAGCGCGAGCCGGTCTGTGCGGTCAATGTCACGAGGGTCACCGGACAGAGCCACCCAGCGGAACGGGCCCGCACCTTCGCAGAAGAGCGGACGGATGTACTCGGGCACGAAGCCGGGAATGAGAAAAGCATCTGCACAGCCCGCGTCAAATGCAAACCTGCGGATGTTGTTGCCATAGTCGAAGGCGACAGCGCCGGCGCGCTGCAGCGCGAGCATGGCGTTGACGTGGACGACCATCGAAGCCGTGGAACGCTCGACATATTCCTTCGGGTTGGACTGGCGCAGCTCTGCCGCCTGCTCCAGCGTGAAGCCTTCAGGCACATAACCATTGAGCGGATCGTGCGCGCTGGTCTGGTCCGTGATGACGTCTACCTGTACACCGCGGCGAACAATTTCCGGCAACAGCTCGGCACAGTTACCCACAAGGCCCACGGAGAGCGCTTCACCCTTGCGGCGCGCTTCTTCGCACAGCAAGAGCGCTTCGTCGAGATTTTCGCTGAGACGGTCACAGTAGCGTGTGTCCACGCGGCGCTGGATGCGGCTCCTATCCACATCAATGGCGAGCACAACACCGTCATTGAGCGTGACGGAGAGCGGCTGCGCTCCACCCATACCGCCCATTCCGCCGGTGACAACGAGCTTGCCTTTGAGAGAGCCGCCGAAGTGCTGCTGCGCAAGCGCGGCGAATGTCTGGAAGGTTCCCTGCAAAATGCCTTGTGTGCCGATGTAGATCCAACTGCCGGCCGTCATCTGGCCGTACATGATGAGGCCCTTCTTGTCGAGCTCGTGAAAGTGCTCCCAGTTGGCCCACTTGCCCACAAGGTTGGAGTTCGCAATGATCACGCGCGGCGCCCGGTCATGCGTGGGGAAAACGGCAACCGGCTTGCCCGACTGGACAAGCAGAGTTTCTTCGTCGCCCAAATTCTCAAGCTCGCGCACAATGGCGTGGAAGCAATCCCAGTTGCGCGCCGCGCGGCCAATGCCGCCATAGACAACGAGATCCTGCGGGCGTTCGGCCACTTCGGGGTCGAGGTTGTTCATCAGGCAGCGTAGCGCCGCCTCCTGCTGCCAGCCCTTGCAGCGTAGTTGATTGCCGCGCGGTGCGCGAATGACGGTCGAGGTCGCAGTGGTCATTGAGCCTCCTCGGTGAGAAATGCGTGTTGGATGTTCAAATAGCGCGCGCGAATTTCGTCTTCAAGCGCGTGATGACTGTCAGTAAGAACCAGCTTGCCTGCAACGGCCACATCGCGCACGGCAGCGCGGCTTGCGGCAAACACTGCCTGCGATGCGAGCGAAGTTTCGTCCACGCCGAGCAACGCGAGATCATTCAGGTCGAGCGTGAAGAAGTCGGCCGGCTGGCCTGGCTCGAGACTGCCGCCGCCCAATCCGAGTGCCTTGTAACCGCTTGTTGTGGCGCAATGGAAGAGGCGCGCACCTATTTCTTCGCCGTTAATCTGGTCCAGCATACCGCGTTGCTGTGCGACCAGGCGCAGGTGATACTCAGCCTGCCGCGCATCTTCAAGAATATCGATCTGTGCCTGGCTGTCTGTACCGAAGGCGACAGGAATGCCAAGACGCGCAGCCACATTGGCTGGAAAAATGCCGTCGCCGAGATTACGCTCCGTCGTTGGGCACGAGCAGATGGTAGAACCCGCCGCGGCCACTTCGTCCATTTCCTGCCCCGTCAGATGAATGGCATGAATCAATGTGGTGCGCCCGGAGAGAAGACCGTGATCATTGAAAAGCTCAATCGGCGTTTCACCATATTCGTCGAGACACGCAGCGTTTTCCGCGGTCTGTTCGGAGACATGCATGTGCAGCGGCATGGCGTGCTTCTCCGCCACAGTTGCAAACTCCTTCATCGCCTCCAGTGGAACGGCGCGAATGCTGTGCGGTGCCAGGCCCACGGTCGCATGCTCGAATTGCGTGGCTGCTTTGGCAAGTGACTGCACATTGGCGGCAGCTTTCCCGCTGCTCTCGTAAAAGCGTTTCTGTCCAGGATGCGGTTCCTTGCGAAAGCCCGCGCGCATGTACGCCGAACGCAGCAGGCAGATGCGGATGCCTACCGACTGCGCCGCGCGCATCACCTGCAGGGCAAGCTCGTTGGGGTTCGCATAGGGCTTACCTTTGGCATCGTTGTGCAGATAGTGGAACTCGCCGACGACTGTGATGCCCGACGCGAGCATTTCCAGAAACGTGGCGCGGGCCACATCGTAGAGTGTTTCCGGCGTAACAAAGGCAGCGGCGCGGTACATCTGTTCGCGCCATGTCCAGAAGGTGTCGCCGCCTATCGCACGGCCTTCGGCGCGTCCGCGAAAGAGGCGCTGAAATGTGTGGGAATGCGCGTTAGCCAGCCCCGGCAGCAATGCTTTACCACTGAGGAGGACCACTTCGACGCCAGGCGCATTTTTACGTTCGGTAACGGATGCGGCATCGATGACTTCACGTACGCTTCCCTGCTCGTCAATCCACAAACCTGCATTGCGATGCACAGCTCCATCGGCCAGCATTAGCTCGGGTAAAAACAGTTTGCTCATGGCATTTTCCGCGCTCAAACAGGATAGTACGTGCCCCGAGCGGCGTTCTCAAGCATGAATCACCTATCGGTGCGATTGAATGTGGTGGATTCTCCTGTCTCACAAAGACGGCAAAGACGATTCATCATCCACACATGAATTCAGCCCCCATAATCACAGGCACGGTTGCGCGCGGCGGACCTTCAGCTTCTCGCCGCGCCACTGTATTCAACGCAAATGGCTGCTTAACCCGCGTCGCGCTGCGGATCGATTTGCACCTTTCTGCCCGCAGAGCGCCCCGATCTGCTCGGCCGCACGGTTGTGTCAATGACTGCGACCGCCGTACGCAGAATTAATCCCAGGTCGCTCGCCGCACTCATATGCTGAAGGTACTCGCTGGAGATGCGAAGCTTCTCCGGTGTCACCACCGTTTCAAAATACGCAACCGGGTCGGGAACCAGGGCCAGCAACTCCGACTCGCGGCAGTATTTGAGTGAAGCAGGATCGGTGAGTCCCGGCCTTACCTTCAGGAGCAGTTCGTACTCCTCCCGGAAGTCGTGGGCTATCTGCGGAACCACGGGACGTGGCCCTACGATGCTCATTTCTCCGCGCAGTATGTTGATGAGCTGCGGAAATTCATCAAGCTTGGTGCGCCGCAACCATGCGCCCAGCCGCGTAATACGTGGATCGCCGGCCACGGTGTAGTAGAGCCCCTGCGTGCCAGAGGTCATTGTGCGCAGTTTGTACAGGTAGAAAACTTTGAAGCTACGCCCCATGCGCTTCTGCCTGAACAGAACGGGGCCAGGTGACTCCAGTTTGATGAGAAGCGCGCACAGCAAAAGAACAGGTGCGGCCAAAACCAGAAGTGAAAATGCGAAGACGATGTCGATCGTACGCTTAAACACGTTGTCCTCCCCGATACCGACAGATACCGGTGTCCCTGGGAGCGTTGGGCGCTCACAAGGATGCACAGAGAACAAGCTCAAGGCTCTGCGGAAGACGTTTCTTACCAGGGCTAGACCTCTGGGGTACTGCATCTGCCCGGGCGCTTGCGCAATCGACTTCAGCCGTTCACAGTGCGACAACGCAGAAGGGACGTTCAGGAAAACGCCACAACTTCTGTACTGCTTAGCGTGTAACGAGAGTAGCAAACCTGGCCCCGTATGGCGAGAGGAGGCAGAAATCCCAGACTTGGGTGGCATGCATACGAGCAATTGCCGTCCGGAATTGCTGCCAGACGGACCAGAGAAGCCGCACGCAAGTGCATCCTGCATACTGAATTCGTGTTCCGCCTAACTGCATATTCGGCAGCAGACGTGGAGGCGCGCATCGCAACTGCATCGCAGATGCCGCCAACTGAGCCGCGTTTTCTCACGATGAACGGTCGCGTCATCGGCGATCCACTCCCCAGTGGTTTTGTACGCGATGTGTCAACGTCGGCTCTCGGGTCAGGGCAGCTGATTTGGGAGGCCGCGCGTGAGGCTATGTCCAGTTGGATTCCCTTTGACCTTGGCTGGGTTTCGGTCCGCAATACCGTTGCTCCGATCAGGTTGGGCCAGCTTGTAGCGGTCGAAGCACGGACAATCGGACTTCGGACGCTCAATCTGAGCCGCATTGTGGATGTGGCTGATGAACCGGTGCGTTTCGGCTTCGTCTACGCCACAACCCCGCTGCACGTAGAGGAGGGCGAGGAACGATTTCTGATTGAAATGGATACGGCTTCCGGCCATGTCCATTACTCGCTTGAAGCTGTCTCGCGTCCGCGCAACCCGCTGGCACGTCTCGGCTATCCGGTCACGCGGATGTACCAGCATCGATTTGCGCGCGATTCGCACCGGCGCATGAGAAGCCTGCTCGCTGCCCAGGGACGCTCCCCTCGTGCCTGAATGGCTTCCAAAAGGAAATCTGGACGTCTCAACACGATGCTGTCCTGATACCCTTGTTGCATGAAATTTGGCGTGCTGGTCTTCCCCGGCTCCAACTGTGACCACGATACCTATAACGTGATTGCCGAGATCGCGCATCAGCCGGTCACCTTCCTCTGGCATGACTCAGAGGATCTGCAGGGTGTGGATGCAGTGCTCGTGCCCGGCGGCTTTGCCTATGGCGACTACCTGCGCACCGGCGCCATTGCGCGTTTTTCTCGCGTGATGCAGGCGGTGAAGAAGTTTGCCGCGGCCGGTGGCTATGTCCTGGGCATTTGCAATGGCTTTCAGATTTTGACTGAGGCCGGCCTGCTGCCCGGTGCTCTGATGCGCAATGCCGGTCTGAAGTACATCTGCAAGCAGGTATACCTGCGTACGGAGACCACGAACAGCATCTTCACGCAGGGACTCACCAAAGGCGAAGTGCTCAAGATTCCCATCGGTCATATGGAAGGCAATTATTTCTGCTCGGAAGACGAGTTCAGCCGGCTCCAGGCTGAAGACCGCGTTGCCTTCCGTTACTGCACGCCCAGGGGCGAAGTGACACCGGAAGCAAACCCGAACGGGTCGCTCTCAAACATTGCCGGCGTGCTGAATGAAGGCCGCAACGTGCTGGGCATGATGCCCCACCCTGACCGCTCCAGCGAAGGCCTGCTTGGCTCTGCTGACGGATGGAAGATTTTTTCGTCGATGATAGAGGCGATGGCCGCGCAGTGATGCGCAGACTATGCATGGCCAATAACCGGGATACCGATGATTGACATCCACACCCACCTGATCTACGGCGTAGACGACGGATCGCCGGATATTGACACGTCCGTTGCCATGGCGCGCCGCGCGCATGAGGAAGGCATTACGCATATTGTGTGCTCCCCGCACGCAAGCGACCGCTACCAGTACAACGAAACAGTTATTCGTGAGCGGCTGGAGGCTTTACGCGAACGGCTCAACGGGCTCCTTGAACTCAGCCTGGCCTGCGACTTTCACTTGAACGCGAACAATATCGACGATGCACTGCACCATCCCTTGCGCTACTCGATCAACAACAAGGGCTACCTGCTGATTGAATTTCCCGACGAGTCTATCCCTCTGGCCATGACGTCCGCGCTCAAAAAGCTGCAGCGCGTGGGCTACACGCTGATCGTGACGCACCCGGAACGCAACCCGAGTGTGCAGCGTAATCCAGATCTGCTGGTGGAATGGATGCAGGAGGGCTGCCTGGTACAGGTAACCTCTGCCGCGCTCTACGGCCGCTTCGGACGCATTGCAGAAAAATTTGCCAACGTTCTGCTGGAACGCGACTGGATTCACTTCATCGCCAGCGACGGACATCATCCCGATTGGCGTCCTCTGACGCTCAAGCGCAGCTACGACTACGTGAAGCAGATCAAAGGCGAAGAGACCGCACAGCGGTTGTTCATCACCAATCCCAGAGCCGCGCTGGAGGGCGAAAAGCTGCCCAAACAGCCTGAGCCGGTGGGCCTGTGGACCGACGAGCCCTTCGACTACAGCGAATGGATGCGGCCCAAAGCGTCAGTAGACGATTTGAATAGCGAAGGAAATGGCAGCAAGGGTTTCTGGGGGAAGCTGTTTTCGCGCTGAGCGGCTCCTTGCTCCGCCTCAAATATCCACCGTCACCACCCTTGCACGCCGCTCATTGTTTCGGCATCACAGCCGCACAACACCGTCACTTCCGTTCGTAGATCACCCTCCCGTCGAAAACCGTCAGATCCACCTTGGTCTTCTCAATCGCCTCCGGAGCAATCGTGAAAATGTCGTCGGAGAGCACCACCAGATCCGCCAGCTTTCCTGGCTCAATTGAGCCCTTCACAGTTTCCTGGTGCTCGGCAAAGGCCGCTCCCACCGTATAGGCATGCACCGCCTGCGCTACTGTGATCCGCTGGTCGGGAACCCAGCCGCCGGGGTTCTTTCCATCCAGCGTTCGTCTTGTCACAGCCGCATAAATGCCCATTACCGGGTCCAGAGGCGCCACCGGCCAATCGCTTCCGAAGGCCAGCGTTGCGCCTGCGTCCAGCAGCGATTTCCACGCATAGCTCGAGCGGATTCTTTCCGGCCCCAGTTCCTTCTCCGCCCACCGGCCGTCGTCGATCGCGTGATACGGCTGCATCGATGCAATCACATGCAACTGTGCGAACCGCTTGTAATCTGCAGGGTGCAGGTGCTGCGCATGCTCAATCCGTAACCGGCGATCGGCAGGCCCATTCTCCTTCTCCAACCGCGCATCCAGGTCAAGAATCGTGCGGTTGGCGCGGTCGCCAATGGCGTGAATTGTGAGTTGCAGTCCCGCCTTGTCCGCTTGTTGCATCTCCTGATAGAACTTTTCCGGGTTCGCCAGGTCGGCACTCGATAGCCCTGTGTACCCCGGCCGATCCACGAACGGCTCATCCATCCACGCCGTCTCAGAGCCCAGTGCACCGTCGGCAAACGCCTTGAGGTTGCCAATACGCAGCATGGGGCTTCCAAACGGCGCAGTCACGCCCAGGTCAGCCAGCGTCTTCCAGTCACGTATGTTCATCGACTGGTAAACACGCACGGTCAGCTTGCCGGCGCGGTCCAGCTTCTCCAACTCACGGAACTGCACCGGCTGCTGTTCGTCCTCCGGTGTGTCTGCCA
This sequence comes from Occallatibacter sp., assembly GCA_035550015.1. Lineage (GTDB taxonomy): Bacteria > Acidobacteriota > Terriglobia > Terriglobales > Acidobacteriaceae > Telmatobacter. Next base: position 72,069 of record DASZRJ010000001.1, on the reverse strand, counting down.
TATTCTGCACGCTGGTCACGCCATGCGAAGCCGCCTCGCGCATGGCCGCATACATCGCATCGTCCTTCTCTTTCTCTGAGAGTGGCGGCATCACTCGCGTCACCAGCGCGGTGGCCGCGTCTTTCAGAATTCCGGTCGGGTTCCCGTCCTTATCGCGCGCAATCACACCGCCCGGCGGGTCCTTCGTCGTCCGGTCGATTCCCGCCAGCTTCAATGCCAGCGCGTTCACCAGCGCCATGTGGCCATCGGTGCGCCACATCATTGCCGGATGGTCGCCACATGCCGCATCGATGAGCTGGTGATTCGGCAGTGCCGGCGGATTCCAACGCTGGTGATCCCACAGCGCATTGCGAATCCATGTGCCTGGTGGAAGAGTCTTCGCAAATGCTGCAATTCCATCCCGAAACTGTTCTGCGCTTTTCGTGTCGAGCACCTGTGCCGCCATCAGCGTTTCACCGCCATCCATCAGGTGTACGTGGGCATCGTTGAAGCCCGGCAAAAGCAGCCGTCCATGCAAATCGATCACTTTCGTAGAAGGCGCGGCCAGTTTGCGAATCGCCATGTCCGTGCCCACAGCCACAATGCGGTTGCCATCCAGCGCCACGGCCTGTGCCACAGGCTGCGCACTGTTCTCCGTCCATACCTTTCCGTTCACCAGAATCAGGCTTGCCTGCTGCGCCCAACTCGCCGCGCAAAAGCTCAGCATCAACAGCACCGCACCCCACCGAATCTTCATTCGTGCTCCAGCCCCCGTCCTTGTTCTCTGGTCTATCTTCGCTCTCATACTCCCAGCCCACCGTCGACTGCGAGTATCTGCCCTGTCACAAATCCTGAATGTGTCACGAAATAAAGCACCGCATCTGCAATGTCCTGCGGGCTGCCGTTGCGCTGCATGGGCGTTTGCGCGCGGCTGCGTTCAGCGGCGTCAGGTTGGTCGGTTTCGAATGCTATCCATCCCGGTGCAATGGCGTTCACACTCACATCCGGCGCAAAGGCCTTGGCCATGACCTTCGTCAGCATGTGGACGGCTGCCTTGGACGAACAGTAGTGCGCATGGCCGGGCCAGGCCTGCAGGCCCCCCAGTGAGCCCATGTTGACCACTCTTCCCTTCACCGCCCGCAGGTGCGGAATCGCTTCGCGCGTCACGAGGAACGGGCCGCGCACGTTCGTTTCAAGCACGGCATCCCACTGCTCAAGTGCCATAGTCTCAAGCGGAGCGGATTGAAAGATGGCTGCATTGTTCACCAGCACATCGAGCCGGCCGTGAAATGCGGCGGTCGCGGCCACGGCGGCCTTCACTTCGGCTTCCTTGCGGATGTCGCATTGAACAGCCTGCGCGCGGCGGCCGAGCGATTCGATCTGCTGCACCACTTCTGCCGCCTCCGCCGCAGAACCGCGATAGGTGATGCTCACGTCCGCGCCGGCGCGTGCCAGCGCAAGTGCCACATGCCGGCCAATGCGTTTTGCCGCGCCTGTAACCAATGCCGATTTGCCCAGGAGAGGTTGCTGAGGTTGCTCGCTCATCACACTGCTGAAGATAACAGCCCACAGACGCACAAAGGCCCGGGGTTTGTGCCCGGGCCTGAAAACTGTGCCGTAGAAACCAGCCTTATTGCTGCGGCTTGCTCTCGGGTTTCGCGTCGGTATCTTTTGGCTTATCGCTGTCCGGAGTCTTGTTGGCAGACTTGTCTTTCTCGGCAGCCGCTGCATCTTCGTCAAGTTTTGTCTCTGCCGATTTACCTGTCACAACAACCGCTTTACCGCCAATGCGCGTGTCTGAGGCGTGCTCGTCGTAAATCGAATACTGGTGGCCTGGCCGGTTCAGCTTCACCTCAATGGCCATTTCCTTCTTCTCGAGATCGTAGGCCTGTCCGAAGGTCTGGTAGCCCTTGGCCAGCACCTGCAGCAGGAACTTCGAGCCGGTCGGCAGCACATCGATAAATGCCTTGCCATCCTGATCGGTCTTCAACTCCATGTTTCCCTTGTCGCCAATGAGCTGGAAGATAACCGACGCATTCTCCACCGGCGTGCCGTCATCGGAGCGAAGAATAAGCACATCCACACGCGAAACCGGTGGCGGTGCCTTGTACTTACGGCCGCGGTGGTGCTTGCTCTGAGCCAGCGAACTAAGCGGAAGAAGCGACGCCAATGCAACGAGTGCAACGATCCGGGAAAGACTGCGAAAAGCCATGCTCATAATTGTACGACGGGGGCAATTGGCAAGACTAGAAGGCCGGTGACCGGGTGATGTCTCAGTTTGAAATTCGCATTCCAAACCGAGCTGCATTTTCCGGTAGCCCCATCTTTATGGCAGCGTCACGAAGCGCAATCCAGAATGCACCAGGTACAGGATTCTTGTCGGCGTAGGATTCGAGCGCATCGCAGGCCAACTCTAACTCATTGTGTTCAATGAATTCATGGTATTGCTTGATGGCATCGCTCCTGCCTGCATCTTTCGGTAGCATCTGGCGAGCATGCTCGAGATCACTCTCAATTGCGGTCCATAAATCACGCAGATTCATAGGTGTCTCTAGTGTGCCAGAGATATCGAAAATCAGACGCTTTTGTAACCGGACTGGTGCAGGTGCCTTGGCGGCTACCTCCCCACAGATTCTCTGCGAGCGAAAAGCGAGCGTCTGCCGCACTGCAAGTGCCCAAAAGGTACACTAGAGTTGAGGATTGTATGCCCGAGATTCAGCGCCGCAAAACCCCCACCGTCCGCATCGGCCATGTCCGTGTGGGCTGGGAAGTCCCCGTCGTCGTGCAGTCGATGACCAACACCGATACCGCCGACATTCCCGGCACCATTGAGCAGGTTGCGGCCCTCGCCATGGCCGGCTCGGAAATCGTGCGCGTCACCGTGAACAACGAAGACGCCGCCGCCGCCGTGCCCCACATCGTTGAAGGCCTCGACAAGCGCGGCATCCGCGTCCCCATCGTGGGCGACTTCCACTACAACGGCCATCTGCTCCTGAAGAAGTACCCCGCCACCGCACAGGCGCTGGCCAAATATCGCATCAATCCGGGCAACGTCTCCGTCGGCCGCAAAGACGACAGCAACTTCCGCACCATGGTCGAGTGCGCCGTCGAAAACCAGAAGCCCGTCCGCATCGGCGTCAACTGGGGCTCGCTGGACCAGTCTCTCCTCACCCGCATGATGGACGAGAACAGCAAAAAGGCAGACCCGCAGCCCGCGCGTGACGTCATGATGGAAGCCATGGTCGTCTCCGCGCTCGACTCGGCCAAGGCCGCCGAGCAGTACGGCCTGCGTCACGATCAGATCATCCTCTCCGCCAAAGTCTCCGGCGTGCGCGACCTCATCGACGTCTACACCAATCTGGCCGCCCGCTGCGACTACCCGCTGCACCTCGGCCTCACCGAAGCCGGCATGGGCTCCAAGGGCCTCATCGCCTCAACGGCAGGTCTTGCCCCGCTTCTTCTCGCCGGTATTGGCGACACCATCCGCGTTTCACTCACCCCCAAGCCCGGCGGCGACCGCACAGAAGAAGTCCTTGCTGCTCAACAGATTCTGCAGTCACTCTCCATCCGTTCCTTTATGCCTCAGGTCACAAGCTGCCCCGGCTGCGGACGCACCACCAGCACATACTTCCAGGAGCTCGCCGAGCAGATTCAGGGTTACCTCCGCACCTCCATGCCCGAGTGGCGCAAGAAGTACCCCGGCGTGGAAGAGCTCAAGCTCGCCGTCATGGGCTGCGTCGTCAACGGCCCCGGCGAATCCAAGCACGCCAACCTCGGCATCAGCCTCCCCGGCACATTTGAAGACCCCGTTGCCCCCGTCTACGTCGACGGCAAACTCCACACCACCCTCCGCGGCGACCACATCGTAGCCGAGTTCAAAGACATCCTCGACAAATACGTAGTCAGCCACTACGGCCAGGGCACCAAAAGCGAAGAACTCGTCGGCACCCACTGATCGCCTTCGCATAGAAAGCAGAAGCGGCAGCCCACAGGCTGCCGCTTTTTCATCTCCGTCTAGGCAACCGCAGCGCTTTGTTGAATGCACAAAGGACGAATTCGGTCACCGCAAGCCCACATTGGGTTTCTAGTGAGCCTCGATAAGTGATTCGGCGATATATCGTTCATTGACAACGGACGCCTCGATTAACGTCCAGAACAAGGCCGAACAGTTATCCCAATCAAGACCGAACCGCTTATCGTAAGGGTTCTAACAATTCTCCGAAGGGAAGCTTCGGCTTTGACACCACCCCAGCTTTTCTGAGGCTCTGAGCGAATCGGGTTATTGCCATCCTCATCTTGCCGTAATCTCGCCACTCGCTGAAATCACCGACTATCTTGCTGAGTACGTCATCTTTCCGTGGATGTTGCCATCCATTGAAAATGTAGTCGTCCACTCGTATCGGGAAGAGGATGTCTTGCCCTTCAGCGTCCTCCCGGCGAAGCGCCCGTTCGATCTCTCGAAGCACTGGCCCGCTCTTCAGTGACCTTTCGGAGCAGACCACAACGACACGGTCGTGAATGCGAATTGACTGGTCGATCTCTCCCCACATAGGCTTACCCCATTTCGCATCCTCATCAAAAATCCACGCATTGATGCCCAAGCCCAATAGTTCTCTCCTGAGCCTTCGGCAGAATTCAATGTCGCTGGTTGAATAACTGATGAAACAGGATTCATAAACAATTGGGGTGTTAGTCAACGATGGTAAGTAATCTACAAGAATAGGTGGCACTCCGGCTCCAAGCAGGAAACTGCGCGGAAATGGTGATTCGCCCATCATCAGCGTCACAGTATCTATAGACACGTCTCTGATGTTTCCGATTCTATCGAGACCTTTCGCTGAGGAAAGAACACACTTGCTGAAGCTCGTTTCCCACATGGATGCATCTGCGAGATCTGAGCGTCGAAAAATGCACCTTGCGAAAGCGGTTTGCGTGAAACTCGTGCGGTTAAACCGGCTGTTCATAAACGAGCAGTCCACGAAAGACGAAAACACGAACTCGGCACTCTCGAAATTCGCGACCTGAGCATCGATTCCCTTTCCAAGAACGCGAACGAACTTTGCATTCGAAAGGTCGGCTCCGCCGAAATCCGGACCGTAGATGTCACAGCCGAGGAACTTCGTTCCTCGGAGGTTGGCCGATTTAAACATAGCGGAATCCAACGAGCAACTCTCGAAGTGCGCGCCTTCACAGTTCGCGCCGGTGAAATCAGCTGCAGACAGATCGCTCCCGGTGAAATCCGCCCCACGGAGGTCAAACCCATTAAAGTTCTTCCTTAGCAGATTCCTGTGATGAAGACGGCGCTCTTTGACCTTTTTGACTTTCTTCGCTGCCACTGATTAGTCCTCGTTTGCGCATAGATTAGTTAGGTATTCGTGGTGGATATCGACTCAAAGCTAGAATAGCTAAGCATACTCTCTACTCAGTGGCGGGTGGCACACCCTTCCCCTCCAAGACACTTCCCAAACCCATAAAAAGGATGCCCCATCCATTCCGCGCACTTTGCGGAATGGGTGGGAACCACAACTCTCCTAAGCCGCTTCCTGCAATAACACCACAACTGTTAGAGTTTCTGGGCAGGCGGGTGGCACACCCTTCCCCTCCAAGACACTTCCCAAACCCATAAAACGGGTGCCCCATCCTTCGCAACGCGAAGGGTGGGAACCACAACTCTCCCGGGCTGCTTCCTGCGACAACAGCACAACTTCACATCCTGCCTAAAACCACCACAATGTATCAGGGCCCGACTTCAGCCGGGCCGTAAACGCAACAAAACGAACTTAGGGCTTCAGCCCCTGAGGTTCTTTTTCTTCGCTTGTACTTTCAACGCGGACATTGTCAGCAGTCTGAGGGGCACAGCCAAAGGGTTGCCGCTTTTTCGTTTCCAACAGAGCAACCGCCGCGCTTGATTGCGTGCACGGCACGGCTGCCTTCGCTCACTTCAAGGCCGACATTCGAAGAGTTGTCAGTGGTGGGTTCTTGTTGAACGCCAAATTTCCGCGGTGATCTTATACATGCGAACTTCGATTGCTTTCGTCCCCCAAAGGATATTGTGCGTGTACTGGAAATGCACGCGCTCGAGGAGCTTCTGTGAATTGTCGTGACCGATTGCGTGTCCGGCGACGATCATCGGCAGACTCAGTGCATCGAATCCAAATGCAAGCACCGCACGTAATGCCTCCTCCCCTAATTTCAGGCCCCAGGCAGATCGCATGAGGTTCACACCGACCTCATGCGTGTTGGGATCCATTGACCACGGCCTTAAGCCGGCACATCCGGCAAATTCACCGGTCTCGATTAAGAAGATCGGCCAGTATTGAATTCCGAGACGGCTCCCACGCTCACATTCGGCATAAAGCCGATTACGTGCTTCTTCCCGGGTCATCGCACCGCCGAAATAGTGAGTCACTTCTGGATCGCACCATAAGGCTTCGGCGAGCGAAGTATCCTGGTTGGTCCAGCTTCGAAATGTCAGACGGGCGGAAGGCTGTGGAGGCATGCAGGAGATCGTCAGTGTTTTGAAAACTGTATCGAATAATTCTCGCCCAACTCCCGATGGGTTGGATTGAACTGATCGGCCTTTATCTCAATTGTCGCATTCAGGCCAAGTTACTCATCGATCTCGGCGATGTGCGGCCAGGTCCTCATAAACGCCCCTAAGTCCATCGAAGTCCCCAGCAATCCATCAAAGAAACCTTACCGATCATTTCCCCGCTTGCGCGCAGAATGGAGATGCGCACGGACTTGCCTCACCGTTCACGCACCACTCAGAGGGCCTTTGACGTACGACTGGAGGCTTTCTTTAATTCCTTTGCATCCATATACGAACGCACAACTCCTTTCGATTCAAGTACAAGAGCACCTAGCTATCGAGTAGTACCCTTTTGAATCAAGACTTTATGAGACGAACGAAAAAGTTTATTTTCGGCTGACCGGGAGGCGATCACCACTTCCCGCAGTGCTCGCGTAGCAGTTCCAAGGGGTAGTAAGTTCCCCGCCAGCGGATACCGCCGCGCACCAGCGCCAGCACCATGGACCGCACAAACGCCACCGCCACCAGCAAAACGCATGGCGCAAAGAACACCGCCAGCCACACCGGAGCCTGCATCAGTTTTCGGTTAGCCAGGTAAGTCAATATAATTCCGGCCCAGGCCGCCCAACCCCCGGCTGCAATCCAGAATGAATGCGGCAGCCCGCTCCAGCCAGCCAAAACCGCAGCCAGAGGAACCAGCGCCACGGAAGTCATAGCGACTGCAGCTAATACATGAAGAATTGACCGGAAACGAAACGTGGCAAAGCTGTTCTTCTCGATCAACTTGAAAACAGATAGCACCCCGGCAATCCACCGGATGCGTACCAGGTCCGGCCCTAACGCTACCATCGCGCGAAAGCCCGCCCGCTTTAGCTTCCAGCCCATGCGCAGGTCGTCCAGCACCTCCATCGGCATCGATTCAAACCCGCCCACCGCTCGGTAGGCCGCGCGCCGAATCAGGTTGAAGCCGCCTACGCCGACAAAGTCCCGCGCCTTCGGGTCCCCCACCTTCCACAGCCGGATGGTCCACTGCGCAAGCACCTGCATGGCCGCCTGCAGGGCCCGCTCGGCCATCGAATGGACGATCAGCGTGGGGACGAGGACAAAGTGATCGGCGCGATTCTCCAATGCACAGCACAACGCACGCTCCAGAGCATCGGGCGCAAAAATCACATCGCCATCGGTAAAGAGCAGCCACTCGGCCGAGGCCTGCGCCGCAGCCGTCGCCATTGCGTGCGGCTTGCCCAGCCACCCCGCCGGCAGCTCCTCAATATGGATCGCCCGCAGCGGATGCGGCCCCGCATTCTCTGCGGCAACGCGGTCGATGATCTCCCCCGTCGCATCCGTCGACCGGTCATTCACCGCCAGAATTTCAAGCCGGATGTTCTGCGAAGCAAGCAGCGACCGCAACGAAGCCTCAATCGACTCAGCCTCATTGCATGCTGGAACGATGACGCTGAGATCCGGACTGGCACTTTCGGCGAACGAGGCATCATCGTGCGGCAATGTGCGCGTCAGGTCGGGCAACGTCGGCATCCCGCGCAGCGCAATCCACCCCTGCCACAACCACGCCGCGGCATAAAGCCAGCTCACTGCCACCAGCCCGATCGACACGGCCTCTGGATGCCCCATGCCTTCAGTATCGCCGAGCTATGCCTTCTCCACTGCCGGCTCATCCAGCACCGGCGCAAACCGCGCGCCCACCAGCAGAATGATGCAGGAGAGGAACAGAGTGATGATCGTACAGCCAAGGCCAACGCGCAGGTTCCACCGGTCCGCCACGGCACCGATAATTTGCGGCGAAAACGTGTCTCCGAAGAAGTGAATGACGAACAGGTTCATCGAAATCGCCGTCGCCCGCACCGGAGCGGACACCGAATTCACAATCGCCGTGTTCAGCGGCCCGGTATTCAGAAACAGGAAAAACTCGGCGGCAAAAAGCGAAGGCACCGCCCACTTCGACGGCCCAAAGAACAGCAGCACGCCAAACGGAATTGTCAGCGCCACCGACCAGAAGCTCACCAGATAGAGCGCCCGATGATTCGTCCGCAGCCATTTTTGCGCAATCCATCCGCCGATTGCTGTTCCGATAATGCCATCGATCACGGTAGACGCGCCGGCCACCTGGCTGGCCTGGGCCACCGAGAGACCAATGGGTTGGTGCAGAAAATCGGGAATCCAGTTCGAAATGCCGCCCATGGCAAACGTCAACTCTGCCAAGCCGAACGTCGCGCACAGAAACGCGGGATTGCGCAGCAGGCCGGGCACAGTGGAACGGTTCACCGAGCCCTTCAACTTGTCGGATGCGCCACGCTCCGGTTCTTTGGCAAAGAGGCCAAACAGCAGCGCAACCACCAGGCCGGGCAATGCGCAGATGAGGAACGGTGCGCGCCAGCCCCAGCGCGAGCCCATCTCGCCGCCGGCAATGTAGCCCAGCGCTGCTCCCACGGGGATAGCAGAGTAAAAGATGGAGAGAATGCGGTTTCGGTCGCGCTCAGGGTAGAAATCTGCGAGCACAGCGGGCGCGAAGATGGTGAACGTAGCCTCGCCAATGCCAACAATGGCGTGGCGGAAGTAGAGCGTCCAGTAGTCGTGCACCCAGCCAGTCGTGAGCGTGGCCAGGCTCCACAGCACCGCGCCGCCAATAATCAGCGGCTTGCGTCGGAACTTGTCACCCAGCCAGCCGGTCAGCGGCGCTGCCAGCATATAGACAAAGAACATGCCGGTGGTCAGCGCGCCCATCTGCTCCTTGGTCGCATGAAAGTCCGTCTGAATCAGCGAAAGCTCGCCGGGCAGGATGTAGCGGTCAATGAAGTTGAGCAGGTTGAGCGCGAGCAGTAGCAGGAAGGTGACAAGCGCGGGGCTCATCCACGGACGCGGTTCGAGTTCGGACGTTGTCAGTCTGGATTTGGACACGATAAGGATTCTGCGCCAGTGCGCGGGCGAACTCAGGAATATCACACGGGCCGCGGAGCAGCCTATTCGCACTGCCTGTCGCAGATTGCCCAGCCAACGCAGTTCAGCTCATCTTCTCGTCGCGCGGCCACTTCGCCGTCACTGTCGTGGCAATGCCTCCGCGCGGGCGGAACACCCCATGCACCACCGCCCACACCGGGTCGCACGCCTTCACCACGTCTTCCAGCACCTGATTGACGATGTTTTCCTGGAAGATGCCGAGGTTGCGGTAGCAGAAAAGGTATTCCTTCAGCGACTTCAGCTCCAGACACCGCTCGCGCGGCATGTACCGGATCGAAAGTGACCCGAAATCCGGCAGTCCCGTCTTCGGGCAAACCGAGGTCAGCTCGGGGTCGTCAATCACAATCTCGTAGGCAGGAAACTGGTTCTGCCAGGTCTCAATCTCGGGGAACGCGAAGTCGAGGCCGGCCTTGGCATGGTCGTCTGTGTAGCGGGGTGTCTGGCTCATATTTCTGATTGTACGGGCAACCCGAAGAGGGGGTGACAAAAGCCGTAACCCCTACCGGAATCAGATTTTTTGCTTCCTCGGGCAGGTGTCAGGAGTCCTATATACTGACTCAGGTTACGGGAATGGCAGAAGCAAGAAAGCAATCAAACCGCCTCTGGCTGTGGCTTGGCTCTGCAGTTCTGCTCGTGGTGGTGTTTTTCTCGGTGCGAGCCATGACCCGCGGCAAGCAGGAGATCCATGCTGCCGAGGCGACAGAAGGCCCACTTTCCAGCACGATCAGCACGAATGGCCACGTGGAGCCGATCACAAATTACGAATTTCACAGCCCCATCTCCACAACAGTGAAGGCCATCTATGTCCAGCCGGGCGACAAGGTTCCAGCTGGCAAGTTGTTGATGGTATTAGATGATACCGATGCACGCGCGCGTCTTGCCTCGGCAGAGAGCGGCGTGAAGACCGCCCAGGCCGGCCTGGACGCCGTACTGAACAACGGCACGCAGGAGCAACGCCAGGCCGGGGCCGCAGATGAGACTCGCGCCAGACTGGAGCGTGATCAAGCACAGAGCAGCCTCGACGCACTGATCAAGCTGCAGTCCACCGGAGCTGCCTCAGCGGCAGAAGTTGCTTCCGCCCGGCAGCGGCTCGCCTCGGCTGAGGCAAGCCTGAAGGCCGCGCAATCTTCCATGCAGAACCGCTACTCTTCTGCCGATGTGGCTCGCGCCAAGGCCGCACTGGCCGATGCCGAAGCCGGACTTGCCGCTGCGCGCGAAGTCATTTCGAAGACCGAGATTCACGCACCCGCTGCCGGCACGGTATACAGCATCGATGTGGGCCGCATGGAGTTTGTGGACCAGGGTAAGACGCTACTCGAGATGGCCGACCTGGACCAGGAACGCGTGCGAGCATATTTCGACGAGCCGGAAATCGGACGCCTTGCCGTGGGCCAGCCCGTCTCCATCAAGTGGGATGCGAAACAAGGCCTGAAGTGGCAGGGAGTGATTGAGCGCGTACCGGTTACGGTGATCACCGTGGGCACCCGTACAGTCGGTGAGACCCTGGTGCGCATTACGGGCGGCGATGGGCAACTTTTACCGCAAACCAACGTTACCGTTACTGTGACCACTTCCAGCGCACAACACGTGCTGAGCGTGCCGCGCGAGGCGCTTTATACCGAGAACGGCCAGCCTTTCGTCTACAAAGTGGAAGGTGATCGATTGGTACGCACTCCGGTGACCACCGGAACCATCAACCTGACGCAGGTTGCCATCGTCTCCGGAATTAAGGCTGGAGACCAGGTTGCGACGGGCACAATCACGGGCCAGCCGCTGCAAACGGGTATTCCCGTCAAGGTTGTGCAATGAGAATTGCAATAGGGGCCGCCCTGTTGTCGTTCGCGCTCGCAACGCAGGCAATAGGGCAGAGCCTGAGCCAGGTGAATACGGCATTGCAGGCCGGCGAAGCCGACAAGGCACTCAGTCTGCTCGCGGCCCTTCCCAGGAACGCCGAGTGGCACAATCTCGATTGCCGTGTGGAGTACACGCTGGAACATTGGAACTCCGCATACGACGAGTGCCAGAAAGCTGTTGAGATGGACGGCCAGAACTCGGACTATCACATGTGGCTGGGCCGCGCCGCGGGTGAGAAAGCCAGCCGCGCTTCGTTTTTGAGTGCCTATTCGCTGGGCAAGCGCGTACGCACCGAATTTGAAGAAGCCGTGCGGCTTGATCCCCGCAATGCAGCCGCGCTGGCCGATCTGGGCGAGTTTTACTACTCGGCGCCGGGCATTGTGGGCGGCGGCAGTGACAAGGCCGAGAAGATTGCCGGCCAGCTCGACGGCGTGGATCCGGCCCGTGCGCACGAGCTGCGTGCACGCATTGCGGAAAAGAACAAGGACTACGCAACAGCGGAAAGCGAATTCAAAAAGGCCATTGAAGTGAGCAAAACTCCTGCATTCCAGTGGATGAACCTGGCAGCGTACTATCGCCGCCGCAATCAGCTCACTGAAATGGAATCGGCCGTGGAGAAGGGCTTCCATGCTGCCGAACATGAAAAGCACTCCGGTGTGGCATTGGCCAATGGTGCGTCGAGCCTGATTCGGGCAGGTCGTAACTTCGCGCTCGCTGCCAGGCTGCTTGAAACCTACTTGAAGAGCGACAGCCTCACTGAGGAAGTCCCCGCCTTTAAGGCATACACGCAACTGGCCAGGCTCAAGTCCGCACTGGGAGACAAGGCCGCTGCACAACAGGAAAAAGCTGCGGCGCTTGCGCTCGCGCACGACTACAAACCCGCACAGGAATTGAAATTCTGAACGTGAGAGACGCCGCCCCCCAACCCATTGCCGCACGCTGGCTGCGCTCCGCCGCACTCATGGCGATTTGTGCAGGTATGGCTGCTGTTGCATCGGCACAGGTCTCGCTCATCACGGTCGTCAGCCTGGCGCAGCGCAACAGCACGCAGGTGCACAAGGCACAGGCTGATTTGCAAAAGGCCAATGCCCTGCTCGCCGAAAGCCAGGACGTTTTCATCCCTTCGCTCGATTTCACCACCGGCCTGCCTACGTTTCCCGAGGTCGGCTTCACCGGCTCGCCACCCTCAATCTGGAGCGCGACCATTCAGTCGCTTGTTTTCAGCGTGCCGCAAAAGCACTACATTTCCTCTGCACATAGCGGCGTAAAGGCAGCCGTTGCCGCTCTCAAGGACGCACAGGAGCAAGTGGCGCTCGATGCATCCACTGACTACATCGAACTCGACACCGTGAACCGTGAACTGGATGCCGCGCGGCAGCAGGAAGAGTACGCAACCAAGCTCGTTGAAATCGAGCAACAGCGCGCCGAGGCTGGCGTGGATCCGTTGAGCGATTATCTCCAGGCCAAACTGATGGCTGCGCAAATCAAACTCAAGCGGCTGCACCTGGAAACGCGCGCACACGTGCTCGCCGAGCAACTTGCAACGCTGACTGGCCTGCCGGCAGACACCATTCACCCCTTGCACGACAGCATTCCGCAGATCCCCAAAATCCAGGCCACGGACACGAAGCCTCTCTCCGGCATCGAGTCGGCGCAATGGGTTGCCAAAGCAAAACTTTCGGCAGCCAGGGGTGACCAGGACGCGAACTTCTTTCCCCAACTCAGCTTTTATGCGCAATACAACCGCAATACCACGCTGTTGAACGAGGTAAACTCGTACTTTAAGCGCCCGCTGCCGGCCAATAACTTCAGTTCGGGCATCGGGCTGCAGATACCGCTGTTCAACATGCGTAATCGCGCCAAGGCACGCGAGTCCGCCGCTGATGCACTGAGGGCGAAGGTGGAGGCCGAAGAGGCACAGCATCAGAACGATGTACAAATCGCGCAACTTACCGGTTCCCTGCGCGAACTCGATACATTAGCCGAGATCGCCTCACTCAAACAGCAGATTGCCGCCGAACAGCTCAAGACCGTACAGGCGCAACTTGAATACGGCAACGGCTCGGGCAGCGGTCCGGGCTCCACGCCTCAACTTTCACCCAAAGCGCAACAACAGGCCCTCATCGACGAAAGCACCAAGTCGCAGGACGCGATGGACGCAGGTTTTCAGCTCTCCAAGGCACGCTTGGGACTGATGCGCGCACTTGGCCACATGGGCGACTGGCTGCGCTTGCTGAATACACCGGCCCAATAGCGCTGTAACTCTTTTAGGTACGTCGGCAAAAGCAAGGTTGCTGACTCCTGGGCATTCGTAATTTCGTTGACGCAGCCATCCGTGAGCGGCAACCTTGACATGTTGCTTCCGGGGCCACACTAACTCTGGTTTTGCTCTGTGAAAACTAAGGAAAATGGTAAAATTGACAAGATGTCTAAGCCACTAAAGACCCTGTTACTCAACCCGCCGTCGTTTGAAAATTTTGACGGTGGCGCAAGCTCCCGCTGGCCCGCTACGCGCGAAATCGAGTCGTACTGGTACCCCGTCTGGCTCACCTACCCGGCCGGCCTGCTGGAGGGCTCACGCCTGCTCGACGCGCCACCGCACCACGTGAGCGCCGAAGAGACCATTGAGATTTGCAAGGACTATGAGTTCCTCGTCCTCTTCACCTCGACCGTGGGCTGGGAGGGCGACCAGCGCCTCGCAGAAGCCATCAAGGAAGCGAACCCGTCCATCAAGGTCGCCTTCGTCGGACCGCCGGTGACCACCGACCCTGACCGCGCCCTGAACGAGTGCTCTGCCCTCGACTTCATCTGCCGCCGCGAGTTCGATTTCTCCATCGTGGAATATGCCAACGGCAAGCCGCTGAATGAAATCCTCGGCATCAGCTACAAGCAGGACGGCAAAGTGGTGCACAACCCCGATCGTCCACAGGTGGAAGACCTGGACGCGATGCCGTGGGCCACGAAGATTTACAAGCGCGACCTGGACGTGACGAAGTACAACGTCCCCTTCCTGCTGCATCCATACATCGCGCTCTACTCCACACGTGGCTGCCCGGCGCAGTGCACCTTCTGCCTCTGGCCGCAGACGCTCTCCGGACACGCGTGGCGCAAGCGCTCCACGGACGATGTGGCCGCCGAGCTCAAGTGGGCGAAAGAGAACTTCCCTGACGTCAAAGAATTCTTCTTCGATGACGACACCTTCAACATCCAGAAGCAGCGCACCATCGAGCTCTGCGAAAAGCTGAAGCCGCTCAATCTCACATGGAGCTGCACCTCGCGCGTCACCACCGACCGCGAAACGCTGAAGGCCATGAAGGACGCTGGCTGCCGCCTGCTCATTGTGGGCTTCGAGTCAGGCGATCCGCAAATCCTCAAGAACATCAAGAAGGGCGCAACCGTCGAACGCGCGCGCGCCTTCGCCAAGGACTGCCACGACCTCGGCCTCGTCATTCACGGCGACTTCATCCTCGGCCTGCCTGGTGAAACCAAGGAGTCGATCCGTAACACCATCAACTTTGCCAAGACGCTCGACGTTGAGACGATTCAGGTCTCGATTGCGCATGCTTATCCGGGTACCGAATTCTACGAGTTCGCCAAAGCCGGCGGCTTCATCACCAACGAGAAGATGGAGGACGGCGGCGGTCACCAGATGGCGCACATCGAGTACCCCGGCCTGCCCGTCGACTACGTGATGGAGATGGTGCACCGCTTCTACGACGAGTACTACTTCCGTCCCAAGGCCGCGTTCCGCGTGGTGTGGAAGGCCATCGTCAACCGCGATGTGCCGCGCCTCTACGTGGAAGCCAAGGCCTTTCTCAAGCTGCGCGCAGAGCGCAATAAAATGGTGAAAGAAGCGCGCGCCAAGCAGGGCACGCCGCACGCCACGGCCACTGCGGGCGACTAGTTCAAACGTTCACACAGCAAGAGGGCGGCGCTCGATTCGAGTCCGCCCTCATTTGCATCCAATAGCAGAAACACAGGCGGTCTTCTTTCATGGCGCGTCACTCTCTCACAGCCAGGCAATATTCCATTCTGGCGCTCGTTGCATTATGTGCACCGTTGGGGGATACATGCCTCTCGCGCGGCATGTCTGCACTCCCCCCACTCTCCATCGCGCATCCCGCCACGCTCATCGCCGCCGTTTTCACTCCGTGGATCGCACTCGGCATTGCGCTGCTCATTGGCTTCTTCGCCAGCTATCTTACGGCGCTCTCCTGGGCCGACCTCACCTTCGTTCTTCCCGCCACCGCATTCGGCAATGTCATCGTCGCTCTCTTCGCCCGCTTCTGGCTGCATGAGTCCATCTCCTGGCAGCGATGGTTTGGTATCGCTCTCATCACCATCGGCGTCGGCTTTGTGGCTAACGGACCGGCACTTACTGAACGACCTGCAGCGGACGGCGCCAAGCCAGCACCAGAGGAGGCCGCATGAGCGCCGATCCCCTCGCCGTCTCCAATGTCGGTTTCTGGCCGGCCACCGGCATGATCGCCGCCATCATCCTCTTTTCAACGGCAGGCGAAGTGCTCACCGCCAAGGCCATGAAGACCGTCGGCGACCTCGACGAGATTCGCGCCAAATCCGGGCTCAAAGGCGCAATCAAAGCTGTGGTCACCCACCCTATGCTCTTTGCGGGTATCGGCTTTCTCGCGCTGGGCTTCTTCTCACTGCTCTTCGCGCTCAATCACCTCGACCTCAGCCTCGTCGCTCCTGCCTCCGCGTCCCTCACGCTTATCACCAACTCCATCGCTGCCAAAATCTTTCTCCACGAGAACGTTGACCGCCGCCGCTGGACCGCCGCCATCTTCGTCTGCGTAGGCGTCTACTTCCTGGCACACTGAGGCGCTTCAATGAAGCGTTGCGAGCCTGATTGAATCCGGCCAAAATTTACCTATAATTACCCCGCACCAGAGCATACTGATTCAGAGGGATTTTGTGTCTGCTATTAGGTAACGCACCGCGCCGACCCCGCTAACTCGTCTCGTTTCAAATACGGAGCATCAAGCTCTTTAGAATCAAATATGGCCCCGGACAGCTCTTCGCTAAACCTATACCTGTCAAGACTTTCGGGCTACCGCAAAAGTTTTTCTGGACCGCCGGTCCCTGCGTTAGCTCAGCAGGCGCATCAGCCCCGCCGGCTTCAGATCCGGCACCAGGAAACTCTTCGCCTCGCCTACAGTCTTGGTTAGCTCTTCTGCGGCGAGATGGCCTGAACGGGCGGCACTCTCCATCGTCGAAGGCCAGCCCGTCTGAATCCAGTCTCCGGCAAGAAAACAGTTCGGCCACGGAGACGTTGCATCAGGCCGGAACTTGTCGATACCCGGCGGCACGCCGAACGTAGCACGCACTTCCTTAATGAGTGCGGCCTTCACAAGCTTCGCCTCGCGCATCGCTGGAAAGAACTCGGCAAGCTCGCGCAGTGCAAGATCGATCGCTTCCTGTCGTCCATACGCCGCGAAGGCCCGCGACGCGCTGATCACAAGTTCGATGTAATTACCCGGCCGCTTCTGCAACAGCGACTGGTTGTATATCCAGTGAATCTCGCGGTCCAAAAGCACCGCATGTTCAAGCTCCGTAATCGGCCGGTCGAACCACAAGTGCACGCTGCAGATCGGCCAATGCGTCTGCTGCTCCACTTGTGCTGTTAGCGCCGCGACACCTTCAGCCTGCGGCATCTTCGGCAGCAGCTTTTGCAATGCTTCAAACGGTAATGCCAGCACCAGAAAATCCGCCGCTATCGCTCCCTGTGTGGTCGCAAGTGTCCATCGCGCATCGGCCTCGCTCCACATAACGGATTCAACGTTTGTGTTCAACGCAACGCGCGAACCATGCGCTTCCAGAAACTGCGCCGCACCCGCATACAACTCGCTCAGCGGAACCGTACTCATGCCCATCGCACCGGCTTCGGCCGAGTTCATGAACAGTTCGCGAATCACCTTCGCCGCATATGGCAGCGCAATCTGGTCAAGGTCGGCATTCAACGCACTGGCAATCACCAGCCGCCAGAAACGCTCAATCGTCCCCTTTGTCTGCCCGTTGCGCGCAAGCCACGCTGCCAATGTTTCGGTTGAATCCTGCGGAACCGGCTTGCGCAGAGCGCTGAACGCCCGCATCAGCGCAACCTTGTCTGCAAAGGAAAATGCATGCGCCGCAAGCAGCTTCGGCAGCCCATGCATCGGCGCGGGCAACCCTGACGGCCCGAGCTGCGAAGTCCGTCCGCCCGGCTCGATCATCGTCATCGCACTCGTCCAGTGAATCTTGTCAAAGACGCCTGTGCGCTTGTAGAACCCGCTCAGGTTGGTGCAACAGCCAAAGAGCACATGCTGGCAGTTGTCGATGACCTCGTTCACGCCCGGATGCAAATAGGATGAAGCGCGCCCGCCAAGATAGCCTCTCCTCTCAACGAGAGTGACATCAAATCCGCAGTCTGCAAGACCGGTCGCAGCACTCATGCCGGCAACGCCGCCGCCGACCACTGCAACCGACTTTGCCTGCTGTGCCGCCATTCGCTTCTCTTTCTGCCTTATCCGAAGATGCGCACCAGCGCCATCCGCGTCATACCAACAGCCAGAATCTCAAGCTTTTGATAGGTCGGCACCGCAACGCGCCGCGAGAATACATCGTACTCGGCATCCTTGATACGGATCAGCAAACGCCGATAGATGCGCACCAGTACCCACAACGCGGGTCGGCTTTCCTTATCGATCAATGGCAGCAACTCCTGCGCAGATTGGTAATACTTCTCCGCCCGTGCGCCAATCGAGGCCAGCAATGCACGCTCCTCGGCACTCGGCGCCGAACCAGCCTGCCGATGCACAAGCCCATCAATGCTCACACCGTTTGCCGATAATTCATCCAGAGGCAGGTACACTCGATTACGAGAAGCATCCTCCGCCACGTCGCGCAGAATATTCGTCAACTGGAAAGCGATACCCGTCTCCTCGGCAAGCTTTTCCGCGCGCTTGTCGCTGTAACCGAAGATGCGAATGCACACCAGCCCCACTACCGACGCAACCAGATAGCAGTAGCGATACAAATCTTCAAATGTTGCGTAGGTGTCGGGAGAATCTGCCGACCCAGGGGCTCGCTCCAGATCCATCGTCGTGCCGTCGATCAGCTCTTCCAGCAAGGCGAGTGGAATATTGAAGCGCGCAATGGCATCTCGAACGGCAAGGAAAACCGGATCATTGGTAGCTGAGCCAGCGGCGGTTTGACGCCACTGTTCGCGCCACGCGGCCATCTGTTTCCGCCGTTCGTCGAGTGGAATGGACTCGTCGTCGGAGAGATCGTCTGCCTTGCGCATGAATGCGTAAATCGCACAGATGGCATCGCGCCGTTCGGCCGGCAGCGCTACGAACGAGTAGTAAAAGTTCTTAGCTTCGCGTTTGGCGATTGCACGGCAAACGGCGTAGGCCTGCGCCAGTGTAGAATCCTGCGTCAAGCCGCCTTCCTTGCCGAGCCTGCACCGAGCCGGAGAAACGGAAATGCCTTGCCGCTGACCGCACGCAGTGCGAGAGAGAGTTTGGTGCGTTTGGAGATTGCCGGGCGCGCGCTGAGTACGTCGTAATCCTGCTGCTCGATGGCGCGCAGAATCTCAAGTCCGCCGCGGCTGAACAAATCAAGGTCAATCGCCAGTTCCCTGCTCACCATGCCGATCAGCGGCAGGCCTTCATGAAATAGCCCGCGCGCATAGTCCACTTCATGCTTCATTAGCGCGCGAAACTCCGGCGTGACCATACCGTGTGCAATCGTTTCGTCCGTCACGCCAAAACGCTGCATATCGTCCTGCGGCAAATACACACGGTCCTTCTTCCAATCGACAGCGACATCCTGCCAGAAATTCGCCAACTGCAATGCCGAGCACGTTGCATCGCTCAGGCGGAAGCGCTCTTCATCGGCAAAACCGCACGCATAAAGCACCAGCCGCCCAACCGGATTCGCTGAGTTCTTGCAGTAGTCCAGCACTTCGGCCATGTTGGCATAACGCGTCACCACCTGATCCTGCCGAAAGGCCTTCAGCAAATCCGCAAACGGTTCTCTGGGAATTCCGCAAGCGCGAATCGTTTCTGCGAGTGCCACAAATACCGGATGCCGCGTCTCACCCGCATAACACGCATCCAGCTCGCGGCCCCACATGTCGAGCAGAGCCAGCGATTGTGCCGTGTTACCAACCTCGTCGCCCAGATCGTCGGACACACGACAGTACGCGTAAATGGCATGAAAGTGCGGACGCAGCGCTTTGGGTAAAAACCAGCTTGCCACATGGAAGTTCTCATAGTGCGACTCAGATAGTTGCCTGCACCATGCGAGCGCCTCGGAGAGCGTGGGAGCTTTCTCCGGCATGCGATAGACAGCCGGCAGCGCGGCCCATCCGCGCGCAATGAGCTCGTCCTGTGTGGCTGCGCTGTTCTCTGTCTGCATAATCGCTTGCGTCATCGAGTCTTCAGGGGACAATCGCCGTCTTGATTTCACTGTTGCGGTTCATCAGCTTCTCAAACACACGGTTGAGTTCATACAGGTGCGCGCGGCCGGTGATGAACGCGCTGGCCTGAAAACGCCCTCCAGCAATCAACTCAAGCGCCTTGCGGCAAATCTCCGGTGTGTGATGAAACGTGGCGCGCAGCGTGATGTCGCTATAGTGAATGCGATTGGTGTCAATCTTCACCTGCGTTCCCACGGCGCAGCCGCCAAAGAAATTCACCGTTCCGCCCTTGCGCACCATCTCCACTGCCTCTTCCCAGGCTTCGGGGACACCGACAGCTTCGATCGCGATGTCCACGCCGCGGTCGTTCGGCGTAAGCGCACGCGTGTCCTTGATCGCTTTGCGGATACTCGACGTCTTGATCACATGCGCCGCGCCCAGTTGTTTCGCGGCTTCAGCCTGGCCATCGTGTTTCACCACAGCGATCACTTCACAACCGTTGAGTGCGGCCACATGCAACATCATCAGCCCGAGTGGACCGCCGCCAATAATCGCCACAATGTCTCCGGGATACGGATGCGAGTCCTCGAATCCGTGCACGGCGCAGGCCAGCGGCTCTGTCAGCGCGGCGTGTTCCAGCGGAACATGGTCCGGTACGCGTAGCGTATTCTTTTCAACAATGCGCGCCGGAATGCGAATGTACTCGGCGTAAGCACCGTTGTTGAAGAGAAGATCGTCGCAGAGGTTCTCCTGCCCTCGCGCGCAGAAGTAACACTCACCGCACGGAGCGGAGTTCAGTGCGACCACGCGATCGCCCGACTTGAAATTCGCGACACCCTTGCCCGCTTCCACAACCGTTCCGGCAAGCTCATGCCCAAACAGCGCGGGCGGTACAATCATGCGCGCGTGATAGCCGCGGCGAAAAACCTTCAGATCCGTGCCGCATGTCAGCGCCGCGCCCACCTGCACAATCAATTCGCCCGGCCCTGCCTTCGGCACCGGCACGCTTTCAATGCGGATGTCCTCGCGCCCATGCAATACTGCGGCCTGCATGGTGGCCAGACCGTGCTCAATGGCGGTTTCAACCGTGGCGCGGCCATGATGAAGGGCGCTTTCTACCGTCGCCCTGCCATGATGCAATGCATCTTCAACAGTGGCGCGGCCATGTTCAAGTGCCGACTCGACTGTGGCGCGTCCATGCTCAATCACGGTTCCCACCGTGGAGCGGCTGCGCTTAATAACCTTCTTTACTGTGCCCGGCATCAGGCACCCCCTACTCTGCCCCTCTACCCAACACTGGCTCAATCATGATCTTCATCGAGTCGGCCTTGGGATGCGAGGCAACATCGATGGCTTCCACAGCGTCTTCCAGCGCATATCGATGAGAGATCAATTGCGTCAGATTAAATCCGTTCGTATAACCACCAAAAACAAGGTCGGTCACCTCGGGCAGGATTCCAAATGAAGAGGAATACGACCCGAGCAAAGTCTTTTCATCCACACATACCGCGGCGGGATCAATGGTGACTTCGCCGTGCTGCGTTTGCGCGAACAAGAGAACACGCCCACCATGCCGCGCCGCATCCATGGCCGTGCGAATCAGCGCATTGCCGCCCACTGCAAGAATCACCGCATCGGCGCCACGGCCTTCGGTCTCCGCCAGCACTCGCTCCACCACGTTTTCTTTGCCTGCATCGATTGGATGCTTCAATCCGTATTTGGCTGCAATGGCGTGCCGCTCCGGATAGAGATCGGAAGTCAGCACCTTGGCTCCGGTTTTGCCAGCCAGCACAGCATGCATCAAGCCAATCGGTCCCTGGCCAATCACCAGCACTGTGTCGTCCGCGGCCAGATTCAGGAGCTTAACCCCCTTCAGCACTGTATTCACAGGCTCCACAAAAGCAGCTTGTTCAAAAGGCACGCCTTCGGGAATGGGCACCACGCCGCCGTTGTTCACCACAAAATCCATAATGCGGATGTACTCCGCAAAGCCGCCGCCGGAAGGTTCAAAGCCCGCCGTTACACCGGTCTTCTTGTAGAGCGGACATTGCGAAGGCGTCTGCTTGCGGCAGTAGTAGCACTCGCCACACGGCACGTGGTGGAAGGTCATTACGCGGTCGCCCACAGAAAAGCGCGATACACCCGCACCCACAGCCACCACGGTTCCAGCCATCTCGTGGCCAAAGATGCGTGGGGCCGAGTGCGAGCCGAAGTGAATCTTTTTGAGATCGGTTCCACACACGCCGCAGGTGGCAATCTTCACCAGCAGTTCGCCGGGACCAATGCTCGGAACAGGCACCGTCTCCACGCGCATGTCATTGATGCCGTGATACACGGCGGCGCGCATGGTGGTGGGGATATGCGTGTCGGCAATCGGCTCAGCGGTGGTTGTCTGGGTCGCCATTCTGTTCCTGTTAGTCCCTTTCTGCAAGAAATTCGTGCACGGCCTCGTTCAGAGCTCCTGCCGCCTTCTTACTATTTTCTCCCATTCGCACCAGCACGGGCCATAGCCAGGGACGCAGCAGCGCAAAGAGAGTAAAGCGGGTAGTCTGGAACTTACCGTCCGCTTCAATAAAAGGATTCAGGTCCGGCAAAGCCTCATCGAGTGTATCGCTCACGGCCTTGATGCAATAGAACGGAATGCCGCGCATGGCCGCCAGCCGTCCAATTGCAGCGGCTTCCATATCCACCAGCGCCGCACCATAGGCCTTCTCCAGGCGCTGTTTCTCCGCCGCATCGGCCACAATCGGGCTCGTAACAATCCAATCGGAACCCGCGTCGGCATCGCAACGGAAACGCTCCCCTGTTCGCACGTCGATCACACCGGCAAGATTATGCGTAGAGCCGGCCTGAATTCCTGGCTTCAGCGCTCCGGCCCAGCCCAGCGAGAACACCAGGTCGATGGGCGCATCGGCTTCCACTTCGGCAAACGCTCTGGTTGCAGCCGCCTGTCCCGCGCCGGCGCATGCGGCCACGTAAAGGTTGTCGTCGCGGTGCAGCCACATGTCCACGCCATTGCTGTGCTTGTGTTGCCAGCCGCGAACCAGTGGCTCCAGTTCGCCCTTCATGGCTGCAATAAAAGCGGTGCGCGTCACGCGTTTGTCTCAGGAGTGAATTTGGAATCAGGAGAAAAGCAGCACGCGAACCGCGTTATGCCGGGGTCGCGATAGTGAGAACTGCATGCGGGTGCGCTGAAACATTGCGCGCACCCAGCAAAGAAAAGCTTAAAAGCCGTCCTTCTCGCCGGAGAGCAGGCTTGGCTCTTCAGGTGCGCGCAGACGCACCAGCCGGTCAATGGCATAAGGCACACGCTGTTGGCCGGTGTGATAGTGGCGCACCTGCAACTCGCCCAGCAGGCCAATGGCCAGCAACTGAATACCGGCAAGAATCAGAACACCTGCAATCACAAACAACGGCGCGTGCTGATCCATCACATGCTGGCTCGGATCCACAATTTTCATGCCCAGCAGCAGCATGGAGAAGAAGCCACCAAGCAGAATGCTGAGCGCGCCAAAAAGGCCGAAGAAGTGCAACGGGCGGCTCATGTACTTCAGCAGGAAGCGGATCGTCAGCAGGTCGAAGAACACGCGGAAGGTGCGGCCAATGCCGTAGTGGCTCTTACCGCGCTCGCGGTGCACGTTCTTGATGGGAATTTCGCAGATGGAAGCACCGTACCAGCTTGCCAGCGCGGGAATGAAGCGGTGCATTTCGCCGTAAAGCGGAATGTTGTGGATCACCTCGCGGCGATAGGCCTTGTACGTCGTGCCAAAGTCGTGAATGTCCACGCCCGAAAGCTTGGCCATAAGCCAGTTAGCGCAGCGCGAGGGGAAACGGCGCATCACGAAATTATCGATGCGCTCCTTGCGCCAGCCTGAAACCACGTCGTACCCCTCTTCGAGCTTCTCGATAAAGTGCGGAATCTCGTTGGGGTCGTGCTGCAGGTCGCCGTCCATGGCAAAGATAAAGTTGCCCGAAGCGTTGTCGAATCCGGCCGCCAGCGCGGGCGTCTGCCCAAAGTTGCGGCGGAGCTTTACAACCAGCACGCGGCTGTCCACGGCGGCAATCTCTTCCAGCAGCTTGTAGGTGCGGTCGCTTGAACCGTCGTCCACCAGGACCAGCTCGAACGAGTCGCCCACCTGCTCCATTACATGCTTCAGGCGGGCATACAAAACGGTTACGTTCTCCTCTTCATTGTGAAAGGGAACGACAATGGAATACTTCGGCATATCAATAAGTATAGACTCGTGCGCGATGAAAACGACGCAAAGAATGAAGCACTTGCGGGCCGGAATGTTGGCGATTCGGGGTCGCGTGTGGACGCTTTATCGATCCAGTTCATCCAGCATTGCCTGCATCTCACTGAGCGCGTGCTGGTTACCGGTGCGGCGGGCGGAGTCCAGCCCCAGCTTGAGCCGGGCGATGGCGTCACCGGTTCGTCCCACGTTCGCCATGGTTTGCGCGGACATGAAATAGGCGGCTGTATAGTCCGGGTTGGCCTGGATGAGCGTGTCGAACGCGACCAGTGACTCCTCCGTCTGTCCGCGCGAAGCCAGTTCCATGGCAAGCCCGTAGCGAGCCAGGGTGTTGTTGGGGTCTTGCGCGAGAATTTCTTTCAGTCCGGCCAGCTTGTCCATTCGTCTCTTGATTGCTCCCCTGGGGTTTGTCCTGCATTCTGGCGGCGGCAGTTTGCGAAAACGGCTCCGATTGCCGAAACTGAGACAAGCCTTTGCATTACCGCCCGTATCTGGATTGTACCGGGCAGGACGATGCACAGATTTCAAGGAGAACGACGCACGATGAGCACGAGTCAGGAGCCGGTTGTGACACGTACAGTGGCCAGTACGCAATCTGAGATGACAGAGATCATTCTGCCCAACGACACCAATACACTTGGCAACCTGCTGGGCGGGCGGCTCATGCACTTCATCGATCTCACCGGCGCCATGGCCGCCTATCGCCATTCGAGGACGAATGTTGTGACGGCCGCAATGGACCACATCGATTTCATCCAGCCCGTGCATCTGGGCGATCTGCTCACGCTCAAGTCAAGTGTGAACCGCGTCTTCTCAACCTCAATGGAAGTCGGCGTGAAGGTGTGGGCTGAGAACACACAGACCGGAACCGTGGTACATGTGGCCAGCGCATATCTTGTCTTCGTTGCCATTGATAAAAATGGCCGCAGGCAGAAGGTTCCCCAGGCAATTCCCGAGACCGCCGAAGAAAAGCGCCGCTATAACGATGCGCTGCGGCGCAGAGAGCATCGCGAGGCGGAGCACGCCCGGCGCAAGCATGAGCAGAAGGCTCTGGAAGCGAATAAGGCCGGGGCGTAGGTGACGCGCGAAGATTTTCCGCAACGCATTGTCTGCCTCACCGAAGAGACAGTGGAAACGCTCTATCTGCTCGGCGAACAGGACCGCATCGTAGGCGTTTCCGGCTTTGCCCTGCGGCCGCCCGAAGTACGCAGGAAGCCGCGCGTTGCCACGTTTCTCGACGCAAAGTACGACGACATCCTGGCGTTGAGGCCGGATGTTGTGCTGACCTTTAGCGATGTGCAGGCTGAGATTGCCAAGCAACTTGCGCTGCGTGGAGTGACGGTCTTCCACTTCAACCAGCGCAGGATTGCCGGCATCTTCGAAATGATCCTGATGCTCACGCGGCTCATCGGCCGAGAAGCAGATGGGCGTGTACTGATTACAGAATTGCAGACCGGTTTGGACAACATTCGAAAATCGGCAGAGAAGTTTCCACGCAGGCCGCGCGTCTACTTCGAAGAGTGGAACGATCCTCTCATTGGCGGCATCGGATGGGTGGAGGAACTGGTGGAGATTGCAGGCGGTGAGCCGGTCTTCCCCGCCCTTGTGGAGTGCGGGAAAGCACAGGATCGCGTGGTGACTTCCGCCGACGTAATCGCGCGCGATCCGGAAGTGATTCTGGCGTCCTGGTGCGGCAAGAAGGTGAAGATTAACGAAATCACGTCACGGCCTGGGTGGGATGCAATCAGCGCGGTGCGCAATGGGCACGTGTACGAGATTCCGTCGGACTGCATTTTGCAGCCGGGACCGGCATCGCTCACCGATGGCATAAAGCACCTGCATGCAGCAATTGCGCGTGCAGTGGGAGTGAGTGTGGCGCCGAAGCTGTTTCCGCCGGAAGCAATGGACTCAGAGTCTGGGACGGAGATCGCCGGCGAGGCTGAAGTGCAATTGCACGAAGAGTAAAATTGAAGAGATCGAGATCGGGTGGTAAGTCCGATTGTGCAGGATTGATTGCATGATGGGGCGAGAACCGAACCCGAGGAGGAGTAAGTTTTCATGGCTCATGGACATGCCATGCCCGCGCCCGTAGCGCTGCCGGGCGTATCGAAAATCATCGCGGTTGGATCAGGCAAAGGCGGCGTGGGAAAAACCACCGTTGCGGTCAACCTGGCGATTGCGCTCGCGCGCCTCGGCCAAAAAGTGGGCCTGATTGACGCGGACATCTACGGACCGAATGTGCCGTTGATGATGGGCTCGTCGCAGCAGCCTGTGGTGGATGCAAACAACCAAATTCAACCGAATATCACGCACGGTTTGAAGACCATTTCGATTGGATATATATCACCAGGTGACAAGCCTCTGGTGATGCGTGGGCCGATGCTGCACCAGATCATCCGCCAGTTCCTGCAACAGGTGAACTGGGGCGAATTGGATTACCTCATCGTTGACCTGCCTCCCGGCACGGGAGATGTGGTCATTTCGCTGGTGCAGACGGTTCCCCTGACCGGCGCTGTTGTGGTTTCGACGCCCAGCGACGTGAGCCTGCAGGATGCGCGCAAGGCTCTGGAAATGTTCGCGCAGGTGAATGTGGATGTGATCGGCATTGTTGAGAACATGAGCCACTTCACTTGCCCGCATTGCCACCATGAAATCGACATCTTTTCGAAGGGCGGCGCCGAACGCACGGCGCAGCAGTTCAACATTCCCTTCCTCGGGTCTATTGAACTGGTGCCTGCCGTACGCGAGGGCGGCGACAAGGGCCTGCCTATCGCACTTGCTGGGCCCAAAAGTCCTGCGGCTGAGCCCTTTTACAACGCGGCGCAGAGGCTGATGGAAGAGGCGGAAAAAGCCGCGGCAAAAGCCACGGACGTGTTGGAAATCAGCTAGTTAGACGAAGCACGAATTGCGCCCCGGACCTATGTGTTCGGGGCGTAGCCGTTTGCGCGGAACCACTCAATGGCGGCGCGCATTGCCGGATAGACCGGCCTGATTTGAAAGCCCAACTCCTGCTGTGCGCGGGCGGATGAGGCGAACATCTTCTTGCGGCCCATGCGGACTTCTTCAAGGGTTGCGCGGGGTTCGCGCTTAAGTATCTTTCCTGTAATCAGTTCTTCGAAGAAGGCGTAAGTGGCGGCGATGGCGAAGGGGATTTTCGTGGTCGGTGAAGGAATGCCCGTGATGGCCGACATTTTGTCGAGGATCTGCTTGAGGGTGAGGTTTTCGCCGCCAAGGATATAGCGGCGGCCGGGCGTGCCCACTTTGAGCGCGTCGACATGCGTGCGCGCAACTTCAGCCACATCAACGAGGTTGAGGCCGGTATCGACATAGGCCGGAAACTTTCCGTTCAGGAAATCAACGAAGATACGGCCCGTCGGTGTGGGCTTGGCGTCGTTGGGGCCAATGGGCGTGGTGGGATTGAGGATGATGACCTGCTGTCCGGCTTCGGCGGCGGTAATGGCTTCTTTTTCAGCGAGAAACTTGGAGCGCTTGTAGTGGCCGACCATGTCAGCGAGGGTGACAGGGGTGTCCTCATTGGAGACTATGCCATTGGTGAAGAAGTGCATGGTGGCCACGGACGACGTGTAAACGAAGCGCGGGACCTGGGCCTCGCGTGCGAGGCGCAGAAGGGCGCGCGTGCCTTCTACATTGGCCTTGTACATCGTGGCCGGGTCGGGAATCCAGAGGCGGTAATCGGCGGCGACGTGCATGACAGCATCACAGGCGCCGATGGCAGTTTTAAGCCCCTCTGGATCCTGCAAGTCACCCACAACGGTTTCTCCGGGGATGCCTTCAAGGTTCTTGAGATTGCTGGTCTTACGGACGAGGAGGCGGAGGTCTGCACCCTGAGCGGCGAGAGCTTTGGCTACATGGTGGCCGACGAATCCGGTGGCGCCGGTAAGAAAGACTTTCATAGGGACAGATGACCGTGGATGACGAGCAGCAAGTATCTATTGTACGGACCGCCCCCTCGCCTGTGATGACGGCCAGGTAATTTCCGGAATTGCCGGATACATCCGGCGGATTTGAGAGGAAACCGGCGGCGATGGGCGGCGGTTTTAACGTGTCAAGCGGTGCAGGGACAATTTTGACGGATTTATGTGGCGCTGGAAGGGCCGAAAAGCCAGTGTTTTGTGGGCGAAAGAAGAAAATGCGATTTGCAGCGGATGGATTTGCAGGTAATTTTGCCCGAATCTGGCATGATTTTAGATATAGGAAAACCCTAAACATATATATGAGGTACAGGTAGATGCGCGAACGGGAAAGAAAGGCGGAGCGGCTGCGTCTGGACGAGGAGATGCGGCCGTTCCGCTCGGCGAACCGGGTGAAGGAGCCGACGGCGGGCCTGCTGCGGGCGATTCGGCGGACGGTGGGCATCCCGATGGCGGAGGTGGCGGCGAAGTCGGGTGTGGGGCTTTCGGAGGTGGGCCGGCTGGAGCGGGCGGAGCTGACGGGGGCAATCACACTGCGGGCGCTGGCACGCCAGGCCGAGGCAATGGGCTGCGTGGCGGTGTACGGGATTGTGCCGAAGGGCGGAATGACGCTGGAGCGGATGACGGCGATGCGGGAGTGGAGGGAGATTTTGGAGGTGGAGGGGTGAGCGGGGAGTTTGTTCAACGCTGCATATCTCGGATTGGCATACGTATTTTCAGTTAAATAATAGCGAATGCCAATGGCAAGAAACCATCGCCCAAGTGAGACATCCATTTCCACGAAGTGACTTGCAATGTGACAATGCAAGAGTAGATTCACAAGCACAGTGCAATGATCACCTAATGATGCTAAGATTCCCGCTAAATGGCATATCAAGCAACTGTATATCGCATTCTTATCGCATCACCTTCCGATGTTGCCGATGAGAGAAGGGCTATTCCAGAAATAATTCAACAGTGGAACCGAGATAACAGTTTTCATCTGAAGACTGTGCTAGAAGCAGTGAAATGGGAAACTCACTGTATACCTGAGATGGGAGATCGGCCCCAAGAAATTGTGAACAGGCAAGTAGTGCGTGATTGCGATCTCCTCGTTGGCGTGTTTTGGACGAAACTCGGTTCCCCTACAGGAAAGGCAGAATCTGGGACGGTAGAGGAAATTCATGAGTTCATCGCTACTGGGAAACCTACGATGTTGTACTTTTCCAAAGTACCCGCGGCGCTAGCCGACGTCGATATTGAGCAATTCAAACGGCTGCAGTCTTTCAAATCAGAATGCCAGTCAAAGGGATTAGTTTCCACATACGAGACTCTGGACGAAATGCGCGATCTTCTTAGATCACACCTCGGTCGAACAATTCAGAAATTGGTCACCGAGAATTCAAACCCGAGGGCCTTATCATTTCATCCTGCTCGAGACCCGCAAACTAACCAATTCAGCGCCTTACAGTCCTTCAGTACCGATTTTGAAACATTCCTTCGTAGGTTCACTGCAGCTTGGGATGCGGAGAAAGATAGCAATCCCCACAGTACGGATGACGCCAAGTACTTGCTCGGTCAAATTGCAGACGAGTTAATTGACTTTCGGAGTCGTATCACCAAAGATTCTGGACACCTCTCGACTGTCCTCGCAGAAGTAACAAAGCAAATCAAATCCCTCCAACGGCATCAAGTATTTCTTGACGGGGGGGTATCGTTCAGGGAGTTTTGGCAAAGTGGTGATGACATCTTGTTCCTTCTCGAAATCGTTCCGTTCCTCTTGAAAGATGCACTTGAAGACGGGACTGCAGGAGATCGAGAATCAATTATCCTGGCAGCTGTTGAAGAACTCAAATTCAATCAACAATACCTAGCGTCACAGGACTACAGTACAGCTCGGATACTTCAAACAGAGCAGTTGGAAACTCTTCTGACTTCAAACATTCCATTGCCACAGCGATTGCTGACTAGCATTCGAAATTACAGCCAGCACTTGAGAGCTGCACGAGAGATACATAAAATCACAATCGTTCCTGGTGACTCAACACCTGAATTGATAAAGATCGAGCAATTATTGCAGTCTGCACGGAACCTTGGAGACGCTGCCATCCGCGATTTGGAGACGTTCTGTCATTACAGATACAACAATCAACCTACAAATATGCAAAGAGAATCAACTTAACGGCTTCTAGTGAAAGGTGGCGGCAGTAGAACTTAAAGAATTCCGGGAGTCCTCAACACGCAGTTGCATTTATCTTGCAACGCCGGCGTTTATTACAGTCCTACTGCTGCTTTCGCGGTGCTCTTCACCAGTTGTGGCCATTTTGAGAGGCCAGCAACCGTAAAGCCTCCAACTCTGCAGAAGGATACTCTTATTTCACTCGTCGGGAACCCATAGTTACCTTCGTGCTACACCATGGGCTATCTTTGCAGCCTCCCTACGGGAGGCTTTTGTGCGGGGTGAGGGTCGATCTATCCCACTCATCGCTCCGCGATGAATGGGGCACAGTTTTTTCGTGGCGGGTTGGGGGTTGATCTATCCCATGTCCCAACACCGGGGACATGGGGCACCCGGTTTTGGGGGTAAGTCGGCATCGCGAAAAGCAGATTCTTCGCTTACCACCCCCAAGCTGGTGAAAACGCTTGGGAACCCCGTGCGCTCTGAATGACAATTCTGTGGTGAGTTGAGCGCCGATCTATCCCAGGTCTCAGAATCGAGACCTGGGGCACTCGAGATCGATGTGGAACGAACTTCCCTTCCCACGTCCCGACTTCAGGGACACGGGGCATCCGGATTTGTGTCCTGGACAGATCGCTCAAGACGAAAACGGATCGATTGCTGTTAGTCGAGGCCGAGGATTTTGCGGTTGCGGGCTTTGTCGGTGGCGGCGCCGGCGAAGTCGTCGAAGGCGCGCTCAGTGACGCGGATGATGTGGTTGCGGATGAAGCGTGCGCCTTCCGCGGCGCCGTCTTCAGGATGCTTGAGGCAGCACTCCCACTCGAGGACGGCCCAGCCGGAGAAGTCGTATTGCGCCATTTTGGAGAAGATGGCGTTGAAGTCGACCTGCCCGTCGCCGAGGGAGCGGAAACGGCCGGGGCGGTTGATCCAGCTCTCGTAGCCGCCATAGACGCCGGCGCGGCCGGTGGGGTTGAACTCGGCGTCTTTGACGTGGAAGGCGCGGACGCGTTCGTGGTAGATGTCGAGGAAGGCGGGCGCGTCAAGCTGCTGCAGGACCATGTGGCTGGGGTCATACAGGATGTTGGCGCGCGGGTGGTTGTGGACGGCGGCGAGGAAGCGCTCGAAGGTGAGGCCGTCAAAGAGGTCTTCACCGGGGTGGAGCTCGTAGCAGACGTCGACGCCGCACTCGTCGAATGTGTTGAGGATGGGGAGCCAGCGGGTGGCGAGTTCGGCGAAGGCTTCTTCGATGAGTCCGGCGGGGCGCTGCGGCCAGGGGTAGAAGTAAGGCCAGGCGAGCGCGCCGGAGAAGGTGGCGTGGGCGTTGAGGCCGAGTCGCTGGCTGGCTTTGGCGGCGAAGTTGAGCTGCTGGATGGCCCACGCGCGGCGGGCCGGCTCGTTGTTATGCACGGAGGCGGGCGCGAAGCCGTCCAGCATGGCGTTGAAAGCGGGGTTGGCGGCGACGAGCTGGCCCTGGAGATGTGTGGAGAGCTCAGTGAGCGCGAGGTTTTCGCGGCTGAGGATGCCGAGGACTTCGTCGCAGTAGGTCTGGCTTTCGGCGGCCTTCTGGAGGTCGAAGAGGCGGGCGTCCCATGAGGGGATTTGCACGCCTGCAAAGCCGTGTCCGCGGGCCCAGCGGGCCATGCCTTCGAGCGAGTTGAAGGGAGCCTGGTCTCCGGCGAACTGGGCGAGGAAGATGGCGGGGCCTTGGATGGTTTTCATTGCGTGCTCCAGATTTTTTGTGCCGGGCCTAAAGGCCCATTTCTTTAGGCTAGTTGTTGCAGTTGAAATTTGAATTTCCTGACCATGACATTGAATGCTATCGGCCACTGAACTTTCAACGACGGACGAATGATCCAAAAAATTCTAAGTGAAAATTGTGTAGATGCCTCCGATCAAACCGATGCACCCCAAAACGCCATAAAAACAGATTCCGAACCAATATCGAAGTGGAGCATCGCTTCTTATTTGATCTGAAGTTGCAATGAATACGCGCCCTGTGGACAAGCCTCTAGCTGAGAGGTACAAGAAGAACAGTCCTCCCAAGGTTACGAACAATCCACGGCTAATGTGATTGTGATTACTCACACACTTCACCTATCTCATTGTGTGCATCGGTCGTCCCGGATTGTATCGATTGCAAAAACATCGTTTGTCATTCCCCTTCCCGACTGGCGCGTATCAAAAGTCGACCCATTGTTTTGTCTTGTTGCTTTCGATGCAGCGGTCGATGAAGCGCATGCCGCGTACGCCTGCCTCAATGCCGGGGAGTGTGGGCGGGAGTGGGTGCTGGTTGCCGTCCTTCCAGGCGATGAGGGCTTGCGCGAATTCACGATACAGCACGGCAAAGGCTTCGAGGTAGCCCTCGGGGTGGCCGCCGGGGAGACGCGTGACGGAGCGCGCGTCTGCGCCGAGATAAGGCGCGGCGGCGTGATGAATTTCCTCGGGGCCGTCGAGCCACTTGACGATGAGACGATTGGGATCTTCCTGACGCCAGTCGAGCGAGCCGTTTTCACCGTAGACACGGAGACGGAGGCCATTTCCCTCGCCCGCGGCAACCTGCGAGGCCATGAGCGTGCCGCTGGCGCCGTTGTCCATGTTGAGGACGGCGTTGCAGTCGTCGTCGAGCGCGCGGCCGGGGACGACGGAGCGGAGGGTGGCATTCATGGATGTGGTGCGGAGGCCGGTGACGTATTCGAGCAGATGGAGCGCGTGAACGCCGATGTCGCCGATGCAGCCGCCGGGGCCGTTCTGTGTTGGGTCGGAGCGCCATGCTGCCTGCTTCTGGCCAGTGTTTTCGATGGGTTTGCTGAGCCATCCCTGGAGGTATTCGACGGCGAATTTGCGGATGGAGCCGAGTTTGCCACTGGCGCAGAGGGCACGGGCTTCGCGGACGAGCGCGTAACCGGCGTAGGTGTGGGTGAGGCCGTAGGGGAGGCCGGAAGCGGCGACGAGTTGTTCGAGCTCGAGAGCTTCAGCGTAGGTGGCCGTGGCTGGCTTGTCACTCATGACGGGAAAGCCCGCGGCAAAGGCGGCTTTGGTGACGGGCAGATGCAGATGGTTGGGCGTAACGATGGCGACGAAGTCGATGGCGTCGGGACGCTGGCGCTCGGCCTCGATCATCTCGGTGTAACTGCCGTAAGCGCGCGCGGGGTCGATTTTGTAGGCGGCGGCAGAGGCGCGGGAGCGCTCAGGCGATTGCGAGAATGCTCCGGCTTTGATCTCAATGAGGCCGTCGAGTTCGGCAGCGATGCGATGAACGGGGCCGATGAAGGCGCCGGGGCCTCCGCCGACCATTCCCATGCGAAGTTTGCGAGTTTCAGCCATACCGCGTACGTGCTCCTGAATTGGCTTGGGCATTGACTGGCGCGCGAGGGCTACCAGTCGGTGAGTGTGCCGTCGAGTTTGCGATTGATGGGCAGATAAGCGCGTTGATAAGGATAGGTTGCAGCGAGCTTTTCGTCGAGGTCAACGCCAAGACCGGGAGCTTCGCCGGGATACATGAGGCCGTCTTTGAAGGAGTAGTGATGCGGGAAGACGGCATCCGTTTCGGCAGAGTGGGGCATGTGCTCCTGGATGCCGAAGTTGTTGACGGCGGTACCGAAATGGAGCGCGGCAGCCATGGAGACGGGAGAGACATCGGTGGGTCCGTGGCAACCTGTGCGAACGGCATAGAGTGAGGCGAAGTCGGCGATTTTCTTGAGATGCGTAATGCCGCCGCCATGCACCGTGGTCATGCGAATGTAGTCGATCCAGCGGTTGCGGATGAGATCGTGCGCGTCCCAGATGGTGTTGAAGACTTCTCCGACAGCGATGGGCGTGGTGGTGTGTTCGCGAATGGTTTTGAAGTTTTCCTGCAGCTCCGCAGGCGTGGGGTCTTCCATCCAGAACAGGTGGAAAGGCTCGAGTTCCTTGCCCAGACGCGCGGCCTCAATAGGTGTGAGACGGTGGTGGCAATCGTGGAGAAGATGGACTTCTTCACCGAACTGCTCTCGGGCTTTGGCGAAGAGCCGCGGCACGTAGCGCAGGTAAGGCTCGGTAGCCCAGGCGTATTCAGAAGGCAGGCCGCGCTCGGCAGGCTCGTAGCCACCGGGGCCTTTGGCGACGCCATAGGTACTGACGAGGCCGGGAATGCCGCTCTGGATACGGATGGCCTTGTAGCCGAGATCGATGTGGTGCGCGACGTCTTCGAGTGCGTGGTCGAGGTCTTTGCCGTTGGCGTGGCAGTAAACGAGCAAACCCTCACGGCTCTTGCCGCCGAGCAGGTTGTAGACGGGCGTGTTGAGTGCCTTGCCCTTGATATCCCAGAGAGCGACGTCGACGGCGGCGATGGCCGACATGGTGACGGGGCCGCGGCGCCAGTAGGGGCCGCGATAGAGATACTGCCAGATATCTTCGGTCTGGAAGGGGTCGCGACCGACGATGCAGGGAATG
The DNA here is from genome assembly GCA_035550015.1 of Occallatibacter sp. Taxonomy (GTDB): domain Bacteria; phylum Acidobacteriota; class Terriglobia; order Terriglobales; family Acidobacteriaceae; genus Telmatobacter. Next base: position 37,535 of record DASZRJ010000001.1, on the reverse strand, counting down.
ACGTGGTCGGTCAGGTAACTGGCAACGGCGAGTTCCCTGCCGTTGAGTGTGCCGTCGCCCAGGCCGTAAATGCCTTCGTCGGTCTCGATTTTGAGTGTGACGAAGTTACGGCCGGGCGAAGTGATATTGACGGTGGCCCGAGTGATCTTCATTGTGGGGCGCGCTCCATCGAGTTGAGATGACTGTTATTGGTTGACTCCGCTGGCGAGGAAGCCGCCATCGACGGCGATGATTTCACCGGTGATGAACGATGCTGCCTCGGAGGCGAGAAAGACGGCGGTTCCGGCGAGCTCACTGGCTTTGCCATAACGGCGCATGGGCGTGCGCATTAGCAGTTCTTCGCCACGCGGTGTGCCGTTAATGAGGCTGGCGTTGAGGTCCGTGGGAAACATGCCGGGCGCGATGGCGTTGACGTTGACGCCAGTCTGCGCCAGCTCGACGGCGAGAACCTTGGTAAGCGAGCCAACGGCTGCCTTGCTGGCCGAATAGGCGGCAACACGATAAAAGCCGACGAAGGTGGTGAGCGAGGCAATGTTGATGATGCGCCCGTAACCGGCACGAACCATGGTAGGTCCGAATATCTGGCTGGCACGGAGTGTGCCATTGAGATTGATGTCGAGCACGCGCGACCAGTCGGCTTCGTCGACTTCAAGCGTGGGAGCCTTATGCGTGATGCCGGCGGCGTTGACGAGGATGTCGATTTTACCGAATTCCCTGAGCACGGCGTCGTGCACGGCCTGGATGGTTTCGCGCTTCTGCACATCAGAGGTAAGGCGCAGAGTGCGGCGGCCGAGCGCCTCGATTTCGGCAGCGGTCTTGTCTACCTGCTCAGTGCGGCGCGAGGTGGCAACAACGTCGGCGCCCGCTTCAGCGAGGCCCAGCGCAATGGCGTGTCCCAAACCGGTTGTACCGCCGGTTACAACGGCAACGCGGCCACTCAAATCAAAAAGGCTCTGGCTCATGGATATCTCTCCCAGCGGGAAGCTGATTTCGATTTCTGAGAACTGAATCGCTTTGCTTCCGCCGAGAGAAATCTATCACGTTGGGGTGTATATGTGATGTGGCCCGCAGTGCGCGAACAAGGAATATGGTGCGATAGAGTAGTTGTTTAGGTTGCGAGTCAAAGTAAATCACGGCTATGAATCGAATTGAAATTCCTGAACACCCCTGCCAATGGGATTGCCTGAGCCTGGGCGAAGTGATGCTCCGTCTGGATCCGGGCGAGGGCCGCATCCACACGACGCGGAGTTTTGCTGTGTGGGAAGGCGGCGGCGAGTACAACGTGGCGCGTGGGCTGCGGCGCTGTTTTGGCCTGAAAACAGCGATTGCGACGGTGCTGGCAGACAATGCCGTGGGCCGGCTGGTGGAGGATTGCATGCTGCAGGGCGGCGTGGATACGCGGCTGGTGCAGTGGGCGAAGTATGACGGCGTGGGCCGCACAGTGCGCAACGGGCTGAATTTTACCGAGCGCGGGTTTGGACTGCGCGCGGCGGCCGGATGCAGCGATCGAGGAAATACGGCGATCAGCCAGGCGAAACCGGGCGATTTTGACTGGAAGTCGATTTTTGGTCCAACTAATGGGACACGCTGGTTTCACACGGGCGGGATCTTCGCGGCGCTATCGGCCTCGACAGCGGACGTGGCCGCAGAGGCGATGGATGCGGCGCGAGCTGTTGGCACGCCGGTGTCATTCGATTTGAACTATCGCGAGTCTCTGTGGAAGGCGATTGGCGGCAAAGCGAAGGCACAGGAAGTGAATCGCGCGCTGGTGCGGAAGGTAGATCTGCTGCTGGGCAATGAGGAGGACTTCTCTGCAATGCTGGGCATTGAAGTGAAAGGCGTGAGCGAGGACTTTGCCGAGTTGCCGGTGGAGGCGTATGCGGAGATGCTGCGCGAAGTGGCAAAAGCGTATCCGAATCTGAAGATGGTGGCCAGCACACTGCGCACGGCACACACGGCTAGCCGCAATGCGTGGGGCGCGATTGCGCTGTACGAAGACAAGATTGTGCACGTGCCGCAGACGGACATCGACATACTGGACCGCGTGGGCGGCGGCGATAGCTTTGCTTCCGGGTTGATTTACGGAATGTTGATGGGCAAGCCGGCGGAATGGGCGGTACGCTGCGGTGTGGCACATGGTGCGCTGGCAATGACGACGGCGGGCGACACGAGCACGGCAAGCCTGGCGGAAGTGGAGCGCGTGATGAAGGGCGGCTCAGCGCGGATTGCGCGGTAGAGGAAGAGATGGCAGAGACGATTCAGGAAAGAATTGAACGGGTTGGATTGATTCCCGTACTGCGCGCGAAGTCTGTTGCGCAGGCGCATGCCGTGGTGAAAGCGATGCTGGCGGGCGGCGTGACGGTGGTGGAAGTGACAATGACGGTGCCCGGCGCGGTGGGGCTGCTGGCGGAACTGAAGCGCGAGTACGGCAACGACGTGCTGCTGGGCTCAGGTACAGTGACAACAGCCGACGAAGCGAAGGCAACAATTGATGCGGGCGCGGAGTTTGTGGTGAGCCCGAGCCTGCATGCAGATGTGATTACAGCAACGAAGGCGGCGGGCAAGGTTTCGATTCCCGGATCGCTGACGCCTACCGAAGTCATTACTGCGTACCGTGCAGGCGCAGACTACGTGAAGATTTTTCCCTGCTCCGCGATGGGTGGGGCGAGCTATTTGAAGGCGCTACTGGCTCCATTCCCGTTTTTGAAGCTGATTCCGACAGGCGGCGTGATGCTGGCAACGGCCACCGATTTTTTGAAGGCAGGCGCGCGTGCCCTTGGAGTGGGCAGCGACCTTGTGAATCTGACGGCAGTGGATGAAGGCAGGCCCGAGGCAATTACCGATGCGGCGCGGAGCTATCTGGACGTGCTGCAACAAGTGCGTAGCGGGACCGGGAAATAAAGATGACCAAGTTACGCATCGCGGTTCGCGACTATGCCGATTTCACAGCCGCACTGGGCGAAGAGGCACTCGCATTCGAGCTGCTGAATCCAGGCAACAGCTTTGAGATTGTGCCGATGAGCATTCATGAGCTTTACGATGCCACGCTGCACAAAGGCGGATTGCGCGATGGAACATTCGATATCGCGCTGCTGGTAACCGATTGGCTGGCAGAGGGAATGGCCAGCAGTTCTCTCGAGGATTTGGCCGCGTGGAACAGGCATGTATGGATTGCCGATTGGCCTGAGGGCTGGGCGCACTCGCTGGTGAAGCCTCTGATGTTTGGCGAGAAACTGGCGGCGTTGCCATGGCATGACGGACCCGAGTGCCTGGTGTACCGAGCCGATCTTTTTTCTGACGCGAAGACGCAGAAGGCATTCCGCAAGCAGTTTGAGCGCGACCTTGCTCCGCCAACAACCTGGGCTCAGCTTGAAGAGACGGCACGCTTTTTTACCAACGCCGCGAACAATCTATACGGGACGGTGTTTGCAGGATTCCCGGATGGCCACAACACTCTGTATGACTTTGCGCTGCAGGTGTGGAGCCGAGGTGGCGCACTAACGGACGGGAACGGCATACCGAAGCTGGATTCCCAGGAGGCCGAGGCAGGGCTTGAGTACTACCGGCGTGTGGTCCGGAATGCCGAGGTCTGTCATCCGCGTTCACCGGAGCTTGATTCGACCCAGTCCGGCGATCTATTTCTGGCCGGAGAAGTGGCAATGATGGCCAACTGGTTCGGGTTTGCGGCACGCGCCGGACGTGTGGGGTCTCCCTTGGCAGGAAAGGTTGCCATCGCGCCGATTCCGACCGATGGTGTGCATGAGCCGGTTTCACTGTCTGTGTTCTGGGCACTGGCGATTGGAACCGGGTCAGCGAATAAAGAGGCCGCGTGGCAGTTTCTGCGGTTCACGACAGAGCCGCATCGCGACCTGGCACGGACGCGGCATGGAGCGGTGGGAGTGCGTCTTTCCACGTGGCGCGATCCCGGCTTGCAGATGCGCATACCCGCGTATCGCGAGATTGAGAAGATTTCACTAGGAGCAAGGCAACTGCCGGTGGGCGAGCACATGGCAGCCTTTGCGGCGATTGTGGATACTGTGATGTCACGCGCGCTGAAAACGGAAGATAGCTCGCACGCCATTCTTGCCGACGCGCAGAAGGACGCAACAGAGAAGGGGTTGAAATTCGCATGAGTACGACGGAGAAGGACCTTGGCGGCGACGCATTCCGGCTGGATGGGCGGCATGCGCTGGTGACCGGAAGCGCGAGCGGCATTGGCGAGGCGACCGCAACGGAGCTGGTGCGCGCAGGCGCGTTTGTGTGGATAGCGGACATCAATGTGCCGGCCGCGGAGAAGCTGGCGGAGAAACTGGGATCGGCGGAAGCAATTCATCTGGATGTGACAAGCGAGGAGTCGATTGCGCACGCGGCGGCGAAGCTGGAGAAGCTGGACATTCTGGTGAACAATGCGGGCATTGGGCATGTGGGATCGATTGAAGCGACGGAGCCCAAGGACTTCGACCGGCTGATCAACGTGAATGTGCGGTCGGTGTATCTGGTGACGCGCGGACTGATGCCGCATCTGCTGGCGGCGCAGGAGCGGACGGGAAAGAGCGGCACGATTGTGAATATTGCCTCTGTGGCAGGGCTGGTGGGCATCAAACAGCGGTTTGCCTATTGCACGACGAAGGGCGCTGTGGTGGCGATGACACGGCAACTGGCGGTGGAGTATCCGAAGACGCTGCGCGTGAATGCGATTTGCCCCGGCACGGTGGAGACGCCGTTTGTGGAGGGATATCTGGAGAAGTTCCACAAGCATAATAAGGAGGAAGTGCGTGTGGAGCTGCGCGCACGGCAGCCGATTGGGCGACTGGGACGTCCGGATGAGGTTGCGTCTCTGGTGCGGTATCTGGCGTCGGACGAAGCGGGTTTTGTGAGCGGCGCGCTGATGAATATTGACGGTGGATGGACCGCGGCGTAGAGCCAGTTCCCTGCTCCGGCTTTTCTGTTCGCGCGATGCGCGGATGCATTGCAGTATGACTTTATGGGCCCTGGAGGGCCATTGCGATGAAACTTGTTTCGTTTTCCCGATTGAATGCGCCTGTGGGCGAAGGAACCATCATTCCGGGAGCGCTGGTCGACGACGGCAAGCGTGTGATCGATCTGACGTATGAGGCCTCGCACTTTTTCGGCGCATTGCAGGCGATTCAGCACGGCGTGACGGAGACCAGCATTCATGCGGATGCACCGTCGTATGGCATCGATGAAGTACGGCTGCATGCGCCGCTGATGAATCCGCCCCGCGTGTTCGCCATCGGACTGAACTATCGCGATCATGCGAAGGAATCGGGAATGGAGATTCCTAAACTGCCGGTGGTGTTCTTCAAGATGACCACTGCGATTGTGGGACCGGGCGAAGCGATTGTGCTGCCGAAGAACTCGACCGAGCCGGATTACGAAGCGGAGTTTGCGTTCGTGATTGGCAAGGGCGGGTATCGGATTCCGGCGTCGGCGTGGCGCGAGCATGTGTATGGCTACACGATTGTGAACGACGTGAGCGCGCGCGATGTTCAGTTGGCCACGTCGCAGTGGTCGATGGGCAAGAGCTTTCCCACATTCTGCCCCATGGGACCAGCGATTGTTTCAGCGGATGAGATTGAAGATCCGCATGCACTGGACATCAGCCTGACGATCGACGGCGAGACGATGCAGAGCTCAAATACGCGCGAGCTGATCTTCAAGGTGCCGGAGCTGGTGGAGTATCTGTCTTCGATTACGCCGCTACTGCCCGGGGATGTGGTATCGACCGGAACGCCCTATGGAGTGGGACTGGGACGTACTCCGAAGCGGTGGCTGAAGCCAGGCGAAAATGTGACGATCACAATCGAGAAGATTGGATCGCTGACAAATCCAACAGTCGCAGAGTAGCGAGCATCAGACGGCTTCCGATTCCGCCGCGGCAGAATTTGCGCTGAACTGCGCGAATAACGCGGCGGGCTTGAGCACAAAGCCTGCAATGAGGCGCGGCATACGACGGAAGTCGTCAGCGAGCGAACGGCCGTGACCGGTGAGGAATGCGCCGTTACGCATGACGTGCAGGTGAAAGAGCGCTGAAAGCAAAGTGAAGACACAGACGGCGAAAGTTGCCTTGTTGGTGGCGGCTGCCCCGCTGAGTTGATGCACGAGCCAGTCGAGAGACTGAGCGAGGCCGGGCACGCCGAGGACGATGGCGAGATTGCCGAGCGCGCGCGGGCGCAGTGCAAGCGACTTCTGTTGCAGCCCTGCATAAATGCCCGCGGTGAGCGTGACGTAAAGAATTTCTACAAAGACAACTGCGAGGCTGCCGCTCAGTCCGGTGCGGAGCATGGCGGCGAAGTAGATGGATGAACGCACGGTTGCGCTCATCAGCGCACACTTCCAGTTCCAGCAGGAGAAAACCTGCCGCAGAACCTGCGGGTGTGGTGTTGTCATGCATCGATCTTGCCGTGCCTTCAACAACGGCAGGTGAATGCAGCGTTACGCGGATGTGGAGATTGCGCGGCCCAGTTACTGAAGAAATACCCGTGGCTCTTCCTTCTTTACACAGATTGAGTTCTTAACCGAGCGCAAGCTTGGGATCCGCGGCGAGTTCCTCGGGGTCGGGATTGGCGCCGAGGAAGGCGTATAGCGCGATAGCGATGAAGCAGGCGACTGGGATGAGGTACGAGGCGGCGATGCCGGCCTTATCACCGACCAACCCCATGGCGAGCGGGACGATGGCGCCGCCAACGATGGCCATGACGATGAAGCCGCTGCCGGTCTTAGTGCGTGTGCCAAGACCTTTGACGCCGAGCGCGAAGATGGTGGGATACATCATGGACATGAAGAAGCTGTTGGCGACAAGGCAGCCGAGTCCGAACCAGCCTGGATGAATAAAGGCGAGTCCGCAGAGGACCGTATTGGTGACAGCGAAGAGCCCGAGCAGACGTGAAGCGGGCACGTAATGCAGCAGCCACGAGGAGAAGAAGCGGCCCGTGGTGAGGGCAACGAGTGCGGCGGTGAGCCAGTAACCGGCTTCGCGCTCACCGAGTCCGGTGAAGGTCATGGTGTAAGGAATCTGCCAGCTCCAGACGCCGACCTGCGCGCCTACATAAAGGAACTGCGCGACGACGGCGAGGACAAAGTGGCGGCGACGCCAGAGGGGCTTGGACTCGTCGTGCTCGAGCGTGTTGCGCGAGTAGTCGAGGCCGGTATGCGGAAAGCGCGTGAAGGCAATGAGCACGGCCCAGAGCAGGACGAGGCTGCCGAGTCCGAGATAGGGTATGACGACACGCAGTGTCTCCGAGCGCAGGTAGGCTGCGTACTGATGCTGTGCCTGCAGCGCGGCGACCTGATCGGGCTTGAGTTCAATTCCCGAAAAGATGAAGCGGCTGCCAATGAGCACGGCGGTGATGGAGCCGAGCGGATTGAAGGCCTGCGAGAGATTGACGCGCTGCGCAGCGGTTTCAGGATCGCCAAGCTGGATGATGAAGGGGCTTGCACCGGTTTCAAGGAACGCGAGGCCGCTGGCGATAACGAAGAGCGCCGTGAGGAAGAAGGCATAACTCTCCGTAAGAGCAGCGGGCCAGAAAAGGATGCAGCCTGTCCCATAGAGAGAAAGTCCGATGAGGATTCCGGTCTTGTATCCCGCGCGGCGCATGATGGCGCCTGCGGGAAGGGCGAGGAAGAAGTAACCGAGATAAAAAGCGAACTGCACGAGACCGGCCTGAAGACGGTTGATCTCAAATGACTTCATGAACTGACGGATGAGGATGTCATTGAAGTTGTTGGGAACTCCCCAGAGAAAGAAGAGCGCGGTGACAAGCACGAAGGGAACGAAACGCCCTTGCGGAACGAGCGGCGCGTGATGCGTGGAGCTGGATTTGATATCGAGGCCGGCGGTCGGATCGGTGTGCAAGGCTGGGTTTCCCTTCTGAAGGCCGGCGGGAAGCGAGTGCCGGCAATTGAAGCGCAACGAAAATGGCAGAACAGAGCTCGACTCGTTCTATCGAATTGTGCAGGGTTCTGGCAAATGGCGGGACAAAATGGCCTGCCGCATGGCGCGCCGGATGAAGCCGGGCGATTGGATGCGGGATAATCGTGTGTGATGAAACTTGAGGGCACATCCTTTCTTGGAAATAAGCGCGGAGCCGCCGGACTTGGGGCATTTGCGGCGATGAATCCGCAGAGCGGCGAGAAACTGGAGCCGCAGTACTTTTCTGCAAGCGTGGATGAGGTGGACGCGGCGGCAAATCTGGCAGCGGAGGCGTTTACGAGCTTTGCGCAGACCAGCGGCAAAAAGCGCGCAGCGTTTTTGCGGCGGGTGGCCGACGGGCTGGACGCGGCGAAAGAGGAGTTGGCTGAGCGCGCGCACCTTGAGACGGCGCTGCCGATGCCGCGCCTGCTGGGCGAAACAGGACGTACATCGGGCCAGTTGCGGATGTTTGCAGGCGTGGTGGAAGAAGGCTCGTGGGTGAATGCACGCATCGATCCGGCGCTGCCGGAGCGCACGCCGCTGCCACGGCCGGATTTGCGTTCGATGCTGAGGCCGCTGGGGCCGGTTGCCGTGTTTGGCGCGAGCAATTTTCCGCTGGCGTTTTCTGTGGCAGGCGGCGATACGGCATCAGCTCTCGCAGCGGGATGCCCGGTGGTGGTGAAGGCACATCCGGCGCATCCGGGAACGAGCGAGTTGGTTGCCAGGATCATTGCCGATGCGGTGAAGGCCGAGGGATTGCACGAAGGCGTGTTTTCGATGGTCTTCGACATTGGCATTGAAGCGGGCGCGGCGCTGGTGACACATCCGGCCATCAAGGCCGTGGCGTTTACCGGTTCCCTGCGCGGCGGGCGTGCGCTGATGGATCTGGTGGCAGGGCGGGAAGATCCAATTCCCTGCTTTACAGAGATGTCGAGCGGCAATCCGGTGTTTGTGCTGCCGGGCGCACTGAAAAAAGGACCGGTGGAACTGGCGAAGGGGCTGTTTGGATCGTTCACGCTGGGCGCGGGGCAGTTCTGCACCAAGCCAGGCATTGTGCTCATGGCGGAGCAGCCGGAGACGGCTGCGTTTCTTGCCGAGCTGCAATCGCTGACGGAGCTGGCGCAACCCTTCACGCTGTTGACGGCGGGTATTGCACGCGAATATGAACGGGCAACGCAAGCACGGCGTGAGTCGGCTGCGGTTTCAGCCCAGGCAGACGTCACGGCATCGGGAGTTCAGGCAGCGGCGACGCTCTTTTCGACATCGCTCGAGCAATTTCTTGAAGAGCCGGAGTTAGGCGACGAGATTTTTGGGCCGGATACTCTGCTGGTTGCGTGCAAATCGACAGACGAGTATGTGCGCGCGGCACAGGCGCTTGACGGGCATTTAACGGCAACGATCTTCGGTACGGATGAGGATCTGGCGGCACACAGTGAGCTTGTGCGCATATTGGAACAGAAGGCGGGACGGATCATCTTCAATGGGTTCCCGACGGGGGTGGAGGTGTGCCACGCGATGGTGCACGGCGGGCCATATCCCTCCACGAGCGATGCGCGGTTTACATCGGTTGGGTCGCTGGCGATCTACCGGTTTGCGCGGCCCGTGTGCTTCCAGGGCTTTCCGCAGGCGATGCTGCCGGACGAGTTGAAGGATGGGAATCCGCTGGGGATTCGCAGATTGGTGGATGGGAAGGCGGAGTAGAGGCTGCCTACCTTATCCACCTTCCCCTGTAGGCTTCGTCACGCGAACCTGGCATGAGGTGTGACCGAACGGGGCGGAGAGTTTACACAAAGAGAGCCTGTTTGCGCAGCCTAAAAACCGCTTAGATGATGATCAATCCGCCTCGTTCCCATTGTCCACGAGAACCAAAGCAGCCAAGTTCCACTTAGTGCAGTCCATCCGCTCGATTGAAAAGGCTTTTCCCGCAACGTGTCCGCTTCAAATGTGTACTGTTCTTCCTTGCACGCAATAAATGTGAGCGGTTGTCCACCTTTCGATCCCCAGATAGCGTCAAAAATGAGGACATCTCTCCCGTTTCGCTGCCCCTCGATTACATTCCATACTTGTCTGATTGCGAATCCCTGAAGATGAAAGTGTAAGGTCCCGACAGGAGGAGAACCCATTCTGTAAGGCGGATTCCACCACCACGTTGGAGGTGCAGAAGGCCCAATGTACTTGAAGCTCCATCTGGCCGCTAGCCCTCGCATAGCTCGGGCGCGAAGCAAGTGGAAGATTCGCACCGCTCCCAAGATCAACATAAGTGCGAGTACAAGGTAAATGAAATTGTTTAGTGCCATTGTGCCCATTCTGGCTTGCCCGCAACATCATGTCCAGCAAACATATTAATGCTGAATAGGTGTTACCCGAAGGAGCATTGAGCTCGATATGCGCTACTGGTGTTTTGACTTGTTCTCTGTCGTGATAAGCCTATCTTGGACGTTCACTCAAAGCACCCGCGCCAGCCACTTCCCTGTATGCGAGTGCAGGTTCTGCGCGATGTCTTCCGGTGTGCCTTCGGCGACGATGTGGCCGCCGCCTTCGCCGCCCTCGGGGCCCAGGTCGATAATCCAGTCAGCGGACTTGATGATGTCGAGATTGTGTTCGATGACGATGAGCGAGCCGCCACCGTCGATGAGTTTACGGAACGCCGTGAGCAGCTTCGACACGTCGTCGAAGTGCAGGCCGGTCGTGGGCTCGTCGAGGATGTAAAGCACGCGGCTTGCCTGTGAGGGCTTGGCATTTGCATTCGCGCTGCGTACCTGTGCCAGATGCGCTGCGAGTTTGACGCGCTGGGCTTCTCCGCCGGAGAGCGTGGTGGCCGACTGGCCGAGACGCAGATAGCCGAGGCCGACTTCATCAAGCACGGCGAGCTTTTCAAGCAGGCGCGTCTGCCCCACGAAGAAGCGGAGCGCTTCCTTGACCGTCATCTGAAGAACTTCATGAATGTTCTTGCCCTTGTACTGCACTTCAAGGACTTTGGCCTGATAGCGCGTGCCGTTGCAGTCTTCGCAGGGCAGTTCGACGTCGGCGAGGAACTGCATTTCAACGGTGACGGTGCCATCGCCCTCGCAGGTGTTGCAACGGCCGCCGGGCACGTTGAAGGAGAAGTGGCCCGGGGTGAGTGAGCGGCGCTTGGCCTCGGGCTGTGCGGCGAAGAGCTCGCGGACGAGGTCGAAGCCCTTGATGTAGGTGATGGGGTTGGAACGCGGCGTGCGGCCGATGGGCGTCTGGTCGACGAGGACAACGTCGTTGAGGCGCTCGGTGCCGGTGAGCGATTTGAAAGTGGCGGACGGGTCTGCGCCGTCGGTCTGGCCCAGTGCGCGCGCCACGGCGCGATAGAGCACCTGGTGCACGAGCGTGGACTTGCCGGAGCCGGAGACACCAGTGATGGCTACGAGCATGCCGAGCGGAATCTCAACGTCGAGGCCCCGGAGGTTGTTCACATAGGCACCGCGGAGGACGAGCTTTTCGCGGCCCGGTGCGCGGCGGCGCGTGGGCACAGGGATGGCAATTTTGCCGGAGAGATATTTGCCGGTGAGCGAGTTTGGGTTGGCTTCGATTTCGGCCAAAACACCCTCTGCGAGAATCTTGCCGCCGAACTCACCCGCGCCGGGACCAAGATCAAGCAAATGATCGGCGGAGCGGAGCACATCGGCATCGTGCTCCACGACAACGATGGTGTTGCCGAGATCGCGCAGCTCTTCAAGGATGTGGATGAGACGCGCGGTGTCGCGTGTGTGCAGGCCGATGGACGGTTCATCGAGCACGTAGAGCGCGCCGACAAGACGCGAGCCGAGCGAAGTGGCGAGCGTGATACGCTGCGCTTCTCCGCCGGAGAGCGTGGAGGCGAGGCGGTCGAGCGTAAGGTATTCAAGGCCTACGGCATCAAGAAAGCTGAGGCGCTGGCGCACTTCATCGAGGATGGGGCCGGCGATCTCTTCCTGCATCGGCGTAAGTTTCAGCGAGTCGAAGAAGACCTTTGCTTTTGCGATGGTGAGCGCGGCGGCCTGGCAGATGTTGAGGCCGTTGAGGCGCACGGCACGGGCTTCGGCGCGGAGACGCTGGCCGCGGCAATCAGGACACTCGGCGTAGCCGCGGTATTTGGAAAGCATGACGCGCACATGCAGCTTGTACTTTTTGCGCTCGAGTTGTGCAAAGAAGCCGTGGATACCGACGAAGCTTCCCTTCCCGCGCAAAAGAATTTCGCGCGTATCGTCGCTCAGATCGCGCCAGGGCACGTCGAGTGGAATGTTGAGTGCGGCGGCCTGTTTCTTGAGGTCGGTAAACCAGGAGCGGTACTTGGGGCGGTTCCAGGGATCGATAGCGCCGCCGTTGAGTGAGAGGCTCTTGTCGGGAATGACGAGGTTGAGGTCGTAGTCGACCGTATTGCCGAAACCCTGGCAGCGGGGGCATGCGCCAAAAGGATTGTTGAAGCTGAAAAGACGCGGTTCCGGTTCTTTGCCGGGACGATGGCAACTGGTGCACTCGTATTCACCGGAGAAACGATAGCGGACGGGAGCAATGCCTTCTTCACGAGGAACGGTTTCAAAGTAGACTTCGCCGGTTTCACGGTAGGCGATTTCAGCAGCATCTACGATGCGTGCGCGGCTGTCGACGCTCACAACAATACGATCGAGCAGGACGAAGACAGGCAGTGTGAAGTCGATGTCGAGAAGCGACTCGGGTGCGGAGAACTCGAAGATCTGGCCGCGCTGATAGAGGCGATTGAAGCCAGCGGCGCGTAGCTCGGTGAGGCGGGCTTTCATTGCCTCGGTTAAAGGCTCGTTGGCATCTTCCGTTGCGGGTTTGGCGGTGGCTTTGGTTTTGCGCTTTGCCGGCTTTTTCGGCTCGGCATCAGCGGGCGGCTCTTCCGAAGCGTGGCGTACGGGAAAAAGCGCCTGCAAACGGGTTCCCTCACCCAATGCGAGGGTGGCGGCGGCAACTTCGTCAATGGAGTCGCGTTTGACGAGGCCGTCACAGTGGATGCAGTGCACCTCGCCGCAGCGTGCGTAGAGCAGGCGCAGGTAGTCGTAGATTTCGGTGGCGGTGGCGACGGTGGAACGCGGATTGCGCGTGGTGTTCTTCTGCTTGATGGCGATGGCGGGGGCCAGACCGTCAATCTCGTCCACGTCAGGCTTTTCAATGCGCTCGAGAAACTGGCGGGCGTAAGCAGAGAGAGATTCGACATAGCGGCGCTGGCCCTCGGCGTAAATGGTGTCAAAGGCGAGCGAAGACTTACCCGATCCGGAGACACCGCTGAGCACGGTGAGCTTGCCGTGGGGAATGGTGCAACTGATGTTTTTGAGATTGTGGGTCCGCGCACCGCGAATCACAATCGCTTCATTGGCTTCGTTGGCCACAGTCACAGGAAGAAGGCACCGTAAGAGACGTTGGACCGTTGCACTATGCGCTCAGACGGGCTCAGAGCACAAACGGCCATTCTTGATTATAGGGCACCACTGCATGCGGCAGACGGTGCTTCCCACCTGCAGAAGAAGGGTTACGGCTCTCCACTCTTCGCTATGCGATGAATGGAAGCAAGTAAGTGCAACAGTTCGGGAAGCGTGTGCTTTTCCAGAGTTGAGGATGCACACGCTCAGGCAGCGCGTACAGTGTTGCGCACGCGCTCGAAGACAATTGCGGGAATGGCAATATTGGCACTGGCGAGTTCGTTGCTGCTCTCGGACTCTCTGTTTACAACGCTCGACAGCGAGAGAAGTGCCGACGAGGCGCAGGCCGGACACTGCGTTGCGCAATTGCCGACATTTTCACAATCCTGGCAAAGATAGGCGGACTCGAGGGGGAAGTACTCCATCATTGTGGAAGTCATCCTGTCACCTGCCTGGGCATCTCTGGATTTGCATTGGTATCACTCAAGCTACCGACCCGACAATAAGCGGCCAATGCATATGTTGAATCAAAGAACCACACGCACGATTAGATGCCCCGATGCGCGGGTTCGATTCATACCAGACTCCCAGCCTTTCCACTCTCGAGGTTAGGAAAAATCAAGGCTGATTTCTATTCCCCGTTGGGTATTTTCCGGTCACCTGTTTGCGTAGTGCAACTGTTACCACTTTCTTCTAGCTCGCGGTTACTTGCCGAGTAACTGGTTGAATTCAGGCTCTCAGGCAACGAGCAGTACGTTGGTGTATTACTGAGGTGCGGGCGGACAGGACCATCGCACTCACCTGGATGCGGCGTAGATTGTGGACGGCACAAACATTCTTTCAATGCAATTGCAGGGCGCCGGTGAGTTTACGATCCGTACCGCTTTCGGGCGGGCAACGTCCAATACCCTGCACCGCTAGACTGATGGATGAGGTATTTGTGGTTCGCGTACGTTTGATTTTGATGTGTGTGCTGGTTGGCTCTGCGCCTTTGTGGATGGCGGGCCAGATTGCGCCGAATCCGCCGGGGACGCAGTCGGTGGAGCAGCAGCCGATGGCAAAGCCTATAGCAGATGCCGAGGAAGCGATTGCGAAGTCGGACTGGGCGACGGCAGAGAAAGCGTTGGATACGTGGCTTGCGGCGCATCCCGAGGATGGGCGCGCGCTATTCGACGCGGGCTACGTTGCGGATCAGCAGAATCGCGAGAATGATGCGGCGGGGTTGTATGGACGGTCGGTTGCGGCTGCGCCCAATTCGTTTGAGACACGGCTGATGTACGGGCTGCTGTTGGCGCGGCAAGGCAAGCTGAGCGATGCGCGAACACAACTGGTGGCGGCGACGACGCTCGACCCCGGCGAAGCAGGACCCATGCTGAAGGCGCGTGCATGGCGCGCGCTGGCGCAGATTGACAAGCCGCGGCCGGATGGGACGGGCGATGCCTCGCAGGCTTCGACGGATTTGCTGGAAGCGCTGAAGCTGAGCCCGGAGACGGAAGCGGATACGCTTTTAGCCGCGCAACTGGCAGAATCGCAGGGACAGTTCGATACGGCGGAAGCGGCATACAGGCGGTTGCTGAAGAGCAATCCTAAATCCGCGGCTGGCGAAGAAGGACTGGCGCATCTGCTGCTGAAACAGAAGAAATATGACGAGGCGGAATCACTGTTGCGCGCGGCCCTGACGCAGAGTCCGGACGACCCGGCGCTGACGGCACAATTGGCAACAGCGCTTGCCGCCCAGAACAAGGCCGAGGCGCTGCCGCTCATGGAGAAATTGCACGCACAGCGTCCCAAAGACGATGACATTACCCGCATGCTTGCCGACTTGCGTGCACAGTCCGGTGATGTGGCCGGGGCGGACGCTCTGGACGTGCAACTACTGGCGACAAATCCGGGGGACAACGACCTGCTGGTGGATCACGGACAGAATTTGATACGACAACAAAATTTCCGGGAAGCATTTGCGGTATTCGAAAAAGCCACGGAAGCGAATCCGGCCAATGGGGACGCGTGGAGCGGGCTGGCATTTGCAGCATCGAAGGTCGGACAGCCTTCGGTGACATTACATGCTCTTACGATGAGATCAAAATATTTACCGGAAGTTCCTTCTACCTATTTTCTTTGGGCAATTTCGTACGATACTTTACGTGACAAGGCGCAGGCCATTACCTACTATCACCACTTTTTGGATGCCGCCGGCGGAAAGATGCCGGATCAGGAATGGCAGGCACGGCAGCGCCTGAAGTTGCTGGAAAACAAATAAGCTCTTGTAGCAGTATTCGACTTGTCCGCTTCAACCACCCCGGAGGTAGCTCATGGGTCGTTTGGCAATGTCGATGGTCGTTGTGCTCCTCGCCGTCTGTGCGCTTCCTGCGCGTGCATCCGACCCGGACTCAAAAGCGTACAACCTGGAAACCATTAATGCGCTTGAGGTTCGCCTGCAACAGGCCGAGCCAAGGGAGCAGTGTTATCTCTATGCTGAGCTGGTCCATCAGATGACCGAGGTGAGTCTGCGTCAATACTCGGTTGGAGAAGTGGATAAAGCCAGTTCTCTTCTACGCAAAGTACAGGAGTTTGCGCAGAAGATTCACCTGACGGTGAGCGGCAAGGACAAGCGCCTGAAAAACGCCGAGCTTTTGCTGCGGCATACCGCGTTCCGTTTGAATGGTCTGCTGCATGCAAGCAGCTACGATGACCGCGCACTTGTGGCACAGACACTGGCCCAGGTGAACAAGGCAGACAACGCTGCGATGATGCAGGTGTTTAAACAGTAGGGCGAATCGGCCTTGCACTGCGGCGGTTGCGCGCCGCGGCCAACTCTGCCATGCTTGCCGGAACTTGGCGTGTGCCAGGCGCATGCGCCGCGAGGATTGAATGCGCTCCATTCAGACAATGCTGGTTGTGGCGATTGGGCTGACACTGGCACTGCCCCTGCAAGCGCAACGAAACAAGCGGGATCCGTTGACGGGGCCGCAAATCGAGAAGATTCGCGAGGCGGGCGACGATCCACCGGGGAGAGTGAAACTCTACGCGGAGTTCATGCAGGACCACGTGAATGTGGTGAAGGAGTATGGGGCCAAGGGGCACTCGCCCTCGCGTGCGAAGAGGCTGGATGATGAGCTGCAGGATGTGGCGGCGCTGGCCGATGAATTCGGGTCGAATCTGGATGTGTTCGACGAGCGGAAGGCCGATATCCGCAAAGCTCTCAAGGACTTGAATGAGGCCATTCCCAAGTGGCAGGAAGTGCTGAATACGCTGAAAGTGGAGTCAACGTATGAGCTTTCGCGGACGGATGCGCTAGCGAGTTTGAAAGATTTGTCGGACCAGGCCCAGGAGATGTTGAAGGACCAGACGAAGTACTTCGACGAGCACCCGGAGCAGAAGGGGCAGGAACGGTACGAGCCGAAAAACTAGGTTCCAGGGCACCGCAAATCATGCTGCGAAATTGCCGGATCGATGTGGCGATTTTCCGGAATTTTTCGCCGGTAATCCCCGGTGGAATTGCATGCACCACCGGCAAGAGCGTGAAACCGTCAGATTTATCCAGCAACGAACGAGCGGTTTGAGAAGGAATTTGTACGCGAATGTGTTGCGGAAACTTTGCACTCAAGCGGAATTAGCTGAAATCTGACTCAATTTGCCCGATTTTAAGGTGCTGAATTTGGGCTAACCTATATATTTTGTACAGATGCACATTACGTAGTTCAGTTTCGGTTTCGAAGAACCCCGTATTCGCGCCGCACCTACGGGGAGACGATTTGCATCTCGTAACCCTTCCAAGATTGCCCAGACTTACGCTTCATCCTCCACCCCACCAAGGTGGATCTGTCGATGGGAAAACCCATCCAGGGGTCTTCTCCCAGCGTCTGAAGACAGGCGCGCAGCATTGACCGTGCTCACCTTGGCGATGATTTCGTAATTTTTTGCTATTCTCCGAGATGGTGGCCATCGATCTCATCCCCATATTTGAGCAGGAGTACAGGGCTCTCAGGCCGCGTGCGCCGATGCCGCCGTTTGTGGTGCGGTTCCGGCGGTTTACGTCACTGAATACGACGATCCGGCTGCGCGAAGGGTCGATTCGTGTGAGCCTGAGCGACCTGCTGGAAGCCGCTCCGGAGAGCGTGTTACGCGCGATTGCGCACATTCTGCTTGCGAAGCTCTATCGCAAGTCCATCGACCCGATGCATAACGTGCGCTACAAGCGGTTTACGACCTCGGCGGCGGTGGTGAATGCGATGGAGCGCATGCGGAATCTGCGGGGAGCGAAGAGGTACTTTGGGCCGGAGGGGCGGTACTACCACCTGGAGGAAGTGTTCGACTCGCTGAATATGCGGTTCTTTGGGGGCATGCTGGGGCGGCCGGAGCTGACATGGAGCGAGGGGATGGCCAAGCGGTCGCTGGGGCACTATGACGCGGCACACAACACGATTGTGGTGAGCCGGGTGTTCGACCGGCCTTCAAGCCCGCGCTATGCGATTGAATATCTGCTGTACCACGAGATGCTGCATCTGAAGCATCCAGTAAAGATGCGGGGGCTGCGGCGGTGCGTGCACGGGCCGGAGTTCAAAGCCGAAGAGAAGCTGTT
Source organism: Occallatibacter sp. (assembly GCA_035550015.1). Lineage (GTDB taxonomy): Bacteria > Acidobacteriota > Terriglobia > Terriglobales > Acidobacteriaceae > Telmatobacter. The sequence continues at coordinate 19,630 of DASZRJ010000001.1, read as the reverse complement.
TCCACAACTACCGGAGGCGCTGGCCTTCATCAAACGGCTCTAATTTTTGGACAAGAGGGGTGGCTGAGTTGGCGGCTGAGAAGAAGCGGTGTGCGTGGCCGGGCAAGGATGCGCTGTATGTGGCGTATCACGATGAGGAGTGGGGTGTGCCGGTGTACGACAGCCGTGAGCTGTGGGAGACGCTGATGCTGGAGGGCTTTCAGGCGGGCCTGGCGTGGATTGTGATTCTACGCAAGCGCGAGGCGTTCAGGAAAGCGTTCAAGGGATTTGATCCGGCGAAGGTGGCGCGGTTTGGGGAGAAGGATATTGCGCGGCTGATGGCCGATGAGGGCATTGTGCGGTCGCGGGCGAAGATTGAGGCGACGATTGCGGGAGCGCGGATCTTTCTCGAAATGCAGAATGCGGGCGAGGACTTTGGCCAGTGGGTGTGGGCACTGGCGGGCGGCAAGCCGGTGATGGGGACCGGAGTTTTGGTCGCCAAAACGGAGACTGCCGAGGCGATATCCAAGGCGCTGAAGAAGCGCGGGTTCAAGTTTGTGGGGCCGGTGATTGTGTACGCGTGGATGCAGGCGGTGGGGATGGTGAACGACCATGCGGTGGAGTGTTATCGGAGGACGCAAGTGGTCAGGGGTCAGTGATCAGTGATCAGGCACCTGCGGTGCGATAGATGCTCGCTTTTCGCTTGCGGGAGAGTTGTTGGGTTAATCATTCCTAAATCTTGTTCTTGGCTTCATATTCCTAATCGCTCACTGGAATGGCATTAAACTCATCATCATGGAAATGGGTGACGTTTTCCGTGATCTCAAGTTGGTCTATACAGACGGTGTTCCTTACAACGAACTTGAACATCACCTAACCGAGGAAGATGTTCAACGTTGGTGCGTCCAGTTTGGCCTTTCGCGAACCCATCTCTTCGACGCGATTGCTAGACACCTGGCGCTCGGCTTTGACAAGCGCGAACTTACATTCGAGTTTTGCGATGCAGTGGTAAACGACCTCTCGATTGCCGTCACCAATACAAGCGGCCCGCGGCCTGAGCTATTTTGGGAAGTATATTCAGCGTTTGATGAAGGCGAGTATTACCATGACGAGAATCGACAGGAAGATCCTGTTGAGGTACACACCCGCCCAATAATCGCTCAGTTAGCAAGAACAATCAGTAGCTCTCCGGATCAAGTTGCTGATGACACAGCTCGAACTAGCACAAAACACTCTTTGCAATGAATGGGCGCAGTCTTTCTTGTGGCTGGGATGGAGTCGAACTTTCTCGGGTGCCCAAATGCGAGGCTCCTCCACCCCACGAACTAAGACCTGTTTGTGGGGACCCCGGCACCCGGGACACCCTATTTTTGTGGTTGAGCTAACATCGCGAAAAAGCAGCTGCTGGTCCCTCGGCTCCCCCTTCGCTACGCTCAGGGTCCGCTCGGGATGACATGGTTTTCTGGGCGATTGATGGTCATGATTTCTCACCAGGAGTGTTGCGCGTTGGAGATTGCCGCGCCGGCCCTAACGGGACGGCGAACTTGTGTGGGGCATCATTCCCAGGATTGCGCTCGCGTACGCTCGCTTCATCCTGGGCTATTTTCATAGCGTCCCTACGGGACGCATTGCCAAACATAGACATGTGGTTTTCCATTCATTGCTTCGCAATGAAATGGGGCACTGTGCGTTTGTGCTTCCCCACCCTAGCAGAGCCAGGATGGGGCACCCGGAGACTTGTTGTAGGAACGTAACGCCTCCCACTCATCACTACACGATAAATGGGGCACGGTAGATTTGTGGCAGGGCTGGATTGTGAAAAGCAGATTCTTCGCTCACCACCCCCAGGCTGGTGAGAACGCCTGGGGTCCCCTTTCGCTCTGAATGACAATGCGGTGAGTGGGTCGGTCTATCAGGCGGGGTGTTCGACGGCGGTGGTTGGGGTGGTTGCTGTTTCTGTGCGGTGGCGGGCGGCCCAGGCGATGAGGATGATGCCTGCGGCGACGGAACCGAGGCTGGCGAGCTGGGCGTTGGAGAGTCCCCAGAGAATTTTGGGGTTGCGGCGGATGAATTCGACCAAGAAGCGGGCGAGGCCGCTGAGGACGAGGTATTCGCCGAGGATCCAGCCGGTGGGGCGATTTTTGGCACCGCGAATCCAGAGATAGACGCCGATGAGAATGTTGGCGGCCATTTCAAAGAGCGGTGTGGGCTGGACGCGGACGCCGGGGAGCGTGGGCTCGATGCCGTTGGGGAATGCCATGCCCCAGGGCATTTTGGTGGCGACGCCGTAGCAGCCGTCTCCGGAGAGGAAGCAGCCGATACGGCCGACACCATAACCGACGGCGGCGGCGGGTGCGGCGAGGTCGAGTGTGCGGACGGCTCCGATGCCGGCGCGCCAGCCTTGAAGGAGCAATGCGCCTACGCCGAAGACGAGTCCGCCGAACCAGGCGAAGCCCGCCGAATCCCAGAGTACGGCCCAGCCCTCTTCACGGAATTCCAAGGGGGTGTCAAGCACATGCCAGAGCTTGGCGCCCACGATGCCCGCGACGACGGCGATGGCGACCATGCCGGCCGCGTCTGCATCAATGCGACCACGTTTGAATCCGCGGTCAAGAATGAACGCAGCGGCAACGGCGGCAACCCAAAGCATGAGGCCGAAGGTGGGAATCTGATGGGGCCAGAAGGGGATGTGAATATAAGGCAGCATCGCTATTCATAAGTATAGACGCGTTGGAATGCATTCCGGATGCTTGCGCCGGTTTTCACGCAAGGCGAGATGCCGATTATTCACACCAGAGAGCTTTCACAAAACAATCCGATTCGGCGATACTTGGGTTATGTCCACCACCTCTTATCAGGGCCTTGAAGTTCTCTACACACGCCAACAGATTGCGGAACGGGTTGCCGAGATGGGCGCGCAGATAAGCCGCGACCTGGATGGCGAAAAGCTGGTGATGGTGGGCGTGCTGAAGGGCGCCGCGCCGTTTCTGGCCGACCTGGCACGCGCGGTAACGGTGGATGCGACATTCGACTTTGTGGCGGTATCAAGCTATGGCAAGGGACAGCGGACTTCAGGCGCGGTGAAACTGATCAAGGATCTGGATCATCCGATTGAAGGCAAGCATGTGCTGATTGTGGAGGATATTCTGGATACGGGATTGACGCTGGCGTATCTGCGCAAGCTGTTCCTGAACCAGCACCCAAAAACGCTGCGCATTGCCACACTGCTCGACAAGCCCTCACGGCGCATTGAAAAGATCGACGCCGATTATGTGGGCTTCTCTATTCCAAATTTATTTGTCATTGGATATGGAATGGATTATGCAGAGCGGTACCGGAATCTTCCGGATATCTGCCTGATGGCTCCGGATCATCCGGAATAAAGCAAAGCCTGAAAGATTGAGAAATGAGTCTTCAGGCCTCTACGAAGTACTGCAATCCTTTGCCGTGATGTGCTGTTTTGTTTTTGTATTGCACCCGTATGAAAGTTACGGACAGCCTTTGTGCGGTTGAAGAGACACGTTCTATACTCGACTCCCGGATAGACCCTGCCGAGCCAGCCAGTACCGCGGAGCCCGACGCAAGAGAGGAGATGCACTAATGAGCACCATCACGCCGATACGCGCAGAAGATGTGGAATTTGACCATGGGACTTTCGACTCCGCGGGATTTGCCGCGCAGGCATTGTCGTCATGGCAGGCGCTGGCGGCCGTGATCGACCACACTCTGCTGAAGCCCGAAGCCACGCGCGAACAGGTGGAGAGCCTGTGCGATGAGGCGATCCGCTACAAGTTCGCGTGCGCGATGGTGAATCCGGTGTGGGTTCCGACGGCGGTTGGCCTGCTTGCAGGCACGGGCGTGCCGGTGGGCGTGGTGATTGGGTTTCCCTTTGGCGCATCGCTTGTGTCTACGCTGCGGCAGGAGGCGGCGGCACTGACGCGGCTGGGCGCGAAGGAGCTGGACATGGTGATTCCGATTGGCAAGCTGAAGAGCGGCAATCACCAGGCTGTAGAACACACCATTCACGCGGTGGCCACGGTGGCACACCATCACGGCGCAATTCTGAAGGTCATTCTGGAGACAGCGCTGCTGAGCGTGGAGGAAAAGCTGCGCGGATCAGAGATTGCGATCTCAGCCGGCGCGGACTTTATCAAGACGTCGACGGGATTTGCGGGTGGCGGCGCGACGGAGGCAGATGTCGCACTGATGCGCGGCGTTGCCGGCGGGCGCTGCGGCGTGAAGGCCTCGGGCGGCATTCGCACGCTGGCCGATGCGAGAAAGATGCTAGAGGCAGGCGCAAATCGCATTGGCGCATCCGCGTCTGTGGGCATTGTGCGTGAGCTTGGCGCGGAATAGAACCCTGGCGCTTCGCGAAGCGCTTTTTCCTGAAAGATCAGACTGAAACAGCAAGCCGTACCTTTGCGGTTAACGGGAGGAGCCGCTTCCCTGCCTTCTCCCGACCGAATGTGGAATTGCGCGCGGAGCACTTCCGGTATGATTCCCTTCGACACACATGAGCACTCCACCTGAAGAGCAAACGACAGAGCACGAGTTTGAAGGCGACTACCGGCCTGCAGACCCGGCGAATCCCTTTGCGCATCTGGACCCGGCCAATGTACGCGTGGAGGCGGCTGACCTGTCGTATCTGGTGCAACTGGCCGATGCACTAAACACAACGCTGGATCTACAGACGCTGCTGAACCGCACATCCGAACTGGTGCGGGAGATTATTCCCTACCGCATCTTTGCGATTCTGCTGCTGAACGAGCGGACACGCGAACTTCGAGTACGTTTCCAGATCGGGCACACACCGGAAGTACAGCGCATGCGGATTCCGGTGGGCAAAGGTGTGGCAGGACAGGTGGCGCTGACGCGCCAGTCATTGCTGATTAACGATGTAACGAAGGCGGAAAACTATATTCCGGCAAATCCCGACGTGCGATCAGAGGTGGCGCTGCCGCTTATCGCGAAGAATCGCCTGATCGGCGTGATGGATATCGAGAGCGAAGAGGCGAACTACTTCCGGCCCGAGCACCTGCATCTGCTGACATTGACGGCGTCGCGCATTGCGCAGGCGATTGAGAATGCGCGGCTGTATGCGCGCGTGTCACGACAGGCAGAGACGCTGCAGGTGCTGAACGAGATTGCGACTGAGCTGACGTCAATTCTGGACCTGGACCCGCTGCTGGACCGCGTGGGGCAACTGCTGCGGAGATTGATCGACTACCAGATGTTCAGCATCATGCTGCTGGACGAGAAGGGCGAGACGCTGATTACGCGCTACGCGTGGCGGTTTGGCTATGCACACGCACCGATGCGGCGGATTCCAGTAACAAGCGGGCTGGTGGGCGCGGCAGTGCGTGAGTGGCGGCCCATCAATGTGCCCGATGTGAACAAGGACCAACGCTATCTGCCGATGAATCCGGAGACACGCTCGGAGCTGATTGTGCCGCTGTTCCATAAAGGGCGCGTGATTGGCGTACTGGATCTGGAGCACACACGGCCGAACTTCTTTAAAGATGAGCACCAGCGCATGTTGACGACGCTGGCAGCGCAGATTGCGATTGCGATTGAGAATGCACGGCTGTATCAGGCGGTGCGACGGCAGGAGCGACAACTGGAGCGCGATATCGCCATGGCGCGCGAGGTGCAACTCCGGCTGCTGCCATCGAAACCACCGACGGCGAAGAATGGTGAAGTAGCGTCGCGCTTTCTGCCGGCGCGCACGATTGGCGGCGATCTCTACGACTTTGTGGAATACGACGAGAACCGCACGGCGATTGTGCTGGGCGATGTGAGCGGCAAGGCCGCGCCAGCCGCGCTGTTCGCCGCGCTGGTAAGCGGCGTTATGCGATCCGCCGCCCTGCAGAAGCCGCGACCGGCAGAGATGCTGGCGCAGTTGAACGACGCACTGCAGGAGAGGCGGCTTGAGTCGCAGTATGTGGTGATGCTGTTTGCGCTGTGGGATGGCGAGACACGCACACTGCATGTGGCGAATTCGGGTGCAGTACAGCCGACTGTATGCCGAGAAAACGGGTCCGAAGTGGTGCAGGCGGAGGGATTTCCTCTCGGGCTGTTTCCCGGCGCCACATATGACGAGATCGAGATTAAAGCGGAACCCGGCGATGTGATTCTATTCATCTCAGATGGAATTACGGACGCGGAGAATGCACAGGGCGAGCAATACGGACAGGAACGCTTGTCGGCGTTTCTCTGCTCGCAGCGGAAGAAGCCGGCCGACGCCATTGCGGAAGCCATTCTGGACGATGTCACGCGCTTCCAGGGCGAGCAGGACCGCTTCGACGACGAGACGATCATTGTGTTGCAGGTGCGTTAGAGGATCTCCAGCTATCCCGCGTTAAAGAGAACCAGATCGGCCCAGGCTATGGCTTCACTGTGACGCTCCAGCATCTGCTCTCTGCCGATTCCGCTGCTTTGCAGAATCATGTCGCACTGGTCCCAGTATCCCTGTTCGTGACAGGTAATCCAATCGAGAAGGAGCGATTCCGGGCATTGCTGGCCAAGCAGAACACTGCGCATGCGGTCGCGCAGAGGAAGCGTTTTTACCAGATCGTCCATGCTGATGCGCAACATTGCCGGAAACATGCTCACGAGTCCGATGAGGTATTGTTCAGCCGAGCTTTGCCCACACAGGCCCGCGGCGAGCTCACAGAAGCGAGCGCGCTCCATGGAGATACGAAGAATTTCAGAGGGCTGATCACCATTGAATTCGGCAGCAAGCGCCATGGTGGCGAAACGACGCGCAGTGTTTTCACCCAGGAGTAAGAGCGCGGATTTAATGGAGGTGACCTCCTGCCGCGTCGCGCAAAGCGGCGAGTTGACAAGACGCAGGAGCCGATAGGTGAGTGCGGCATCACACTTGATGAGCTGGCTGAGGTGGTCCAGATCAGAATGATCTTTCTGCAGCTCCTCCAGAATTTCAAGATGCACCATACGATTGGGTGGAATCTTGTGAACAGGGAGCGGGTCGGGATGAAGGAGGTAATTGCCCTGGAAGAAATCAAAGCCCTGCTCAGAACGTTCGCGGAATTCTCGCTGGGTTTCGACATTGACGGCAATGAGATGAATTCTGTTTTTCCGCGCAAGAGCCGTGAGCCCGATGCGAGCGGAGGAAGACATGCGCTCGGCATCGACCATGATGTAATCCATCAGCGGCCAGCAAGATGAATCCTCAGAAGGAACTCCCTTGACGGCAACCCGGTATCCACTCCGATGCACGTTGCTCAAAAGAGCGGTACTCGCTGTTTCGAGATCACCCGCTTCCAGCTCGAGGACGGTATTGACCGCAGGCAAAAAACGAAGCCAGTCTTCACAGAGAGAATCTCCATCGATTGCCGAAGCGGGGCACTTCACAAATGCGGGGAGTCCGCGCGCAATGATTTCAATTTCAACACGCGATGCCCGCGATGCGATGTTCTCTGCCTGAGCGGAGACACCGCAGGCCGCCCAATGCTCCTCCCAAAAATGCAACCGATAGGCATGCACGCGATTCATGCCATCAAGGATGGGAATGCGCGCGGCCGAGACCGGCGTGTACCGGGTGGCTGATTCCGTCATGCTCTTCGTCGCTTCTTTGTGCATCATGTTTCGCACCTGTCCGCTTTCCTTATCGACCCGGAGATGGAAAAACATGAGCAACTTGCGTTGCGAAAGAAAACACACAGGAAGATATGCGTTTAGGTGCGATAGACGCACTTCGATTCGATACACTGAAGGGTAGAAATTTTTCCCGGAGCCTGCTGTGTACGCCTCTCAAGAAAGAACCATTCGCCCTGCCCGTAACGTGATGGGCAGCCTGAACCTTCCGGGCGACAAGTCCATCAGCCACCGCTATGGAATGCTGGCCGCATTTGCCGAAGGGACCTCGCATTTTGCGAATTTTTCCACAGGAGCCGACTGCGCTTCCACGCTGGCGTGCATGGAAGCTCTGGGCGCGCAGGTAAAGAAGCTGGATGACGGAGTTGTGGAGATAACCGGCGTGGGCGGCAAAGTGATCCCCGCGAAAGAGGCGCTGGACTGCGGTAACTCCGGATCGACGATGCGCATGATGTCGGGCTTGCTGGCGCCGCAGTGGGGCGGCTTCACTCTGGTGGGCGATGCTTCCCTTTCGCGGCGGCCGATGGAACGAATCCGTGCGCCACTTGCAGCGATGGGCGCCCAACTAACGCTGACACTGGGCCATGCGCCAATCATGATTCAGGGCACGAAGCTGAAGGCGATTGACTACACAACACCGGTGCCGAGCGCGCAGGTGAAGACCTGCGTACTGCTGGCAGGCCTGCAGACCGAGGGTACAACGACTGTACGCGAAAGCGTGCGCACGCGCGACCACAGCGAACTTGCTCTGCGGGCATTTGGCGCCGAATTGACGCGCGAGGGAAACTCGGTTTCGATTGAGGGTCCGCAGACACTGCATGCAATTGACGCAGCGGTTCCGGGCGATATGTCTTCCGCAGCATTCTTTTTGTGTGCGGCTGCGTTGTTTCCGGGCTCGGCGCTGGTGCTGCATCATCTCGGGATGAATCCGACGCGCGCCGCTCTGCTGGATGTTCTGACATCACTTGGCGTTGAGATCGCGGTTCTGAATCTTGAGGAAAAACATGCGGAGCTGGTGGGCACAGTACAGGTCTCAGCGCCAGCCAGCGGACTGCGTTCAACGGAGATCAGCGGGGCACTTTCCGCACAACTGATCGACGAGCTGCCGGTGCTTGCAGCGATTGCTCCGTACACGTCGGGCGGCATCCGCATTCGTGACGCGCATGAACTACGTGTAAAGGAATCAGACCGCATCGATCTGGTTGCAAAGAACCTGCGCGCAATGGGCGCGGAGCTGAAGGAGTTCGAGGACGGATTGGAGATTCCGGGCGGCCAGTCACTGCATGGAACGCTTATCGACTCGGGAGGCGATCATCGCATTGCGATGGCCTTCAGCGTGGCGGCGCTGCGCGCAAGCGGCGACACTCTGATTCAGGGAGCGGAATCGGCAGGAATCAGCTTTCCTGAGTTCTTCGATCTTCTGGACAAGATTGCCGAGCGGTAAAACGCGCAGTGTGGATCGCGAGCCTGAAAACCAGGGCGTATCTTAAGAAGGCGTAGTGCGTTTTTTGCTTCGCGGCGGGCCGTGCGCTACGTAATGTGTCCTGATTCTTGCAAGATTGCAGCGTGCGGCTCATCCCAATGAACCTTAAAGCGATTCACGCATTGACGGCGTGACTGGAAGACACGTGCCCGGCGGAGAGCGTGTTGGCCTTCCCGGTGATGAACGGAGGTTTGAGCCGCGTGCAGACCGAAGATAATCCAAGACTGATTCTGGATGCGGTGGTGCTGGGCGTGTGCGGGGGCCTGAGCGCGCAACTATTCGTCTGGATGCTCCGGCTTTCCAGCCACTTCTTTCTTGGAACAATGGCAGGGTTTTATCCGCCGGGCTTGCCGGCCGACGGCGGCGTGCTGCGGGAGGCAATTGGACCGCACGGGCTATGGCTGATTCCACTGGTAACGACGCTGGGCGGCCTTATCTCAGGCCTGCTGGTATATAAGCTGGCGCCGGAGACCGAAGGCCATGGCACCGATGTGGTGGTGAAGGCTGTGCACTGGACGGGGGGAACGATTCGCGCGCGGGTTGCGCCGGTAAAGATGATTGCCTCCGCACTGACGATTGGTTCGGGAGGTTCCGCGGGACGTGAAGGTCCTACGGCGCTCATCTCTGCCGGAGTGGGATCTGTCTACGCAGAATGGCTGCACCGGTCGACCCGCGAAAAACGCTTGATTGTGTTGATGGGCATGGCCGCGGGGCTTGCCGCGATTTTCCGTTCGCCGATTGGGACGGCGTTGTTCGCTGTCGAAGTGTTGTACGGCGGAATCGAGTTTGAAGCGGAGGCCCTGCTCTATTGCATGCTTTCGTCGGTCGTGGCCTACATGGTGAACGGCAGCTTTGTGGGCTGGAAGCCCTTGTTTGTGGTGCCTGCACAGGTTGCGCCCACGACTGTGGCGGAATACGGATGGTTCGCATTGCTGGGCATTGCCAGCGGCGTGGTGGCGACCGCGCTGCCAGAGATTTTTTATCGCATTCGCGATGGATTTCTGGCACTACGCGTGCCGCCTTGGATCAAGCCCGCAATTGGAGGGCTTGGTCTGGGCGCAATGGCGCTGGCTCTACCGGAAGTGCTCGGCGGCGGATATGGGTGGATTCAGGAGGCGATCAACGGGCAGCTTGCGCTGAAGCTGCTTGTGGCCCTGCTGGCAGCCAAGATTGCGGGCATGGCGCTGACTGTGTCTTCCGGCGGGTCGGGTGGTGTGTTTGCGCCCAGCCTATTCACCGGAGCGATGCTGGGCGGAGCTTTTGCCGCCGCGGCGCACCAACCGGCCGCAGGACTTGTGGTGGTGGGCATGTGCTCTGTGTTTGGCGGGGCGGCGCGCGTGCCTGTGGCGACCTTGCTGATGGTGGCGGAGATGACCGGCGGCTACCAACTGCTGGTACCGGCCTGCCTTGCCGTGACACTCAGCTTTCTGGTGCAGATGCGGCTTTCAAAGTTCGTAAAGTATGGAAGCCTGTATGAGGGACAGGTTGTGGGCAGGATCGATTCGCCCGCACATCGCGCCGAACATGTCGCACTGGCACTACAGATTCTGAACAGCGACAATGTGGCACTGCCGCCTCAACTGTCGCATTTACACCTTGCGGCCTTGCTGCAATCGGGCGTTGCCCTGGATTTGCCCGACCAGGAGCAATTGACTGCCGGCGCGCTGAGACCGGATAGCCGGTGGGTGGGCAAATCGATTGCCGACTGCGCACTTGATAAGTCCGCACCGGGTGCGAGGATTCTGGCGATTCTACGCGGGACAACGGTGATTACGCCACATGCGCAGACAATTCTGCAGCCGGGCGACCGTTTGCTGATTCTGGCGAGCAAAGAGGCGCAGGCGAAATTCAACGAACATCTGGCGTCTCCATCGGCAGCGTTGCAAAAGAGCGACGCCTAGCATTCGCAACAATGTTCAAAAATAACGGCGAAGGCCAAAGCCTTCGCCGTTATCGATGGTGCGAACTTCCACTTTCTATTTGGTGGAAGGCGGGGTCATTGTGGGTTCGTTGCCTTTGGGAGCCGGCTCGAGGCCTGGAACAAGAGGCTTTGCCGTGATATTGCCTGTGACGGCTTCTCCAAGATTGATGCCGTAATGCTCGAGCGTGGTGGCAAGCACCTGGTAGAGGCCCGCGCGATCTTTTGCGTAGGCCGCGTGTGCTGCGATCAGGTTGTTCTCTGCCGTAGCCAGGTTGCGCTCCTGGAGGAGCACATTGGCCGTGGTGGAGGCACCGAGCTTAAGCCTCTTCTGCTCCGCGTCGAGACTCTGCTTTGCGTAGTCACGAGCAGCAAGAGCGGAGTTTACCTGCGCGCGATCATTGGTGAGCGCGTACTGTGCATTGACGACCTGCATCCGAATCTTGGCGTAGAGCTGTTCGAGATAAAGCTCGGCCTGGCGGTACTCAATGAGCGAGCGCGCCTGGTCAGCCTGCGCTGTGCGGTTGCGCAATGGAATGTTGAGCGTGAAGCCGATGCCCTTGTTGGGAGCTGAAAGGTTGAAGGAATTTTGGGCCGCAGTTCCCCAACCAGTACTGACACCGGAGCTACAAGCATCGCCATTGAACGTCGGATCGCAATTGGGATTGATGGAACCTGCAATGCCTGTGCCGCCGAGGAAGCCGTAGACATCGAAGGTAGGCAGCAATGCGTTGCGCGCACCCTTGAGGGTAATGGCATCGTTCTTGAGTGCAAGCACTGCCTGCTCAAGCTCGGGACGGCGCTTGAAAGCTTCCTTAACGAGCGTATCGATCGGCTCGGATTCCTCCGGTACGACTTCTGTGCTGATGCGATCAGTGGGAATGACCGGAGCTGCTTCAAGCGCGGGATCACTCAAGTTACGCGCAATGGCCTGCTTGATGATTTGCTGCTGGTAACGCAGGTTGCTCTGCGAACTGATAAGCAACTGCTTGTCACTGGCCACATTTGCGTCGGCGTTGACCACATCAAGCGGCGCCATGGTGCCAATCTCCAACTGCTTGCGTGTGTCCTGATCGAGCTTCGTGCTCTGCTCTAGGGCACGCTCTTTGGCTTGCACGTCCTCATAAGCACCGACGAGACCCCAGTAGATGTTCTCGACCTGGTTAACGGTGTAGAGAATCTGCTGGCGGAAGGCCGCGTTGGTGATGCGGCGGTCGTTGATTGCCTGATAGACGAGACGGCGGTTGACCCAGATGCCAGCGCCCTGCAGCAAGTGTTGCGTGAGCTGCAGTTTGAAACTGGACGTCAACTGCGGACTATACAGAGTGATAGCATTCGATGTGGTTGCGTATGTGTTGTTGAAATCGAACTCGACGTTGGTGCCGGTAGGCAAGCCCTGAGTGACGGTGAAATCGTAGGTGTTCGTAGAACTGGTACCACCGGTGAAGAAGTTCGTAGAGGGCGACGTGGCACGTTCAAACTGAATGGTCCCCGAGACATTGGGGTCAAGGTTGACCGGGGTGGGGCCAGCGCCGCTGGTGGAGAGGACAATGCCGGACGTGCCGGAAGCCGCGCCGTTCGCGCCTCCCGTTGTGCCGCCGGGACCGCCACCAGAAATGGTGGAAGAGGAGGTGCCGCCCTCGGTATTGGTGACAACGCCGGAGTTTACGCCGCGCAACGTGGAGCCGGCGCGGGCACGCAGAAGATCCGTATCGGCAATGTCGAGGTTGTAGCGGGCGATGGCAATGTCGTAGTTGTTCTGGAGCGCAAGAGCGATGGCATCGGAGAGGCTCAGGTAGATTTTGCCGTCCTTCAGCAGACTTGCGAGGAGCGGCGCATTGTCAAAGCTGGCCTTCGGAATGCTTGTGGAGCGATACCAATCGATCGGATCGGTAAGAAATCCGTGCGCGGGCTTGCTGAAATCGCGCATGGACTGACGCATGTTAAAGGGCTCGGTCTGAATCGGGGCCGGCGCCGCTGGCAGATTGGAGGCGGCCTTGTCATTGGGGGTGGTCTGCGCCTGTTGAGCCAAGCCCGAGGGCATGCAGGAAGCTAGAGTCAAAGTGGCCACGGCCAGGGCGCGGAGCCGGCTCCCCACATTCTCAATCCTGCGCCGCGAGGCTTCAGGGCGTTGGATGAACACACGATTGCCGAACAAATGCATGATTCCTCTCCACGAGTTTTTAGGCATGTGGGTTGCCATTAGTAAGAGACGACCGGGAGCGCGCCCCGGACGCAGAAATTCTTTCGCTTCAGCGCGATTGAAGTGATTCCTGGAGCACATTGCCCCGGTTCCTGAAACGAATACGCTGTGGGCTCGTATTTCGTTCCCCTTTTGGCGTGGACCGTCTGGCCCAGACCGCACGAACACCTGAGTATATCCCACTCTGTGGTGGAGATTTGGCCGCAGATGGGTCAATTACCCTGTTAACAAGAAAGGCACCTGAAACAAGTCACGATGGAAGATCTGGAACCAGTGGCGGGGACGCAGAACTGGAAGGTCACGCTGGCCTACGACGGCTCAGACTACAGCGGCTGGCAAGTGCAGCCGGGAGAACCCACGATCCAGGCGGAACTTCAGGCTGCTTTGGGCCGGATTTGCGGGGAGACACCGCTGCCGCAGGGATCGGGCAGGACCGATGCGGGGGTACATGCCCTGGCCCAGGTGGCCAGTTTTGCGCTGCAGGCGCCCATTCCCGCGGAAAACCTGCACCGGGCTCTGAACAAGACGCTACCCTCGGCGATCCGTGTGATGGAAGTGCGTCGCGTGGCAGCAGAATTTCATGCACGGCACTCGGCTGTGGCGAAGACGTACGAGTACCGGATCTTTCGTGGACGGATTTGCCCACCGACTCTGGCACGGTTTGTGCACACGTGTACCTGGAAGCTGAATCAGGACATGTTGGATGAGGCCGCAGCAGCGGTGGTGGGAGAACACGACTTTACGAGTTTGGCGGCAACGGATGCCGATGCGGCACAACGGCAGGAAGAAGGAATGGAACCCAGAACAGCAATACGGACGATTTTTTCGTCGCAGTGGGAGGCTTCGACGGGAGAAGCCGGAAATCTGCTGACATATCGCGTACGCGGAAACGGGTTTCTGCATCACATGGTGCGGAACCTGGTGGGAACGATGCTCGAGATTGGGCGCGGACAGTTCCCTGCCGGCTCGATGAAGACAATTCTTGAGACGCGGTCCCGATCGGCTGCTGGACCGACGGCTCCAGCGCGCGGGTTGTTTCTGCATTCAGTGGAGTACGACGGGGCGGATGCGGAGATTACAGTCCGCGCTGGCGAGTGACCGATAAAACGACTGTGTCCTAGAACACTTGTGAACGAGCTTCCAAGAGAGGCAATACACCACACGTAAGACGAACAGCTTCGAATCCCTGCTACCCTGAAAACATTGCATGGCTCTGTTCTTTCGCACATCGGCGTTTTCGCGCGTGACGGCTCTTGCCGCGCAACGGCCTATACATGCAGCTTTCGCATGGCTGCATAACAATCCGAAAGTGCTGACGGACTGGCAGACAGAGCTGGTGGCTGTTCCAGCGCCTCCGTTTGGCGAAGAGGTTCGTTCGGCATGGCTGGCCGAGCGCTTCCGCAAAGCCGGGTTGGAAGAGGTTGAGACCGACGCACTGGGTAACGTGACGGGATTGCTGTATGCAACGGGACTACCGCACGACAGTACAGGACCGCTGGTGGTGCTGTCGGCGCATCTGGATACGGTATTTCCCGCTTCAACGGAAATCAAGCCGCTTGTGACCCATGAAGATGGCTGCTACAAGCTGGAAGCTCCCGGTGCATGCGACAACGGCGCAGGAGTGATTGGGATGCTGGCGGTGGCGCATGCGTTGAAGCATGTCGGAGTAGAACTGGCCGCACCGCTGTTGTTTCTGGGAAACGTGGGAGAAGAGGGAGAAGGCGATCTGCGTGGCGTGCGGCACTTTTACGAGCAGAGCCGCTACGCAAGCCGTGTGGCAGCACATATTGTTTTGGATGGCGCCGGTGCGGAGTCGGCTGTGACGCAGGCGCTGGGCAGCCGCAGGTTTGAAGTGACAGTGACGGGACCGGGCGGCCACAGTTTTACGGATGCGGGCACGCCGAATCCGATTGTTGCGTTGGCCGGTGCATTGAGCCAATTAGCCGAAACACCGCTCACCATTGAAGCGCGTACGACTCTGAACGTGGGGACGATCCACGGCGGAACCAGCGTAAATTCGATTCCCGAGAGCGCAACGGCGAGTGTGGATTTTCGTTCGACGAATACAGCGGAGTTGACTCGGCTTGAGGTCGTTCTGCATCGCGCAGTGGAAGATGCGGTGGACGACTGCAATGCGCGCGCAAAGGAATTGAATGGCCGGCTGCGCGGCACGCTGAACTACTCGATCAAGACGATTGGCGACCGTCCGGCGGCAGTGCTTGCAACCGATTCTCCGATATTGGAAGCTCTGCGCGCGGTGGACCGCCACCTGGGAATTGCGACGGAGCTGCGCCTGGGCTCGACGGACGCGAATATTCCCATTGCGCACGGGTTACCTGCGCTTTCAATGGGCGCGGGCGGCGAAGGCGGTGGTGCGCACACCGTGGCCGAATGGTACACGGACCGGCACCGCGATCTTGGATTACGCCGCGTGCTACTGCTTGCGCTGACGCTGACGGACTGGGCAGCGGAACAGTGACAATCTGCTAGACTCCGCGCATGCGCATCGTTTCAGCCCTGCTCTGCTTCACACTAACCGCCACCACATGCGGGTTTGCACATTCGCAATCAACGCATTCCACTGCACAAGGCCCGGAGGTCGCAGGACCTCCCGATGCGATTTTCTTCGGCGGCACGATTTATACAGGCGCAGGTTTTGACGAGGACAAACCGCAGACCGTGCAGGCGATGGCGATTCGCGGCGGCAAAGTGATGGCCGCTGGCGATATGCGCAAAGTGATGAAGCTGGCCGGACCGAAGACGGCACTACACATGATCAGCTCAGGAACATTTATCTTTCCCGGCTTCAACGATGCGCACACACACCTGGGCAGTGCGGGCGAAACGAAATTGAATGTGGACCTGACAGGCGTACAGTCGCTGGCGGATATGCTGGCACAGGTGAAAAAGGCAGCCGAAGACGCGCCTGCAGGACACTGGCTGATTGGCGGAAACTGGGACCACACGCTATGGGCCGACAAGACACTGCCGACGCGAGAGGATCTGGACAAAGTGACGGGCAATCATCCAGCGTTTCTTGAACGCGTGGATGGGCACATTGCAGTGGTCAACACGGCC
Organism: Occallatibacter sp.; assembly: GCA_035550015.1. GTDB lineage: Bacteria > Acidobacteriota > Terriglobia > Terriglobales > Acidobacteriaceae > Telmatobacter. The sequence goes on along the minus strand of DASZRJ010000001.1, from coordinate 3,352 downwards.
GCACTGAAAACCGCAGGCATCACAGGTGCAACGGCACCTCCACAAGGCGGCGCTATTGACCACGATGCACAGGGAGAGCCGACTGGCATTTTTCGCGAAGGCGCGAAGAATCTGGTGCAGAAAGTAATTCCGCCGGAGAGTGATGCAGAGCGGATGAAGGGCGACAGGCTGGCGATTGACGATGCTCTGGCACATGGCGTGACGAGCGTACAGGACTTCAGCGAATGGCGGGATTTTCTGATCTATGAGGAGATGGAGAAGGCAGGAACTCTGCATCTGCGCATTAGTGAATGGCTGCCGTTTGTGGATCCGCTCGATGTGCTCGTGAAAAAGCGCTCTCATCACGATGCGCACGATCCGATGCTGCACACGGGCATGCTGAAAGGATTCATGGATGGCTCGCTCGGATCGCGAACGGCAGCGATGAAAGCTCCGTATGCGGATGATCCCGGCAACATGGGTCTGCCGCAGTTTACGCAGCCGGAGCTGAACAAGATGGCTGTGGAGCGCGCGAAGGCAGGATTCCAGATTGGCTTCCACGCAATTGGAGACAAAGCCGCAGCGATGGCACTGGATGCGTTCGGGCAGACGTACGATGCGTGTCCGAAGCTTGCCCCGCAGGATAAGAATCCCTACAAGGTACCACGCTGCTGGCCGACGGTGGCGAAGAATGCGCGGGACCGTATTGAGCATGCACAGGTGGTAGATCCGGTGGATATTGCGCGCTTCAAAAAGCTGGGTGTGATTGCGAGCATGCAACCGAATCACCTGCTGACAGATATGAACTGGGCTGAGGCACGGTTGGGTGAGGAGCGCGCCGCGTATTCCTACGCGTGGAAAGCGTTTCTGGATGCAGGTGTACCGCTGGCGTTTGGGACGGATTATCCGGTGGAACCAATTACGCCATTCCGCGGATTGTATGCAGCGGTGACGCGGATGAATGAAGCGGGCACAAAGACGTACTTCCCTGCCAACAAGCTGACACGGGGGCAGGCGCTCTATGCCTACACGCAGGGTTCCGCGTATGCGGAGTTTGCCGAGAAACACAAAGGCAAACTCACACCGGGATACGATGCGGATTTCATCGTGGTGGACCGCAACCTGTATACGGTGGCAGCGCCGGAGATTCTGAAGACCAAGGTTCTGGCTACCTATGTTGCGGGCGAGAAGGCGTATTCGCTTGAGGATCAACAGTGACCTGAGCGGGTAACTCCGGTGTTGCCATTTCAAGCGGCTTGTTCAACTCAAAGCGCATGGTAGGCAATGCGTGCGGATATTTGTCGCGCACAAAGGCGATCATTTTTTCGCGCACGATGCAACGCAGATCAAAGTTGTCTCCCGAGTTGGGCGAACCAACAAGACAGCGCAGTTCCATGGTGCGCTCAGAGAGATTGGTGACCTGCAGGCCGCAGATCTTCTGGTCCCATTGCGGCGCATCTTTGACAATGCGCTCCAACTCCGCGCGCAGTTCCTCGACAGGAACGGAATAATCCACGTAAAGAAATGCCGTGCCCATGATGTCGGCGCCAGAGCGCGTCCAGTTGGCGAAGGGCTGCTCGATGAAGAAGCTGAGTGGAACGATGAGCGTGCGCTTGTCCCAGATGTTGACGACGACATAGGTGCTGGTGATTTCGGCAATGCGTCCCCACTCACCTGCGATGACAACAACGTCGTCGATACGGATGGGCTCAGTGAATGCGATCTGCATGCCTGCGATGAGGTTGGATGCGGTGGACTTGGCCGCCGTGGCAAGAACCAGAGAGGCAAGACCGGCGGACGCCATCAGTCCGGTGCCGAATTTCCAAAGAGTCGTATCATGCAGGCTCCAGAGAAATGCGGCGATATCCAGGACGATGACCAAGCCGATGAGCAAACGCCGAAAGACCTGCATCTGGGTGTGAATGCGGCGCGCACGCAGGTTGTCGTGCGCGGTGATATCGAACTTGCTGTGAACCACAGCCTCGAAGACATACACACCTCCGATGGCAAACCAGCCGAGCAGAACCACGAGCAAGAGACCGGCGTAGTGCTCGATCTGACTCTTGATGCCCAGCGGAACAAGCGGAAGGAGCGGAACGATGGCAAGGACGCCGAGATCGAGCAGGATGGCGCGTGCGGGCTTGCCCAAATGCCTCTGAATTCCGAGACCGAGATGGCGTTGCGCTCCCTGTTTGCGCTTGAGCATCCGGAAGAGGATGAAATGAACGCCGTTGCCGAAGACGATAACGGCGCAAATAAGCGTGACAATCAGCAAAATGTCCTGCTTGTGTGTCGCCAGAAAGGTCATGCCCGCTCCTTGAAGCTGTTTTTGTATTTTTATGACGCGTTAAACGCGGCTTATGCCGCCTGATGGGTTAAGTCCCTGAACGTGCGCATACGGCACGAAGAAGCACGTTGCGGCTGCAATAATCAAGAAATCCATGAGACTGCGCGCATATCTGCTGATGGTGTTTGTCGTCGCCGTGTGGGGATCGACGTTTGTTGTGATCAAAGGCGCACTGGAAGACGCGACACCAGCCGCATTCAACCTGGTACGCATGACACTGGCCTTTGTGCTGCTGGCCGTTGCGTATCACCGCGCATGGCGCGGAATTTCACGGCGCCAGATTGCCGCCGGCGCTCTTGTGGGGCTTTGCCTGGCAGCGGGCTACCAATTCCAGACTACAGGGTTGGCCCGGACTACGCCTTCGAAGTCGGCATTCATTACAGGACTGGTGGTGGTTCTGGTGCCGTTGCTGTCGATGATCCCGGGATTACGGCCGCCGGATGCTCGCAAGCCACGCTGGAATGCATGGACTGGAGCAGTGCTTGCGTTTACGGGCATTTTGCTGCTGACCGCACAGCCCGCTGTAGAGAACAGTTCGGCAGGAGTACTGGCTTCCCTTCTTCCGGATCTGCACACGATTAACTTTGGCGATGTGCTGACGTTTGGCTGCTCGATCGCCTTCGCACTGCATTGCATCGCGCTGAGTCACACGTCTCCAAAGATTGGATTTCAACCTCTGGCGTTGTTGCAGGTGGGTTTCTGTGCGGTGTTCATGGCAATGAGTCTGCCATTCATTGAGAAGCCTGAATTGCATTGGACACCGCGGCTGATTACGGCATTGATTGTAGCGGCGGCACTGGCAACAGCAGCCGCGTTTTCCATTCAGAGCTGGGCACAGAGCGTGTTGCCGTCAACACATATTGCGCTGCTGCTGACTCTGGAACCGGTGTTCGCATGGATCACTTCGTTTGTCTTTATGGGCGAACGAATGGGCATGCGACCGGCGACAGGTGCGCTGATGATTCTGGCGGGGATTGCACTGACGGAGCTGGTGCCGCAGCCGCACGTGCCGACGGCGCATGAAGC